>JAOTYE010000016.1 GCA_029862045.1 Gammaproteobacteria bacterium
GGCCCGGCACGAGCGTGGCCAGGATGCCGAGGCGACAGGGGGCGCTGATCATTTCGTCGAAGTGAAGATTCACGGTCTAATTAACTTTATTTCACGAAGTATCAGGCCTTGAATGGCTCTGTGTCAAGCACTACACATGGGCAGAAAGGGACTTAACTTCATATTGTGAAGTCTATGGCTCATGATACCGGTCGGAGAAAGGCAATAGTATCGATGCAGACGAATCCGGCCGCTGGCGCATCTGAATATTAGAGTATGAATATCGCCGACATCGATCCATCTGAGCCTACCGCCTGGCAGCGAAAAGCGCGGCCCAGGCTGACGGCGTGTATCGCGCTGGCGGCGCTGCTGATCGGGGCGGTTGTCATTCTCACGCGCTTCGATGTCGATGTTGAAGAGGTCCTGGAACTCGAGGTTCAGCTGTTTACAGCGGAACCTGAAACGGTCCCTGAGCCCGCGGAGAACGAGCCCGAAGCGGTCCTCCCGCTCGAGCCGCCTGAAGAACTCCTGAGACCGCTGGAAGCCGTTGTCGAGAATCCACAGGTTGAGCAAGAGCCTGTGGCGCAAGGAGACTGGCATGCGCAGATCGATGACGTCGTCAGAGCGACCGTTGCCGAGCAGCTGAATCGTGCTTCGGTCAACCCGGCGTTCGACGCAAAGCGCAGACGGGCCGCCGTGAAGTTCGCGCCATCGAGAGCCCCGCAGAGGAAGCCGATCTGGGAAAACGTCGAAACGGATCAGATGGGCCGCAAGATCCTCGTGAGCGGCGACTGTCATCGGGTTGTCGACGACCCGAGCGCAGCTAACAACGATATTTTCCGGACCTTTCAGCAGTACATTGTCTATTGCACGAAGCAGAAGTCAGGAAGGCAAGAGCAACCCTGGGTAGAAGAGATTCGGGATCGCCATAACTACCTGGCGCAGCAAGGGTGAGTTACTCGAACGGATAGTCGTCGAGCAGCCCTGGCTCGATTCGTGCGCCGACCTGCTGGATGACGGTGGTGCCGCAAAACGTGCCAATCTTCGCGCACTCGGCCAGCGGATAATCGTTGACCCAGCCATACAGGAACCCGGCCGTGTAAGCGTCGCCCGCGCCGGTCGTATCGATGACTTCGTCGACAGCCGTCGCCTCCTGAACAAACCTTTCGTCACCGTGCACGATTACCGAGCCTTTCTCCGAGCGAGTGATCGCAAACAGATTGTCGTAGTCGTGCAGCGATTTCAGCGTGTCCGCAAACGATTCTGTTTGCAGGAGCGCGTTCACCTCATCTTCATCGGCGACGACAATGTCCACGCCGTTTCGAATCGCATGTTCAAATGAATCGCGGTGTCGCTCGACACAGAAAGAATCCGACAGCGATAGCACAACCGTCGTGCCGTTTGTCGCGGCGATATCGACAGCCTTCTGTGTCAACGCCGGGCCTTCGGGCAGGTCCCAGACGTAGCCCTCGATCAGGACTGCCTTGGGCGCGCCAACGGATTCGGCCGTGATGTCATCAACACTCAATTCAAGACAAGCACCCAGGTAGGTTTGCATCGTGCGTTGTCCATCCGGACTGATCAGGATGTGGCTGCGAGCGGTAGGCGCTCCATCAGGTCCTGGCTTGAGTCGAATGTCGACGCCGAGCGAGCGCATGTCGTGATTGAATATCGCGCCGAGCTGGTCTGCCTTGACGCGACCGATATACGCTGCCGACCCACCAAGATTCGCGAAACCGGCAATCGTGTTGGCAACGGATCCGCCCGACATTTCCATCGCAGGGCCCATCATCGAGTAAATTTCGCGCGCGCGTTGCTTGTCAATCAACGTCATTGAACCCGGAACTGCGCGGATTTTGACGAGAAAATCGACTTCGATATGGGCGAGCACATCGACGATCGCGTTACTGATGCCCAGAAGGTGAACGGGTTGATTCATGATGCTCCAAACGAGGCTAAAAACGGCGCATAGCCTACCACTGACGAGCAGGCTACGCTTGTGATTTGCTGTAACGAAAACCGGACGGTATCTTGTCGCATCGAGGAGCGGAGAGGTGTAATGCGAAAATCGGGCGGGCTGCTGATACCCCTGACTTTGATCGTTGTGTATTACGGCTTCTGGATTGGTCTGATAACGTATCTGCTGTCGCGGTTCCCTGTGCTTAATGAGTACTTTCCGATAGGTGGAATAGGCTACCTTGCCGCGTCGAATGTCGATTCGTTTGAGCCCATTTATTCGAGTGTCGATGAGACGGTGTTGTCGCCGCACGGCCCATTGCAACTCGCCATGGCCAGCGTCGGTGCGATCATCTTGACCGTGCCTGTCTCGTGGGTCTATTTCATCACCAGCCGTGCCAGGAAGATCGATCAGTCTTTTCTGCAGACCATAGTAATTTTGCCAGTGGTTGTGACGGGCATTGCGATGATCGTTCTCAATAGTCTGGCGCTTGCTTTCAGCCTGGCAGGAATTGTCGCTGCAGTCCGGTTTCGATTTTCGCTAAGCCAGCCTTCGGACGCGATGTACATATTCGCCGGGATCGGCATCGGACTCGGGTCCGGCATCGGCGCGCTTGGGGTAGCAACGGTGATCTCCTGCGCGTTCGTCCTCGCGACGCTGGTCATCTGGAAGCTCGAGTACGGCAAGACGCTGGCAGGACCTTTTCTGACGATGTTGACCAGAAGAGATGCCGGCGAGGATGACTACGATTAGTAACCGCAGCATCCTGTTGGTTCACGGCCGGGACTTCAAACCGGCTGAGCAACCGTTGATGGATATCTCGATGGCCGCGCTGAGAGCCGGTGTCGAGCGTGATTACCCGGCTCACGTTGAGGCGCTTGATGACGTCTATAAGGACATTGCTTATTACGGCGACCTCACGAACACGCTGCTCGAGTCGCGTGGCCAGCGTTATGATGAGTCGCTCGACCTGGGTGATCGCAACAACGCCCTGAATAGTCTGCGCAGCATTGCGGCTCGCAAGCGTTTCGGCATCCGGCAATATGACAGCCTTCCTGGCAAGTCCGCGCTGCGCGAGTTCGTCGCCGATATCGCAGCGCCGCTACTCGGCGCAATCGGCCTGACGATGCCGTTGATCTCAAGCGTCTCCAAGGATTGTGCGGAGTATCTGGCCGGCCAGTCCGATTATGCGGACAAGGTGCGACAGCGCGTGCGCGACAAGCTCTGTGAGATGTTGGATCGCGGCGGCAATGTCATGCTGATTACACATGGCCTGGGTTGTGTGGCGGGCTACGATGTACTGTGGGAGTTATCCCACGACCCGCAGTACAGGCAGCGCTACGAGAATTCGAAAGTCGATGCCTGGCTGACACTGGGCGCGCCGCTTGGTGACAACCATATTCGAAAGCGGTTATTCGGGGCGAAAGAAAAATTGGCGGCGCGCTTCCCGACGAACGTGATCTCCTGGCACAACGTTGCTGCCGAGGACGACTATTGCTGTCATGACAATACGCTGGCGGATGACTTCAGGAAGATGATGGATCGACGCCTGGTCAGCGCCGTACATGACTATCAAATCTACAATCTCGCCGTTCGATACGGCAAGTCCAATCCACACAGTTCGGTGGGTTATTACATTCATCCACGCGTGGCGAAGATCGTTGCAGACTGGATCCAGTCAGGCCGAATTCAAGAGGCGCCTAAATACACCTTGTAGCGATTTCCCGATCGGCCCGTTTCGGGTTATTGATCGTGTCGTAGAATTCCTCGATGAAGCGCAAGATATAACGGCGGGTAGTCGATGACAGTTCCTGCTGCTCATCGACCAGCGACTCGATGTCACTTTGATGGGCCTGAAACAGCTGCATCGTCGCCGCCAACTGGTCGTTGTTGACACAGCGCCCACGATAGAGTCGCTCGCTTACTGTGCGCAAGCTGAAACGAGGGTTTGGCTCCGAATGCGGTGCATTGACCAGTCCGGTCTGGTCAAAGTCGAAAGGAATCGTGTAGTGCAGACCATCCTTGCTCGCGAACAGCGCCTGATTGTGGCAACAGTCCTCGTCAGGAGCTGTGGCAATCGGCGAAAAATCGGTATTGCCAATCAAGTACTGAAACACCGATGCGAGATTCAGGTCCGCCGGGCGCAATTCCTCAATGCGGGCCTTTTCGATGGCTAACGGTTTTCCCCCGATACGCTTGCCGAGTCTGTCCTTGTGCTCGATCAGGATGGCATAACTTTCGGCATCCCGTGTGGCGTCCGTATACACGTATCTGATTTTCAAGAGTCGTACCTGAAAACTCCTGTCGGTCAGCAGATTAAGGATGCGGTAAGCCAGATATTCGCTGACAACGGATTGCTCGTACCGCTGCGCCTTGTTGCGGCAGTGCGTGACCAGTTTGAGCTTGTCTTGTTTGTGGAACAAGGTGTCCTTGGTCTGCGACTTCTTGAAGTTAAGACGTAACGGTGGAAAGGTGCAGATGTCAGGGTTGCGGCGCCAGCGTCCACGCGTGCGGACGGCGACGTCGAACTCAACGGGACTGCCGTCTTCTGCTGTGAAACGGAACTTCCCTGCGGTCTCTTCTTCGTCCGGCCTGTCCTTGGAGAGCATGGCAAACGGTGCCTCGAGTTCCACTTCAAGCGTGTCATGGCTGCCGAACAAGGGATCATGATCCTTGATATCCTGTGCATTGGCCGCCAAAGCCATAGGGAACAACGCAACAATGGTCGCAGTCCAATAACGAAATGACATCACTACCCCGAAATACCGGTACATTCTGCAAGACGCACTAATTCTAGTAGGGAATGAACAATATTGCATAAGCAAGTTCGACAATTGACGCTGGCGGTCGTCGCTGTCGTTGTATTCGCGATGCCGGCGAGGGCCGGTCAGTGGCAGTTCGATGATATCGAGCGTGTGGTTGCTATCACCGACATTCACGGCGCGTTCGGCCCCATGGTGCGGGCGCTGCAGAACGCCGAAGTGGTCGACGAGGCATTGGCCTGGTCTGGAGGGAAGGCCCATCTGGTTATCGTCGGGGACACTCTCGATCGCGGACCCAGTTCGCGCGATGCAATGGACCTCTTAATGCGTCTGGAGGGTGAGGCGGCCGAAGCTGGTGGCAAGGTACATGTTCTGATTGGCAACCATGAGGCGATGAATCTCGTTGGCGATCTGCGATACGTGTCAAGCGCAGAGTATGCGGCGTTCGCGGAGGAGGAGCTTGCTGCAGATCGCGAGCACTGGTTTTCTGCCTACACGCAAAACCGGGCGTCCGGCGACGATAGTCCCGAGGGCCTGCGCATTCTGTTTAACCAGAAATACCCAGCCGGCTTTTTTGCCCATCGTCGTGCGTTTTCAAGCAATGGCAAGTATGGCGAATGGTTGTTGTCGAAGCCGGTCGTCGTCGTTATCAATGGCACGGCATTCGTGCATGGCGGCCTCTCTCCAATGATTGGTGAAATAGGGCTCGACGGTGTCAATGGGAGATTGCGCAGTGAAATGGTCGAGTATGTGCGTCAGCTAGAGGTCTTGTTCGAAGCGGGTGCCCTGTTGCCAACCGACAGCTTTCACAATCATCCCGCGCTATTGCAGGCGTTCATTCCGCCCCTTGATACGCAAGTTGACGTCCTGCAGGCGATCAAGGCCGTGCAGAAACTCAACGATTCGAATTTACATGCACTTGACGGGCCGCTCTGGTATCGCGGCAACGTGGTATGCAGCGAGCTGGTCGAAGCGGACAAGATTGCTGCCACGCTGCAGGCTATCGATGCGACGCGCGTCGTAGTCGGTCACACGCCGACTCCGGGTCGTCGCGTGCTCGAACGTCTCGATGGCCGTGTCATCGAGATCGACACCGGTATGCTCAATGACTATTACGGCGGCAAGGCAAGTGTCCTGATTATCGATCGGGGCCAGCTTGCGGTAATCACCGAGAATGACAGCGAGCCGGTTTTGCCGCTGCCACACCCACGTGCGGTGGGTGCACGGCCGGGCGGAAGTCTGTCCAATGAGGAAATCGAGCAATTGCTGGCGCATGGCGACATCGTGGCAACGAGTGAAGACGCGTTGGGCCGGAAATTCGTGACCTTGACCGACGGCGAGCGGACCCTTGAAGCCTTTTCTCAAAAACGAGCTGGCCGCGGGTTTTATCCAGAGGTCGCCGCCTATCGTCTCGATCTGCTGCTGGGGCTCGAGATGGTGCCGGTCGCGGTCAGGCGCGAGATCGGTGGTGCTGACGGGTCTTTGCAGTTTCGTCCGAAAAACTGGATTGACGAACTCGAACGTTCGCGTGAAGGCAGGGGCGGTTCTGCGTGGTGCCCCCTCGATGAGCAGTGGAATGCGATGTTCGTCTACGACGCCCTGACCTATAACATGGGCCGGAGCGGAAAAAACGTGCTCTACAACCTGGATATGTGGCAATTGATGCTGATTGGGCACGACAGAGCGTTTGTCGCAAAGCGCGGCACACCGCAACACCTGGAGTCGGTGCCTTTCCTGGTTGGCCAGGGGTGGAAAGACGCATTATCGTCACTTTCTGACGAGGTACTTGAAGAACGGCTCGGCGACGTTCTCAGTGAGAGGCGACTACGTTCGTTAGCAACTCGCCGGGACGAGTTGCTGGAACACCCGTAGCAGGCCGCCGGCGCCTGGGGCATGCAGCCAGCGTGCGACCAAACGGCTAGTCCATCACCGCAATACACTCGATTTCAGTGCGCGCGTTTAGCGCCAGGCCGCTCACGCCAAGCGCGCTGCGCGCCGGCTTGTTCGGGAAAAACGTCGTGTAGACCTCGTTCATCGCTGCCCACTCGGATATGTCTGCCAGAAAGACCGTGCATTTCACGACTTTGTCCATTGACGAACCAAAGGTCTCAAGCGTTTGCGAGATGTTCTCGAGGGTTTTCCGTGTTTCGGGCTGAATGCCGCCCTCGACAAGCGCACCAGCCTCGCGGTCGTAACCGATCTCGCCAGAGACGAACAGTAGATTGTCGACACGCACGGCCGAGGAAAACGGCATATCCATGTCTTCGGTACCGGGCGCATTAAGCCACTCGACTTCGGTATCGAGTGTAACTTCGCAACCCATGACCATTAGTGCAACAAGACCCGTTACAAGATTTTTCATTGTTGTCTCCCTCAGATATTTCCGGCACTGGCCGCGGCTTTGATGTGATCGGCCGCGCGGAACGCGAGCGCCATTATCGTCATCGTCGGCTGGCCGCGGCCGGACGTCACCATGCTGCTGCCGTCGCAAATAAACAGGTTCGGCACATCGTGGCTGCGATGCTTGTTGTCAACGACGGATGTTTTCGGGTCATCGCCCATGCGACAAGTGCCAAGCAGATGTTCGCCACCGGTCGTTGGGTGAATACCGAACCGCCAGGCTTTGGTTGCTCCTGCGGCGTCGGCCAGTTCGGCACAGCGGTCCTCGAGGAACGCCGCAATCGCCAGGTCATCCGGATGATCCCTGTATGTTTCGCGAATCGCCGGGCGCCCCCATGCATCTTTGCTCTCCGGATCTAGCGTGATGTTGTTACTGTCGAGCGCAAGCGATGTCGTGCTTGCAACAATGGACATCTGGCGCATGAAATCATGCGCCATCGTATCCTTGAATGCCTTGCCCCAGCGCGGAACACCGGGATCCCGGCCCTCAAGCGCGTGGAGTATCGGTGTCGTCGACCACAACGGCCTGGCGTCGATACCGCCTCCGCCATAGAAGCCACGGGTCTCGTCGCTGTCGTAGAAGTCATGAATGATGCGAGAGACCTGCACGCCCTTGTAGTCATTCAGAGGATGCTCAAAAACGCTGTTCACCAGTGAGTGCGCGTTATGCATCAGATTGCGGCCGACAAAGCCGCTCGAATTGGCCAGCCCATCGGGATGTTGCGCGCTCGCTGACATCAGCAACAGGCGTGCCGATTCAGCACCGTTCGCCGAAAGCACGACGGCCTTGGCCTTTTGCGCCTGCTCATTGCCTTCCGCGTCCAGATACACGACCTGATTAGCACGGTCCTGTTCGTCTGTGTCGATGCGAATGACGACAGAAAGGGGCCGAATTTCGCAGTTGCCGCTCGCTTCTGCGAGCGGAATCATTGCAGCCAGCGTTGACGACTTGGCGCCGACCTCGCACCCGAACCACATGCAATAGCCACAGCTGGTACAAGCGGCGCGGCCATTGTGCGGTTGCGAAAGTATCGCGTGCGGTTCAGGTTGTGCGTGCAGTCCGAGTTTTGCAGCGCCGCGTTCGAGCAGCACACCCGATGACTTGATCGGCATCGGCGGCATCGGAAACGGTTTTGAGCGCGGCGCATCGAAAGGCCCGGGCGCGCCGGATACACCAATCTCCCAGTCGACCTTCGTGTAATACGGTTCGAGTTCCTCGTAGGTGATCGGCCAGTCCGCGAAGTTGGTGCCCGAGATCGGTCCAAGCAGGCTGCGTTCCCTGAAATCAACGGGCCGCAAGCGCCAGAAGTTGGCGGTGAAATGCACGCTGCTGCCGCCCACGGTGCGCGCGTAGCGGACGGGTGGTGTGTGCGGCAGATCGGCAGTTTTGCTCTCGTCGTCCCGAAACGTCTGGCCGTGGATATCGTTGTTGCCGCCGTGAAGTTCCGCACGAACGAGCACGGATAACTCATCATGCGTGAAATCGCTCGCTTTTCGGTACGGACCCTGTTCCAGAACCACGACCGTAAAGCCGGCTGTAGAGAGTTCCTTCGCCAGAATGCCGCCCGCCGAGCCGGAGCCAATGACCGCGAAGTCGACTTCTTCCCGGGTCTCGAATCGAACCTCATTCGCCACGATTCGTCTCCCCGTGAACCTCGGCATCGTAGTAGCCGAACGGGTACTGCCAGCCGCCATGGTGACCTTCAAATCCAATCAGGTCCCAGCCAGTATGATCCTTGTTACCGCCGTATTTTTCCATGGCGAAGAAGCCGAAAATCGTCATTTCCCAGGCGAGATTGAAAAATTGTCCCGACTCCTGCGTCCTGAGGAACGCATCCCGTTCATCTTCGCTAAGATCGCCGAATCGACCCGCGTCCGGATGCGCATCGATCAATGCGTCGTTAAACGCTGCCAGGCCGGCGCGGGCACCTTCAAGCTGACCGCTCATGTCGGCGGCAAATGCGTTGTCGAAGAAATAAATAACGCCAGCCTCAGTGGCGCCCGGCGTATCGGTGGTGGGAATAATGCGGGCAGCGATGGCCGCGAAATCGTGTGCTTCGTCAGGGCCCAGCACTTTGAAAGGTGACGCTTCCTGCTTCGCCGTACAGGCAGACTGCGTGATAGCAAAAAGCGCCGGAGTCATCAGTTTAAGGCAGGTTGCGCCAGTTAGCGTGCCTGTGGATTGCAGAAACTGTCGGCGCGAGAGGTTACTCTGATCCGCCATGAAGGCCCCATTGTTGTTGTTGTGGCCGCAAATCTAGCACAGGATCGTATAATGGCCCCCATGGGACAGTTGACGACACACATCCTCGACACGGCGAGCGGCAAACCGGCAGCGGGCGTCGATATTCGGCTTTACGGGCTAGGCGATGAGCGCCGCCTGCAGGCCTCGGCCGTGACCAATTCCGATGGTCGTAGCGAGTATCCACTGCTGCAGGATGACGCAATGCAGACGGGCGAATACGAGCTTGAATTCGATATCGGTGCGTACTTCGAGGCGCAGGGCATCGCCACACAAGCGCCGGCATTCCTCGGTACGGTCGTGATTCGATTTGCGGTTCGCGAGGATGAGCACTATCACGTGCCGCTGCTCGTATCACCGTGGAGTTACTCGACTTACCGCGGAAGCTGAACGATGGGTGAATCGGTCACTGACAATGAACCACAGACCGGTACGATTCGGTTTATCCTCGATGGCGAGGTGATCGAGCTCGTCGGCGTTGATCCGACGCGAACAGTGTTGCAGTTCCTCAGGGAGGATGTGCGGCGCACAGGCACGAAGGAAGGCTGTGCCGAGGGCGACTGCGGCGCCTGCACCGTTGTTCTGGCAGAACTCGATCGCGGCGGTGATGATGTGCAAGTGCGAGCCATTAACTCCTGCATTCAGTTCTTGCCAACGCTTGATGGTAAAGAGCTGATTACGGTCGAAAGCCTCAGTCCGGATGGCGTCCTGCATCCCGTGCAGCAGGCAATGGTCGATCATCACGGCTCGCAGTGTGGTTTTTGCACGCCTGGTTTCGTGATGTCCCTGTTTGCGCTGTACAAGTCGAACGCCAAACCATCGCGCTGCGACATCGATGATGCACTTGCGGGCAACCTGTGCCGTTGCACCGGTTATCGTCCTATTATTGCGGCCGCCGAGGCCATGTACGATGCCGAGGCAGACAAAGACTGGTTGCGGCAACCGGCAGTCAGGGGAAAGTCGCAAAAACACAAGCCTCCCGCCGAACGAGTTGCGGCTTTGCAAGGTCTGCAACGCGATGATGGTTTGCAGTTTGTCGATAACGGGCGGAAGTATTTCGCGCCGGTGTCTTCTGACGAACTCGCGGGCGTATTGGCGCTCCATCCAGATGCGATAATTCTCGCGGGCGGCACAGATGTCGGCATTTGGGTCACGAAACAGCATCGCGAGCTGGATACGGTCGTGTATACGGGACGGGTTGCCGAACTTAATCGGCTGGAGGTTTCGGCGACACACATCGAGATTGGCGCCGCAGTTTCACTGACTGATGCGATGACGGTTATCGTCGAGCATTATCCCGACCTCGACGAGCTTTTCAGGCGGTTTGCCTCACCGCCGATTCGCAACGCAGGAACACTGGGCGGCAATATCGCGAACGGGTCTCCGATTGGCGATTCGATGCCGGCGCTTATGGTGGCGGGTGCGTCGCTGGTGCTACGTCGCGGCAGAAGCAGTCGCGAGGTGCCGCTCGACGGTTTTTATCGCGGCTACCAGGTCAAGGATCTGCGGGCCAGTGAGTTTATCGAGTCGATTCGTATCCCGTTACCGTGGGACGGCGTAATACTGCACAGTCACAAATTGTCAAAACGCTTCGATCAGGACATATCGGCAGTATGCACGGCCTATCGCCTTGAACTCGACGGTGATCGCGTGACGTCGTTTCGCATGGCCTGTGGCGGGTTGGCGGCAACGATAAAGCGGGCCACGCATGCTGAAGCGGCCGTCGCTGGCGCGCAGTGGAACGAAAAGACAATTGATCGTGCAGCGCAGGCACTGGCGCAAGACTTTGATCCAATCAGTGACATGCGGGCATCTGCTGGCTATCGACTCC
Organism: Gammaproteobacteria bacterium; assembly: GCA_029862045.1. Classification (GTDB taxonomy): domain Bacteria; phylum Pseudomonadota; class Gammaproteobacteria; order Steroidobacterales; family Woeseiaceae; genus UBA1847. The sequence goes on from JAOTYE010000016.1 coordinate 11,172, forward strand.
GCGCAACACAGAACTTGCTGCGCCGATTTTTCCTCGAGACGCGCGGCGCACTCGAGGTAACCGTGTATAGCTATGGACGGCAGGGGTGACACGACAGTGACTGTGATACGCAATTCGGTAGGCAAGGCGCTGCCGCACGATAGTGCGCATCTGCATGTCAGCGGCCGTGCCGCGTATACCGACGATCTGCCGGAGCCGCGCGATCTTCTTCACGTTGCGATTGGGATGAGCAGCAAGGCGCACGCGAGGATCAAACAGATCGATCTCGCCGCTGTGGCGTCTGCTGAGGGCGTTGCCGACATCTGTGTCGCTGCCGACGTTCCGGGCGAAAACAACTGCGGGCCGATCGTCGCCGATGAGCCGATTTTTGCATCCGGCCTCGTCGAGTACGCGGGCCAGGCGATCTTCGCGGTCGCCGCTGAGACCGTCGATCAGGCGCGCAAGGCCGTCCGACTTGCGAAAATCGACTACGAGGAACTCGAGCCCATACTCGATCCAATGACCGCGGTGGAAAAGCAGTCATTTGTGTTGCCAACAGAGAGGCTGAAACGAGGGAAACCCGATGATGCGCTGGCCAATGCTGCGCATCGACTGCAACGTCGCCTGAACCTGGGCAGTCAGGATCAGTTTTACCTTGAGGGTCATATCGCAATGGTGGTGCCGGAGGAGGATGGTGGTCTGCGGGTCTATAGCTCGACGCAGCATCCTGACGAAGTGCAGCATCTGGTTGCACATGCGACGGATCGTTCTGCGAAGGACGTCGTCTGCGTTTGCCGCCGCATGGGTGGCGCGTTCGGCGGCAAGGAAAGCCAGGCGGCAACGATCGCTTGTATGGCAGCGTTGATGACGGCCAAGACGGGTCGTGCGTGCAAACTTCGACTCGACCGTGACGATGACATGATCATGACGGGCAAGCGCCACGATTTCGTGATCGACTACGATGTGGGCTTTGACGATACCGGGCGCATTCAGGGCATCGACTTTATGTTCGCGTCGCGCTGTGGAATATCAGCCGACCTTTCGGGTCCGGTCAACGATCGCACGATGTTCCACTGCGATAACGCCTACTATCTCGAGAATGTGAATATCGAGTCGCATCGGTGCAAGACAAACACCGTATCGAATACGGCGTTCCGCGGTTTCGGCGGGCCACAGGGCATGTATGCGATCGAATATGTTATCGACGACATTGCGCGCACGCTCGGCAAGGATCCGCTCGAGATCCGTCGGCGCAATTTCTATGGTGTTGGTGAGCGCGACACGACGCAATATGAGCAAAAGGTCGACGACAACGTTATCCACGAAATCGTTGATAAGCTCGAGCTTGACGCCAAATACCAAAATCGACGCGAAGCCGTGCGTGCTTTCAATGCGTCGAGTCCCGTTCTAAAGCGTGGTATCGCGCTGACGCCGGTCAAGTTCGGCATTTCGTTCACCGCGACTCATTTGAATCAGGCGGGGGCGCTGGTACACGTCTACAAGGATGGCACGGTGCAGTTGAATCACGGCGGCACCGAGATGGGGCAGGGGCTGTTTATCAAAGTTGCGCAGGTTGTTGCAGATGAGCTCGGTATTACCGTCGACCGTATTCGCAACAACGCGTCCGATACAAGCAAGGTACCGAATGCGTCAGCGACCGCGGCGTCGAGCGGCGCTGACATGAACGGCAAAGCCGCGCAGTTGGCCGCGGCGAAAATTCGCGGTCGACTGACCGAATTCGCGGCGCGGAATTTCTCGATGTCCGAGGCCGCGATCGATTTCCACGACAATACGGTCACAGCCGGCAAGGAGAAACTCAGTTTTGAGGGTCTCGTAAAATTAGCCTGGCTCGATCGAGTTTCAATGTCGGCAACTGGTTTTTATAAAACGCCCAAGATTCACTATGACCGTGAGACCTTCAGTGGCCGACCTTTTTTCTATTACGCATACGGTGCCGCCATTTCCGAGGTCATTGTTGACACTCTTACCGGCGAATATCGCCTGCTGCGCGTGGATATCGTGCATGACTGCGGCGATTCCCTGAATCCGGCGGTTGATCTTGGTCAGGTCGAAGGCGGGTACGTGCAGGGCGTCGGCTGGCTGACGTCGGAAGAGTTGTGCTGGAACGAGGCCGGCGAACTAACGACCCACGCGCCGTCGACCTACAAGATTCCCACCTGTTCGGACCTGGCGCCGGATTTTCGCGTACAGCTGCTGCAGAACGCCGCCAATCGGGAAGATACGATTTACCGCTCGAAAGCGGTTGGTGAGCCGCCGCTAATGCTCGGTATTTCAGCGTTTCATGCGATACGCGATGCGATTGCAACCGATGATCATCCGCTGCCGGACCTGCAGGCGCCCGCAACACCAGAGGCCGTTCTCAAGGCGATCGCAGGCAGCGGTTCATGAATGAGTGGATCGACGAATTGTCGGATCTTACGGCAGCCGGTCAGCGCGTCGTTCTCGTAACCGTTGCCGGAATTCGCGGCTCTGCGCCGCGTGAGGTCGGTGCGAAGATGATAGTAAGCGACGACGCGACGATCGGTACCATCGGGGGCGGTCAGCTCGAGTATCAGTGCACGCGGATCGCTTGCGACATGCTTGGCGATGACGAGACACCGTCGCTACGCAAGTTTCCGCTCGGCACCTCCATGGGCCAGTGCTGCGGCGGAGTCGTCGATATTCTGTTCGAACCGATTGCCAGCGGGCTTCCGGCCTGGTTGCGTGATCTTCGCGCACTGCATGGACAGCGTCAGCCCGTCGTCATCGCGACCGATCTCTCCGGAGAGGCTGGCAAATACGTGGTAACGGCCGATAGCACCTTCGGTGAAGCGAACCGAGCGACGCCGGCAACCATTATCGAAACGGCGCGCGAGGGTCTCGACGCGGGCCGCGCCGCGCATCGCATTGACGACTGGTTTTTCGAGGATATCGTCGGCAGCAATCTCAATATCGCGATATTCGGCGCGGGTCATGTTGGCTCCGCCGTCGTGCAGTCTTTGTCCAATCTCGACTGCAACATTCGATGGATAGACAGCCGGCGCAATATCTTCCGCAATACGCCAGCGAATGTACGTACGATCGAGAGCCCGGATCCCTCGCTCGAGGTCGCCGCGATGCCGGCGGACAGTTGCTATCTCGTCATGACACACAGCCACGCTCTCGATTTTGATATCTGCGAGCGGATTCTGCAGCGCCGGGATGTTGTCTACTGTGGCCTGATCGGATCGCTGACCAAGCGGCGTCGCTTTGAAAAGCGTTATCGGGACCTTGGCATGCGGCAGTCCGTCATCGATCAGCTGGTCTGTCCGATCGGTGTCGACGGTATCAGTGGCAAGAAGCCCGCGGAGATCGCCGTGGCGGCCGCGGCAGAAGTGCTGCAGGCATACGAGCGTGCGATGCGCGAGTCCAACCCCGCGTATCCTGACAACGTCCATCCACTCATGCGGCGGCGATAACATGGAAGCGTACATCGTGGACTGGCTTAGTCTGCTCGCACGCTGGTTGCATTTCATCACGGGTATCGCGTGGATCGGTTCGTCGTTCTATTTCGTCTGGCTGGATAACCATCTCGAGGCGCCAACACGATCGGGTGACGTTGAGAAAGGCGTGGCCGGCGAGGTCTGGTCCATTCACGGTGGCGGCTTCTACCACGCACAGAAATATCAAGTCGCGCCGCGCGTACTTCCCGAGACTCTGCACTGGTTCAAGTGGGAAGCATACTGGACCTGGATGTCGGGCATGTTCCTACTGATGCTCGTGTACTGGTATGGCGCGCAGGTTTACCTGATCGATGTATCGATCGCCGAGCTATCGACAGTGAGTGCAGTGGGCATTGCTGGCGGGTCAATTGTCGGCGGGTGGCTCGTCTACGATGTGTTGTGCAGGACGAAGCTCGGCAGTGACGACAGGATGCTCGGCGGCGTGTTGCTGCTATTTGTAGCCGGGCTGGCATGGGGACTGTGCCAGTTATTCAGTGGTCGCGGCGCGTACATACATTTCGGCGCCGTACTCGGCACGATTATGGTGGCCAACGTGTTCTTCGTCATCATCCCCGGACAGAGAAAGGTGGTCGACGCTTTCGAACGCGGTGAAGTGCCCAACCCTGAGCCCGGTATTCAGGCCAAACAACGCTCGGTTCACAACACCTACTTCACGCTGCCCGTTTTGTTCGTCATGACGAGCAACCACTATGCGATGACCTACAGCCACGAGTACAACTGGGCGATTCTGATCGCAATTTCGCTCGCCGGTGCACTGATTCGCGTCTACTTCGTAGCGCGCCACGCGGGCAAAGCAACCATCGTTCCCCTTGTTGCCGCGGCCCTGCTGCTTGCGGGCGTCGCGGCACTGATCGCGCCGCATGCGAGTGCAGCGTCCGGCGACGCTGTTGCTTTTGATGATGTACGGACTGTCGTCCAGCATCGCTGCACGACGTGTCATTCCGATGCGCCGACGCATGCGGCATTTCCTGCCGCACCAGGCGGTGTCGTTTTGGATACCGATGAGCAGATCGTTGCCGAGGCGCAACGCATCCATCAACAGACAGTCGTGACGCGCGTCATGCCGATAGGCAACCTGACCGGTATCAGCGAAGCGGAACGCGAGATAATCGATCGTTGGTATCAGGCGGCGGGGGACAAAGATGGCGGATGACCCGTACCCCAGGGATCTGCGTGGCTATGGCAGACGCCCACCGGACCCGGGGTGGCCGAACGATGCGCGCATTGCCGTGCAGTTCGTCGTCAACTACGAGGAAGGTGCCGAGAACTGTGTCTTGCACGGCGATGCTGCTTCGGAGGCATTTCTCTCGGAAATTGTTGCTGCGGCGCCGATCGAAAATCAACGCCATATGAACATGGAGTCATTGTATGAGTACGGTGCACGTGCCGGATTCTGGCGTCTGCACCGTTTGTTCACCGAGCGCGAGTTCCCGGTAACCGTGTTCGGTGTTGCGATGGCGCTCGAGCGAAATCCTGAAGCGGTGGCCGCGATGCAGGACTCCGACTGGGAAATCGCGAGCCATGGCTATCGCTGGATCGACTATCAGACAATCGATGAGGAAACCGAGCGCGCGCACCTCGAAAAGGCCATCGAAATACACACGCATGTGACCGGCGAGCGTCCGCTCGGTTGGTACCTTGGTCGCTGTAGTCCGCAGAGTCACCGGATCGTGGCTGAGGAAGGTGGCTTCAGCTACAACGCAGACTGTTATTCGGACGACTTGCCGTATTGGGACCTGTCTTTCGAGTTACCGCAACTGATGGTGCCGTATTCGCTTGACGCAAACGACATGCGCTTCGCGACACCGCAAGGCTTTAACTCGGGACAACAATTCTTCGACTACCTCAAAGACACGTTCGACGTGTTGTATTCCGAGGGCTCGCGGATGATGTCGGTCGGCTTGCACTGTCGGTTGGCGGGCCGGCCCGGACGCGCGGCGGCCGTTGCGCGGTTTCTCGATTACGTTGCCGGACACGATGATGTCTGGGTCTCACGCCGCATCGACATCGCCAATCACTGGCGTGAGCAGTTTCCGGAAAAATCCTGATGGCGTTAACCGAAGCTGAATTCGTGGCGCGCTACGGCGGCATCTACGAGCACTCCGCGTGGGTTGCAGAGGAGGCGGCGCCGATCACCGCCGCTACAGAAGATATCAACATCATCGCCCAGGTCATGGCCGATTGTGTCGACAACGCATCGACCGGGCGGCAGCTTGCGTTGATCCGGGCCCATCCCGATCTCGCCGGCAAAGCGCAAATCGCGGGGGAACTGACCGAAGATTCGACGAGCGAGCAAGCGAGTGCGGGGCTCGATCAATGCTCGCCCGAAGAGTACGAACGGTTCCAGGCCCTGAATCGCGAGTATCATCAGAAGTTCGGCTTCCCGTTTGTCATGGCGGTCAGAGACAGTGGCCGTGGCGACATCCTTGCGGCCTTCGAGAACAGAATGGAAAACGATCAGAGCACCGAGTTCGAAACTGCATTGGCCGAGATTCACAAGATCGCTCGCCTGCGGTTCAATGCCATGGAAGCCGGCTAGTGGCTACGGGCTCCCATCAGTTTCATGCGTGGATTCAGCTCGAGCAACCAAGGCTCGGCACGCGCGTGACGTACGCAAGCGATGATTTTTTTGCGGCGAAGGAACGACTGATCGCTGCCAAAGAGCCCGTATTCATCGATGACAAGTACGACGATCACGGTAAATGGATGGATGGCTGGGAGAGCCGTCGTAAACGCACTCCCGGGCATGATCACTGCATTATCAAACTGGGCGTAGCCGGCGTCGTACACGGTGTCGATATCGACACGAGCTTTTTCACGGGCAATTATCCGCCACATGCCTCGATTGACGCCTGTGTCAGTGAGGACGATGTGCCTGCTGGAGATTGGACAGAAATCCTGGCCAGGACCGAAGTCCAGGGCGATACACATCATTATCTTGCTATTGCAGACGATTCGATCTGGACACATTTGCGCCTGAATATTTATCCGGATGGGGGCATTGCACGTTTACGCGTTTTTGGCCAGGTCCGCCCGGACTTTTCTGCGCTCACCGGTAGCATGGATCTCGTCGCGCTCGAGAACGGCGGGCGCGCCATAGCGTGTAGTGACGAGCATTACGGCAGCATGCACAATCTGAACGTCGCCGGACGCGGCGTGAACATGGGTGACGGTTGGGAGACGGCTCGCCGGCGCGGTCCAGGCAACGACTGGGTGGTGCTGGCGCTGGGTCATCCGGGAAGGATAGAAAAAGTCGAAGTCGATACGGCGCACTTCAAGGGCAATTACCCGGATCGGGTCTCTCTCGAAGCTGCGGTGTTCGAGAGCAGCGACGATGCCATATACAACAGCATTCACTGGCAAACACTGCTACCGGAGACAAGTCTCGACATGGACAAGCAGCACTATTTTGAGGATGAGCTGATTGATCTCGGTGCGGTGAGTCACGTGCGCATGTCGATTTACCCGGACGGGGGCGTGAGTCGTTTGCGCTTACATGGGCGTATCGATTTGGATGACTAGACCATGACGATTACGCTCAAACCGCAGCCACTGACAAAAGAAAGATTCGCGCCTTACGGCGATGTCATTGAATCCGTGGTGGATCGCACTGCGGCAATGAATGCGGCTCGGTTCGAACGCTTCGATGATCTTTGTTCTATCGATATGCAAGACGATGGCAGGGTCGCGGTCAGTATCGCGCGGTGTCGCGTTGCAACATCTCTCCCGTACCGCATAGACATGGTCGAGCGGCACCCGCTTGGCAGTCAGGCGTTCGTGCCGCTGACGCCGTGCAAGCTTATCGTTGTTGTCGCCCCACCCGAGGAGAGTGTCGAAGCGTCCGACCTGCGCGCATTTGTGACCAATGGGCGTCAGGGTATCAACTACCATCGCGGCACCTGGCACATGCCGCTAATCGCGTTCAAGGCAGGTCAGGAATTCCTGATTATCGATCGTGCTGCCGACATGCCAAATTGCGACGAGCACAGCCTCGACGAGGCCGTTACGTTGGCTGAGGCGTAGCAATGCAGCAGGCTTTTCGCGCATCGATTTTTCATTGTCTCGCCGATCCCGGTCCACAAGCAGCGGATTCGGCCGTCGAATATTTTGAAGACGGGCTGCTGGTCGTTGAGAACGGCGCTTTTTCCGCGATAGGGCCTGCAGAGGATCTGCTGGCGACACTGCCAGACGACACGCAAGTCGAAGACCTGAGCGGTAAGCTGATTGTTCCCGGGCTCATCGACTGCCATGTGCACTATTCACAGCTCGATATCATTGCCTCATATGGCGAGCAGCTGCTCGACTGGTTGCATCGCTATGCGTATCCCGAAGAAGCGCGTTTCGCCGATGCCGATCATGCGCGCGCAGTCGCCGAGTTCTTTCTTGATGAGCTCTTACGCAATGGCACAACGACAGCACTTGTATTTGCGACGGTGTTTCCACAGTCGGTCGACGCGATATTCGCTGCCGCGGAAAAGCGCAACATGCGTCTCATTGCGGGCAAGGTGCTCATGGATCGAATGTGTCCCGACGAGCTCTGCGATGATGCTGAATCGGCCTATGCCGACAGCAAAGCCCTGATCGAATGTTGGCATGGCAAGGGCCGGCTCGGCTACGCGATCACGCCGCGCTTCGCGCTGACCTCCAGCGAAGAGCAGCTCGAGGCAGCCGGGCGACTCGCTGGCGAGTATCCCGACACCTGGGTGCACACGCATCTTGCCGAGAACCAGGAAGAAGTCGAGCAGATCTCACAACAGTTCCCATGGAGCCGCAGTTATCTTGATGTGTATGATCATTTCGGATTGCTGCGGGATCGAGCGATATTCGCGCACTGCCTGCACCTGGACGCAACCGATCGCGCCTTAATGGCGCAGAAGGGCGGTGCCGGAGCATTCTGTCCGACATCCAACCTGTTCCTGGGCAGCGGCTTGTTTGACTTGCGGTCGATGACGGATGCCGGCGTCAAGGTCGGACTTGCGACCGATGTCGGCGGTGGCACGAGCCTGTCGCTATTGCGGACAATGAGTGCGGCGTACAAGGTATTGCACCTGCAAGGTCAGTCTTTGCCTGCAAGCCGGGCGCTATATCTGGCGACACTCGGGGCTGCCGAGGCGCTGGACCTCGATAGCTACATCGGCAATTTTGCGCAAGGCAAGGAAGCGGACTTCGTCGTGTTGGACCCCGACGGTTCGACTATTACGGCCAGGCGCGCACAGGCGGCAACGTCGATCGACGAACTTCTGTTTTCACTGATCTTCCTGGGCGACGACCGCAACATTGCGGCAACCTACCTGCAAGGCCGGCGCATGAAAGTCTAGCGCAGCAGGTGCAGCGCCGCGACCGCGACCAGGCCGACGATCACCAGCAAGAACACGGTGCTCTGCGGGCGTTGCAGGCGCATGAGAAGCTTCCGCATTTGCCGGGCCGGAATGACCTGGGCTTCTTCGAGCCGCGGCAGAATCTGCTCTGTCACCGTGGCCTGGTCGTACAGCCGCGATTTGTAGTTACCAAGCAGCACCGCCATGTCGGGTGTCGCTATCGCGACTTCGTTATACATGACGGCGCTTAAGGGGTAGCGGCTTTCCATGCCCTTGCGGTTGCGCAAGATGAGGTCGCCGCCCTCGAAGCCGATCGCGGTTCCGAGGGTGTTACGTGTGATCCAGTAGATGACTGCAAAGACCAGGATCATGCCGGCGATGAGCGAAGCGATTTCGGCAGCTGCCTGGAGGTTGCCGAAGCTCGCGACGACGTACACCGTCAGCGCGACAAGCATCAGCAGTGCGACGCCTCCGAATTTGAGGCTGCGGCGTATGCTGCGTGCAACTTTCGGATCGGGCTCGAACCAGATCAGCTCCTGGTTGAATTGCGCCTGAGGACGTATGCTTTCGACCGCCGCTGTGACGTTTTTCGGCGCCGGGCTGAGAATGGCTTTGGTAATGAGGCCGATGAAGACGGCACCCAGCAATACATAGCCCATCCAGGACAGTGCCTGGTAGAAGGTCCGCTTTTCGCGGGATTCGGCGAGAACCGCCTCCAGACCAGGCGACGCAAAGTCTTTGAGCAAGCTGCCCATTACGGAGACCCGGTATACCCGGTCGTTGTACCAGTCGCTGATTAGTGCGCCGGAGGCGAATGGCAGGATCGAGATCGGGTCGGCGTGCTCGGGTAACGGGATACGTCGCTGGTACTGCCAGTCTTCGTCGAACATGAAAACGCCACCGTCCTGCATGTTGGTGTTCATGTTGTTGACCCACCAGTTTTCACCGATTTTCGCGAAATGGCTGGGCCAACGAAGACCCGCGTGGTGCGCCTCGTCCGGTACTACGTCGATCGAGCGCAACGTCTTGCCGAATAATCCTGTTCGTGGGTCCACGATGCGAATCTGGTGAAGATTGGTGTCGGCGACGAGCAGCTGCTCATCGTGCAATAGCAGCTGGTTCGGAAATTTGAAGTCGCGCATTGGCTCGCCAAGCTCGACCCCGTTTGCGGCGTACTTGCGCAACGTGTGGCGGGTGGTGTCGCTGATGTAGACCTCATCGGTGCACGTATTGATAGTGACACCAATCGTCGACTTGAAATCGACAGGCGGGTCTGCGAATGAAGTGCACTGCCTTGTCTGCAGGTTGCAGCGGGCGAGGCCGGCTCCAGGCGATTCAGGTTCGAGGTCGCTGGTGTTCTCACGGCGCTGATACGCGGCGATCCCGTTCCAGAGGCTGCGCCGGTCTTCACCGCGCCGTAGCAGAATATCGCCGTTCGAGAAAAACGCCGCCGCCCCGATCAGCGCCTCGATGCCAAGCTCGCCCAGGTCATGACGTCGAACAAACTCGCCTTCCGCTGTGTGTTCGAGCAGCTGGTTCTGAATCTGGATATAGACGCGGCCATGAGGATCGCTAAGTAGCTGTGACGGTCCACCGTACTTCAGCGCCTCGCCATCCGCCCAGAACCTGGTGGCGATCGCGACCGCCGTCAGAGCGGCCACGACAATGACGATCGCAGGGTGGATTTTCATCTCCAGGTTCATCCGCCCAGACTAGAGCATGCGGCCCCACGCTACCGGGACACGGTCCACAAATGGCACTGTCGCACCGAGCACAGCGAGTCGCGGTTTCAGCCTACCAGCGGCTCCAACCGGTCGACGATGTCCGAAAGTTCCGGACGATGCTCGTGCAGTTCATCGATCGAGAGGCCGGCCAGCTCATACGGCAGTACGAGCCAGTCCGGCGTCTCGTGGATATAGTAGTCCGGCACACGCACGGTGTCCTCGCCTGGCCGGTACCAGACTGTCGCGATGCGTATGTCCTGCGGCAAGTTGCGGCGGGTCTTTATCGTAAGTTGATCGATAACAGCTTTGACGCTCGATCCTGTGCTGTAGACATCATCGACGATCAGCAGCGAGTGCTGCGCGCACAGGTTTTCCAGCAGGTATTGCAGGCCATGCACACGGATCGACTCTGCCTTGCTGATCATTGCGTCGTAACTGGGTGCGCCACGATAGGAGGTGCGAATCGCAATATGGTCGGTCTTGATGCCCAGAAAATCGAGGCCTTCCTGGACAGCGATGCCGACGGCGCTGCCTCCGCGCCAAAGACCGACCACGAAATCCGGGTGAAAGCCTGCAGCCGAGATCGTGGCGGCCAGCTGGAAAGAATCTCTGAGAAAATCGTCCGCGGCGACAAATCGCTTGTTCATTGTTATTCCGAGTCTGCTGTGCGGTAGAATCCGACCAGAACATTATAACGACAGCAGCAAGTCCCGATACAAGAGAATAACAATGCACAAAATAGTACTTTCGGCGCAGGAGCTGCTTGAAGACTCATTTCGCCTCGGACTCAGGATTCTCGAGAGCGGCTTCAAACCGACAATGATCATCGCCATCTGGCGCGGCGGTACGCCGGTCGGCATGGCCGTGCAGGAAATCATGGCCTATTGCGGTGTCGAATCGGACCACATTGCGATTCGCACCTCGTCTTACGTCGGTGTTGATCAGCGTGGGGCAGTCGCGGTACACGGGCTGAACTACATTATCAAGAAGATCTGCTACGACGATCGTGTCCTTATTGTCGATGACGTATTTGATACGGGTAATACGATTGCGGCCGTAGTCGACGAGCTGACCAGTCGCGCGCGGGGAAATACGCCGGAGGACATCCGTATCGCGGTGCCCTGGTACAAGCCCAGCCGCAATGAGACCGATCTCGAGCCCGACTATTTCATTCGCGAAACGGCGGAGTGGCTGGTATTCCCGCATGAGCTCGATGCGCTGACGCCGGAAGAGCTGCGCCAGGCACGTCCCGAGATTGCAGCGATCATCGACGGCGCCAAGACGCATAAGGCCACCGCCTGAGCCGGTTCCGGGAGCATGCGAAGAATCTGCGTCTATTGCGGATCGAGCCCGGGCGAGAACGGGCTTTACACTCAGGCCGCGGAGGATCTTGCCGACGTCCTTGTCGGTAACGGCATCGAGCTCGTTTACGGTGGCGCGTCCAAGGGAACCATGGGCATTCTTGCCGATGCCGTGCTCGAACGCGGCGGCGCGGTGCACGGCGTGATACCCAGGATGCTCGAGGAAAAGGAGATTGCACACACCGGGCTGACTCAATTGCACGTCGTTGCGTCGATGCATGAACGCAAGTCAATGATGGCAGCGCTCTCTGATGGCTTCATCGCGCTGCCCGGCGGCTTTGGCACGCTCGAGGAACTGATCGAGATGCTGACCTGGGGCCAGCTTCGATTTCATGACAAGCCTAGCGGCGTTCTCAACGTGCTTGGGTACTTCGACAAGCTCTTCGAGTTTCTTGATCATATGCACAAGGAAGGATTCCTGCGCGCCGAGAATCGTGCAATGCTGCTGTATGACGATGATCCAGCCGGATTGATTCTCCAGTTCGAACGCTATACGGCACCGCATATCGAGAAATGGCCTGACTAGAATTGTAACTTCAGCGTGCCCTTCGCCGGTGAACGCAGGTTTTGGGCAAATACTGAGTACTTGATACCCATCCGTCGGCCTTTGAGGTCCCGGCCGGCACAAATCCTCAGCGGCGTCGAAAAAACGTCAACCGACTCAGCGCCCGGAATGTCACCAAGTTTCCCTGACACATGAATGGCGTCGTCGCGCAAAGCGACATCGGGATACGCTGCCTGCTCCTTCGGCGTGCGCTCGACGAAGCTGCTGTCACGTGTCAACTTCGGCAGTCTGCTGGCGACGTGAAAGCCTGGCGGGTTCGGCATCACCAGCGAATACGATGCGTCGCTTAAAGGCTCGTTACCCTGGTTGTAAATCACAAGCTGTATTTGAGTCGCATGCGTCTCGTAAAGGAAATTTTCATCGTGGTCACGGTACTGCTGCTTGAGTTGCCGCATCTCTGCAAGAATATCTTCGATCGATTGATGTTCATACGGACTGTCAGAACCGAAGATGCGCGCATGTGTGAGCCGGGCAATAATCGTGCTTACCAGCGAGATATTGAGCCGGTCTTTTGCGTCAATGAGTTCCTGTAACTTGGCGCTGGCCACGGCAGAAGGCAGCTTTGTCAGTTTGCACGTTGCCACACGCAGTTTTTTGTGAATAATCTCGCCCGGAAATCCGATCTCGATGCTGGCTGCAGACACCGAATCCTGGAACTTCTTCTCGAAAAGCGCCTGCAGCTGGCGGCGTCCCATCTTCACGGCGGAGTCATTCATGCGGACGTAGGCGTCGCCACGGCGCAGTGTTTCAGAATGATCGACGCGCATCATGTAGGGCCGGTCCTGGCAATCTCCGATCTTGAACACACCGAGGCGCGCGCCATCAACTGTAACAGCCTGATGCTGGATTCGAATCGGTGGCTCGATATGATCGGTTGCAAGCGACTCATACGCGGGTTTGCCGGAGAAATCACCGCGCTCGATGCTGCGCAGCTTCCTGCGGCCGCGGGCTTCAATCTCCACGCCGGTGATAATGTAGCGAGAACCGTGGACTGATGCGTTTGCCATCGCCAGAACATCCCGTAGAAAGCTATGCACGCCATTCTTGCCGTACGCGCGTTTGCGAAATTGCACGGCGGTAGACGGCGTCGCCGATTGGACGATGTGAGCCAGACGGTTCATAAGCTACTAACTATGACTGATTATGTTCAAATGGCGCCGGAACTAATCGTCATTTCTGAGAACTGACTACCATGGCAGACGAGCCGGATCCGTTACAGACAATTGCATTACCACCGCCGAACTTGTCCGTTGAGTTGATTGGCAGGCACGTCGGCGAGGAGTACGGCCTTGACGGTGAACTCGTCTCTTTGGTCAGCGAGCGCGATCAGAACTTCCGGCTGACGACAGAATCTGAGCGTCGCTACGTTGTCAAAATCGCCAATTCGGCTGAACATCCGACAAGCACCGATTTCCAGATTCAGGCATTGCTGCACATGGAGAAAAACGGCTGTGGGGTCGCCGTACCGCGAGTAATTCCGACCCTTGGCGGGGCCGCTTCGACGACCGTATCCGGCCAGAATTCCGACCACACCCTGCGCGTTGTCAGTTACTTGCCGGGACGTCCGCTCGACGACATCACGATCGATTCAGCAATCGCGGGACAACTCGGCAGGTGCCTTGCGGAGGTCGATTTGGCGTTGCGTGACTTTGAGCATCCCGGTGACGGTCAGCCTTTGCTTTGGGACATGCGTCGTGCCGCCGAATTGCGCGGCCTGCTGCCGTACATAGAGGATGGCGATCTCAGAGCCACAATCCGTGCTTGTCTCAACGACTTCGAAAAAAATGCAGCACCAAAATTTGCATCCTTGCGTTCTCAGGTCATTCACAATGATGTGAATCCCGGCAACGTGCTCGTCACAGAAGATGAGAGCATGTCGATCGCCGGCGTAATCGACTTCGGCGATATGATTCGTGCACCGTTGATTATCGATGTTGCAATCGCCGCATCCTATATGCGGTCAGACGACGAAGATGCGTCGGCGCTGATTGCTTCACTTGTCGCCGGATATGACGACGTCATAAGACTCGAGGACGCTGAACTCGAGCTGCTGCACGATCTCGTGCGCATGCGCCTGGCAACGACGATAGCGATACTGCACTTGCGCTTGTCGGCACGAGCCGGGGACGATGCCTATACGATCGGGTCACTACAAGGCGAACAGAGCGCCGGCCGATTCCTGGCCAGAATTAACGCAATGTCCAGAAGCGAATTCGCAGATCGTATGCAAAAGGAACGCGGTGGCTAGCCAGGCGACCTTGCTGTAAAGCAAATAAAATCAATAAGTTAACAACAAGCAAACCGGGCGACATGCGGCCTGCTTGCGCCAATTTGAGAAAACCCGACCACAAATGGCGAATCCGTGGCCCGAAAGCTGTGGATCAGTTCCCGGAAATCAACGGCTTAGCGTCCTAAGATTGCTCAGATTTGGTTAAATCAAGCAGGAACCCATGAGCTTCAGCACCGCCCTTGCCGTGCTCCTGATGTTTAGCGCTGCGTGCTATCTCGCGCTCGGCCTGCGTCTGGTTGCGGCCAAACGGGAAGTTGGCACGATGTCGATCGGGTTGCTGCTCCTGGTCATCAGTTTCTGGGTGACTGGCGGTGCGATCGAGTTGCTGTCATCGACGTTTGTCGTGTTTTCCGTCGGTCGCACGCTGCATTTTGTTGGCACCGCTCTTCTGCCCGTCACGGCCTATTTTTGTTTCCGCGAGTATACCGGGGGCGGTACCTCAATCCATCGAATTACGCTGTTGTTGATCATCCCGTTCGTCTCGATCACGCTCGCAGCGACGAACTTTTACCACGAGTTCATGTGGTATTTGCCGGTCGCGAACGACGCGGGCGAGTTCCTGACGCGGCCAGCGCAGTGGGGACCATGGTTCCTGTTCGTGCATGCGCCATACAGTTATGCCGTGATAGGCGTGGCCGTGCTGATCTTGCTCACGCACACGTCGGCGGTTGCCCGGTCACACCGCCGCGCGCTGTTACTTCTAGCTGCTGCCTGTGCCGGACCACTGACTGCAACGCTGGCGTACGACCTGGGAATCGGTCCGGATACGATATCGTTCGTGCCGATCGTATTCACGGTCATGCTGCCGATTTACGCCTGGCTGATTCTCGCTGAGCAAATCGTCGAATTCACGCCGCTGGCCTACGAGACCGTGTTTCAGAATATGCAGGACCCGGTTGTTGTCGTGGACGACCAGGGAAGGATCATCGGCCTGAATCATCGTGCCGAAAGGCTGCTCGATATTACTGAGACGGGCGCACTGCTCGAACCACTGAGTCTCGTGCTTGGTGACGACTCACCCGAAGTTTTTGAGGCGCTCGAAAGTGGCGAGCCACGGAAGATGATGACCGCCACCGGGCGATTCCTGCATGTCCAGGTTTCGCCAATGACGTCGGACCGGCCAACGCTGCGCGAAGGCAAGGTGCTGATGTTCCGCGATGTTAGCGATGTCGAGAAAGCGCAAGCCGAGGTTCGAGCCAGCGAGAAATTGCTGCGTACGCTGATCGATCATTCAGTGAACGGTATCCTGCGCCTTCGCTGGATGCATGAAGATGGTGAGGACTACAGGGAATTGCGCTGCATCTTCGCGAACACCATGGCGGGTCGCTTTCTGAGCGCGGATCGTGGTGACCTGATCGACTGCAGTGGCGAGCAGGTTATCAAGATCGCAACTAATGCCATGGACGCCGAAGACGCCGATGACATTGTGAGTGACTTCCGCAGGGCGACCGAGGCTGGAACCAGCATTGATGTCGAGGTCAATCACGTTTCCGGCGGCGTCAGCAAATGGTTGCGTATGATCTGCGAGCCTTTTGGTACAGATATCGCTATGACGTTTGTCGACATCACCGACGGCAAGGCGAAAGAACAACATATGGCGTCAATCGCGCGATCCGATCCGCTGACAGGAGTCCTCAATCGTCGTGGCTTTGAACGCGATGCATCGAAACGTCTGACCGATAGCGCCGATGATGCCACCGGTGCACTGTTGTTCATCGATCTCAATGAATTCAAACAGATCAACGACAGTCATGGACATGAAGTCGGTGATCAGCTACTGACGATCGCCTCGAAACGGCTACGCAAAAGCCTGCGATCCTGCGACATCATCGGCCGGCCGGGTGGCGACGAATTCGTCGCGCTGGTTCCCGATGTGACCCCGGAAGTTGCCGACAAGCTCGCGAATCGTCTGGCTACGGCGCTCGAAGAAGAGTATCTGATCGATGACGAGAAGCTGCACTGCGCTGCTAGCATTGGTCTCGCGCTGTATCCGAAGAACGCGAATACGCTGACCGGTCTGATGCGCGAGGCCGATCAGGCGATGTATCGCGCCAAGGCACGCTGCCGCGGTGTGACTAACATCCGCAGCGCCGACCTGCTCGAAAAAGCCATGTAATATTCTGCCTCCCGCTCCGGTCCAGTAAGCAGACTGAAGGAGTAAGGCGAGATGTGGCAATCCATTGGTGATCAACTGAGTCCCCGTTCGACCATTCTGGGTGCGCTGTCGGTGGTTCTGTTCCTGAGCCTGGCCAGCAGCATGTCGATGCTGTATGGCCATGCAGACGTGCCGATCGCCGCAACAGCCGAGATGATCGAGCCGTTGCAGGTCGGCCAGAGCGCTCCTCGGTTCACGGTCAGGGCCGTGGATCAGGAGCCCTTCGAATTCGATCCGCTCAATCTCGAGCGCCCGGTTGTTGCGGTCGCGTTTCGTGGCGGATGGTGCCCGTATTGCAACATGCACCTGTCGGAGCTCAAGGACGTCGTAGCCGAAATCGATGCTCTGGGTGTCGACGTACTGTTTCTGAGCGGTGACCGACCCGAACTGTTGTACAGGAGCCTGAAACGCGAGACGCAGGAGGACATTGCCAATCTGGACTATCAGCTCTTCTCCGATGCCGACGCGCAGGCGGCCATCGCTTTTGGTATCGCATTCAGGGCTTCGCAAAAGACAATTGACCGGCGCCACGAAAAAGGCCAGGACATCGCGGATTCATCCATGGACCGGCACGCCGTGCTGCCCGTTCCGTCGGTGTTCGCGATAGACAGGGATGGAATAATCGCGTTCGCCTATTCCAATCCGAACTATAAAGTTCGCTTGCCCGCTGACGAGCTACTCCAGGTCGCGACCGAAATAGCCGTATCTAAATAGTCGCCGGTTGTTGGTGATGGTAGGCTTCGAAGCTGGCCTCGACCAGAGATAACACGATGAGCGACGGCAGTCGCGGCAACCCCTTGACTCGAGCAGTCAGGGCTGCCACCAAAGTCGAACCGAACGAACTTAATGCGACGTTGTTGTCATTTCTGTTCATTTTCGCATTGATGCTCGCGTATAACATTCTGAAGCCGGTGCGGGACGCGATGGCTCCGGACTGGAGCGACGTCGCCCTGGCGCGGCTCTGGACCTACAATTTCTTCTTCAGCGCCGCCGCTGTCGGTGTCTATGGTTTCGCCGTGTCGCGATTGCGCCTCAAGTATCTCGTTCCCGGCGTTTACGGATTTTTTGCGACATCATTCGTCCTTTTCTACTTGGGCGCACGTGCCGTCGATGACGTCGGTTTCATCGAAAAAGCGTTTTATCTGTGGATCAGCTTGTTCTCTTTGTTCCATATCTCGGTGTTCTGGAGCCTGATGGCGGATCTATTCAGCAAGACACAGGCATTGCGGCTGTTCGCGATTATTGCCAGTGGGGCCAGTGTTGGCACGATCGCTGGTTCCGCCGCGACACTCGCGTTGGCCAATGTACTTGGCACCATGAACCTGATGCTGATCGCCGCCGTCATACTGGTTTCGCTCGTCCCTGTTATTGGCTGGTTGTATCACCTCAAATCCACACAGCTGCAGCCTGACGGTGATGAAACTGTCGGCGATCAGAACACGATAGTCAGTGGCAACCCGTTTGCCGGTTTTACCGAGTTTATTCGCAACCCTTTCTTGCTGGGCATCGCAGTTTTTATTTTTCTCTACACAACGATTGGATCGTTTGCGTACTTCGAGATCAAGAATCTACTCGAGGACCTCGATCGCGATGCTCGCGCACAGGTATGGGCCGGCATCAATCTGACTGTAAACACTTTGACAATTGTCACGGCCATGTTTGCGACAGGCCGTATCGCATCCCGATTCGGACTCGCGAAGACGCTGGCCACCGTGCCGTTGATCGTAGCCGTTGGCTTTCTTGCGGTGGCGGTCAATCCGTTGCTGGCGGTCGTTATCGTTAGTTGGGTAATTCTCAAGGCAGGCAACTACGCGATAACCAGGCCGGGACGCGAGATGCTGTACACGCTGGTCAATCGAGAGGATCGATTCAAAGCCAAGCCCGTCATCGATATTGTGGTCTACCGCGGCGGCGATGTGCTGGCCAGCTGGGCATTTGCCGGACTGACCGCGGCTCTCGGTCTTGGGCTCGGCGCCGTTGCAGCAGTCGGAGCGGCCATAGCGCTTGTCTGGGCCGTCGTCGGCGTGTACCTGGGACGGTCATACGACCGCGCCACTGCAAGCGCTGCGGATTCTATTGCTGGATAACAAAAGGACAACAGAAAATGGCCATTAGGAACACCTCCGCTGAATTCGGCTCGCTGGCCAAATGGCTACATTGGCTCGTAGCCATTGGCATAGTGGTCCTTCTCTACCTGGGCCTTGAACAATCGGGCATGGAGCGAGGCCCGGACAAGCAGGCCGTCCGCGACCTGCACGGGTCAATCGCATTGCTGGTACTGGTTCTGATGATCGTGCGCGTTATCTGGCGTTTCATGAATGAGGTGCCAGCACATCCGGAAAACATGCCCGTATGGCAGCGGGTGAGCGCCACGCTGGTGCACTGGGGCATCTATATCGCCGTTTTCGTGCAGTTGGTCTCCGGGCCAATAACCGTCGCAACTGGCGGCCGGGCGATTTCATTCTTCAATTTGTTTTCGTTTTCGTTGCCGGTCGAAGAAAATGAAGCCAGGCATCATTTTTGGGAGGAGGTTCACGAATTTGCCTGGAAGATCGTTGCTGCGTTGCTGATCCTTCATGTGTTTGCTGCTCTCTATAATCACTTTGTCGCGAAAAACGATGTGCTCAGGCGCATGACGGTTGGCATCGGGAAGGATTACTGACGATGCCCGACGCTTTCATTTGTGATGCTGTAAGAACGCCAATCGGCCGTTACGGCGGCGCGCTGTCTTCGGTGCGCACCGATGATCTCGGCGCCATACCAATTGCGGCGCTCGTTGAACGCAACTCAAAACTCGATTTAGGCGCGATCGAAGATTTAGTCTATGGCTGTGCCAACCAGGCCGGCGAGGACAATCGCAATGTTGCTCGCATGTCGTCGTTGTTGGCGGGAATGCCCGTTACAGTTGCGGCAACGACCGTGAATCGCTTGTGCGGCTCTGGCATGAATGCGATCGGCAACATTGCGGACGCGATTCGAGCTGGTGGTATGCAGCTCGGCGTCGCCGGGGGTGTCGAGTCGATGTCGCGCGCGCCGTTTGTCATGGGCAAACAGACCGCGGCGTTCGGACGTAACCCGGAGATGTATGACACCACGCTTGGCTGGCGTTTTGTCAACAAGAAACTCGAAGAGCAATACGGTATCGATTCGATGGCCGAAACGGCGGAGAACATTGCCGATGACTTCAGCATCTCGCGCGACGATCAGGACAAGTTCGCGCTGCGCAGCCAGCAAAAGGCCGAAGCTGCGATTAAAGCTGGCGTATTCAAGGACGAGATCGTGCCGGTTTCGGTACCGCAACGGCGCGGCGATCCGCTGGCCGTCGATACCGACGAACATCCGCGTCCGGGCTCGACAATTGAAGGGCTCGCCAAGCTCAGGCCGATTGTCCGTGCAAACGGCACGATCACGGCTGGCAACGCATCCGGAATCAATGACGGCGCTTGCGCGTTGCTTGTCGCATCCGAAGCGGCTGCAAAAGACAATGGGCTGGAGCCACTGGCGCGGGTCGTTGCCTGGGCGGTGGCCGGCGTTGAACCGCGGATCATGGGGATCGGTCCAGCGCCCGCGTCCGCAAAAGTGCTAGCGCTCGCTGGCATGACGATTGATCAAGTAGATGTCATCGAACTCAATGAGGCGTTTGCGGCGCAGGGTCTTGCAACGCTCAGGCGTCTGGGGATTGCTGACGATGCCGAGCACGTCAATCCGAATGGTGGTGCGATCGCGCTGGGGCACCCGCTCGGCATGTCCGGTGCCAGGCTCGTCACGACCGCCGCGTACCAACTGCGGCGCACGAATGGGAAACTCGCTTTGTGCACGATGTGTATCGGGGTCGGCCAGGGCATTGCGATGATCATCGAAAGGGCCGGATGAAAAAGCCGGCGCCAAGCTACAAGACGAAGGAGCTGCGCGAATTTGGTGAGGTGCTGCGTGGCAGGCGCACGATTGAGCTGTTCTTGCAGACGCCTGTGCCGGATGCGCTCGTCAAAGAAGCGATTGAGGCAGCAACCTGGGCGCCCAATCACCACGTCACTGAACCCTGGAAATTCTACCTGCTGGGTAGAGACTCGATCGCCGCTTGCCTGGGGCTTGTGTGCGACATCGTTACCGCAAAGAAAGACGCGAAGGCGGGCGAGTTCAAGGCGAAAAGCTGGGCCGAGAAACCGGGGTGGCTCGTTGTTAGCTGCCGCAGGTCGGACACTGAGTCGACGCAGCAGGAAGATTACGCGGCTTGCTGTGCCGCGACACAGAATTTCCTCTTGTACCTGTGGAAGGCGGGCGTGGGGTCGAAATGGACGACCGGCGATATCACAAAGGACGCACGGTTCTTCGATATCGTCGGCATTGATACCGATGCAGAGTTTGTTGTCGGCCTGATCTGGTATGGCTACCCAAAACTCACTCCGACGCAATCCCGCCGACCATTCAACGAGGTACTGGACGAACTGCCGTAGTTTGTCCGTATACGGCCTGTGAGCCGGGGACCGCTACCCCGAGGGCACGTAGTCATCGGAAGTAAAGCGCAGCGACAAAATCGCCAGGAGCGATTTTGGACGCACGCAGTGCGCCCGAAGGGTCGGCAACAGGATGTTGCCGATCAACCGAGCCATGAAGATGAGCGGTCACCGGACCGCAGGCCGCCTATGATCAATCCCGCGCCAATTCGTCCGGATGGTGCACGATTTCGGGGCAGATCAATGGTCTTGCAACGAAGACCAATACTACCGATGTGCCCATGACGCCCATAATGATGACGGAGTTGCGGACGGATCCGTCATAGATTACGGCACCTAACAATGCGCCCGACGCACCGACGATATTCTGTAGCGTACCGATGATCGACGAAGCAACGCCGGCAATCTTGGGCATGGGGTCGAGCGCAAGCACCATCGCGTTCGGCATTACGATCGCGACAGTTAGCATGAACAGGCACATGCAGCTCCAAAGCCAGATGAATGGCGCCTGATTCAGCCACGCGATAATCAGCAGCTGCACACCGCTGATACCGAATAACGCCACGCCCAGGGCGATCAGTTGCAATCCGTCAAGCCTGGTAACAAGTAGCCGATTAATGGCTGAGCCGACCAGTATCGATACACCGGCTGTCGCGAAAATCAGTCCGAACTGTGTGACCGTGTAGCCATAAATCTCGACAACAAGCGCAGCTGACAACGCGATCATGGACATAAACCCGGCGGGCGGCAGAATGATGAGCAACAAGCCGAACACGCTTTGCCGATGCGAGAAGAACTCGGCGACGCTCGACTGCAATTGCCGCACAGGGTGTTGCCCCAATACTGGTGTATGTGTCTCAGGTATGTTGCTGCGAATCGCGACGAGCATCAGATAGCCGCCTGCGGCAATGATGACGAACGGCGCGCGCCATCCCCATTGGGCGACGAGCAGCGCGCCAACAGATGGCGCAATGACCGGGGCGGCTGTAAAGATCATGGTCATGAGCGCCATTAACTTCGCGGCCTCTTTGCCGCTGGCAATGTCGCGAACGATCGCTCGTGACAACACAATCGCGGCTGCCGCGCCAAAGCCCTGCACGAATCGGGCGGCGAGCATCAGTGAAATGTCGTTCGCGAATGCTGCGCCGGTCGCCCCGATTGCAAACAGGATCATGCCCACATAGAGCACCGGGAGCCGACCGGCGCGATCCGAAATCAGGCCAGCCGGTATCTGTCCGAAGGCCATGCCTGCCATGAATATGCCGACGATTTGTTGTCCCCTGGACAGACTTGTTGTCAGCGCGTCGACCATGGCGGGTATGGCCGGCAAGCTGATATCGACGGTGAAGGCCGCCATACCGGTCAGCAGGCCGAGCGTAACTATGAAGCTGCGCTTCCGGAGAGGGGGAGGGGAACTCACGATCAGGTCAGACTGACACCGAGACCGGAGATTAACAAGCCCGACAGCGGACGCACGCCGAGCCAGTAGCTGAGCTCACGCGGATGATCAATATCCCAGATCGCGATGTCGGCACGCTTGCCTGTCTCGAGCGTGCCGCGATCAGCATCGAGTCCAAGCGCAAGTGCCGCCTCGCGCGTGACACCGGCGAGGCATTCCTCGGGTGTCAGTTTGAACAATCGGCAGGCGAGTGCCATCGCTTCACGGATCGAGCACAGCGGAGACGTGCCCGGGTTGCAGTCCGTCGCGATCGCAATCGGTATGCCATGGCTGCGCAATTCATCGACAGGTGGTTGTCGAGATTCATTGAGTGTCAGAAAAGCGCCGGGCAGCAGCACGGCGGCAGTCTCCGACTTGCCCATGGCCGCAACACCCTCACGAGACGTGTACTCGAGATGATCGGCTGACAGGGCGTTGAATCGTGCTGCGAGTGCGGCGCCATTACCGTCGCTTAATTGATCCGCGTGCAACTTGACGGGCAGGCTGAATGATTGTGCCGTCTGAAACACTTTCGCGATTTGTTTCGGGCTGAACGCAAAACTCTCACAATACGCATCGACAGCATCGGCAAGTCGTCGTTCGGCCGCGGCCGGTATCAATTGCTCGCAAATCAGGTCGACATAACCGTCGGAGTTAGCCGTGAATTCGGGCGGTACAGCATGTGCTGCGAGCAAGGTTGTGCAGACTGTAAGTTCGGTCGTGTCGCCGAGATTACGCGCGACCTCGAGCATCTTCAGCTCGTTCTCGACGTCGAGTCCGTACCCCGATTTGATCTCAACCGTCGCGACGCCGTCGGCCGCCAACAGGCGCAGACGTCGCATGGCGGATGCAAACAGCTCGTCGTGGCTGGCCGCGCGTGTTGCGTGCACCGTTGACAGGATGCCGCCGCCTGATCGGGCGATCTCTTCGTAGCTCACACCCTGCAGCCGCTGTTCGAATTCAGCGGAACGATCGCCGCCGAAAACGAGATGCGTATGACAGTCGATCAGCGCAGGCGTAACCCAATGACCTGAGAGCGAGCGAGTTTCTTTCGCTGTGGCGTCCGGAAGATCCACGCGCGCCCCGAGCCACGCCACTGATCCGCCGGTGATCGCGATGGCGCCATCTTCAATCGTGCCGTAGTTGGCCGCCCCACGTTGCATCGTGGCGATGCGGGCATCGGTCAGCAGCAGGTCCCAGGCCGGCATTTTGTTCTCCGCAACTTTGCAATCGACGTTATCATGGTCTAGCCTGTATATACAACTTGGTGAGGTTGCGATGACCGACATTTTCGCGCGTAAGGCATTGTTACAAAAGGGCTGGGCAGACAATGTGCGGCTCGCCGTGCGCGCCGGTCGGATTCAGAGCGTTGCTTGCGATACGTCGTCCGGTGCGGCTGATTTTGTTGCGGGTATCGTCATTCCGGGTTTATGCAACGCGCACAGTCATGCGTTTCAACGCTCACTCGCGGGCAGAACAGAGCAACGATCACCGGCTGGCAAGGACAACTTCTGGAGCTGGCGAGAGCGTATGTATGCGCTGGCCGGTCGCGTGGACGCTGACTCACTCGACGCGATCGCGACGCAGGCTTACAGTGAAATGCTGGCAAGCGGTTATACGTCGGTTGCCGAGTTTCACTATCTGCATCGGCAGCCAGGCAGCGATGAGAACGACGATGTGATGTTTCATGCGCTTCGTCACGCGGCCGGCAAAAGCGGAATTCGCGTGACCTATGTTCCGGTGCTCTACGAGCGCGCCGGATTCGACAGACCAGAGCCCGAAGGCCACCAAAAGCTCTTTGCTTTCGATATTGAGAGTTTTCTTGAGCACCATGCACGTGCAAGTCAGAGCGCCACTGATCGTATCAGCGTAGGCATCGGTGCACACAGCTTGCGTGCCGTCAGCAAAGAGTCGCTGTTTGAGATCGCTCGCATCGCGAACGACGCAGACATTCCGCTGCATTTGCACATTGCCGAACAACAACGTGAGGTGGACCAGTGTTTATCCAGCAATGGTCGGCGACCCGTTCGCTGGCTGCTTGAAAACTTTGCTGTCGGTGAAAGGTGGTGTCTTGTGCACGCGACGCATATGGATGCCGACGAGACTGAAAGCCTCGCACATTCACGCGCAGTGGTGTGTCTGTGTCCAAGCACTGAAGCGAACCTCGGTGACGGGCTGTTTCCGCTGCACGAGTTTTTGAGTGCGGGCGGACAAATCGCTATCGGCTCGGATAGCCACATATCGATCAACCCGTTCGAGGAGTTGCGCTGGCTCGAGTATGGACAGCGACTCGCATCGCAGTCGAGAAACGTGGCGTCGTTGCAGGAGTCACATGTTGGACGCGAGTTGTTTTCACGCGCGTTGATTGGCGGCGCACAGGCGAGCGGACAAACTCAAACAGGGCTTCAGGTCGGAGCAACGGCTGACCTGGTTGCGCTGTACGACGATGATCCCATGTTGGTCGGTCATGATGATGCATCCTTACTCGATGCGCTCGTGTTCTCGGGCTATCGACTGCCGATAGAACGCGTGATGGTGCATGGTGACTGGCGTATTATCGATGGTGATCACATCGATCGGGGCGAGACCCGTAGTGCTTATGCGGCGGCGTTGCAGCGCATTGGAGCGGCGCAATGACGTTAGCCGCAAAGCCCATGTACCAGCAGCTAAAAGACCTGATAATCGGGCGTATCTCGAGCGGCGACCTTCGTCCCGCGGATCGCGTGCCGTCTGAAAACGAACTCGTCGAGGCAATGAGCGTCTCGCGCATGACAGCGAATCGCGCCTTGCGCGAATTGACCGACGAAGGCTATGTCGAGCGCGTTGCAGGTCGCGGGACATTCGTCTCGGATTTTCGTGCCAGGTCGCATGTGCTCGAAGTACACAATATTGCCGATGAAATCCAACGTCGTGGCCATGTGCACACCTGTCAGGTTCTGCGGCATTCGAGGCAACACGCTCGCGGTGAGATCGCCAAAGCCCTGCACGTTGCGCAAGGGATAGACGTGTTTCACTTGCTACTTGTGCACTTTGAGAACGGCACTCCGATCCAGCTCGAGGATCGACACATCGTTGCAGACTTCGCTCCCGAATGTCTCGAGCAGGATTTTCGCCACGTGACGCCGAGCGCTTACCTGAGCGCCATCTCACCGTTACAGGAGGCCGAACAGGTTGTGCGCGCCGCGCAGCCGAACGCAGCCGTACGCCAGCGTCTGCTAATGGCAGATGACGAGCCAAGCCTCGTCGTCATTCGGCGCACCTGGTCGCATGGGCGGCCGGTCACATTCGCCCGCCTGCATCACCCGGGCAGCCGTTACGAGTTGACGGGGCACTACGCACCCCCCGGAACACCCAAATCGACGACCGAGAATGTCGTGGAACTGGAGAAGCTACAACGATGAACAGCAAACGTACGATCAAAGCGCCGACTGGGACGCGCCTGCAGGCCAAGAGCTGGTTGACAGAAGCGCCACTGCGGATGCTCATGAACAATCTCGACCCCGAAGTCGCCGAGCGACCCGAAGATCTCGTCGTCTATGGTGGCATCGGCAAAGCGGCGCGCAACTGGGCTGCGTTCGACAAGATCGTCGAGACATTGAAGGAGCTCGAGGATGACGAGACCCTGCTGGTTCAGTCCGGCAAACCGGTCGGAGTATTCCGTACGCACACGGATGCGCCACGAGTCCTGATTGCCAACTCCAATCTCGTACCTGCCTGGGCGAACTGGGAGCACTTCCGCGAGCTCGACAAGAAGGGCCTGATGATGTTTGGTCAGATGACGGCCGGGTCGTGGATCTATATCGGCAGCCAGGGAATCGTACAAGGCACTCACGAAACATTTGTCGAAATGGGCCGGCAGCACTACGAGGGTGATCTTGCGGGTCGCTGGATCCTGACGGCCGGTCTGGGCGGCATGGGTGGTGCGCAGCCGCTCGCGGCAACGATGGCCGGCGCGTCGATGCTGGCGATCGAGTGCCAGTCGGATCGCATCGACAAGCGGCTTGAGACCGGCTATCTGGATACGCGCGCAGCGTCTCTCGATGCGGCGCTCTCGCTTATTGAAACATCGGTTGCGGATCGGCGGCCACTCAGTGTCGGCCTGCTGGGCAACGCGGCCGAGTTATTGCCCGAGCTGATCAAACGTGGTGTCAAACCCGATGCGGTCACTGATCAGACCTCGGCACATGATCCGGCCAACGGCTACTTACCGATCGGCTGGACTGTAGTGCAATGGCAAGAGGGTCGGGCCAACGATCCCGATGCCGTCGCAGCAGCCGCGAGAGCATCGATGGCAGTGCATGTTCGCGCGATGCTTGAATTCCACAAGGCAGGAATACCAACTTTCGACTACGGCAACAATATTCGCCAGGAAGCACTCAATGAAGGCGTGGCGGACGCGTTCGACTTCCCGGGCTTCGTACCTGCCTATGTACGGCCGTTATTTTGCCGCGGTGTCGGACCGTTTCGCTGGGTGGCGTTGTCCGGCGACCCCGAAGATATTTACCGAACCGATACCAAGGTCAAAGAGTTGATTCCGGGAGACGCGCATCTTCACACTTGGTTGGACGCGGCGCGTGAGCGCATCCACTTTCAGGGTTTGCCATCTCGCATATGCTGGGTTGGGCTCGGCCAGCGGCACCGACTGGGGCTCGCATTCAATAAGATGGTGCGTAACGGCGAGTTGCGTGCCCCCGTTGTGATAGGTCGTGACCATCTCGATAGTGGCTCGGTCGCGAGCCCGAATCGGGAGACTGAAGCAATGCGCGATGGGTCCGACGCGGTATCCGACTGGCCCTTGCTCAACGCGTTATTGAATACAGCAAGTGGCGCCACCTGGGTGTCACTGCATCACGGCGGTGGTGTCGGCATGGGTTACTCGCAACATGCGGGACTCGTCATCGTTTGCGATGGTAGTGAGGCCGCGGACAAACGCATCGAGCGTGTACTCTGGAACGATCCAGCCTCAGGCGTGATGCGGCATGCTGATGCTGGTTATGAAGACGCGATTGATTGCGCGCGCGAGTACGGGCTACATCTGCCGATGCTGGAACGCGGAGAGTCATCATGAAGCTGACAATAAATAATCAACTCGTCGGACTTGCCGAGCTACGCGCGGCATGGCGAAACCCTGTCACAGTCAGTCTCGGCGACGATGCGCGCGGTCGAATTGCCGAGTCGAACGAACTGATCGCCGACGTTGTTGCGAGTGGTGAGCAGGTCTACGGTGTCAATACGGGCTTCGGGCAACTTGCGGAGGTGCGGGTCAGCGACGATGAACTGGCGCATCTGCAGGAAAATCTCGTCCGTTCTCATGCTGTGGGCGTCGGTGCTGATCTGGATGACGACATCGTCCGACTCGTGATGCTCATGAAAGTGATCGCACTGGCTGAGGGTTTTTCCGGCGTGCGGCTCGAACTGGTCGAGGCACTCTGCGCATTAATCAACCACAACATCTACCCACGAATTCCGTCGCAAGGTTCGGTCGGAGCATCGGGCGATCTTGCGCCGCTCGCGCATATGGCCGGAGTTTTGATCGGTGTCGGCGAAGCGAGGGTGGGCGGCACCATTGTGCCGGCAGAACTGGCGCTGCGAGAGGCCGGGCTCAAACCGGTCACGCTTGCGCCGAAAGAAGGACTTGCGCTCCTGAATGGCACCCAGGTTTCAACGACACTGGCGCTGGCGGCGATATTCCGCACCGAACACGTTCTGGCCGCTGTTCTCGCTGCCGGTGCGATGTCCTCGGATGCAATCAAGGGTAGTGATACACCATTCGACAAGCGCATTCAGAGTGTTCGCGGCCATGGCGGGCAAATAGCCGTCGCCGGCGTGCTGCGAGAGCTCATGCAGGGCAGCGACATTCGTGCATCTCACGTTGCCTGCGATCGTGTGCAGGATCCGTATTCGATTCGATGCCAGCCACAGGTTGTTGGGGCATGCCTCGACGTGTTGCGTCATGTCTGCAAAGTGGTGCAAACGGAGGCCAATGCGGTAACGGACAACCCGCTCGTTTTTGCCGATTCATGCGCGGTCCTTTCAGGTGGAAACTTCCACGCCGAACCGATCGCGTTGGCGGCCGATTACCTGGCGTTGGCCATCGCCGAAATCGGTTCCTTGTCGGAACGACGCATTGCCTTGCTCATTGATACTCACCTGAGTGGCTTGCCACCATTTCTGGTCAAGGAGGGCGGGCTCAACAGCGGCTTCATGATGGCGCAGGTTACAGCAGCGGCATTGACCTCGGAGAACAAGTCGCACGCGCATCCTGCCAGTGTCGACAGCATACCGACATCGGCGAATCAGGAGGATCATGTCAGTATGGCGACGTTCGCGGCCCGTCGGTTGCACGAGATGCTCGACAACACGTCGAATATTGTGGCGATCGAATTACTCGCCGCTGCGCAGGGCGTCGAATTTCATCATCCACAGAAGAGTTCGCTCGCGATCGAGCAGGTCATCACCACCTTGCGCGAAGTCTCGCCGACGTACGTCGAGGATCGCTCGATGTCTGCAGATTTCGCCCGCGTTGCTGCGCTGATCGATCAGGGCGCGTTCTGTCAGTATTCTGCGTCTATCCTGCCCAGTTTCAACGCATGATCGCGCGATGACGAATAGTTATTCGTTCCACATGGGCAGCGTGCCGCTGCTCGTTAGCGTGCCGCATGACGGCAGACAACTGCCGGACGACATCGCGACGCAAATGACCGACGCCGGCAAGTCACTTCCGGACACGGACTGGCATGTCGCGCGCCTGTACCGTTTTGCGAAAGAACGTGGCGCGTCGATGATCATCGCGAACTATTCGCGCTATGTTGTGGACCTGAATCGGCCGGCTGACGATGCAGCAATGTACGAAGGACAACTTGCGACCGGTCTGTGCCCAACGCAGACATTTTCCGGAAAAGACATCTATGCGGCCAAAGTAACGATCGATATCGATGATCGCGTCCGGCGTTACTGGAGGCCGTACCACGACAAGATCAAAGAGACGCTTGAAGAACTACGCGAGGCACACGGTTACGCGCTGCTATGGGATGCACATTCGATCGCGAGCCGCGTCCCGACGTTGTTCGAAGGCGAGTTGCCAGTATTGAACTTCGGAACCTGGGACGGCCGTAGTTGCGGTAATGCCATGTCGGATGCGTTGCTGCGCGTTGCCGCGGAGGGTCCCTATGACGCCGTGCTCAACGCCCGGTTCAAAGGCGGCCATATCACGCGCCACTACGGCAAGCCGGAAGCAAACGTGCATGCCGTACAGCTCGAGCTTGCGCAACGTGCATACATGGATGAGGCGACGGCGAACTACGATGAAGCAAAAGCGTCGCAGTTGGGCGACACACTCTGGTGCTTGCTTGAGTCTTTCACAAAGACGGCCAGCGACAACGCGGGTATAATGCCGCGATGAATATTGAATCACTGTACAGAATTGCGGCGCTCGTCACGCTGAGCGCATTGATGGGCGCCTGTTCGTCGATGGAGTGGTCGGCAAGTAGAATCGATAGCGAGTCTGACGAGGCTCTCGTTGTATTTCAGGAACAGATTAACGGTGCCGAGGTGTTTCTGAACCAGGCGGCCGGCTTCCTCGTGTTTCCACGAGCACTAAGAGCTGGTTTCGGAATTGGCGCGGAGACCGGTGAAGGCGCGTTGCGCGTGGGCGGCAAGACCGTCGATTACATGCGAATCACAAGTGGGTCAATCGGCTTGCAGGCAGGTGCGCAGGCCAGATCGATCGTGATCGCATTCATGACCCAAAGCGCACTCGAGCAATTTCGTAATTCGAATGGCTGGCGCGTCGGCATCGATGGCTCCGTCGCGTTAATTGATATTGGCGCTGGCAAAACGATCGATTCGCAAAACGTGCGCGATCCCGTTGTTGGTTTTATCTTCGGCTCCGCGGGCCTGATGGCCAACCTGACTCTCGAAGGTACGAGGTTTACGAGAATCAACAGAGAGTAATCCCGATTGCTCAATAAAGCGCACGGGTGGTTTCGTAGCTGGTTCGCAAAGGTCTGGAAAGTTCGTGGCGGCGGTCTCTACGCCTGCGGTTATGCAGTCACGTTCGCTATTCTCGAAATAAAAACCGTTGTCGGTGAACTCGCTGAAAGTGAGAGCATCAGCGGTTTCCTTACCGAACAACTCTTCGAGTTCTTTTTGCGGTTCGCGACAGATTCAATCGTCAATCTGGTTTATGCACTGATGTGGCCGGTTTACTTCGTGCAATGGCAGCCACCGTTCGGCGCTATCGCACTCGGCATTTTGTTCTTCGTATTTGCGTTCTACCTGAAGAAACCGATAACCGACTGGTTATTCCCCGACGGCGAACCCGCAGAGCAGAATGCGAAGGCCGAGGATAAGTCGTCCGAAGAGAGTGTGTAAGGCCTGCGGGCGAGATATCTATCGACCGAAGTAAAGCGCAGCGCAGCGAGCCATGAAGGAGATAGATATCTCGCCCGCAGGCTGTTTGACCTAAGTCGCCTCGAGAATTTTCCCCTGCCGCTTCGCGTTCTCGTCGAAGCCATGCTGCCATTCGGAACGATGTTGCGCCGGAGCGACCTGCACGGCGGTAACCTTGTACTCAGGACAGTCCGTCGCCCAGTCGCTGTGTTCGGTCGTCACGACATTTGCGCCGGTTTCCGGGTTGTGGAATGTCGTGTAGACAACCCCGGGTTGTACGCGCTCCGTGATCGTCGCCGTCAGCGTGATCTCGCCTTTGCGGCTCGCAAGGCCCACAAGGTCGCCTTCCTTGATGCCACGTAGCTCCGCGTCGCTCGGATGCACCTCGAGCAGGTCCGCGTTGTACCAAACCATATTGTCGGTGCGACGGGTCTGCGCGCCAACATTGTATTGCGACAGTATGCGCCCGGTCGTAAGCAGTAACGGGAACTTACGATTGGTGCGTTCTTCGGTCGGCACATAATCGGTCTCGACGAACAAGCCCTTGCCACGAACAAAATTCTCGATGTGCATTATTGGTGTGCCCAGCGGCGCTTTTTCGTTGCAGGGCCACTGCACGCTGCCGACGCGATCGAGGAACTCGAAGCTGACGTTGTTGAATGTTGGTGTCAGCTCAGCGATCTCATCCATGATCTCGGCAGCGTTGTTGTATTTCATCGGGTAGCCAAGCGCGTTGGCGAGCTCCTGAGTAATCATCCACTCATCCTTGCCCTGGCGCGCCTTCATAACAGGCCGTACGCGATTGATGCGACGCTCTGCGTTGATGAATGTGCCGTCCTTCTCGAGAAACGACGTACCTGGCAGGAAAACGTGCGCAAACTTGGCCGTCTCGTTCAGGAACAGGTCCTGCACGACGACACACTCCATGCTGCCGAGTGCCGCTTCGACATGTAGCGTATTCGGGTCCGATTGCGCGAGGTCCTCGCCCTGAATATACATGCCCTTGTAGCGCCCGGCGCAGGCCTCGTCGAACATGTTCGGAATGCGAAATCCTGGCTCAGGGTCAATCTCGACGCCCCAGTGCTTTTCAAAGCTGCCGCGAACCGCATCGTCCTGCACAGGGCGATAGCCGGGCAGTTCGTGCGGGAATGAGCCCATGTCGCAAGATCCCTGCACATTGTTCTGGCCGCGTAATGGATTGATGCCACGGCCTGAGAATCCGATGTTGCCGGTCGCCATCGCAAGATTGGCCATACCCATGACCATCGTCGAACCCTGGCTGTGCTCGGTCACGCCGAGTCCATAATAAATTGCGCCGTTCTCTGCACCGCCATATAGCCTTGCTGCGGCGCGGATGTCGGCAGCAGGGACACCAGAGATCAGTTCAACCTCTTCTGGCGAATTCTCGGGCTTGAGGATCATCGCTTTCCAGGCCGCGAAAGATTCCGTGTCGCAGCGCTCCCGGACATAGTCCTCGTCAACGAAGCCCTCGGATACGACGACATGGGCGAGTGCATTGATGATGGGCACGTTCGTGCCGGGCAGGAGCGGCAGGTGATAGTCGGCCTTGATGTGGGGCGATCTGACCAGGCCGATGCGGCGCGGATCGACGACGATCAACTTGGCGCCCTCACGCAGACGGCGTTTCATCTGTGACGCGAATACCGGGTGACCCTCA
This sequence comes from Gammaproteobacteria bacterium, assembly GCA_029862045.1. Lineage (GTDB taxonomy): Bacteria > Pseudomonadota > Gammaproteobacteria > Steroidobacterales > Woeseiaceae > UBA1847. The sequence continues at coordinate 44,028 of JAOTYE010000016.1, forward strand.
GTCGGGTTGGCGCCGATGACAATAATGACGTCGGCATCCATCACGCTGTCAAATGGTTGCGTACCGGCCGACGTACCGAGTGTGGTTTTCAGTCCATAGCCGGTGGGCGAATGACATACCCGCGCACAAGTATCGACGTTGTTGTTGCCCATGGCCGCACGTACGAGTTTCTGTACGACAAAAACCTCTTCGTTCGTACAGCGAGACGAAGTAATGCCACCAATGGACTTACGGCCATATTGTTTCTGGATTTCCTTGAAGCGTTTCGCGGCAAACTGAATCGCCTCGTCCCAGCCGACTTTGCGCCACGGTCCATTGATGTCATCGCGAATCAGCGGGTCCATGACACGATCGCGATGTGTCGAATAACCCCAGGCGAAACGTCCTTTGACGCAGCTATGACCATGATTCGCCTGACCGTCTTTATCGGGCGTCATGCGAACGACCTGATCGCCCTTCATCTCTGCAACGAAAGAACAGCCAACGCCACAATATGCACAAGTTGTCTTGACACTGTGTTCCGGCTGACCGTGATCGATGATGCTTTTTTCCATTAACGTCGCTGTCGGACAAGCGTCCACGCAGGCACCGCAGGAAACGCATTCTGAATCGAGAAAGGTCTCGCCGATGCTGGCAGATACCTTTGATTCAAAGCCGCGGCCTTCGATGGTCAGCGCGAACGTGCCCTGCACTTCGTCGCAGGCGCGCACACAGCGGGAACAAACGATGCATTTGCTCGCATCGAATGAAAAGTAGGGATTGCTGGAGTCTGTCTCAGCGTCAAGATGGTTTTCGCCATCGAAGCCGTAGCGAACCTCACGCAGTCCGACGGCACCGGCCACATCCTGCAACTCGCAGTCACCGTTTGCAGAACAAGTCAAGCAGTCGAGCGGATGATCCGAGATATACAGCTCCATCACGTTGCGACGCAACGTCGCAATGGCCTCGGTTTGAGTCCGTATTTTCATGCCGGCTTCGACCGTCGTCGTGCAGGATGCCGGGTAGCCGTTGTGGCCCTCGACCTCGACGAGGCACATGCGGCATGAGCCGAACGGCTTCAGGCTGTCACTGGCACAAAGACTCGGCACGTCGACGCCCGACTCGCGAGCAGCACGCAGAATACTGGTGCCGGCTTTCACCGTTGCCGGCAGCCCGTCGATTTCGATCTTTATGGTTGCGGCGGACGCCGCAGCCGGCGTGCCGAGATCGGCCTGTTTTACCTTGTTCACTGGTCAGCCCCCTGGGCGGACGCAAAATCCTCTGCGAAATATTTTAGAACACTCCGTACCGGATAGGGCGTCATTCCGCCCATTGCACATAATGAGGCGTCCTCCATCGTGGCGCACAACTCGACCAGCAAATCGTAGTTCTGTTCGCGCTCAACCCCAGCAATCATGCGGTCTATGACCTCTACGCCGCGAGTAGAGCCGATACGGCAGGGCGTGCATTTGCCGCAGGATTCGATGGCGCAAAACTCCATCGCGAAGCGCGCCTGGTGCGCCATGTTGGCTGAATCGTCGAAGACGACAACGCCGCCGTGGCCGATCATTGCGCCGATTTCGGTAAATGCCTCGTAATCGAGCGGCGTGTCGAGTTGGTCCGCGGTCAGGTAAGCGCCCAATGGTCCGCCAATTTGCACCGCCTTTAACGGCCGGCCGCTCGCCGTGCCACCGCCCCAGTCATCGATCAGTTCGCGAACCGTGATACCGAACGCTTTTTCGACCAGGCCGCCGCGCTTGATATTGCCGGCAAGCTGAAACGCCAGTGTGCCAGTCGAGCGATTGACGCCGAACGAGGCGTATTTCTCTCCGCCGAGGTTGATGATGTTAGCGACCGACGCCAACGTGACGACGTTGTTAACGACGGTTGGTGCACCGAACAGTCCGCTAATTGCCGGTAGCGGCGGCTTAAAACGAACAACTCCCGCTTTTCCCTCGAGGCTCTCGAGCATCGCGGTTTCTTCACCACAGACATAGGAACCGGCACCGATATGCAATTCGATGTCGAAATCAAAACCGCTGTCCTGAATATTCTCGCCGAGCCAGCCTGTTTCGCGTGCCAGATCGATCGCGCGGGACAAAATCAGGCGTGCCAGGGGATACTCGGAGCGCAAGTAGATGTAGCCGCGGCTTGCACCAACGGCGAAGCCCGCAATCAGCATGCTTTCGATCAGGCCGAGCGGGTCGCCCTCCATCAGGATGCGATCGGAAAACGTGCCGCTATCGCCTTCGTCCGCGTTACAGGCGATGTACTTTTGATCACCTTCAGCGCCGGCCACCGTTTGCCACTTGATGCCCGCAGGGAAGCCGGCGCCACCGCGGCCGCGCAGTCCCGAGGTCTTTACCGCCTCGATAACCGCGTCCGCGCCCATCTCGAACGCTTTTTCGAGTGCTGCGAAACCTTTATGCGCCCTGAAGTCCTCAATTGACAGCGGATCGATCAGTCCGCAGCGCCAGAACGTCCAGCGGTCCTGATTGATCAGGTAATCAATATCCATAATCGGGCCAATGCGCCGTTCATGATCGCCGTCTGTTAGCAATCCTGAGGCAAACATGTCGGCAACATCGCCGGCCGCTACGTTGCCGTAGGCAATCCGCTTGTCGTCGACCAGGACTTCGACGAGTGGCTCGAGCCAGGTTGCGCCCCATGAGCCGTTCCGTATCAATTCAATGCGTGCACCCGATTCTTTCGCCTGGCGCGCGATTTCGATCGCGACATCATCGGCGCCCACGGATACGGCCGCGGTCTCGCGAGGCACGTAGATCTTTGTTGCCGTCATCAGTTTGATTTCCCTAATGATGAGACGATCTCGTCAAAGCGTTGTGCGGTTACGCGACCGAACGTCTTGCCGTCGACCATGACTGCAGGCGAGCAAGCACAGTTGCCCAGGCAGTACACCGGTTCGAGAGTTACCTGATCGGTGTTGCCATGCATTTTGACGCCGAGCGATTTCTCAGCATGTGCGGAGAGTTCGCGGCTGCCCATGGCCTGGCAGGACTCGGCCTCGCAGACCTTGATGACATGCTTGCCGGGCGGCGATGTGCGGAAGTCATGGTAGTAGCTGACGACCCCGTGGACCTCGGCGCGTGACAGGTTGAGTTCTTCAGCCAGTTGTCGAATCGCGTCTTCCGATATCCAGCCAAAGCGCTCGACGAATGCATTCAGGATCTGTACAAGCATCTCGGCTCGCGCTTCGAAGCTCGCGACGATGTTACTTGCAACCTGTTTGTCATAGGTCTCAGTTGTCATGTGTTATCCGTTGTTCGCCTGCGTAAATATTAAACGTGTCGCCACGCAGAAATCCAACGAGCGTCATGTCGAATTCCTTGGCCAGCTGTACAGCGAGACTCGATGGCGCGCTCACTGCCGCCAGCAAGGGCATACCTGCAACGAGCGCCTTTTGCATCAGCTCGAAGCTCGCGCGCCCGGACACGATAAGTCCGAGGTCACTGGCAGGCAATTGCTGCTGCAGTAGCAGTGAGCCGACGACCTTATCGACAGCATTGTGCCGGCCAACGTCTTCCATTGTCACGATCAGGTCGCCGTTGCAATTGAAAACGGCGGCTGCGTGCAAACCTCCGGTCTTGTCGAAGGTCGTCTGCGACTCGCGAAGCTTGTCCGGGACCGCGGTCAGCGTGTCTTTGTCAAATGTCGTAGTGTTGTCGCGCAGCGACGCAACGCCGACGACCCGCAATGCGTCAAGCGATGTCTTGCCACAAACGCCACAGCTGGATGTTGTATAAAAGTGCCGCTGTAGCCGGCCGAGGTCAACGCTTACATCGGGCTCAAGCTCGACGCGCACGACATTATGATTGCCGCTGTCGGGGGCGGGCGGCCCACAAAGTTCGATGGACGCGATGTCACTCGCACGCTGAACAATCGATTCGCTACAAAGAAACCCGGCCGCAAGTTCGTTGTCGTTGCCGGGTGTGCGCATCGTGATGGAAATGCTGCGCGTCGCCCGCCCGTCCGGCGTCGAGTATCCAAGGCGAATCTCGAGCGGCTCCTCGACAGCAACGCTGTCGGCATGTGCGTGCCGCTGGCCGTTGCTGACCTTGCTGACATCGACTGCGTGACTGCTTCCAGCCATGTTGATAAAGCCGTTATTTGCCGGGTCCGCCAGTATATCGCTGCGCCGTAAGCGCCGCCCGGATTTCCGCCAGTTCTGTGTCGCTCCGCAGACGGACTTCACCGTCGTCGACAGCGACGCCCAGCTGCCCGAGCAATGGTCGGACGTTCGGGAATCCCGCGGCGTCCGCGTATTGCCGATACAAGTTCATGAACAGGGGCAGCTCGAGGAACGAGTCGAATGTTGTGAACAGTTCCGCTCCCGACCAGGTTCGCTGCGACGGCAAACAGCAACGCTGAAACTGATCGAGAACCGTATCGAGAGACTCTTTGCCGTGCGATCGTTGCCGTAATTCGACATCCGCCATCAATGCCAATGCTGCGCCACTCCAGTAGATTTTCATTCGACTATTGCGCTCGTCACCGCTCGCCGCTGCATTCGGTGACAGGCCGGGGACGGATTCGCGCCCGCGTTCGAGGCCGTCATACAGCTTTTGCCAAGCGTAATTTTCCGTGTAACGTCCGGCACGTGCGAGCAACACGTTCTGGTAATACTGCGCAAATCCTTCCCCTATCCAGCGCTGTTCTGCGCGCAGATACGGCAACATCATGTGAGACAGCTCATGCGTGGCTGTCCAGTCTTCGTAAAACGACTGCATCGGTTGCTGCGAATCGATCAGCAATTCGACTGTCTCACCGCCGTCACGAACAACACGGCCGAACAACACGGGCGAATCGCTCGGCCACGGAGTATTGCCGATCGGGAAGACAACGATGCGGGCCGCTGGATTCGGAAAACGCCCGTAGGCGAGCGTGATGTTGTATGCCGTCTCCTGAATCCAGTCAACGATCGGCGCTGCATCAATGTCTTCTGCAACGCGCAGTAACTCGATTCTCAGGTCTGTGCCTGCGATGTTTGCAACAGAAGAGTCGAAGTGACCGAAAATCGCGATTGCGCTACCGCTCTGGGGCGAAGCGTTGAGTAGGTAAGCATTATCGGTGGTCTTAATCGGCCGCCATGGCACTGAGACCTGCACGTCATTCGGCAACCGAAACTGCACGCGAATCTCATCGTCGCCACCGAGACGAGGCCGCCACATCCAAACCGTCGGCGTGACGAGAAAATTGGAAGCGTGCAACAAGTCGTTGCGCTGATCTGCTTGTGCCGCGCTGCGCAGATCGACTGCATAACTCAGACAGCGAATGCCGTTGCCCGATATCGTCAAGCGCCGGCCGCGATTACTGATCTGATCACCGTTATCGCAGTCGCGCGCATCAAGCAGAAAACGTCCGGCGTCGCGTGATCGGGCCGAAATCGCATTCGCGGGCGCCGCGAATCGTGCAACGACCTCCATGCGGCTTAATGCCGCATCCACTTCGATGGTATAGATGTGGATTGCCGCCGATGCAGGTGACGCGATGCCGATCAGGGCAACACACAGCACGCCGATAAACACAGCCTGTCGGCGTTTCTGAATGATAATCGTTCTCAACTAGCCCGCCGGTACGTCGGGCAGGTAAGCGTCGTTATGCCACCGTTCATAAAACATCGTCTACAATTGCGTCGCAGTTTGGTCATTATCGTTTAGAATGCTTGGCCCCGGATACGTTCCGGGCAAGCCACAGATATCGAAGGAGACTCCGTTGAGCAAGATCGCACGCCGTAAGTTTATTCAATTGTCAGCCGTAGCCGTTGCAGGTTGCCTGGCCAACCCCGGCCGCAGGGCGTTCGCAGAGGATTTGCCGCAGCTTGCTACAGACGATGCAATGGCCAATGCCATGAGGTACACGCACGACGCGAGCACTGTAGATCCTGCGACGCGCACCAATCCCGCGGCTGATCAGACTTGCGCTAACTGCGCGCTGATTCAGGGCAACGATGGCGATGAGTGGCGTCCGTGCCAGATCTTCCCGGGCAAGGCCGTGAATGCCAAAGGCTGGTGTTCGGTCTGGGCACCGCAGGCCTAGTAGCATTTGTGATGAAAAACACAACGCCGGCGCTGGCGCCGGCGTTTTTCGTTCATGACTGAAGCACGCATCCAGCATTTCTACGACGAGCCAAGTGGGACGTTGAGCTATGTCGTTGCCGACGAACGCAGTGGGCACGCCGCCATAATCGATCCGGTTGTCGGGTACTCGACGGTCTCCGGCAGGATTGACGCCAGCCCGTCCGACGTCGTCATCGAGTATGTTCATAGAGAGAAATTGGGCCTCGAGTGGATTCTGGAGACGCATGCGCATGCTGACCACCTGACAGGTGCGCAGTACATAAAGTCGCAACTGGGCGGCGCCGTCGCCATCGGCGACGGAATTCGACAAGTGCAGGCGCACTTCGGTCCGGTGTTCAATCTTGGGCCACCGTTTGCGGCCGATGGACACCAATTCGACAGGCTTTTCTCTGACGGCGATACATTTCAGATCGGCGAGCTTAATTGCGAAGTCATCGCGACGCCTGGCCATACTAACGATAGTGTGAGCTACAAGATTGGCTCGGCTGTATTTGTCGGCGACAGCATGTTCATGCCCGACTTCGGTACGGCACGCTGCGATTTTCCAGGTGGCGATGCGGAACTGTTGTACGACTCAATCCAGCGAGTCTTGTCCCTGCCGGCTGATACGCGCCTCTTCATGTGCCATGACTACATGCCTGGCGGGCGCGAGCTGCGTTGGGAGTGTTCGGTCGCCGAACAACGCGCAGAAAATATTCACCTGAGAGAAAACGCCAGCAAGTCCGCGTTCACGAGCATGCGTACAGAACGCGATGCATCGCTCAATCTGCCGGCGTTGATTGTGCCGGCAATTCAGGTCAACATTCGAGCGGGACATTTGCCCGATGCCGAAGATAACGACATCGCGTATATCAAGACTCCCATCGACACACTGTAACCGACCCGAGGGGGAGACCTGACTTGTTCGAATCGCTACAGGCAATGCCGGCGGACGCTATTCTCGGGTTGATCGCTGAGCACAGGGACGACCCACGTGCCAACAAGATTGATCTTGGCGTTGGCGTCTATCGTAATGCTGCGGGCGAGACGCCCGTTCTCGCAACCGTGAAAAAGGCAGAGCGAATACTCCTGGAAACCCAGTGCAGCAAGGCCTACCTCGGTACCGCGGGCGATCCGGCGTTCAATACTGCAATGCAGGCGATGATGTTTGCAGATGCCGTGCCGGATGAAAGGCTCATGACCATTCAGACGCCGGGCGGCTCCGGCTCCCTGCGAGTCGCCGCGGGTCTGTTGCTTCGCGCGCGGCAAAATACGACTGTGTGGGTCAGCGACCCGACCTGGAGTAATCATGTGCCGCTTTTGGGCGGTGCGGGACTGGCGCTCAAGCCGTATCCGTACTACGACAGCGACAAGCACATTGTTCAGATGGACGCGATGCTTGAGACATTACGTGCAGCACCGCAAGGCGACGTCGTGCTGTTGCATGCCTGCTGCCACAACCCCTCTGGGCTCGATCCGTCTGATGATGACTGGCGAGCGATCGCCGAGGTTATTGTCGAGCGCGAACTCGTGCCGTTCATTGATTCGGCGTATCAGGGTTTCGCACGCAGTATCGATGATGACGCGTTCGCGATCAGACACCTGGCCGAATTAGTGCCTGAGATGATCGTTTCGAACTCGTGTTCGAAAAATTTCGGCTTATACCGCGACCGCGTCGGCACGGTATCATTGCTTGCGGCCAATGCAGTTACGGCCGAGGTGGTTTCCAGTCAAGCCAATAGTTATGTGCGGACGCTGTACTCGATACCACCCGACCATGGTGCAGCTGTCGTCAGTATGATTCTCCATGACGAAGCGCTGCGGGCGGAGTGGCTTGCGGAACTCGACGACATGCGGATTCGACTGCAGGGCATGCGAGCATTGCTCAACGATGCGCTCGCCGAGAAAGTCCCCGAGCGTGATTTTTCCCACCTCGTACATGCGAATGGCATGTTTTGCTTCCTCGGCATTACCGCCGAACAGGTCGCGAGGCTAAAGAAAGACTTCGGCATCTATATGGTCGACTCGAGCCGCATCAATGTGGCCGGCATTACGCAGGAAAACGTCGACTACCTGGCCGACTCCATCGCAAGCGTGCTGAGTTGATTGCAGGGCCCGTGGGCGAGACGTTTCTTACCGGAAGTAAAGCGCAGCGCAGCGAGCCATGACGGGGAGAAATGTGTCGCCCGCGGGCCGTTAAACTAATTCTCGCGTCGTTGGGCGAAGAAGGCTGCCAGGCGGATGGTTATGGCTACGGCCGTTAGTAAGAGCAGAATGCCATTGATGCCGCCGAGTTGGTCGAGGGATCCCGGCAACAGGGTTGGTATGAAGGCGGCGAGGATCCAGTACAGTCCGACTTTGTGCAGCAAGCGCCAGTACCTCGGGCCGATTGCCCTGGCCGTCGCATCAAACGAGGTGAAAAACATAAGGTAGATCACGACGTAGGTCAGTCCGCCAAGCAGACGCTCGCTGATGCGGACGTTGAAATCGGCAATCATGTTCGCGCGATAGAGAATCAAGCCAAGGTGCGCCGTGTGAATGCCGGCGAACGCGATACCGATCAGCCGGCGATTCCTGAGCAGCGCAATAGTCAACGGCGAATTTACAAGTTGTCGCAACGGGCGTGCGATGAACACGACAAGTAGTACGACAAACGCGGCATGGGCGCTCAGTCGCAGCGACAAGCGGATATTGTCGTCATTAACGCCGGCGCTGCCCAGATAAACTGCTGCAGCCATAGCAGTAACAGCGATGGCTGCAACGAATACCGTCCAGTTGCGCTGATTACTCGTCATTGCCATGCGCTGGCCCCCAAAAAAGTCGGCTGTTCTCGTCGATGAACAGGCGGTCGGCGGTACCGGCGTTGAGTTCGAGTACGTAAGTCACGGGCTCGAGCGAAGTTACGGAACGTAGTGATAGTGGCTCCGTGTTTTTGGCAATCGACGCTACGGTACCGTCGCTGCGGGCGAAGATCATGTCGAGTGGTATGAAGGTATTCTTCATCCACATCGAGTGGATGCTCGCGTTCTCGTACACAAAGAACATGCCTGTTGTTTGTGGCAGGGCGCGAACGTGCATCAGGCCGCGGGCGCGTTGCCTGTCGTCGAGCGCAAGGTAAATGTTGAAGCGATAACAGGCATATGCGCTCGCTTCGATGATCAGCACGTCTGTGGCGAATGCGGCATCGAGTTCCTCATTGGCGGCAGCCGGTGTCGCCACAGCCAGTGCCATGACAGCAGTCAGAAACCACTGCCTCACGAGGAACTCCAGTCGAGCAAACCCGAGAATTTCAATTCAGTGATCAACACGCTCGAATCGCCGTTGACCTCCGGAAGCGGTGATACACAATATAGGATGCCGCCAATCGAGAATAGATCACCAGTATCATCGAGCGCCTCGAGCGATGTGACATCGGTCAGACAATTATCGAGATTCGATGTACTGAAGAACCGGCCGTCGCCTTCCTCGATCACTGTCACATTGCTCGCATACTCGCTGCCGAGCGCCTCGCGCGGTAATTCAGGAATAGCAATAATCACCACGATGCGGCGTTCCTCGCCGGCCACTTTCCCGGCAAAGCGCAATCGAGCGCCGCGGCCCTCAGGTCTCGGCATACCCGCGCATTCGAGGTCGTTCTTGTGCCAGTCCAGGCGCAGCGAAATTGCGCCGTACAACTCGGTTTGTAATCGACCCGCGTTGCCGCACATGAGAACCGGCGTCTCGGCGGCGTCGGCAGCCGGCGCCTCCACTTCATTGGCCGGTTTGCAGCTCGCAAGCGCCACCGCGACGGTCAGCAAGAAGCCAAACCGGGTACTGAAAAGGCGCGTCAGGGCGCATTTTTTCTCAAATATCTGCAATTTCGTGGATCGGTGGTTGTCCGAAGTGGGAGCATTATTACCAAAGTAGGGCCCGTATGAGTAAAAAACATCGCGACCGGTTGGCTCACCCATGCATCCTCTCTAAAATGGCACGCCGATTTTTCGACCGGAGTTTTTGATGAGCGTCGTAGAACAATTCCAACAACTCGAGGCGCACGCCAGCCGCCTGATCATCGGGCAGTCGCACCTGATCAACCGTATGTTGATCGCGCTGCTATGCGATGGTCACCTCCTCGTTGAGGGGGCACCAGGGCTCGCAAAAACCCGGGCGATCAAGGTTCTCGCCGAGAGCATCGAGGGCGACTTCCACCGTCTGCAGTTCACACCCGATCTTCTGCCAGCCGACCTGACCGGTACTGACATCTACCGGCCACAGGAGGGCACATTCGAGTTTCGCAAAGGCCCGCTGTTTCACAATCTGATTCTTGCCGATGAAATCAATCGCGCACCTGCGAAAGTGCAATCTGCATTGCTCGAAGCCATGGAGGAACGGCAGATCACGGTCGGTGATCGCAGCTACGGACTTGACGACCTGTTCATGGTTATGGCGACGCAGAACCCGATCGAGCAGGAAGGCACCTATCCGCTGCCCGAGGCGCAGCTTGATCGATTTCTGCTGCACGTCGAGGTCGGCTACCCGACGACAGAGGACGAGCGCCGCATCCTCGTACTCAATCGGGACGAGGCAAAGTCGGGCGAGCGTGACGCATTCCAGCCGCCGGAATTGCTTTCGGTAGCGTCGATCATGCAGGCGCGACAGGATATCCTGCGCCTGCACCTCGCCGCAGAACTCGAGGAGTACATCGTCAACATCGTCGTCTCCACGAGGGATCCGGGTCGTGTGGACGAGTCCCTCGATGGACAGGTCATGTACGGCGCAAGCCCGCGCGCGAGCATGGGTATTGATCGTGCGGCACGAGCGCACGCCTGGTTGTCGGGTCGTGACTATGTCGGCCCCGAGGATATCCAGGCCGTCGCATCGGATGTCTTGCGCCACCGGCTCGTGCTGAGCTTCGAGGCTGAGGCTGATGGCGTCAGCGAGAATTCGATTATCGAAAGCATCCTCGACGGCGTCGGAGTTCCCTAGTGTCCCGGCTGCAGCATCTATATGAGGACGCGTCACCTGTCAGTGTCAGTCAGGCCGGATTGATTCGGCTCAACGGCCCTGCACGTGCGATCGCTCTCGATGTGCTGCGCGTCAGGTCATTGCAAACCGGTGCATACGTGTCGCATTTCCGTGGTCGCGGTATGGAGTTCGACGAGTCACGGCCTTATCAGCCCGGCGATGATCCGCGCAGTATCGACTGGCGCGTAACTGCGCGCAGCACGACGGCGTACACCAAGTTGTTTCGTGAGGAACGCGAGCGTCCCGTACTGGTTGTCGTCGATCTGCGTGCCAGCATGCATTTCGCAACCCGGGGATGTTTCAAGTCGGTCAACGCGAGTCGCGCGGCGGCGCTGTTGTCGTGGGCGGCGCATCATCGCGGCGATCGGCTCGGCGGCCTGATTTTCGGTGATACCACGCATCGGGAGCTCAAGCCGCGACTCGGACGGCGGGCGGCACTGCAGTATGTGCATGAACTTGTCAGTCATCCGGACTGGGGCAATAGCGAGCGCAACCCGGGCAGCGACGAGGAAGCGCCGCTGACGCGAGCCATGGCCGCGTTGCGACGCGTCGCCCGGCCGGGAAGTCTGGTCGTGATACTGAGCGACTTCCTCGGCTTTTCGCGAGCTGCACAGTCTTATCTGTCGAGCGTCGCCCGGCACAACGACGTATTGGCCGTGTTTCTCAACGATCCGCTCGAACGCAAACTGCCGCCGCCCGGGCGCTATCGACTCGTCTCTCGCGATGACGAGCTGGCGATCGACACGGCTGCAAAAAGTGCTCGCCACGACTACGCAAACGCCTTCGAGACACGCAGCCAGGAACTCGAGGCGTTCTGTCAGCGTTATGGCGTGCACCTGATGCCGTTGTCGACTGAGGACGATCCGGTTACGGCACTGCAGACGGCGCTGGGGCGAAGGACGCACTAGTTATGGATCCCGAGCAGATTCCACTGCGTGACCTGCACCTGCCCGAGGCAATCGACTGGTGGCCTCTCGCACCGGGCTGGTGGGTTGTTATTGCTCTGGCTGCCGTCGGTCTCGCGTACCTTTGCAGATACTACCTGCGCCTGCGTGCCCGCGGCGCCGCCAGACGGCACGCGCTAGTGCAGCTCAATGAGCTTACGGCAGATTTCGAACAGCATCGCAATGCCGTGGCATTCAGCAGCAGTTTGTCGGAGCTGTTGCGGCGCACGATGCTCGCCTATGCGCCACGGCACGAAGTGGCCGGTCTGACCGGGAACGAGTGGCTCGCGTGGCTGGACAGGGACCTCGACCGGCCGCGCTTCCAGAGCGATACGGGCCGCAAGTTGCTCGAGCTGCCGTACCGCCAACCCGGTGATGATGTATCCGCGATGGACCTGGTCGATGTCGTTGCAGCTGTGCGCCAGCGACTTGCGACGCCCGTGGGAGGGCAACACTGATGTGGTCGCTTGCCTGGCCGTGGGTCCTGCTGGCACTGCCGCTGCCGCTGATCGCGCGCAAGCTGCTGGCCGAATCGGCCAGTCTGCAGGATGCCGGACTGAAAGTACCGAGTCTGGGTGGATTCGCAATGCTCAGCGATCGGTCGCGCGCGGAGCAGCTATTGAATTGGCGTTTTCTGCTCGCAGTCGTCGCCTGGGTGTTGCTCGTCGTTTCCGCAGCGCGGCCGGAGCGCATCGGTGACGAACTCGAAGTTCCAGTCTCGGGTCGCAACCTCATGCTGGCTGTCGATCTGTCGGGCAGCATGGACCAAAAGGACTTCGAGCTCGGCAGTCGTCGAGTCGATCGACTGACAGCAACCAAAGCCGTTGCGAGTGATTTCGTCAGTCGTCGCGAAGGCGATCGCATCGGGCTGATCTTGTTCGGCGAGCGCGCGTATTTGCAGGTCCCGCTTACTCTCGATCGCGAGACCGTCAGGGTATTGCTCATGGAGGCCTTTATCGGTCTGGCCGGAGAAAAGACGGCAATCGGTGACGCGATCACGCTCGCCGTCAAACGAATTCACGATCAGGAGGCAGACGGCAGCGAGCAGGTGCTGGTATTGCTGACGGACGGAGCCAACACAGCCGGTGAGATTGATCCACTCAAAGCGGCGGAACTGGCGCAGCAAGTCGGATTACGCATCTATACGATCGGCATCGGCGCCGAACAGCTTGAGGTGTCTTCACTGGTGGGTGGGCGTCGCAGCATCAATCCATCGGCTGACCTGGACGAGGCAACCCTGACGAGCATCGCGGAATTGACAGGTGGGCGCTATTTCCGCGCCAAAGACACAGCTGGCCTGCAGGGTATCTATCAGCTTGTCGATGAACTTGAGCCTGTCGACGAGCCTGAAGCCGGGTTCCGGCCCGTCAAATCGCTTTACTTCTGGCCGCTCGGCGGTGCATTTGCCCTTGCGGTGCTGCTTTGCGTTGTCACTTTGTTGCAGAACGTGGCAATGCGGCTTGGTGGGGAACTTCCCGATGCTGGTTGACTGTGTCGTGGCGCTTGCGCGTAGAGGACATGCCGATGCTGGGTGACTGCGTCGTGGTGCTTGCGTGTAGAGGACATGGCAATGCTGGCTGACTTTCACTTCCTGCGGCCGGACTGGCTATGGGCTGTACCAGTCGTTATCGCTTGCGCGCTCCTGCTGGCGCGTCGCCAGCTTGGCCCCGGCAGCTGGCAGAACGTCGTTGATGTGTCGCTTGCCCCACATGTATTGTCGCGCTCGGTCAATCGCCGTTCCGACTTTCGCTGGTGGCTGCTTGGGCTGGGTGGTGTGATCGCTGCGGTCGCGATTGCCGGCCCTGCCTGGCAACGAGTCGAGCAACCGGTATTTCGATCCGATCAGGCGCTGATTGTCGCGTTGGATCTGTCGCGTTCGATGGATGCGCAGGATGTAGCGCCGAGCCGCTTGATACGTGCGCGCCTGAAAATTCTCGATTTGCTGGCGCGACGAGGGAGTGGGCAGACTGCACTTGTCGTCTTTTCGTCGAATGCGTTTACGGTAACACCGTTGACGACTGACACCGATACGATCGGTGCGCTCGTTAACAGCCTCAGTACCGACATCATGCCCAGTCGTGGTAGCTATCCGATTGCCGCGATCAACAAGGGCCAGCAACTTCTCGAGCAAGCAGGCGCTGCCTATGGTGAGGTCCTGCTGATCACCGATGGCAGTTCATCACCCGCCACGGAAAGAGTCGCACGCGAACTTAGAGGCTCGGGCTACACGTTGTCAGTATTCGCGGTCGGCACTGCAGAGGGCGCGCCGATTCCGCGACAAAGTGGCGGCTTCGTCACAGATCAGTCCGGTAACATCGCTGTGCCGCGGCTCGATGAACATTCCCTGCGTTCGCTCGCGACCGCCGGTGGCGGCCGCTTTTCGTTGTTGACGACCGATAATCGCGACCTCGATTACCTGCTTAGCGGAGAGGCGGGTCGTCAACAGGCGGGCGAAGAGTCCCTGGTAACCGATCATTGGCGCGAGGAAGGGCCGTGGCTGATCCTGCTGTTATTGCCGCTGGCGGCCATGGCGTTTCGGCGCGGTTGGGTAGCCGTCTTTCTAATCTTCATCTTGCCACCCGAAAATTCGGTGCACGCGGCGAGTTGGAATGATCTGTGGTTGACGAGGGATCAACAGGGGCAGAGAAAGCTCGAGGAGGGTGTGGCGGCAGATGCGGTTGTTCTGTTCGAGAACCCCGAGTGGCGAGCCGTCGCGCAATACCGTGCGCAGGATTACGCTGCGAGTGCCAGAGCGTTCGCTGAACAGGAAGATGCCCGCAGTCTGTACAACCTCGGCAATGCGATGGCGCGACAGGGTGAGTTTGAGTCGGCGATCGATGCCTACGAACAGGTACTCGAGATCGATCCCGGGAATGCGGACGCCGAATACAATCGGGACCTGTTACAGCAACTGCAGGAGCAACAGGAGTCGCAGCAAGATCAGGGTGATCAACAGGAGCCCTCAGATCAGCAAGGCGAGGGCGAGCCGTCAGACGAGAGCGGTGAATCGGATCAGGAGAGTTCGGACAGTTCGGCGCAATCCGAAAGTGAGTCCGAGGGCGATTCCTCGCAACGCGACGAGCAGCAGGCCAACGAGGAAGACCTCGAGGCGTTGCGGGAAGAGCTGCAGCAGGCCGCCGAAGAAGCAGCGCAGAATGAACAACAGATGGCGCAGCAACAGCTGACAGCCGAGGAACTCGAAGCGCTGCGCCGCGAACAGGAACAACAACAGGCGATGGAGCAATGGCTGCGCCGTATCCCGAATGATCCGGGCGGACTGCTGCGACGAAAATTCCGTTATCAGTATCAAAAATCGGGCAAGGACCAGGATGGTAATAACACCTGGCCCGATGACGAGGTGCAGCCGTGGTAAGAGCACTTGTGCGAAGCATAGTCCTGGTCACCGCGGCTTTGCTGTGCACGGCTGAGGCGCCGGCGGCTGTTACCACGCGGGTTGACCGTGCTGATGTCGAGCTCAACGAGTCGTTTACGCTCGAGGTCGTTTCAGATACGAATATCGACTCGCAACCGGACGTTTCTGTGCTCGATAAGGATTTCTATGTTGGGCAAGGCAGTCAGCTCAGCAATACGACGATCGTCAACGGTCAAATCCGCCGCAGCAAGACCTGGACCTATGTGCTGATGCCAAGGAGCGCGGGTCAGATCATTATTCCGCCAATCGCGATTGGCAACGAGCAAAGTCCGGCACTGGTAATTACGGTAAGCGAGCCGAGCTATGCGCCGCCGGGCGAGGCCGAAGTCTATGTGACCAGCAATGTCGATTTCAGTGAGACCTATGTTCAGGCGCAGGTGCTGTTGACGATCAAAATTTATCGCTCTGTCGCGACCCGGCAACCTGCGCTCAGGGAACCGACGATCAGCGGCGCCGAGGTGCTAACCGAGCTGGCGGGGGATGATCGCAGCTACGAGGCGGTCATTGATGGCACTGTATATAACGTTGTAGAACGTGTGTATGCGCTTTACCCGCAAGAAAGCGGTCAGATCGACGTATCACCGGCCCGCTTCGAAGCGCGAGTGTTGCGCGACGGACGCATAACCGGCCGCAAGGTATACGACTCGGAACCGCAGTCAATTACTGTGCTGCCGATCCCGCCGAGACCTGCCGACTATCCTGATGCAGTCTGGCTGCCGGCGCGTGATCTCGAGCTCACAGAAGACTGGTCCGGGGAAGCCGACGAAATCAAGGCCGGTGAACCGTTGACGAGGCATGTCACAACCAGCGCACTCGGACAACTCGAAACACAGATCCCGGCGCTTGAACCACCGACTGCGCCAGGACTGAATGTTTACCCGGATAAACCCGAGTTGAGTCGTCGCATAGAGTCCGCTGGCATCCGTGGTGTGCGCAAGGACCAGTACGCGATGATCGGCGTGACCGCCGGCACAGTCCTGTTGCCGGCCCTTGAGGTGCCGTGGTGGAACACCGAAAAATCAGAATGGCAGGTCGCCCGGTTGCCTGAACGATCGATCAATATCCTGCCCTCAGGCGAGGCACCGGCGGCAGAGGCGGAAGCAGCAGCATCAGCAACAGCGGCCGAGCCCGGCGCTGTGCCGCGCGAAGGCTCGATGCCAGGAGGGATCTGGCGCCGCGTCAGCGAGTTACTCGCCGCTGTCTGGGTGGTCACCCTGTTCGCCTGGTGGTGGTCGTCACGACCGCAGAAGAAACAACGCGCACCGGCACCGGTTCCGGTCCACAAGCAACAGTCACGCCACCTCAGGGCGGCCCGCAAAGCAGCGCTCGCCGGCGATGGTTCGGGCGTACGCAAGGCATTGCTCGACTGGGGTGCATTGCAATGGCCTGAGGATACGCCGCGCAGCGTCGGCGCACTGGCGCGCCGCGTCTCCCCACCGCTCGCGGAGGAACTGACCAAACTGTCGAATCTGGCTTACGGTCCCGGTGGTGGCGAAATCGAGGGCGAAGCGCTGGCCAAAGCCATCCGCTCATTCTCCGTCCTCAAGGACGCTGACCACGAACCCGAAGAGCAACTACCGCCCCTGATGCCCGCCAACTAACCAATCAATGGCCGCGACCGGGTCATTACTCATCTTCATGGCTCGCTGCGCTGCGCTTTACTTCCGATGAGCAACTCCCCGCCCGCGGCCATACAAAGACCAAGTTGCTACCAGTGGCCGGAATTCTCCATCGAAGCCCAGGGTTCCTGGATTGGAAGGGCATCGCCTTTTTGTAGCAGTTCGATCGAGATGTTGTCGGGTGAACGGACGAACGCCATGTGTCCATCGCGTGGCGGCCGACTAATCGTTACGCCCTTGTCCATAAGGCTCTGACACAGCGCATAGATATCGTCGACCTCGTAGGCGAGGTGTCCGAAGTTGCGGCCTTCACCGTAGTCCTCCGGGTCCCAGTTCCAGGTGAGTTCGACCTGGGCAGCTTCGTCACCGGGCGCTGCGAGAAAGATCAGTGAGAATCGCCCCCGGTCGTTGTCGTAACGCCGCAACTCCACGAGGCCCAGCTTGTCGCAATAGAAGTCGAGCGATGCGTCGACATCTTTGACGCGTACCATTGTATGCAGGTATTTCATGCCGCAATATTCACCTATCTTCCCGAAGCGAGCAACACGTGCAGGACATTCGCACAATCACACTGGATCTCGATGACACGCTTTGGGCGATTCATCCGGTCATTGAACGTGCTGAGCGCCGACTTTATGACTGGTTGGGTGACAACTACCCGCGAATCACGGCGATGTTCAGTGCGAAAGACGTTTTCAAGCTGCGCGAGAATATCGCCGTAGAGTATCCCGGGAAGAGCCACGACTTCACATTTCTGCGGCGTGCTGTACTAGGTCGGCTCGGCGTCGCTGCAGGATACGGAGATGGGCTCGTCGATACCGCAATGGCTGTGTTTAGCGCAATGCGCAACGATGTCGACGTATTTCCGGAGGTTCGCCCGGCGCTGAATACTTTGCGGCAGAGCTATTGTGTGGTTGCGGTAACCAACGGTAATGCAGATTTGGATCGCATTGGTATCCGGGATTTGTTCCATCAGGTTATCTCTGCCGCCGCAGTGGGGGCGGCAAAGCCGTCTCGCCACATTTTTGACATGGCAGTGCAGGCCGGCGGGGCGGACGCAGATCAGACATTGCACGTCGGCGATCATCCCGAAGCGGATGTTATTGGTGCGCGCAAAGCCGGGCTAAAGTCGGTTTGGGTCAATCGCAACGGGGACGACTGGCCTGACCACCTGCAACGCCCGGACGGGATCGTCCGGGACGTCGGCGAATTACTGTCGTTACTTGGTGTGGCCGAGCGATGATCGAGTTACCTCTGATTTTGTATGTACCGGGGCTGCTGCCCAAGCCCGAGCCCGGTCCGCACCGCGATGCCCTGTTTCGTTGTCTGATCGCCGGCATTCGTCGTCATGACGAAAAAGTTGCGCTGGACATCGCAGCCAATCTGCACTGTTTCGATATCGTGTCCTGGACCTACGACTTCTACAAGACTCATCGCGACATCGCGATTGATCAAGAGGCGATCGAAGCCGTGATTCAGCAAGACAAGGCGTCGTCAACAGACATAGCCGAAGCGTCATCCTGGCCACGACGGATCGCGCGCTGGGTGTTCTCGATTGCAGATGTGCTGCCGTTTCTTATCCCGCACGTCGCCAACGAACGCATGGAATTGCATTTGCGTGATCTGCGGCGCTACTCGCGAAACAGCAATGAGATCGCTGAGCACGCGCGACAAATGTTCAAGATGCCATTGCGCGCCGCGGTCGAGGCGCAGCGCCCTATCTTGATAATCGCACACAGTATGGGTTCGGTCATCGCCTGGGACAGCCTCTGGCAAATGGCGCACGATGAGCGTGATCACGTCAGCGTCGACCTCTTCTTGACGATGGGGAGCCCGCTGGGTCAGCGCTACATACAGCGTCGTCTGCAGGGTCATGGTGAAGATGGTGCCAGCCGGTTTCCAAACGGCATCCGCCGCTGGATTAACCTGTCAGCAGTTGGCGATCTGACGGCTATTGATCCGGACCTTGCGGACGATTTCCAGGAGATGGTCAGGCGGGGTCTCGTCGAATCGATAGAAGACCATCTTCTGCACAACTATTTTCGCCTGAACGGTGACCTCAACGTACACGCCGAATACGGCTACTTAGCAAACGATGTGACAGCGAAAATCATTGCCGAATGGTGGAAGAGGCAACGGCCATAGGCGGCATATTACTCATCTTCATGGCTCGCTACGCTGCGCTTTACTTCCGATGAGCAACGTTCCGCCCATGGCCGTCGCGATTCGCGATCAGGATGCCTCGATATTCGGGCGAATGACGATGTCGATGCGGCGATTACGCTGACGGCCCGATTCAGTCTCGTTGCTCGCGACCGGACGTGTCTCTCCGTAGCCCGTCGCGATCAGTCGATACGTCGGAATGCGCATCGCATTAATCATGTACTGCTGTACGGATTCTGCACGATCCTGTGACAATTTCTGGTTCAGATCGTCACCACCGTGAGAGTCCGTGTGACCTTCGATGATCAGCTCACTGCGCGGGAACACGTCGATCGCTTTTTCAACTTTAGCTAACAAGTCGAAGCTTAGTGGCCTGATTTGTGAAGCGCCGCTGTCAAACGTCAAACCAACGAGTCGCAGGATGATGTTGTTGCCCTCGCGAAATACGCGCGCCTCTGCCGACGTGAACATCTTTTCGACCTGTTCGAATTGCTGCTTGACGCGCGCCTGCGCCTCGAGTCGCTGAATTAAAGCGGCGCGTTCGGCCGTCGCACCGCCTAAACGCTCGTCGAGGGCGGCCAGCTCTTCTTCCATATCAGCAAGACGTGTTTCGTTTTCAGCTTTTTCCTGGCCGAGCGCCTGATTTTCATTGCGCATTTTTTCAATGTGCGCAACCAGTTCCGCCGCGAGCCGGTCCGGACCGTCCTCCATATCGGGCACGATGTCAGCAGCGCCTGAAACGTCTCGCAAGGGCTTTTCCCACTGCAGTACGAGCTGCTCCGCGGTCAGATCGCGATCCCGAACCTTGCGCACAACCTCGGAAAGATAGATGGCGTGCTTGGCTTCGTAGTTCGCCTGCCGTGCGAGGCTGCGCGGCAAATCCGTGTCATAACGGTTCTCGTTTAGTTCACGCTCTGCATCGGCCAGCAATTGCTTCGCCTTGCCGAGGGTAATTGGCGCATAGCGGCCAACGCGGGCGCGATCCGCATCAGCCAGCAACTGCCGTGTCTCGGTCAGGTATTGCGCTTTAATAGCGACGAGTTCAGCGTCGCGATAAAGACTCGTGGCTTCGATGTCGCGTCGTTTCGAGCCTTTCAAATCGCCTCGTTCCAGCAATCGAATAGCGTCACCGAACTTGCGCTGCGCTTCGGCCCAAATTTCGCCGGACAACTCGGGCGCGCGCGCATTGGCGGCGTCCTGGCGACTCTTCATCACCTGTGCGAGCACTGTTGCCGCGAGTTCGGCGGCGGTGGTTGCCGTCTTGAGGTAACGCGTGGCGTCAGCAACATTCGAGCGGACGATTTCGATGTTGCGGCCGCGCTCGAGTGCGAACTCGGCGTCTCCATATTCTTTCATGCCGCGTTCATAGCTGCGCGGCGCCAGCAGTTGCGCATTGGCGGCGTCAGCTGCAGCCTTGGCGGCATCCGCTTCTTTGAAAAACGTCTTTCTGAGTTCGTCCTGGGCGTATGCGTTGCCGATACCCAGCAACAGTGTAACCATCAGGGCGCAACGAACGAATCCCTTGTTTACTACCATTTGTTCGATTCCTGCGTAGGTTTTGACAAAACCCGCCCAAGCGACAGGCAGTTGAACCTCAATATTACATATGCTGCGGCGCCAAATCTGTGCGCCTCGTCCCCAAACCATGCCGATTTTACGCCGGACAGGGGATTTCCGCGAGGTGCGGGAATGCTGCAGCACAGCAAAAAATTCCGACTTATTGTTGAATCGGGCATTTTGTGCTTTGGCTCACAGACCCGGCGCGGCACCCCCGGTAGTCTTTACCCATGTCCGCGAAGTACTACACACAGTTCATATTGACCGACACTGAATATCGTGGCGGCAACGAATTCAGCGGTGTGATTGAGCTAAGTCACCCGATGGATATGGACAGCGATGCGCGTGACATCGAGGCTGTACTGGCCCGCAATTTCGACCTGCAAAAGAACGCAGTGAAGCTCGTTAGCTGGTCCAGATTACACTAGGTTCTTCTGGCGCATTACCAATTCCCCCTGACTCTCCCGGCTTCGGCCGGGATTTTTTTGCTTGCAGTCTTCGTTGGAAAAAAAGACGAATGTCCCCATTTTTCGTTACAATGCGTGCCCTTTCGCCGGGCAATCAGCGCAGCAAATGAGCAGTAGCAGCGACAAACACTTCCGCGGCATTTCGATCGTGCAAAGCGGCACCAAGTACAAGACCGAAGAGGGTTTCACGGCCATCAAGAACGGCGTCAAGACCCGACGGGATGCTGAGCCACCTGTGAACGGGCAGAAGCCCAGTTGGCTGCGCGCGAAGATGCCCTCGGGAAGTGGCCATGCAACAGTTCGTCACATCGTCAAAGAGCATCGCTTGAGCACGGTGTGCGAGGAATCCATGTGCCCGAATGTTGGCGAGTGCTGGAATGCCGGTACTGCGACCATCATGGTAATGGGCCCGGTCTGTACGCGGGCGTGCCGATTTTGTGCGGTGGACACGGGCAACCCGAAGGGCTGGCTCGATCCGGATGAACCTGCCAATACCGGTCGGGCCGTCATGCTGATGGGACTCGAGTACGTCGTTATTACATCCGTCGACCGCGATGATCTGGACGATGGCGGCGCCGCGCACTACGCGGCCTGCGTCCGTGAAATCAAGAAGCAGAACCCCGCTACCGCCGTCGAGGCGCTGACGCCGGACTTCAATGGTGTCATGGCGCATGTCGAAATCGTCGTGGATTCCGGGCTCGAGGTCTTTGCGCAAAACGTCGAAACTGTCAGACGCCTGACACACCCGGTCCGCGATGCGCGCGCCGGCTACGAGCAGACGATTGATGTCCTGCAACATGCCAAAAAATACCGCCCCGGCGTCCTGACAAAAACAAGTCTGATGCTGGGCCTTGGTGAGCGCGATAACGAATTAATGCGGACTATGGACGACTTGCGCGACGCGAAAGTGGACATCCTGATGCTGGGGCAGTACCTGCGGCCGACACCAAACCATCTGGCTGTGCAACGCTACGTCACACCCGATGAGTTCGACCTGTACCGGCGAGAAGGTCTCGACAAGGGCTTTCTCGAAGTCGTAGCCGGACCAATGGTCCGCTCCAGCTATCGTGCCGAACAGGTACTGCAAAAAAATAACGTCGGTCTCGCTGTATGAGTCAGTTTTTCCTCGACTACGGGCTGTTCCTCGTCAAGGTTGTCACGATTGTTGTAGCGATCATTGTCGTCGTAAGTGTGGCTGCAGCGGCGGGTCGCAAATCGAGCCAGGAAGGCCTCGAGGTCGAGAGCATCAACAAAAAGTACAAATCGCTTGCCAGCGCCTTGCGCAAGGCCGTGCTCAAGAAAGATGAGCGCAAGAAAGAGGCGAAAGAGGAAAAGAAACGCGATAAGGCGGAGGCGAAGGGAACCACGGATCGACCGCGCAGCTTCGTCATCAACTTCAAGGGTGACCTCAAGGCCAGCGCGGTGCCGTCGTTGCGCGAAGAGGTCAGTGCAATTCTCGATGTCGCGACAACGGACGACGAGGTTATCGTCCGCCTGGAGAATCACGGCGGTGTCGTGCACGAACACGGTCTCGCCGCCTCGCAACTCGCGCGGATACGAGATCGTGATATTCCGCTGGCTGTCTGCGTCGACAAGGTTGCTGCCAGCGGCGGCTATCTGATGGCCTGTGTCGCGTCAAAAATCTACGCTGCGCCGTTCGCGATCCTTGGCTCCATCGGTGTGCTGGCGCAAATTCCGAACTTCAACCGCCTTCTGGATAGTCACGGCGTTGATTTCGAGCAGATCACGGCTGGCAAATACAAACGTACCGTTACGATGTTTGGCGAGAATACCGACGAGGACCGCGCCAAGCTCAAAGAGGAGCTCGAGGATGTGCATACCTTGTTCAAGGCAGCGGTCAGCAAGTATCGACCGGACCTTGACCTCGACAAGGTGGCGACGGGAGAGCATTGGTATGGCACGACTGCCCTGGAGCTCGGGCTGGCGGATGAGATCAAAACCAGTGATGAGCTATTGACCGGGCTTGCGATCGACCGGGACCTGTTTCAACTCACCTACCGTATCAAACAGCCGCTACAGAAACGGCTTATGGCAAATATTGACAGCACGCTCGAAAAGGTCGATGCGGCGGGCTGGCGTCGCAGGTTCGAGTCACGATTGCCCCGCTGACGCCAGGAACCGACGTGGCCGAAATTTGTCGTAAACTGTATGCAGATATTTAAGGTATCGGTTCGAGGGAGTCCCATGCGCACGCAGCGTTTCAGCCAATTCCTGCCGCTTTCAGTCATCGCCATTGGCGCACTGGCGTGGTCGCCTTTCGCCCACTCAATATCTGACGCGGAGCTTGCCGCCGAAGCCGCGAAGCAATTCGCGGAAATGAAGGCCTCGATGCCATTGACCACGGATCGCGACACGATTGATTACATCGCTTGCGTAGCCAACGCGGTGGTCACCCAACTCGAGCCGCCGTACAGTGACTTTGCCTGGGAAATGGCTATCTTCGACAATGGGGCGATCAACGCATTCGCGATGCCAGGCGGTAAGATCGGCGTCATGGTGGGCATTCTCAAAGCGGCGCAGGATCAGGATCAGCTGGCCGCCGTCATCGGCCACGAAATAGCACACGTCACAGCGGACCATTCCAAGGAACGTGCGTCTCGAGGCAAATTGTCTAATGTTGGCATCCAGGTTGCCGCAGTCCTGCTCGGCGGGGGGCATCAGGGGGCAACCTATACCGCGTACGAAGCCCTGAATCAGGGCGCGGCTTTTGGCATCATGCTGCCATTTTCTCGAAAACAGGAAAGTGAGGCAGACGTTATCGGTCTCAAGTATATGGCAAAGGCCGGCTTTGATCCGCGCGCGGCGGTGCCGTTATGGCAGAACATGAATGACGAGGCTGGCGAGGAGCCCGCTGAGTTTATTTCCACACACCCATCGAGCGAAAAACGTATTGATTCGCTGGTTTCGCAGTGGGTTGAGGCACTTCCATATTATAATGAGGCCATGCAGGAAGGCCGGGTTCCAAATTGCATCCCGCCGCAGCCATTGCTGACGTCCGAAAAGGAGTGACGCCTCATAATTCGCCGCCTTGTATTGTGCATACCGCTCGTTGCTTTGGGCGGGTGTGTGGCGTTACACGATTTCTTTGGCACGGCGCCCGGCAATCGCGAAGCGGCCACGGTGCGACTCAGCAAGCGTCCGGTTGAAGAACCAATCTCCGCTAACCACTTTGTCCTCGAATCGCCAGAGCAGTCTGTCGTTGGTGTACCACAGCTTGTATTCGCAAGCGACGCGGACACGCTGTCGGATCTCGCACGCGCTTACGGCCTCGGCTACGACGAACTGATCGCGGCCAACCCGGATGTCGATCCATGGCTGCCCGGTGAGAATACGCCCGTATTGTTACCGACGCAGTTCGTCCTCCCGGACGTGCCCAAGGAAGGTATAGTCCTTAACATCGCATCGAAGCGACTGTTCTATTTCCCGACCGTACCCGAAGGCCAGGCGGCCATCGTCAAGACCTATCCGATCGGCATTGGTCGCGTCGGCTGGGAGACGCCGCTCGGGATGACCACAGTAACGGCCAAGGCGAAAGACCCGCATTGGTACGTGCCGTGGTCGGTTCAACAGGAACAAGCTGAAATGGGCAACCCATTGCCGTCGGTAATTCCGCCCGGGCCGGAAAACCCGCTCGGTCATCGTGTACTCAAGCTCGAAATGCCGGGCTACTTGATTCATGGCACAAATCAGCCTTTTGGCGTCGGTATGCGCGTGAGTCATGGTTGTGTGCGCCTGTACCCTGAGAATATCGAGTATCTCTACGAGCTCGTCGAGATTGGTGAGTCAGTTGCCATCATCAACGAACCGTTTCTATTCGGTCAGCTGGATGGCGAGTGGTATCTCGAGAGTCACACGCCGCTCGAAGATGATGTGCTTAACCCCGAGCAGCGGCTCGAACAGTTGCTCGAGACTCACCAGGGGCAGGCTGGCGCCGCGATTGAGCAGGATGAAGTCGACCATGCTCGTACAATCGCGAGCATTGCCAATGGTGTGCCGTCTCGACTGGGCTACCACGATGCCGATGAGGTGTTTGCGCGCGCGCGGCATGTCCGCAACACAGTGGAAGTTGATCCGGACGCGCCGACGCTGTCCGAGGTTCGGGAAATGATCGACGAGGCGGTGCGCGAGGCAGACGAAGAAGCGGAGTCGTTGTGACCGAGTGGCTGGACCTCATGCTGGAAGAAATTGCTCGCAAGAAGCGGGAGGCGAAAGAGGCTGAAGAAGAAGCCCAACGACGTTTGGCGCAAAGCGGCGACGAATCGAAAACCGGGGATCAGTCGAAGTAACGTAAAAACTCTTTCGGCAATCGCGAGACATCACTCGGTCGTTCGACTCCGGCGGGTAACGGTCGTGAGTTATACGTGTTCCAGAACAACATCGATTGCCCAGCGTGTTCTGCCCGCTCCAGGTCATACAGCATTGCCGCCATGGCTTTGCCGGTGTAGGTCGTCTCGAGCATGAGCCCCAGTTCAGCACGGGCAGTCTCAATGGCACGGTCCGTTGCCGAATTCGTCCTGGCGTAGCCGCCTCCAAAAAACTCGTCGCGCAAGCAATATCGCGCGCGATCCGCCAGGTCTGCCGGGATTGACGCATCGAAGGCGTTCAGAAAAGTCGCTGTCTTAACCAGCAGTCGGCGCATAGCCTTTGGGTTCGCGAAAATATCTGCGGTAACGCGCACAGCCTGAATTTCAGTAGGCAAGTTGGCGAGGGCCAGGCCCAACGCAAGTCCAACCGCAGTAGCCATTGTGCCATTGGCGACATACAGTCGATCAGGTACATCAAGCTCACCGGTTGCGATCTGCCCGGCGAGTTCCAGCCCGGCGTTTACGAAACCAACAGCACCCAGGCAATTGGATCCACCAATTGGAATGATCCAGGCCTGTCGACCCTGGACGCTTCGCCGCATCGTATCCACACGATGCGAATAGTCTCCTCCGTAGTGCAAAATTTCAGTGCCATTTTGCAGGTGCATATTCAGCATGCGCGCTGCATTCGCGGTTCGGGTCTGGTGTGACAACAAGCAGGTGCACTCGAATCCCAGCGACTTGGCATACAGGGCGGTAGCCAATGCATGATTCGAGGCGACAGTGCCGAACGTCACAACCCGCTCCGCCTTCTTTTCGCTCGCCCGATGCAACAGGTACTCCAGCTTGCGGACCTTGTTGCCGCCGTACAGCTTACTGGTCAGGTTGTCGCACTTGATCGCAACGCGCCGCTGCCCCTGGGCGGTATTCAAGGTTTCCTGAACGATCGGTGTCGGCAGATCGGCCAGATGCGTTTTCGGCACTTGCTGTGCCAATCGCGGATACGCAGTCGCCAGGTCGTCACTCATGTTCCGAATATTAGCTAATTGAGAGCTATTGCTGCGCAATTCAATGGCATAAGTTGAAGTCACTGACTAGAATGAGGCTACCTATGTCTGACTGTTTCGGAGATAAGCTTGTCAGATGCAGTTGACCGCGGCATCACGGTCACCGAAATGGCACCAATGGATCAACCCATCGACGTGTCGCCCGAGACCACGGCCGCCTTTGTCGGGCGTGCGCTTCGTGGCCCCCTGAATAATCCGGTCCTGATACACAGCTTCGGTGAGTTTCGCCGTCGCTTTGGTGACGTGTGGACGCGCTCCAGTCTCGGGCCGGCGGCGCAACAATACTTCGAGCACGGCGGCAGGGATCTCTACATCGTGCGCGTTGCCAATGGCGCGCGCGGCGCGATGATCTGCCTGCCCGCGAGTGGTTCGGCGCTCGTGCTGCGCGCGCTCGAGCCAGGATCGACGGAGCGTATTCGCGCGGCTGTCGATTTTGATGGCATCGATGCCGAAAACGATGAATTATTCAATCTGACATTGCAGCGCATTGATCCGGAATCGGGTCACGTTACTGATCAGGAGATATTTCGTCGCGCCAATTATCGTGAAAGCGCGGAAAACTTCGTCGCGGATCTGCTGCTGACGTCGGCGCTTGCTCGAGTCGAGCATCCGTTTCCATCGCACCGGCCCGATGTGACATTCGGCGTGGATGTGCCGTTCAACTCAGCGTATGTCGAGCATGCTCAGGAAGGGTCCGATGGACATGAGTTATCGGATTACGACCTGGTTGGTTCGAAGAGCACAGAGACGGGCCTGTTTGCATTGCAACAGGTCAATCAATTCGATCTGCTGTATCTTCCGCCGCCCGGCAAGGGTCGTGACCTTGGCCCGGCATCGCTACTCGCCGCCGAGTTGTATTGTCGCGAACGTGCGGCGATGTTGATCGTTGATCCGGCTGCGGAATGGGTGACGCCGGCGAAGGCGGTTGCGGGGATTCGCAGAATGGGCCTGGCCAGTCCCAGCATGGTTGGATACTTTCCACGCATGTATCAACGTCACGACGCGAGCGGCGCGCCGCGAGTCGTTGGCGGCGCGCTGGCGGGTCTGCTTTGCAAGCTCGATCGAACCTACGGGCCCTGGCATGATCTCGACCAGCAGGGCATGGGCTTCAGACGCGAGTTGCTCGCCGCATTCGACGTCGATGATGACGATGCGCAGGTTCTGGCACGCGAGGGATTGAACGTTGTTGCCAAAGGCCCGGCGGGCCGGGCACGACTGCGTGGTTCGGTGACCATGGGCCGAGGCAGCGAGTCGCATCGCAGATATGCGAGCTTGTCTGTTCGTCGACTTTGTCTGCGTATTATCAACGCCATCGAACAGGCGATGCGCTGGGCTGTGTTTGAATCCGATGATTCGCGTCTAGCGAAGCGAATTCGCAGCCAGGTTGTCG
The DNA here is from genome assembly GCA_029862045.1 of Gammaproteobacteria bacterium. Lineage (GTDB taxonomy): Bacteria > Pseudomonadota > Gammaproteobacteria > Steroidobacterales > Woeseiaceae > UBA1847. Next base: position 72,053 of record JAOTYE010000016.1, read on the forward strand.
CTTACCTGTCCTGCCTGGCCAATATGGGCGCTTTCGAAAACGATCGTTTTGTCGTCGAATGTGATGCGGGCCTGTGCCATCGCGCCGATAGTCTGGAGCACGGCATCACAATACTGATTGTTTTTCATCCGCTCGGCTGCCCGGAAAGCGTCTCGTTTACGCTGCACCAAACGGTATCGGGTTGCCGCGTGACGACGACGGCATTCGCTCCAGTGATGGAATATTGCGCCTAGAGAAATAGACAGGTTGCATCCATAGGTTGTCATATGAGCATCCACTTCATACCACCAATCTTTCGGGAGGGGGTATGAGAGACAGCGATGCTCTGGAAAATAACCCACACGTTTCGCGCTCGGCATTGGAAGCCATTCACAGCCAGGTATACGGCTGGGCCCTCTCCCGATGCGATTTCGACCACGCGACTGCGGAGGATCTGATGCAACAGGCATACGTCGAACTGCTGAGTGGCAGCGCACGATTTGACAATAAGTCGACGCTCAAGACGTTCCTGTTTTCCGTTGTGCAGAATCTCGCCAGAAGTCGTTTTCGACGTATTTCATCGCGGCTCCGACTCGTAAAACAGTACCAGCAGGAATCGGTGACTGATGCGATCGAGCCAGGCGTCGACGACGCTGTGTGGCGAGCCGTGCGGGCATTACCTGCAAGACAGCGCGACATCATCGAGCTTGTCTTTTGTCGCGAACTGACGATCGAACAAGCCGCGTCGGTGATGGGCGTATCGACAGGTACGGGACGCGTGCACTACGACCGCGCAAAAAAAGCGCTGCGGTCACGATTGCAGGACTGGGCAGAGGAAGAGTGATGCAGATTTCGGACGACACGCTTCGCGAAATAGTAAGTCGTGCCTGGCAGCGTGGCGCGGATGACGATCATCCTTCTTTCGACAGCGTGTGGCAGGCAGCACGCGACAGGTGCTCCACCGAGCGCCGGCGTTATCGAGGCTTCGCGAGCGTGGCTGCCATAGCGGCCGCGATCGTCATTGGGCTGAACGTACCGTCACCATCTGACAAATCGCCGTACATCGAAGTTGCGGAATTGTTGGATACGACGTACTGGTCCGCACCTAGCGACGTATTACTACCCGACAGGGAATTTGACATATATCAGGATATGCCGGTGCTTTTCGAGTCAACGGAACCGGCAGGAGGAACGTTACTATGAGGAAGGGACTATTGATCTTGCTGGCTTTCGCCTGCACCGGCATGGAAACAGCCGCTGCCGCTGAGCCAAAACACGACGTGTTTAAGGGTAAGTTGTTTGCGCCGAACGTTATTCTTGAGAATCAGGCAGAGTTAAGCCTTAGTAAACAACAGTTTACGGAAATCAGAAAAGCGGTCGTCGAGGTCCAGGCAAACGTCGCTGAACACGAATGGGATGTCCGCGAGGCCTACCAGAACATCATGGCCGAACTCGACAAGACGCCGATTGATGAGCAACAGGTACTCGAGCATGTCGGCGCCGCACTCAAAGCCGAGAATGAGGTCAAAAAGTTGCAGGTGGTGATGTTGATACAACTCAAAAACCTGCTTACTGATGATCAGATTGTGTATCTGGAGTCTGTGCGCGACTAGCGTTGCGACAAATATGCACATTGACGCTACGAATCATCACACTTGTGCGCGCGCAGAAGCATTAGGCTCTCAGGAACGATTGCTGAATGGGCCGAGCCGCTCCACGAGACCGGAACAATGACATGAAAACCAGACTAATCTCACTCGCGGCATCGTTGCTTTTTGGCATCGCAGGTTGCGGCGGCGGCTCTGGTGGTTCATCACAACCACCGCCACCACCCGTGCCGATAACGAAGGCTGAGGCGTACCAGTTTTTGAACCAGTCGACCTTCGGCGCAACCGAAGCGGAAGCGCAACGTGTCATCAACATGCGCTACGAAGCATGGATAGACGATCAACTGCAACAAGCCGCATCGTTGCAGTTACCGCACGTCCAGTCCGTACCGCCGCCGCAGTTCATGTTTCAGCTGCAGCCGGATCGGGTGGATATCTGGTTCCGCAATGTCCTGCACAGCGACGACCAGTTGCGCCAGCGAGTCGCATTTGCACTCTCAGAGATCATGGTTGTCTCGCAGCTTGGCGTGTTGGGGGATCAGCCCTACGCACTCGCCAGTTATTACGACGTGCTGGCGCGTAATGCATTTGGTAACTACCGTGAGCTGATCGAAGAAGTCACGCTGCATCCGGCGATGGGCGTCTATCTGAGCATGCTGGGCAACGAAAAGCCGGATCCCGTCAGAAATATACGGCCCGATGAAAACTATGCGCGCGAACTGATGCAGTTGTTTTCGATTGGTCTTGTTGAGCTGAATCAGGATGGCAGCGTAAGACTGGACGCTCAGGAACAGCCGATACCGACCTACGACCAGGCAATCATCGAAGGCTTCGCGCATGTTTATACCGGATGGACCTATGCCGGTGCCCCGGTGTTCCAGGGGGCATTCCCAACGCCGACGCGTCAGGTCATCCCGATGCAGCTCTGGCCGCAATTCCATGACACCGGCGAGAAAACTCTGTTGAACGGCGTGACACTACCGGCAGGACAGACAGGTGATCAGGATCTCGCGGATGCCCTGGACAATATATTCAATCATCCGAATGTCGGACCATTCATCGCGATACGCCTTATTCAACGGCTCGTGACAAGTAACCCGTCTCCGGACTATGTGTCGCGCGTGGCGGGCGTCTTCAATGACAACGGCGCGGGTGTGCGCGGTGATCTCGGGGCGGTCGTCAAAGCGATTCTCCTCGATGCGGAAGCACAGCCTGCCCTGCGAATGGAACTCGACGGCAAGGTCAAAGAGCCACTATTGCGCCTCACTCAGCTGTGGCGCAATTACGACGCTCAGTCTGTCAGTGGCCGTTACCCGTATGACTTCGCCTACATTATTTTCGGGCAAGGGCCATTGCAGTCGCCGTCGGTTTTCAATTTCTTCAGTCCGTTTTACGCACCGCCCGGCGAAATCCGCGACAGCGGCCTGGTTGCGCCAGAACTCGAGATTGCGACAGAGTTCCTGAATACCTACATCACGAACTACATGTTCTGTCAGACGTTTTTCTGGAACCAGGAGTCAAGCCCGGATTGCGGACCGATTACGGACGATACCGTCCTGATCGATACGACGGAAGAGATCGCCGTAGCCGGCGATGCCGATGCGCTCATCGACATGGTGGCCGGGAAACTTGTGGCTGGTCAGATATCGACCACCCTGCGGACTGAAATCTCCGGAATGCTGGCACTTATACCTGCGGAGCAAGCCAATCTGCGTGCGGCTGAAGCGATTTACTTACTAGTTACGTCGCCCGAGTACGCATACCAGCAGTAACGTCAGGCGAACGAGACCAACATTATGAAAAAAATCAACCGAAGAGATTTCTTGATGACAGGTGCTTCTGCAGCGGCTGCGACGATGGCGGCTACGCCAGGTCTGACTTACGCACAAATGATTGGCGGAGGCGCGCCGTTCGATGACTATCGTGCGCTGGTTTGTGTGTTCTTGTTTGGCGGCAATGACTCATACAACATGCTCGTGCCAAATACGATTGCCGAGTACAACGCATACGCAGCGTCACGGCAGAATCTGGCCATCGCGCAGACAGACCTGTTACCGATCAACCCGGTTTCATTTGCACCGGGTAGCGAACCGTTCGGTTTGCATCCCGCGATGACAAGCCTGCAGCAACTGTTCGAGTCAGGCAGCGCGTCATTTGTGGCGAATGCAGGTCCGCTCATTGAGCCAACGACCAAGGACCAGTTCTTCAGTCAATCGGTGGCGCTGCCGCCACAACTGTTTTCGCATAATGATCAGCAGGATCAATGGTTGTCGCTGCGCGGCACGAATCAGAGCAAGACCGGATGGGCAGGCCGCATGGCGGACCTGATACGCAACAACGTGGCGGGTCAGCAGATGGCCACAAACGCATCGTTGTTTGGCACTAATACGTTCCAGTCGGCGGACGAGACCGTCGCCTATGTCATGGGCGCGACAGGCCCGCTGCAATTTGGTTTCATGTCATCGGATCCTGGTGCGGGGCTGCTCTACACACAAGGTCAGGCGTTTGGCCGCATCATCGACGCACAATATGCATCGATTTATGAGCGCGGTTTTGCGGCCGTGCAGCGACGCGCGATAGATTCGGCCGAGACCGTAATTGCTGCGATTCAGGCAGCCGAGAATTCCGGTGCCATCACGACCGTATTTCCAGCGGGTCAACTCGGCACGCAGCTCGAGACTGTGGCGAAACTCATCGCTTCACGGGATCAACTGCAGATGCAGCGGCAGATCTTTTTTGTTGCCACTGGTGGGTTTGATTCGCACGACGACCAGAACCAGAATCAGCCCGGTCTCTTGGCTAACATCAGCGAATCGATTGCAGCATTCCATGCCGCGACGGTCGAACTGGATGTTGAAGATGCCGTCACCACATTTACGCAGTCGGATTTCGGTCGTACGCTGACATCCAATGGCGACGGCACTGATCACGCGTGGGGCGGTAACCAGATCGTGGTCGGTGGCAGCGTTGTTGGTCAGGACATCTATGGCACATTTCCGGTGCTGGAGATCGGTGGTGACGATGATGTCGGTGGTGGCCGCATGATTCCGACCACTTCAGCGGATCAGTTTGCCGGGACGCTGGCGAAATGGTTCGGCATCCCTGACGTCGACCTGGATATCGTGGCGCCGCATATTGATAACTTCGCGCAACGCGATCTCGGCTTTATGGTCTGATATCCTCCCGCAAAAGAGGGGATTCCAATGACATTACTACGAGTAGCCATGCTGGCTGCGGCGCTGTGTCTTGCGTCGTGCACTAGCGAACAACCATCCGTGGCAGGCCAGGCAGATGTGGTCGACACACCGGCGGCGTTAAATACGGTATTCAACGAGTATTTCGAACGTGCCCTCGAGCTCAACCCGCTACGCGCAACCGCTATCGGCGACTATCGATACAACGACAGGCTCGCCAACTCGATCGGTCCCGAGTATCGTGCGGCCGACCGCCAACTCGACGAAGAATCCCTGGCACGGTTGCTCGAGATCGATCGCGAACTGTTGTCGCGGCAGGACCAGCTGAGCTATGACATGTTCAAGCTGAATCGTGAATTGTCTCTGGAGGGCAGTCGATTCCCGGGCCACCTCCAACCCATGAACCAGTTTGGATCAATGGTGACATTCTTCGTGCAGCTCGGCAGCGGCAAGAGTCTGCACCCGTTCAAGACAGTCAAGGACTATGACGATTGGCTCGCGCGTATCGATGATTTCGTGATTTATACAAACCAGGCTATCGACAACATGAAAGAAGGTATGGCGGAGGGCGTTGTCCGACCGCGAATCCTGATGGAAAAGGTGATGCCGCAGCTGCAGTCACAAATTGTTGATACAGCAGAAGACAGTGGATTCTATACACCAATCAGTAACATGCCCGAGGACTTCAACGATGAAGATCGTGAAAGACTGACAGCAGCCTACAAGAATTCGATAGAAAACAAGATCATTCCGGCGTATGAGCGCCTGAACAATTTCATTGCTGATGATTACATGGGCGGGACGCGCGAATCTGTCGGGCTCTACGACTTGCCGAATGGCAATGACTGGTACGCTTTCAACGTCAAACTGATTACAACGACGGATCTGACGCCAGAGGAGATTCACCAGATTGGTCTCGACGAGGTCAACCGCATTCACGATGATATGCACGGCGTCATGGAAGAGGTTGGTTTCGAAGGTGACCTGCATGAGTTTTTCGAATTTCTCAATACCGACGACCAGTTCTACTTCGATGAGCCCGCAGAGTTGATCCAGGGTTATCGTGACATGTCGGACCGAATCACGGAGTTATCAAAAAGCCTGTTCGATGTATCGCCGAAAACCGGATTCGAAGTCAGACGAATCGAACCTTTCCGCGAGAAATCGGCAGCGGGTGGCCAGTATCAAACCGGTACGCCCGACGGCAGCCGTCCCGGCATTTTTTACGCCAATGCGTACGACATCAAATCGCGGCCGATCTGGGCAATGGAGTCGTTGTTCCTGCATGAGGCGATTCCGGGCCACCATTTTCAAAGATCCCTTCAGGTAGAAAACGAAAACCTGCCGGGTTTCCGGCGCTTCGGCGGCTACACGGCCTATACCGAAGGCTGGGGGTTATATGCCGAGTCGCTGGGCAAGGAGCTTGGCGTCTACACGGATCCATACCAGTATTTCGGGGCATTGAACGCGGAGTTGTGGCGTGCGATTCGCCTGGTTGTCGATACCGGTATCCATGCCAAGCAATGGAGTCGGCAGGACGTGCTCGACTTCATGTACGCGAATTCCGCGGTTAAAGAGGCGCGCGCGGTGGCTGAGGCAGAGCGTTTCATGGCAATTCCGGGGCAGGCCCTCGCCTATAAGATCGGACAACTCAAGATCCGCGAAATACGCGACAACGCTGAGGCCCGTCTGGGCGATAAGTTCGACGTGAAGGACTTCCACACGCAGATCCTGATGGACGGTCCCATGCCGCTGTCGATGCTCGAAGACAAGATTGACCTCTGGGTCAATGAGTAGCTCTAGCGGGGTCCCCATCATCGAAAAGCCGAAAGCCCGGCCTTATGTCTGGTTTTTCTTGTTCGACGACTGCTCGGTCTACGTCCGCTTTACACGCAATAACGGACATTCAGCTAAGATTGTCCCAATTGGCCGCTAATGACTGCCGTTTTAACCGGTCGATGCAACACTTTGTTGGAAAGCCATTGCCTGGCGAATCACCAAGATCATGCGTTCGCGACCCGGGCCCTGGTCAAAAAAAAGCGGCCCCGTGCGGGGCCGCTCAGAAGTTCGGGCGGGGACTTGGGGCATTCCGCCGAACGGTTTCTTGGCGTGACGCTTACTACGATGCCGGTGCGTCTTCGGCATCGAAGTTGAGCGGCGTGACCTCGCCGATCGCTATCACGGCTTCTTTGCCGTCGACCGGCACGAAATCAGTACCGGTGCAGGTGAACGCCGCCGTGTACGTGTCGGCCAGGAGGTTTTCGATCAAGTACCCGTACGCCTCGGTCGTCATGTCCATGGTTACCGGACCGGTCGTGACGGGCTCGTCGGTGGCGTTCGGTGTGACGCCCTCCTCGAACACGTACACTGCCGGAACGAATCCCGCTGTGCAGGATGCGGCTTCTGCCAGTTCGGTGGCAACCTCGCCGGACAGCGACCCGACCGGTGGCGGCGCGTCCTCGGCGAGGAAGTCAACCATCGTCGCTGCCCCCGGCAGGATCTCGGCGGGTTTGCCGGCTGCCGGGATGAAGTCGGTCCCGGTGCAGGTGAACGCTGCGTTGTAGTTGGCGGCCTGGAGCGGGATCGAGTAGCCGTACTGTTCGGTCGTCATGTCCATGCCGACTTCGCCTGTCGCGACAGCATCGACGGCAAAACTCGGCTCCACACCGTCTTCGAACACGTAGACCATCGGTGTGAATGTCGCGTCACAAAACCCGGATTCGGGCGCGTCGGGATCGAAAAATACGCTGTCGACCTGGCCGACCAGCGAGCCGGGCGCGTCTTCGGCAAGAAAATCGACGGTCGTAACTTCCTCGAGCAGGATCTCCGCGGGCTTGCCGGCGAGCGGCGCGAACAGGTCGCCGTTGCAGGTGTATGCGACCTCGTAGTTGCCGGCCAGCAGGAAGCCGATTGAATAACGCCACGGCGTCGACCCGTCTTCCTGCATCTGCTGCTCGACAAGCCCGGTTGCGACCGCATCGTCTACGGCGAACGGGTCATCGAACGGATTCGGCTCGACACCATCGTCGAACACGTAGACCGACGGCGAGAACTCAGCGTCACAGGCCTCCCATGCGATCAATTCGTCAGCGACTCCTCCGACGAGCGTGCCAACCTCGTTGTTTGCGACGAGCTTGACGACGGGCTTCATCATGACATCCGGCAGGAGCCCCGGCGGCCCGTTGAACGACTTGCCGAGGTCCCACTCAGCGGTGTAGTCACCGGTGCGGTTGACCGGGATGATGATGTCCTTGATGAGCTGCAGGCCGCGCTGCGAGCCGCTCGGGATGAACAGGTTGAAGACTCCGCCCGAATCTCTGACGAGGTAGGAATTTTCTGTCTCGTCGTCGCAGAGTTCGCTGGTCGGGTCGCCATCGTTTGCGCCGCCACTAAGGTCGCGCTCCGCCTGCACCTTGAGCCGGATCCACTCGTATTCGCCGGCCGGCACCTCTGCGCCCGTCACGATCGGGTGCGAATTCGCGCCCTGGTTGGCGAGCAGGTTGACAACTTCCGGCTGGTCGAAGTCGATCGTCTCTCTCTCGTCACTGTTGGCATGTTTCAGTTCGACGCCGTCGAAGCGGATGCAGACTTTCGCGGCATCCTTGATCGGCGCGTCACTGATGCTCAGGTTGAAATAGCCGGTGTCGCCTGTAGACGGCGGCGTCGGCTGCGACTGATCTTCGACTCCGCTGCCGGACCCGCTGCAGGCGGCCAGCGCGACCGCAAGGATGCATACCAGTCCGATACCGGACCGTTTCGTAAAAGTGGTCATTTAATCATTCCCCATGACTTGAGTTTTTGTTACGTGGGATATAACGACGACAATGGCGCCAAGGTTGTAGTCTTTTCACATAATATCGGCAAAAAGTCCGTTTTCGGCGTTATGTCAAGATAGTGCAGCCGTTCCCGCGCCCGGCGCATGCCGCCGGTCTTGGCCAGCGCTTCTCGCCGGCCTCCAGGAACTCTTTCGACCAGCGGTAGTACAGGTTCTGGTTGATGCCTTCCTTGTGGCACAGCTCGGCGTATGTCTCGTGTCGCCTTCTCGGCACTGTCTTTCTTCTTCGTCATCATCGTTCTTTTTGCAGGTAACGATGAGTCAAATGTCTCTCTTATTCAAACGCCCCACTTGGTCCGACTATCGCTGACGGCGCACAATGCTCAATGGGCGGCAGATGAGAGCTAACTCCCTGAAAAGCGGGTCTAGTTCAATGGCAGAACATCAGCTTCCCAATCGGAGTCGCTGAGTTTGGAACTACTGTAACCGCTTGATTTCCATGGTCCAGTGACCACCGGTTTCAACGAGTTAGATCACCCAAAAGTAACCAACTGAGTCCAAAGGGCTTTCTGAGTATCCTCAGTTTTACTCTCACGAATTGACCTGTCTAGGAGTTCTACGTGAGCAGGGCTTTCCGAGGGCGGGGATCACAGGTTTGGGCCGAGGACGCCGAAGGCCGACGACGGGCAGACCAAGGGGAGGCCTATCCTGTCGAGCGCGCCAAAAATAGAGACGTATAAACCGGACTCACAGAACAACGGAGCCATCTTAACGCGCTCGAGAAGCCGGTGGTCGTGCACATGGACATCTGCCGATTTGGAGCGGCAGTTAAAAGGGGCGCCGAATGGCGCCCCGATGGGTTTGTCCTGCTCTTCGCGCTATTGTGCCGGATGCACCCCCAAGCGAATGGTGAGGTGACTGACCTACTAATCCTAATATTGGCTGTTCAGATCCTCATAGAATTCATAACTGCTGTCATCATCGTACGAATCCCAGTCGGCGTCGTTTTCCCAATCCCAGTTGTCGCGGTGATGACGATCCGTGGAAAATCCTCGGGGACGATTTCGGTGACGATTTCGGTGGCGCTCTTCGCGCCGCGCTTCTTTGACCAGCCTGTGCAAAGATTGTGATCTGTCGTATGCGAATCCTTCGACATCGTCGAAATCATCGGAATGATCATTGTTAGGACGCATTTCTTCCTCCTGCTCTATTGAAGGCTTGTGCGTGAAAACCTGGGAAAGTCCCAGGTCGAGACCATCACCGTCCCCGATTCCGGGTTCGGTGGGCCAGTGAATCTGCAGTATGCTTGTCGAATGACGCTCCAGACGATTTCGAGTTCCTCGTGGTCGCGGGGTAAATAGACGCAGACTTGATCGTTAAACAGTTTGCCCCACCCATTTTTCAGAACCTGGTACGTATCCCACCGGCTGAGGCCGCTTACGGTTACGCAATTGCAGTCGAGACAGCACAATTGTCGAGCAGGCTTGCGTTTCAATACTCGATCTGAGGTTTCTCGCCGGAGGTAGATCTCGACTCGCCCGGGAATAGTTTCATCGTTGCGCTCGACCGTCTCTATGCCGGGAAGGTCCGCAATTCGGTCGATCAGAGCCATCCGCGCCGCGAAGTCGCCAGAACTCTTCTGTTTGTTGCGAATTCGAGCCGGGAGCGTCAAGCGCGCGGCCTTTTTTGAAGTCTTAGTCATGATCCTGTACCAATAGGGAATGGCGATCCTTTGCTGAAGTATCTTCCAATTTACTTCGATGTCAAGTATTTTTATGTCAAGAGAATAAATTGAGCGAATCTATGAAAACAGATGCTGTTGACGACATCCTCGAACAGTGGTCAGAAGAGCGCCCGGAGCTTGAAACCGAAAGCCTTGGCGTCGTGATCCGAATCATGTCATTAAGTCGGGCGTTCCTGCGCCAGGCGACGGAGGCGCTGGCACCGCTGGATCTCGAGCTGTTCGAGTACGATGTCCTGTCGGCGTTGCGTCGCCAGGGCCGTCCTTATGCGCTGCCAGCCACAGGGCTCGCAAAAGCGACCGGCCTCAGCAGCGGCGCGATGACCAACCGGATCGACGGACTCGAAGAGCGTGGCCTCGTGACTAGGAAGCCCGATAAATCCGATCGGCGTGGGGTCATCGTGTCTTTGACAATCCAGGGCAAGCGGGCGATCGACGACGCGATCCAGCTGCGTCTCGATGCGGCAGACGAAAGTCTGAAGGGATTGAATGCCGGGGAAATCGGTGATCTCGCTTCGTTACTCCGCAAAGTCCGGCTGACGGGAACCGAAGAAGTTGAGACCGCCTAAACGCGACCGGTGATATTTCTGGTTAGTCTCTTAGCAGTGCGGTCAGCGTCAGCTTATCTTCATCGCTTGGACTTTGGTTGATCCTCAGGAGAACCGCTGCGAGTTTTCGGGCCGATTCGTCGGACAAGTCATCATCGACGATATCCAAGAGCCGCTCTGCGTCAGCCGCCTTGACCTTATGCTCCATATTGGCGAGAGCCATCGCGAGGGCTGCTTCCTCCTCGCTCGAATCGTCGCTCTCGATGATCGCACCAAGGACGGCCTTATCCGCATCCGAGGGACGGTGATCCAGATTCATAGTGATCTGAGTCAATGTCCGAATTGTGTTCGTGTCCGCGACCACAAGCCCGGCAGCAAGACACAGTGTCTGGCTGATTCCGGCCAAAGGAAATAGTGTTCTATTCAAGGTAGTCCTCCCGTCACTTCGGAGATGATGGTCAATAGCCCGCTTCTCAGCCTTGGTCATCGCCTTCTAGTTTGATATCAAAATACTTGACATCGAAGAAAAATGGAAGATACTCCGACTATGTTCACCGCCAGCTTAGACATTCACCCAGATCGCGACGCCAGAGCTGGAACTGTCTCATTTCGAGCTCCCTGTCGTGATCCGCATGAAGCCAGGCGGAGAGTCGGTTACGGCGGCCCAATGATTATCAATGCTCCGGAGCGATTACGAACAGCGCTGCGTGTGCTTTTCGACGATCCACCGAAGCCATCACGCCCATCCCTTACCTGAGAGGAGGACCAGAAATGCGCCCGTTTTTAGACGACCTGGACGAATTCGACATCTCCGATAGCGCCAGAGCCAGAGCCAGACGCCTGTACGAGAAGCAACGCCGCAAAGACACGCGCTTGGGCATCGGTCGGTCAAGCGGACCCAGGCACAAGCACCACGATGAGGACTACGAGGACTACGAAGACTACGAGGATTACGACGACTACGAGGAATACGACGATTACAACGAAGACGAGTTCGACTCGTTCGCGCGGGTTCATCAGCCGTATTGATAAGGGCAAACCGAATCCCCGGATTCGGCGCCAGACCGCGATATCAGGCAACACACGGGGCGCCGGAACGGCGCCCCGTTTTATCGCCGGAGGATAGCCTCAGAGCCTGAAACGAACCGACATGAAAAAAGCACTCGCTCCCGTCGCTGCTCTGCTGTTCAGCGTCTCGATATTACTGACCGGGCAAGGACTGATGGGTACGTTGCTGCCGGTACGAGCATCGATTGAAGCTTTTTCGACCGTGTCGATTGGTATCTTCGGTGCCGGCTACTTCCTGGGATTTGCAATCGGTTGCCTGAGAGGTGGCGAACTCGTGCAGCGCGTCGGCCACATTCGCGTTTTTCTTGCCATGGCCGCGCTCGCGTCGGCTGCTCCATTGCTGCACGGCCTGGTCGTGGGCCCGCCTGCCTGGAGCTTGCTGCGGCTCCTGAACGGGTTCTCTCTCGCCGTACTCTACGTGGTGATCGAAAGCTGGTTGAACGAGCATGCGACCAACGATAATCGTGGTGTCGTGTTCTCAACCTACGCAATGATTACCTTGTCGGTGCTCGCTGCCGGGCAGATGATGACGCTGATGTACGACCCAACGGGGCTGCAGTTGTTTGCAATTGCGTCCGTCCTGATCTCGGTTGCAGCCATTCCCGTTGCACTGTCTTCGTCACCGTCGCCCGAGCTTCCGGAAACGGCAGCCGTCGACCTTCGCGGCCTGTACAGGGTTTCACCGGCAGGCGCTCTCGGGTGCCTGGCGGCCGGTTTCGCCAACGGGGCTTTTTGGGCACTCGCGCCGGTATTCACGCGCAGCATATCCGAAGATCCGGGGTTTGCCGCGTGGTTCATGACGGCTGCGGTACTTGGCGGTGCCGTTGCGCAGTGGCCGCTCGGGGCGTTGTCCGATCACATTGGCAGGCGCGCGGTCCTGATCGCGGCCAGCGTCAGTGCTGCCGGCATCGGCGCCAGTCTTTCATGGACCGGAATTACCTGGGACATGACTACCATTGGCATCCTTGGCGCTTGGTGGGGTGCGGCGGCCTTTCCTCTCTACACCATCGCCGTGGCACATGCGAACGACTACGCCGAGCCGAGCCAGTACGTCACGGTGTCCGGCGGTTTGCTACTAATGTACGGTGTCGGCGCAACAGTTGGCCCCATTTTCGCAGCCACATTCCTGACCCTGACAAACACGGGCATGCTTTTCCTGTATTGCATGATCGTCCACCTGTTTCTCGTCGCATTCGTTCTGTATCGCTGGTTGGTACAGCGGGCTCCAAGCGAACATCCTGTTCCGTTTGCCGAGGCTCTCGCGGCCACGCAGACTGCTTCGCCGGTTTACGAGGATGAAATTGCTCACGATTCGCGAGCCAGGCGGGAAACAACACATGGCCTTCTAGGGCGACATGAATCAAACGGCCATGCTGGTTCTTCTGGCATGAGCTTTCTTAGCGGCCAAAAGGAGGAACGTCAGTGAACTACTATGTCAGCGATTATCCCGACAATTCACGCTCTGCGATTCTACGCGTCGCCATCCGGGTTGCTTGCGCCGACGGCAGTTGGACCGAATTGGAGCGCGAACAACTGGAGGGGGTATATCGAAACATCTGTGTCATGCTGGATGACGACCTGGACGACGACCTGTTCCTTTGGGAACTGGATACGATCGCGAATGACGTTGAGAATGAAATTGCTGATCTGATGGACGACGAGGAGGCAGAGGAGTATTGGCAGACCTGCCTGGCACCCATCGTGTCAAGCGATATCCAGGATATGACGGTCGCTGCAGCATTGGCGTTATCGAGCGCAGACAGTGAACTCGACGTCGACGAATTGGCTGGGCTATCTCGCCTCTGCGACGAATGGGACGTCAGAATCCAGGATGCACAGGATATCTGGAGTGACTAGTCGGTATCGGTTCTATGGGCGGAGCGCTGCGTTGTGACGTAAGGGTCTGGGCTGATGATGCGTCGATGTCCAGGTTACCAGCGAATGCTCGGAATAAATGCTGACCTCTTTTCTATCAACCTCAGAATCGCTTAGAATCGAATCACTCTCACTACCATGCTCACTGGGAGGTAGAGGAGGGCTAACTCCCTGAAAAGCGGGTCTAGTTCAATGGCAGAACATCAGCTTCCCAATTGGAGTCGCTGAGTTGGCCACATCAATAACCGCTTGATTTCCGTGGTCCTGTGACCACCGGTTTCAATGAGTTAGATCACCCAAAAGTAACCAACTGATTCCAGCAGGCTTTCTGAGTATGCTCAGGTTCAGCCTCACTCTTCCTGATAGGCGCCTGGGTTCCAATTCCGGCTCACGCCAAGGGACTGGCTCCCGAAGGGCTGGTGTCTATGTTGCCTTTCGGGCGCGGCTTCGCGCAGATCTGCAGGAGGCGCGAGGACGCATTATGTAAAATATTTGCAACCGAAGCCGGCGATCATCGTTTCCACCTTTGAGGGTGCGGCATTCCTGCACCAATCGTCGGCCGGGAAACAACAAAAAAGCCAGAAGCAATGAAAAGAAAAGCTGCGCCTCCAAGTCCGAGGCGCAACGGGGAACATCGCGGTAATCTGACGACCCTGGCGATCGCTTCGCCCAGGCCGCAGGTGCTGCATGCGCTGTTTGGTCGGCTCGCAAGGGCAAACGACCTGATCGTCACCGGCAATCCTGTCAGGCAGCCCGCGCGCCTGTTCGCGTTTCTCGAGAAATGGCTGCCGACGCTGCTCATTGTCGACGAGCGGACGCTGGATCAACTGGGTCCCGAATCGGCGCAAAGCATCCATCTGAGGTTTCCCGAGCTGCGCGTTCTGCTGCTGTGCGATCATCCCGACTCTCGCCTGTTCCGCGAGATCGTGAACAATCGATTTCACGGATTCCTGCGCATCGACAGCGCGCCGGGGACCTGCCTGAAGGCGATCCGGGCGGTGACCCGTGGCGAGCTGTGGATCCCGCGAGCGTTTCTCGAAAGAGCGATTTTCGATCATTCGCGGCAAAGCGTTCGGGAAGATGTCATGGCCGGCCTCGAAGCTGGCCTGACCAGGCGGGAGGCCCAGGCTGTTGAATACGTCAGTCGGGGCTTTACCAACAAGCAGATCGCGGGCAGGCTCGGGATCAAAGAGGACACGGTGAAGAAGCATCTGACCAGTGTGTACGCGAAGGTCGGCGTGCGCCGCCGTACCGAACTCATCGCACTTCGTACTTTTCTGCACTCGGTCAGCGCCTGAAACGCGTATTTACGGGCGCGCTGAGTATCACCTTCCACTTTCGTGGAATACCGTCGCCCGGGGAGATTTGGCAGGGTGGACGGGACGGTTGCGTCGAGGAACGTATTTCCATGAATCAACTGTCCAGTGGCAGCATAAGCTGTCCGATCAACCGGTCATGATATCGCGCGGGTCGCACAAGAGATCGCGGTGTGACCGGATACAAAAAAAACAGGAGACAGCAGCATGAAAAAGAAACATCTTGTGGGGGGTATCCTCTTGGCAATAGGCGCAATCGGCACGACGGCGTTGGCTGCCGAACTCGACAACCTGAACGGCCAATCTTGCGGTGACCTGACGGGCACCTGGCACTTTGTCAACAACCAGACGCGCGGCGCCGCTGCCGGCACGCTTACTGCCTACTTCTCGGGCAATCAAATGTGCACGGTAGTAGCCAGCAAGGTCAACCAGAACAACCAGCACTTCTATTGCTCGTCGAGCGGCGAGCTGATTGGGGCTTCAACGGGCAACTTGCCCGGCAAGCTCGTGCTGTCGGACTTCACCTGCGAGAAGAAGCCGCCACCGCCGCCCAAGTAGTAATCGGATCATCAACGATCACGAGCGGGGCCCTGTGGGCCCCGCTCGTACCGATATGATCCCAAGACGCAAGCCGACCTTCGCACAGACGGTCGAGAACAAGCATTCGGAGGGCCAGGCCCGTGTATCAAAGACTATCGTATAAGCTATCTCGTGCTCGCCTCATCATCGCTGTCCCTGCAATGCTGGGCATGCTGTCGTTCGGTCATCTGGCGGCGGCGCAGGCGGTGGATCTCCCGCCGAACCTCAGAGCGCTGCCCGCAGCCGACATCTCGCTCGTCACGACGGGGTCAGGTGAATCTGTCCTGCGGTTCGCCGCGACGAGCTGGAACAGTGGCCTTGGGCCGTTGCAGGTCGTCGCCGGGCCCGTCGAAACAGGATCCGGCAAACAGCAGGTGTTCCAGGAGGTCTTCCTGAGCGACGGCACGTCGTTCCTGCACTTTGCGGGCGCGTTCCGCTATCACGACGACCATGGCCATATGCATTTCGACGATTTCGCGCTGTACACGCTGCAGCCGGTCAACGCCCCGGGCGGCTCCGCGCTGACGGGCAGCAAGGTGACGTTCTGCATCATGGACACCACAAAGATCAACGGCGGCCTGCCGGGCGCACCGAGCGCGCCGCAGTACGATACGTGTGGCAACGAGGTCCAGGGCATCTCCGTGGGCTGGGGTGATACCTACGGCAGCCACCTGCCCGGTCAGGACATCGACGTCACCGATGCGCCCGACGGGATCTACGCGCTGACAATCAAAGCCGATCCGAACAACCTGCTGATCGAGACCGATGAAAGCGACAACGAGTCGTGCACGCTGATCAGCATCGAGAAGCCGAACACCGTGCGTGTGCTCGACGACAGCGGTGCGTGTGCCGGCGCGCTGTCGATTACGCCGGACTCGGCGCAAATGGGTTCTGCCGTCGAGGTTTTGATAGACGGATTCGGGTTTACCGATGGAATGAATATCCGCTTCGAGCGCGGTAACGGTCCGCGGCCCGTGGCCAGCAACGTGCAGCTGATCTCGGATACCGATACCGTCGACCAGATTACCGCGACGGTAACGGTTCCGTACAAGAGGAAACCCGGCCGCAATCCGGTATGGGACGTCCGCGTGGGGGATAGCGTACTCAAGGACGCGTTCACCGTAACTCGGTGACGGCTTTCTCGAAATCGCGAATGCAGCAGTGATGCTGTCTCGTGTCCGGCCGCCGGTATCAGGCGGCCGGGCCGCTGCATCTGCCTCGGTCGGCTTCACGGGTCACCGTCAATGCGATGTTTGTCGCTCAGCCAGCCGCTGCGCCGGACGTAAGTGACGAGGCCGGCGGCGCACGCGATCATGAGCAGCAGCGCGAACGGAAGTTCCGGCAGCGTTGCTATTCTTCAATATCGGCGTAGAGATAGGGCAAATCGCGTTCGTGATTGCGACTGTGGGCTTGTCCCTGGCATTTTGCGCATTGTTGCCGAAACTGCGTGCGACTACCTTCGTCGATATGCTGTCGATAATCCAGAGACCGAGCGCCTATATCGTCGGTACGCTTGCGATGTATTGGACGTTTGAACGCGTGTCAAGTTACGTCGCCTGATGATCGAGTCGTCCGATCTCGCAATCATAGTGTTTAGGCCCCAATTTAACTTAGAATTGCCGTAGCACCACTTCTATGCTCAGCCATCGCCAAGCGAGGCGTAACTCCCTGATCTGCGGGTGTAGTTCAACGGTAGAACATCAGCTTCCCAATCGGAGTCGCTGAGTTGGCCACATCAATAACCGCTTGATTTCCGTGGTCCTGTGACCACCGGTTTCAATGAGTTAGATCACCCAAAAGTAACCAACTGATTCCAGCAGGCTTTCTGAGTATGCTCAGTTTTACTCTCACTTTTCGGGTGATGGTCCTTGGGTCAGCAGTACCGCGATGCCCTGCAGCGTCCTACGCAGAATCCTGGTCCCGTCGTGATATCGTATCTGGGTACTGACCGCGATAGCGGGGCGCCAGGGCTTGGCGTGAGAGCCCCGCGTAATCGTCGCCTTTCGGACTAACTCGTTTGTGGCGGCACAGGCATGCAGACTCTTTCACCTGACGCACACGGGATCGCCGTCGTTATACTTATCGTTACGGCGCTGTACCTGTTTACGCGCGACAGATTGCCGCTCGAATCATCGAGTCTCGCCGTAATTATCCTACTGATAGCTGGCTTTCACCTGTTTCCCTACGAAGATGACGGCGTTCTGGTCACTCCGGCGCAGTTTCTGCTCGGATTTGGCAATGAAGCTCTGATCACGATCTGTTCACTAATCGTCATCGGCAGGGCATTGGAGACGACCGGTGCTTTGCAGCCTGTGGCCCGATTCGTAGGAAATCTGTGGCTGAAGCGACCGAAAACAGCGCTATTTTTCATGCTGCTCGCAGTGTTTGTATTGAGTGCTTTTGTCAACGACACACCAATCGTTGTTCTGATGATTCCTATTCTTGTCGGTATCGCGTTACGTACGAAACTGCCCGCGTCAGGATTCATGATGCCGATGGGCCTGGCGACGATTATGGGCGGAATGTCCACCACGATAGGCACTTCGACCAATCTGCTCGTGGTAGGAATCACCAGAGACTTAGGGGTGGCGGACATCGCAATGTTCGACATTACAATTCCTGCGTTACTGGTGGGTGGTGTCGGTCTCATTTTTGTCTGGCTGTTCGTCCCGCGACTTTTGCCGGATCGGACTATGCCGATGACAGGCACCCGACCCCGTCTATTTGATGCTCAACTGACCGTGCGCGAGGACGGGTTCGCGGCCGGAAAGTCTCTCAAGGAGATTTTGGAACGAACAGATCACGAGATGCGCGTGGAGCAGATTCGGCGAGGTGATTCACTCCTCGTAGCCAGGCTTCCATCCGCAATTATGCAGCCCGGCGACCGGCTGATTGTCAGGGACACACCCGATAACCTGAAGCGTTTCGAGAGATCGATTGGCGCTACGCTTCATCAAGTCACGGAAGGCATGGAAACTGTCGATTCGGAAAAGCTCCACGGCGAGGGTGAACAGTACCTTGCCGAGATCGTGGTCACCGGCGATTCGCCGCTACATCGTCGAACACTGTCTGAAGTATCTTTTGGGGCTTCCTACGGGCTAATTCCACTGGCAGTACATCGCGTACGGGCGCCGGGTCTGAAGCAAGCGACCGACCCGGGATCCGTCCGCTTGCACGCGGGGGACGTCGTGCTGGTGCAGGGCGCTCGATCGGCGTTGGACGCGGTAAAGAACGAGGCCAAGATGCTCCTCGCTGACGGTACGATTGAACTTCCCAGGGCGCATCGCGCCAAACGAGCACTGCTTGTCTTGTTCATGGTGATCGGTATCGCTGCGGCAGGACTAATTCCGATTTCGATCTCTGCGTTGATCGGTGTAGGCTTATTGATTGCGCTCGGGTGTCTATCCTGGACGGATGTCGGACGATCCCTGCCGATCGCTGTAATCATGCTCATTGTGGCCAGCCTGGCAATGGGGAAAGCGCTGGTGGCCACAGGGATGGCCGAATTTATTGCGGTCGGTCTCGTGCGCGCCGCAGGTGATCTGCCGACACCCGTAATACTCAGCGCATTCATCCTGATTATGGCCGTGTTAACGAACCTCGTTTCAAACAACGCTGCGGCCGTCATAGGCACGCCGATAGCGATTGCCGCCGCGCACCAGCTGGGTGCTGAGCCTTTGCCCTTCGTCCTCGCGGTCCTATTTGGCGCCAATATGAGCTTCGCAACACCGTTCGGCTACCAGACGAATCTATTGATTCTGAGCACCGGCGGCTACCGCTTCGCGGACTTCCTGAGAGCAGGTGTCCCGCTTATCCTGATCCTGTGGATCGGGTTTTCAATCGTTCTACCATTGTGGTACGGCATCTGATCGGTACTCTATCCCGACATTTGCATCACCAAATGCCCGAAATTCGCTTAGAATCCAAGTACTCTCACTTTTGCGCTCAGCCGAGCCCAAGTGAGGCGTAACTCCCTGATTCGCCGGTGTAGTTCAACGGTAGAACATCAGCTTCCCAATCGGAGTCGCTGAGTTGGGTGCCTGGATCTCTAAAGGTTTGAAGCCGAGACAGCTCCGTGCCTGACCTGGGTGATTGTCGAAATTGACAAACTGACGAGGTGTTACTAATATCTGACACTATGTCAGATTTGAAACGACATCCTTCTCAGTTGCGCGTGGTTCCTGAACCGACCGGCAAGGTCACAAAAGCGGATCGAACGCGAGCTGTCATTCTCAATGCGGCACTCGAGTTCATATGGTCGCACCCGTTTCGGGAATTGAGTGTCAATTCGCTGATGGCCTCAACCGGCCTATCACGAGCGGCGTTCTACCAGTATTTCGAAGATATCCACAAGATGATGGAAACGCTTCTGCATATGCTGGCGGAAGAGATATTTGCTTCCGCGAATATCTGGCTGGAGGGCGTCGGCGACCCCGTGGCCTTGCTGAATGAGTCGTTTCAAGGGTTAACCCAATCGTGTTACCAACATGGGCCATTTTTGCGAGCGGTGGCTGATGCCTCGACCACCGACGAACGATTTGAGAAGAGCTGGGGTCAGTTCCTCAGTGCGTTTGATGATACCGGTAATGCGCGTATACAGGCCGACCAGGCACAAGGCTTGATAGCCACCTTCGATACTCGCCCTGTCATCTTTGCGCTAAATCGCGTCAATGCGTACACGTTCATTGATGCATTCGGGCAGCGCCCGAGGAAGCAGCCCAAACCGATCCAGGAGGCGTTGGCCCGGATCTGGATATCGACACTCTATGGCGCCCAATACGTCGAGAAAGGCGCCTCGAACCTAATACGTAAGTGACTAACAGGAAGATAAAGATGATAAGACCAGCATCACTAGTGATCGCGATTGTCGCGACACAATTAATATGCCTGCCAGTTGCCGCGCAGGTCAGCAAGGAAGTGTTGGATTCGATTTCCACCCCGAACGAGGTGGAAACCTCGATCGGCACGCTCGAGTTCCTCGACGGGGCGCCGCTGCCCGAAACCGCCGACAGAGTCTACGACTACCTCGACACCATGCGCGGCGTCGATGCCTTCCTGAAGGGCATGCCCGGTGCATCCTTGCAGGGGCTCATTCATGGCGCTCACAGCCAGGGCGCAACCGAGGCGCACCAGGTCGTCTACTTTGACAAGCTGATGGACTCCCAGTCGCTGTATCTGACCGGGAATACCTCGACCATGTACGTCCTGCCGAACCTCGATCTAAAGCGGGATGGTCCGACCGTAATGGAAGCGCCGGCGGGCATGCTCGGTGCCTTCAATGATGCCTGGTTCCGTTACGTGCAGGATATCGGGCCCGCCGGCCCGGACAAGGGGAAGGGTGGCAAGTATCTCGTCCTTCCGCCCGGCTATGAAGGTGAGGTGCCGAATGGCTACTTTGTAATAAGGCCGAGGACTTATGACGTTTGGGTCTTTATGCGGGCCTCCATTGCGAACGGCCTTGCGGCAGCCGAGAAGAATGTGAAGAACAACCTTCGCCTCTACCCGCTTGCCAGGAAAGATAATCCACCCGAGATGGAGTTCATCGGCGTCTCCGGAAACGCCTTCAATACGATCCACGCCAACGACTACACGTTCTATGAGCACCTCAACAAGGTGATCCAGAAGGAGCCGCTGGACATGCTGGATTCCGAGACCCGTGGCCTGTTTGCCTCGATCGGCATGGAGAAAGGCAAGCCGTTCGCGCCCGACGCGCGCATGAAAAAGATTCTCACCGATGCAGTTTCGATCGCTAACGCCGCGGCCCGTACGATCGTTTGGTATCCGCGGATTGACGGGACGATGAAAGGCATCGAGGTCTATCCCGATACTCACAGTGCCTGGATGATGGGCTGGGTGGACAAGAACGTCTTCTTCACGGGCAAGGACGGCAAGACCATGAACTCCGACGCACGTGTGACATTCCACTATCCCTATACCGCGGTCACGCCGGCGATGGCCGTTACCATCCCGGGCGTGGGGTCGGACTACGGCATGGCGTACGTCGACTCCCGCAAGC
>JAOTYE010000032.1 GCA_029862045.1 Gammaproteobacteria bacterium
GCATACAATCAAAACCGCGGTTCGGCAGCTGTTTTCAGAATCATTCCCTCTGAGATTCTGACGCTTGAGGATCTGGGTGCACCGGCAATTTTCAAGGATGTTTCAATGCATCCCAGGGGTATTGTATTAGTAACCGGACCCACCGGTTCGGGTAAGTCAACAACCCTGGCCGCTATGGTCGACTACATCAACGAGAACAAACCCGATCATATTTTGACGATTGAGGACCCGATTGAGTTCGTCCATGAGTCCAAGAAATCGCTCATTAACCAACGCGAAGTACATCGCGATACGCTTGGTTTTAACGAAGCACTGCGCTCGGCTCTGCGTGAAGACCCTGATGTGATTCTCGTTGGTGAGCTGCGCGACCTCGAGACGATTCGTTTGGCGCTGACCGCGGCCGAAACCGGCCACCTAGTTTTCGGGACCCTGCATACGAGTTCGGCGGCCAAGACAATCGATCGTATTGTCGACGTATTCCCGGCCGCGGAAAAAGAAATGGTGCGCGCGATGTTGTCGGAGTCACTTCGTGCCGTCATTTCGCAAACGCTGCTGAAGAGAATCGGTGGGGGACGAATCGCCGCTCACGAAATCATGATCGGTACGCCTGCGATCAGAAACCTGATTCGCGAAGGCAAGATCGCACAAATGTACTCGGCTATTCAGACAGGCCAGGGTATGGGTATGTATACGCTCGATCAGAACCTCGCCGAACTGATGTCGAAAGGCCTGATCAACAAGGAAGAAGCACGCTTCCGTGCAGTGCAGAAAGAGAATTTCTAGGAACGCCGCCAGGCAGTTCTGACGGGAGAAAAGGAAGATGGAACGCGAACAAGCAGTACGGCTGACGCAGAATCTGCTCAGAAAAATGGTCGAGCGTGAAGGCTCGGACCTTTTCCTCACCAGAGGGTTTCCGCCAGCGATCAAGGTCGACGGCACAATTCACAAGGCGACGGACAATCCGCTGAGCGCCGATCAGGCGGCCATCATGGTTCGCTCGATCATGAACGACAAGCAGATCAAGGAATTCGACGCGACCAAAGAGTGCAATTTTGCGATTGCGCCGCAAGGCATCGGGCGCTTCCGCGTCAGCGCGTTCATTCAACAGGGATACGTCGGCGCAGTTCTCAGGACGATTACGACAGAGATTCCGACGCTTGAGGATCTCGAGTTGCCACCGATTCTCAAAGACGTTGTCATGAACAAACGCGGCCTCTGTATCGTCGTCGGAGGAACGGGTTCCGGTAAGTCCACGACGTTGGCAGCGATGATTGGCCACCGTAATGAGAATTCCCGCGGCCACATCGTATCCATCGAGGACCCGGTCGAGTATGTGCATCCGCATAGGGGTTGTGTCATCACGCAACGCGAGGTCGGTGTCGATACAGAAACCTGGCACGCGGCACTGAAAAACACGCTGCGTCAGGCGCCTGACGTAATTCTGATCGGTGAGATCCGTGACAAGGAGACGATGGAATACGGAATTCAGTTTGCCGAAACCGGTCACCTGTGCCTCGCGACGCTGCACGCCAACAGTGCCAACCAGGCCCTCGATCGCATCATCAACTTTTTCCCGGACGAGAGACGGCAGCAACTGCTGATGGACGTCTCTCTGAACACCAAGGCGTTTATCTCGCAGCGGCTGGTGCCGCGTGAGGGCGGAGTAGGGCGCGTGGCAGCAATGGAAATCATGCTCAATACACCGTTGATTGCCGACCTCATCTTTAAAGGCGAGGTTGGACAAATCAAGGAGATCATGGCGAAGTCGACGCGTCTCGGCATGCAAACGTTCGACCAGGCACTGTTCGACCTTTACGAGCAGAGCATTATTTCCTACGAAGAAGCGATGCGTAATGCGGACTCCAAGAACGAGCTGCGTCTACGCGTCAAACTTGAAAGTAAACGCGACTCTGCAATTGCCGACCGGCAGCAGGAGAGTCTCAGAATCGTGGAGGAAGATTCCGCTCAGACATTCTGAGTCTCACGGAAGAGCGCATAGATGAACGTCAAGCCACTATTCAAACTGATGGTCGAAAAAAAGGCGTCAGACTTATTCTTCGCCCCGTTTTCACCGGCCAAGATCAAGATTGACGGCAAGATAATGCCGGTCAACAAGCTCGAGATGACGCCCAAGATGGTCAAGCAGGCGGCGCTCGAGCTCATGGACGAAGGTCAGCTGGAGACTTTTGCCCGTGAACTCGAAATTGACTTCGCGATATCAGAGCCGGGTCTTGGTCGTTTTCGCGTCAACGTTTTTCATCAGCGCAGTAATGTTGCAATGGTGCTGCGATACATTACCTCGGAAATGCCGACACTCGACGAGCTCGGCATGCCCGAGCAGATGAAAGACCTTGTCATGCTGCGCCGTGGTCTGGTCCTGATGGTCGGTGCCACTGGTTGCGGTAAGTCGACAACACTCGCTGCGATGATTAACCATCGTAACGAGAAGACATCGTCACATATCATTACGATCGAAGACCCGATCGAATTTCTGCATCCAAACAAGAAGTCGATCGTCAATCAGCGCGAAGTCGGGCTTGATACAAAGTCGTACGCCCGGGCGTTAAAGAGCGCCATGCGCGCCGCGCCCGACGTAATTCAGATTGGTGAGGTTCGTGATCGTGAATCGATGCAGGCGGCGCTCGACATGGCCGGCACGGGTCACCTGGTTGTCGGTACCCTGCATTCGAACAATGCGTCGGAAACACTCGACCGCATCATCAACATGTTCCCTCAGGAACAGCACGGTCAGGTATTCATGGATTTGGCGCATTACCTGCGGGCAATCCTGTCACAGCGACTCGTACGCTCCCGCGGTGGCAAGCTCGTTGCCGCCGTAGAACTCATGCTCAACACGCCACACATCAAAGACCTGATGCTCAAGGGCGACATCTCAGCAGTAAAGGACGCGCACAGGGACAGCGGCGAGCAAGGCATGCAGACTTTCGACGATGCGCTGCTTGGTCTTTACAAGGGCGGAACGATAACGCTCGAAGAGGCGATGTCACATGCGGACTCTCGTTCGAACCTCGAAGCGAAGATCAATTTCGGCGGCTAGCCGTACGGCCCGGGAACGCGCCTGCCGATTTTCCGCTAGCGCGTATCGTATGATGTCAGTAGACTTGCCCCGCCATGCAAGCGATCGAAGTTTTTTCAAGCAGCAATAACGAGGCGAATCTGCAACTGAACGCGGACGGAAGTTTGCGTCACTTACTGACTCTTAAGGGGCTCGACCGGTCGTTACTCGTCGAATTGCTCGACGATGCCGAGCGATTCGTAAGCCCATCTGGAGGTGCCGCGGCACGTAGCCGGTCACTGGCCGGGCGCACAGTCGCCAATCTGTTTTTCGAGCCAAGTACGCGGACGCGCGCATCTTTCGATCTCGCCGGCAAACGTCTCGGGGCCGATGTACTGAATCTCGACGTCAATACGTCATCGCGAAAAAAGGGCGAGAGCATTCTCGACACGATTCACACCCTGCAAGCGATGCAGGTTGACATCATGGTCGTGCGCGATGCCAGCGTCGGCGTTCCGGCGCACATCGTTCGTCACGTCAACGACCATGTCAGTATTCTCAATGCCGGAGAGGGCGACGTATCCCACCCGACCCAGGGTTTGCTCGATCTGCTCACTATTCGTCAGCGCAAGGGAAAATTTGAGGATCTGACCGTGGCGATCGTGGGCGATATTATGCATTCGCGCGTTGCGCGCTCCGCGGCACAGGGATTGAATACACTTGGGGTCGGGGAGTTGCGGCTGGTTTCTCCACCGGTACTGGCACCCGATCCGGACGAGATGCCTTTCGCGTCAATTATCGACAACCTCGACGACGGCCTGCGCGATGCCGATGTCGTCATGGCACTGCGCATTCAGCGTGAACGGATCGGCAGCCTCGACGGCATCCCGGCCATCGACGAGTACTTCGCCAAATACGGGATCAGCACGGAGCGCATGCAAAGCGCTGCCCCTGGCGCCATCGTTATGCATCCCGGACCGATGAACCGTGGTATCGAAATCGAATCCGCGCTTGCCGACAGCCCGGCGTCGGCCATCACACAACAGGTCGCAAACGGTGTTGCCGTGCGCATGGCTGTGCTCGAGCGTGTGAGCAGGGCGATGGATGCGTATTGACCACGGCGGCGCAGAAACACGCACAAAGAAACCGCGGAACCCTGTTCGTCGAAGACGGCGAATTGGTCGCGACCGAGGTATACCCTGGCGATCAGTTCATCATGCGAATTCGTGCGCCGAAGTGTGCCGCCGCTGCGAGGCCCGGTAGCTTCGTCCACGTAAATTGTGATGACACCCTGCCGATGCGTCGGCCGCTGTCGATCATGCGTAGTATCGATGATTGCATCGAGGTGCTGTACAAGGTCGTCGGTGAAGGACTGCATTTGCTGGCCGGCAAGCGTCCCGGTGACATGATCAGTGTGCTTGGTCCGATCGGCCAGCCGTTTGTGGCGTCTCCCGAGCGGCCGAATTGTCTGTTGATTGGCGGTGGCGTCGGAATTCCACCCATGGTCTTTCTCGCCGAGACCTTGCGGGATGAGCGGTGGAATCCTCTTGCAATCCTCGGTTCCGAGATTCCTTTCCCGTTCGAACCTGAAACGTCTGACATTCTGACGCCCTGGCTGGATGAGGCTGTTTCGAGCGCGATGCCGCTGCTCGAGAGCTGGAGAATACCTTCACGACTGGCGAGCTTCGCCGGTTTTTCGGGCTGCTTTCGTGGTTACGTGACGGAACTTGCAGCAAGGTGGTTGCAGAGCCTCGACGACGCCGGACGAGCGAAAACGGAGATATTCGCATGCGGACCGACGCCGATGCTCAAAGCCGTTGCTGCACTTGCAGCAGAGCAAAATCTGCCGTGTCAGGTTTCTCTGGAGGAATTCATGGCGTGCGGAGTTGGCGGCTGCGCGGGCTGCACGGTCCAGGTAACGACGCAAGACGGTCCTGCGATGCAAAGAGTGTGTGTCGATGGGCCCGTTTTTGACGCCGCGTCTGTCGTCTGGCAGTAGTCTGCCTGCCGTCTACGGCGAGTGGCTCCTACCGCTGTGTCCTCAGGTAGCGCTCGGCGATCAACACCGCTGCAGCGCTATCGATCATCTCCCTGGAGATACGACCGCGGCTGCCGGCGGCCCGGGCGTTCTTCAAGACGGCCTCGGCTTCGAGCGATGTGTAGCGCTCATCGACCATATTGACCATTAGGTCATAGCGCGATAGCTGCCTGACGAAACATTCAACACGGGGCTGCATGTCGCCCGGCGATCCGTCGGCTTGCATTGGCAATCCGACGATCAGACGCGATGGCCGCCACTCCTTGACGAGCGTTGTGATTGCGTCGAAGTCCGGACCATTGTCGCCGTATGCGACAACGCCGAGCGGGCTGGCAGATCCCGTTACGGTCTGACCCACCGCAACGCCGATGCGCCGCAGGCCGAAATCAAATGCGAGGATGGTTTCGGGTTGGTCGCTGTCAGGCGTGTCCGGCATCGGGTGATATCTGGCTGATGTCGATGCCGAGCGTGCGCGCAGCTGCCATCCAGCGATCGTTGAACGGCATGTCAAATACGATGTTGGGAGATGCGGGTACGTTTAGCCAGGAATTGGCAAGCATCTCGTTCTCAAGTTGGCCAGGCTCCCAACCGGCGTAGCCGAGGGCGACCAACGATTTTTGCGGACCATCGCCCGTCGCCATGGCGTCAATGACATCGCGCGACAGCGTCAGGTGAATGTCGTTTGAAACTTCGACCGAGTTTTCGAACGCAACGCCCGGATCGTGCAACACGAAGCCGCGCTCGGGTCCAACGGGGCCGCCCATGAATACCGGGCTTGCCGCAGCCTTCGGGTCGGGGTCTGCAACGTCGAGTTGCTCGAATAGTCCGGCCAAGGTCAGATTCAACGGCCGGTTGATGACAATACCGAGCGCACCGTCATCGTTATGTTCACAAATCAGGGTGACCGTGGTGCTGAAATTGGGATCGGCCATCCCGGGCATGGCGATAAGCAGCTGATTTGTCAGAGAACCATCGAAACTCATAAGCACAGTATCGGGCTATGTGAGGGATGGCACAATAGCTTGCACTGCAAAGCCCTCAATCGGCCATGAGAGGGATGGCACAATAGCTTGCACTGCAAAGCCCTCAATCGGCCATGAGAGGGATGGCACAATAGTCTGTCGCTTCGTTGGCTAGTTGACGCTGGCCGTGGCGGATGCGAGCTGGCCGGTGAACAACCATTTGTAGGCGAAGCGGAGCCGATCATAATCGGCGCGGATCTCTGCAGGGAACGGGTCGAACGGCGAGGCGCGCCGCAGAATATCGAGCGCGGCCTTGTCGAGCACCTGCGAACCGCTCGACTTGCGAATGATGACTGCTGCGAGCTGCCCGGAGGCCTCGATGCTGACCTCCAGGGTTGGACTGCCTGTCAGACCCTCAAGATCGCCCAATTCCGGGAAATACTCGTCGCCGACCGTCTCGATGCGTCGTTTCCAGTTGTCGAGATAGGCTGCAACTGTGGATTCGCGCGTGTCGGCACTGATAATGAGCTGGCGCGGATCGTCATCGTGGATCAGAAGCGAGGATTTGTCTTCCTGCGGCAATGGCAAGGTCTGCTCGCTACCGGATTCGAGCGCTATCGCCGTTGCTTCGTCGGGCCGTGGTTGTTCGCGGAGATGGTCGGCGATCCGCAGATCCTGTTCGTTCTGCGTCGCTATGAGCTGGTCGGCCGACTGGTCGTGCGGCGTCGAATCGACCAGAGATGTGGCGTTTTCTTCGCCAAGATTGTCAATCGGCGAAGCACTTTGCAGCGGCGCTGCGGGCCGCACCTCGGCAACGGTATTGCCGCCACCGGTTTGCGAGGCCTGAGCCAGATACTCGGCTTCGTCGGGCCGATCGATTTGCTGATCAGGGTCGGCCACGATCGTCACTTCAAGCGAGATCGCATCGGCAAAATTGTCGAACAGTTGGGCGTTGAAAGTAACGCCAATAATCAGAATGCCGTGAATCAGTGCGGCAAGGAAAAGCATCGCCGGCAGCCGGTCTGGCGTCTCCGGAGCGACGAGTTGAATCTCGTCCATTGAATCCATTTTGATGGCGATGCTGGCCATAGCGGTGACAGTTTACTTAATTCCTCGGCCTAACGCTTGAAAGATCTAGCGAAATCAATTCGTTGAAGAAAAGAGTAAACGGCTCCGTGGCCTCGAAAACAAGGGCTCATGTCTCGTTTGAGGTATGAAGTGACGCCGGATAAAAAGGCGTATCGCTTGTCATCCCACTGCTTGCTCGATGGCGTCAAACAGCAAGCCGGCAATGTTGAGGCCGAATTGTTGGTCGAGTTCGCGGATGCCTGTCGGGCTAGTGACGTTGACCTCGGTCAGGTAGTCGCCAATGATGTCGATGCCGGCGAAGAGCACGCCGCTGTCACGCAATACGGGTCCAACCTGTTCGCAGATCGAGCGGTCGACGTCGGATAATTCCTGGCCAACGCCTTTGGCACCCATGACCAGATTGCCGCGATTGTCGCCATCCGGGGGTATGCGCGCGAGCGCATAGGGTACGGCTACGCCATTGATCAGCAATATGCGCTTGTCGCCCGCGCTTATCTCCGGGATGAATACCTGCGCCATCGCAAATCGTTGACCATAGTCGGTGAGCGTCTCGAAGATCACATTGGCGTTGTTGTCTCCTTTATGTACGACAAATATTGAGCGCCCACCCATACCGTCCAGTGGCTTGACGACGATGCGATCGTTGGCGATGAGAAATGCCTTCATCTCCGCCATCGAGCGCGTGATCAGCGTTGCTGGTGTGCACTCTGGAAACCACGCCGTATACGCCTTCTCGTTCATGTCCCGCAAGGCCTGCGGGTGATTGACGATGAGTGCGCCCGCCTCGCGTGCCCGATCCAGGATGTACGTCGTATAAATGTACTCCATGTCGAACGGCGGATCCTTGCGCATCAGAATGACGTCGAGATCGCCGAGTTCAATCTCTTTGCTCGCGCCGAGTTCGAACCAGGCTGAATCATCATCGGTAACCTTCAGCCGCTGAGAATGACCGCCAGCTCGGCCGCTCAGCAATTTGAGGTCTTTCTGCCGAAAATAATGGATTTCAGCAGAGCGCCGTTCTGCTTCGAGCAACATGGCCAGAGAACTGTCTTTGTAGGGCGTGATGGACTCGATTGGGTCCATGACAACGCCGATTCTGAGCGTGCCCCGGGTCATTGGCGGTATTCTCTACTCAGTCAGATTCGAGCGAGCAACTATACCTTGGAATCCAGAGGTAAGCGTTGAAATTTCTTAAGATTTTGCTCCCTGCGGCGGGCGTCGTAGCAGGACTTATGTCAATATGGTACAAGTCGTTTTTCCTGAGCATTTTGTGGCTGCCCACCGCCATCGCGCGGGGAAAAACGACAAACAGAATGAATCCTTGGGGATTCCAGTTAAGTGTGAGGAAATCCGGTGTCAAATAATGCATCTCGAAGTCTGAACGGCCTCAAGATTCTCGTTGTGGATGATAGTAAGACGATTCGTCGAACGGCGGAAACGCTGTTGACCAAAGAAGGTTGTCACGTATTCACAGCAATCGATGGATTCGACGCATTGTCGAAAATAGCCGACCATCAGCCCGATCTGATTTTTGTCGACATCATGATGCCGCGGCTCGACGGTTACGAGACGTGTTCGCTCATCAAGCACAACAAGATGTTCAAGGAAACGCCGGTCATCATGCTGTCGAGTAAGGACGGATTGTTCGACCGGGCGCGCGGCCGTATTGTTGGATCGGAACAGTATCTGACCAAGCCGTTTACTAAAGACGAGTTAATCGGTGCGATATCAAACCAGATTAATTAATCATCTCTTATTGAGCACGTTGCAAAGGAAGCATTGATGGCAGTAATTCTCATCATCGATGATTCGCCAACTGAACTGCATTTGTTTCAGAACATGCTGGAGAAAAACGGCTTCGATACGCTTGTGGCCGACAGTGGCGAAGAAGGCCTGCGGCAGGCCAGGGTGTCCCGGCCCGACTGCATCCTGATGGATGTCGTCATGCCCGGGATGAACGGTTTTCAGGCGACACGCAAGTTGACCCAGGATTCGGATACATCCGGCATACCGGTCATCATGATTACGACCAAGGATCAGGAAACCGACAAGATCTGGGGCATGCGCCAGGGAGCTGTTGAGTATCTCGTCAAGCCGATCGACGCGAAGCAGCTCGTGGCGAAGATTAACGCGGTGATGGCTGCCTGAATGGGCGATTCCGCAGATCTCGCGGCGCTGGTCACGCATCCGTTCGAGTTGCTTGCGGAGATCGAGCGACGTAGTCGTCAGGCACATTCGGGACAAGGCGGGGCTACGGGGCAGGATGAGTGGGTCGGTGTCGGTTTTCGAATAGGTGAAGAACAGTTCGTTGCAACTCGTGACCAGGTTCGAGAGGTACTGATGCTACCGTCTGAGATGACGCGCGTTCCGGGAAGCAAGCGCTGGATGCTCGGCATCGCGAATCTGCGTGGGCATCTTCTGCCGCTCGTTGACGTCAAGTTGTTGCTCGGTAGCGGTCGCACGACGTTGCGACGAACGACGCGAGTCATTTCGGTGAATCATCGTGAAGTTCCAGCCGGCCTCGTCGTCGACGAAGTGCTCGGCTTTCGCCGTTTCATGGACCACGAATTCACGGACACATGGCCGGAGACAGTGGTTCGCTGTGACCGATTCCTGACGGGCGCCTACGAGCGTGGTGAAGACACGTGGCCCATAATCGATTTGGTCGACTTTATCGAAAGCAACTTATTTTTGCAGGCGGCGGCCGAATGATCGCCGAAACGCGTAGCGCCGACACGATGCCGGGTTACAAATAAAACAGAGTTTCAATAGCTATGGCCAATACAGCAGATACAACATCATTATTCAGGATAGTCGCAACAATGACGGCAGGCTTGCTGATTGCTGCTGCGATGCTGACTTACTTGCAGAGTGCGGGTGGAAATCCTCAAGCAGCAGAACTTGCTGCGCTATCACAAGCGATAGAGACTCAGGCAAGTGCGGCGCTCGATGGGCAGGACGGCGGGATTGCCAAACTCGATGCGAGTCTGAAGCGCCTCGCACAGCTGCGACGCAGCGCGGGTCCCGCGATACCCGGCGCAGCGTCTGCATGGCAGCAACTCGAGTCCGGCGCGGCAGCGATCGTTGCAAAAGGCCCTTATGTTGAGGCGCTCAACGATGCGGCGACGAGTATCGACTCAAATGTGGCCTCCATACTCGAGTTATCGAACGAGCTGCTGGATCGAACCGGCGCGACCGCAATTATTCAGGAATTCCAGCAACGCGCGTCACGTATCGGTCGGTCGGCCCCGGGTCTGGCGACCAATTCGGAGGCTGCAACGGTTGCGGCCGAAATTGCCGCTGACGCAGTGTTCCTGCGCACGGTGTCAGATGCGTTGTCCGGCGAAGACACCGAACTCGATGTTCGGCCATTGAATGCTGCGGGCCGTGAGATTGCGCTTGTGCCGCTTGCCAGCCATCTCGCGAATCTCGAAGCTCAGGTCGAGCGCATCGGCGCGAGTGTGGGTCAAATCGAAGGTCTCACGGATGTTCGTGTCGAGCTGGCGTCCGCTGCGGCGACCCTTGGCGACGCGTTCTCGGCGTCCGGGTCTGACAGCCCGTTACCGGCTATGCTGCAGAATCTCTGGATACCGCTCGGCTTAATTGCTCTGGCGACAATCCTCGTCGTTATCCTGCTGGTTCTTAACTCGCGTTCTTCGAAATTCGAAACGACAGCCAAGGTGCAGGCAGAACAAAACGAACGCAACCAGCAGGCGATTCTGCGACTCCTCGATGAGATGGGCAGCCTTGCCGACGGCGACCTGACGGTCGAAGCAACCGTGACCGAGGACATCACCGGGACAATTGCTGACTCGTTCAACTTTGCGATCGAAGAGCTCAGAAAGCTTGTCGCGACGGTTAACGAGACGGCGATCATGGTCGACTCGGCCGCGAAACAGACGGAGAACACTGCGTCACACCTCGCCAAGGCAGCGGACAATCAGGGCCGCGAGATCAACGCGGCGACCGAGTCGATTGTATCCATGGCCGCCTCGATTGAAGAGGTCTCGGGCAATGCGGAGCGTTCATCGGACGTTGCGCGGCACTCGGTCGAGGTGGCGCACAAAGGTGGTGACGCTGTGCGCCGCACGATTGACGGCATGAACGCCATTCGCGAGACAATTCAGGAAACGTCGAAACGCATCAAGCGCCTCGGCGAAAGCTCACAGGAGATCGGCAACATCATTGAGCTGATCAATGACATCGCTGAGCAGACAAACATCCTCGCACTTAATGCGTCGATTCAAGCGTCGATGGCTGGCGAAGCCGGGCGTGGATTTGCTGTTGTTGCCGACGAAGTGCAGCGGCTTGCCGAACGCTCTACGAATGCCACCAAGCAAATTGAAGTACTGGTCAGGACGATTCAGGCCGATACCAACGAGGCCGTTGTGTCCATGGAGCGGAGTACGACCGACGTTGTTGGCGGCGCTTTACTCGCCGAGAACGCGGGCGCGGCCCTGGATGAGATTGAACAGGTATCGAATCAGATCGCGAGCCTGGTGCAGAATATTTCGAGTTCTGCACGACAACAAGCAGGTTCGGCGGC
Source organism: Gammaproteobacteria bacterium (assembly GCA_029862045.1). GTDB lineage: Bacteria > Pseudomonadota > Gammaproteobacteria > Steroidobacterales > Woeseiaceae > UBA1847. Next base: position 11,652 of record JAOTYE010000032.1, read on the forward strand.
AGATGTGACACGACGAACAACTCGTCTGCGTGAGATTAGTGAGCAAACAGGTAAGGCGACGACGGCGACGGCAGCGGCAATCGCGAAACTCTCGGAGCTCGCTTCGCAGCTCAGAAAGACCGTCGCCGGATTTACGTTACCGAACGAGGCGCTGCAGGCACGTACCTTGTCCAGTACTTCATCAAATGTCCTCGCTGGTAAGGCGAGCGGGCACGCGAAGGCGGGCTAGCAAGGAACGGACTGCTTGATGACAGGCGATACCGGCATACAGGAGAAACTCATCGGCGATGAGGGTGGTGGAATCACCGTGAACGCACTCGCGATCATTAGCGATGAGCTCATGGAGACGATCCGCAACGCTCACCTCGCGCTCGAGGATTGCGTCGACGGGCGCGGCGGATCCGCCGCTCTCGTCCGTGCCAGCGAATTGCTGCATCAGGCGCGCGGCGCTTTGCAGATGACCGAGACTTATGGTGCGGCGCTGCTTGCCGAAGAGATGGAGCTCGGTTGCAAGTACCTGGCCGGTCTTCGTGCGGGCAAAGGCCGCGAGGATGGTCTCGACGCGTTGACCCGGGCGATGGTGCAATTGCCGACTTACATCGAGCGGCTATTGGGTGGCGGACGCGACATCGCGCTGGTGCTGCTGCCAATGCTCAATGACCTTCGTGCTGCCCGCGGGGAGCCGCTGTTGTCCGAAGGCACGCTGCTGCTCCTGAACCTGTCACCAAGTCAGGCGCAACGGAAAACCGAGAAGCGTGAAGGTTCAGGCGAAGATCCCGTTGTGGTCGCGACGCGCTTGCGGCCCAAGTTTCAGCTCGCGTTGCTCGGCTGGATTCAAGGCGGTGACACTGCACGCCATCTCGGATCACTGTCGAGCGTCACGCACAGGCTGGAACAATCGGCGACGCGCGACGACATGTATCAGTTGTGGTGGGTCGTTGGCGGTGTGCTCGAGGCACTGCAGAATGGCGGCCTCGAGACGTCGGTCGCATTGAAGCGACTATTAGCGCAGACCGACCGGCAGATCAAGAGAGTCATCGACGAGGGCATCGAAGCGTTCGATAGCCATCCGGTTGATGATTTGCTGAACAATCTCCTCTACTACGTCGCGAGGTCGAGTACGGCTGGCGAGCGAATCGGCGAGATACGGGCGGCGTTCAACCTGTCTGAGTTACTCCCCGGCGATGAGCAGGTTGAACAGGCGCGAGAGGCCTTGTCTGCGCCGAGCGTCAAGCTCATGAAAACGGTTGCGGCGGCGATCAAGGAAGATCTTGCCCGGGTGAAGGATGTGCTCGACATCTTCGTTCGCACGGGCATGAACAAGTCGTCAGACCTTGTGCCGCAGCTCGAGTTGTTGAAGAAAATCAGCGACACGCTGGGCGTTCTCGGTCTTGGAGAACTGCGTGGCGATATCGAAGGTGAGATTGATCTGCTCAAGTCCGTCGTTGAACGAGGTGGGACAGCGTCAGATCAGATCATCCTCGATATAGCGGCGACTCTGTTGCGCGTTGAAGATCGTCTGGATCAGCAACTTGTGCGGCTCATTGTTCCAACCGACAGCGTCTCGGGTGAAGCCGTTTCAGATCTACCTCCCCAGGAAGCCGCTGACTACCAACAGGTCGCAGAGTCAGTCATGCGCGAGTGCATTATCAATCTCGCGCGCATCAAGGAAACCGTAGGACAGAGCCTCGCATCACAGGGGCCATCGCAGGGCCTCGACAGCGTGCCTTCGCTGATACGCGGTATCAAGGCTGGCCTGATGATGTTGAACAAGACCCGGGCGATGGAAGTAATTGATCGCGTCGGTCAGCTGATCACACTGGCGCTTGCCGGCGACGGCCCTGCTCGCCTGACGCAAAAAGAGACAGACCGCCTTGCCGATGTGATTGTCAGCATCGAGTACTACATGGAAACCGTGAAGGCAGGCCGCAGCGAGCCCTGGTACATGCTCGACAACGCGGAAGCTTGTCTGGCCGTGTTGCGCGATGTTGAACATCGGCTGTCGCGGGAAGCGAAGGCCGAGCCGCAGGTTGCGCAGACGATGAAGCTCGACAGCGCCGTGATCGCTGCACAGGCTGCCGAGATGGCTGCCGCCGAGCAGGCGAGAATGCAAGCGACGGACGTCATGCCGCTACCGGTCATCGCAGCGGATGCCGAACACCTCGACCCGGAGCTGCTCGAACTGTTCATCGAAGAAGCGAAGGAAGAGGTTGCGTCGATCAAGCGCAAGCTGCCGGCCTGGCGTGATGAGCCGGATGATATGGAGACGTTGATCACGGTCAGACGATCGTTCCATACGCTTAAAGGCAGCGGCCGGATGGTCGGTGCCGAACGTATTGGAGAATACTCCTGGAGCGTCGAAAATCTGCTCAATCGCCTGATCAACCGCACCTTGGTTCGCACGCCGCCGATGGTCGATTTCATCATTGCGGCAGCCGCCGCGGTGCCCGAATTGATCGAGCAACTCGAGGTTGGTACCGAACCGTCCACAGATATCAGTCTGCTGATGGCGCGGGCGAGTGCTTTCGCTGAGGGCGATCCGAATGCAGCGGTATTGACGATCCCGAAGGCCGCTGCAGAGACTGAAGACGCCGAGCCGGCCCTTGAAATGGATCCGGTCTTGCTCGACATCTTTTCAAAGGAGACGACCGGCCATCTTGCGGTCATTACCGCCTACCTGGATGCATGCGAAGGCCATCGGCCACCGTTTGACGTTACGGACAAGCTGTATCGCGCCTGTCACACGCTGCATGGCAGCGCGAACATGGCCAACGTCGAGCGTGGCGTTGCTGTTGCAGCAGCGCTCAATCGATTCGTGCGCCGCGTCTACGATTACAAGATCGGTTTTCAACAGTCAGGGCTCGACGCATTGCGCGCAGTATCAAAGGCGATCGCGACGATTGTCGGCGATATCAATCAATCTGAACGCAGGCGTGCTGACTACACCGCACTGATCGAGCATCTGGCCAAGCTTACGGATGCGGTGCAAGCTGAACATACGATTGTCCGGGAAGAGGTGGACGAGCCCGTAGCCGTGGTGAAACCGGAGCCCGTCGTCCAGGCCGTTGCTGAAGAGCCCGAATACGACACCGAAATTGCGGCGATATTTACCGAAGAGTCGGCGGAGTTGCTCGAGGCCGCGGACAAGGCGCTTCTCGACTGGAGCAAGAACAAAGAATCCAGGCAATCGATGGAGGAGCTCAAACGACACCTGCACACGCTGAAAGGCGGTGCGCGAATGGCCGGTATTACGGCGATGGGCAATCTGAGCCATGAGCTCGAGACGCTGCTGATCTCGGTCGATGGAGGCAGTGTCAAGGCGACGCAAACCGTCGATGAGTTGCTGCAGCATAGCGTCGATGAATTACACCGCATGCGTGATGCGGTGATCGCCGGCAAAGCGGTAACGGCGGCGAGCGAGCTCGAGAAGCGGATTCAACAAACCAATGCCGGCTTTGAGGTGGCTGATGATTCAGCAGTCGAGACGGCGCCCGCGGACAAGGATGTCGAGGCAGCCGAGCCGGCTGAGTTCACGATAGAACCGGAAGACACCGTCAGCATGGTGATTGTCGACACACCGTTGGCTGATGAGTTGGCACAAATCGGGCAACCGTCACCTGCTGATGAGCTTGCTGCCGCCCATCCCGACAGAGTGGCGAAGCCGGAACCGGAACCGGAACCCAAGCCGAGGATCCGCAAAAAAATCAAGGCCAAGCCCAAGCCTGAAGCACCGCAACCTGCTGCGGTGCCGGGAGCGCGCCAGGAGCAGCGCCAGGAGCAGCGCCAGGAATTTGCGCGCATCGATGCTGAATTGCTCGAGGATCTCCTGAATGCTGCCGGCGAGATCAGTATCTATCACTCGCGACTAACGCAGCAGGTTGGTTCCTTCGAATTCCACGTTGACGAGCTCGAACAGACTGTCAGGCGATTGCGCGAGCAATTGCGCAAGCTGGAAATCGAGACCGAAGCACAGATCATGCATGGTCATCAGGACACGCTCGTTGCGCGAGACTTCGACCCTCTCGAACTTGATCGCTATTCCAATATTCAGCAACTGTCACGGGCGCTTGCCGAATCGGCAAACGATCTCGGCAGCATCAAGGATCTGCTGCAGTCACAAACTACTGAGGCAGAGGGTCTGCTCGTGCAGCAGTCGCGTGTCACGGCGGAATTGCAGGATGGCCTGATGCGTACACGCATGGTGCCGTTCGAACGTCACGTGCCACGCCTGACGAGACTCGTGCGGCAGATTGCGAAAGAAGCGAACAAACGCGCGGAGCTGGCCGTCGAGGGCGCATCGGGCGAACTCGATCGACAGGTGCTCGACAAAATGTTGCCGCCATTCGAACACATGCTCAGAAATGCGGTAGTGCATGGCATCGAATCACCAGATGAACGTCAGGAAGCGAACAAGCCTGCGACAGGACGGATAACGATCCGGCTCCATCGCGAAGGTACCGAAATGGTCATCGACGTTGCCGACGACGGCAAGGGTCTCGACGTCGATGCGATTCGGCGCAAAGCCTATGAGCGAGACATGCTGCAGCCCGAGAGCAAGGTCACCGACGAAGAGATCATGGAGCTGATTCTGACGCCAGGCTTCACGACCGCGGGCGAAGTCACGCAAGCCGCGGGACGTGGGGTTGGCATGGATGTTGTCGCCAATGAGGTCAAGAAGCTGGGCGGATCGCTGCAAATTTCGTCGGTTACGGGGCAGGGCACAAATTTCACGGTGCGCCTGCCGTTTACGCTTGCGATCACACAGGCGCTAGTCGTTCGTACGGGCGAAGAAGTGTATGCATTGCCGCTACCCTCAGTTGAGGGCGTTGCACGAATTCCGCGCGGGGAACTCGAAAACCTGCTCAGTCAAAGCGAGCCGAGTTATCAGTACGGTGAGCAGAGTTACAAGTTCCGCCATCTCGGTATGTATCTCGGCGGTCAGGCAGCAAAACTACCGCAGGATGAGCCTTTCATTCCGGTAATCCTCGTCAACGCCGGCGAGTTCTCGGCTGCTCTGCTGACTGACGAAATGATCGCGAGTCGTGAGATTGTTGTTAAGTCGATTGGTCCGCAACTTGCGAGCATTCGCGGCATCTCGGGCGCGACGATTCTTGGCGATGGTCATATCGTCCTGATTCTGGACATCGCCGCACTGGTACGAACCGGTGCGCCAGTTGTTGAGCTCAAGAAAGCCGCGCCGACACCTGTCGATGATCGTCCTCTCGCGCTTGTCGTCGACGACTCGATCACGGTTCGGCGTGTCATGGAGCGTTTCCTGCAGCGCAATGGCATGCGCGTCGCGACAGCGAAAGACGGACTCGACGCGATCAGTATGATGGCGGAGCACAAGCCCGACATCATTTTGCTCGATATTGAAATGCCGCGGATGGACGGGTACGAATTTGCGTCACACGTTCGCAATGACGATCGTGTATCTGATGTGCCCATCATTATGGTGACCTCTCGTGTTGGCGACAAACATCGTGCGCGCGCGATCGAGCTCGGCGTCAATGATTACCTGGGCAAGCCTTATCAGGATGCGGAGTTGCTTGATGCAATAGCGCGTCTGCTCGAGGAAAAAGGAATCTTGTTGTCGTGAATGCTGAAGCTGACGAACTGTATAGCCTGCTCGTTCCGCTGGCAGAAGATCGCCTGATAGTGCCGCGAGCCTGTGTCGCGGAGGTCGTGCGTTTTTCGAAACCCGATCATGAGGCGGGCGCACATAACTGGATGCTTGGCACAGTGAACTGGAATGGTCGGCAATTGCCGGTGATATCCTTCGAGGGCGCGCTTGGCAAAGAGGTGCCGGCTGTGACGGGACGCACGCGAATCGTTGTATTCTATGCGAGCACGAGCCGGTTAAAAACAGGCTATTTCGGCGTTCTGACGCAAGGTTTCCCACAGCTCGTTCGCGTCAACAAAGACGTGCTCAAGCTGCATACGACCGAAGGCTGGCCTGAAGACGCGCCGGTGCTCTGCCGCGTGAAGATGATCAACGAGTTTCCGCTGATTCCCGATCTCGAGAAGCTCGAGGCGATGCTGGCGCAAGAGTCAATCCAGGCCTGAAAGGTCTATCGGCACGAAAGTGGCAACGGCTTGTCCTCGATGACGCCACCGCTCGCGCAATCCCAGGTCACACTGCCGAGGTTATCCATCGCCGTTAGAATGCCGGTGCTGAGCTGTGTCAGACCTTATGTTGCATCGTGATGGCGTTAGACGCGTCTGAGCCGGCAGTTAGTCATCTGCTTCGCGCAGGTCTCCCCACATCGATTGCACGACGGCAAGCGCAGCAGTCGCGGCTGTTTCGGTGCGAAGTATGCGCGGCCCTAGCGAAACGGCCTCAAATCCTGCGACTGAGGCGTCATCGTACTCGCTGTCGTTGAAGCCGCCCTCGGGTCCGATCAACAGGCAGACCTTGGTCGCGGGTGTCGTAATAGAGGTAAGCGGTGTGGTGGCGAAAGGTCGCAGGATCAGATCCGTATCGGGCTGCTTCGCTCTGCCGCCGAACCATGCGTTGAGATCCATCGGTGGGTCGATCAGCGGCGGCCGCGTACGGCCCGCTTGCTCACAGGCGCTCTCGGCAACGCTTTGCCAATGATCGCGGCGCTTCGCCGCCCGTTCCGCATCCAGTTTGACGACACCGTAAGCGGTGTGCACCGGCGATATGCGTTTTACGCCGAGTTCGGTCGCTTTTTGTATGACGAAATCCATCCGTTCACCACGCGAGATGCCCTGCACGAGATGCATTTTGAGCGCCGACTCGGTGCCGCTATCCGAGTGTTCGCCAAGCAGGAGAATTGCCGCGTTCCTGGTGATGCTCTTCGCGTGCGCGCAGAATTCACCACCCTGGCCATTGAATACGGTTAGCTGATCGCCGATGCGCAGCCGCAGAACACGGCCAATGTAACGCGCTTGCTCGCTGTCGAGCCGTAATTCCTGGCCGGATCGAAGTTCGTCGTCGATGAAAAGTCGTGTGAGAGCCATTACCGTTGACAGCTTGCGGTTACAACCATGACTATCGTCTTTCCGGGTCAGTGGAGCAACCGTTGATGAGCGTATCGTTCAGCGTCAATACCGACAGTGGGCTGATTGTGCCTGCGAGGCAGTGTCCGAGCGTAAACCAGGACGAGCGACCCGACGGCGCTGAGCCCGAGTTGCTTGTTGTGCACGGCATCAGTTTGCCGCCAGGGGAATTCGGTGGTGGCGAAATCGAACAGCTGTTCTCGAATTCCCTGAACTGGGATAGCCACCCCTATTTTGCGGAGATTCGCGGCGTGGAGGTGTCATCGCATCTGCTGATTCGCCGCGACGGTGAGCTGATTCAGTTTGTGCCATTTGGGAACCGCGCCTGGCACGCCGGCGAGTCGTCGTTTCAGGGGCGGACGTGTTGCAACGATTTCTCAATTGGCATCGAGCTGGAGGGCGACGACGATACGCCGTATACGGATTCTCAATATGAGGTCCTTATCGCGGTCACAGACGCATTGCTCTTGGGCTATCCGGCGCTATCAGTGCGGCAAATAGCCGCACATTCGGACATCTCGCCCGGGCGAAAGACGGACCCGGGCCCTGCTTTCGACTGGCTACGCTTGTATGATGGCGTAAACCAATCCCGCAGGACCTAAAAGTACGAGTTAAGAAACGATGCATCTGATTGCCCTTCTTGTCGGCCTCGTCGTCGAGCGACTTGCCACACAGCTGTTTCATTTGCGCAGATTGCGCTGGCTCGATCGGATTATCGATGCCGGCTTTCGCCAGGCAGCCCGCCTGGCGAACTGGCCATCGTTAATCGCGATAATTTTGATTGCAGTGCTGCTCGTATTGCCGGTATTCACGGTGACGTTCAGTCTGGGCGATTCGCTGCTTGGCTTTCCGTACCTGCTCCTCGCCGTTGTCGTGCTGTTCTTTTCGCTCGGACCACAGGACATTGGCGAGGATGTCAACGAATACTGCAAGGCCTCGGAAGAAGGCGATGAGGAGCGCATCAAGCAAACCGCGAAGGCGATTATTGAGAGTGAGGTTCCGGAAGACGTACTTGAGCGAATTCACAAGGTAGAGGAAAGCGTCTGCATACAGGCGAACAACAGACTTTTCGCGGTCATCTTCTGGTTCGTGTTACTCGGTCCGCTAGGGGCATGGGCTTATCGTGTCACCGACCTGATCCGGCGTCGGGCTGTTTTCGCGGCAGCTCGCGATGAGGAATCGAGTGGCACGTCGGAACGCTTGCGCGATGCTGCGGTAATGTTGCACGGTTGGCTTGCATGGATTCCGGCGCGACTTACCGCGATCGGTTATGCAGCGGCTGGCAATTTCGATACGGCATTGGGTGCGTGGCGTGCACCGACCGAACAAAAAACCGATTCGCCTTCAGAATACAATGAACATTTGCTGGCCAGGGTTGGGGTCAGCGCACTTGCGCTTGGCGATATAGCTGAAGAGGATCTGACGCAACGGGCCGTGCGCGGCGCGACAGCCGCGAATCAACTTGTGTTTCGTCTGCTTCTGATTTGGGCTGTGATTATCGCAGCAATGACCCTGTATGGCTGGACGCGGTGAGGGCATGTTTTCTCGCTCTCATAAGCATCGCGTTGTCTTGCCTCTGCGCGTGCACAGAGAAACCACAACCACAACCAGAACCTGAAGCAAGCACTTACGCGCGTCTCGTGACGCTTGCACCCAGTTTAACGGAGCTTGTGTTCGCGGCTGGAGCCGGTGACACGCTCGTCGGCGTGAGCGCCTTTTCCAACTATCCAGCCGACGCAGAGGAGCTGCCGATCATCGGTGACGCATTCGTCGTGGATCAGGAACAACTGGCCGTACTGCAACCCGACTTGTTGCTGGTGTGGCAGAGTGGCACGCCAGCACACGTCGTCGACGAGCTGCGCGGCGTTGGCTACAACGTCGAAGTGATACGCACCCGTACACTCGCCGATGTCGCAAGCGCGCTGCGCCGCATCGGCGAATTAACCGGTTATACGAGCGAAGCTAACGAAGCGGCCACAAACTTCCAAAACGGAATGCGGTCCATCGAAGCGCGCTATGCGCGTACTGAAGATATGCGAGTGTTCTACCAGGTGGACAGGCGACCGTTGTATACGATTAATGGCGAACACTACGTGAGTGAACTAATCGCGCTCTGTGGCGGCAATAACGTATTCGATGACCTCAACGCCCTTGCGCCGGCGGTCGATGTCGAAGCTGTCGTGGAGCGTGATCCCGAAGTGATGCTCGCGAGCACCGATGCCGGCGCGGACGCATTTGGTGAATGGGATCGTTGGTCACATGTTGCTGCGAACCGGTATCAAAATCGCTTTCTGATGCCAGCTGACGAGATCGGTCGCGCGACCCCAAGGTTGCTGGTCGCCGCACAGGCGGTCTGCGAGGCGCTACAGGAAGCGCGCAAGCGGCGCGCGCTTGCGTTGGCGAACGAGGAATGAGTTCCGATACAGCGATACGCCCGGCCACAGATTCGGATCTCTCCGCCGCGCAATCCTGGCTGGCGGGCGCGAGCCTGCCCGTCGACGATTTGACTACCGATCACATGCAGAATTTTCTGGTCGCACTCACGAACGATCGTCCTGTCGGCGTGATCGGTCTCGAGCAGTTCGGCAAAGTTGGCCTGCTGCGCTCTCTTGTCGTCGATCCAACGCTCCGAAACGGTGGCATCGGTAGGCAGCTGGTTGCGGCACTTGAAACAAGGGCAGCCGAATCGGGCGTCAGCGAATTGTGGTTACTGACGATCGATGCGGACCGGTATTTTTCGCGGCTGGCTTACGTTGTTGTGGATCGTAACGACGCACCTGAAGCGATTCGCAATACGGATGAATTCTCAAAACTGTGCCCGGGCGACGCGGTCCTGATGTGGAAACGTCTGTAAGGCTTGTGGATGCGATATAGGTCACCGGAAGTAAAGCGCAGCGCAGCGAGCCATGACGGTGGCCTATGTCGCAGCCGCAGGCCGTGCAACCTATCTTTGTCGGTTCCAGAGTACCTCTTGCCCGGACTCGGCTCTCGCCAGTACGCGTGCGATGACGAACAGCAGGTCGGATAGCCGGTTCAGGTACTTCAGGACCTCGGGGCGGACGGACTCGGTACTGGCAAGTGTCGTCGTGATGCGCTCGGCACGGCGAACGATCGTGCGTGCCAGATGACATGCGGCGGCTGCCTCGCCGCCGCCAGGCAGGATGAATTCCTGCAGGGCCGGCAGGTCAGCGTTCAGGGCATCGAGTTCGTTCTCGAGGCGTTCGACAAAATCTTCGCTGATCGCACTGTGACCGGGAATGCAGAGTTCGCCACCAAGCTCAAACAGATCGTGCTGCACCTCGGTCAGCGTTTTGCGGATGCCTTGCGGCACAGACCCGGCCGCGAGCACCATGCCGATGGCGCTATTCGCTTCGTCGACCGTGCCGAACGCCTCGACCCGAAGATCGTCCTTGGCGACGCGGCTGCCATCGCCAAGGCCCGTCGTGCCGTCATCGCCGGTTCGCGTGTAAATCTTGCTTAGTCGTTTACCCATACGTCAGCGCTCATTAGTCCCAACGATATTTCAGTTCGACAAAACCGCTGCGTCGCTGCATGCGAAAATTCGCCGCGGTCTCGTATTCTGTATCGAGCAGATTCTCGACGCGTGCGTGCACGGCCCAGTTGTCACTCAGCCTGATCTGACCTGATAGGTTGGCGAGAACGTAGCCCGGAAGCTTGATACCGTCAAAATCCTCTCGATCGCCATTTGCAATGACAGCAACGCCAACGCGATGCGCCCCGATATCCTGTGTGTACGAAATTGTCATAGTCTCTTCGGCGCGGCGCAAGAGCCGTTCGCCCGTGGTGGCATTATCAGCGCTCTGCCTCGCCAGCTCCGTGCGAATAACAAAACTGTCACCGCGATACTCGTAGCCGACTTGCGTGCCACGAATCTCCGCTTTGGTGATGTTCTTCAGCTCGAATGTCTGCAGATCAAACTCAATCAGGTCCTCGATATCGTTGCTGTAAAACTCGATATCAAGGCTGTGGCCCGTGCCTGGTGCATAGCGCAGACCAAATTGCGCTTCATCAGCCAGTTCCGGGTCGAGGTTCGTATTGCCGCCGAAGCCGAATCGATCTGTGGCATCCGGTGCCCGGAATGCGTGACCCACGCCTGCATTGAGGGTCCAGGCGTCGCTCAATTCATAGGCGTACTCAACGTTCCAGGTCAAATGATTGCCGAAGGTCTCATGATCGGTCAGGCGCATCGCGACGAACGTCCTGTGGCGTTCACGGGACCACTGATCTTGCAGGAACACAGCACGAACGGTTGTGTCTTCGTCAAATCCTGATCCGAAGGACAGTGTCGACGCATTTTCGTCAATGCCAAACAGCCCGCCGGTCAACGTATGGGTCGCAAAGGCGTGGCTATACTGCCAGTCAAAACTGATACGGTCGGACTCGACGAAATCGTCGGCCTGGTTTTGTGAGATGTCATCCTGCATGAACGACACCACGAGTTTGCTCGAGCCCTTGTCAGAAAATTTCGTGTCCAGTTCGACGGCGGTAGTCGCGTTCTCGAAGTCTTGATCGACCGGGTTCAGGAAGAAGTCGAGGTACTCCACCGTTCCTTCTGTTCGCCAGTGTCGAACGCTAACGTCGTTCTTACCGATACGCCGGGCCGCGTAAAGGTTGGCTGACAGGTTGTCGTAGCCGCGTTCGATATCGGAATCAACACGCGGCGCATAGCCATCGGTCGACTGCCAGTTCAATGTGATTCCGAATTCGCCATTGGCAGAATGATTGCCTCCCGATACATAGCCTGACCGCGTGTCGAAACTTCCGGCACCAAGGCTGCTTTCGAGGTAGGCATCGTTCGCGCGGCGTGTGATGATGTTGATCACGCCGCCAATTGCATCCGTGCCGAACAATGCGGAGCGTGCACCTTTGACGATTTCGACGCGTTCGATGATCTCGGGTGCGATGTGCTGGATAGCGGCGCCCCCCAGCGTGCCCGGATTGATGCGCACACCGTCGATCAGCACGAGCGTGTGATTGCTTTCAGTTCCCCGCAAGAAAATCGAGGTCGACTGTCCGGGCCCGCCGTTGCGGCCGATATCGATGCCGGCCTCAAAACGCAGCAATTCGGCAAGGTCGGTTGCGAGAGACATTTCGATGTCTTCGCGGGTGATTACGGTGACCGGGACAATGGCGTCATGCAACGGGATTTCTGTACGGGTCGCCGTGACGATGAGCGTATCGCCCGTCGCAGAATCTGCAGCAGAAACGGTGCCGATGACGAACGACAAGAAAAATGCTGCGGCTGCAAACTGTTTGATTCGCATTGTGTCTCTCCAGTGCGTGCCGCCCGCACGCGATGTCGTTCGTGAATGTCACGTTGCGGAGAGAGTGTAAGGACGGCTTTCGCTGCACGCCCGAACCTGCGCCCGCCGCGCCGTTCGTGGTACACGAGGCCGGTCTCCGGGCTGACGAGCGGATAACAATC
>JAOTYE010000002.1 GCA_029862045.1 Gammaproteobacteria bacterium
CCAGATAAGCTTCCATAACGGCCTCAAGATTCCCGTTCGGAATGTCTTTTGTCTTTGTTCTCGCCTGATGTCGAAGATGGTCTTCAAGCGCGTCCCTTTCTTCCGCAGCGACCATTGAGTCAATTAGGCTAAGCTCGCGTACATAACGACGAAGAGATTCCTGGACTGTTCCAACTGCACCAATTCGCCAGTCGGGTGGAGCCTCTTCTAGTAATTTCTGATAGCTGCACTGTGTGGCCGGTCCGATGTTGGCTCGGTCGATCAGCTCATGCAGGTAGTCGTCAGGCCGTCCTCGATCTGCGTCAAACACACTAGGGTCGGGCGGCTCTATTTGTGAACTTACGTAGACCGCACAAACCGACAATTGAGAAGTATCGGAATCGGGATACCAAATATCGCTTTTGCGATGCATGAGGATTGTTCGATAGTAGTCGGCCCCATCAAGAATCTTCTTGCGCTCGGTTCCGATGACGTAATGGTCACGAAATCGCTGAAAAGGCATGCGTCCTTTTCGGATGAGTCGTTGCAGCGCGAAGTTAACGACTTCTTTGTCGAATTGGTCCAAAGAATCGCCGTCCTCAATCTTTCTTTGAACGGCAACAGCCTGTGTTATAAACGGGTTCAAGCCGAACCCTCTTCACGGCTTTCTCCGACATCAGAAAAACTCGCAACGAATTTGTCTAGAGATTCGCGAGAATAATAGGGTTGCCCGCTTGGAAGTCTTTCCGGGCGTGGCCCGAAGTTTTGCTTCTCCCAGTTTCTTAGCGTACGTCGGTCAAAACCAAGGTATGTAGCAGCCTCGGTACGGTTCAAGAGTTTCTTTTCCATATCCAACCTCACATTTCGCGTATATATTCGAAATTGATCGCAGATCTCTGCGAAAGCGAGGCTATTTTTGCATGCAGCCGTTGGTGGGCAGGGGAAATAACGGCCGGAAAGAAGGGTCAATTTCCCTTTCTTGGAATACCTATGGACAGAGTGCTGCGTCCATCGAAGCCTGACTCACGAAGAGGCGACAAAAACGCCGACCCTTCCTTTGTAGCCTTTATTTCAAAACTCGCTTCCTTGATCGCCTCTTTAGTAAGAAACTTCATGTCCGCGGGTCGTTTTTCGACATCAAGGAAACCCTCCGCGACCAGAGCATCCAATGCATGACCAAGGAAATTTACAAAGGGGCTTTGCACTACTGGGCTTCCAGATCGGCCAACCTTTTTATTGGCTTTATCTGGAAGGCGGTCAAAAACTCGAAAATACTCAAACGCCAATTTTGCGGCGAAACGACGTACAGGCGGGATTATTTTTCTCTGGCGCCTGCTCAACGAATACTCTAGATGCAAGTCGATCAGAACGCCAATTGTCTTGAGTTCGGACTCAACTTTATCAGCGTCGGGCGGGCCGCTTGGAAACATATAGGAAAAAACTGGGCGCTCGCTGCACAGATACTGAAAATTGCTGCCTGGGGAGAAGAGAGTCTCACGTAAAGTATCAACAGCCTTCTTTGCTTCCTTGAGCTCCCTTTTTCTCACTCTTCTGGGCTTAAAATCGCCGTACGTTGGAAACTCATCGATCGCTTGCTCTACTCTCTTGATAAAGCGTTCAAACTGATCTTCTGTACCGATCGGTTTATCAACATAGGCGGGGTCCATCAAGTCCTCGCAGATGTCTTCGGTAAATTGGAAACTCATAACAGCTCCACTGCTTTTCGTTTACTTTCATCCGTTGCATGAAGATATTTTGCTGTAGTAGAAATATCCGCATGACCGAGTAGGGCAGATACCGTCTTTATGTCCGATCCCTTCTGAAGCACACGAGTGGCGAAAGTATGCCGAAGGTCGTGGAAGCGGAGGGTAGGAAACCCTGCAACCGTCTTAATTCCGCCCCATGATCGCTTAATGGTAGTAAGCGGCAATCCACCCGATCCGGGAAACACCCACATGCTGTTGGAGTTCCACTGTTTGAAAATTGTTTGGGCTTCCCGATTGAGCGGTATGGTGCGCGTCTGACTGCTCTTCGCCGTCTTTCCTCTAACTATTACCTTTTTGTTGGATACATTCACCCACCGCAATTGAAAAATTTCACCTCGGCGCATTCCCGTGTTAAGGGCGAGCAGTACCATCGGTTCGAGGTGATCAACGTATGCGCCATAGTTGGGTAGGAGTTCATAGTGGCGCTGATTGCGCCATTCATTTGCTGCAGTGCGCTGCCTGCGCATTTCTTTGTCACGGGCCCGAAGCGCCGACCTCAGGCGCTTTTCATCCTCATCGTCAATAATTCTAGGTATCGGCGAGCGATCCACTAGTGAAAGCTTGAGTCCATGAAGCGGGTTCTTATCAATAACGTCCCATTCAACCGCTTTTGACAAGCATGCCTTAAGGGCGGCGATCTGCCGATTAGTCGTACTGGGTGATCTTCTAAGTTTGTGTTTTTCCTTGCGCCAGTTCTCGATTTCCCAGCTAGTGATTTCGTCCATAGGTTTATGGAGAAGGTTGGGGAAAGAGCCCTTGATGGATTGCACGGTTTCTCTGCCTGTTTTACGCTCCACTGTCACCCACGGGCCATATCGATTCTCAAGGAACGAACTGAGGGTTCCCTCTCTGGACCTCACTCTATCCTGACGCTCACGTTCCTTTTCTGCGTTCGGGTCGATTCCGTTCGCGATCTCACCAGCAATCTTCTTTGCTTTGTTCCTTGCGGTCGGAGGTTTTATTGAACCGTCACCAATGCGGAATCGTTTGCTCTTGCCATCTGCCCGATAGCGATACACCCATGACTTCTTGCCGGAAGGGTAAACCGTCATGTAAAGGTTACTTATCTGATGATCAGGGACATCATAACGGCGGTCACCGATCGGTAAACTCGGGATCGACGTTTCGGTTAACTTGCTTGGTAGGTTTTCAGGTCGTGACATCGGGGACACGCAGGGGACTCATAACCCGAATAATATCGTGTTTTCCCGTGTATGCCCAATTATCTGCAATTAATTCAATTAAAATATGGAGTTGTAGAATTGAAGGTTTCCCAAGTCTCCCCGGATATTCCCGGTTGCGCCCAGCGAAAAACGCATTCGTAATGATGGGGTCAGGTGTTCGAGTCACCTATCCGGCACCATTTACCCTGCGTCGGCTTCCCGCATCTCCTCGATCCACGCGAGGATGGACACGTGCAGCATCGGTAGCGTGGTGCCGCCGAAGCCGACCACCCGATCGTGAAATGCGCTCAGATCAAACGCGTCGCCGAGCTCGTACTCCGCTAGTGTCCGCAGGCGGCGGATTTCGAGCATGCCGAGCATGTAAGCGTTGGCCTGTCCCGGCCAGGAGATGTAGCGATTGATGTCATTCTCGATATCGACCATGGCCCATGCCGTGTTGCTGGCCATGTAATCGACAGCTTGCTGCCGGCTCCAGCCTTTAGTGTGCAGGCCGGTATCGATGACCAGCCGGGCGGCGCGTGCTCCCTGGTCGGACAGCATGCCCATATAGTCAAGCGCATCGCCATACAGATCCAGTTCATCGGCCAGCCGCTCGGCGTACAAGCCCCAGCCCTCCGAAAATCCTGAGTTGCCAAAGTAGCGTGCGATCGGGTGGACTTTGTCGCCGAGTTCGAGCGCAAGCGCGATCTGATGGTGATGCCCCGGATACGTCTCGTGATACAGGGTCGATTGCTGCGGCGCGCGACTGCGATGCGTCGGATCTGTGACCGAGATATAGAAGATGCCGGGACGTGTGCTGTCCTCTGAGGACGGGTGATACTCGCCGACGCCGCTTTCGGCAAATTCGGGATACGGCTTGATCTCAACGTCCGCTTTCGGCAGGCGGCCGAACACACTCCCCATCGCCTGTTTGGCGGCATCGAGAGCATCGAGCGAGTATTGCAACACGGCGTCTTCGGATTCGAACGTAAATTCCGGATCCGTATTGACCCTGCGCAGAAACTCGTCGATCGAACCGCCACCGAAGTGTTCGTCGATGACGGCCTGCATCTCTGCCCGAATACCGTCAATCTGCTGCAGCCCCAACGCGTGAATCTCTTCGGCAGACGGTTGCACGGTCGCGAATGATCGCACCAGTGCCGGATAGCACTTCGCACCGTCCCTGTTTGCACTCAGTGCAATTTCTTCGCGCGCCTGATCGAGATAGACGTTTTCGATGAAGTCAGCAAAACGCTCGATCGCCGGTTCGATCTCGTCCTTAGTGATTGCGTTTACCTTTACCGTAAACTCCTCGTTGTCGACACGAGTCGCGAGATTCAGAAACGGACTGGTATCCGAGATAAGCGACCGTACTTCGGCGGGAACCTTTTCGACGGTTACGCGCGGCGCGCTATAACCCAGTTCGAGTCCCAGGCGTAGATTCGCAATTTCAGTATCCAAATACCCAGGAACTTCACGTAGCCGGTCGAGCGCTTGCTGCTGCAGATCCTCGGTGTCCACTGGCTGAATATCGAAAAGGAACGGCAGGCCTGTGTGCCATGCCGTCGTAGTGCTGGCCTGCCAGAGCTCGCTGCGGCAAATTTTTGTCGCGGCGGTGCTTTCCAGATACTCGTGCATAATGCCGTAAGTCACCCAGTCACGGCTGCCGATGTCTTCCGGCGCGCCGATTGAATTCAGCTCGGCCAACCATGCATCGTCCCGACGTTGCCACTCGGCAAGCGCGTCCAGCGAATTGTCGTAAAGCCGGTCGTGACGAACACCATCGATGCCAAGGTAGGTGCCGATCGCCGGGAAGCGTTGCAGCGTTGCCGCGAGATATTCATCTGCGAGTGCCTCGATACTGCTTTTTTCGGGCTCGGTTTGCGGCACTTCGCCACCGCAGTTGGCGATAAACAGCGTTGCGGCCAAAACCAGGAGCGGTTTTGTAAAGGTACATGAGGTCATAGATTGGCTCCGGTTGAGTCGACGACGTGTTCGAAGTCGCTGTACTTTGTGACCTCGGTTTCATCGAAGCCAATGAATAGCAGTGCGCGGCCTGTGACATTTACGTCAATGGACTGCGGCACGATTGTGCCTCCTGCCACCGCTGGCCCGAAGGAAAAACGCATCTGAAACGTGGTAATTTTTGTGCCGTAACCCGGTTTGATGTCCTGGAAGTTACGCATCTCGAGTGAATCGACGTAGCGTCCGTCTTTTACAATCCTGATCATTGCGTCGACGCTGTTCAGGAAGGCTTCTTCGTCCTCGGCTGGCGCGAAGGTAAACAGCCAATGCTCGTCAGTTTCTTCAACCAGTTCAAGACTGTCGCGGTTCACGATTGCCGTGATCCGATTGTCGTCATCGTTAGAGTCGCCGCGATGCTCATCTTTGTCGTGCAGGTACTTACGGCGCTGGCGACTTGTTGGCTCTTTGCCATCGACCGAGATCAGAGTCCATTGCTCATCGTCCTCGGGTCGAGGATCGAAGCGACCGACGAAGAGTTCCCCTTCGCTCAGCGATGTTTCAGTGAACGCCCACTCTTTTTGGAACTCCCATTCGACGTTTTCTATGGCTTCGTCGAGCAGGGCGGCATAGTCCTCCGCATGGGCCGGCGCATACGCAAAGGCTATTGCGATAACGGGGATCAGTCGTTTGAGTATCACGGAACCTTGCGCAAGTGGTAGTCGAAAGAATCGCGCGTGCTGCCGTAACGATTGTTGATCCAAAGAATAAGCATGCCTTCGACCCAATGCGCGTTCTCAATGCCGCCGAGATCGATCGCCTCGAGCCCCATTCCTTCAACCAGTGCAGCGACCGTTGCCTTTGCCGCGGCGTTGTCTCCTACGAGCGGAATCGATACCGGTCCGCCGGATTCTTCGGGATCAACCATCGTTTTCCAATTCAGCGTGTTGAAAGCTTTGACGACGTACGCGTCAGGGGCGGCAGCCTGAATGATCTGGCCATTTGATGTATCAACGCCGAATTCCAGTCCTGTCTCGGATCGCTTGAGAGGATTTGTCGGATCGATAATGATCTTTCCCGATAAGTCACCGAGGCTTTTTGTAATCTCTTCGACAAGCAAGCCTGGAACGGCAAGCACTACAATGTCGGCATCTTTGACTGCTTCCGCCTGAGTAGTCGCAGATGCACCACCGACTGTGCGTGTCACGAGTTCCGCTACGTCGCTTCTTGAAGGATCCCGTGAACCATAGACGATCGTATGGCCCTGTGCGGCAAACTCGGGTCCGAGCGCGCCACCTACGCTACCGGTGCCGATAACTGCGATAGTTTCTGCTTGCGCGCCAGCGACCGTGAAAAGGAACAAAGCGGCGAGTATCGATCTGATTGTCTGCATTGTTATCATCCTGCGACCGAATTGGTGTGTGGCCGATTTTACGTTATTGTCTCCGACCATGCTCAAAGTAGACGAACTCACAAAAAACTATGGCGATCTCGTCGCCGTGGATCAGATTAGTTTCGAGGCCGGTAAAGGCACCGTTTTCGGATTGCTCGGCCCCAATGGTGCCGGGAAGTCGACGGCAATCAACTGTATTTCGGGCCTGCTGCGGCCGACGTCCGGTCACGCATCCGTGGCGGGTCATGACGTTGTTTCTGACGGCAAGGCGGCCCGGCAGAATCTGGGGGTCGTCCCGCAGGAACTGGCATTGTACGAAGACCTGCCGGCTATCGAGAATCTGCGTTACTGGGGCAAGGCCTACGGGCTACGTGGAGCCGAACTCGACTCACGCGTAAGTGAAGTGCTCGACACGATCGGCCTCGTCGATCGCGCGAAAGATCTGCCCAAGGAATTTTCGGGCGGAATGAAGCGCCGCCTGAATTTCGGTTGTGGCATCGTGCATAAGCCCCCCGTCATACTGCTCGACGAACCAACCGTCGGCGTCGATCCGCAGTCGCGAGCGCGCCTGTTCGACATGGTCGAAGCCGCGCGTGACGCAGGTGCGTGTGTCCTCTACACAACGCATTACATGGAGGAGGCCGAGCGACTGTGCGACTCTCTTGCGATCATCGACAACGGTAAGCTGATCGCCAAGGGCACGGTCAATGAGCTGCGCGCCAAGCTTAGCGCCCGCGACGTACTGCAATTGAACGGGACCTTTCCGTTGGACGAAACGAGGCAAGCTGTTGACACGCTGATAGAGCGTGACGATCTCGACCTCGAAGTCATCACCCAGGAAGAAGAATGTGTCACGCTGACGCTGTCGCGCGCATCGCAGCATCTACCCGATATTTTTGCGGTGATTTCGAACGCCGGTGGCGTCGTCACCGAAACCATTTTACGAAGTCCCAACCTCGAAACGCTGTTCCTGTTGCTGACAGGCAAGGAGTTGCGCGAATAATCTTATGAACTTCGCCCTGACATCATTCCGTAAGGACCTTTCGCGGTGGCGCCAGGACCTGATGCAGACCGCGATCTGGTTTGCTATCCCGCTCACGGTCGGTGGCCTTATTACGATGCTGATGAGCGGCGACGGCGCGCAGCCGCACGGCGTGTTGCTAATAGCTGATCAGGATGAATCGTTTCTCAGCGTGCTGATCGCCGGGGCGTACAGCGCTGGTGACATTGGCGAACTGATTTCCGTGGAAAAGACCACGGTCGAGGAGGGCACAGAGCGTGTCAACGCGGGCGAGGCGAGCGGCCTGCTGATAATCCCGGCAGGATTTGGCGACGCGTTTCTCGATGCCGAACCGGTCACGTTGACGCTCAAGACCAACCCTGCGCAAACGATCCTGCCGGGCATCATTACCGACGTGACCGAAATTGTACTCGACGCCGGATTTTACGCGCATCAGCTGTTCGGCGAAGAAATCAATACGATCCAGTCCCTGGTTGATGAGTCGAACGACGCGGCGGTTGCGGCGATTGCTGTTGCCATCCAGAACAAGATTGAAGTCGTCGCGCCACAGCTGTTTCCTCCGGTCATCAATGTGGAAATCGTCGGGCCGCCGGCGACTGATGTGCAAGTATCACTCGCGCTGTTGTATCTGCCGGGCATTATCATGATGGCGGTCATGTTTTCCTCCAATGGTCTCGCGAGTGACTTCTGGGTTGAGCGCGATCATGGGACCCTCCGGCGTTTGGTCTATTCGCCCGGACAACTCGGTAGTTTCGTCATCGGCAAAGCGTTAGCCGCTGCCGTTGTGATTGCGATTATTGGTGGGCTGACACTTGTCCTGGGGTTCTTATATCACGGCGTATCGTGGGCGAAATTTCCGTCGTCGCTCGTGTGGGTAGCACTATCCGGCGTCGCATTGTTCTCGTGGTTCGCAGCACTGCAAATGCTGTTCAGTAATCAGAACACGGCCAGCGTCATCTCATCGATGCTGCTGTTTCCGTTACTGATGGCCGGAGGGAGTTTCTTTCCGCTTGCTGTATTGCCTGGCTGGATCGCGGCGATCGGACGCCTGTCACCGAACGGATTTGTTGTAGACAAGTTGACATCCGAGATCACCGAGGTCGGCGCCTGGATAATTGACGTCAACAGTTGGCTCATCGTTGCCGCGGCCGCCGCCAGCGGGCTTTCGATCTGCGCCTGGCGGCTGCGAAGCGGATTTGCCCAGGCATGAAGAACGTTGTCTTCATCGCCTGGCACGACGTTCGCAATCAGCTACGGCAAGGCGGCACACTGGCCTGGTTGTTTGTCATGCCGCCGATCTTCTTTTACTTCATTGGCACGGTGATGTCCGGCTTCTCGGGCGGCATGGCGGGTGGTGACGCGACGCCGATCGTCATCGCAGCCAAAACGCCCGGGTTTCTCAAGGAACAGATCGACTTGCGGCTCCGTGAGAACGAGTTCGATCCGGAGTGGCGCGCAGATGTGGTCGCCGATGCCGAAGGCAAGCTGCCACAACGTGTCTTGACGCTGACTGACGATTTCAGCCAGCAGATAGCCGCCGGAGAGCAGGTCGACGCCAGCTTCGACACCAAAGCATCGGCGCTGTTGCGCAATTTTGAAGTAATTCGAATTCAACGCAGCCTGTATACGGCACTTGCCGATGTCGTGACAGCCGATGCACGATCCGATGCGCCACTGAACGCGGCTGCGCTTGTCGAACTGAATGGTGAGACGAGAGTGTGGCAGCTCGAGGTCTCCGCGGCCGGGCAACGGCAGGTGATACCGGTGGGCTTCGAACAGGCGATTCCGGGCATTCTCGTCATGTTCACGTTGCTGGTGCTGTTAACCAGCGGTGGCAGCATGCTGGTGCTGGAGCGACTGCGGGGATTGTTGCGGCGGCTTGCTTCGGCGCCGATGACGCGAGCCGAGGTCGTCGCAGGCAAATGGGGCGCGCGCATGCTGCTCGCTGCGTTGCAGGTCGGCTTTGCTCTTCTGGTCGGCACGTTTCTTTTCAAAATGGATTGGGGCCCGGACGTGGCAATGATTGCACTCGTACTGGCGGCCTGGGCGGCCTTTTGCGCCTCGGCCGGGCTGCTGCTTGGCAGTCTCGCCAGAACAGAGGGGCAGGCTGCCGGACTCGGCGTGCTGATCGCAAACCTGCTGGCCGCACTGGGCGGCTGCTGGTGGCCGATCGAAGTTACGCCTGAGTGGATGCAGGGACTGCAGATGTTGATGCCAACTGGCTGGACGATGGATGCCTTGCACAAGCTCATCAGTTTTCAGGCCGGTGCGGCGTCAGCGATTTCCAATGTTATTGTCTTACTCACCGGCACGCTTGTCGTTGCCGCATTAGCCGTTAACAGGTTCCGATACGAATGAAAAAAATTGCAATTGCTAAATGGAATGACCTCAAGGACCGCGCGCCGGCACATGCCCTTGTGGCTGACGTCGATCTCGTTATTGTGCGTTTCGATGACGAGGTGTCCGTCATGTACGGCCGCTGCGCGCACCGCGGCGCACTGATGTCCGATGGCCATGTCGATGGCCATAATCTTATCTGCGGCGTGCACGGTTGGGACTATCGACTGGACACCGGCATCAGCGAATACAACCATAGCGAGACACTGCCGAAATTCAATGCCTGGGTAGAAAGTGGCAGCGTTCTTGTCGATGAAGACGAAATCCGCGCGTGGTCCGGTTCGCATCCGCAACCGTACCAGCGCGATGCGTACCAGGGTGTGTACCAGGACCACACCGGAACGAGCGATGAGCCGTACGTAAAGTTCATACGCAAGCTGGCGAATGAGGGCTTGAGCAAAGTCGGCCACCATGGCCCGGCGGCGGCGATGGGCGTGTCGCGCAATGACCTGCCGAAATGGGACGACCTGCAGTTTGTTGTTGGTCAGTTGCACAAGCTGCCACTGCTTGATGAAGATCCGGTTGGCACCGACGCCGTGATCGGCGCGAACGCAGCCAGGCCGCTTACTCTCGACATCCCGTTGTTCGTCTCCGACATGAGTTTTGGTGCATTGTCCGAGGAAGCCAAAGTCGCGCTCTCCAAAGGCGCCGAGTTGGCCGGCACCGGCATCTGTTCGGGTGAGGGCGGCATGCTTCCAGAAGAACAGGAAGCTAACAGCCGTTATTTCTATGAGTTGGCGTCGGCACGCTTCGGATTTTCGTGGGACAAAGTCGAAAAGACGCAGGCGTTTCACTTCAAAGGCGGTCAGGGTGCCAAGACCGGCACGGGCGGTCACCTGCCGGGCGAAAAGGTCAAAGGCAAGATCGCTGACGTACGCAACCTGCCCGTTGGATCGCCTGCGATTTCACCGGCGCGTTTTCCGGATTGGAGCGAGCTGAACCAGTACAGAGAATTTGCTGCCGAAGTCAGGGAGAAAACGCGCGGTATTCCTGTTGGTTTTAAGTTGTCGGCGCAACACATCGAGAAAGACATCGACGCGGCACTCGACATTGGCGTCGATTACATCATCCTCGATGGTCGCGGTGGTGGGACGGGCGCCGCGCCGCTGATCTTCCGTGACAACATATCTGTACCGACGATTCCGGCGCTGGCGAGGGCGCGACGACATCTCGATGCGAGCCAGGCCGATGGCGTGACGCTGGTGATTACGGGCGGTTTGCGCCATCCCGCTGATTTTGCCAAAGCGATGGCGCTGGGCGCGGATGCAATTGCGGTATCGAACGCCGCGATCCAGGCTATTGGCTGCGTCGGCATGCGTGCCTGTCACACGAACAACTGCCCGGTCGGCATTGCGACGCAGCAACAACACCTGCGTGACCGCCTGCCCGTGGACATTGCAGCCGAACGGCTGGCGAGGTTCTTCAGCGCATCGGTGGAACTGATGACGGTTCTGGCCAGGGCCGCCGGGCACCGTCACCTGCAGGATTTCAATCTTGACGACCTGACGACGTTCAAGACCGATATGGCGCGGCTGACCGGCGTCGCCTACGGTGGCGTGAACGGACCTTGATACGTCACGAGGACTGACGATTGCGCCGGACTACTTTTTTAGCGGGCTTTTTGTTCTTGCTGCCAGCCTTAGCGCTGTGGGCCGAGACACACGACGACTTCCACCACTTGGGCCAGATCAATAAAGCCTCGATCGTCATGCTGGCGGAGGAGGGCCTTGTGCCCGCCGACCTTGCAGCGTCAATCGCCAAAGGCATCGCGACGGTTATCGATGAGCAAGGTCACGCAGGCAGCGCACGCTCAAGCAACTATCTCGATTTCGAAGCACGACTCCTGGAGCTATCAGGACCGCAAGCATCGCGATTGCACACAGGAAGGAGCAGGCAGGATGTTGGCTCGACGTATCGGCGCATGGCGTTGCGTGAGGCGTTGCTCGATAGCTATGACGCGCTGCTTGCTGCCCGGTTAGCGCTGCTCGACCTGGCCGCACGACATGTCGACACGATCATTCCGGCCTACACTCACGGCGTGCAGGCGCAGCCGACAACGTTGGCGCACTACCTGCTCGCGTTCTCTGCAGCTTTCGAGCGCGATGCCGAGCGTTTGCAGCAGGCCTACACGCGTTTGAATCGCAGTCCGCTCGGCGCTGCGGCACTCGGTACCTCGGGTTTTCCGATCAATCGCGAGCGTCTCGCCGAATTGCTCGGCTTCGACGGACTCGTCGAGAACTCCTACGACGCGAATCTCGTATCTTCGGTCGATTCGAAGATCGAATTCGCGAATGTGCTGGCCACATCGGCGATCACGATAGGCCAGTTAATGCAAAACCTGCACACGCAGTACCACGATCCCGTGCCCTGGATCTTGCTCGAGGAAGAGCAGACGGATGTCAGCAGCATCATGCCGCAAAAGCGCAACCCGCGACCGCTGGACCAGGTGCGGCTCCTGGCAACGGGCGTAGTTGGCAGTGCGCATACGGTCACGCTCAATGCACACAACACCAACTCCGGTATGAACGATTATCGGCCCGGTACACAAGCGCTGCATACCGCGGCACAGGCGCAGGCCATGTATAAGGCTTATGTATCTGTGATGACGCACCTGATCATCGACAAGCAGCGCGCGCTCGACGAGGTGGATATTGATTATTCGACGATGACCGAAGTCGCGGATGTATTACTGCATGAAGCCGGCGTGCCGTTCCGTATCGGCCACCATTACGCGTCGGAGCTCACGAGCTACGGGCGCGCTGAAGGCAAGCGGCCGAAAGATCTGCACGACGAAGAGTTGGTCCGAATCTATGAGGAATCGACTGGGCAGGACCTGCCGCTGGACGTCGGCGTGATCAGGCAGGCGATGGATCCGGCCGCAATGGTCGAGGGACGCAGCGGCCTCGGCGGCCCGCAAGCTGAAGAAGTGTTGCGCATGCTGGCCGGTCATAATCTGTCGCTCGAAGCAGGTTTTGAATGGCTTAACGCGTCTCACGAGCGCCTCGTCGACTCGGCGGCAGGGTTGGAGCGTAACTTCCTGCAATTAAAGTAAAATTCTGGATTGCGGCGGCCATACGCCTGTGGCAGAGTTGGGTTGTTACTGAGTTCGAAGTTAAAGTCATGAAGCCATCAGTATGAATGGCGTGACGAGCTCATTGAGGGGAGAAAACAATGTTCACTGACGCACTGTTGCCGCGCGGTTTGCGGCGCGCAAGTTCACTTCTTGTCGGCGTAATCCTGTTGCCCTTTGCTGCCAGCAATGCACTTGCGCAGGAAGTCGATGAAGCGGTCGATGAAATCACTGTCACGGGCACGCAGATCAAGGGCGCCAAGATTTCCGATGCGCTCGCCGTTTCGGTCATGGACGCCGCCCAAATCGAGGCGCTGGGCATCAGTTCCGGCGACGAGTTGTTCGACTACATGCCCGAGATGGGGCAGAACCTCTTTAACGAAGCGGAAAACATATCCGGTGGCGTGAACTCGGCGCGCGGCGACATCGGCGCCTTCAACCTGCGTAACATGGGTACCGGCAATACGCTGGTGCTGCTGAACGGCCGCCGCATGGTGCAGGCCGCGGGCTATCAGACTGAGGAGGTCGGCGGCAGCTTCGTGCCGGTCAACTCGGTGAACTCCAATGCCATGCCAGTGTTCGGCATGGAACGGGTTGAGGTGCTGCGCGATGGCGCCTCGGCGATCTACGGCGCTGACGCCGTAGCCGGAGTCATCAATAGCGTACTCAAGAAGGACCTGGAGGGGCTGACCGTGAGAGCGCGCCTGGATGAATATGACCACGTTTCCCGTGGCGACCAGCGCGTCAACGTGGAATGGGGAAAGTTTTTCAACGGGGGCCGGACCAATGTCGGCGTGTTCTTCGATTTCTACAAGCGCGACCGGGTCAATTCTCAGGACGAAGCCAAGTGGGGGCAGGCAGACTGGGCGCTTCAACACCTGATCGGAACCCCATGGGAGGGCGACACGGGCTTCGTCAACGACAGCGCGAATTCACTGTATGGCCAATTCGATTTCCGCAGCAGCGTTAGTGGCGATTCCCATGGCGTCTTGACCGACAGCGCGGGTGAATTCGAGACCTACCCGATCGACAGCACGGAATGCGATGCGGCCGACGCCTGGGTCATCAACGAGGTGATGTGTGCCGCCCCTGACCCTGGCACGCGGCCCGACGGCCGGTACAACCTGAACAACAACCGCGACCTTGTGTCCGAACTGGAACGCTACAACCTGTTCCTGTACATCAACCACGAGATGGCGAGCGGCGTCGAGGCCTTCACCGAACTGTCCTGGTACGAGGCCGACTCCAACCTGTTGCGGCACTCGTCGCTGGCCAGCTCGGGCCAGGCCGATCTGCAGCTGGGCCCGGCCAATTACTACAACCCGTTCGGGCCTCTCGGGTCACCAAGTCGCCTGCGTGATGAAAATGGGGACGAACTTCCATTTTATGCAGACGTGGCCGACGAAGGTGAGCGCCTCGAGATCGACAATTACCGCTGGGCCGAAGTCCCACGCATTATCGACGTGGACAATAACACCTGGCGTTTCCTGCAGGGCTTTCGCGGCACCATGGGCGACTGGGACTGGGAGACCGCTTTGACCTGGTCTGAGGCCGAACGCAACGATGTGACGCATAACCGGGTTTCCAACAGCCTGATGCAGGCAGCCCTGGACGACCCGACTCCGGCTGCCTACAACCCGTTCAGCGCGGGCATCGATTCGAACCTGGAACAGGCGCTGATAGACGTCTACCGCAAGAACGAGACCGATCTCAAGATGATCGACTTCAAGCTGACCAATGCCGAGCTGTTCGAGATGCCAGCTGGTCCTGTGGGTTTCCTGGCCGGCGTCGAGTACCGCGAGGAATCCTTCGTGGACGACCGGGATCCACGCCTTGACGGCACCATCGTGTTCACGGCCTTCGAAGGCCCCACTTATCCAATCGTCGGAGACGTGGCCAATTCCAGTCCCACAGCGGACAGCCGCGGCGGGCGTGACGTCACCTCGCTGTTCACGGAATTTGCCATTCCGCTGCATGAAACCCTGGATATACAGTTGGCCGCACGTTACGAGGACCTCTCGGACGTGGGTGACACCACGGTCGGCAAGTTTGCCTTCGGCTGGCGGCCAATAGACCAGCTGCTGTTCCGCGGTTCCTGGTCCGAGGCGTTCCGGGCCCCCAACCTGATCACCGTCAACGAGGAACTTGTGGTGCGCCAGAATAACCGCGACGACCACGTCTGCCTGTACGTCGAGGACTTTACCGGAGAAAATCTGGACTGCAACTCGAGCGTGCAGCGCCGGGCCCAGGGCAGCAAGGACCTGGTGTCCGAGGAATCCACCAATACCTCGATCGGCGTCGTTTGGGACGCCACGGACAACCTGACCTTCACGCTGGATTTCTGGGAGATCGAAAAGGACGACACGATCGGGCTGTTCGGCGAGGAAAACCACACTATCCTGGACCTTTTGTACCGCCTCCAGGCCGGCACCGCGAATTGCGCCGGCGAGGTCTTCAACGAGGTCGTATTGCGCGAGGACCCCGATGCAGGCGATGCTCAGTTCTTCCTCGACGCCGGCGTGTGCCCGGCAGGTGAGGTCTTTGCCGTCGAAGACGTCTATGCCAACCTGGACACTCGCACCATCGGGGGCTATGACCTGGGCATTTACTACGCGAAGGACACCCGATTCGGCCAGTTCGACTTCCGGTATGTCGGCTCCTTCTACGACAAGTACGAGCAGAAAGCGGGCGGCAACGCTGCCGTCTTGATCGAGGCGGTGGAGAGCGGCGAGCTTCCGGCCAACACTGCGGTCCAGGGGTTCGCGGACCTGCTGGGGGTTGACGGCAACGCGGACGAAAAACATAACGCCAGCCTGCGTTGGTCGAAGGACGCCTGGGGCGCGGGTGTAACCATGAACAGGCTGGGTAGTTTCTATGACTCCTCAAATACCCTGTCCGACGGAACCCGGTACATCCTGGGATCCATGACGACATACAACGCCTATTTCGACTACGATTTCGACCTGATCGATGCCGATTCCCGGATTCGCCTCGGCATCAACAACTTCACCGACGAGCGCGCGCCGTTGGCTGACAAGTCGTTCAATTACTGGGCCGATGCGCACCGCGATCTGGGCGTCTATTACTACCTCGATCTGAGGATGGACTTCTAGGAGCGATCACTAAAACAAGAGGGGAGCTTCGGCTCCCCTTTTTATCGGCCGCGGATAACGATCGCCGTCAGATGACTACTACGCACGAGCCTGCAGAACTCCCGGTCGCCCGGCCGCCCGAGACCTACCAGCTGGTTGGGCGTGTCCTCGGTCCTGCCGTGTTCGCGCTGATGCTCGTCACCGAGCAGTGGCAGGACACCATGAGTCCCGAGGCATGGCGGGCAGCTGCCGTGGGCCTGTGGATGGCGATCTGGTGGGCGACCGAGGCCATTCCGGTACCGGTCACCGCTTTTCTGCCGATCGTCATCTTCGATCCGCTCGGCATCGCGACGATCCGGGATGCGGCAGCGCCCTATGCGAACCCGATCATCTACCTGTTCCTGGGCGGCTTCATGATGGCGCTGGCGCTCGAGCGCTGGGATCTGCATCGGCGCATTGCGCTCGCGATTCTCGATCGCACCGGAACCGACGGGCGGCGGCTGATTGGCGGATTCATGTTCGTCTGTGCTGGCTTGAGCATGTGGATGACGAACACATCGACCACGATGATGTTGTTGCCGATCGTGCTGTCAGTGATTGCAGTGGTTCGCGACAATGTACCCGACCTGTCGGACAAGAGTCGCAGCGATTTTCAGATCGCAATGCTGCTTGGCCTCGCGTATTCAGCAAGCATCGGCGGACTCGCAACGTTAGTCGGTACGCCGCCGAACGCGCTGTTGATCGGCTTCCTGGCCGAGAACTACAACATTGAAATCAGTTTCGCACGCTGGATGACGGTGGGAATACCGGTGACGATCGTGATGCTGCCGATCGCCTGGCTCGTGCTAACGCGATTCCTGTATCCGGTGAACATCCCGGCCAGCGATGCAGTCAACGATCATCTGCACGAACTTCGCGAAGAACTCGGGCCAATGACGACAGCGGAAAAACGTGTCGCTATCATCTTCGCTGCCGTTGTTTTTTCCTGGATGCTGCGACGGCCGCTCACCGAATTGACAGGCCTGACGGGTATATCGGATCCCGGTATCGTTATGACGGCCGCGGTCTTACTGTTCCTGTTGCCAAGCGATGACGCAAGGCAGTCACGTCTCATGACCTGGGAAGACGCTGTGCGTCTGCCGTGGGGTGTGCTGATCCTGTTCGGTGGAGGCCTGAGCCTGGCTGCCGCTGTTTCGAATACCGGCCTCGCATTGTGGCTCGGTGAAAGCCTGGCGCCGTTGAATGCCTTTGGCCTTGCTGCACTGGTTGTCGCCGCAGTTACGCTCGTGATTTTCCTGACTGAATTGACGAGCAACCTGGCGACGACGGCGACGCTGCTACCGGTAATGGGTGCAATCGCGCTGCAAGCCGGCTTGCCACCGCTCATTCTCACGGTACCCATCACGATCGCCGCGAGTTGTGCATTCATGCTGCCCGTTGCGACACCGCCGAACGCGATCGTGTTCGCAACGGGGCGCATAACGATTCCGCAGATGGTCCGTGCCGGTATCGTCCTGAACCTGCTAGGTATCGTCATGGTCACCATCATTGCGCTGTACGTCGCACCCAATGCGTTGGTCTAGCTACCTAGCGCTTGCGGGCCTTCTCGTTGCTTGTACGGAGCAACCCGACGCGGTTCAGCAGACCCTCGATGTCGTGATTGGCGGCGGCACCGTTTACAGTGGCGTCGACGAAGACCCGGTCATTGCTGATGTGGGTATTGTAGGCGATCGTATCGTCGCGGTCGGCAATCTAAGGGATCACCCGGCCGACTTGCGGCTCGATGTCACGGGGCTTGCGGTCTCGCCAGGGTTCATCGACATACATAGCCATGCGCTCAGGCCGAATGAATCGAGAAGCGGCATCTATCTTTGGCCGGATGCCGAAAACCTGATTCGCCAGGGTGTGACGAGCGTGATCGGTGGTCCTGACGGTTGGTCGCCGTTACCGATCGAAGACGACTTCACGAAGCTCGAAGCCAACCCGGCCGCCGTCAACTTCGGCACGTTTGTTGGCCATGGCACGATTCGCGAACTCGTGATGGGCTTTGAGGATCGACCCGCCAGCGACGAAGAACTGCAGCAGATGCGCGACGAAGTTGAAAAGGCGATGCGAAGCGGTGCGTTTGGTCTGTCCTCGGGACTCTTATATGCGCCCGGTCGCTTCGCGCCGGCCGAAGAAGTGATCGAACTTGCCAAGGTCGTCGCGCCTTATGGCGGTATTTACATCAGCCATATGCGCAACGAGGCGCTGCGTGTGCTGGAGTCAATAGAGGAAACGATTCGTATCGGCGAAGAGGCAGGCATTCCGGCACAGATCACACATCACAAAGTCATGGGCGCGCCGATGTGGGGAAGCTCGACGAAAACGCTTGCGCACGTCGATGCCGCTATCGCACGAGGCGTCGACGTCTCAAGTGATCAGTACCCGTACCCGGCATCGTCGACCGGTTTGCCGGCGGTGTTTCCGCGCTGGAGCCTTGCCGGTGGTAGCGACGCGCTCAAGGCAAGACTGGACGACCCGGAGCAGCGCGCGAAGGTCAAAGAAGGCATTGTCTACGCGATGATCAATGAACGTGGTGGCAACGACCCGTCCAAAGTGGCGTTAGCCAATTGCTCGTGGGACCCGTCGCTAAATGGACTCAGCCTGGCCGACGTGCTGCGGCAGCGGGAAATCGAGGTCAACATCGACAACGCGGCCGAACTCATCATGGACCTGCAATATGCCGGTGGCTGCATTTGCGTTTATCACGCGATGTCTATCGACGATGTCGAACGCATCATGCAGCACCCGAAGACGATGATCGCCTCGGACGGCGGCATCATGGCGCCGGGCAATCTGCGGCCCCATCCACGCTATTACGGGACCAACGCGAAGGTTCTCGGCCATTACGTCAGGGAACGCGGCATCCTGTCGTTATCGACAGCCATACACAAGATGACCCGCATGCCGGCCGATAGAATCAACTTAGCTGACCGCGGCCGGATCGAAGTCGGCGCGATGGCCGATATCGCCGTATTCGACCCTGCTGCAATCATCGACAAAGCAACGTTCGAGGATCCGCATCAATACGCGGAGGGCGTGCATCATGTCCTGGTCAACGGGCAGGCGGTGTTGCTAAACAAGGAAATGACCGGCACGAGGCCGGGCAGGGTACTCAGGTCTCCGGCGGCCCGGCCTGCAACATGATCCGCATCATCTCTTCCGCAAACACGGGCGTGTACTTACGCACCTTGTCACGATCGGCCTCGTCACCGATTTCATAGGTAATCGCGGGAATGCCGTAGCGGCTGAAGAAGTAGTTCTTCGTGTTATCCAGGCCCGAAGGTGAGCGTGGATCATGAGTGAACTCGTAATCGCTAATGCGTTTACCTACGGCTGTCATCCAACTCGTAGCAAACTGCGGCGGATTCGTATTGTCTTCGGGCACTTGCGTATAAAAGACCATCGTCGGCGTCATCTTGGTCGCATGAAAATCGAGCATCAGCCGCGGCTTCATCCCTAGCTCGTCCACGCCAGCCATCAGCCTGGCCACACTCTGCGTTTCAGGCTGCGTAAACGGCCCCCAGTCACGATTGAGATCGACACGGCCGGCGTTGTGCCGCGAATGTCCGTTTGCGACACCGTCGGGGTTGACGAGTGGCACTATGAGCAGCGTAAACCGTTCACGAAACTCCCTGGCAAGCTCAGTATCGCCGAGCAGTACGTCGACAAACTCACGCATCGCCAGCGCGCCAGGCACTTCAGCTGGATGCTGCCGCCCAAGCAACACCACAACCTCGGGCTTGTTCGCGGTTCTAACCAGATGAATTGGCCGGTTCTGAACGCTCTTGCCGATGACCGAGGTTCGAATTTCCTCGTGCGACGCCAATTCCTCGAGCCATTGATCGTAAAAAGTTTGCGTGATCAGTTCCTGTGCAGAAACCCACGTTCCGGATTCATCGACGGTGACGGCGAGCTTCATGGATTTCCCAATCCAACTTCGCTTGACAACGTCGTCATCTGCGCGGGTCCACGTCCGGCCATCTTTACTGATTTTCGGCCAGTAACGGGCATAAGCGTCAGGGAAACGTAACTTGATCCTGATATCACGAGTCTCTTCCGCCGTGATGCGGAAAGAAAACCACGAGAAAGCGCCATCGACTTTGTTGTCTTCGCGTCGAAACGTCAGCTCGACGGTGTTGTCTGCTTTGAACTTGCACTTGTCGAGGTCGCCACTGTCATGCTGCGCGTCGATAGCAAAGTGGTCGTTCGCACAAAATGGTTCTTCCGCCGCAGCTGCGCAGGCGGAGAGGATTATTGCGTTAACGAGGATCAGTCGAGCAATCACGTCGAGTTCCGATGATTTCTTGCCGGGAATGATACATTAGCTGCCATGCAGAAGGCGGCAAACAACAGACTGCTCTGGACACTATTGTCGATTGTTGTACTCGCGAGCTTTCTGGTATCGCTGATCCAAAGTTCGGGCGGGCGCGTACAGGTTCTGGATGTCAAAATTCCGACACAGAATGGTCAGTGGCTGGTCGCCGATTTGTTCAAACCAAGGTCGGCAACGAGTGACAACCCGGCGCCGCTGGTCGTGGTCGTGCCGGGCTTTCAGCGCTCAAAAGAGGCCCTGTCCAACGTTGCGATCGAGCTTGCCCGGCGCGGCATCGTAGCAATTTCCATCGATCCGTATGCGCAGGGTGGCTCGAGTGCGTCGATGAGCCGGCGCGCAGCAACGACAGAAGGTTACGGCATGTTTGCGATTGTTGATTACGCTGCGAACACCTCGAACCTGAATTACATCGACAAATCCCGTGTCGGGGCGACCGGGCATTCGGCTGGCGGTAATGCTGCGATACGCGGCGCCAATTACTTTGGCAAGCAAGCGCGGGAAAGGGGAGAGCCCAGCAAGCTCCATTCGGTGTTCGTCTCGGGCTATGTGCTAACCCTGACGGATGAAGTATTAAAAGATGTTCGTTCCAACGTCGGGATGAGTTATGCCTATTACGATGAGGGGGCGTATCGCAATGAGCTCAAGAACGGCGACATGCGTCGCGCACCTGAGGCGCTGCGGCTCGTCAATTCGGGTCGCACGCCGGGCGAGCCCGGCATCGAGGAAGTGAGCCTCGGTCAGTACTATGGCGACGCAGAGCGGAGAAACCTCCGTGTCGTGTTCAATGAAAGAATCCTGCATCCGTTTCAGCCTTATGTCGTCGAAGCGACTGCTAATCAGATCGAGTACTTCGAAAGGGTCTTTGAGATCGACAGTGGCCTGTCGAGTCGCGACCAGGTCTGGTACTGGAAGGAATTGCTGAGTCTCATCTCCCTGATCGCGGCAGTTGTGCTGCTGGTGCCAATGGGCCGGCTTCTGCTGGAGATTCCGGTCTTTCAATCGCTGGTTCACCCGATTCCCCAAGCGCTACCACGACCGCAAGGCAACGGCAGGGTGCTGTTCTGGAGCTTGTTCGCGATTGGCGCGCTCATCGCGTGCTTTTCGTACATTCCGATGGCCGAGTTGTCACAAAAACTATTCGTGGCTGCTTCCACGCGGGAGCAGACCTGGTTTTTCCCACAACGCATGAACAATGCGGTGATGATGTGGGCAGTCCTTAACGGACTCGTCGGCTTTCTGATTTTCTGGCTCAGCTATCGCTTCCACGGCAAGCAACACGGCGTGGTGTCCGGCATGTGGGGAGCGAAAATCAATCGATCGGAGCTCGTGCGGACGTTTTGGCTCGCTTTCACGTTGTTCGTCTTCTACTTTCTGTTGCTGTTCACGGTGTACTACGTTTTTCACGTCGACTACCGCTTCCTGTTCATGGGTGTACGAATCTTTCGGCCGGTCGAACTGCTATTGCTCGTGGTGTATGCGCCGTTCTTCTTTGTCTTCTTTCTTTCCAGTTCTCTGCGGGTTAACGGCGCGATGCGAACGGAAGGGCAGGCGGAATGGAAGAGCATGCTTATCGCCGGTATTGGCAACTCACTGGGTCTCTTGCTGATCGTGGTTGTGCAGTACGTGACGTTCGCGATGACCGGCACCGTTTACTGGACCGATGGCTGGCTGTACGTCAATCTGCTGTTCGCGGTCGTGCCAATGATGTTTGTCCTGCCGTACTTCAATCGATACTTTTTTGGGATGACGGGCAGGATCTATCTCGGGCCGATGGTCACATGCCTCGTATTCATTATGATTCTGCTGACCAATACGGTCGTCTATCTGCCAATCTAGCGATAATGCTAATCGTGGCAGGCGCATATCGCGATTTAGGGACAGAAAGCCCTTTTATTTGGCTCGACATCTGTTACAGTCCGCTCCGTCCTGGCGCACATCGGTCTGCGCCAATCCCTCCGGCACCGCAATTCCGCGCTCTCGGAGTCACTAAATAGAATTCCAGTCTGGGCCGAACCGTGCATGTCTACATCGTGCTGCGGGTCAGACGTATTCGGAGTACCACTCAATGTTATTTAATCAACTCGGCCTGTCGGCCGAATTGCTGCGTGCAGTCGAAAAACAGGGTTACCGTGAGGCGACCCCGATCCAGCACAAAGCAATACCCCTTATTCTCGAAGGCCGCGATATCCTGGCCAGTGCCCAAACCGGTACCGGCAAGACAGCGGGCTTCACGCTGCCGTTGCTACAGCGGCTGCAGTCATCCAGGTCCGGCAAACGCCGCGTACGTGCACTGATTCTGGTGCCGACGCGTGAACTCGCTGCCCAGGTAGCTGAAAGTGTCAGAAACTACGGCTGCTTCCTGCCGCTTCGATCGATGCAGATCTATGGTGGTGTCAGCATTCGTCCGCAGATTTCCCGGCTGCGCGAAGGCGTCGACATCGTCGTCGCAACACCCGGTCGCCTGCTCGATCACGTGCAACAGAAAACGATAGATCTTGGTGCGATTGAAATTCTCGTTCTCGACGAAGCGGATCGCATGCTCGACATGGGATTTATCCGTGACATTCGAAAAATTCTCAAACTGATTCCAGCCGAGCGTCAGAATCTGCTGTTTTCGGCCACGTTTTCCAAAGAGATTCGCGATCTTGCGGCGAACCTGTTGAACAGTCCTGCCGAGATTGAGGTCGCGCCACGCAACACGACAGTAGAACGCGTCAGCCAGCTTGTGCATCCAGTCGATAAGCGTCGCAAGCGTGAACTTCTGTCACACCGGATCGGCAAAGAGAACTGGCGCCAGGTGCTCGTCTTTACGCGTACCAAACATGGTGCGAACCGCCTTGCACAACAATTATGTGACGATGGTCTGCGTGCGGTCGCGATTCATGGCAACAAGTCACAGGGTGCACGCACGAAAGCGCTCAGCGACTTCAAAGCCGGTAAGGTCAGAATTCTGGTCGCAACGGATATCGCAGCACGCGGGCTGGACATCGACAAACTCCCGCATGTTGTGAATTATGAACTACCGCATGTTCCCGAGGATTACGTGCATCGCATTGGCCGCACGGCCCGTGCGGGCCTGGACGGACACGCGGTCTCACTGGTGTGCGTCGACGAAGCGAAGCTGCTACGTGACATCGAGCAACTCCTGAAACGTGACATCGAAAAAGAAATCCTTCCGGGCTATGAGCCGGATCCACGCATCAAGGCAGAGCCCGTCCAAAGAGGGCGTCAGCAACGTTCAAATCCGCAACGCAGCAATCCTCGCAAAAAGCAGCGCAGTGGTGCGCCGAATGCGCGTGGCGGCAAGCGTCATGGCTCGTCCGGGCGCGGCAGACGCGCAAGCTAATAGCAGGAAAGCGCGGCGACCGAAGTGGTCAAGTCGAGGTGGATTAATCGTTCAATTCATTCCCTGAGCGATCAGGTTGAGCCTGGCAGTATCCACGAGACGAACCTGTCGCCGGCAAACGTCGATCAGGCCCATGCCGTGCAGTTTTGCGAGTAAACGACTCAAGGTCTCAGCACTGATGCTCAAATAGCTCGCAATGTCTTCGCGCGACATCGGCAAGCGAAAGACTCCGGGGCTCGACTCAGTTTGTTGCAGCCGCGGGCCGATATTCAATAGGAACGCAGCGATTCGCTGTGTCGCCCCGGCACCTTCTCGATTCGTGAGCTGTTTGGAGAATTCGCGGCTCATTAGCCGCACTAACTGGCTATGCATACTGTGAATGTCCAGGCTGAGCCTGGCGATGTCACGATACGGGATGACACACACGGAACAGGGCTGGAGAATCACCGCATTACAACAATGTTGGTCAGGGTAAACCGCATCAAAGCCAAGCAACTCGCCGCGCAGGTGAAAGCCGTGTACGAACTCGTGTCCACCGGCATCCAGTGTGTAGCTCTTGATGCAGCCCGTGTGCACCGCGTATATAGCCGTGAACCGATCGCCGACCCGAAACAGATGGTTCCCGCAAGGTAGCACGCCCGTGTGCCTTACGATTGACCGTAAACGCCGCAGATCCGACCCGTCCAGGCCCATCGGCCAGCACAATTCAAAAAGCGAACAAAACCGGCAGGCGCGACGAAGGGCGCCAAGCACCAGCGGGCTCGTGTCAGCGTGTGCGTGCAACCGGTAACTCCTCGACCTCCCACGTAAGTTTACGTGCACCTTGAACGCCCTAAAATCGTGGAATTTACTTAGCCTGAGCTGACAAATGTCAATGCGGGGGTCGGCTACACGTGCTGACATAACGACTGCGGTGAGTTACACGCGTCAACCCACCGCAAAGACGCGAGTGTTGCAGCAATGATAAGGAGATAATTATGTTTGTTCGACAGGTCAGTGCGCATTTCAAACCAGGAAAATTTGATCTGCTCAACCGACGGCTTGAGGACGACGTCATTCCGCTGCTCAAAAAGCAAAAAGGGTTTCGTGACGAACTATCATTCTTCGATAAAGAAAAAGACGAAGCCTTTGCAATGAGCTTCTGGGACAGCCGACAGGACGCTGAAAAATACCACCGCGATATCTATCCCAAGGTATCCAAGAAGATGGAAGATGCTATTGAAGGGTCGCCGACGATTCGGTCATTTGAGGTCAATAACTCAACCTGGTACGACATTCACACCGCGTAAAAACGGGAATGTCGGAATGGGGCGGCAGCCTTGGCTACCGCCCCCTTTTATATACCCAGCGTGAGTTCCTTTTTATCCAGATCTCGCTGGCGGCGAGTCCGAGAGTCCAGTGATGCCCGTCCATCTGCGCGAGCTCTTTATTTGTGTGCAACCTACGCTAGAAATATCCATGTAACTCGATGAAGGCCTCATCACGGTTCTGCGTATCTACCTGTGGCACGCCGTCATAGAGTCGGATTCCGAATCGGGCTTGCAGAAATTGTATGGGAGAGTGCTCCCAAACCAAGCTCCAGCGTGACTGGTGATCTTCATCGACATCGTCATCCGGATCAAAGTAGTCGTAGCTTATTTTCAGATTGTGTCCCTTGCGAAACAACCAGTTGCCCTCGATCAGACTGGCAATGGCATCTTGCTTACCGGAATTTGGCAACTCGTCTTGAATCTTGTCGATTTCGGCAAGCCACACTATTGGACCGGTTTTCAGCCCAAAAAAAGCATTGTACATTTGTCGATCACCTGCATCGGCGTTGTTCGTGTTGAAGCTGATGCCAGCCCGCCAGTTCCGTCGGACGTAGTTTGCGAGAAAGCCGATTTGCTTACCGGAATCAGTCTCTGAACCGCCTCCGCTACCGTTAGTTACTGACAGAAGCGTAGACCATTGCCCGTTTTCGTAACCGACCTGCACACCTCGATCGGGATTCGTAAAATTTATGCCAGTGACGAGTCGGATGAACGCCGTATCATCTTGCAGGCGCAGCCCATATGGAATGTAGAATTGTCCAGCAGCCAAATGAAAATTTCCGCCACGATCTTTCAGTTTGATATAGGCCTCGCGATTAATACTGGAGCTCGGCGCAATCTGTTGATCGATATACAGGGATAAACGATCCTTGATAATGTTGGCCTCGACGTAAAGAGTGCCACGCGTCACATTAAACTCGCTTTGCGTTTCGGCGTTCGGGACATCGACGTAGCTGAGGCTGGCACGAAGATCGGCGCCGACTGACAACCATTTCACGACGTCGCCAGTCCAGAACTCGGCATTCTCGGCACCGATACGTTTTGCGGATAGCTCCGACTGGGCAAACGCGTTGCCGTATGCATTGCGTTTGCCGCCTCCTGCCGGATGACTGTGACAGGCTGAGCACTGCAAACCATTAGCCACTGCCAGATAGGGTTCTGCGGCAGCGTGACCTGAAAAGGCCATAACGCCGCAGATCACGAGCGCGGGCCGAAACCGGAAAGCACTATCAGTCATGTATCCGGCCGCAGTTTTAGCGGGCTGCGCCGTCGTCTATCCACTGCCGAATATCATCGATGACGGTCTGATTCAGTGCCGGTCCAATCGGCGGCATCCTGACACCCACCGCCGCCGTGCCTTCGAGCTTCTGGATCAGGTAACTATTATCCGCGTCGCCAGCCGCGACTCTCGAGAGTGCCGGGACTTCCAGACTGGAGACACCTACGAGATTAGCGAAACTGGCGTCGGCACTGGTCAGGTCCATGACGGTTGGCAGCACAGCCCCGCCCCCGCTATGACAACCGGAATTCGAGCACCTGGGAGTAAAGACGCTGGCCTGAATGTCATCGAGCGTCGGGCTACCGACGACCGGTGTCGTGACAGTGAAGATCGCCTCGAAGTCACCGCCCTGTGTGCCGTTCCCCGATGGAAATGTGCCCGAAAACTCACCATCGAGCGCATTGGCATCAATGTCCAGGATCATCGAGGCGCCCGATCCCAGCAACCGCACACGATAGGTCTCATCCGCGAGCGCAACACCGGTCAGATCAAAGGTCGCGCTCATCGGATTCACCGCTGGTGCCGTTATTGCAGCTGCGTTGATTTGCATCTCATTGCCGTCAGCGAATGTACCGTCGCCACCACTTGCCTCGAGGACAAAGGTGTTGGTGTTAATCGTCGAGGCGTCGAGTTGTCTATCGAACATCGCGATAATTTCAGCGGGCGGCGTGGCCAGATCAGCACCCGGCACCGGCGACAGCGAGGTCACCCGAATGGGTGCCGCTGACGGTGCCCTGTCATCGATGGCACCGTCAGTGATCCATTGACGAATGACAGCAATGACGGTTTGATCGAGCGCCTGCCCGCCAAATGGCATACGTTCGCCGACCGACGCTGTTCCTTCGAGTTTCTGAATCAGGTAGCTGATGTCCGGATTGCCAGGGTTAACGCGCATGAGTGCCGCGTTTTCAGAGCTCGCCACACCTACGAGTAGTCCATAACTGTTCGCATCATCAAGACGCAGGCCTTGTGGCGCGCCGGCTCCGATATGACAACCTGCCGTCGCGCATGTCGGCGTAAATACGTTGGATTGAATCGCGGAGAAATTTGCCGCAAACGGTGGTGGGGGTGGAGGGGGTGGTGCGTTATTCCCGCCACCGTTGCCGCTTCCGCCGCCGCAGCCGGCGATCAGCCCTGCGACAGACAATGAAACCAAAAACCCTCTGACCGAAAATACCGGTTGAATCCTCATGTGAATCTCCGCCTAGTTAGTGCATGCAGTTTTTCCGTGAGTGCCGGCAGGGCCCGAAATGGTTCAATTGGCGGACAAAAAGCGGCGTATTATGTTCAAAAGACTACTGGCGAAAGAATAAATGTTGCTCCATTGAACCTTTCTGTTGGTCCAATGCCACTAACGTAATGCCTCTCTTTGCCGGCGGTACGATGAATACGCGAACGGATACAAAACTTGGGAGCGTCAACGAGCGGGAGCGCGCCTTGCTGCGCAGAGTTGCCCTTGAGGATCGGGCGGCGCTGAGTGATCTATATCGAATTTATCAACCGCGGCTCTTTAAATTCGTTTTTCGCCTAACCCATTCGTACAGCGCTGCCGATGAACTTGCCAACGACATCATGTTGATAGTCTGGCGCAAAGCAGCGACATTTCGCGGTGACTCGAAAGTTTCGACGTGGATCTTCGGCATTGCGTATCGGCAGACAATGCGACGCGTCTCCCGCAAGACACTGCCGGTATCGTCGAATACAAACATCGATTCTCTGGCAACGAGTAATGAAGGAGAGATAGAGCGGGAAGACTGGGTGAGGCAGGGGCTGCTTGACCTTCCGCCGGTACAACAGCTGACAGTATTACTCGTTTTCTATCTCGGACTGTCGTACGAAGAAGCTGCCGAGGTAAGTGAATGCCCTGTGAATACGGTAAAAACTCGGATGTTTCACGCAAGAAAAAAACTAAGGAAGTTGCTTTCAGCTTCCGCCGCTCCAGAATCAGATCCGGCTGAGGTTTAGAATGAACGATCAGAGTAAACAATTAGGCCACGATGGCGTCGATTTGTTGTTGCCGTGGTACGTGAATGGCACCTTAAGCTCTGGCGAGCATGAGCGCGCGCAGAATCATATTGAAGCTTGTACCAGTTGCCAGGAGAACGTAGCGTTGCTTGAGAAGGTTCAAGCTGGAGTTCAGCATGAGTTGGCGACGCCAATTATGCAGTCTCGATTCGATGACTTGCTTGACGCCATCGAGGCGGATTCTGGTGGTGCGGAACATCGCTCATGGCTGCCTGCTCTGGCGCTGGCGGCGTCAATAACGGCGTTGATCATTGCTGCTACATTGGCCCTAAGTAACAGGATTCCCGAAGTGAACGGACCGACACGTTTTGAAACGGCGACCACCGCGGAACAGGCCGCGCCCCTCGACTATGTGATTGCCGTGCAATTTGAAGACCATGTTACGTCGAGCGAACGTGAACGAATTTTGCAGGAAATAGGCGCGGTTGAAGTTAGTACCGGAAGCGAGGAGAACACATTTCGCGTCGTTGTCCGGTTGCCGGCCACGTCGCTCGAGGGCCTTGAGCGCTATACTCAGGGGATCGGGGCGCGGAGAGAAGTCAAATCCGCCTCTGTTGTCGCATTACAGCTGCCAATGAGGTGAACAGCGTGCGCAGTCGGCTATTTCTTCTGATGTTATTGCCGCTGGTATTTTCGTATCCAGCTGCAGCTGACACACGCAGCACGGACCCGATGCGTGACATTCTCGTCACGTTCGATAACAGCGGCGCGCGGGCGTCCGGTGTTGGTGTAAGTGCTCCCTACCAAAACCGTAAACGGTACTCCCTCTCAGCCAAAGCTCGCCAGCATGCCCGGGCAATAGCGTCCGAGTATGCTCTTGCAGAAATCGACCATTGGCCCATACGATCTCTGGCCGTCTATTGTTTTGTCTA
This sequence comes from Gammaproteobacteria bacterium, assembly GCA_029862045.1. Classification (GTDB taxonomy): domain Bacteria; phylum Pseudomonadota; class Gammaproteobacteria; order Steroidobacterales; family Woeseiaceae; genus UBA1847. Next base: position 29,054 of record JAOTYE010000002.1, read on the forward strand.
TCGCGTTGCAGAGGATTCAAACCGTGACGCTGTCATCGAGAGACTTAGGGTCGATGATCGAGTTGAGTCAGCGCAGCCCTTACAGGAATTTGAAACCGGGACTGGCAATGTGGACGCGTACAACGACACGTACGCCGGGCTGCAACACGGATTGGTTTCACTCGATGTCATAGAGGCGCATCGTTACTCACGCGGAGGCGGTGTACGGGTGGCGATGATAGATAGTCACGTGGATACGGATCACGAAGACCTGAGAGGCCAGATCAGCAAAGTTGAGGATTTCGCCGACAGAGCAAAGACTCCTGACGTTAAGCATGGCACGGCAGTTGCGAGCTTGATCGCTGCAAACGCTAATAATGCCCGCGGCATTGTCGGTGTGGCTCCCGAAGCTGAGATGGAAATATTCGTATCCTGTTGGGCTGAAGCCGGTGGCGAGGGCGCTGTGTGCGATAGTTTCACTCTTGCAAAAGCGCTTGACACCATGCTCGATGATCCGCCGCAGATTCTGAACCTGAGCCTCAGGGGGCCGCCTGACCCACTGGTTGAGCGATTGTTGATCGAGGCCTTTCGTGCTGGCGTAATTATCGTTGCAGCGAGTTCGTCGAATATGAACACAGAGAAGAACTTTCCGGCGAATCTTGATCAGGTCATAGGCGTTGGTAGTAGCAGTTCTGGCACGCGTTCGTCACCGAAACCGGAGGAGGAAAATCCGTTTTCTGACCTAGTCTATGCGCCAGGAAATGAGATTCTGGTCGCAACGCCGGACAACGCCTATGACTTTCGATCTGGGAGCTCTCTTGCGACAGCGCAGGTCAGCGGGGTGGTCGCCCTGTTACTTGCCGTGGCACCGGAAATGTCCTTCGATACGGTCAAGTCGTTGCTGTACGAATCGCAGCACGTCGACTACGCTGCCCTGATGACGATCAACGCTTGCATCGTATTACAGCTCGCCGATCACAGTCGTTCTTGCCATGGACGACTCACTGCATCGGAGCATTAGAAAGGAAATCTGATACTTAGGGCGACCCTTGCTTTCGCGCGATCCGGCGTACTAACGATCGGTATGGACCGGCTACTGTCGTGGTAGCGAAGGTCAACATCGATTCTATCGAAGCGCCTTGTAACTCCGGTCTGCCAATAACTGTAGGCGCTACCTGTCAAAGCGGATGGATCGTAATAACCCAGTCCGGCGCTCAGACTCCAATGGCCCGCGATTGCCCATTCACTGGATATCTCGAGGTTGTGCGTTTCCTCCCCGCTGTCATAAAGGTCGGGAGAATAGGCATATTCAATCCAGATTCGATCATCGAAATTCGCATTCAATGAGTACTCGATATAGTCGTAGTCGAAATAAGTGTCCGCACCCGGATACCTATAGGAAACGACATTTGCACCAACAGTCCAGCGACGAGCTACGTCGTAAGTGAAGCCAATATAGTAGTTGGACTCGAGATCACGGTGCTGATCCGGACCATTGTGAATATCAACAGTCGATCCCCAGACACCGAAATAGAGTCCGGAGTCGAGGGCAAGCTCGACGCCAAGCTGCACAGCACCGCTGCTATCGCTTTGCGTTACGCCACGTCTGACGTAATCTGTCGTCAGCAAAGCATAACCGTTCAGATCCGCCGCGTGAACGTCTGCCGAAACAGCTGCAATCACTAAAAGAACTGCGGTTTGGACCTGGCGGCGGGACTTGTTCAGCACCAATGAAGACCTTGATGGGGTAACGGTAGACAGATTCTATCGCGTCCGCACGAAGAAGGCGTCAGGCACACGCTTTGCGTCTCTCAGACTCCGAGCGTGAGTTCCTTTTTATCCAGATCTCGCTGCAGTGAAGCGGCAAGCATCCGTGACCCCTTCAGGAAAAAGAACCCATAGAAGAAGCCGCTGACCCCACCAGAGACGTGTGCGAGGACATTGACGGCACCGTGATCGTCGGAAGAGAACAGCTGGTAGATATCGCCGCCGATGTACCAGCCCGCCAGCATCCACCCGGGAACGGCGACCGATCCGAAGATGACGATGACCCAGTAATAACAACGGATCTTGCCCCGCGGTAACAGGTAAGCAAAAAGGCCCATCATGCCCATCACGATGCCGGAGAGCCCGAGGGTCCAGTGATGCCCGTCGATCAGTTCGGAAACGACCGAGTCGACGACGCCAATAATCAACGAGTTCACGAGAATGAAAGCAACAAAGGCGACCGGGCCGATCAATGCTTCGACGGTTGCCGCAAATGCAAGAAAGAAAATCAGGTTAAATACTATGTGTCCCCAGCCGCCGTGCGCAAAGCTTGAGGAAATCATGTGCCAAACATTCCACGAGGCCGTGTAGTACGCGAAGTTGTGATCCGGATCATCGGGTACGATTGAGCGAAAGTAACGCAGCTCGTCAGTCAACATCTGGGTGACGTATTCGCGCGAGTCCTCAGGGCTAAATCCCGACAGGGGTTTGAGTCCGCTGACGATGTCCTTGATTTCCTTCGCTTCGTTGTCCGACGTGCTGACGTAGTACATCACCTCACCGCAAAACTGAGCGTTCCTGAACTCGTCGACACGAGTCATGATAATTTCGGTCAGCCGGCTCTGCGGTTTCATGCAATAGCGCTCGACGGCGTTCTCGAACTGCCGCCAGTCACTTTCCTGCTTCATAAAGACGCCAAAACATACCAAACAGACGAGCACGGTGAGTACCGGCCAGTGAGGCAATTTGAAATCGGCTTTTACCGGAATGAACATTTGTTGCAGATTAGCATGTGTCTGAACGGGCATTCACCGACGTAGTTCTTGATTTACGTGTTTACCGTGCAAATAAACGGCGTTATTCAAAATGAGTCCAATGACGTTGCAATAATTTCTGTCTTGCACGGGTCTGATCGGGTGACGGCACAGCTTTTAGCAGGACACGATCATCTTATGCGACTACTAGTCATTACTCTTGCACTTGGCTTGTTCACATCATGCACGGCGTCGGTGGATAGCGCGAACGTTGCCCCGGACTGGTCACTGGTTTCGGCTCAGGGCGAGACGGTTCAACTCAGTCGTGAGGTGCGGGAGCAACCTACGGTTCTGCTGTTCTGGGCGACCTGGTGCCCCTATTGCAAAGCGTTAATGCCCCATCTGCAGAGCATGCGGCTCGAGTACGGCGGGAAGATAAAGATTCTCGCAATCAATTTCAGAGAGGAGGGCGATCCCGTTGAGTTTATTCGGCGTGCAGGCTACGACTTCACTGTGCTACCGGACGGTGATGACGTTGCGGCATCCTATGCAATCTACGGTACGCCCGGCGTTGTCATTGTGGATTCTGACCGGACGATTCGTTTTGACCTGCGCTCGCTACCGAGGCGAGAGCCACCACGTTCGGACAAGCCTGCGGGTCACAAGAGAAATGCGGCGTATCAAGCACCGTATTGGGCCGCCGAAATTCGAAAAAGCATCGATATTGTACTGGGCGAGTCGACTCTGTTTGAGTAGAGTCATACCGAGTATCCGAATGACTGCCCGGGGCGTTGATATGCGACCACCCAAAGCTGCGCTATTACTACTGGTAGTGACTGTGCTCACAGCTTGTGAGTCCACTCCGACCCTGGAAACGGATCCGGATCCGAGGATTGTTGCGATACATGAGCACGCGGTATTCGCGGATATGCACGCGCATCCCAGTCGATTTCATCGTGAAAATATCGAATCGATAACGGCCGCAGAGATCGAGGTCTATCGCAGGAGCACGATCGACCTCGTCGTCGCCAATATCAGCAGCGACATGGCGTTTGATGGCGCGTACGTGAATCGCGACGGCACGGAAGTCAAAGAGGGTGAGTACAAGCCAGCACCGGGCGAAGCGTATGCATTGTCCGCCGACCGGCTTGCGAGGCTGCAGAAGACATTCGAACTCGGCTACGCGGTGCACGCGGATACACCCGCTGACGTACTTGCCGCACGTAAAAATAACGATGTGGCCATCATGCCTGCGCTCGAAGGTGCCGATGCACTGGAAGGCAATATCGAGAATCTTTACAAGATGCATGATGACGGCTTGCGGTTGCTGCAATTAATTCACTTCCGCAATAACGAACTGGGTCATACGCAAACCTGGCCGTATTCGCCTGGCGGCCTGACGGAGTTCGGCCGAGAGGTAGTGAGAGAGGCCAATCGACTCGGCATCGTCATTGATATGGCACACGCAAATAACGAGACCATGATGGATGTGCTCGAATTGTCGAGGCACCCCGTGATTTTCAGCCATGGTGGTGTGCGCGAATTTACCGATCACGACCGGGCAGTGACCGACGAGCAGATCCGGGCGATAGCAGAAAACGGTGGTGCGGTCGGCATCTGGCCGCATGGCCGGCACATCTCGACGGTCGCGGAGATGGTCGATTACATTGAACACGTAATAAAGATCGGAGGCATCGACCACGTGGGCATTGGCTCTGACCTTAGAGGTATTTCCCGCTATGTAATAGGGTTCGATGAGGAAGCGAACTTCCACGCGATTGCCGAAGAACTGCTGCGACGCGGCTATAGCGACAGCGATGTCGGCAAAGTCATGGGCGGAAACTTCTTCCGCATTTGGCAGACGGTGTCAGGATCTGGTAATCAGGGGTGATCTCAACGGCAACTGACTTGGATTTTGAGAGATCCGTGTCAGACCCAATCAATCATATGCATCAAACGCAGCGGCGAGCTTGGCGGCACTAGTCTCTCGCAACGCTGCACACAATCGAACACTTTCGGTTGCCTGCGCAAGGTCTCTTTCGTAACCCGGAAGCTCGTCGGCGTAAGAGATAACGAATTCCCGCCATTCATCTGCTTTCTCAACGGTACAAAAAGCGTTACCTAAGGATGGCAGGATGCTTCCGGTCAGGCCTCCCGGCAACAACTTCAAGACTGCTTCGGTATTTTGCCTTACCCAGTCATAGGTCGATTGGGTAGTGGCTTGCCGTACCATCTGGCGAAATACGATGCTTCGAAATTCCGACCCTTTGAATGTGCCCGCCAACAATGCAGCCTGCAGCTTTTGTACAAGCGCGGGTTCCTCGACCCTGGCCAGGGCGCCTGTTGCGGCACGACGAAATGTGGGGTCCTCAGAACTCTTGGTTTTCTCGAGTAACAAATCGAAGAATGATTCGCCGAGGTCCTGTACGCCAACAGAGAGTATCGTCTCGAGCTGACTTGCCGGCGCGGCCGACGGATCGGCGTTGCCGTTTAGTCCGATCGCTGTCGCTGCTTGTTCGGCGAGCGGCTCGCGCATCGTCGCGTCTTTGGCGATGACGATGAGGAATCGCTGCATGCGTCGCTGTAGAAGGTCCGAACCGGAGTCCGACGCATTGTCGAGCTGCAGAAAGCGAGGACCCACGATTGCGCGGTATGCCTGCTGTACGACGTCCAGTTGGTCCTCGTCGAGAATGTTGGCAATTCCCTCCAGGTACACGGTGGCCGTATCGGCAACATCCCATGCGCCGTGGTCAACGAGGGCCGCCATTCCAGAAACGTACGTCTCAGGCGAAACCAACCCCGCCCTGAACCCGGCATCGAGACTGTCTGCGAGAACAAGCGCCTCAGCTGGCGGAAGGCCCGATGCTTCTGCAAGCAAGACTCCCCAGGCGGATTCGTCCATTGAAAAGCGGTAGTACCCGGCACCGTCAGCATTCGGATGCACCCATGCAGGACAACTACCGGCGTCGAGGTTAATTGACTGTTCTTTGTTACTCAGCAGTGCGCAGCTGGTTTTTTCTTCACCATCGGTAGCAAAAGAAACGCACATCGGGATGTGCCATGCACTCGCGTCGGGATCGATCGTTGAGCCAAGTGGTGCGTAACGAGCTTGCCCGACATCAAGACGCGGGTTTTCTTCATCCTCACAATCGAGCTGCACCGAAAGCAGCGGCACGCCAGCCTGTTGAATAAACGACTTGAACGCAGCCTCTATTTCCACACGTTCCGTTCCCTCCGCGAGTGATGCGATGAAATCCTCGGCAGTAGCGGTGCCGTCTGCATGTCGATCCATGTGTAAGCGAACACCGGACCTGAATCGATCCTCTCCAACGTATTGTTCCAGCATAGCCAGTACGCCGGCGCCCTTTTGATAGGTGATGCCGTCAAAGGCACCGTCGATCTTGTCGTTGTGGTCGATTGGTTCACGAATCTCGCGTGCCGATGCCAGAGAATCGTTTGCCATCGCGCCAAGAGCGCCTTTCAGCAGTTCCCGGTCGAACTCGCCGTCCGGCCAATAACCCTGTGACGCTTTGTATTGCATCCAGGACGCGAACGATTCGTTGAGCCAGATGTCGTTCCACCATTCGGGCGTCACCAAATCGCCAAACCACATGTGCGCCAGTTCATGAGCATGCACGGCCGTGTACGAGCGCCGCTGGCCGAGCGGTGAGTCCTCGTCCATCAACACCAGATACTCGTCGTAAACAATCGCGCCTACGTTTTCCATTGCGCCGCCAAAACTCTCGGGTACCGCTATGATGTCCAGCTTCCTGTAGGGGTAGGGTGTGCCGAAATATTCCTCGAGTTCGGTCAACAAGCCATCCGTATGCTTGAGCGCGTATTCCAGACGGCCACCCAGCCCCCTGGCCGCGATGCCGCGCAGTGGCAATTCACGATCACGTATTGTGTTCGGCGGAATCGTCCCGTAGTCCACCAGGTCGTAGGGACCGACAGCAAACGCAAGAAGGTAGGTAGGCAACGGACGCGTCGTTTCAAATATATGTCGCACGAACCCGTCACTTAGAGTTTCGGTTGAAGCTTCGGGCGTTGTTGTCACGACGACATCGTCGGGCCGAGCTACAACAATCAAGTCGAATGGAACCTTGAACCCGGGCTCATCGAATCCTGGAAACACCTGCCTTGCCGCAATAGCCTGAAATTGGGTTGCGGCATAGGAGTCTTGCCCACGTTCGACTTTAAATAGTGCGTTGACGTCCTTATTAAATGCTGTGCTGTACGCGAAATGCAGTGTTGCGGGACCTGCCCCGACCGATTGCTCGAGCGTTACCAACGCGACACCGGATGAATGGCGCTCCTCATAGCTGGCGTCCACTCGATTCGATTGAGCGTCGGTCAAATAGACGTCGCTCACATCCAGATTCTTGCCGTGTAGCCAGAAAGAATCACGCGGCTCGTTGACTACAACATCGATCGTGACGTTGCCGGAAAAACGCTCCTGAGAAGGGTCGATTCTGAGTTCGATGCTATAGCGAATCGGCTCGATAGCACGATCGAGCCGTGCAACCGGCGCTTCGGATTCGTCGCTGGCACTTGAAATTGTCGCGGATGCTTGATCGCCGCGGGAATCGTCCGATTCCGAGCAACCGGTGAGGGTCGCCAGTGAAACGGCAATGCAGGTGGCAATTGCCACATTTCTTATTCTTGACATTATTTCTTCCCAGGCGCCGGGCCACACGCTCGATCGCCGACAAAATTTAGCGCATTATGCGGCGAATCTCTTGATGTTGCATGACCCATTAGATGCCGGTACTGCGCCATCGGTTGCAAAGGTGTCTCGTGATCCAGGCCAATCAGGCGAAGTGATCGTCCAAGTGCCGGGAATCTTTCGTCTTTCTCAATTTGCGCGAATTCACAAAAACACTCCTTGATAGTACTGATTTCGGTGTGACCGTGAACCACGTCACAAGAAATGCGGTCCAATTGCGTTATACCAAAGTCATACGAGGAGCCAGCGATATGGGTGATCGATCGAAGCATGATCGTGTAGTACCGGTTCATAATCTTCGTGACTACTTTCGCACGTCGATAGACGACGTCGTTGCAAAGCAGGGCGTTGAACTGGATCCTCATGCTGCCCATTACGTGGTTAACCTCATTACTCTTTTCTCTCGCTCCGAAGAGCTGTACGAAGACGACGGCGAATTCTACGGTCTAAAGCCACTGGCACTGATGCTCGCGGATGCGGCCGACGCGCCAAGCCCGGAAGTGCGCAATCACTCGTTGCAACGCATTGGCGATGTTGCGCTGTTTATTGGTGGGTTCTTCATGGAAAGTCTTGCGAGCAAGGCGGTTGACGTCGACTACTACATTTACATGGGTGAAAATGCCTACGGCTCGCTATCCGAAGAAGTTCGTGGCACGTTCCGCGGCAAAGTGTTCGCCGATGTCTACAAGGAACTTGCCGCAAAATTTCAGATCCTGATTGACGTGCTTAACGAGGTGCGCGATGGGGCCCGCAAAGAGTCCGATATCGATCTGTTGCGAACCTACGAGATATGGCTGAAGACCGGCAGCCGGCGGGCCGAGAACCTGCTGCGGCAGCAGGGCATCGTGCCGTTTTCCGATCCCAAAGGCATGCGCCGCCACTAAAATGCTCTCCAAACTGCAGCGGCAACTGAGCGACATCTACCAGGTAGATCGTGCTTATGATGTCCGCGATTACCTGATCACCGACTCAACACTTGCAACTATCATCGGCCAGGACGCGATGATGACCAACACGGACGAGACGCTACTCGTGTCTCAGGACGATGACGGCCTTTCGCTGTCGCTGTTTCTCGACAGCGCGATGCTCGACCGCCTCGAGTCGGCCAATCCGCTCGATTGTCTTCGTGCCGAGTTACTCGACGACCTTTGGAAAGTGCTCGAGGGCATCAGTCATTTCAATTGCGTGGTGTGGAAAGCGACGCAGGATCGTACCGTGACGTTATTGGAGCTGGAACTACAGGGCGAGATCGACAAGTTCGTCAGCACGATGCTGCTGGCGCTGGCCCAGGCCGACAAGGAGCTGTTGAATGGTTTGCACGGCTGGCTGTTCGGCAACGTTAGTTACCACGACGGCCTCGACGACGAGCAACTAAACCGTTACCAGTCGGCCAACGACTACGCTGCACGATTCTGTCATGGCCTGCGGCAGCAACTGATCGACAACGATCAGCTGGCGCTGTCCGAGCTGCGGCAGTTCTATCGCCTGCAGCTATCGGACAAGATCAGCCACATCCATACCCAGGCCTGGTCGAGGTCTCGCTAACAAGGCGCAAGACCCTGCTGCGCTGCCTCGCTCAGCGCCTGCTCAATATGGCATCTGGCTACTTGATCAGTTTTAGTCGGCGATCGCCGCCACAGCTGTTACACTCCGACCGCACCATCAATATCAACAACAAACTTAAAGGGATATATCAATGCGTATAAGATCAATTCTAGTCAGTATTGCAATGCTAACGGTATCAATGACTGCTTTCGCTGACCTGGAGCCTTATAAGGACTATGACGTTAGCGACGCGGTATGGTCTGTAACCACTGTACGGGTCAACGCCAACATGGATGACGCGTATTTGGAGGGTTTAAAGAACACTTGGGTCACAGGTAATAAAGTCGCTAAGGAACTGGGCCAGATTGAGAGTTGGTCGATTTTCCGCAGTGACCTGCCGCAAAGTGGGGACTTCAATCTGCTCCTGATCGTGAAATTTGCAAATACTTCGGATCTTGCACCGAATAAAGAGCGTTATGATACGTTCATGAAAGAATTCGGTGAGGCCAGAAGCAAAGAGACGACAGAATATGCGCAGAAAAATTACCCGGCCATGCGCGAGCTCACCGGTCAATACCTGATGCGTGAAATCACACTGAAGTAAAGTAACGCAAGACAAAGTAAAGAGACCCCGCTACGGCGGGGTTTTCTATTTCGGCTACCGGCGCGAAGTGGATCTTCGGCTTCGTACCAGGCTGAAAATAGCTATACTTCCTGATACTCGCCGGCTTAATGACGAGCAATGCAAGAACCTGCCGGCAGGTCGCTAATAAAAAGGGGAAAACAATGAAAACCAAACACATTTTTACGTTCATCGCGTGCCTGGCGCTTGTATCGGCCTGCGGACAGCGGGCGGACGATAAGGACCCGGCGGCGCCGGACACAGCTGCGTCGGCTGACACTGGTGGCATGGTGTTGCCAGCAACGACGTCTTCAGATGCGGCTCGCGAGTTATACATGGCGGGATGGGCTGACTATGAGAACAGCCGATTCAATTCCGCAAACGGCAAGTTTCTGGAAGCAGCGGCCACTGATCCTTCATTTGCCATGGCGCACCTGATGGCGTCACTGTCCGCGGCCTCGACGGAGAGTTTTGCCTCAAATCTTAGACAGGCATCGGCGAACAAGGCCGAGGCCACCCGTGGTGAGCAATTGCTGATCGAGGCGTTTGAGAGGGCATTCGCTTCGGATACGGAAGGCTGGATCGCGGCAGTACAGAAACTGACAGCATTGCATCCGGACTCGTCCCGAGCCTGGGTGTTTCTTGGAAACGCCTATGCGAATGTGAATAACTCTGCCGATGCCCGGACAGCCTTCAAAAAAGCAATCGAGTTGGACCCGGGTTTAGTACCAGCGCATATCAATCTTGGCAACAACCTATTGACCCAGGAACCAAAAGATTTCGCCATGGCTGAGAAGCATTTCATGCACGCCGTGGAAATAACCCCCAATGAGCCCAATCCGCACGATTTGCTGGGTGACGTACATCGCGCTCAGAACAATCTTGAAGCCGCCTACGATGACTACACAAGGGCGGCGGAGTTGGCGCCGGACCTGGGGTCCGGTTTTCAGCAGCGCGGCCACGTAAATTCGTTTCTTGGGAACTATGACGAGGCACGTGCTGATTACACGCGCTCCGCCGAGCTCGAAGACGCGCGTGGCAGCAATGCGGGTGGATTTTTCCTGGTCTTTCGAGCCTACGTCAACGTGTATGAGGGCAATATCGACGCAGCGATTGCGGAACTTCGGGAACTTGCCGCCGGAGCAGATGACGCCTATTCGGAGGGCGCGACGGATCTGAAAGTGAACGCGCTGTCAAATGCTGCGCTGTTCGCAACCGAGGCCGGGGACAGCGAAGCTGCCAGCGCCGCTATCGCCGCTGCGGCGGCGGTTATGCGACAGCAGGCGGACGACGTCGGTTCCGATGAGCTGCGGGATGCGCAGGAAGCAACGATTTCCTATATGGAAGGCTTGCTTGCGGCACGCATGGGCGATGCCGAAGGTGCGATAGCCAAGGCAGCGGCGTTTGAGGGCCACGCGGCTTCAAGCAGCAACCCAAGGAAGCTGGAGCGAATGCATGAGATCCTGGGAATGGCGGCCTACTATCAGAACGACTTTGAAAGTGCGTGCGAGCACTTGGCCGACGGCAACCACCTGAACAATATGTACACGAAGTACTATCTGGCTCGAGCTCACGAAGCGGCAGGCAATGCAGATGAAGCTGCTCGACTGTATGCAGAACTCGCGGTATGGAACTTCAATGGACCTGGGTTCGCAATGTTCCGAAAAGACATTCTAGCCAGGGCGGCGTCCGGCTGATTCGGCGCGCAAAGTCAGCCTGCCCGAGTAAGATTGTGGGCAGGCTGCCCTATCAACCAACCACGGACGCTTGCTCTGCGCCATCAGCATCCCGTCGTCCGCGGTGAAGCCATGAGTTTCTACGAAAATAGAGTTCTTCCGCATCTGATCAATTTTGCGTGCTCGGCGAAACCCAACCGGAAGCAACGTGAAAAAATCGTACCTCTTGCTGAGGGAGATGTCCTCGAAATTGGCTTCGGCAGCGGACTAAATCTGCCGTTCTACGATACGCCAAAAGTCCGTAAGATCTGGGGCCTCGAGCCATCGGAGGGAATGCGGAGCAAGGCCCAACCCATGGTCGATGCGTCAGTTCTGGACGTCGAGTTCATCGATTTGCCCGGAGAGAGCATTCCTCTCGAAGCCAACAGTGTGGATACGGTACTCGTGACCTACACCCTTTGCACGATAGAAGATGCAGGCGCTGCGCTGGCAGGAATGCGGCGGGTACTGAAACCTGGTGGGAGTCTGCTTTTTTGCGAGCACGGTATTGCGCCCGACGAGAATGTGCGTCGCTGGCAGCATCGGCTGAATCCAGCCTGGAGCCGGGTCGCCGGCGGCTGCAACATGAATCGCGACATTCCGGAGCTGATCACGAAAAGCGGTTTCGAAATAACGGCCGACGAAAGGATGTACATTCCCGGCATCAAGATGCTGTGCTACAACTACTGGGGTAGGGCTAAGGCGGTGCAGTAGCTACTATTGGCGGTCAGCGGACATCATATTGGCTATTGTTTATAGCGCCTACTATGCTGAAGGTGTGCTTCCCTAACAACAAGACTTCATGAGGAGTTACACATGGCCCATTATCTGATCGCGCAGGTCAAAGTTAACGACGATAGTTGGATTCCTGACTACGCCGCGAATGTACACGATATTGTGCATCGCCACGGCGGCAAGTACCTTTCGCGCAGCGGCAATATCACGACGCTTGAAGGTAACGAATCTACCGCGAATCTCGTCGCAGTCATTGAGTTTCCAACAGGGGATGCGCTGCATGCGTTCGTCTCGGACCCGGATTACGCACCGTATGCGGCAGCGCGACAGGCGGGTACCGATAGTCACTTTATTGCGATAGACGCAACGGATGCGGCGGGCACGATCCCTTACCTGACAGCGGGCGGTTAGTTGAGACTGCTGCTGTTCGCGGCTTTTACGATGTTGCTCGGCGCGCCGTTCGGCTCGGCCGTTGCCGAGGACGACGCAGCAAGTGCTACTACGGATAGCGGAACATTGATCGTACATGTGGACGGTCTTGAGTCGAGCGATGGCAGCTTGCGATTCGTCATGTTCGATTCGCAAGAGAACTTTCTGAAGAATGCCGTTCGCGCAGAGGTTATCGAGATCGAAGACCGGCAGGGTACGTGGACTATTGAAGATCTGCCTTATGGCGTGTATGCGGTGCTTGTGCATCACGACGTTGATGGCAGCGGCGTTATGGAGCGGCACTGGTATGGCAAACCGAAAGAGCCGACGGGTACTTCTAATGACGCACCAGCCAGGTTTGGTCCGCCAAAGTTCAAGAAGGCGAAGTTCGTATTCGAGGCACCTACTCAAACGATGACGATTGTCGTCAAATAATATCGCTCTCCCACTGCGGTGTAGCTGGCTTTATACTATGGCGCCATGAAAGCCAGCACGCTGCGCATCGGCCATCGTTACCGCCCAAATCGCCTCGCACCGGAGTATGGCGCCATTGTCATCGGCTCGGGCATGGGTGGCCTGACGAGTGCGGCGTTACTAAGTGAACTTGGTTGGAAAGTGTGTGTGCTCGAGCAGCACTATACGGCGGGTGGCTACACGCATTCCTATGAACGGAATGGCTATGAGTGGGACCCGGGTGTGCATTACATTGGCGATGTCGGCGCCGAGACCCGTACCAAAAAGATGTTCGACTTTCTCTCGGATGGCAAGCTCGAGTGGGCACCGATGGCCCCGGAATACGATCGTTTTTACGTTGGTGACAAGGTCTTCAACGCCATCGCGGGCAAACAAGAGTTTCGCGACAATCTGGTCAAGAGCTTCCCGAAAGAAAAAGAAGCTGTAGATCGTTACCTAGATCTCCTTGCCAAGGTCAGTAAGGCAACGTCTGCCTTTGGCTTTTTGCGAGTCCTGAAGCCCTGGCAACGGTTTTTCGCGAAACCGTTCATCCGCTTGCAACTGCCAAAGGTCTTGTATCGCAGTACCTACGACGTCTTGAGTGAATTGACCGACGATCAGGACCTGATCGCAACCTTGTGCGGCCAGTGGGGCGATATGGGTCTGCCGCCGAAGCGTTCGGCGTTCATGGCGCACGCGATGATCGCGCGGCACTATCTGTACGGCGGTTTCTATCCTGTCGGCGGCAGTTGGCGTATCGCCGCGAGCATCATTCCGAAAATTCAAAAGGCCGGCGGCGAGGTCTTTACCTATGCCCGCGTGAAAGAAATTCTGGTGGCTGACGGTAAAGTCATGGGCGTCGAGATGACGGACGGCCATCGTAACGAGTGTGCGTGCGTTATTTCCTGTGCCGGCGTCCACAACACTTTCGGCAGCCTGGTGCCGGACGATGTGGTCACTGCGGCAGGCTACAAGCAGCTGTTGCCGCGGGTACAGCCGAGCTTCGCCCACCTTGGCGTGTACATTGGGCTCAAGCAAACGGCCGCAGCCCTCGATATTCCAAAGACGAACTTCTGGATCTATCCGCACAACGATTACGACGCGGCGGTTGAACAGTTTGCGAATGAAAAGGATGCGCCGTTTCCGGTCGTCTACATCTCGTTTCCATCAGCCAAAGATCCCGACTACCTCAATCGTCATCCAGGCACCGCAACGATCGAAATCGTCGCGCCCGCACCTTACGAATGGTTTGAGAAGTGGGAGGGCAGCACCTGGGGCAAGCGCGGTGCCGACTACGAGGCGTTCAAGGGCGAACTCGGTGAGCGCCTGATGCAGTACTTGTACGACAAACTGCCGCAGCTCAACGGCAAGGTGGACTACTACGAAGTCTCGACACCGCAATCGACCAATTGGTTCTCCGGTTACCAGCGCGGGGAACTCTATGGCCTTGACCACACCGCGGAACGCTTGCAACAGGATTGGCTTTGCCCGCGCACACGCATCCCAGGACTTTGGCTCACTGGTCAGGACACACTCACCTGCGGCGTCACGGGCGCGATGATGGCGGGCATGTCGACGACGATGGCACTGGTGGGGATGCGGAAGATGAGGCCGTTGATGAAAAAGGTCTACGGGTAGTAGCGGCGGCCATAGGAGCCCGCCAACGAGCGGGCGACTGCGTGAATCCACCGATTCTCAGGATTCTTCCAGCCCTCGGCGATGGCAATCGTTACGTCGCTTTTCTTCTCCGCCAGCACGCGTTCGTTCGCCGGCGGGTACAGATGCTGGTGACTCCAGTCAATGAATGCGCGATCGGGCTGCACAAACATCTCCGCAGGAATCGCTAAATCGGCCCACTGCGCAATCTTCTCAATCGCTTCCTCCGGAGCAACGGCCAGATCTTCGTATCGCAGAGTGAGAAACTGCTTTTCGAGCGCCGGCTTCCAGTCCTCCAGCCGACGCTGGCGCACCAGCCAGTCGCGGGCGTTCTTGCACGTCTTGGCAAAGCTCTTTTTTCTTTTGTGCCAGCTGCAGGCAACCGCGCGCGGGTCGCGAACCAGGTTTAGAAGATACAGATCCACCTTTGGCAACAACCTGAAGGCCAATGACACTTCCGGCACCTTGGACGTGTCGACAAAGGTCGAGGCCCCAGTGACTTCGGCAATTCTACTCAGCACATTCTGCAGCGCATGCAAAAAGTCTTGATGACGTTGCCGCAAACCCTCTTGAACTCCGTCGTCGGCCCAGACCTGCTCGCTCACAGCATCCTTCAGGAAGGCCTTCGCGAGTTTCTGCATTTGAGCAATCTGGGGGCTTCGGGCAGTGGCGTGGCTGTCTGGGACAACGCGACCGTAAACAGCGCAGGCTTGAAGATTTTCGCCACAGCTGCAGGCGGCATTGTCTTCGTATGCCCGCCAAAGATGGCGTAGCTGCCCGAGATTGAACACCCTGGTGTCTTGCGACAACAATAACGACAGTAACGTGCTTCCTGAGCGACCGGACCCACTGATTGCGACGACCTTCATCAACTCAGAATGCTCGTATTTACCACTAGTTTGGCGCTCAATTATCCATATACTGCATAGGGTCGCAAAATGAGCTGATCAATTCCTTCATGCAACCCGCCAATGACGTCAAGCCTCCTGCGCCGATCTTCCTGATCTGCTCTGAACGCTCGGGCTCGAACCTTATCAGCTCCATCGTGGGGGAGCACCCTGAGGATTATGCGCATCCGCCATACCACCTCGGCGGCGACCTGACGGACCGCTTTGGTTATCCGCGGGAATACACCGGCCTGGCCAGGCCGGGCTTCTTCAGCTCGCTGCGGCCGCAACTTACCGAGCCGCTGGAACGTTTCATCAACAGCGATATGCACCCGCAGTACAACTTTGGCAACCGTCGCTTGAAGAAACAGCTGGAGGCCCATGTGGCGCCGCTGTGTCCGCCGTTATGGGAAGGCATGGGCAAGAGCAGCTCTGACTAAGGTATGACGGACTCTTCTTCATATCGGGCGGGCAGACGAATCCTGGAGATTGCGCAACGTAGCCCGGACAAGGTCGCGCTGATCATCGACGGTGAGTCGTGGACGTATGGCGAGCTGGTCGCCGCCGCACAACAGATCGCGAGTCACTTTCCGGAAACTACTCAGGGCGAACATCAGCCGATCACAGCCGTCATGGCGCAGCGGCATATTTCCGCCTACGCGGGCATTCTGGCAGCGCGGTTTTCCGGTCATGCCTATGTGCCGCTGAACGTGAATCACCCGTGCAAACGCAATGCGACCATTCTGAGGAACTCCGGTGCGCAACGGGTTATCTGCGGCGACCTCGCCGTGACCAAATTACAGATGATTCTCAGCGCCGCAGACTTATCTGCGGAAACATTGCCCATCATCGAATGCGGTGACGACAAAGCCGACTATCAATTAGACGGCGCAGCCGATTTCACTTCAGGAGCGGCGGACAGAGAGCAGTCAGTTGCCGATCTCGCCTACATTCTCTTTACCTCCGGCAGTACTGGCGATCCGAAGGGTGTACCGATCCGCAACAGCGAGCTCGAAAGCTATCTGAAAGCTGTCGGACCGCTGGTCAACGTGGAGCCTGACGACCGGTTTTCGCAGACCTTTGATCTGACGTTCGACCTCTCGGTACACGATCTCTTTGTGTGTTGGGAAAACGGCGCCACGCTGGTTGTTGCGTCAGAAAAAGAATTGCGCATGCCGTCGGGTTACATTCGTGAACAGCGCATAACGTGCTGGTTTGCAGTGCCTTCGCTGGCCTATCAGATTCGGCTGCAGGAAGACCTGACGCCCGGGGCGTTTCCGAGCTTGCGTCTAAGCCTGTTTTGCGGCGAGGCGCTGCCTACGCTTGTCGGCACAGAGTGGGCGCTGGCGGCACCGAATTCTCGGGTCGAAAACTGGTACGGGCCAACTGAAGCGACCATCGCCTGTTCGCGCTATGTGGTATCCGGCGCGACGATCGAAGACGACACCGTCCCGATCGGCACCGCTTTTTCTGGTATGGAAATCCTGGTTCTGGATCAGGATCTCTCGCCGTGCCCCGAAAACGTTGCGGGTGAGTTGTTTCTCTCGGGCGCTCAGTTGGCTTCAGGCTATTTGAACGACCCGGAAAAGACGCGGGCGAGTTTTCTCACCCTGCCGGGCGACGACAAGCAGGTGTATAGAACCGGCGATCGCGCGGTTCTTGGCGTCGATGGCAATGTACGATTTCTCGGCCGGGTCGACAATCAGGTCAAAGTTCGAGGCTACCGAATCGAGTTGGGCGAGATCGAAGCCGCGCTTCGGTCTGCCGCATCAGGAAAGAACTCGGTAGCGTTGGCATGGCCGGGCGGGTCGGAAATCGCGACCTCAATCGTCGCTGCACTCGAGACGGATACGGCCGACATCACGGCCATACAAAAAGAAGTCAGCGCCGTTCTTCCTGACTACATGGTTCCGTCAACGATCTTTTGCGTTGCCGAGTTTCCGAAAAATGCCAGCGGCAAAGTGGACCGCAAGGCATTGAGTGAAGAACTGATTCACCAAGCCAGGGACGACAGTGAGCTCGATGCGCCAGACATGTCCAAAGAGGCAAGATTCCTGCTAACGGCGATTCTGGCTCATGCGCCGCTGCTCAGCCGGCAGAATATTCTGACCGCCAAAAACCTGTTTGATGCCGGCATGGATTCTCTGGCATTCATCAGTGTCACGACGGAAATTGAACACCATTTCGGCATGTCGCTGGACCAGGACACGGTCATTCAGCTGTCTGAAATGTCGTTTGACGAAATCGTCAAGGAGGCGCGGGGAGAGACGCAGCGTCTCGTCGCAGCGCAGAGCGATGAGGGCAAGCTCTCCGCGTTCGATCGGCTACGCAAGCTCCTGGGCATACCACTCATCATCAAGAAACATCGCGCTAACCGGGCGCTGCAGTTCATCGAGCGCTTCCCCGGCTACCTGGCCGAACACGGCGCGCCCGATGTGTTGGCGGTCGGTTCATCCGGCATGTTTCGTGCTTTCTGCCCCACGGAGTTTGAACCGGCTGCGGCAGAGTACGGTGCGGAGATCACGACACTCAACGCCGGGTTTCCGGCCGTGAACGCATCCGGCATGCGCATGATGTGTGAGTTCATCAAGGATCAGTGCAACGCTGCCAACGCTCGCATCCCGTTGATTATTTACGAATTCGATCCGATGCACCTGAGCACGACGCCACCAAGTGGGGATATCAATCTCGGGCCGGATTATTTCTCAGGCAATGTGATATCGCTTCGTGGCAGCGGGACCAGTCCGGAGTTTCAGTGGCTTGTTGAGACTTCAGGTGCCTGGAATGCTCCTGACGAGGCGCGCCAAAAAGACCGCAAGCCGAATTGGGTGCGCGATCGCGACCGGGTGATCGCGGGCGTTTACCTGGGTGAGATTGAGTTTGATCAACAAGCCGTAGACAACTGGTTCGACGCCGCGAGCGCGCTGCAGGCAGTATCGGACCAAATGGTCTGCTTTATTCATCCGGCTGACCGAACGATGACGGATGAGCTCAAAGGGACCTGCGGGAGCGACCGGCTCTCTTTGTTTTGCAACGACATCAGTAACAAACTCGGCATTCCGACGCTCGCGTGGGAGTCATTCGATCTGGAGCCTGCTGATTTCCTCGATATTAATCATATGAACGCGCGGGGTGGCCGGGAAAAACTCAGCCGTCAGCTTGCCGCGATGATTTTTTCTGATGATCCATCAACGTTGGCAAGACAAGAACGCGCTAGATGACTTCGTCAATTGGTTTCAAAATAATCAGCACACTTCTGGTCTTGGCTGCAAGCTACGAGATGCGTCTGCTGCAAGCAGGATTCGCGGTCGGTGACCAACCTGTTCCTGTTTTGCTCGAGGCCGTGTTGATCATCCACGCGATCCTGGGCGGAGTGACGGCATACGGCATGTGGCGGGCAAGTGCCTGGGGCCATGCGGCGCTGCGTACCTGGATGGCGGTTTGTCTTGGGAGCATCGCCGCCGTCGCCTTTGTCGCGCCGCGAGACGACGGGGCAGGCGGAATGCCGTACTACGCATACTTATTCGCGCTACTGTTGACGCTGTTTGTATTTGTGGATTACTTCGTGAGAAAGCGGTACTTCAAGTCCGAACCGGATGGTGACTAACGGTCGTAGCGGTCGATCTAGCATTCTTCACACCATTCAGTGTCGTCGAAGTTGCCGTCCTCATCCGGATCTTCAATCCACGTGCTGCCCTCATAGTCGTCGAATTCAAGGTCATCCCAGTCGTACTCGTCGGAACCGTCGAAATCGTCATATTCATCGTCCTCACCGTCGTCGCCATCACTACCTTCGCTACTACCATCCGAGGAGTTGTCGCCGGCGCCGCTTTGCGCACCGTCATCCGAGGGCCCTACTGGAAGCGATGTCCGAAAGACGCTGCGAAACGCCGTGTACAAGTCTCCATTTGGCAACGCCAGAATGATCTGCACCATGTTTGTCGGCCAGAACGGCACTCGGAATCCCTCAAAGCCAAACCCCAGGAGCACGAAATCGGCGTCGACATAGACCGTTTGGTTGTTCAGGTTGGTGATAAAGAAGTCATCAGCCTGCTCGAAGCTCATCCATGCGTCAGGCCCATAGAACTGATTGAAAGCGAAGTTCGCGAAGTCAATGGGATACTCATGAGGATCGCGGCACGCCTCACAGACAACATTGATGGCATTCGCCTGTGCGAGGACAACTTCTGCGGCCAGTGGTGAAAACAGCAGTACAAATAGCAGCAATTTATGCATCGTTCAGTTCTCCGATAGTGACCTCGCCATAGACGGTCCGTTGTATGTCGCGCATGGACTGAAATAACTCTTCAACACGCGCGTCTAACGAGTCCAACTGGCGGGCATCGACCCCGACCTTCATCAGCTCGTTTCGCAGATAAGTAGATTTGTGAGATGGCTCGCCCAAACGTGTTACGAGTGCCGCCAATTCATACTGGCGTTTCATGTTTGCAACTTGTGGCGCACCGTTAATTGCAGTCACGCCAAATGCCTGGTCGGATAGCCACGCGATGTGCTCGAGGTCGCCACCGTCAAGCGCGGACGCGCGTATGAGCAATTGGTATGACATTCTCGTATCCGTGCGGACCAGCCTTTGACCGAGCAATGCGGCGGCTGTCGCGTCTGCGTACGCCATGGCGGCGAGCGTGTCGTCGTCATAATGGGCATACGGGTGTGGCGGACCGGGGTTGTGGGGCGTGCAGGAGTGCGCGGAGAACATTTCGCCGTCCGGCGTCACATAGTCCTTGAGTTCGACAGTGCAGTTCCTGTCCTTACGCACCCGAATGCCGAACACGATCTCAGTGTCGTCGTCGGCAACAACATCTTGCCGCGGCTCGTACCACCTTGCCGCTGTTGGCGACTCGAGATCCGGGGCATGGCCCGCCTGGATGCGGCCGTCGGATAAGTCGCTGGGCGCGTCGGCGAACTGGGGGTAGATCAAATACGCGGCCAGCACGCTAAGCAGGGTTGCTATGGTAATTATCTTGGTCAACGTCCCTTCCCTGGTAGTTGAGTAGAGGCAACAATGTAGCTGCACAACGTTGATACTGCGCGCTGCAAAAATCCGCAAAACAGGTAATTAGGAATCGCTGTAATCCGCGAGACTCGACAACTCGGGCGCCAGACGGAGGGCCAGGCCCGGCGCAGCACTACGCCGGGCGGATATTCGACAAAAGCAAAGCCGGACAGGAAAAAGCCCCGGTCCGGCCGGGGCTTTCCATGCTCAGACTTGCAGCGGGGAAGCCCGGTTATTGCACACCAGGCTCGCGCGCAAGAAGGTTGAACTTAATCGTCTACCGAGGTTTGGCTTGTGCCCGCTCCACCGGCGATTGGCGAGTAGTGCGCGGCCCGCGTCTTCCATTTTCCGCCTTCCTTGACGTATACCTCCGTAACGCGTGTGAGATAGTTGCTCACGGCGGCAATGTTTTTGGGGCTCATCGAACCTTCTGAATAGTACTGTGCGACGGCGATCTGCCCCGGAACCAGCGTGATGACGGTGATGTGCTTCGCATTAAGACTGATTGCGTCGAATTCCTGTGGTGCAGCATCCGCATCGACTTCCTGGAGCAACCCGCCGCTCGACCAGAACTCAAGCGATCCCTCTTTCGCGATCGTGTCATCCATACCCCTGAGGTTCTTTTTGACGTAAGCATTGCCGTCCATGAGCGTCTTGATCACTTCCTGCTCAGTCGCCTCATCGGCGTGGGCAAACGTAACGCCAAACGCCAATATTGCGGTTAAAACCAGTGCTACTTTTTTCATTTTTGTTCTCCAGTGAGTTTGTCGAGCCCGTTCAAGATGGTTTTCTGATGGCATCGCGCCACCATGTCGTTTGAAAAACGGCCGTCCAGTATAGCCAGATTCCCGAACCTGCGCTGCTGGCAGAAAGCAGACGATGAAATCGGTGATCTGCGCTGTAGCAAGGAGAAAAATGCCCAAATTTTCAATGAGATAGGTATAAGTCCGAATTGATTAAACTGCACCGGTACCGCATAAGCACCAATGGCCCTGATGCTGGGCTGGCAATTAAAGGATGGCTTGGGTATGGCTTTCGAATTATGCGAAAGTCGTGGTTTTGACAGGGAAGCTATTGCGCAGCGCCTCAGCTTGGTTGGCCTTGCCCGGCCAGAATTACGCGCACAGGGCGAAGCGTTACAGGACCGGGTAATCAGACCCAACTGCGACGCGATCCTGGACAGCTTTTATAGTTCGCTGGTTGGGATTGAAGGCTTCAGCAAGATCGTCGGCGAGTTCTCTGACGCCGATCGGCTCAGAAAGACGCAATCACGATACCTGCAAAGTCTGGGCGTTGGTTTTGACCAGCGCCAGTACTTCGAGGAGCGGCTTCGGATCGGCTCTGTGCACAACCGTATTGGTGTGCCGCAGAGTCTTTACCAGTGTTCTTTTCAAACGCTTCAATTCCTTCTGATCCGGCATATCCCGCGACACCTGCAGTGTGATCGATCCGCATTCGAAAACATGATTGAGTTCATACTAAAAATTACGGCGCTCGACATGTCACTGGCCGTTGAAAGCTACTGCGCGGCCAAAATGTTCGGCCTCGAAGAATCGCTTAAGATCGTGCGTGGGGAAAGAGAACGGCTGCATCATCTCTCTGTCACGGATTGGTTGACGGATCTGCACAACCACTCATTTTCCAGGCAATATTTGACCGAATCCTTGGATCGCGCAAGGCGTGAGGAGTCGCCTCTTTGCGTGATCATGGCGGACCTGGATCACTTCAAGAAGATTAACGACGTGCATGGTCACCTGGTCGGTGACCAGGTATTGCGAATCGCCGCGGCGCGCATGATTTCCGGCGCACGCACGGGTGATGAAATCGGCCGATACGGTGGCGAAGAGTTCTTGTTTATCCTGCGAAACACCGATATCGCAGAAGGACAAAATGTAGCCGAGCGGGTGCGCTTGCGTGTCAACAGCGATTCGGTGCGCAGCAAAAATACGGAAATCAACGTGAGTTTGAGTCTTGGCGTTGCCCAGGCGCGGGCAGCCGACAACGTAGATACATTGATTGACCGCGCCGACGCGGCACTTTATGCGGCCAAGCTGGCTGGACGCGATTGCGTTCGGCTCGAGGGGTAAGGGTAATAGGGGGTCGCGAGTCCTGAGCTGCGCAATTCGCCAGCAAAATGTCAGCCCAGGCTCAAAAAGTACATTCGCTATCCAATGTAAATGCTTGAAATTTCAGGGTATCTTAAAATCAGACTCATTTATTGTCGAATGGAACTTTTTTTTCTCCTGCAACGTTAAATAATAAGGAGTCGTCTAAATCACTACCCCAGAGCGTTTTCCAATGCAGGCAGATCAATCCTGGCTCGGCGATCAGGCGTTTGGCGAGGACGCCGCCGCCCTCGTTACGGTGACCTATAAATCGTATCAGGATGCGCTGCAGTTCATGCAGTCGGCGCTGAGCGAAGAAAACGGCGTCGGTCTTTTGCAAGGACCCAAGTTATCCGGCAAGACGACGATGGTCCGGCGGCTGGTCGAGAAATTGCCCCGTGACACCGCCGTTGCGCTTGTTGACGGTACTCACATCAAGCCACGTGAACTGTTGTCCAGGATGCTGGCCCAATTCGGATATGACACTGGCCTCGAATCAAACGACGAGCTCGTTAAGATGACGCGCGTGTTTGCCATTCAGCAGACGCGCTCCAACCAACCGCCCGTCCTGATCGTCGACAATGTTGACCGCATGTACCCGAGTGCCCTGCACATTTTGAATACGCTCGCGGAGTTAACAGCGCAAGAGCGCTTCGCGATTCGCATCATTGTCACTGGCGGTGATGGGCTGAGCTCTCTGATCGAATCTCCTGGCATGGCAAGCCTTGCGAAACGCAGTGTCGATAGCTTTGTAATCAGCCCTTTGTCGCTCAGGGAAGCGTTGCTCTATTTGCACGCGCGCCTCGGGGCTTGCAGCGTGGGTAATGCCGACACTGTATTTCCGGTCGATGTCTGCGACCGCCTGTACCAACAGTCCGGCGGTTGGCCGGGTCTGATGAATCAGTTCGCGAAAGAGGCCATCGGGCGTGCGACCGATTTTCCGCTCAGGCTTGCCGACACCGCTCCACAGCAAGAGGCGGAGGAGGAACCAGCGGCGGACATTCCAGTGCTGGTCGATGACGAGGTCGGCGGCGCCTTGGCGCCGAGGCTCATCATTACGCGGGACGGCAACTCAGTTGCGGAATACACGATCAATGAGAAGAAGGCCCTGATCGGACGCTCCGATTTTGCTGATGTCGTCATCGACGACGATTTCGTGAGCAAGCTGCATATCGTACTTCTGTTGTTTTCGGACGCACTGGTCCTGCTGGACCTGAACAGTGCCAACGGCACCACTGTCAACTCGGTCAAAGTCAGGAATACGATACTCAAGGACGACGACATCATTTCACTCGGCCATCACCGGCTCAAAGTCAAAAACGCCCCTGCAATCAGTGAAGAGATGGCCACGCTCCTGAAATCACCTGATACGCTCAAGATGAAGAACCTGATCGATCAGCGGCAGCTCAAGGCGCGGCGACGCGCATTCATAGCGTCGCAAGGCAACCAGCAAGGCTGACCTACCGGCTCGCCGCCAGTATGCTATCGCATCGTCACTTGATCTGGGACTGTGCCCACTCGCCAACGAAAGTGAGGTAATCGGGCGGGTACCCGCCGTGAAACAGTCCGCGCCAGGTTGCCAGGGGATGGCCAAGTTCGGGGTAGACGCGAACGTCGATGCTGCCGCGATACTCGCCCTTGAACGTCTCGAGAAACGCCACACTGTCTTGCGTCGGTATATTCACATCCACTCCGCCGAAAACGTATAGCAATGGAATGTCGATTTGCCGCATGTATCGTGCCGGATCATAGACTGCGTCGATCGCATAGCTGTGATAAAAATCGGCATCGTACTCTTTGGCTTTCGCGGGCAACACTTCGTCCGCCAGCGGTACCGTCTGCCGCAGGCGTTCAAGCTCGGCGTTGATGGCATCTCGCTCAGGACCTTCGGCGAACTCTGGATTCTGGCCCGCTGCGGCATAGAAACGCCAACGTCTTGCGCTGACCGCCAACAAAGGTTCGAGGTCCGAATCTGCGATGCCCGCATCGAGATATTCGTTACGAACCTCCCAAAGCACAGTGTCGATCCAGGGTAACGGCGGACCGACGCGGTTGATGATGAAAGCGACCTGACCGGTATCCGCCGCAACCTGCGCCGAATACCAGCCGCTCTCGCTGTTGGCCAGCAGACCGATTCGACTGGTGTCGATATCGTTACGGCTTGCCAGGAACCGGACAGCTGCCGCGGCATCCGCCGCGAAGTCCTCAAATGTTGCCGTATCCAGATCGCCGCCGCTGTCGCCACTTCCGCGTTTGTCGAAGATCAGTATCGCGAATCCATGTCGCAGCATATTGCTTGCGTTGACACGATAGGCAGGACCGGACCGCGTTTCCGGACCGGAGCCTAACAACACCACGACAGCCGGAAACGGCCCATCGCCGTCGGGCTTTGCAAAGGTGCCAACAATGGGCACATCGCCGCTCGAAAAACTGACAGTCTCTGTCGATCCCCAGAAAACCAGGTGGCGGGCGACGTTGTAGGCGGCCAACACCAGCACCAAAGCCAGTACAGTGCCGAATAACTTGGCGAGCTTTGTCATCGACTATTCCTCTCGAACGTTGTGTGAGACGGTTTCTGACCGTCACGGCGCTTGCAGTATGCGTTATGCTTTGGTCCAATTCCCAGCTCGAAAGAGCGGGTAAGCCCGATTCGCAGGCAGCCCGGAGCATTGCATGTCGTTGTCAGCAAGTACACCCGATCGACCTCTCAAGATCCTTGTCTCCATCGTCCTGATATTCCTGGCTGTGCCGGTAATGGCTCAGCAACGGGTGGTTGTAGCTGTCGTTGGCGATGGGCCATCGGATCGGCTGTCGCTGCAGCACCAAACCTACATTGACGAATTGCTGGCGTTGACGGCGAGCGAATTCGACGTGCAGATTCGGCGCTTCTCCGGCGAATGGAGCAAAGAGTCCATTGTCGGGGCGATTGAGGAAGCTTATGACGACCCCGACATTGATCTCGTGCTGGTCACCGGCTTCGTCGCGAATCAGCTTGCCGCGACCAGACGCGAGTTCTCAAAGCCGACGTTTCTGCCGATAATTCTGGATACGGGCTTGCTTGCGGGCGTAGCGGGCATCAGGACATCCGGCATCACCAATCTCAACTATTTGAGTGCCTACGCAGACTTTGCCGACGATCTGGACACGCTCGCACGAATTGTTCCGTATCGAAAGCTCGCTATTTTTATCGACTCAGGCTTGTTGGCCGCGATCACCGAGCTTCGTGATGCCGCCACCGGCGTGAGCGAGGCAAGAGGTATCGAATTACTCGAGGTCACGCATGATGGAATCGACCATCACCTGATGAATCGGGTACCGGCAGAAACAGACGCGATTTTCGTCGCGGCGCTACCACGCATGCCGCCAGCTGATTACGATCGCCTCATCGAAGCCATCAACACCGCAGGCCTGCCCAGTTACAGCTTCGTCGGCGTATCGGATGTGGAACGTGGTTTGCTCGTTACCAATTCCGAGCCGCGCGATGTCGATCGCCAGGCGCGGTTGAATGCACTCAACATGCAGGCCGTCATGCTGGGTGAGCGCGCCGAAGATCAACCGACCGCATCGGAAAGCAGGGAGCAACTGACGATTAACATGGCGACGGCCCGGCGCATTGGCTTGTCGCCGAGTTTTGATGTTCTGAACGATGCCGTCCTGTTAAATCAGGATGAGGACGCTCTTGGACAACAGTACGGAATCGTCGAAATCGCACGTCTGGCGCTGGATGAAAACCAGGATCTGCAGGCTGAGGGGTTCGGCGTGCAAGCGGGTCTTGAAGAGATCGCGCGCGCCAGGTCGAATTTGTTGCCGCAGGTCGGCGCATCGGCGGGCTATTCGCTGCGCAGAGATTCGCCTACAGTAGCGGCGGGCCTGTTCGCCGAACGATCCACAGATGCCGCGATTAACCTCGATCAGCTGATTTATTCCGACTCCGCAAGCGCAAATCTGAAAATCCAGAAGGAGCTGCAGAGGAGCCGTCTGGCCAGCTTGCAGGAATTCAAACTCGACGTCGTACAGGCAGCGACGACGTCGTATTACACGGTATTGAATGCGCGCTCGCAGCTTGCCGTGCAGGAAAACAACCTCAAGATCACGCGGGCCAACCTTGAGCTGGCGGAAGACCGGGTCCGCCTGGGAACGTCGACACGCGCCGATGTCTATCGCTGGCAAGCCGAAGTTGCACGGGCACAAATTCTTGTCCTGAACGCACGGGCTGCATTGAACCAGTCGTGGGATACATTGAACCGCATCCTCCACGGGGTGCAGGGCACCCGTTTTGCACTCAAAGAGGCGAGCTTCGACGAACCGTTCGTCATGAAGCGGGCGGAGATCGATCGACTGGTCAGGAGCCCCGCGGACTACGCACGATTTACCCGGTTTTACATTGACCGGGCGCTACGACAGGCTCCGGAACTTGAACAGCTGAATGCGCGCATCGCGGCCAAGCGCCGCGAGCTTACCAGCCAGCGGCGCGCATACTGGCTGCCCGATTTCACGGTCGGTGGCCGGTATACGAGTAATCTCAGTCAGTCCGGGCTTGGCGCCGGGCCACAGGCAGGTGAGGATCTCAATGACTGGAGTGTCGGCGTGCAGGCGACATTGCCACTGTTCTCGGGCGGCCTCAAAAAAGCCAATGTCTCGAGGGCCAGCTTCGAATTGCGGCAACTGGAATCATTGCGCGTTTCCACCGAAGAGAGAGTCGAGGAGCAGATTCGCAATCAGCTGCATGCCGCACAAGCTGCCTACGCACAAATCGATCTTACGGCCACTGCCGCCGAGGCGTCAGGAAAGAACCTCGATCTTGTGAGTGATGCCTATGCGCGGGGCACGGTGACGGTCATTGAGTTGCTTGATGCGCAGGATACGGCTCTCGCGGCATCGGCCGCTGCCGCGGACTCCCTGTATAACTTCCTCATCACGATAATGGCGGTACAACGAGCCATAGGCGGGTATGACTTCCTTTTGACACCGGAAGCAAGAGACGCCTTGGCGGCCGAAATGCGCATGACACTGACGGGAACAGAATGATGAAATCCAGCGTTTGCACTTTGCTTGCCGTAACCCTTGCATTGGGTGCATGTGGCAAATCCGACGACACTGTCGAAGAGATGTTGCGACCGGTTCGCTACGTGATGGTGAGCGACGCGAGCGTCTTCCGTGACCGGAGTTTCTCCGGTACATCGAAGTCCAGCAGGGAATCGCGCCTGAGCTTCAAGGTGTCAGGGACCATCATCAACGCGCCCGTACAAATCGGTCAGCGCCTGAATGCCGGCGACCTGATTGCCGAAATTGATTCGGCTAGCTACGTGCTGCAGGCGCAGCAGGCACAGGCATCCCTGGTCGAAGCGCAGGCCAATGACCGCAGGGCCGCTGCGAACTACGAGCGAACCAAAGGGCTTTACGCGAATGACAACGCGTCACTGAACGATCTGGAATCGGCTCGGGCGCAGGCGGAGTCGGCAAGTGCGGTCGTTCGTGCCGCAAGCAAAGCGCTCGAAATTGCGCGGCTCAACGTGTCTTACACGAGACTGACGGCCGATACCGATTGCTCGATCGCATCGCTCGATATTGAAGTCAATGAAAATGTAGCCTCGGGCCAACAAGTGGCGGCCGTTAGCTGCGGCGACGCGTTCGAGGTCAACCTGGACCTGCCTGAGAGCCTGATTGGCAGCGTCAACGAGAGGACACCCGTTAGTGTGCGCTTCGGTGCCATTCCCGACCAGGTCTTCCGCGGAGTCATCTCCGAGATTGCGGTCGCGTCAGCCGCAGGTTCGGCCGCGTTCCCGGTCGTGATCAAGATTACCGGGAGCCATCCGTCGCTGCGCTCCGGCCTTGCCGCCGACGTAACGTTTCAGTTCGATTCGGCCGCCGATAAAGGTCGTGTTGTACTTCCAGTCACCGCAGTCATACACGACCCTAGTGGGACATTCGTTTTTATTGCCGCTCCCGCTGAAGTCGCCGGTGAGGCAGTCGTGAGCCGCCGAACCGTAACCCTGGGCGAGCTGTCGCAGTTGGGTATCGAGATCGTCGACGGATTAGAGGTCGGCGATCGGGTCGTTACCGCAGGCATATCGGTGATCCGCGATGGTCAGCGTGTGCTGCTTCCGCCTGCAGAATAGAGGCGACACGCCCCGTGAATCTTACCGCTGCAGCCATTGATAAGAATCGCGTCACGCTGACGATCGTTGTGTTGGTTGTGCTCGCGGGCGCCTTCGCGCTCCAGAGTCTTCCCAAAGCGCAGGACCCGGGATTCGTCGTTCGCACTGCGGTGATCACGACTCGTTTCCCCGGGGCGAGTCCCGAACGCGTGGAGCTGCTGGTAACGGACAAGATCGAGAAGAAGATTCAGGAAATGCCGGAGATCGACTCGATTACGAGTGAGTCGCGAACAGGAATTTCGTTGATCTATGCGAACTTCAAAGAAAGCTACAAGGTTATGCGGCCGATCTTTGACGACCTTCGCCGTAAGGTGGACGCAATTACGCCGGACCTTCCGCAGGGCACAGGGATACCAGAAGTCAATGATGAGTTCGGCGATGTGTTCGGCAGCGTGTACACGCTGTCGGGCGATGGTTTCTCTTATGCGGAACTGAAAACGGTTGCAGACGAGCTGCGCGATGAGCTGCTCAAAGAGCCGGACATCGCCAAGGTATCAATTCACGGCGAGCAGCAGGAAGTCATCTTTGTCGAGTACAACAACGCGCGACTCGCGGAGCTTGGACTGTCGCCGCAGCAGCTCTCTGCATCGCTTGCCAGCGTCAATATCCTGTCATCCGGCGGGGATATCATCAGCGGGCGTGAGAGAATCACGCTCGAGCCTTCAGGTAACTTTGAGTCTGTCGAGGATCTGCAGCGAACGGTTATCCAGCTGCCCGGTGGGGCGCTCGTTTATCTCGAAGACATTGTCGATGTTTACCGTGGCTACAAAGACCCGCCGAGAAGCGTCAGTCGCGTCAACGGCGAGCCGACGCTTGCCATAGCCGTTTCGATGCGCGATGGGGGTGACATTCTCAAGCTCGGCGAACGACTCGATATCCTGATGCCTGAGTTGGTGTCCCGATATCCCTGGGGCATCAAGATTGACAAGGTATGGTTTCAGGCCGACCTGGTGGATAACGTCGTACGGACGTTTACTTCGAGCCTGGTGCAGGCGATCGTCATTGTCATTCTGGTTATGATCGCGTTCCTGGGTCTGCGCACCGGCCTCGTCGTCGGTTCGCTCATTCCGACAACCATTGTCGCGTCATTCTTTGCGATGCAGCTTTTCGATATCACGATCAACCAGATATCGCTGACTGCATTGATTATTTCGCTCGGACTTCTCGTCGATAACGCGATCGTCATTGTCGAGTCGATTCTCGTGAGGCGCGAGCGCGGCGAGGATGCCATCACGGCTGCGATCGAGTCCGGCAAAGAACTCAAGATGCCATTGCTGGTATCGTCGTTGACGACGGCTGCCGCATTTATGCCAATCGCGATGGCCAAGTCGGCCGTTGGCGAGTACACGGCCGATATCTTCTACGTCGTTGGCATCGCACTGCTATCGTCGTGGTTACTGGCGATGACGTTTGTACCTATGGTGACGACCGTTGCGCTGAAGATTAAGCCGACAAGGAAAGAAGGCGATGAAGTATTCGCAGGTCGCTGGTATGCGTTGTATCGCAACCTGTTGACGCTATCGCTGCGTTGCCGGTACCGCTTCCTCGCCGTGATAATCGGGCTGTTCATGCTTGCCGTCGTTGGCATGGGTTTGGTTCGTCAGGAATTCATCGCGCCATCGGAGGACCCGGTGTTCTCGGCCAAGTTGGAGCTGCCGTTGGGCACATCGATCGAGACCAGCCAGGAGATCATCGCGCAGGTCGATCAGTTCATTGCAGAAACCTATTTCACGCCTGCGAAGGGCGAGCCGCTCATACGTAACTGGCTCACGTTCATCGGCGAAGGTGGGCCGCGGTTTCAGCTGAGCCTCAATCCGCCCAATCCGAATCCGGCGAACTCATTTGTTATCACCAACACGCTTGACGGCAAAGACGTTGTCGACGTCATTGCCGGGATCGAAAGCTATGTGCGCGAGAACCATCCCGATCTTGCTGCGCAGGTCAAGCGGCTCGACAATGGCCCGCCAGTAGACTATCCAATTATCGTGCGGATCGCCGGCAACGATTTCGATGCTTTGTATTCGATCGCGGACCAGGTCATTGGATTCCTTTACAGCATTCCACAGGTATCGGACGCACGAAATTCCTGGGGATTGCAGACGAAAAAGCTGTCGGTTGATGTGGACCAGGAGCTTGCGCGCCGTTCGGGCGTCACCAGTGAGGACGTTGCGTATTCGTTGCAAGCGGGACTGACCGGCATCGATCTGACGCAATACCGGGAGGGCGACGAGCTCATACCCGTTACGTTGCGGACGATCGCAGCCGACCGGCAGGACTTCAGCAAACTCGATGGCCTGACCGTCTATTCTCAGGGCACCGGTGCCAATGTGCCGCTCAAGCAGGTTGCGAATGTCACCTTGACGTTCGAGCCCGGCATCATCGAGCGCCGTGACCGCGATCGGACCTTGTCGCTCAACGTGCAGCTGCGTCCGGAGGCGACGGCCGCAGAGGTTGTCGATCTGTTGGTGCCCTGGCTGGAGACGGCGGCCAAGAGCTGGCCGGCCGGTCATGACTTTGAAATTGGTGGTGAGACGGAAGAGTCCGGTGATGCCAATGCGTCGATTGCTGCAGAGTTGCCCATAGCTGGAATGCTCATCCTGTTGCTGCTGGTTTATCAGTTCAATTCGCTGCGCAAGCCCGCGATCATCGTCGCGACCATTCCTCTCGGATTGGTCGGCGTCACCTTTGGCTTGCTCGCTGCCAATTCCTCGTTCGGCTTCTTCACGATTCTTGGCCTGATTTCGCTATCCGGAATCATCATCAACAACGCAATTGTGTTACTCGACCGAATAGCGATCGAGATTCGCGACTTTGGCCGCAGTCAGGCCGACGCGATCATGACCGCCTGTCAGCAGAGGATGCGGCCCATTCTTCTAACGACTGCGACAACCGTTCTCGGCATGACACCTCTGTTGTGGGGCGGCACCGCCATGTTCAAGCCCATGGCTATTACGATTATCTTCGGCCTGGCGTTTGCCACCGGGCTCACGCTGTTGGTTGTGCCGGTGCTTTACTCGATGTTCTTCCGCGTTTCGTTTGTGGGGACAGGGCAGGTATGGAGTCGTTGACGAGGCGGGATTACGGCTAGTCGGCCCCTGAGCGCGGACCAAAGTTCACCTTGAACTGGAGAAACAGGATGCCGCTCATGGACTCGTCCGTCATCTGCGTGTCGTAGAATTTTTCCACAGCTTGCCTGGGCAGGTAGGTGAGGTTGATCCCCGCGTACTGATTGCCGACAGTCAGGCTCGGCACGATGCCTGGAAACGGTTTGTTGTCGTTGACGTCTTTGCGCGTCATGAGAAAGGCGTTGATGCCTGCATCCACGTAGAAGCCGCGCAGGCGATCGGTTGCAAACAGGTTTCTGTGCAGACCGCCGCCGGCCATGTACGACATGTCATCGCTGCTGTCACGAAAACCGTTGGCCATGAGCCGGGACTTCCAGCGTGACTGGCTGGCGAACTCGTATTCAAGGCCGAGGCCGTAGTTATCCTCGTTCCAGTCTTCGCTCGCGCCCAGGTGAAAAGACTTGCCGTTGATTACGGCGCTGAGTTCACCGGCCATACTTGACGAGATGGGCAGGGCAAAACACAGAATGAGGAGCGCAAATCTCGCGGCAGCTAAGGTTTTCATGCACTAACAAAATGCAAGGTGCATGCCAGAAAATAAACTATTATAAAATCAGTAAGTTATAAAATTAAACTCAACAGATTGTAAAGAAGGCCGACGATCGTAACAGCTACGCCATTTTGTGATCCGTGACCCTGAGTTTCAAACCCTGGGCTTCGAGGTGTGTCTTCCAGTTCAGGAATTCCTCTCCGGTCGCGCCGAACGCGATCACGTTAGTGCTTGCCGGGCTTCCTGATTCGAATAATGCCAGGTGAACAGTGCCCTCCGGATTTTCGATCGTCAGAGGGCCATTCTTAACTGCCCAGCCCATCAGCGCCTCGACACGATTGACATTCAGCACGGACCGATACCATTCCTCAGCTTCGGTCCAACTGCCCACATTGACGTGGAGGTGTGCAGTTTTGGTGTCATGGATCCTTACCTCCTGATCGATAGTCAACGTGCCCAGTGGTCCCAATACCAAAGCTTATTCGCTCATGATCTATAGACATAGACGCTCGTCTCTACGGAGCATGCTCGTTCTGGCCCTGGTAGCGACCCCAAGTCTTGGCGCGGGTAAGTACATACACGCATTGAAACTCCCGGCGCGCAGTCCGACATTATTTTCGGTGGTTTGGGTTTGATCGCCATGGCGGGGTGAGGAGTTTCGAAATGATGAAGCATATGATGCATCAGTGTTGCGGACCGGACGGCAAGCCAGACTTCGACAAGATGACCAGTTTTATGGAGCAGCAAGATCGCTCCAGCATGTTCGACACGATCGGTTGGGCCCTGTTCTTTATCTGGGTCGGTGTCGCCTGGCTCATGGATGTCGGCCTGGGCTATGGCCTGCTGGGTGTCGGTTTCCTGACGCTGGCTATGCAGCTCGTGAGGTACTTTGCCGACGTCAAGGTTGAAGGCTTCTGGATCGTTGTCGGTATCGCGTTCGTGATCGGCGCTTTCTGGGAGCTTTGGAGCGTCGCGATTCCGCTGGTTCCGGTTGTCTTGATCGCTGTCGGCGTTGCCTTGTTACTCTGGCGCGTAACGCGCCCTGAGAAGAAGCACTGATAGCCAGGCAAGAAAGCACACCGGACGTCCCTAAACATCAGCCGGGGTGGGTCTAATCACCTGGTTTGCACCAGGGATAAACCCTGCAATTTCCAGATCAAGGGCATTTCTGGTACGTAAGTCCGCGACGACGGAACTTTTCCATGCTCTCCTGCGTGTCTAGGATTATGTTGCACTGGAAACCTGGGCCATGACCAACATTAGACTACTTCCACCGGTCGTACTGACGCTCTTTCTCCGCGCTCCCGGCAGAAATTCCGTCGATGACTAGCAGCTGCATGCAACCAGACCAACGAGGGCTCGGCGATCAGGCGTTTGGGAAAGACGCCGATACCCTGGTGACAGTGCAATACCAGTCGTATCGGGATGCGTTGAAATTCATCCAGTCGGTCCTGCGTAGCCCGAAAGGGGTCGGAGTACTGCATGGACCGGATTCATCCGGTAAGACCACGATCGTCCGGCAAGTGCAGGCCAAAATGCCGGATCACACTGCGGTCGCGCTGCTGGATGGTACCGATCTCCGGCCACATGGACTCCTGTCCGGAATGCTTTCTCAGTACGGCTACCATACCGGCCTCGAATCGACCGGCGAGCTACTGCAGATGGTCAATGTTTTCGCAACGCAGCAGACCCGCTCAGCCCAGCCGCCGATACTGATTGTTGATAACGTCGAACACATGTATTTGAGCACGTGGCGCACGCTCAACAAGCTCTCAATGCTTACCGTGCGAGGTCGCTTCGCGATTCGAATACTGGTGACGGGCCATCATGGGCTGAGCGCATTGATCGCATCCGAAAGCATGTCGGATTTCGCCAAACGCCAGTTTGGCATCTTCACGATTGGTCCGTTGTCCGGCGAGGAAACGATGAGGTACCTGCACACGAGGTTGACGGCTTGCGGCGTGCAAAAACCCGATACCGTATTCCCTGTTGATTCATGCGAGCGCCTGCGCGAACTGTCCGGCGGATGGCCGGGCCTGATCAACCATTACGCGCAAGAGGCCATATGCCCTGGACGACCGCGGCTCATAATCACTCGCAACGGTGAGACCGTGTTGCACTACACCTCCGCCTCTAAGAAGATCATGATTGGCCGTTCCAAGTTTGCAGATGTCGTCCTCGAGGACGAGTTCGCGAGCAAGATACACGCAGTGCTACTGCTGTACTCGAATGCTCTGGTCCTGCTCGATTTGAACAGCTCGAACGGGACCACGGTAAATTCAGTCAGAGTGAAGAGCACGATCCTGAAAGAGAACGACATAATCTCGATTGGCCATCATCGGCTGAAAGTCGAGAACGCACCGGCAATAAGTGACGATATCGCGAATCGCCTGCATGAGCCCGATACAGTCAAGATGAGAAACCTTGCCGAAATGCGGCGCCTGCGGGACGAGTATCGTAAAACCGCAGCTACTGAGAAGAAGAATCGGGGCTGAGCGAACCGAATACTAGCTGCCGTCTGGCACGACCTCGGCGATGACCTCGTTGGCATCGAAAAACTTCGTGCCAGGCTGTAGCTCGACTACGATATCGCCGTTGTCGTTAATGACCAGCAGGAACTGGTTGTCCATGGGTGAACTGACGACGTTGCCACTCACTTGCTCCGCATTGCCGCCAATCTCAAGAATCAGCGTATCCAGTTCGATATCGGGATCAACGACGTAACGGCCGATAGCGACCACCGGGTCGTTGACCATTAGTGTGCTGAACTCAGCCGCCAAACCCTCGTTGTTAAAGATGCGGGTGCCGGCACCGGTATTCACGTCGATGCAGTTATCAGGCATATCGACATCACACAACCTGAAGCTGCCGGCCGGTTCTGCGAAGATCTCGTTAACGATACGCTCGACGCGAGCGAGTTTGTCCGGCAAGCCGCCGTCCATGAATTTCGCTCTGACAACCGGGCGGAAATTGTACTTGCGGCCGTTACCGGTGCCCGTAATCTTGATGGACTTGTTCGCGTCCATGTCGATTTCTGCCAGCAACGTGCGTCCCGGAAGAACCTCGAAACCTTCCGGATCAAGCATATCGAGCTTGCCGTTCGCCGGAAGTGCCGGATAGATCGATGGACCGCCGTCGTTGGGAACCAGCTCCAGACCGTCAATTACGAGTCGCAGTTTGGTGTAGAGGCCGGCCTTCACCTCGCCAAAAACGACCGGTTCATTAAAGTTGGTCAGATCCAGTAGATCGATCGGCTTTGAACCCTGAAACAAGGTTTCCTGGCCATCGCCGCCGATCAGGATGGCTTCGATCACATTGAGCTTGATTGCACTGAATTCGTCGGTTGGCTTGTCCGTCGACAATAATGCGACCGAACTTGTCTTATTTATAAGAAAAGATACAGCAGCCTCATTTGATTCCTGCCAAAATAGATCGCAACCGTCGCTATATTGAGACATTTACATAACTTCGGTGGCGTCGATTGGCGCTATCGGACGTGTGTGCTAACTTGGGTTTTATGACCTCGTATCGCCACGCATGCATCATTTTTGGCGTGACCGCGTTCTGCGGCTGCAGCAGCACGACCTCCGATAACGTAGCCACGCAGGGTATTCATGCGGATATCGATGTCTTTGCCAACGGCAATGGCACGACCGTCGTCGACGCCGAGCTGGAGGTTGGCAGCGACGGGCTCGGACGCACGAGTCTTCAACTGAGCCCCGGCGACACGTTGACGGTCACGGCCAACGGTATTCAGAAACCAATGTTGGAGGACTTTTCTTTCATCGGACGATTCCGTTATGTCGCCAGCTTCGATTTTGACGATGCAGGCACGATGTTCACGGTATCGTTTGTGCGCAACAATGGCATGAATGCGCCGAATTCTAATGTCACGTTACCCGACGGCTTCAACGTAACGTCGCCACAGAGCAATGACGTATTTAGTCAGGCAGACGATATTCCGATCGTATGGACGCCGGCCGATACGTCGATTGTTCCATCGATTCACGTATCGCTGTCCTGCACCACGACCAGCGGTCTGATGTTCACGGATACCGATCCGGTCACGCTCAGCGGCGATACGGGTGTTACCAGTTATCCCGTGGCCGCTGTGATCCCGATCGGTACACTGGACACGAGCCGGTTGTGCGAAGGAGAAGTGCATTTTTCGCGGTCGCAGCGCGGCAACCTCGATCCCAACTACGGCGAAGGCGGAGACATCATCGCGGAACACATCGAACGAGCGCAGTTCTTCGTCGACCTGAGCCTCTAGCGTTTCAGTTTGGGCAGTTCGGCGATGCGACGCCGCACACCCTCAGCAGGAACAAACAGCTGTTCCATAAGATATTTCCTGAATGCCGGATCAAACGCTTGCTCCGCGACGGTTTCTGTCATGCAGGTTAGCCACTGATCGCGTTCGGGCGTTGCGATCGCCAGATGCTCGTGCGCCCGTGGAATACTTATGCTGCCGTATTTCTCGCGATACAGTTTGGGGCCACCGAGCCAACCACAGAGAAACCGGGCGAGTTTGTCGCGCGATACTTCAATATCGTCAGGGTGCATTGCATAGATGGGGGCGAACCGTTCGTCGCTCCCCATGCGATCGAAGAATGCGTTTACCAGTTTGAAAATACCGGCTTCACCGCCGGCTGCCTGAAAGGAGGCATCTCCTACGCCGTACTGCGGCGGGTCGGCATCGGTCATTTCGGGGAACAGATATATCGCCACTTGACGTTCTTGCCCGCGCCCCTGTTGCCTTCCTTCTGCAAAGTAAGCGCCGCTGCTTCGCAGGATTCCATCGAATCGAATTCCGCAGTGATGCCAGAACCCGCTGTGTCGCCAGATACCACAAACCACGCTATCAGTATTGCTTTCATGTTTCAGTCTCCCAGGTGAAGGCGATCATTGTAGCTAATTCGATGCTGTATTGGCCCGGCAATAGTTTCATTGACCGTTATGTCGCATCCTGCGCTTCGCGAACCCACGACTGTGACGTTGACATGACGTTCCTCCCTGTGAAACGCTGCGCGCGAAGATGAAAAAGGCACGGCGTCCGAAAGGGCGCTTCGCAAAGCCACCGGTCTACGGTTCTTACTAAGACAGCGGAGTTACCATCATGAGCTTTATGCTTGGCATTACGCCCTGGCCTGTTGCGTCGGCTACACTCTGGATCATCCTGATCGTTGCGGCGCTTTATCTCATTCGCAGCACGGCCCACAAGACCATCCAGGCCGCGGCGCAAGGATTGCACCGCAGCTTCAAGATTGCGTCCAAAGCAGTGACGCGCTCCGAACAAGGTCTTGCCGTACGTAACCGCGACGTGTTGCTCGCGGCTGGTCGTGAGTCGAAAGAACGCATCCTCGAGCGTGAATTCGATCGCATCAACGAGACTGTGCGTAAGGATCTCGCCAAATACTCGTCATTGCATCGTTCTTTGAGTGAATCCATTGATCGCATCGAGAAGGACCACCAGGAGGCGGTCGATGTACCGCCGGACCCGCCCGGGTGGGTCAAGGCGGTCGAGACCGTGGCCGAAATGGACGCCAAGGACGGTCGTGCCCACATTGGCAGCATCCTCA
This sequence comes from Gammaproteobacteria bacterium, assembly GCA_029862045.1. Classification (GTDB taxonomy): domain Bacteria; phylum Pseudomonadota; class Gammaproteobacteria; order Steroidobacterales; family Woeseiaceae; genus UBA1847. The sequence goes on from JAOTYE010000002.1 coordinate 67,013, forward strand.
GTGACATTCACAAGTCGCTGATAAAGGCGCACAAGGAAGCGATGTCTGCCTATCAGCAGGCCAGTGCGAAGCGTCACAAATTACTGCGCCATATGCGGCCCGAGTGGCGGCACATTCAACAGAAACTGGCACAGGTCGGCAAGAATGTCGACAGCCTCTTGAGTCGTTCGGTCACGATCGACCGCCTGATGCAGGAATACGAGGACATCGTGCATGGCCAGGACCGTGCGATGTCGGTGCTGTCGTCGTCATCGCTCGTGAATTTTTTCGTTTCCGCGTTTGTGCTGGCTATTGCCATCGGCGGTGCGACGATCAACTTTTCGCTGATCGCGAGGCCGATGGCCGAGATGGTCGGCGGCACGAGTCTGATCGGTAACTTTCGCACGGCCGATATCGCCGCGCTGGTCATCATCCTCGTGGAAATCTCGATGGGGCTGTTCCTGATGGAGTCGCTGCGTATTACGCGGCTGTTCCCGGTGATCGGTGCGCTGCCGGACAAGACCCGTGTGCGCATGATCTGGATTACGTTCTCCATCCTGTTCCTGCTGGCCAGTGTCGAGGCCGGACTCGCCTATATGCGTGAGGTGCTGCTGCACGATGAGCTCGCAACGAGCGCTCTGCTGCGAGGCGATGCCGGCGCGACGGCGACGGGTGAATACATGTGGATTACGACGGCGGCGCAGATGGGCATGGGATTCATTCTGCCGTTTGCCCTGACTTTCGTTGCGATACCGCTTGAAACCTTCGTGCATTCGCTACGTACGGTGGTCGGGCTGATTGCGATTTCACTGCTACGAGCGCTGTCGCTGTCGTTGCGTTTACTGGGCAACATTTTTCTCTATCTCGGTGTATTGCTGAAACAGATCTATGACCTGCCACTGTTTGTGCCGTTGTGGCTCGAAGAGCGCATCGCAAGCAACGCCGAGGACGACAGTTTGCTGGGGAGGGTCGGACAATGAACAAGGGAATCATCTTCACGCTGTGCCTATGTCTGGTCTCCTGTAGCAACGAATCAACGCCACGGAACACGGGCGTGTACATGCTGCTCGATACCTCCGGTACCTACGCCGAGGAACTCAATAAAGCCGAACAGATCATTCGCTATACGCTCTCAAAGCTTGATGCGACGGACTCGTTTGCAGTGGCCCGTATCGATACGGGCAGCTTCAGCGAAAAAGACATCGTCGCTAAAGCCTCGTTCGACGATCGACCGAGCGCCATCAACCGGCAGAAGCGATTGTTTGCGGAGCAGGTGAGCGAATTCGTCGATAGTGCCGATCCGTCGCCGTACACCGATATCACGGGTGGTTTGCTACAGGCTGTGGAATTCCTCAACGAGAAGGGTACCGGCCACAAGACCATCCTGATCTTTTCGGATCTCAAGGAGGATCTCGAGGCAGGCTATGTTCGCGATATCGATGTCGAGCTCGAAGGCTTCGAGGTCATCGCGCTCAATGTCACCAAGCTTCGCTCCGATAACATCGATCCGCGCGAATACCTGGGCAGGCTCGAAGAGTGGCAGGGCAGGGTCGAGAAGACCGGCGGGCACTGGCGCGTGATTAACGACCTCGATGGGCTGGAGGGGCTGTTGTAGGGACGTTCCCGATCAGTACAAACAGTCTATTCGCCGACGGCCTGAAACTGATACATCGCCTCGATCATCGGTGACAGCGGTTCACCGTAGCGGCCAAACCAATTGTGATAGATACGGCGAATTCTCACGCCACGAAAGAGTGACGCCAGCGCCTTATCTGCCATCAGGCGGAATTCTGTGTCGCCACGCGGAATCATCATGGCATAGGGTTCGAACGACAATGGGGCTCGCGTCATAGCGTACTGGTTGTTCGCATTTGCGTTATTGAATACCTGCCCGATCAGCATTGCGCGGTCGGAGGCATAGCCGGCGACCTTGCCAGCGTTCAGCAATTCCATGCCTTCGTCATGCGAATCAATCAACTTCAATTTGACATCGAATTCGTTGACCTCGATGACGCGCCGCATGACGTCTTCGGTCGTTGTGCCGCTCAATACGGCTATTTTCGTGCCGGCAAGGTCGTCAACGTCGGCAATCGGGCTGCTTTTGGGTGACAGTACAGCGCTGCCCGTGATGAACGTCATCAACGTAAAATCGACACGCTCCCGTCGTGACAGCGTAACCGTCGTTGCGCCACACTCGATGTCAATGTTGCCCTCTTCAATCGCACTGAGTCGGTCCTCCATAGAAGTCAACGGCGTATAGACGATGTCGATTTTTTCCAGGCCCAATTCATCGCGAATGGTCGACGCGATATGCCGGCAAAGATCGATGGAGTAACCCTCTGCGCCGCCGTTGCTGTCCAAAAAAGACAGCGGCGGTGCGTCAGGTACGTAGCCAATGCGAAATTCCCCGGTTTCCGCGACGTGCTTGAGTGTGTCGATGTGGTTTTCGGCGTTCGCGCTGGCGAACAGCAGGACAAGCGAAACGGCAATCAGGGCGCGCATTAGTAATCTCCAGCGTCGAAGGGGGGCGTGCAAACAGTCTTACAATTTGACGCGGTATTGTCCAGAGGCGAAGGGTCGCGCCCTGGATGGGTTGGAGGAGTTTTTGTGGCCAGATGATAAAGAGCGTGTATGCTTGACACCCAATAACGCGCCCGTAGCTCAATTGGGTGAGCGACGGTTGCCGCTAGGCGGCAAGGCGAAGCAATGCTTCGCCAGGAGCGAACGCCGCGAGCCTACCGGCGAGCGGCCGGGCTCGAGGCGCGTAGCGACGAGAGGAGTACCTTGCAGCGCGAAGCGCTGCTACTGCCGGACGGCGGAGGCTGTCTAACGAAGTAACAAACAATGCGCCCGTAGCTCAGCTGGATAGAGTACCTGGCTTCGAACCAGGTGGTCGGGAGTTCGAATCTCTCCGGGCGCGCCATTTCCAAAGGGCTTGAGCGTTGCCGGCATTTGCCGGCAACCTTGAGTCACCAATAAGTCACCACGGATTCCTTTTTCTACGACTCGTCCGGCGTTGCCAGACGAAATCTCGTTCCCCCCAGTTTTGCGCGATTTTCTCGACCTCGATCTCAGCAATATCATGCAGGAGATACGTTGACCTCGCCCTGTTCGTCCCAATGCCCTTGCCCGTTTGTCCGGTATGCGCGCAAGTGCTGTGATTCACAGAGCCAAAATTGGCTTGCAACACACGGGACGACACACAGTGGAACACACAGAAATACACACAGCAGAACACACAGACTTTGACGGGTGTTGCGACGCTGAAGACCGGAAGTGGCTTCGATTGTGGAATTTACTGGACGAACCAGGTGACGACGATTGGGCCTATGTCTATCAAGTAGATCAGTTTGAGCGGCCGATAAAACCCTATTTGGCGAAGTATTGGCTTCCTGGAATCGATCTGATTTGGACATTGCAGTCTGAGCATAGAGGCGGGCTATTTCGAATTCTCATCCGGTCTGGCCGGACCATGAAATTCGCAGGCGTTGTCGGAGTTGCGGCGCCACACCGCCTCCTAAATTCGCAATTTCGGTGGTCCGGACGTGTCGGAAGTTGAAGTTGGGCCCGACATTGCGCCGGGCCCTGTGCGGCCTAGTGCTTGCGGTCTTTCGGTGGATGCGGGTCGTTGCCGTAGCTGTCAGAATCCCGAATCTTTCCATTACGACCGTGTACGACAAGCTCTGTCTTGATGCGCTTCGCTTGCTCTCGACCACGGTTGATCGCATCGCCTTGAGTGCGATGGACCGAGCCAGCACGGCTCGCTCCTTCGCGTTTCGTTGCCCACCCGTCTTTGTGCGGGACTATGTGTACATCGCGTTTCTTGCCCATTTGAAGTTACCTCTTAAGTTTGTATCGTCGAGGTCACGCCCGACCCGAAGGCCGGGCGATCCCTTTCCGTTCGTCGCTACTTCTTCTTGTTCTTCGGAACTCGAATGGGCCACGCTCGCAATCCATAATTGAATGCGTCGAGGACTTTCCCATTCTTCGTTCGTCGGAACCGTCTGAAGATCACAACGGTTTCTTCGGAAGTGCGCTTCATTGCCTGCACTCCGTATTGTGGTAGGGATCACAAACTTGCAGGCCAAAGGGAATCGCGCCCCAGAGAGGGGTTTAAAAAACCTTCATTAAGGACTAACATTAGCGTGTCAACGAAAAGTTAGACCTTCTGCAAGAGCACCCGACCTACCATTCCGGGCGCTTTTATGGACCTAAAGACGGACCCCTGGTCCGTTTTTTTGTGGCTGCCTATATGAATCCCCCGCTCCGTAAAACATCAAACCGCACTTGCGCAGCCTTATACGACACTTCGCAGACTTCCATCAGCTCGTTAGGGTCTGCGCAGCTCTTCACAGCGGAAACTGGCATAAGCAGTTCTGCCGCGAAGTTGTCGGCTTGCCATTCTGAGTCTTCAAATTTTCTGTGTGTGGGTTTTGGTTCGGCAGGATCATAGCGTGCGAGGTAGTTGCCAGAGTGCAGTAGGAGATGCCCAAGTTCGTGCGCGAAGGTGAAACGATCACGACCGTTCCCCTCCATTGCCCCTTCGTACACGTCTTCTCTCAGGAAGATGATTTTTTGGTCGGGTTCGGTCAGCCCGTGATGCCGGCCCATTATAGAGCGCGGCAGGATATCGAACTTATATTCGGGAAAGTTGCCGCTTAGCAACAGGTCGAATGCATCAGACGGAAATTCGTCGGATTTTGCTCCGAGAACTTCCCTGACGCGCATTGCGACTTTTCTTAGTTTTATCCGGCTTGTCGGTGCAACGCGGACCTGCAAATCACTCATTTTCCCCATATCCCTCATTGTTAATCGATTCCAGTGCTTCTTTCAGTTCGGAAAACTCTCCGCTGGAAAATCTTCTCGCGAACATTGCAGCAACGTAGCGCGCTTCGTTGCCTTTACCTTTGAGCGGTATTCTGAGTTCTGGTCCGGTTTCCGCAGCGGCTTTCTTCAGTTCCAATGCATTAACCATGTCGAGTTCTAGATGCTTTATGAGTTGTTCAACCAGTTCCTCTGATGCTCTTTTTCTTCCCGTTTCAACTCCTGACAGGTATGACGGGCTTACGCCCAATGTTTTCGCCATCTGGTAAAGCGTCTCACCCAGCTCAACACGGTACTTCCGTACCTTGATACCAAATTTGGTGAGTTTCTCGGATGTCATGTCGGCCCTCTTTCATCTTGTAATTTTGTGAATGTGATTTCTTCAATTTTTCGGCTTATGTTGTTGTTTGACAGTGGGTTTTTCGAAACGATCAATATATATTTACACTAAGTGTGCAGATTTTGCACTGGAAATCGTAGTTTGTCAAGCAAAGTGAGGCCCTATGCGGGGTCCAGGTAATTCAAGGCTTCGTCTCCGGCGATCTGCTACTTGTCACGTGATGCTGTGGGACGATTGAAGAACGACCTTAGGCGACGCAAGCGCAAGATTGAGGCGCAGCTGCTGAATTGGTCCTTTTTCGACCTACTTTGACGTGCTTTGGGTATACGGGGAGGAGCGACGTGAAGACTTGGAGTCCCGGTACTAAAGGCGACCCGTACTGGACAAGGACCCCTCAAATACAGGTCCCAATCGAGCCTTAGCATAAACCTCGAAGTATCCAATAAGGTCCTTGTCTTCGAAATAGTAGTTGTTCCGATCGGTGAATTCTCGGATCCAGGCCCCTACATCGTTTCCATGTCCCGGGTAGGCGATGTACGTCCAGAGCAGAGGGTTGTTCTCAATAGCACCGGACAGTGTGCTCTTGGCAGACCCCGACGAATAATGCTGATATCGGAAACGGGGGTTCGAGTTTGGACCTGCCTTTCCCACCTTCAAGACGCGGCCCGGCCCCGCCGGGGCGCTACTCCGAGATGAAAGCGAGAATACGTAGACAGCACCCGAATTTGCCGGAAGGTCTTTCGCCACATGCGGAGCCGGCCAGCAATCGTGCGAGATTAGATTCGAATCGACTGATAGGCCCACATTCTGATGCAAGTCCACGACGAAGTCGTCTATCAGCGATTGAGAATCGGCCAGAAAAGCGGTCAATTTACGAGTCCCAGTCAATCGGATTTGTGATTGACTCTTCGTAGACAGACCAATAGTCGTCAATGATTTTATCTGCCAATGCGTTTGAACTCAGAAACGTACCGGAGTGAATTTCCCAGCACATTCCCATTCGCATCTTTCGGCCAACCTTGTACTTATCGTGGCAGTGTCGCTTGGGCATTCCCGGCCAGTTGTAGTGCCTGTCTTCGCCGGGTAAGACTATGTCGTGCTTGAACAGTTGTACTTCGAAGGCAGCATCTTTGTCGAGCATGTTTACGGAACTGCGAAAAGAAGCCATGAGCCCGGCGTTTGAGGTTGTCCATCCGATGTTAAATGGTACCGCCCGGACTGTTCGATACGCGACCTCAAGCTCATCGCCAGCTGATCCCAGTTCTTTTTCCAGCCGGGCACAAACACCACTAGCCTCGTCACGGGCTAAATTGACCCCTTCGGCGCGCCTGAACAGATCACGCGTTTCAATTTCGAAATCGGCTTTTGCCTTAGCTCTCCGAGCTCGTTCTATCGGAGTTTCAGGCCTGATCTCTGCGCCTAGCTCCTTAGCTCGGGCTTTAATTGCGCCTACCAATTGCTCCATAGGAAATGAGGTCAGGTCGAAATGAATTTCGTTGTCCGGAACCCACTTTGGACGCCTTGCATCCTCCAGCATCACGAAAAAAAGACCGCGCCAACCCTCCGCGAGGCAACGCTCTTGGATCGCGGTTTGCTCGATCTTAGTCCAAGGCGTCTGGCCCCAAGCGTCACGAAATAAGACGACTTGCATTTTCGACTGGTGTCGAAAAGCGTCCCGGAACGTCTCCATGCCGTCAGTGCCAGCCACATCCTCCTGATTTCGCGAGTAACAGAATATTTTCAGCGGGGCGAGCATATCTGCGAGCGTCTCGGCCGTGTCGCTGTCCTTTGACAGGAAGGATATTGCTACATCGAATTGTTCGCCTTCGGCCATATCGTCAGTTTGACATCTGTTGGTACTCGTAACAGTAGCAAACTGCCAGCAGTTTTCCGACGGATTCAAGACTGCCGCTGTCTTGTCTATGATTCTCGCTGGTCAACCATTGGGCCTCCTGAAAACCGTTGCTCATTGGTGTACCCGTACAGTTATTGACAGAACTCCAAGGGGGCAAAGGGCGCTATCGTCCAATCTCGGTCACGTGTCCGCATCTCAACCCCCCCGAAACACACTCCAATCGTTTCGTGGCGCGGCGGGTCGCCGTAGTAACCAGGCTGGTCCCGCAATCGCCGCCAGAGCCTGACAGGGTAGTCGGCCATTCGGCGGCATGCGCCACCCATCTCGCGAATGTAGTCGCTCCATTGCCCTTGGTCTGCGGCACGGCGAAAACGCTCCAATTCGGTCTTCACTGCCTCACGGACGCGACGTAGCTCACGCCACGGACCAATTGGCGGAGTGCCGAAAAACTGAAATTGCCTGATTGACCAGGTTGAAGCCCACGCCTCGACGCGAATCGCGTTGTCACTGCAACTCGCCGAATTTTCAGCTTCCAGGTCTTGCCCGACACCGACGCCATCGATGTTCTTGGATACATACTTCGCGATGTATGCTGTCGCGGATCCTCGCCGATAATCAATTGGCGTAACATTTACGCGATGTTTTTGGGCTCCAGCCTCGTCGGGTGCGTCCTGGAGCATGTAACCTCGAATAATCCGCTGGACGTTCGGCCGATCATTTGGTTTTGAGAAAATCAGCAAGTGCCAATGTGTCGTCCCGTCATGATGCGGTTCCGCGATACGTACACCGAAAATATCAATTCTGTCCCGCGCCAGTTTCGCGCGAATGCGCGCCCAATTTTTTGTGAGCCACTTTTGTGCATCGCGTGGATTTTGTTCGCGGTAATTTGAGTTTGGTCTTCCTGAGCTCAGGAAAGCATGAAACCGGCTGGGCGCAGTCAATGTGTAGAGGTCCGCAGACAATCCATTGGCCTGCGCATACTGTTCGATGCCGGCAACGCGTGCCATCATTTCGCATCGCCGGATCTTTGGATTGCTATTGCTGCTGTCCGCGATTTCCGCAAGAGAAAAAGCCTCGCCGAGGTCGTTTATCGCCATTAGCCCTTCAAGCATCTGTCGTTGGCGTTTTTTCTGTTCTGTTCGGCGGTTTACAGTTTCGTCGGACGCGTAGATTCCCGTTTGCTTCGACACGAAGCCAAGGTCTCGCAAGCCGGCTTCGGCCAGTCGCGCGAACGTCATCCTTAGCTGCCGTCGCCACCAGAATTCGCAAAGCAGACGACTGAGAGCACTTTCGGTCGAAATTGCGCTCGTTCTCGGGCGCGGTGCTGCGATCTCCTGGTCAGTGGCGTATTGACTGCACGCGGCATATGCCTCCGGTAGTGATCTACAGCACATAGTCAGGCGGCTGCAGGTACTCGCGCAATGTTGCGCTTTCAGTCGGATCTCGTGCTCGCTAAAAGCAATTTGAATCTTGGCTTTGGTTAACTGAACGTCCCGGCGCCACAGACGCGCATTCGCTTTCGCCCAAGAGCAGTGTTTGCCAGGACCGGCGCCATCCGGCCAGCTGCGTTCTGGACCAGCGACCTGCAGATACTCGCGCATCAGCGCAACCTGCACCTTAGGTGGAAACTTGGGCAAGATGCTTTGCCGGTGTTTGCGGTGATAGCCGGCGATGTCGATAGGCTCTAGCTCGTTTTCGAGTCTATGAATCTCCGTCAAAGCGGCTTCCGAAATGCTGCGGCCAGACTGCGATAGCGGGCCGAGATGCTGTTTGGGCGTAGTCATTAGCGCTGTCCTTCAATCTCCGTTGCTTGCGGAAATTGCCGCTATGACACGGGGACCCCTATTGCCCGTGGCGTCTGCGGTCAGGCCCGGCCGGGCTGCGCCCGGCAGGGACCGCCCGCTTACGCGTACCACGGGCAACCTCCCCGTGATCAAGCGCCAATTTCCGTATTTCAGCTAGTCGTCGTATTCGTCGTCATCGAATTCCTGGTCAAAATCTTGGTACCCGATGAATTCTTCGACTGCGTCCCGGTGGTAGCGAACGGTCTTGTCTCCGAGCCGCACAAATGGCAGGTCATCGGGGTTGTTCGCTCGCCACGCTGCAAGCGTTCTTGGCGATATCTGCAGGATTTCTGCAACTTCACTCGCTTTCAAAAGTGTAGGAATTTCCATAGTTTGTTAGCTCCGGTGATGTAGGGGACTGACAGATCCTGTGTCAGATGTAGATCGGCGCAGTCGGTCCGCAGTCCACTTCGCGAGGTCGCTCGTGCGGTACCTGATACATCGAGCCGAAATCCGAACAAAAACTGGACCGCGCCCGTCAGAGCGCCATTTCTGCATCGCTCGCGGCGAAACGCACAGGATCTTTGCCGCTTGAGATTCATTGAGCAGCACGTCGGGCCGATCACCCATGTACTGCGCATTTCCGGCAGTTTGGTTAGTTAATGTGCTCATCGCGCTGTTCCGTTGATAAATTGGCTAGGAGTGCGCATTAATTGCTCTGTTCGCACAAAAAGTCACATACATAACCCCCATAGAGTCTCGGGGACGTTATATTAGGAACGGCCTGCCGACGTTCGGCATGCAATTGGTCGTATTGGTGAGCACATTGACACGTCACGTCGTACTCAAACTTGCGCTCTTCGGATTGGTGGTCATCGCACCGCAAATCACACGCGCGGAATGCGAGTGCCAGCCCGGCAGCGTTGAGGAAGCCATCCGAAATGCAGACAGAATATTCCGAGCCGAGGTTATCTCAGCCCGCATTTCCGAGGACGATTCCGAGATTATTGATCTTGTCGTCAAGGTAGACGACGCGATTCGCGGAAATACGGAAAAGCGATATCAACTAACCACAGCAATGCCGGATTCGTGCGGTGTTTCAGTGCTATTGGGCTTTCATGATATGTACGTGTTGGCCCCGGGCGAGACGAGCGTTTCGAGTTGCACGGGCAGCGGACGCGCTACCTATATGAAGTATCCGCTTTTAGCGACGGCGATAGCGTTAGTTGACCTGCCGGTATCTGATGTTCGCGGTGCTCAGCAACTGCTCAGCAAGAAGTTCTATTCCAGCTACGATCGGGCGACTGTTGACGAGTTTTTCGAGTTAGTTGAGCGAATAGATTCGACGGGAAATATGTCGACCGGTATGGCCGATAGAATCGAGTATCGAGGAATCGCGGTGTATTTCAAGGATGGCAAGTACGAAAAAGTAGGAGCGCTCTAGTATGTATTGGAATTGTCCGGTTCGATCATTCTTTTTTGCATTGTTGATCTGTATCGGCTTGTTCCCGGAATTGGCACTCGCGTGTTCCTGCGCAGGGGGTTCGCTAGAGGGAAAATACGAGGGCAGCGACAACGTATTCACTGCGGTTATTACAGGCGGTGAAGCGACGAGCGAGCGTGTTGGAAACAGCCCGAAGCTGAGGACTTTCTTTGACGTTACGGAGACCTTCAAGGGCATGATCCCATTCGAACACTTCAATAGTCATGCCGATGGCAACTCTTGCGGGATTTCACTGCAGGTGGGTGTTGAATACCTGATTTTTGCACCCGATACGGGAAATATCGGGTTGTGCTCGGGGATTGTTGCTGTTTCCACTGTGCCTGAGCAAGGCGAGGCAATCGGCCCGAAATACGTCGCGGCCTTAAGGGCATTTAAGGCAGGCGAAAACGACGATTTGGCCGAACCCTGGCAGTTCATTGAGTACCAAGGAATTTGCAGGCTTTCTGGCAGGTTTCCATACGGAGAGACAAGATGGCCAGCAAGCATCAATGTTACGTACCGTACCGCGCTACCTGAAAACACCGTCGCGGATCCAGGCGCTCCGCATTTTCAACCTGGTTATGCTGAACTTTCAGTTTGGGTGCCCGGGCGCGACGATCTGGCAGGTTTTCCATTGTCTATGCGTGTCCACGAAGACGAGTACACCGCGCTTTGGGACGTTGATCATTACAAGAGAGGACGTTATCTCCTAGATCGAGAGAGCATCGTAGATTTCGTGACTGGGCTTGAACAAGTAGACACGCTCCACTTGAAATCAGGCCATCCGATACATGGCGACATAGATGCGGAAGCATCGTTAGTGAACGCGGGTGACAGTGTTTCGAAAATGGTCGAATGCATTGATAGTCATCTTAAACAATGATCAAGCAGTAAGAGCGAGAGCACGACGATGATGAAAGCATTTTTGACACTCATATCGTGCTCGTTTTTCACGACCTCCTATGCAAGCAGTTTTGATGAATATTGCCCGACGTCGAAACTCCGATTTCAAAACGTATTGGAGGCGTCGGGAATGGAATCAACGATAGAGACGGCAGTGCAATTGCTCGACAATCCAGACTCAAGCAAGGAGGAGAAATATGCGGCACTACCGATGCTTGGGTGCTCGAAAGACGACGCTTATTCAATCAACCTGATCGCAGCTTTGGATGATTCCGACCGAGATATTCGAGGCGGGGCTATTATCGCCATGCGCTATCTACGCAGTGAGAAGACGTTCCCCTCACTGATAGAGATCATCACCGACAAGGACGAGGATGAGAATATTCGCCAAATCGGCTCGGGTACTTTGTCGCAAATCGGCGGAGACAACGTCGAGGTTGCTTTAGCCATAGCGGAAGCCGCGCGAGATACGGCGCAAAGACCAGGTACTCGCTTCAACCACGTTTTCTCGCTAGGTCGACTTACCAGTCGCCAATCCATATCAGAGCTACATACGTTCCTTGATGATAGCGATCCCAATGTTGCTGCTTCTTCGGCCGTCGCCCTTGCGCAGCATCAAATTAGAGCAGGTGTTCCCTACCTGGTGCAGGCGGTATTGAGTCCCGGCACTGAGTACTGGATGAAAATGAAAGCCATTCGCGAGCTTGAGCGCCTGACCGATCGTGAATTTCAATTCTCAAGTCTGGGCAATACGTACGTCAAAGAGCTATATGAGGCAGCTCAGGCGGAGGTATTTGATTGGTTCGAGGCTAACAAGCATGAATACGATCAGGAAATTCCCTAGCGCGATTCAACAATCATCCGTAATCGGCAGATCGCGCTTGTCGGTCAGTACTTGACTCCTTGAGCATCTAGAATATTTAGATTGTCGACACCCTTTCTGACGAAGTGCATAACGCTGAATACTCCAGCCCCATGTCGTCCTACGATCTCCGCTAGGACAGATAATATTCGTTCAAAATGCATCTCCTCGATATTGCTAGGCATCTGGTCAAAACACTTTTTGTATTCGACAGCAACTCGGTTCGCCAAATATGACATTGCTCTATCGACGGGTGCGCCACCACTATTTGATTTCAGCTTTGATTCAATCAAATCCAGCGCATTTACTAGCTCTTCCATATGGGTTGTAAGTGATTGAACCCATTCGGCCGTAAGGTCGGAATACGGTGCGCTAAAACTCCACACGTAGCCAGCAGACTTGCCGCTACTTTCTATCTCTTTCATTTGCTGCACGTGTTGCACGGCAATATCGATGTTTCTGGTGAGTGGGCTAGAAAGGTTCACAAACAATGAGTGCGAGCTCGCGACTGATTTTCGAAGTGCTTTTAGTTCTTTGCGGGCCTGACTGTTCGGAATTTCCTTATCTGCGGAGTCGCTAAGTCGGTGGTAGATGCCGACCAGGTTAGACAATTGTTCAATAAATCGCTTGGACTGCGCTTCCGAAATTCCGTCGGGAAAAACTTCGTGAAGACGTGTCAGCTCATCGCCGGAAAATTCGTGGGGGACGACCTCAAAAGGATTATCAATGGGTTGATCGGAGCCGATGAGGTGTTTCACCTGTTCGTACAACTCCTGGATTTCTTTCTCGGTCTTCATGTTACCTATCGAGCTGATGATAGTTTGACAATGTCTGCCGCCGATTTCTTCCCTGCCGCGCCTAGTAGATTTTGGCCTAGTGATTCCAGTGCATCGCGGACGTGGTCATTACCGAATCGAGCATATACCTGTGTGGTGCTCGGTGTCCTGTGATTCAGGACACGACCAATTAAATGCAGGCTGTTACCTGATTGAGCCAACCAGGATCCGACCGTTCGACGGAGGTCGTGCAACCGTACGTCGGGAACGCCCGCCTCAGCTCGAATTCGCCGCCACGCCTTGTCGATATTGACTAGGTTCTTTCCTGGGTCACGACCGGGAAATAGAAAGGGATTACCCTCTTCACGCGGTAGCTGGCGGAGGAGAGCGAGCGCTGCGGACGAGAGCGGCAGGTGAAGGGGCCGACCATTCTTGGTGTCGTGTATCGAAAGTTCTTCGCGATCCCAATCAACATGAGTCCAGCGTGCTTGCAAAAGCTCGGACTTTCGAAGTCCGGTCAGCAAGAATAGCCACAGTGCATACCTGGCATAGAGGTTTGACTCATTGTCGATCGCAGCGGCGAGCTTCGGTAGCTCTTGCGGTGTGACGTAACGGTCCCGTTTGTGTTCTTTGAACCGTGTGATTCCTCGTGCCGGGTTGGTGGCGCCCTCATCAACGAATCCCCAGACTCGGGCCAGTTCGCACATTTTCGAAATAAGCTCTAGCAGACGATTCGCGGTGTACGGATAGACGCGTCCAACATCGTGGTGAAGCCGTGCAACGTCTGATCGATCCAAATTTCGAATCTTTTTGGTGGCCCATGCCGGCAACACGTATTTGTTGATGGCTCGCTGGTCGGCGATCCAGGTCCGTTTGTGAACCTTGGCATGCCGCTCGATGTAGGTTTCGGCCAGATCGGCCACGGTTTCACCCTGGTTACGTTTGGCCCGTTGATCCAACGGGTCACTGCCTACAACAGAATCCACCATGGCTTGCCGGGCGTTATCCCTGGCCATGTCCAATGTGAGAACGCCGTAACGTCCGAGCACCATGAGCCGCTTTCGTCCCTGGCAACGGTAGCTGAGCACAAAGGACTTAAAGCCCGACGGATAGATCCGTACGCCAAAGCCCGGCAGTCTGTCGTCCCACCGAACATCGCGCGAGCCGTTCTTGCCTTCGTAGACAAACCTATCTATCAGTCTTTTCGTAATGTGCATTCGCGCTGCATCCAACCACGTGGTCTCAAAAGTCACCAATAAGTCACCGTAGGGTGGCGTAATGGGTGATAAATGATCGTAGTTGGAGTTAGGCGAACTGGCAATAAATGCCTGATTTTATGTAAGTTATCGTAAGTGAGCGTGAACGGTTCACTTAGCTGTGCGCGTCTTCGAACCAGGTGGTCGGGAGTTCGAATCTCTCCGGGCGCGCCAATGGAGTCGTTCTTGGGGCTCAAGTCACTAAGGTTGTTTGGACGTTTCGTCTGAAGATTCTGCCGTTTTCGGGTTCGGGTCGTCTCCAACGTTGAGTTGCACCCTTGGCCAATCGTAATTGGAATCCGGCGCATCGCCAGGCAGAGTCGATACGCCCACGCGTTCCTCTGGTACCAACAACAGCTTCAGTTCAGCAGTTTCTTCCTGATCGGGCCAGTAAGTCGTGAATTTTTGTTCAATCAATTTTTCGTTCTCGTGCCAGATCTCGAATATCCAGTCACCTTCGACCAATTCGTATTCCTCGTCGAAGCCGTATCCCGTATAGCCAATGGCCTGGTTGACACTGACCATCGCCTTGATCGAAAAGTCCGAACCTGTAGAGACGGTGCCATCCGGGAGAGTCATTTCGGGATGCTTCAATACTCTCCTGAGATTTATTAGCACCGGCTGATCGGGCAAGTACCAGATTCGATACTGTAGGTACATTTGAGCGCCCCTGATCAAAGGTATTTGCTCCGTCGATTTGATCAACTGAATCACGGGACTCGCGACGGCTTTACCGGTACTTGTGTTCGGATCGTCCACAATTCCGCCACTACGGAGCAACCTATACAGGCCGCGCTGGTTGGCAATTCCTTTTACAGGTTCGTCGAGATAGCTTTCGGTACCTTCCGCAGCAGTTGTGATGCCGTCCTTTGATTTCACGGTTTGATTGTCACAGCCATTCAGCGCAAAGACGAATACGATCGGAATCAAATACTTCATTCACGAACTCCATTCACACACTAATCAATTGCTGGCGGAATCCAACCCAGGTATCAAGCAACCCGGCGGGCAAGTTAGGCCCGCCGGGGTCTCGCTGTGGACAAGCAAAGGTCAGTTGGATTCGTTTTACTGAACGAATGCCTCGTGGATCGTCATCACCATACGTGGGTCGAGCGTTTCAACGAACCCGTCCGGCAATTCGCTGGTGTCCTTGTCAGTGAAATCACCCTCCGCGACGAAATCAAACTGGGCGATTGGCAGGGCACAACCCGCGGACCCGTCTGCTGGGTCGCCGGTGCATGACATGCCGCCCCAAGCCGCACCACCGTCCAGATGTTCTTCATCGATCAGGTACTCGTACAAGGTCCCGCCGGGTACGAAGCAAGGATTGGCGCCTACCGGTCCGGTTTCAAGACAACCGGCATTACCAGCGGAAACGCCGACATAGAGGGTCTCCACATCGCAAATATCGCCGCTCACCATGGTAGGGTCGAGTCCTGTGACAAATTTACAGCCTGGCGCCGACATGCGGTTGACCGTGATGCCAGCGATGATGTTCACACCCGGATCCATCGCAATTGTCCTGCCGGAGTTATAACTTTCGCCGGGTTCCACGACGAAGATGTGCTGGCGAAAGTTGCCCGGGTTACAGGCCTCACCCTCATTACACTCCGCAGAACGGCTACGACGGGTACCGTACAAGGTGCCATCCTCGGACATCCGGATGGCGCGCAGGTTGTCGCGGCGGTTCCCGGAATCGTAATACGGCAAATCCGGAGCGCCATTACCGTCAGGGTCTTCGAGGTCGATGACCCGAATAACCTTGGCCGTATTTTTTGGCTTGCCAAGCTTGAAGCCTGCCGGACTGTTGGACCCGACTCCTTCGCTCTTCTCGTTGTCCATACCGGCTTTCCAGTCGATGACGAACACGGCATCGCCATGGAACATGCTCACGAACATTCCCTCCGAGGTGAATAAGACACCCGCGGGGCAATTCCAACGCGGGTCATTAGCATACGGCCCTGACCTCGGCTGACTATACTCGTCGACGACCTCCATCGTGTCTTGGTCAACGACGAGAACGCGGCCATTGGCGCCCCGTTTCGGAGTTCCATATACCGGCGGGAAGAAATTATTGGACCGGTTGCTGCCATCCGGGTTGGTGTCGGAATTTGGCGCATTGAAGAAGTTGGCGTCACAGACTGTCTGGGCGATGTTGCCGTTGGGCATGAAACCATTGCCCAGCAGCCGTGGGACGTGACCGAAGTTGCCGCCATTCGGGGACGGCGAAGTCGGCCACAGCGGACTGGTCTTGATCGCTGTGCCATCACGATGGTGCTCGATCAGCGCATGCTGAGCGGCACTAACGAGGTAGGCGTGACCGTCCTCGCCACCGGATACATTTCCTGTTGGTTTGAATGGTCCCGGACAGGACACATGCGAAGGGCACAATGGTTCCTGTAAGGGGTCTCCGAAAGGGCTTTCGACGGTGATTCCTCGTTCACCCGTGGTGGTGTTCATTTCCAGGACACGACCGAGTCCCGGTTGGTTCGAGAATGGCGCATTCTCGGCATCCGCCATCATAATGTTCGACTCGATGCACGTCGGTTGACCGGCTCCAGTACCACCCGAGTGCGCAAAAGCAGTACCTGCGAACATGCTTAGGCCGATTGCAAGTGAGGCCGCAATACTGAATCTCGTAAATTTCTTCATTGTTATCCTCCGCAAAAGGTGCGTTTCGCGACTGCAAAAGCAAAATTACATGAATAGATACCGCGCATCGATGATACTTTGATCCGCTATTTTGCTTTGCACCGGTTACTATATCTCAAGAATCTGTACTCAGGGATATTGGAACCAGGCTTCGCGAACACCCGGTGACAGACCATGGCCTTCCTGATCCGTGCAATGCGAGATCACGCGTAACAGAAACGGTCCACTGATGCCGGGATCCGATGGGTTGACCACCGCCGATGGAATCCTGCGCGCGTCGGGATTTCCACCAACTGCTTGCCAGCTGGCAAGCGCCTCTTCGCTGGCTAGATGGAAAGGATACGCGCCGTCGACGATAGCGAAGTCCAGGTCAATGCTGAAGTGGCCATTACCGTGTTTGTCGGTGGTGAATCCGTTCGTCGGAGTCGGCGTGCCGTCGAAGGGCGACGTGTAATGAATGATTGAGTCCAGCTTATAGCCGGGTGCCAGGGGCGTCGCGCCACCGCAAGTCAGGGGACTGCCGTTGCAGTCGCGACCATCGGCCCTCGGCTGATGCCAACCAACCTGGGAGCCATCAGGGCCGGTGCCGCGCATGCGCAGCCAGACGGTGAACACCGTGTTCGGTACCGCATTCCTTACATCGATTTTTACGGTGCTGGAATTGCCCAGCTGCCTGATCATTAGTTCAGCCGTTGCGTCTTGCCAGGCATTTTCGTTGGGGTCCGCCGGGCAGTTGAGTTCAACGGTATCGCCACTGCCACTGGTGCTGTCCGGTGGTCTTCTGGGCATTTCATCATTGATCACCACAGCGCCAGCCTGGGCCACCGAGATTGTCAGGCAGCCGACGAGGCCGACTATGGACTTACCAAGCTTCAAACTGATCATTATTATTCTCCTCGTCGATTAGTATTCAATTGAATTATATTGTCGTCATAGGATTTTCGAGCTGGTCATTCTGCGAACCGAATTTTTCGAGCATTTGCGCGTATTGATGAATGCTGAAGGCACTTCGTGTCGACAGTCTACGCGTCACTTTTTCAAAGCCCGTACCAAGAGACTAGGAAAATCCACGGATTTGTCAACGCAACACCTAATCTCCACCTCTAGAGGGGAGGATGTTGTAAATGATTAGTCCGACGAGGATAAATTTCACCGAAGCTGATCGAGACCGCTTTACACATCAGACAGGTTTAGTGCTCCGACGGCAGGGACCATTCTGAGCGATTTAGGCTGACAATTGATTGCCACGAATTTTGTCCCATTGAGTCTGAGTGTACTCAATCAAAACAACTCCTTATTGTCACAGCTGCATGATGCTATGGGACAAGAGCACCTTGTAACCTTATGACTTGAAAAGCAAAATTGGAATTGAGCTAACTGGCTTCGAACCGTATTGCCGATGTGTTGTGCCGATCGAATGGCACCTGGATCCTATCGGGCCGGTCGGGAGTTCGAATCTCTCCGGGCGCGCCAAAAAAGACAAAGGGTCCCCTTGTGGGGCCCTTTTTCTTTTTCAGCTCTGGATAACATCCGAACTCCAGAGTTCGATCCGAGGAACGCGAAGCGTTCCGACAGACGCCGAAGGCGAGGCAGCGTAGCTGCCGTTCAATCTCTCCGGGCGCGCCAACAAGCGTACGGCTCCTTCATGGGGCCGCTTTGGCAAGATCCAGCTCTTCTTAAGTACATCCCCGAATTGACACAAACGCTGTGCCAATCCACTTTGGTTAAGGTGTCCAACAAAGGCAAGCCTGACCAGAATCAGGGACGCAAAGCGACGGGTCCTCGCTTCCTACCAGACGCCTCTCGAGACGCCTTCTAGGACCCAAAGGTCGGCGGGCTGCGATGACCCAGCAGAATGGTCGCGACCTGACTGACTTGGCCGGTGTTGTCTTGACCTACTGTTCGGGCGTTCCGTCCGGGAGGCAACGATGAGAGGAAACTATAACTTTTGGAGGATGAGGGAAAACAGTCTCATCATCGGCGGCATTGTTATCAGCGTTATCTTCTGGTTGCTCGAGTCGAGCAACCATGTATTTTTTTTAGCAGATTCCAGCCTCTTCGAGGCCGTATTCGCGCCTACATGGCATGAACTGTGGATGCGACTGACCGTAGTCGGGGCGTTTATGGCATTTGCCTTCATTGCGAATCGTATAGTAAAGGCGCGTCGCCGGGCCGAGGATGCCGCCACCCGGGCGCTGACCGAGGTCGATCAGGTATTCCAAACAGCTGCCGACGGAATGCGGATAGTAGGCAGAGATTTCCGCGTGCTCAGGGCAAATAGTACATTTGCCAATTTAGTTGGATTGCCGAAGCGCGAAATCATCGGCCGGAAATGCCACGAAGTATTCTGGGGTGACAGGTGTGATACGCCCGAATGTCCTTTAACCAGAGTGCTCAATGGTGACCAGGACGTCGAGTATGACGCCGACAAGGTGCGTTCCGATGGGACGTCGGTGCCATGTATCGTCTCAGCCACTCCTTACCGACGGCCGGACGGAACGATTGTCGGCATCGTTGAGGATTTCAGGGATATATCGGAGCGCAAACGGGCAGAGAGGGACCTGAAAGAGTCCGGCGAGCGGTTGCGGGAGTTGACTGCCCATCTGCAGAGCATACGAGAAGAGGAACGCAGCAGAATCGCGCGGGAAATACACGACGAGTTAGGCCAGGTTCTGACGGCATTGAGCCTGGACGTGCGCTGGCTGCAAAAGCGATTGCAGGCAGCGCGAAGTGACCTGCAAAAGAAAACTCGGTCGATGGGCGAACTTATCACTACAACGGTCAAATCCATAAGTCGGATATGCTCGGAGCTGCGACCCGCTATTCTCGATGATGTCGGGCTTTCGGCTGCCATCGAATGGCAGGCGGACGAGTTCACC
Source organism: Gammaproteobacteria bacterium (assembly GCA_029862045.1). Taxonomy (GTDB): domain Bacteria; phylum Pseudomonadota; class Gammaproteobacteria; order Steroidobacterales; family Woeseiaceae; genus UBA1847. The sequence continues at coordinate 86,606 of JAOTYE010000002.1, forward strand.
TCCAGAACGGGAATCGCATGCAACATCCAGACCGAGCCTCCGGAAATTAGGTTATCCGAAGAACTGTCAGTCGCCATCTTTCGAATCTTTCAGGAAGCGTTGACGAATATTGTCCGTCACGCACAGGCTAGCGAGGTAGAGGTTTGGTTGCGGCTGACACCGAGCGACTTTTCGATGCGAGTCAGCGACGATGGCATAGGAATGGAAGTTACCGGGCCCCAAAAGGTGAACTCCTTCGGTCTTTTGGGCGTAAAGGAAAGGGTGCGTGGCTTCGACGGAGAGTTGACGGTGTGTGCGAGTGACAAGGGAGGCGCATGCCTCGACATCGTTATCCCGGCCCCAAAACTTGAGGCAAGGAATAAGGAAGTACACGTGCCTGCCGGACATGCTGCGCAGAGGCCATAGCGGGCGCCTGGCTCTGCCTCACTGTACGAGACCCTTGAAGAATGCGTAATGAGTAATCTCGGCATTAGTCTTCATGTTCGTCTTTTGGAGAACATGGCCTCGATGCGTACTGACTGTCTTTACGCTCAGGCAAAGTTCGTCCGCAATCTCCGATACCGTCTTGCCTGAAGCTATCATCAGGAATACTTGGTACTCCCGGTCAGACAGTACTTCGTAAGGCTCTTCGGCAAAGTGGCCGGACAGATTCGCTGCGAGTCGCTCTCCGAGCTTCGAGCTGATGTATCGACCGCCACCCAATATCTTCCTCACCGCGGCGACAAAGTTCTCGGGTGCGCTTGCTTTGGTCACATATCCTGCCGCGCCGGCTTTTATCATCCTGACCCCGTACTGGCTCTCGTCAAACATGCTGAGTATCAGCACAGGGAGTTCCGGCCATTCCGAGTGAACACTTTTGAGAACGTCGAGTCCGTTCCGATCGGGTAGGCCGATGTCCAGGATAAGAGCATCGGTTTTGTGATGGCGCAGGTACTCGATGCCCTCCCTAGCGGTGCCTGCCTCCGCGACTTCGATATTCGCCAACTCGTCTTCGAGGACCGAGCGCAAACCGCGTCGTACGACCGCGTGATCGTCTACAAGCAGAACCTTATGACTATGCACGGTAGGGATGTCGCCGCATTGTCGTGAAAAATCAGTTTAGTCTTGCGGTCGTCATGCTGCAAGAAAGGAGAGGGGCGCCTCCTCTGAAGCCGCCCCTCGCCTGATCACCGTCATTCATGCGTAAACTCAGGCACGTCAAACGGATACCCCGTGACCACCCAGGCTTCGATGCCGCCTTCGGGGTTGACACCCCAACCGACAATGCGATCACCTAGGGCCGAGAGACCCGTGGCCTCGTTCAGGATCCACTGGGATCCCATGCCCGAATATTCGGCAGCTCCGGTCTTGATGAGGATGTACTCGAGGTCGTAAAGGTAGCCGATCTCGTCGTCTTCCATCACGGGGTTGCCGGTCCACACGAAGGCCTCCGAGGGATAGAGAATGCTCTTGCTCTTACCCACGACCATCAGGTCGCCGGCGGTCGAACCCACCTTGTAGGCGACGCCGGTGGCCACGCTGTCGAGCTTCTTCTTGGAGAGTCCGCCCAGTCCTTTGGCTACCCACTCGCCGGTAGTGCCATCAACGAACCAGATGCAGGCCTGGGGGCCCCTGGGGCTGTCGCTGCGGCCGGCGATGATTAGGCCGTCAGGCGTCATCGCATAGGCCTCGGCGAACTTGCCACCGTCGAGGTTCGGCAACACCACGCTTAGAAGCGTTATCGGATCGGTATTCGGATCGATAACCTGCGTGACGAATGCGCGGTTGCCGCGCTTGGTGCCACCATAGCCCGCGATAATCATTCCGTCCGCGGACACGGCTTCCGATCTTGACCACTGCAGCGTCTGCTCGGTGTAAACCGAGTCCGTGATGGCCAGTGTCTTGATTACCGGCAGGAGAGGATCGGTCATGTCGGCACGGAACGCGAGCGGGCCGCGCTTGTTATTGCCATAGCCCACCATGACTATCCCGTCGGCCGTCACGTCCATCGCCTGCATCTCGGAGATGCCGCCGCCGAAGTCCGGAATGGCCGCGTAGTCTCCTTCGTCGACCGAATCCAGCACCGGCAACAGCCATTGAACGCCGTAGGAGACGGTCCCTAGGGTATACGTCCCGACTGGCGTCGAGTCGCCCCAGTCGAGGCTCAGGTTGGGCAGGTCATAGGCTGGCAAGTAGGCCATGTCAGAGGACGCAAACGCGGCGCTCGGCCGTGAAGGTGCGATAACGCCGATGTCTTCCTGGACTTGCAGCTCGTTGTAGAGCGGCGGCTGCGCGTCATCGGTGGTGATGGCCCAATTGATGTCGGACCGCCACGCACGCTCGAAGTCAACGACCACGGTGGAGCCCACGGCCGTCTGGCCGTCGCGGGAGATACCCAGGGCCATGCTGGAGTCGTGCGGGCCGTCCATGTGCCCCCACCGCCAGAAGAAGAACGTCGCGTCCGTTGGCGGAGGCGGAGGCTCCTCGCCCGGTGGCGGCTTACCCGGTATGCCTCCTTTGGCTCCCCATACGGTAGTGCCGGCCAGCAGCAGGAACGCGCTGGCCAAAACGGTAAGAATAATTCTGCCTTGTTTCATGATTTCCTCCTTGCACCTCAATCCGAGGCACCGCGGTAGTCGACTCTGCGGAACCAGATGTCGCTACCCTGTTCACTCTCTTCGAGCCAGATGCCGTACATCCGTGAGCCGTCGGGAGTCTGGCGAAGCTGGGCCGCGCCCTGTTGGGGCTTGTCCTTCGCCAGCGGATTCCAGCCTTCCTGCGGCTTGCCACTTCCGCCCTGCGGCGTCACGACCACGCTTTCGTAGCGCTGTCCCTTGTCCATCGTCCGGCTGTAGTAGATGTCGAGCGGCATTTGCGGGTACTCGACGCCGTCCGGCAGCTGGTTCTGGTTGAATTCCAGGCCGTAAGCGAGCTGGTACACGCTCGAATTCCATTCGTCCTCAGGGTAAAGCACGACTCCATTGGTCTTGATGGTTCCCGGCGTCTTGACCAGCCTTGGCTCCAGCACGCTGATGCGGTTGTTGCGCAGGCTGGAGACGTTACGCGGTGGCTCCAAGACATCGGGGCCGTATGTCGTAGTGACTACCTCCTCATCCCAGGTTACGGTCTGAGTGTCGTAATCTTCGACCGGAACCTTGAACACAACATTGTGTTCGATATCAGAGCCATCAGGATCGGTCGTCCAGGACTGCCCGCCGTTGAAGGAGCGACGGACGTAGAAGTCGTACTTGTCGTTCGCCGCTCGGCCCCAATTCGGCGTCCAGCTGTAGCCGATGAGCAGGTCGTCGCCGTTGATCGCTCCGCGCTGCGCTTTTGCGTCGAGGCGCGGGTGCTTGGCCGACGAATCCGCCAGGTTGGCCGGGCTCCAGTTCCACCTGAGCATCTTTACAGGCTTCTCAGGATCGAACGGATCCTGCCACTCGAGGGTCGGCTCCACGCTGCTGACGTTCTGGACATTAGGTACGAAGTTGCCGAAGGCGTAGGGATTACCGCTCGGCGAAGCGACGGCGCGTCTCATGAAGATATCGGCCGGCTTGCCTTTGCCCTCTTCACCCTGGCGATAGAGCGCCACGAGGACCGTGCCCGAGGGGCCTTTCTTGGACTTGGGCTGGCTGATGAAGCGGACCCGACGTGCGTTCTCGTACGCCAGCTGCGGGTCGCCCTTCCAGTCGAGCAGCAGTGCGCCGAACTCGTCGACCACGTAGACCGGGTTACCGGCCGCGTCGGTCTCCGGCAGGTTCAGGATGCCGCCGCCACCGACCAGCTCCGGATTTCTGAAGTCGAAGCTGTGGTAGATGACATTCTTGCCCTCGTCGGGCTTGTACTTGGTGTCGTGCTCGTCCTCCCCTTCGTCTCCGCAGTCATGGCCGTCAAGGTCCGGCGGGATGCCCACGCCTTTGCTTTCCTCGTAGCCGATGATGGCCCACGCGCTCTTGGTACCGTCGGGCTTCTTGTAAGGCTGCAGGAAAACGTTGGCCCGCGACGCGCCGGTGTTGCCGTCCAGAAAGCGACCGTCCGCGGTCACGCAGACGTTGTGGATTTCGCCGTTGGGGTTGGCCTTCTCCACCGTGTAGGTGCACAGCGTATTGGTTCCCGGCGAATCGGCCGTGCCGATGCCTTCGAGTGTGCCGCAGTAGCGGTGGGTTCCTTCGCCTTCTCCGTCGTAGTCATGCTCGCCGCTGCCCCCTTGGGGGTCCATGTTCTCGAGGCTGCAGACATCGTTGTCGGAGATCTTCACCGGCAGGGACATCGGCACCAGCGCCTTGACCCGTCCGGCCAGCTCGGGATCCGTGTCCACGATGTCATCACCGCCGCCGAGCGCTCCGGCCGGGTAGTTGTTGTCCACCTTGTCGAAATCGCTCAGCGTGACGTAGCTGTACCAGATGTCGGTCTTGTTGCTCGCGCGGGCGCCGCTCCATCCGTCGCCCGGACCTTCACCTTCACCCGGCCGCAGGCCTTTCGGGTCCTCCTGCCAGACGATGGCGAAACCAACGTTGGTGCCTGCTCCGGCAAAGAGCTGGTAGGCATCTCGCCGGCCGGAAGTGAGCCGCTCGGGCTTGAACCATTGGATATTGCCGTTGGGTTCGATCACCGCGCGGGCCGCCCAGACACAGCTGTAGGGCAGTTCGCCCATCTCGGGGAATTCTTCGTAGATCACCGACCGTTGCGGGCCGCCGACACCGAAGAGGTCGTCTTGCCCGTAGTCATCGTCACCCGCGTAGTCGGGTGAACAAATCGTGCCGTGCTCCGTGTCGCGGCATATGTCACAGGCGTCCGGCAGCCCGTCACCAGTAGTGTCGGGACAAACGGTTATGGCGTAGCCCGGGCGCCCGCCCTGGCAGTACTTGTCTGTCCACGCTACGAAGATCTTGTTGTCCTTGACCTTGAGCATGGGTTTCTTGGAAACACCCGGGTAACCGAGCAGGGACGACTTGTCCGCAGTCTTGGAAATGTTCCTGCGGTTCCAGGTGTCGCCATCGTCTCTCGATATAGCGACGAATACATCGGACGCGCCGGTGCCCTCGATCTCATCGAGGTACGAAACCACGATGGGTTTTGCAAGGTATCGCTCTTCGATCACCTCGCCATCCTCGTCGTGGTAGACCACGGATGTCGAAATTCCATCCGACCGCAGCGCCGGCACGTAGACCGGTACGATCTCGATCTTGGCCTTGTCGCTCGCCATCTCGGGCGTCTTGGAGACGTTCTTCTTCATCAGGTTGCCGGCCTTCATCCCGGCGTTCAGGTTCTCACGTGCCTCCTCCTTGGTTACCGCCGCCAGAGCGACCTCCCCATCGCAAGCCGCGATCGTTGCATCGATCAGGGCACCCACCGCAGCGTCGTCAGCGAAGAATTCGCCCGGCGTTGGGATTGGAGGCAGGCCAGTGATTGCGCTCTCCAGGCAGGCGATCACGGGTTCGGTGATGTTGATCGCCCCCTGCGCCGGGTTGCCGTCCCCGTCGAGGCTCTGCAGCAGCCTGGCCACGTTGAGGACTCGATCGTCATCCATGTCGGCGCCCTCGAAGAGGTCATCCGGCGAGATGGCCCGAGCGCCCTCGGCGTCGCCCAGTTCCAGGCCCCCGACTGCGAAGTCGATGCGCTCGTCGGGAATGAACCAGTACTGTCCGTTGTCGCCGGTGGTCCCGGACTGAGTGGGGGTCTCGAAGTCCAGCCCGTTGACGTTGGCGTCGACAAAGTGACCCGGTTCGACTTTGGCGAGCGGGTAGGCGACGTAGTTTGCCCAGCTGATTCCATCCTCTGCGCTGCCGGGATACCGGTCGAAACTGGCGACATTCTCGGCATAGGTGGTTTCAGGAAGTTTCTCCCAGACCTCGTTTCCGAACTCATCGAACGTTCTGCGATGGAGGTCTACCGCGATAACGATGTAGCGGTTAGGCGGGCATTTCTCCGGAATCCCCCAGCATATGTTCGCTTGTTCTCTCAAGACGTCCAGCGAAATCACCTCCAAGTGATCGGGGGCGAGTTCTCCGGTCTCTTCGAGGTACAGGGTCCGGTAATCGAAGAGCCTCAGTTTCGGTTTTCCCTTCTTATCAAGAATCTCTTCTGCGAAATAGGCCGGATCATGGACGATATGGATCGCCACCTCCTCGATCTTCAGGCCTTCGCCGGGATTGATGGCGATCTTCAGGTCATTCTTGGTGTTCCAGATTGATACGTCGCCGCCCGAGTCGTGCCAAACATGGGCGAGATCGCCATCGTTATATACCAGGTCGGTTTCGACCGGCCAGGTGAAGTTCCCGTCCGCGCCGACGTTGCCGGCCAGCAAGCAAAGCACTGGCAACACCGCCAATGCAAATGGTTGCGACTTGAGTTGTAACAGACACATCTTAGTATCCTCCTTGCATTCCCAGCGGCCACACGAACGTATTCACTTGTGGTTGCCTCGCCTGCTATTCACAACAGGCTCCATCGAATCAAAGACAATCGTTCACGCATTCACGAAGGAACATTTTGCTCGCCAGGATCGAGGTGCCGTCATATACACCTTCCGTCCTTACGAGGCTGTCGATATCGACGAGCGCGAAGAAGGCATCGGCATCGATTACCTGGTGCGCTGCGTTCTGGAATACTGTGTTCTGGTCGGATGTCACCGTTACCCCGAGCATCACGATGCTCGGCCGGGCAATCGACTCGACCAGTGCCTTGAGCGTCACGTCGCTGTCCGGATCATCTCGTTCCAGCCGCGATGCGATGACCGAATCGCCGTCCAGGACGGCACGAATCTCCACGCGGTCGCCGACGACGAGGTCACCGAAGCCGAAGGTTGGCGGGCCGGACGTCGTATGATCGCGGAACAGCGTGAACTCGTTCGTCTGCACGTCGATGCCGAGCAACCTGACCAAGCCGTAACCGGCGAGGAGGTTTTCGACATCGGCTTTAATTTCGACCAGCGACGGCAGGTGAAACACGATCCGCTCGGCCACGAGTACGCCGGCGTCATTGAGCGTGCCGTCGATCGACACCTTTACGTCGAGCGCCAGCGTATCCACGGTCCCGTTCACATAGACCGTGTCTGGCGTGGTCGTAAGCGCCTGGCCGTCGACTTCGAAGTCTTCTGCTGTCTCGAAGGCCGTCACATAGCCGATCAACTCGTACAGGCACTCACCGGCACACAGCTGGTGCCTGTCCCTGTCGCGGTCACGTGTCTGAACCATGTTGGCCAGCATGTGGCCGTTCTGGATCATGGCCGTGCTGGTCACCTGGACGTACATGCCATTGGCGAGGTCGGCGCCGCCCAGCTCCAGCATGGCCGCGGAGTAGTCACACGACTGCGTGCCGATGTTGAAGCGCTGGTTGCCGATATCCAGCGCACTAATCACGCCCTTGACCTCCATTGTCATACCGGCCGCATACGCGTTGGCGATGCGATGCACGTGTGTCGCCTGAACTCGCTCCTGGCTACGCCACAGACCGCTCGCCTGCACGACGTTTCCAGCGGCAAGAGTCTCGAATGTGGTGTCCTCGAACACAGTGAGTTCGTCGACGAGGATTGTCCGGCCCAGCACGACGAAACTTCCGGCTGCCCGGTCGATACTCGAAATAGGGCCCTCGGCGTCATCGACAAACCTGATCTCGCTGGCCCGTGCGGCTTCTGTTGTGGTGCCGACCGTGCCGTGAATCGAGACGACCATGCCGATCCGAAGATCGGATACGATGCCCGGCTCGCCATCCATCGTCACGATCGCGGATGTAGTGTCGAACTCGACGCCATTTGCGATCACACTGCCAAAAGCTGTGATCGGGCCGGCGACCACGACCTCAGGTGTGACTACCGGCGCGGGAGCGGGAGTTGTATTCGAGCTGCTGTCGCTGCAGGCGGAAGCAATAAGCACAACGAGCGTTGTAAGAATCAAACCGTTCTTCATTATTGATACCTCTTCCCTTTTTCCCGTCACGGTTTCATCTTGCTGACGACTTAGTCTATTGCCCGTGCCATGCGGACAACATGAGACAAAGACTGAATCGAATATCGGATCGAAACTGACTAGGGCGTCGGCGTTCGTCCTATACGAATTGGCCATTTGACCCGGATGAATATGAGGACTGCTGTTCGACCAATCTCTCCGCCGCGCCAAAAAAGAAAAGGGACCCCTTGCGGGTCCCTTTTCGAGTTCGATATTCGAACGGTGTTGTCGGTGAAAATCTATCTGTCGAAATGATCGTCGATCTTTTCTCGACTGTCATTAATCATAGTCCGCCATTCTTCCATCATTGCGGCATATTTGGATTCACTAAACGAATCTTCCAAATCTGCGTTTCCAGACGGACTCAATCCGGTGAGTTGGTAGGCGACGACGACGGTGGAGCCACCATTACCGTTTGAGGTAATCGAGACATCAACAGTGCCGGTGTTGGCTCCCGGAGTAACACGTACGTATTGAGCATGCTTGGCCGCAGTATCGTAGTCGGTAACGAGCCAGTACGTTGTGTGTCGGTGATTGCTTGTTACAAAGGCGGTGCCTTTTTCGTATCCATCACCACTTAACATGACCGGGTCCCAGGTCGGAATCCAGAGCTTTTCCCCCGGTGCAGTAAAAAGGGGCTGCGCTTCGTCTGGCGTCATGTCCAGTTCAAGGGAACCTGTGCGTGCAATCGTTAGAGCGTCGAAGCCAGAGAAGTCATCGCCATGATCGCAACCGCTTAGAACAGTAGACATTACAAATACTCCTACACAAATTCGAAGAAAATCAGTCATAGTTGTCGTTCGTTGAGCCTTCTCGCAACTCCATTCAGTCTGTTTTGGAGAACGTTCGAGAGAGCAGGCCGCTAAACCACGATACCGGAGCGGCTGAACGGCAGTTCTCTGATTCGCTCGCCGGTCGCGGCAAAAATGGCGTTTGCGATGGCGGGCGTGGCCGCGGCAATCGGCGGTTCGCCCAGCCCCGTAGGAGAGTTGTCGCTCTGAATGAAATGGCTCTCCACTGCTGGCGCCTGGTTCATGCGCAGCAACTCATAATCGCTGAAGTTGCTTTGCTGAGCCGCACCGTTGGCAAAGGTAATCTCGAGCTGCGCGGTGCTGAGCGCATCCACGACAGCACCCTCGACCTGATTCCTGGCGCCACTCAGGTTCAGGATTGGCCCGACGTCGATTCCCGAGAAGACTTTCTCTACTTTGACGTTGGCACCGTCGGCAACGACCTCCGCCACGTGCGATACGAAGCCACCATGGTCGAAGTGGAACGCCATTCCCATGCCGCGATCAGCTCCGAGTTCGCGCTGTCCCCAACCGGCTTTGGCGGCTGCGAGGGCCAGCGTGTCGCGAGTTCGCTTGAGGTCCAGCGGCGGCTCGCCAAACGATCGAGAGAGCAGATCAAGACGGAATTCGAGCTGGTCGCGTTCGCCCGCAAGCGCCACTTCGTCAAAGAAACTCTGGTACGCCCAGCAATAGGCAGAGTGACCCGGCGACCGCCACGGCCCTGTCGGCACGTTTGTCTCTACAAGAGACTGACGCAGTCGAAAATTCGGCACGAGTCCTGCGGGGTAATGTCTCGGTGAGAGGCCCGCTCCGGAAACGGTTTTTCCATTCCTGCCGAACGTAATGAAGTGATGGTCGAATGCGATCATCCTGCCGTCACTGTCGATGCCCGCCTTGAAATGATGCCAGGCGGCAGGGCGGTAGAAGTCATGCCGCATGTCATCCTCGCGGCTCCATTGCAGTTGCACCGGTTTGCCAACTTCGCGTGCGATCCACGCGCATTCCACCATGAAGTCGTTTCTTAGGCGTCGGCCGAACCCGCCGCCGATCCGGGTCAGGTTGACGTGTATCCGTTTTTCCGGAATTCCCAGCGTCCTCGAAATCAGTTCGCGACCCGCCTTCGGATTTTGTGACGGCGCCCAGAGTTCGAGCTGGCCGGATTCGGAATATTGAGCCGTGCAGTTCTGCGGCTCCATGTTCGCGTGCGACACGAACGGGTAGTAGTAGGTTGCCTCGACGATGCGTCGGGACTTGTCCAGTGCACGATCCACATCGCCGTCCGCGCGCAACGTCTCCCCGGTCTCGTTGGCCAACGCCCGCGCTTGTCGTTCGTAAGCTTCGGTGGAATCGGCGTGATCGGTCTCCCAGTCCACGCGCAATTGCTTGCGCGCCGAATGAGCCGCCCACCAGGTATTGGCGACGATGGCCACGCCTGGCAGCAGGCCAGTAAGATCGTCAGTTCCCTGCACGACGAAGGCTTGCTTTACACCAGGCAGTGAGCGAACGCGATCGATGTTCGCGCTGCGAACCCTGCCCCCGAAAGTAGGACACTTCTCGAAGACCGCGTAGAGCATGCCATCCAATCGTGTGTCGCAGCCGAACAGCGGTTGGCCCGTCAGGATCTGCGGATTGTCGACTCCGGGAACGAACGTACCGAGCAGGTCGAACTCGGCCGGCCGGCTCTTGAGCCTCAATTCGGCAAGCTCCGGAACCGGCAGAGCTGCTGCGGCTTTCAGAAGGACCTCGTACCGCGCAATTCTGCCCGAGGCCTTGTGCGTGACGGATCCGTTGACAGCTTCGCATTCCGCGACGGGCACGTCCCATTGCTCTGCTGCGGCGGATTTCAGCAATTCACGTGCCGCCGTCCCGGCAATACGCAGGTCGTTCCAGCCGTCCGGCGTGCCTCTGCTGCCGCCGATGACCTGTCGACCATAGCGATCGTCGAGCGGCGCCTGTTCAACACTGACGTTCTTCCAGTCGACGTTGAGGCATTCGGCAACGACCATCGGAAATGCCGTCTTGACACCCTGGCCGGCCTCGGGATTCTTGCTCACAATCGTCACCTCGCCATTAGTGTCGATGCGGACATACAGATTTGGCGTCCAGGTGCCGCCGGTGAAGTCCGTGGCGCCCGATGAATTGCCGCACGCGACACCCACGACGAGTGCGCCGGATGTCAGTAATGAGACTTTCAGGAAGGCACGACGATCCATGCTGCTAATTTCTGTGGTCCCGTTCATGCGTCGTCTCCCTGCGCGGATACGTAATGCGCTGCCCGTTTGATGGCTTTGCGAATACGCGGGTAGGTTCCGCAGCGGCAGAGAACCACAGACATTGCGTTATCGATATCGTCGTTACTCGGGTCCGGATTTCGGGCAATCAGTGCGCTGGCGGCGAGAATCTGCCCGCCCTGGCAGTAGCCACATTGGGGAACGTCTTCGTCGTTCCAGGCTCGCTGGACAGGATGGTTACCGGTCGGATCCAGGCCCTCGATGGTTGTAATCTCGGCACCCGCTGCGCCCACTGCGGGCATGACGCACGAGTGCACGGGGATACCATTGACCAGCACGGTGCAGGTCCCGCAGGTGCCGATTCCGCAGCTGTACTTGGTGCCCGTCAGATTCAGGATGTCTCTTAACGCCCACAGCAACGGCATATCGGACGGCGCATCGAGGGTGTGGTCGGTGCCGTTGATCCTAAGGGTCACTTCGCTCATATCAATCCCCATTCTGGCATGCGTATTCTTTTGCAAAAGAATACGCCGACCCAATCAGGGATCATATTTCGGTAAACCGAGTGTCAGCGCAGCGTGCCACCACCAGGTAAGATACGAGCGAATTACAACGAATATAAAACCGAAAACGTCATATATGAGTAATGCGCCAGCGTAAGCTTGCCCTCCGATGACACAGGCTGAAGTTGGGATCTTCTGGCAGGATAACTGCGAGGAGACCCTAATGAAGAGAGCGGGTCGGGAATTCGATCCGAGGAATCAATCTCTCCGGGCGCGCCATTAAATCAACAAGTTATCGGCCTGTTTTGGGCCGCTGACTTTTCGTGTAGGCGCAATAAATCCCTTGTTGTTCCGGGCTTTCGTCAAGATACTACACGTTGCCTACATGCACCGGTTGACGTGCTTCGCGCGATAGCGGCCATCGGGTAGGTAGAGTCCTGAGGGGCCGCTAATTACCCAAGGCGGACATTCGATCAGGTACTTCTGATTCTTATTCTTCAGAAAGTCATTCAAAAATGTCTTGCTTTGCATCTATTGGCTGGGCCCGCACACTATAATTGGGCCGAGTTTGGGAATTGATCGGGGAAATGCTTTGAAAGAAAAAATGCAAATCACCGCGTACGAAATAGTTGATGAACCAATGGCAATTCACACGGCAGAACGGACCCGTCAATGGATGGATGATTCGGTCGATCGATTTGCTTATCGATGCCTTCCCGTTGCCATCGCCAACCAAGTCGGCTGGGACGTCTTGTGTCCAGTCGCATTCACAGCCAAGTGGAATGGCAAGGAAGATCTCAGTGGGGTCAAAATTAATTTTCATGGCCAGACATCGCCGCTTGTCAGCTCCCACTTCGGGCATGGCATTCTCACGTTTACGCTTGGCTATTTGTTCCGTACGACCAAGTCCCATAATCTGTGGGTTAAAGGTCCGACAAACTGTCCTAAAGATGGAATTGCGCCGCTCGAGGGTTTGGTGGAAACAGACTGGGCACCCTTTTCATTTACGATGAACTGGAAATTCACCAGGCGGCGACACAAAATTCACTTTGAAGAGGGCGAGCCAGTTTGTCGAGTCCTGCCGTATCCTCGGCATTACATCAGGAAATTTGAACCCCAAATTGAAAATATCAACCAGAACGCCAGGCTTTACAATCAATATGTCCAGTGGCGAGAGTCCCGGGTAGCGTTCATTGATGGTTTAGAGGACGCACAGTCCGATGCCACCAGGGCGAAATGGCAGCGTACGTATATGAAGGGCGAGAATGAGAAGGGCAATACGTTTGCCGGTCATGAGACGAAGATACAAATGAAGGAGTTCAGGCGCACCTGACTATTTCAGCGCCGGACTTGCTGCCCCGAATAACTCCTTGTGGTCGTTTGGAGCCCTGCAGGCGCGCGACGTCGCGCACCAGGGTCCGAAAATCCGGTCGAAAACTGAAAAGAATAAACTCAATTTTTTGCGCGCTCAGGGCGGTAGGGGCAGCGGCTAACAGACAGGCACGAAACAACTCAGAATAGCGTGGCCATGGCGCCTCGCAAAGGCTCATTCCGACCCCGGGCGGCTGGCGAACCACAGTTCAGAGCCTTAAGACAACAAGCTTTAGATGTTTCGAGAATATCGCGGCGTGAGTTGCGCAAAAGAAGCGAACAGAAAGCTGCTCCATCCATAATGGGGATATATCGACCATACTTGTTCAATCGGAACGCCGGTGCTAGAAAGGAGCTCGGCGCGTTGCGCCCGCCGAAGGATTCTCAACTAACGTACCAGGAGCCCGGCAATGAAAAGAGTCATTCAGTCATTCGTTGTAATTCCAATGTCGTTCCTGATACCACCGTCGATAGCGCTTGGCGACGATCTCAAGCTGGCCAACGATCAGACCGTCGCCGCCCTGGTCGACGTATCTGGCGTTGCCGACGGGGATCGATATACCGATTTTCAGCGGTTTGCCGATATTGCCGGGATATTGAATGAAGTTGAGGAACGTCGCCGTCGCATCGTCTATCAGCAATACCCGGGCTTGGCGACACAGGGCGTCGTGCATGCGTTCGTGCACGTCACGGACGGATCGGCGGCGTTCGCGAAGACAGATATGGTCGTGCGCGCCGCGATGCCGGTCGTCATCCGTCGCGCGTATCAGTCCAGGCGAAATGGCTCACCTAATTTTGGGCAGTCGGGGTGGGAACTCTCTATTGCCGAGGAAATCACACTTGGAAAATCCGGGCGAAAATTGCGTTACCGCTACGGAAACCATCTGGGGATCGAATTTCTCCGCCGCGGCGAAATGGTCGCTCCCGTGTCGTCCGCGACTACCGATGTCGCGAGTATCAGCTTTGCGGCGCCTAATCGCATTGTCGTGCAAATGCGCAGCGGCATTAGGAAAGAATTCTTGCAAATGGCTGATAGTTTCCTGCTCGACACAGTTGTGGATAATTTCGATAATTCACACAAGTACGATTATCTAAACGGGTTTCTGAGCGGCATTTCGACGAACGACGGTGTTCGAGTGACTCTGACACGTGGAGCCGATCAAAGAATCAGTGCCATCCGCGATTCCAGCGGCCGAACGGTGACCTACGGATATACGCCGACTGGTGCGCTTGCTACGACAACGGATTTGCGTGGCGAAATCTGGAAATACACCTACGATGCGAACGGCTATATCGAGTCGGCCGAAACACCTATGGGGACAACCGATCTAGTTCTCAAACACGACCATCAGGGTAAAGTCGTTCTGACAGTCGTCAACGGTCGTGAACATCGCTTCGCCTATACGAAGAACAGAACGGTCGTCACCAGCGGCGACGATGAACGACCGATCACATTCGAATCGCACCGGAACGGCGTGACTGCCACAGTCGTTAACAAGGTTGGCACGGTGAGTAACGTTGGTCTCGACAAGTTCGGGCGACCCGTCACTGTCACGCGTAATAGTCAATTAGTTTCTGAGATTGCTTATGATCGCAAAGGCCGCGCCGCCCGGCCTGCCACGCAGCGCATTTACGTCGCGGGCTCCGACAGGTACGCCACTGTCTTGTTCGACGATCAGGTAAGGGTACTAAGCCTGAACGGCGCGAGGAACTCGAATTCCTACTCGGTATCAGGGTACGCCGGCGGAACGCGACCGGAGGTCATTGTGTTCGATGATAAGAGTTCGATTGCAGTTTCCACCAATGCGACAGGACTGCCGACGTACGTCGCGCCTCGGGGTGCTCAGGCACTGAAGTTCGAATGGAGCGGCGAGACCGTGACGGTCGAAAGCGCCGGGCAGACAGCTACGCTCGAGTTCGACAATTTTGGCAGTTTACTGTCGCTGGACGCTCCTGATGGCCGCCGACTGGATTTCACTTATGACGAGGGCGGCTTCCGGGAGTCGACCACTTTGTCTGACGGGATCAACATGTCCTATAGTTACAGTCCTGCCGGTACGCTGATTCACACGGAAACCTTCAGCCCCACAACGGGTACGGCGAATTTCATCTACGAAGTCGACCCGGACGAGTACCTGCGCCAGATTACCGGCGACGGCGTCGACGGCCATCATGTCTTCGGTTACACGGACAGCGGACGCGTACGTGCCATCGACTCTACGGTCACAAACAGCTTCACATTCCTGTACGACGACCAGAATCGCCTCGAGGTCGCCGTACCCAACGGCTACGAGCCGTTGGTGTACCGTTACGCGCTGGGCGAGCCTGATATCGTCGCGCAACACGATTCGCGCACGAAGACCATCTATACCCAGAACTGGGATATCAACGAGTTCGAGACCCTGTTCGATCGGTACTACGGTCGATCCACAGCATCGCAGCTCGGCTTACTCACCTACGACGAAAGCCTTGCGGAAATTCGGCCTGCGATTGATCCAATTCGCTGGCATCCTGCGTCGCATTTGCTGGGCGCAGTAGAAAATACGAAATTGAAATTACTGTTCGATGAGACCAGCGATGTTGGGTCATTTTCCATGCCGTCGAACCGTTTCTTTGTACCCGCAGAATACTGGGCAGTGAATTGTTGTTTCTGCTGTTCCAATAATTACATTGCCTGCGAAATACCCTGATCTCGACATCTGGAGAATACGATGATTGAAATACTCGCAGCAGCGATTTGTTTCGGTTGTTTTCCACCGCCGCCACCGCCGCCACCGCCGCCGCCGCCGCCACCTTGTGAAGGATTTGTCGACCCGGTGAATGAGACAACTGCCTCGCTGATCAGCCGATCGTCTGCGACCGCAACGTACGACCTGGAAAACTGCTACGAACACTATATCTTCTTCGGCCCCGACGGAATCCCGATGCCGTATTACGCGGCGAACTTCCTGACGGTGCCATTCGACCCGCGCGACGTATCGACCAACTCAACAGAACTGGCACGACTTTACGTCGCGAGTGATCCAGGAAATTCGGGCCGTTTCTGGGTGCACCGTCACGCCGTACAGGCCTCGGACCCCGGCATTGTCGTTGGATACACGTTTCGTAACAACGTGCCTTATCCCATTCCTATGTCTTTCAACTCCTCGCTTTATGAACGATACGAGCGCCTATCCATTTCATGGGATACGGGCACGCTCCGGAAGCTCTGGTCCGGAGAAGCGTTCGCGGATATCTCCGGATCCCTGAACGGCGTCCTTGGGTCAGACATAACCGGAATGAATGCCCGACACAAGTACTTTCGCTGGAGTTACGGCAACTACATACTCGACAAGGCCATGACTTCCATTCCTCCCGAACCGTCGATAATAATACCGGCAGGGCCGTATGAGCTGGTTCACTCAACGGACTCGTTCACGTTCAACTATGCTGAAGAGCCTCAGGCGATCGCAGTCACAACCGGCATTCGTATAGACAATTTCTGGTTGTTCTGGGTCGGTCATTGGGACAGCAACGCCATAGACTTGCGCCACTAAGGATCCGGAGTCGAAGTGAAGAAGTACCTGATAATTGTCGCCGTTCTCGTCATTGGCGGCGGCATCTACGCAATGCTTCAAGAGAATGAGAATCTTGCCGGTCGAGTCTTTGGAAAGGACGTTACTTGGGATTCGATTGCGGGACAGCGGTCCCCATCCGAGGAATTCGCGCAGCGCGTCGATCAGGACGTGACAGAGTACCTGACGGCGAGATTCGCCATCGACATGAGTGACAGTGCGGTCCGCAGTTACATGGCCGTGCACGCTCCGGATGCATTTTCGAGCGACCAGACGCGCAGGGATCAGCAGGTCACCGCGCGGATCGTGAAAGCACTGGAAGACGTCAGGAGCGGGGGCACGGATGCCTTCGAGGCTTACGCGACTCACGAACTCGGACAACTGATGCCGGAAGATCGCTGGACGCAGATCGTCCAGTCGACGACAGAACAAAGCCTCGAGGCGATGCGAACGTTTGCCGAATCGGACACATCGGCACAGACCGATGCAAAAGTCGACAGCCTGCGCTGGATATACATATTGCGCAGAGTACGCGAGAGCATTTGCGATCTACCCGAGACCCAACGCTCGATTCGGAGCCGGCTCGATCGAATCCACGGACCGGAGGAGGCAGCACGGATGCTCGGCAATGCGTCCATCAACCACTTCGAATGTCTCAGCGAGGCAAATGCCTATATCGCCGCATTGCTCGACGAGGAGGTGGTTGTCATGCGATCCGAGCTGCAGGGATACGACAGGTATCTTCAGATTATCGATCGCGTCGTAAGGTCGATGGCCGACGACAGCTAGGTACTGCGCACGAAGGCGCCCCGAATCAATCCTTCCGGGGCCGCTATCAGCCATCCCCAAAATAATACGCAGGTACTGATCGTTTTATGGGCTGTGCTGATTCTGGCCGTTACCAGCAACTCAAAACCAGCTCATTTCCTGAATTTGAGCGATCGTTTTCGATGAAGGCAGACGTTCAAAATCGAATTCTAAAATACGGTTGTTCGAACGACTGGATTGGCGCCGGAAGCAGCCGTTCGCGTATTATCTTCGATTAGGTCTGCTAATGACCCATTGCAGTCATACGCGCAACTAAGCGCTAGAGTAGGTCAATTGCGACTAGGTGAAGTCAAATTGTTCATTGATCTCGACGTTATATGAGCCTTACTAAGCAAATCGCGGTTTTCCGAACAGGACGATCTTACGAGGCACTGATGGTTCTTAATGAACTGAACTCGGCCGGCGTGCTTGCCTACGGTCAGGAGGAAAATTCGGGCGGCCTGGTGACGGCGATGCCTACCACTCCTACTCAAGGCCCCGGAGCTACCTGGGTCGTAAGGGTACCGGAACCAGCCGTAGAGAACGCAAAGCGAATAATTCAAGGCCTTCCGGTCGATGCCGAACAAGAACCGGGCGTATGGCATTTCGGCCCCCATAAACGGACAAAGAGGGGCCTTCAGTTTATTGCCGCTATCTTTCTAACCGTACTTGCCGTAAGTGTAATTGACGACATTGTCGGATGGTTGTCTGCATTGCAGTAGCCAAATATCGTGAGACAACGGTCAAAATTCTTGATCTGACAATGTCGGCATCTGGCCGTTAAGTGACTGTCGATACATTGATTTTGAGGGTATCTGAACGACTGCTTTCCTGAAAACCGACAATCAAGATCGTCTTTTGGTTGTCCCAATAAAGCTACGACAGGGAAGCAAAATCAGGTAGTTATCGGACTGTTGCGGCAAGTGCAATGGGACAACGCAACATCGTAAGGCCATGAAGTAACTGGAAAACCAGCGAATTAGCCTACTGGCTTCGAACCGTATGGCCGTTGCAATAATCTTGTCGGCTAGTACCTTGGCTTCTATAGCTCGGTCGGCGGTTCGAGTCCGTCCGGGCGTGCCAAAAACTGAAGGGCCCTTTTTTGTGGGGCCCTTCTGTCTTGGCGTGTCCTGAATGCAATTCAGACCCGTCAGTCTATTGATGGCAGAATCTCCTCGGCGATCGAAATGAGCAATTCGCCTTCCTCAGGCGAGAGCACACCGGCTGCCACAAAAGCCTCCACTTGATTGATAAAGGCATTGATCTGATTGGCCGCCGGCGTTGAGCGTCCATTGGCCGCGCTCTTTTGCGCAGCCTTGAGCTTGGCTTTCAGCGAGTTGGCCTGGCCACCGTTGAGCACGCCATCGTCTAACAGTTGATCAACCTCGTCGATCAACACATCGATCTGCTCGCCAATCGGGCGCTGGACCATGAACGCTGCGGTCGTCCGCGCCGGAACATTGAAGGCTCCGGCGCCGACATCGTAGCTCGCGGTTTGCACCACTGGATCGACGGACTCGGCCTGCACCGGATGCAAGATGAATTCCCGCCCGTCCTCGGGGAAGAGGAAGCTCACCGGGTCGTCGCCAGCATTAAACAGGACCACGATCAACTCGTTCGTCAGGTCGATGTCACCATAGTCGTCGGCAATGCTCATGACGATCAGTCCCCCGATCTGCATCTGCCCGGTATTGTGGAAGGCTACCCGGTTCATGACCTGATCGGCTGACTCGAGCCGGAACAACTTCGAACTCTTGCGTATTCGCAGCAACTCGGTGAACTGTTCCGCCGAGTGGAAGACGTCGACGGCTGCCGGTGCGAGTGCCGGGTCCGCCAGCAGCGGCTGCATGATCGGCCATTTGTCCTGGTTCTTCTCGGCGACCGGCAGACCGTTACCCCAGTTGGTACTTGCGAGAGTCCAGTCGATGGCATTGAACCAGTCGCCGGAGTTGAAGCTGTCGCGGTCCATCGATTTCGATCGCAGGATGTCCTGGCCCGCATGGAAGAACGGGATACCCTGGCCCAGCAGCACGATGCTGTTGCCAAGATTCTGGATGCGCAGGCGGTCTGCCATCGTCGTGGCCTGTGGCGCTTTCAACTGCGTCGTATCGAACAGTGTTTCGTTGTCATGCGCCGCCGCGTACGTGATGTTCTCCTGCGGGTCCGAGGTGTAACCTGCTTGCTGGCCGAAGTAGTCGACCTGGTCCGCGCGAACGAGGTTGCCGTCAGCGTCCACAAACTCGTACGCAGCGAGATCGCCGGCCAGTCCGATGCGAATCCAGTCACTGATATGCAACAGCTCGGCGTGATGATCACTCAACGTACCTAGCTCGTAAGAACTCGCGTCGTAGTCGAGACCATTGATGAAGCCTTGTTCGCGGACGTCGCTGAACGGATTACCGCCGCGCACGCCATCGCGCAGCCGGTCGCTGAAAGTACCGGTACCGGTTCCGGCCATGTTGCGCTGAGTCGCCTGTACGAAACGAGCGTCGTTCGCCACCTCGCCGAAGTTCCAACCCTCGCCGTACAGGTAGATTGATGAGCCGTCGACGCCATCGTCCTGCATCGTGAGCGCATCGAGCGCGGCCCGCACATTCAGCATGTTGGCTTTGGAGTGATGGCCCATCAGGTCGAAGCGGAAGCCGTCGACTTTATAATCACGCGCCCATGTGACGAGCGAATCGACCATGAGTTTTTCCATCATGGCGTGTTCGCTGGCCGTGTTCTCGCAGCAAGTGCTCTTCTCGATTGCACCGGTGGCGCTCAGGCGGTGGTAGTACCCCGGAACGATGCGGTCGAGTACCGACTTCGCATTCTGACCGGAGGCATTCGTGTGGTTGTAGACGACGTCCATCACCACTCGCAGTCCATCCTGGTTGAGTGCTTGCACCATTTCGCGGAACTCGACGATGCGCGTCGGACCGTCGGGGTCGGTGGCGTAGCTGCCCTCGGGCGTCGTGTAATGCCAGGGGTCGTAGCCCCAGTTAAACCCGTCGAGGTTCGCCGTAGCGGCGACCGCGGCCTGCTGCTGATCGGAATCGGGCGGGTACGTTGCCAGCACGTCCGGGTCCGGTTCCTGCCGGAGCGTCTCGTCTTCTTCGATGCTGGCGATATCGAACGCGGGCAACAGATGCACGTGGGTCAGGCCGGCGTCGGCCAGCGTCGCCAGGTGATTCGTGCCGCTCGTGCCCTCGGTCGCAAAGGCCTTGTACGTGCCCCGGTATGCCTCGGGTACTGACTCATCGAAAATCGAGAAATCTCTGACGTGCAGCTCGTAGATGACGATGTCCTCGGGCACCGCAAGCGGAGGCTTCGCCAGGCCGTCCCAGCCGGCCGGTTTGAGGTAAGCATCGTCGAGGTTCACGAGGTGACTGCGCTGGCTGTTCATGGACAGGCCCAGTGAGTAAGGATCAGTAACCAGGTTGTGCTCGACCTGTCCCGTCGAGGGCACGTACACCTCCACGTCGTAAAGATAGAACTTGCCATTCCAGTCGGCCATACCGCCGATGCTCCAAACACCCGTGGCCGGGTCCAATGTCATCGCGTAAAGAGCGGGGCTCGTTGCAGGATTAGCATCGTCAAACAGGCGCAAGTTGACGCTCTTCGCCGTGGGTGCCCAGAGCTTGAACGTTGGATCGCCACCGGAAAAGACCGGACCGAGATCTCCGTCGTAGGTGTACAGATCATCCAGCACACCAGGGATCTGCAGACTCGTAGCGTCCACGGGATTACTTTCGGAATCGGCAACCGACAGCGCAATCTGCCCTGTCAAGATCGCCGGCACAGCTGCCAGATCCGCGGGGGCCAGTCTGAGCGCGCGCAAGCCGGCCAGGTGCGGGAACTTGTCCGTGACTTCCGAGGGCAGGCCTGATGGATCGTAGGTGAGTTCAAGTGCGCCGTCTGCGCCGGTTACCCCGTCTTGATCCAGACCCAAACCGCCGTTGGCCGCGTAGTGCAGCAGGAAAGTATCGGTCCCGGAACCGGCATCCCACGCAATAATGTCCTCAGCAACCCAGTGGCCCTTGGCCTGGCCGAGATTCCCTTTCGGCGCGCCTGGTCCGGTGCCGATCGTAAGAATGTGGCTCAGCGGGTCGTAAGTGAAGAATACCTCCGCAACCGGCTCCGCAACGCTGAACAAGATGTTGGCACCACCCGGCACACCCCCATCACCGTAGTTCTCATCCCAGGCTTCGTTGTGCGCCACCTTCGCCTCATAGTTGCCGGCGGGGAGGTAGGCGGAAAATGCATAGATGCCGTCGCCGTCGGGATCCTGCAGCCAGGAGCGCAGGCACCAGGGCTGCCAGTCGCCGGAGCAGCCCAACTCGTCCTGGAAGCTGCCCGCTACGGTCGCGATGACGGCGTTGACGTTGTCCGTCACCCAATGCGTCTCGTGGTCATAATAGAACTTGACGTCGGTGGGATCGGCGAGGTTCAACGGGATGTTCGGCCCGTTCGGCGTCGCGTTTGCGCCGTAGTTCTCGTCCCACGAGTCGTTGAGCGGGGCTTTGTATTCCCAGTTGCCGGCCGGGACAGGAAACACGCCTTGCCAGATCGTGTCTTCGGCGTCGAACGTCAGATGCGTAAACGCACAGTCCGGCTGCCAGTCACCCGGGCAGCCGAGTTCGCTCTGCAGACTGCCGGCAATGGTGACACTCGCGGGCTGTGGAGGCGGGGGTGCAACCCCGACTGTCAGGATTTTCGTCGCGTTGTCGAAGGAAAATTCCATCGTCGCGAACGGGCCGGGTACGTTGAACGGAATGTTGGGACCGTTCTGCACGCCACCCGCCCCGTAGTTAACGTCCCAGCTCTCGTCGATGGCTACCTTGCTTTCGTAGTCGCCACCGGGCAACAAAGCCGTGAACGTGAAGATGTCGTCGGCGTCAGGGTCCTGCAGCCAGGAGCGCAGGCAGTCCGGCTGCCAGTCGCCGGGACAGCCCAGTTCACTCTGGAAGTTGCCCGGTGCGGTCGCGATGAGGGAATTGACGTTGTCGGTGATCCAGTGGGTCTCGTGATCGTAGTAGAACTTGACGTCTGTTGTCGTACCCAGATTCAGGGCAATGTTCGCTCCGCCTGGTACTGCGTTTTGGCCGTAGTTCTCATCCCACGAGTCATTGAGCGGGGCTTTGTATTCCCAGCTGCCGGCCGGGACGTTGAAGATCCTCTGCCAGACCTCATCTGTGGGGTCGAAGTTCAGGTGCGTTGCGGCACAATCCGGTTGCCAGTCTCCCGGGCAGCCGAGCTCGTCCTGCAGGCTGCCGGCGACCGTAACGCTCGATGGCGGCGGGGTGTGGGCGGCCGATAGTGCCAGAGTGATACCAACGAGCAGTAGTCCCAACGTGTGGCGAAAACGAATAAATATCCCTGATTTACCAGCGCTTTGTTGTCTCATGCCCCTGCTCCAAAAATGCCTTATTCGATTACCGGCATCGCTAATCGAACACATCGAAACAGAATAGGAATCCAAATCGGTGCGCACAATTCGGAGTTACCACTACGGTCAAGGGGATGCCGAAATAGCGCTCAGATCATTCCCAAAACAACTGCTATGTAATTGATCGTTTTAGGGGTGTTGCAGGGGGGGTAGTTTTTGGAATTACTCTCGTAACCAATTGAAATTATTCATTTGTATCCCTGGCTTCGAACCGTCTGGCCGTTGCAATAATCTTGTTGGCTAGTACATTGGCTTCTTTCTCTCCGGTCGCGCCAAAAGGACTAATCCCATGGTACAACCCGGCAACAAGAAATCCGCAAGCGAACCGCCTCCACCGGCTGAAGTATTGCGCATTGCGAACATCATCTACTTTCGTAGCCAGGTGTTCGAGCACACGGAATGGATGGGGCACAAGGCTGTCAAGTGTCCCATGGATATGTGGGTCTACCAGGAGCTGATGCATAAGCTGGAGACAGACCTGTTAATTGAGACGGGTACCCTGCTGGGCGGCTCGGCGCTGTTCTTTGCCCAGATGTTTGAATTGATGGGACGGGGCAAGGTGATCTCCATCGACATCGAGTTGCGAGACGACCTGCCGCAGCACCCGCGTATTGAATACATCGAAGGCTCGTCGGTCGCCACGGAAGTGCTCGATCAGGTTGCTGCTGCCAGCGAAACAGCCAACTCGGTCATGGTGCTGTTGGACTCGGATCACAAGGCGCCCTACAAGCACGAGGAGATGCGCCTTTATGCCAAATTTGTGACGCCCGGCAGTTACATGATTGCCGAGGACACCTGCTTCGACGCCTATCCGGCTTTCCCCGAGTATGGCCCCGGTCCTGCCGCGGCTGTGCAGAAATTCATGGCGGGCAATGCAGACTTTGAGGTTGATCGGAGTCTGGAGCGGCACATGATTACTTTCGTTCCCGGGGGGTTCCTGCGACGAAAATAAGGAGGGGTCGCGGGATGACGGCTGAGCTAGCCAAGTTTGATGTCGTGGATCATTGAGGCATCCCACCGCTTCAACTGTTGGCGCTGGTTCTCGATGAAGTAGCGTTTGGTGGGAATCTTTTTTGCGTTGAAGGCGTCTGCGATCTGCACGTCGTTGAGTCCCTCGCTGCGCAAGTGGCGCACGGCACTGCCCATGAACTGATCGCCCGGGTAGGAATCGCGGGTTTTCTTCCCCGACTCGATCTTTTTCACCAGGTCGTCGCGCTTTTCACCTTGCACAAATTCAGCCCGGTCCAGCTGCCTGGCCAGTTTGTCGTTGAATTTTACATCCAGTATGAAGTGAATACGTTCGGCGGCGCCGTTGACCACACCGTGCCAGGACTGATTATTGAAGGACCAGGCGTAGCCGGGGCTGAAGTGTTGGGCATAGCCATCGGAAATCAGCCGCGCCCTGCGGTTGCTTTGGATGGGAATATGAATGCGGAACATGTCCTGCCATTTTTCGATCATGTCCCGGTGCGCCTGGGTCAGGCCATTGGGCTCCATCCGAAAAAGAAATGCATAGTTCGCTTCCCCAAAGGGGCCATCGGGGCCAAGGAAGCTCCGCATGTAGGGCAGCTGCTCCAGTAGCGGGCTATCAGTCACACTGTCGGAAAAGAAATCCTCTTCGGTGCCGCTTTCGCCTCCGCGCAGCAGCAACATTCCTACACTGCAGTGAATTTCGCCCCAGTAGGAGGCCTGCCACGCATTCTCCGGAATCGAACGATACTCATCGGTCAGGCGCTGCAGATCTACCGGGGTGTCAAAGCGGAAGAAGGAGCGTTTCTGGTAGTTTTCGGGGAGCATGGTTTTGCTTGGCGTTGGCCTGATGGGCACCTGTCCTGTGGCCGAAATGATAGGCTATCAACCTGATGAGTTGAAGCCCCGCTCGAATCAGGCCACCGGCGGTCCGGAGCCCTTTGACGACGTGCAGTTTGAGCAGATCAATGAATGAAAACATGAAATCCCTTATCAATCAGGCCGATACGCTGTTGAGGGAGGGCAACCTGCCATCGGCGCATTTTGCGCTGAAGAAGGTACTGCGCAGAGAGCCGGATAACATTATTGGCCTGATTCTTGATGCAGAGTTACGTCTGCGAAGCGGTCAGCCAACGGACTCGGTGGACATTATCAACAGGCTGTTTGATTTGGGACCCGCCTCTTTTAACAGCGCGCTGCAAACGCGGCTCGGTTATATCTGCTTCGAAAACGAACTTTACTCTATGGCTGCACAGCTTTTTGAATGGGCCAGGGACAAAGAAAAGCTGGACAACTTGTCCCTGTATCAATTGGGCACCTGCTTGCGTCGCCTGGGTGATATGAAGGGCGCCGAACAGAGACTTCTGGAATGTGTGAAATCAAGGCCTGACGTCGCTGCTGCTTATTTGCAATTGGGGCACGTCCACAAGGCGGCCGGTCGCACCGACCGTGCCGTACACTATTACAAGAGATTCATCGCGTTATCGAAAACGGAAAAAGGCACGGGCTACTGGTGCCTGGCAGACCTAAAATCCTATACGTTCAGTGATGATGAAATCGCGAAGATAAAACGCGAACTGGAATTGCGACAGGAAGACTTGCCGCAATCGTCAGCGTTATATTTTACCCTTGGCTGGGCCGCCGAGAAAAAGAAGAACTATGCAGCCGCAATGGAATACTACGACAAGGCAAATTCGATACAAACCAGGATCAAGCCATTCCACACGGAGCAATACCGTCAGATAGTTGCTGGACTGCAAAGCGTCCCTGCCGAAGAAAATCCAACGCGGAGTAGTAAAAAGCCCGTTGCCATCCTGATTGTTGGTTTACCTCGGGCAGGCACGACACTGATAGAACAGATTCTCAGTGCGCACTCCCGGGTGCAGGCGACCGATGAGTTGCCCTTTCTGGAGACTATTGCACTGCGGCTGGAGATGAATGGTGGTTACCCCGCGCGCCTTAAAGCGCTGACAGAAGATGAAAGAAGATTTTTGAGACAACAATACATAAACGGCGCCAGCGCTTATCTGAAACAGGACAGCGACTACTTCATTGACAAGTATCCGGGAAATTTTTTACACATCGGACTGATCAAACGAATCATGCCGGAGTCCATCATCATCGATGCCGGGCGTGACCCGCGGGATATCGCGATCAGTGCCTACCGCCAGTTGTTCAATGTCAGGAATGAATTCGCAGCATCGTTTGATGGCATCTACGAGTACTACAAGGGGTACCTCGCGATGATAGAACACTGGCAGTCCGCCTATCCGAATCAGATCAAGACAGTGAACTATGAACAACTCGTCAGCTCACCTGATGAGGAAATACAGGCCCTGCTCGACTTCTGCGGATTGGCAAGCGAACCTGCTTGTTTTGAGTTTTATAAGCAAAAACGGGCCGTGATGACACCGAGCGTCAATCAGGTATCGAAACCGATGTATACGTCTTCCATTGGGCAATGGCGCCACTACGAAGAATTCGTCCGGGACGACATGTCGCGCCTGGGAAGTTTGCTTGCAACGGAGCAGAATATTCCTGAAGCCATGTGATTGGCACCCAACAAAGTAAGGGTCTCGACAGGGCCTTTCTTTCTTGCGTTAACTGATGTCCGTCAATACCGCCGCGACCCGCTCCTTGTAAGCGTGGTGACACGCGAAGCAGCCCTCGATCATTCGCTGATAGCCCGAAATCGCAGCACCACGATCGAATGCCTTGGCGGCAACACTTATTTCCAGCGACAGGTCATGAACCTGCATATCGAGCTGTTTGAACGCCGCCATTTCCGGCCCTAGTTCGGCGGCCACGATCTGTACCTGGGCAGCGGGAATGCGTGGATGCTCTGCTATTGCAATTGCGCCACGCGCGACCTGCTCGAAGTCATCCGTCAAGAGCCCGTCGGAAATATCAACCAGATTATCGCGTAGCCCCTGCATGATCTCTTTCAATGTCGTCGCTTCACCAGTTAGTGCGATCGCAGGCACCAGGATGAATACAAGGCTGGCGAGCCCAATAAGTCTTTTCTTGCTGATCATGATTTCGCAGTCCCGTGTTATGAATAGCCTATCGTTGCGCTGGGCTACAAGAGTGCACGCCCGACGAGTTCCTCGGCGACGATGCCGATGCCCCAGGACGCCGCAGGCAATAGCGCGTACAGGACAAGACGAGTGTAGGTCGACGTGGTAAACGGCCACTCCGGAACACTCTCGACGAGGCCTCGGTAAGCGACGAGATCCGCCATCTCGCCGCTGCCCCTGCCAGCGTCCGAGCTCTCGAACGCGCGCAACTGTTTCGAAATCTCTCCATTGACCCAGCTGAGTGCCGCCTCCTTCGATTGGCAGATTCTTCTATGCACTCCGCGCACCGGGGAGAGCAGGGCAAGAGCGATCAGAACCAGCCCGATGCTGCCGTTCATTATCATCACCTGCTCGAACCCCGTCTCGAGCATCATCAGGCTCCAGATTGACAGCAATCCAATTAGCAGGAGGGCGTTCATGAGCCCCTGCTGGGTGAAGGGCGCCAGCGGCGAAAGGTCGAGCAGGTCAATGCGGCTAAGTTTCTTCGCAATTCGCGACATACGCACTGACACGGTGACGATGGCGTAGCCGAGCCACCATGTCCACAACCCTGTCGCCGGGCCGAAGATGCGGTGCCACGCGACTTCCGGACTCCAGGTCGACGGGCTCCAGGGGGTCAGCGGCACGGGCGGCACCATGTAGGGTCCGGCGAAGGAGAACGCTAAACCGATTAAGCCGGTGACCACGAGCCAACGTGCGCTGAGCCTGACCGAAGCCGCCAGAGTTTTGCTTTCCTCACGAGTGCAGTCCAATGCTCCGCGGAGCACGAGCACGGTCCGCCGGCCGCTTCGCAAAACGTGCAGGAACGCGGCCGGAAGGTACCCGATCAGCAAGCAGTGCACGATAGCGAGTCGAACATCGCGCAGGATGCCGCCCGAGACGCGGGCCAATGCATCAAACTCACCTTCGGCCAGGAGCAGGTCCCATCGTCCCAGTACACTTTCGGTCACAAACAAAATAGCAATGAGCGATCCACTGATCCCAATTCCGAGCCACAGTGGTGATATCCGTTCGGGGATTCCTCGATAGGTCATAGTGAAAACCTGAGCTGACTTCGTACGCTAATCTTCGTCCGACCTCGATAGTCTTGTCACGAGCCTGTAAAGGAACTCCTGGCCTTCGAAATATGACTTGATGAGAATGCGCTCGTTTTGCCCATGTGCCCGATTGTCCTCGATGTCCGAGAAGAGGCCTGACACGCCATATACAGGTATACCGGCGTTACGCAGGAACAAACCGTCAGTCGCACCCGCGCTCATCGTCGGTATCACCGGCACGCCTGGCCACAGCTCTTCCGTGACGCCTTCGATAGCACTGAGAACTTCCGGTGTTAGCGGTGACGGAGCAGAGAGTATGGCCTCAATGATCGGCGTAATCGTCACCTGCGAGTCCCCGATGACCGTCGCCAGCGTATCCTGAACTGCTTCTACTGATGCACCAGGCAACACTCGACAGTTGACGGTTGCCTGTGCTCGTTGCGGCAGCGCATTTTCAGCGTGCCCGGCATCCAGCATCGTCGCAACGCAGGTGGTGCGCAGACGCGAGTTGTAATAAGGCGTGCGGGAAAGATAAGCGACAGCTGCAGGTTCTGGCGGATATTGCAGGATACCGCGCATAGCAGCAGCAAGATCGCCTTCTTCAAGTTCTGCGGAGCGCTCGAAAAATATCTTTGTTACTTCATTGAGCGCGACCGGAAAATCGTAGCCGCGGATGCGAATCAATGCGTCGGCAAGTCGGTAGATCGCATTGTCCTTCTCAGGCAATGAACTGTGTCCGCCGGGATTGGTCACTTCAAGCGTGAAGCTCTGATAGACTTTTTCGCTCGCCTGTACGCCATTCGAGACGTGTCTGCCATCTTTTATCGCGCCACCTCCGCCTTCGTTCAATGCGTATTCGGCATCAATCAGGTCGCGGTGATTCTCTAACAGCCAGATCACGCCATTCTCCGGGCCGCCTTCCTCGTCGGCGGTTAGCGCTACGATAATGTCGCGATCCGGTTGATAGCCTTCCCGTTTGAGGCGAATCAGATTGCTTATATGAATCGCTGCTTCGTCCTTGTCGTCGGTGGTGCCCCTGCCGTAGTAATATCCGTCCTGCTCCGTGAACGTGAACGGATCGAGCGTCCAATCCGCCGGATCTGCCTCGACGACATCGATATGTGCGAGCAGCAGCAAGGGCTTGCGCCCAACATCTCGTCCGCGATAGCGAACAACAAGATTTCCCTTGTTCTCGGATGGACCAAGCACCTGCACATCTTCCGCCGCAAATCCTTCGGCAATAAGGTGCGCGGCCATTGCTTCAGCGGCGATCGTCGTGTTGCCAGTGCTGTGTGTAGTGTCAATCTCAATGAGTTCGCGCAGAAAATCCCTCGCCATCTGCTGATGCGGCAAGAGCCCCGACATTTGCGTTTCAGCTGACGACTCGGTCGTCGTTTCTGCTGATGATGATTCCGTTTCCTCGCTGCTACATGAAGCAAGAAGAAATGCCAGCAATACGAGTGGCAGTGCAGTGCGCAATGTTGATGGATCGGTTCTCATTTGAACGCTCGCAGATGTCGAAAAAAAGATAGGGCATTTTACAGGCTGATGTCAGCAAATGTCGTGGCCAAGCTGGACCGCGATCTCCGCGGCGACGCGTGCGTTGTTTAAAACCAGCTGTATGTTGGCCTCGAGGCTTTGGCCGCCAGTGCGCTCGGCAATGCGCGCCAATAGAAACGGCGTGGTGTCTTTGCCCGCGATGCCCTGGCGCTGCATCTCGGTGATGGCTTCATTGATAACGCCATCAATTTCATCGCGAGCGAGCGCATGTGCTTCGGGTATCGGGACTGCGACAACCAGGCCGCCCTGCAGTCCCATGTCCCATTTGGTCTGCAGGGCGGCAGCCACCTCTTTGGCCGTATCGACACGGTAGTCGACCGGAAAGCCGCTGCAGCGTGAGTAAAAGCCGGGCAGGGTATCTGTTTGATAGCCGACCACTGGCACGCCCGCGGTCTCGAGATATTCGAGCGTGCGGCCGATATCGAGTACCGACTTGACCCCGGCACACACGACCGCAACGTTGGTCCGGGCGAGTTCTTCGAGATCCGCCGAAATATCCATCGTCTCCGCGACGCCGCGATGGACCCCGCCGATGCCGCCTGTCGCGAATACGCGGATACCAGCCATCGCAGCAATGATCATCGTGGCCGCGACGGTCGTGGCGCCGGTTTCTTTGCGTGCCAGGACGAACGGCAAATCACGGCGACTGCACTTGATCACCTGTGGGCCCTGCTCGCCGAGACGGCGAATCTCGTCCATCGATAGCCCGACTTTCAGGCGGCCACCTAGAACAGCAATCGTGGCGGGGACCGCGCCGGCTGCGCGAACCGCAGCTTCAACTGCCGACGCCGCTTCGACGTTTCTCGGGTATGGCATGCCGTGGCTGATGATCGTTGATTCCAGCGCTACGACGGGTTTGTCGGAACGCAGTGCATCGTCAACGTTGGGCGCGATGTCGAGAACATCGCTGGCAGGATTATCCGACACGCTGGGTCTCCATGACGCGGTTGATGGCGGTGAGCGACAGGGCGGGGCTGCTGGTCGCCGCGTGGGACAGCGTAATGTCCGCGGCGGCGAGCGCAAATCGCACGGACTCGCTTAGTGGCCGGTCTTCGAGCCAGGCGAACGCGAGCCCGGCGAGGAACGCGTCGCCCGCGCCGCCGGCATTGTGTACGTCACGCTTGTCGCGCTTCAGTTTCTGTGTGCCCTGGGCATCGCCCGTGCTGTAGAACACGCCCTGGTCACCACGCGTAATGAACAGTCGCTCGACCCCTTGTGAATGGAGTTGTCCCGCGAGCTTGCGAAGCTGGGTCGGCGTACGCGCTTCCATGCCTGTCAGTGCCTCCACTTCGAGCGTGCCGGTTTTCAGGGTATGGATAGATGCAAGATACGGTTTGATTCGCAGCGCTTTAGTGGTGGACACGGTGTCGGCAAAGATCGGCGTAGCCGCGAAAGTGCCCGTGAGCCAGTCGAGGGCATCGTCGGGGAGATTGGTATCCAAAATAATAAGAATGGACTGCTGCAGCATGGCCTGCTGCGGTTGCAGTCGTTCCGCGCCCAGGCCGTCGATGATACTCATGTCGGCAATGGCCACTTGCATGTCACCCGTGTCATCGAGCACCGACAGGTACGTCGAGGTCGGTGCGGATGCGATCTCGTGCACGTATCGCATATCGATGCCGGCGTCGCGACCAAGCCGCAACAACATCTGCCCGTGGTGATCGTTGCCGACGGCCGAGATCAGGCGGCAATCAACACCGAGCCGCGCCAGGTTCTCGGCGATATTGCGAGCCACGCCACCTGCCGAGGTATGCACTGTGCCCGGGTTCGAGTCCTTGCGGCGCAGCGCCTTGTTCGACTTGCCGTGGATGTCGATATTGGCGCCGCCGATGACGGCAACGAACGGCGCATCGCCAAGGACGTAACCGCGACCCTTGATGGCACCTTTCCTCGTGAGGTTCATGATGTGCCCGGCGACGGCCGAGCGGCTGATACCGAGCCGCGCTGCAATTACGTGCTGCGGCAGCATCGGGTCGTCCCGAAGCAGGGACAGGATCTGTTGCTCGCGGTTTGTCATTACCAACAAAGGTTAGTTGAACAAACAATTGTTTGCAATAGAGCCTGGGTCGCCAAAATTCAGTAGCCGCTCAGTGTGGGCTAATATACGCGATATTGGACGGTCCGACTGGAGAGAGTGACATGCATCGAAGTCGACTAGCAGCGCTGATCATAGATTGTCAGACAGCCGATCTTGGCTCCGCTGCGAAATTCTGGAGTCAAGCCCTGGGATACAGCGAACAGCGTTCAAGTGATCCGGCCGACGACAACTACGTGGCTCTTGAAACGGGCCCGAATGATTTACACATGGAGTTGCAAAGCGTCGAACATCCGAGTCGCGTACACATTGACATAGAAACGGACAATATCGAAGCGGAGGTCAACCGTCTGGAAAAACTGGGCGCAAAACGCATAGAGAAAATCAGAACCTGGTGGGTCATGGAAGCGCCTACCGGTCATCGATTCTGTGTCGTTCGTCCACAGCGATCGGATTTTCCTGGCGGTGCGAATCAATGGAAAGAATGAAAGCCGCTTCATGCGTACACCTGTGCGCCAGAATTTAGAACCATGACGACGCAGCACTTTCCGTACCGATTCGACAGGCGATGGAGCGCGCTGTTCTATGCGCTCGGTGTGGGTGACGATGACGGCGTCGATATTAGCGACGATGGCGAGCTCATCGCCACTTACGGGCGAGTCAGCGTGAAGACCACGCTCGACAACATCGAGCACACCGAGGT
This sequence comes from Gammaproteobacteria bacterium, assembly GCA_029862045.1. Taxonomy (GTDB): domain Bacteria; phylum Pseudomonadota; class Gammaproteobacteria; order Steroidobacterales; family Woeseiaceae; genus UBA1847. The sequence continues at coordinate 118,600 of JAOTYE010000002.1, forward strand.
TACGGGCCCACACCGTTGGTATACGGCGGTCGGATTGCGGCTCAGCTTCACCGACGACGGGATTACCTTTGGCACGAACCACCACAAAGGCTTGAGCATCGCGTTCGTGGACAAGGTCCCCAGGGTCATCGGCTTCAGGAACCACTCCTTGTTGTGGGTCAGCGTTACCGACCCTGAGGGGCTCGCCGCAGCGATCGGGAAGTAGGTTCTGTCACGTTGTTACCCGGTAGGTACTTCTGCCAGTGCCCAAGTTACAGGGCTGCTGCTACGCTGATTCGGATCGGCAGCAGGCCAGGACACCGTGAATCTACTCGACAGGGCACAACTGCTCGCACTCATACTCCGCTGGCGACTGACCTGGGACCGTCGCGATACCGCGTATCTGCCGCCGGAGCCGTTGCCGGATAAGTTCAAGTCCGCGCGTGCGGCCGTGGACCTGATTCCCGATGGCGCCTGCGTTGTCTCCTGCGGTATTGCCGGGAATGCCCGTTGTTCGATCCTGTTCTGGGCCCTGCGCGAGCGCTTTGAGCAAAGCGGCTGTCCGACCGGGCTCACATGGATTTCGGTGGGCGGGCAAGGCGGCCGCGGCCGCGTACCCGGCACCGTGGAAGAGGTCGGGCTGGACGGCCTCGTCACTCGGTACATCGCCGGACATACCGAAACGGCGAAATCAATGCTGCGGCTGGCCGATGCCCGGCGCCTCGAACTGCACACCTTGCCGCAAGGTGAAATGGCGCATGTCATCGAGGCGCAGGGACGTGGCGAGCAAGAGTTGCGCAGTCGTGCCGGCATTGGCACATTCCTCGATCCTCGTGTCGGTCGTGGCTCGCCGGTCACAGCAAATGCGACGATGCAATTCGCCCGCGTCGATGGCGATGATATTGTCTATACCTTGCCGCCGGTAGATGTTGCGTTCGTCAGTGCACCGTACGCCGACCGCGACGGCAACATTTACTTTCACAACGCGGCGACCATTACCGAGATTGTCGAAGCAGCTCGTGCAGCGCGACAGAACGGTGGACTCGTTCTGGTGTCGGTCGCTGGTCTTATTGATCATGACGCCGCTTCGATCGGACTACCGGCAGACGAGGTCGATGTCGTCGTCGTCAATCCGCGCAATGAGCAGACCGGGGCCATTCCACAACATCAGTACTGGCCCATGTTTACGGCCGGCGCGAACGTCGACGCGCGCGACGCGGACGCGCGGCTTAGATTCATCAACAAGACGCTCGGGATCACCCCGCGCCGCAGTAAAGTCGATTACGCGCTGGCGCGCGTCGGGGCAAAGATCTTTACCGAAAATGTGCCGGCCGGCGCCACGGTCAATATCGGTGTGGGCCTGGCCGAAGAAGTCTGCCGTGTGCTTCACGAGAGTCGCGTGCATGAGCAGATCACGTTTACGACCGAGTCCGGCCCCTATGGCGGTTTGCCGGCGCCGGGCATCTTTTTCGGCGCGGCCATCAACCCGCAGCGGATCGAATCCTCGGCCTGGATGTTCCATCATTATCGCGAGCATCTCGATGCGGCCATGCTTGGCTTCCTGCAGCTCGACTCGGCGGGTAACATCAACCTTTCCAAGCGGGGGCCACGTATGCTGGACTATGTCGGACCGGGCGGTGCACCGAGCATCATCGAAGCAGCCAAGACAGTGCTGTTCGTCGGCAAGTGGATGCAAGGTGCGAAGGTCAGCATCCACCGCGACCGGCTCCGTCTCGATGCACCCGGCAAACCCAAGCTGCTCGCTGAGGTCGACGAGGTCACCTTCAACGGCCATGTCGGTTTGGCTCGCGGCAAAAAAATCTTCTATGTCACCGACCTGGCCGCGCTCGAATTGACCGAGGCCGGACTGACGTTGCGCGCCGTAATGCCGGGCATCGATATCGAACGCGATCTGCTCGCCAACAGTCACGCTGATATCGTCGTGCCGGACGACCCAGCACCACAAACGGTGCCGGCATCGGTCCTGACCGGCAAGGCTTTCGATCTTGCCTGGGCGGAGCACTGCGCATGAACGGCGGCGACAGCATCGCGCGCGTATTGCGAGTCCACGGCGTGGAGTTTCTGTTCACACTCTGTGGCGGGCACATCTCGCCCATCCTTAAAGGCGCGAAGGATACGGGTATTCGTGTCATCGATGTGCGTCATGAGGCCACGGCGGTCTTTGCTGCCGACGCGGTCGCACGTCTCACGGGTATTCCCGGTGTTGCGGCGGTAACGGCGGGGCCGGGTGCCACCAACACGATAACGGCCGTGAAAAATGCACAGCTCGCGCAATCACCGGTGGTTTTGCTCGGCGGCGCTGCCGCAACGGTACTGAAAGGCCGTGGCGCACTGCAGGACATCGATCAAATGGCGTTGTTCAAACCGCACGTGAAATGGGCACACGCCGTCACGCGTGTGCGCGATCTCGCGCCGGCGATGCGGCAGGCGTTTCAGATAGCACGCAGTGGTGTTCCTGGCCCGGTGTTCGTGGAATGCCCGGTCGATCTTCTGTACGACGAATCTGTAATTCGGGAGTGGTACGCGGCCAGCACGCCGAAGGGTAATGCCTTGTCCGACCGGGTGGTGCGCGCTTACTTGAATCGTCAGGCCCGCCGGATCTTCGCCGGCGCAGATAGCGCCGACGATGAATCTGCCAACGAGGTGGTACCGCTGCCTCCCTCGTCTGGAGTCATTGCGCGCGCGGCCGCACGCATCGTCGAAGCCGAGCGACCACTACTCGTCGTCGGCAGTCAGGCGCTAGTCGATTCAAGCCAGGCGGATGCTGTTGCGGCGGCCATCGAACGCATTGGCATGCCGGTGTATCTGTCGGGCATGGCGCGTGGACTGATGGGATTGTCGCATGGCTTGCACCATCGGCATCAACGGCGTAATGCGTTGCGCGAAGCGGATCTCGTGATACTCGCCGGTGTACCGTCGGACTTCAGACTGGACTATGGGCGCCTTGTGCGGCGCAATGCCTGCCTGATATCGGCAAACCGTAGTCGCATCGATCTCAAGCGCAACCGCCGTCCGGATCTCGGTGCCATTGCTGACGCAGGCCTTTTCCTGCGCGAAATTGCGGACAAACTCGAGCCCACTATCAGTGCGCACTGGATCGAGTGGCGGGCATTGCTGGCGGCACGAGATGCCGAACGCGAAGCCGAGATCGACGCCAGCGCAAATCAGTCCGGCGAGTTCATCAATCCGGTCGCGCTGTGCAGAACCATCGATGCCGAGTTACCCGACAATAGTGTGATCGTCGCCGACGGTGGCGATTTCGTCGGCACGGCATCGTACATCGCGCGGCCCAGAAAACCCCTGAGCTGGCTCGACCCGGGCGTTTTCGGCACGCTCGGTTGTGGCGCCGGTTTCGCGCTCGGTGCGAGTTTGTGCCGCCCCGACCATGAGATCTGGATTCTGTTCGGTGACGGTTCGGTTGGTTATGCGCTCGCCGAGTTCGATACGTTTGCGCGCCACAAGATTCCTGTCATCGCGGTCGTCGGTAACGACGCGAGCTGGGCACAGATCGCGCGCGAGCAGGTCAAGATGCTTGATGACGACGTCGGCACGGTGTTGGCGCGCACTGATTATCATGAGGTCGCCGCGGCGCTGGGCGGATACGGTGTGTTGCTGCAAAGTGCAGAGCAGACCGCAGTACGCTTGCAGGAGGCCCGGCATGCCGCCGGCGATGGTGTACCCGCGCTGGTCAATGCCTGGCTCGATCGCACTGATTTCCGCGAAGGCTCGCTGTCGATGTAGAGGAATGACATTCGATGGACTACGACTGGCTCATCATTGGTTCGGGATTCGGCGGCAGCGTCTCTGCGCTTCGCCTGTCCGAAAAAGGTTACAAGGTCGGCGTCATTGAGGCCGGCCGGCGGTTTGAAGACGAAGACTTCGCCGAGTCCACCTGGCAACTGAATCGCTATCTTTGGGCGCCGCTTCTGGGCTTGCGCGGCATCATGAGCTTTACGCCGTTCAAGGATGTTTTTATTGCCAGCGGCGCCGGCGTTGGCGGTGGCAGCATCGTCTACGCCAACACGTTGTATCGCGCCAAGAACGAATTTTTTCAGAATCCGCAATGGGCAGAGCTTGCCGACTGGCAACAGGAACTCGACCAAGCGTACGCAACAGCCGAACGCATGCTCGGCGTCAAAACGGTCCCGTTTGCGAGCGCTGGAGACAAGATCCTGCAGGACTATGCCGCCAGCATCGGCACCGAAGATACGTTCTGCCGAACACCGGTTGCCGTCTTCTTCGGTGATCCAGGTAAGACGGTTGCAGATCCGTTCTTCGATGGAGAAGGCCCGGCGCGCACAGGTTGCACACGCTGCGGAGCTTGCATGGTCGGTTGTCGCGTCGGCGCGAAGAATACCTTACTCAAGAATTATCTCTGGTTTGCGGAGAAAGCCGGGACCGTGGTTCTGCCAAATCGCAAGGTTGTCGATATTCGACCCTTGGGCGCTGGTGATGGCCGCGACGGCTACGAAATCCAGACGCAATCACCCGGCCTGTTTCGCGGTAAAAAGAAAACACTGAGGGCACAGGGCGTAGTTGTTTCAGCCGGTGCGCTGGGCACCAACCACTTACTGGCAAACTGCAAGCATAGCGGCTCATTGCCCAACATCAGCGATCGGCTCGGACAGCTTGTTCGCACCAACAGCGAATCGGTTCTGGCCGTTACGCTGCCCGACGACTCGCTTGGGCTTTCACAAAGTGTGGCGATAAGCTCGAGCATCCACACCGATGCGGATACACATATCGAGGTTGTTACGTATGGCGGAAAAGGTGATGTCGTTAGCTTCTTTTTTACGTTGATCACGGGTGACGGCACCCGTTGGACACGCCTGTTCTCACTACTGGGCAATGCGATACGCCATCCGATCCAGTTTCTCAAAACCTTGTGGCCGTTCGGTTGGTCGAGAAAGTCGATTGTATTGCTGGTAATGCAGAGCCTCGACAATGCAATCGCATTTCGCGCAAAAAAACGCTGGTTTGGTAACGGTGTGCGGCTCAGCACGGAGCAAGATGCGGCGAGACCAAACCCCACGTACATCGACGCCGGCAACAAGGCGGCCGCCTGGATCGCAGAATACACAGGCGGCATCGCCCAAAGTATGGTGCTTGAAGCGACCGCGAACATACCAACAACTGCACACATACTCGGTGGTGCCGCAATCGGCAGTGATGCCGGGCACGGCGTCGTCGATAGCGAGCATCGCGTATTCAGTTATCATAACCTGCTGATCTGCGATGGTTCTGTAATGCCGGCTAACCCTGGCGTAAACCCGTCACTGACAATCGTGGCAATGACCGAACGAGCAATATCCAAAATTCCAGAGAGAGACTAATCCTATGGTTGCTAACAGCGAATTCGCCCGATCGACCGACGCAGTCGTCATCGAGCGCCTGCATCGCGTCTTCGCGGCACAGCAAAAGAGTTTTCTCGATGACGGTGAGCCCGATCTAAAGACGCGCAAAGACCGCATCAGCCGCGTTATCGCGATGACTATCAAGCATGCGGATCACCTTACCGAGGCCACGCACGCCGACTACGGCTCGCGCGATCCGGAACTCGGCAAGGCGCTCGATGTCGTCAGCCTGATCGATGGACTCAAGGCCGATCGTAAAGCCACGGCCGGATTCATGCGCGGCGAGCGCCGCGCATCGTCGTTCCCGCTTGGGCTGCTTGGCGGCAGATCGAGGATCCACTATGAGCCGCTTGGGGTGATCGGCAATATCTCACCGTGGAATTTCCCGATTCACCTGTCGTTATCGATGCTCGGCGCAGCCCTCGGTGCCGGCAACCGGGTGATTATCAAACCATCTGATCAGACGCCGCTGACGTCGACGGCTATAGCCGAGGCGATTGCCGAATACTTTGACGATACTGAACTTACGGCCTTCGCCGGCGGCCTCGATCTTGCGGTTGAATTTCCGAAACTGCCGTTTGATCACCTGATGTTCACGGGATCGCCGGCGCTGGCGAAGATCGTCTGTGCCGAAGCCGCAAAAAACCTGACGCCGGTAACGCTCGAACTCGGCGGCAAGTCCCCCGTGATCGTGAGCCGCACGGCCGACATGGTCGAGGCGGCGCGGCGCATCATGTGGGGCAAGTGTGTCAACGGTGGACAGGTGTGTCTTGCACCGGATTTTGGATTTATCCCGGCCGGCAGCGAAGCAGCGTTCATCGAAGCGGCTGATAAGGTCGTCACCGAGATGTTTCCGACGATGGTCAACAATGACCAGTACGTCAATTTCGTCAACGAGCGTCATTACCAGCGTGTTGCGGGGTATCTCGACGATGCTCGTGCAAAAGGCGCGCAGGTCATTGCGATCAATCCCGCAAACGAGGATTTTCCACCGGCGGCCCGCAAGATGCCGATTACGTTCGTACTGAACATCACCGATGACATGGTCATTAATCAGGAGGAGATTTTCGGGCCTGTATTCCTGATCCGGACGTACACCGACTTCGCAGAGGCCATCGACTACATCAACTCACGGCCGAAGCCCCTGGCACTGTATTACTTCGGTGAGGACGACAAAGAGTGGCAGACTGTCCTGGCGAAGACGTCGTCAGGCGGCACCGTGCGCAACGACGTCATCGTGCATGTCATGCAGCATGACCTGCCGTTTGGCGGCGTTGGCAACTCGGGCACCGGCCGCTATCATGGTATCGAGGGCTTCCGACGCTTCTCAAACCCACGCAGTGTTTACGAGCAGAGCAACATTGCTGCAAAGGCCATACGCCTGGCGTTGAACTTCCCGATAAAAGACCTGCACCGCAAGGTGATCAAAGCCAAGTTACGCTGAGCGTCTGCGATTACTCCGCCAGGCTGGTCTCTAGCGAAAAAATCTCTGCCAGGAGTCTCTGCCACTCTTCGTAGTTCTGCTCGACCCAGCCATCGAGTTCGGCGACGCGCGACTCCATCTTCATGACCGTTGGACTCACTTCGTTATCGAACCCTACGGCCCACTTCTCCTGTTCCTGTGCGGCGAGTCTGTCCCACTTGTAGTTTTCGTAGTGATTCTGCATCGCTTCAAAGCTGCCGCGAGGTGCATCTACTCTGGAATTCTGCAGCCGCGTCGCTTCCTCAATCTGATATTGAGCGTACTCGCGGCGATACTCGCGCCACAAATCATAGGTCGACGCGATTTCAGTATGGAGTTCCTGGAACTTCGCATCGACGGCATCCGTCATTACGTACTCGACGCCGCGAATTCGATGGATTCGTTCGAGCATCGGATCGTTTTCGGCGGGCAGGCGATTGAGCGTGAACGTGCCGTCGGCCGCAGTGTGCAGATAATCCTCGAACGCTGTCGGCGCAAGCTGATTGGCGTAGCGCAGCAAGGAAATCTCGACGATGTCCGCAAGCCCCTTGTCGTCAAGGCCGGTACGCGCCAGCAAAAGATCTGCTGCGATTTCATCATAGAGTTGCTGGTACCCGGACAAACCGGACCCGGCATCACTCTGTTCATAACCATAGGGCGCTACGCCGGTGTAATGCTTATCAAGCCACACGTGTCCGCTGGCATCGACGGCTCGCAGCTGCAGTTCAAGTGTTACCCCGTCAGATCGGACAATCGTGCCGGAGATGAGCAACTCAGCGGCATTATCGGGCTCGGGCACGACCCGCACGGCACCCCAGTGGCTCGTCGCGGCCAGCGTTTCGCGCAACACGAACGGCAGAAAAAGAGCCTCGATCTCGCGAATCCTCGGAAACACCTGCAAGTCGCGGTGCAAAGATCGGTCGGCGGGCACGCCCGGGTCGAACACCGCAATTGAAATGTTTAGCTCGGAGGGCGATTCTGCAGCCACTACCGGTTGCAACAGGCAGCACATCAACGCATTGACGAGCATTGTTACCGCCAGCGCTCGTGTCACACCAGTGACACGGGTCATGGAACAATTTCGCCGGTGCTGCACACGCGTTTCATGCTGAGCGTCCATATGCAATTGAATTCCGAGGCAGGCCGCTCAAATTTCATGTAGAAGCGATTCAGAGTGAACGGTACGCGCGTAGTGCTGGATGACACGGTGGTCGTTACACGCATGTTGTTGCCATCCGGCGAAAGTGTGAAGCGGTGAATCACATTCAAACCATCCGGCAGGATGAGATGTGAGACAAGTTGATTACCGTCCCAGCCACAGACTTCGGCGCCATAGTCGCTTGTCGTGCCCTTCGCAACGCCGCCGTAGAACTCACACAACATGGAAAAATCACCCTTCCTCGCGATGCTTATTTCGTGTTCGTTCTGTGCAATCGTTAAGATATCCGGGCGTGTGATCAATTCGGCCATGCGCGCGAGCGCCACGATTGAGGACGCCTCTCGTTGCGATATGCCTGGCTGAGGGTTTCCCATGCGGGAATTGTCGGGAAATCTCTGTTCCGCTCTGCGGTTCAATTGAAAGAAAATTCCGGAAAGCACCCCATTGACGTCATCGCCACGTGAATAATCACGTTCCCACGAACCACTGAAGTCGGCAGGCATGGCGCCTTGATAGCTGGGTATCGTTTTATCGAGCGTACGCTGTTGCGAACAGGCCCCAACCACCAGGCACAGGACGAACGCGCTCCATATTCGCAACATTTGTTTGGTGTGACTTAGCATATGCAGATCATCGTCATTGATTGTCGCATCAGTCGCAGAGTGTTTTCGAGGCCGGGCAGGTCCATTAGTTCAACACCTGGTTGGATCACAGCAATTTTCGCGAAGGGTCGTTGTTTGTGCAGGAGCCCGCCTACCGCTAAGGCACGTGGCCAGCGGTCAATCTGCAGGGCTCAATCGCCCAGCTTGCGTGATAAACTGGCCTCTGGAATAGCCGCATTATGGAATCTCGGCCACGCTAAACTGCGCATAAACGCAATAATGTGGCATAAACAATAATCAGAAAAACCTATGCCAGCACACGGTTCCTCATTAGGCAGCAAGGCGTTCGGGGAGCACGCCGATGCCGGACTCATCGTCGCCTACCAGTCGCATCAGGATGCGTTGCGATTCTTGTCGTCAGCGCTTGGGCAGGCGAACGGTATTGCGCTGTTGCAAGGACCCACCGGAGCGGGCAAAAGCACGGTCATCAAAGAACAGGCGGACTGGTCCTCACGTGACGCCGCTGTCGCCCTCGTCGAGGGTACTCATCTGACGCCGCGCCGGCTGATAACCGACATGCTGTCACAATTCGGTGTTCGAACCGTTTCCCAGCATGACGAGCAGTTGCTGCAGGCGGTCAATAATTTCGTGACTCAGCAGACGCGCACGGCGCGGGCGCCCGTGTTGATCGTTGACAACGCGGACCGTGCGACGTCGAGTGCTTTGCGCCTGCTGAACTGGCTCGCGGCGCTGGACGCGCGCGGTAATTATGCGCTGCGCATCGTCCTGACCGGCAAGGAGCGATTGTCGGCACTGCTACGGCATGCCAGCATGCGCAGTCTCGCCCGGCGTCACCCGGCAGCGTATTCGCTTAATCCGCTGACGGCCCGAGAGACGATGATCTATCTGCGCACCCGCCTGATCGCGGCGGGTGGCGAGCGCGCCGAAAAAGTTTTCCCGGTTGATGTCTGTGACCGGCTGCGTGAGTTGTCGAGCGGCTGGCCCGGACCGTTGAACGAGCGTGCGATCGAGGCCATGGAACGCACGACGGAGTTGCAGTCGGCCAGGCCGATACCGCGCGTCATCGTTACCCGCGACGGCGAGACCGTGACGGAGTATGAGCTGAAAGAACAAAAGTATGTTATCGGGCGTACCGAGCTGGCCGATATCGTCATCGAGGACAGCTATGTCAGCAAGATGCACGCCATGCTGCAGGTCTATGCAAACGCCATCGTCCTGATTGATCTGAACAGCACCAACGGCACAACGGTCAATTCCAGACTCGTGCCGAAAACCATCCTCAGAAATAACGACATCATTGCGCTTGGCCGGCATCGGCTCAAGATCGAAAACGTGCCCGCGCTCAGCGCCGAGATGGACGAGAAAATTCGAGCATCTGACACGATGACCATGCGACATCTTGAAGATCTGCGTCGCTCGCGTGCAATCCATACGATTGCGACGCTGAAACACCAATAGTGGTCCGCCCAGCGAGCGACCCACGTCACCGTAACTGACTGTCCTTGCTCCCGCGACGGTTATAGCCGCTGACGGTTTTCTCCTTGGCGTCCTGTTCCGCCTGGCAGGCTATACACAGGCGCACGCCAGGGATGGCCTCGCGGCGCGCCGGGGGAATCGATTTGCCACATTCTTCGCAGTGGCTCAGGCTCTCGCCACGCGGCAACTGGTCACGGACGCGTTTGACCGCATCCTCGACGGTCGCATCGATCTGATCCTGTACTGCCCCGTCTTTTGCAAAGCCGCCAGCCATTGAGAAATCCTGAATAGCGCTGTTAGCGCTCTTTTTACCGCCAGGAATGCTGGCGCGCAAATGCCCGCGGATTCGGAGAGTCGGGCGGCTCGGTCGAACTTGCCGAAGCGTTCGACATGTAAGTGAATGTGGCCGGGCCGAATGGCCCGGCCATGGCCCTATCTTTCGACGACCTCGGCGCGCGGGTCGAGTATATTCGTAATATCCCCGTTAACGACTTCGACTTTGAATTTACAAATGGTCCCGACAGGATCGGCAGGTGCGCAACCAACCTCAAATGCGCCTGCTGGATAGAGCCCTTTCGGCAAACTGTCATGCTGCTTCGTGACGCCCGTCATCCAGCACTGCACGGCCGTCGCGAAACTCTAGGTACCAGGACAGCACTAGCGCGATTGGGAAGCCCGCGATAACCAAGACTGTTACAAAAGTACCAACCCAGCCGGGCAGATGGAGTTGATCAAGAACAATGTCGGCGATCTGAATCAACAGCCAGCCGACGATGAGACAGGCGACGGTCGTTTCGAGGACGCCGCGTCGCTGCAGGTTTTCAATAAAGCCGATGTCAGATACGCGAGCGCCATGTTCGGCGCCGAGGACAACCGAGGACGTACTGTCGGAGACGATTTCCGGCGTAATCAGCAGGCGGTAGCCGCGCTTTGGCAGAGTTTGCACATAACGAGGATTGTCGCGGTGATCGTCGAGCGCGTGTCTAATCTCACTGACGGCGTGACCTAATGCTCCTTGGCTGCCGTGGCCGGCGCCCCACACCTTTTCAAGCAAGTCTTCGCGGGTCACGAGGTCTCCGGGGGTATTGGCAAGGCAAAACAGCACTTCTACCGCCTTCGGCGCCAGATGCACGACGCCTGCCCGACCGGTCACCTGTCCCTTAACAGGCTCGACGAGCAGATCGCCCAGATAAATGCCGTGTAGAAGATCAGATGTCACGCGTTCCCCAGCAGATCCACGTCCTTATATTATAGTGGCCTACAGAGGCGAAACTGCCGTTAATTTCATTCCGGTCGACCGCCTCGAATGATGTCGGCCTGATACTCCGCTAGCTGGGGGCTCCCCCAACGAAAGCTCCGCTTGCGAATTTCTGCGGTGACAGGCGATAGCGTTTTACTCCAACTAGATTCAATCCCACCGACATTACCGCAGCTGACCCTATTTGGGCAAACCGATAGCGTCAGCTGCGTTTTTTGTCCAGCCAGAATGCCAGGGCGGCAAATACGAAGTAGGCAGTGAGCACGGACACCGCAATCACTACTTTGCTGTCGCTTACAAGCGGCCCGAAAATGTTACCGGCGTTGACGAGTAGCAGGAATGCCGCGAACACACCCATGCCGTACTTGCCGGTCGCGGTTGTGGCGGACGTTGACCGCAGGTATAGCCACAACGCGCCGAGCAACAGTGCGGCCTCGAGAACGTAGGTTGCGATCGCGTTGTTCCACAGCCCAAAGCCGAGCTTGAGTGAGGTGTCACTCCAGAGGGGTAGGTCCGGTGTGTGCACGATCAAATCGAGCAGCCAATGGGAAGCCACGGCGAGTGCCACGACCAGCGCGGCAGCGTGATTTTTTACGATGACCCAGCCGAATAGCGCTTAGGCAGCCGCGGCCCATAGCACGCTGGCGAGAACGCTGTGCGTGTAGGGCAGGTACTCAAGTTGGAAATGTGTCGACTGCGTGTAGTTCTCGATAATATTGATGCGCTCGATACCGAGCAGTACGAACGGAAAAAACAGGATATCGACGAACTGCACACCGAGAAAAAGAACGCCCAGCGAGGCACGCTTTTCGAATTTTTTCAGCGCCAGGCCGGCAGCATAGTGGCCTATGAACATGGGTGTCTCCTCATCAGGCAGACGATGTTCGCACTAGTTGGGTCCCAATATCGCATGACCCTTAGCGAAACGGGTCACCCCATAATCAGCATGATGCGGCAGCCCAGTTCCTTCAACTCCCTGAAGACTGGCTGATCTGCCAGAACCGCGGGGGCTATAACGACGCACTGGGTGTCCGCCACGAGGTCCCGGATTCGTTCCTGATCGGATTCTGGCAGCACCTCGAACGCCAGCTCGTGTTCTGCTTCGGCGGCCAGCTGCCGCAGTTGTTGGTGAGCACGATCAATGGCCTCTTTGTGCACATCGATGGCGCGCTGCAAGGTGAACTCCGCATCGATGCCGCTAACACGTGAAATCTCGCGGGTAAACGGCAGGCTCGCGGCGCGGTGCCACCGTTCGTCTTCAACAAAAAGGGCATGGAGTTCTGCCCGGGATTCCTCGAGGAACTGCAGCGCTTCGCCCCAGATCCGCTGCAGCGGGGCGAGCTCCGTGATCGCGATCACGACACGATCTACGCGCGGCTCTTGCTCACTCTTTCTCATCGCCTTTCGAGCTCTCCGCGAAGGTTCTTCGCAGCCCCGCGTAATGGATCAGCTGTTGTTCGACTCGACCGTTCACCGAATCCTCGGGAAACTCACCTGTGTCGTCGCGCTGGCCCGCCTCGACACCGGTCAATATGGAGAGTGCCTCGTCGACGCCCTTCACCGCGAAAACGTTGAACTGCCCTTGTTCCACCGCTTCAACAACATCTTCGCGCAACATCAGGTGTTTGACATTGTCGTGTGGAATGATGACGCCGTGGCTTCCGTCGAGCCCTCGCTCTTTACAAAGATCGAAAAAGCCTTCGATCTTTTCGTTGACACCGCCGATCACTTGGACGCGGCCGAGCTGATTGGTCGAGCCGGTCACTGCGAAGTTCTGGCGGATAGGTACATCAGCGAGCGATGACAACAAGGCGCAAAGTTCGGCGACCGACGCGCTGTCACCCTCGACACCGCCATAAGATTGCTCGAAGACGATGTTTGCGTGCAGCGAAAGCGGGAGCTCTCTGGCGTAACGCGAGGACAGGGTAGCGGCCAGGATCATGACACCTTTTGAGTGAATGGGGCCGCCGAGCTCAACTTCACGCTCGATATCCACAACCCGACCCGAGCCAATTCTTGTGGTCGCCGTAATTCTGACTGGGTGCCCGAACCGATAGTCCCCAAGATCGGTCACTGACAGGCCATTGACCTGCCCGACACAACTGCCGTCGGTGTTGATGAGCAATGTATCGCGCCGGATCGCATCGAGGGTTCTCGAGCGCATTCGACCCAGCCGGCGAGCCATCTCGTCAATCGCTTTCGCAACATCGCTCGCAGCGACGGTTTGAGCATCATGCTGCCGCGCCCAAAAGTCCGATTGCGTCAGCAGATCCTCGAGGGAGCCCATGTGCATGGACAACCTTTCGCTGTCATCGGCTCGCCGGGCACGCTGTTCCACGATTTTTTGCATTGCGTCAAGGCCGAACGGCAGCAATTTCTTCTCGCGAATTCGGGTAGCAATGAGTGACGCATAGGCCTCGACATTTTCCCCGCTGCGCTCAAGGTCATCGTCAAGGTCGGCCGCCACCTTAAACAGGTCGCTGAACTCACTGTCGTAGATGGCCAGCAGGTGATACAGCCACCGTTCCCCGATCAGAATCACTTTGACATCGAGTGGAATCGGCTCGGGCTGTAATGTGGTCGTGCTGACGAAGCCATATGCCTCGCCCGGTGATTCGATACGAACCTTTTTGGCGAACAGCGCCTGCTTCAGGGCTTCCCAGGCGAACGGACGGCTCAAAATTCGGTGCATATCCAGGATCAGGTAACCCCCATTGGCGGTCAGGAGCGCCCCAGGCCGGATCATGCGGAAGTCGGTAAAAAGGGCGCCCATCTCGGCGCGATGCTCAATTTTGCCGACGATATTGGTGTAGTTGGGGTTCGGCTCGAAAATGACCGGTGCAGCGTCTTCCTCATCGTGGCTGACGACCAGGTTGACCTCGTACTGGCTGAACAACTGCGACGCATCGCGCCGCAAAAACGGTAATGGTGCGGACTCTGATGCCTGGAAGTCATCGGCATTCTCAATAATGTTAGTGCGAACTTCGTCGAGGTAAGCAACAACGGCAGGCAGAGTGTCGTATTTCTCCATCAGCTCGGTGAGTGACACGCCGACGGCATGCTCGATGACTTTGCGATTGAGGGCTTTGACCCGTGCCCGGTGCCTCTTCTGCAGTTTCGGAATCTGCTCAATGTGCGTTTGCAGTTCTTCGCTCAAACGCTCAATGGATTCCCGAACTGCCTTGCGTTCCGCAGCGGGTCGCTTGGAAAACACTTTTTCATCGATGACTTTGCCGTCACGTACCGGAGCCAGCACATAACCTGTTGCAGTTTGCAGAACGGCGATGTTTTCAATTTCGGCGCGATCTTCAAGGCTCTTCGCATGCGCTTCGACTTCTTTTTGGGTTTTCTCTTCAACAGTTTTCAACTGCGCACGATAGTCATCACTCTCAAACGCAGCGGGAATAGCGGCGCGTAGATCCTCGATCAGGTCGAGCATGTCCTTGCGAAATTGTCGGCCGCGTCCTGGTGGAAAATGCAGATTATGCGGTCTTTCAGGATCGGCAAAGTTATTGACGTAGCACCAGTCGCCAGGCGGCGATTCGCTTGCTGCACGCTCTTTGGCCAGTTCTTCGGCGAGGCCATGCCGGTTGCTGCCCGTGGGACCAAGCACGAACACGTTGTGACCGTCGTCCCGAATCTGGAGACCGAAGCGTATGGCGTCGATAGCGCGTTGTTGTCCGAGCCGCCGCGCTTCGGGAGGAAAATCGGCGCTGGTCTCGACACCCGCGGCCTGCAGATCGCACGATTTCCGCAACTCGTTGGTCGAGACCTCGAATTCACTGAACGCACTGCTATTCATTTGCCCAATACGCCGTCGATTATGGACCTTCTCTATGACCATGAGACCATAGGAGAGCAGCAAAATATCTACGTGATAGCCACAACCGTCACGAGGTAGCCGAGATCGCCTGCCACCGGCCCTCGGATTCAAGTGAAGTCGTGCAGCCGGCGAGAAGCAACAAGGCGGCGCATGCCATGAAGAGAGCATGTTTGATTGCGCCCATGACGTACTCCTGTTGCCACCTATCAGTAACAGGTTAGACCGTTTTGGTTGCGTAGCATCCTGATATCCAATCCGGTATTTACGGCATAAACTGACGCCAGTAGACAGAGAGGAGAATGGTCGCGGAGCGGGCTGATGGCGGGTTATTCGAAATTGCGCGAGCGCATGGTTGCAGACCAGATCGCTCGACGCGGCGTGACCTCGAAACTCGTTCTCGATGCGATGCGCAATGTACCCCGTGAGCGATTCTTGCCGAAAGGACAAGGCATTCTCGCGTACGACGACTCGCCGCTGCCTATCGGCAAAGGTCAAACGATTTCGCAGCCCTATGTCGTGGCCTACATGACGGAAAGCCTCGCCCTTAAGGGTGGCGAGAGGGTGCTTGAGATCGGCACGGGGTCAGGATATGCGGCGGCAGTTCTTGCTGAAATAGCGGCTGAGGTCTACACGATAGAACGCATCGAGCGACTCGCGACAATGGCGAGCGCAGTTCTCGACGACCTCGGTTACGACAACGTGCACGTGCAGCATAGCGACGGAACACTCGGCTGGCCCGAACACGCACCGTTCGATGGCATCGTGGTAGCGGCCGGAAGCTCCAAGGTTCCGGCGGCACTTAAGCGACAGCTCAAGAAAGGCGGGCACTTGGTCATACCGATCGGCAAGAACAAGTGGTACCAGGAGCTTGTCCGGGTTACCAGGGTCGCAGAAGACGAGTTCGAAACAGAAGAATTGTTACCGGTTCGCTTCGTCCCTCTCGTCGGTGAAGAAGGCTGATCCTCCGCGTTTGAGTCATTGCACAGGTGATGTTCGTCGTCGTGTGCCCGCAATGACCCTGACGAGACGCTAAGATGTTGAATTGACGAGGCAAGCAATGATATGTAGCTAGCCTCTCGATTTCACTATCAAAAAGGCACCCAACATCATGATAAATATCGGCTAAAACGGTACCCTTGGGGAGTACGGCATAAAGGGCTCAATGAATGCAATGGGCTTAATGCCGTATAGAAAATCGTACACAGCTGGACTCCAGGCAGAACCAAAACTAACGCCTGCCAAGCCGATGACGATCGCCGCAACACCCAACATCAGAAAATGTATCTGACCTGTACCACCGGTGCTTGATGATGTTGCCGATTTTGGCAATCGTTTGCAGAAGCCTCCATTGCGTGGGCGTCAGGCGACTGCGGCCGAATTTGAAGGACGTCAGCACCATCGCGGTAAGCAACGCATAACCCACGACGCCCTCAACGACATCGCTGAGCACATAAACTTCGCTAACGTAATAGTCCGTATGGATCCCAGTCAGCCACAGGATAAAAAATGCCTGCCAACCCATCGCTGCTGCAAAACACAGCCCAATGAATTTTCGATTGCGCAATAGCCAGCGACTGAATGATCTTGGAAAAACAACCTGCAGGGAGGAGGCGGCAAAGGCCAGATACAGCCACGGCACCGCGCAGCGTACCGAGAGCTGAATCATCGACGAGGCCCCTTCGGCGCGGGACAGGTCAGCGCGTGTCATGGCCAGCACCATCACCAGGGATATCGGTACCGTTATCAGCCAGAACAGATTCCAACTATTGATCGTTTTGCTTTTCAGCATTGCGTTCAGATCTGCACTCATTGATTCAACGGCTCATCACTCGTGGTCTTGTAGCCTAACGTAGAGACTGCCGTCGTGGCGATCGTCCGGCCCTATAGGCACGGCTGGCATTGCGTTTGCTCTTGTCTATTTCCAGTCGTACTCGGCAACTAAAGGGCGGTGCCGGCCAGTTCGCCCTGATGTGCCATTGTCGAGGCCGTACTTCTCCAGCGCTTCGGCATCGAGATTCTCGGTGTCGAGAATAAGGCCCGAGCGCATCTCAAGGGATTGTGGACAGTAAAATTGAAAATCGAGCCTTCCAGACGGGAAGGGCATGCCGCGACCGTCCCACGTCCAGTCAACGTCGCTTTCAGGATGATTGAGTTCCGCTGCGCTCAGGCCTTCGTCACATATGCCGTAGGGCTCTTTTAATATCACGGCAGGAGCGGAACCGGTCACGAGGTTGAAGTCTCCGGCGATGACCAGGCCATCTACCACCGTGCGCTCGAGAACCTGCTCGATGAGTCGCCGGATCTCGCGCGCCTCGACACGCCGCCGGTATTCCTGCCAGCTCTCGGCGTCATCACCGCAACACTGCAAATCGGTGATCACTGTTAAGAGACGCTTGCCGCCGGTGAAAATAATGGCAGCATTCACGGGAATGCCGAAGTCCATGCTCAAATGCGGGTTTTTCCGTTGCCAGTCAGACATGTGCTCGAGGATGTAGTGGCGATCGGCTTCGGGATACGGAACGATCGTCGAAAATTCCGGCAGCGTGTCCTGCGGTAAGCGGGTGGCAATCACATCACGCTGTCGGCCGCCACTTACGCCGACGTTAACGCTCCAGCTCGCATCGTCACCAGGTTGCAGGGCCGCGAGAGCCATAGTTAATTTCCCGATGTCGGCCCTTGGTGTCACTTCATCGAGAAGCACGATGTCAGGGTCGGCCCACCGCAGCAGGGATAGAAATTCCTCGGGCTCGTTCTCGAATGCATCGTTCGATATATTCCAGGACAGAATCCGGAATTCCTCTTCGGCAACGGGGCGTTCATCAGCCAGAGCCGATGCGCTCGCAAAAGCGAGTGTCAGAACTACCCAGCACGGTTTGATAACGGCTTTCATCGTGGCATTCTACCTGTAACGAGTCGAACACAGTCCTCCGGGACCTTCCTCTGCCAGGATTGCTACAATCGACGCCAGTCTCCGGTTTCCTGCTCTCGCAAAGGGCGTGGTATGAATGTTCAAGGACACTACCGCGGTTCAATCCATGCCTTGATTGGCCGGGCAACTCTACTTGTGCTCGGCGCGGTTGTAGCGGTCTCACCCAACGGGGCTATTCAAGCCCAAGGCATTCCAGATCCGCCATCGAGCACCACGAAGTCGTCATCGGTTACCCAGGAATCACCACTGCCCGGTTCGGACGCGCCGATGTCCGAGGCTCTTAGGGCATCCATCAGGAAGGTCGTCTTAATGCCGGGCGAGAGTCCCACTAACGAGGCGATCAGCGGTAGTTACAATAAATCCACTGCGGGCCTTTATGGCGGAATGGTAACTGGATCGACAATGGGTACGATTCAAAAAGACGTTGGCGAGGTAAACGTCAGGGTGCCGATACCGATTCTGACGCTCCCTGGCATGATTGCCGGTGGTGTTGCGGGTGCGACCCAGCGTGAGATTCAGGAATTTCGGGACGCGCTAACAGAGGACCTGGCTGAGGCGTCGAGCCAGCAACTCAGCAATGAAAAGATCGCGGCGGACGTGTATTCGGAGATACGAACGTTACCGAATCTGGACCCACAGCTGTTCGCGCCTACAACGCCAGTTCCAGGTGATGCCGATGCGATCCTGTATGTCAGTATCAAAGGTGTCGCAATCGACGTTCAGGGCAACGAGGCGATAATCACCACCTTGGCAAACGCGACAATGTATCGCCGCAGTGATGCAACGGACGTGTACGAACGGGCGATTCAGTATCAGGATCGGGACACTTTGAGTAACTGGATTGAGAACGACAACGCTGTGTGGCGGGACTATGCCAACTTTGCGCGACATTACATCGGGCGCGAGATATCAGCTGAGGTATTCGACTCCGTCGCACTGAAGCACACGTTGCTACCAAAGAAATCCAGCAACGTTAGCCTCGTCAAAAGAAACAAATGGAACGGCACCAGCAAGTCGCTGAGTCCGACCCTTGCCTGGGAACTGAACTTGCCTGGTGACGATACGGACCCCGCGTGGGCAAGCGGGATTGACGAATCGGATATTTACTACGACGTAGAAATCTACGATTTGCGCAAGCCGGTTTACTCAAGGAAACAAATTCAGGAACCTTCTCACGCCGTCGCCACAAAACTGGAGGCATGCCAAACATACCGTTGGTCCGTGCGGCCGTCGTATCACGTTGGTGGTGACATCAAGTATGGCCCGTGGATGAGATCCGATGCGAACAGTGGTAGCGGAAACGGCAACGTGGGTATAAAAGCGTCAGACGCGCCAGCATACCTGTACGATTTTGCGTCGCTTAAGATCAAGTGCGGCAGCAAGTAGCTGTAATTTTCTGATGCCTTGTTACTGACATACAGGACCGCATTGGTATCAGCGTAGGCCAAAGTCGCGGTAAGTCCGAGAAGAATCAAGGCGCCTGTGATGCAAAGCAAGCATTTCATGCGCATCGTGACTGCAATGGTTCTTCTCATCATCGACTCCCGCAGCAGGGCAAAAGTAGCATGCCCGATACTTGTTATAGACAGAATTAATGGAAAAGGTTACAAGAGCGTATCTGAAAAGTACCTGATGAAAGTCGAGAAACCGCTCGAGGAACTTGCCGACATGCTTTCGTCAGTCATCAAAGGCGGCAGCATCATGTCGAAAGTGCTCGACGACAGACACATCCTGCCGAATCAGCTAATGCACTACAGGAGCTACATCCGGTTGGTGTTTGGGGATGCCTGAATCGATCAGGTGCTTTCAGCAAGCGCCCTGAGCTCATCCCAGTTGCCGCTTTGTTCCACCTGGGCAAGGCGCTGTTGCATTGCCGTGACGGCATCGTCGAGCTCGCTGACCATCGCCTGGAACCCGGGTTGACCGCGTAGCGAATTCAGGTAGGGGTCGATCGCCAGAGGCCAGCCGTTCGAGGCGACGGTTCCCCGGAATCCTTCATCGATCGCGTCACGGAGCGCGGCAAGTGCCTCAAGAGTCTTGCCCTGCAAGGCCAGGATTTGCACATCGCGTATGCCGTGCCCGGCGAGCCCGATTCGGGGCAGCGTTCGAACGACATTCATCGCCGTTTCGAGCAGTGTATCCGCACGCTTATTCTCGCCGAGGTTTTGCAGAATAAACGCGTAGCGGATCAGATTGCCCACGTTGAACGCATCGACCTCCGGGTCTGCATCTGCCACAAACTCCGGATTGCGAAGCTCGGCGTACTTGCGCGCTTTGTCGAAGTCGCCGGCAAACACCGCAAAAGCAGCAATCAGACTGAGTTGAAACTGCCTGGGGTTCTCGAGTCCCTCGATCGAGTTCTCAATGATTTCGATCGCGCCTGCGAAATCGCCTTGAAATGCCTTCTCCATGCCGAGGCCAAGCTCGTACAATGGATGGCCGGCCGTTACACCGACAAAGAGCTCGGCGACCTTGTCGTAGTCGCCGAACTCGATATACGCACCAACCATCGATGCACCGCCGATCGGATCGGTACTCAGTTCCAGACCTTTCATTCCCCAGGCGACAGCCTCGTCCATCCGACCGAGGCCTTGCAAATGCTGCGCCAGATTCTGGTAAGCCGTCGGCCATTCGGGATGAATCTCGATCGCCTTGACATACAAGTCGACCGCTTCGTCATTCTGGCCACGCAGTGCGTACAGACCCGGAAGATTGGCATAAGGAATCTTGCCCAGCGGGTCTACGCGAAGTGATTCATGAAAGAGCTCGATTGCCTCCTCAATTCGCTGCTGTGCTGCCCGGGTGGAGCCAAACCACATGTAGGCGCTCGCATTGTTCGGGTTGAGCTGCAGCGCCGAGACGAAGCAGGCCTCGGCTTCCTCGAGCCCGGGACCGCTGCGCGTTTCCTCCCACATCTTGTGCTTCAACAGGCCGAGCGAGGCGTGTGCGTCCGCGAGCTCGGGATTCAGCGATAGCGCGTTATCGAGCGACGTCCCGGCAACATCGAAGGCTTCATCTGGCGAGATCGCCTGATGATTGTTCAACAGAAGCAGCGCGCTGTCGGCGAGACCTGCATAGGCATCGGCATAATCCGGGTCCAGTGCGATGGCTCCTTCGAACTGCTCGCGCGCCTTTAACAGGGTGTCGAGGCGCCGCTTATAGAGGTTGTCACGACCCTGCGTGTAAAGGTTGTAAGCGGCCAGGCTGTTGGTGGGTATGTTCGCCAGACGCAACTGTTCTTCGTCGGTGAGTGTCGCTTGCAGCGCCCGCGTAATTTCTTCAGAAATCTGGCTCTGTATCGTAAACAAATTGACCGTATTGAGTTGCCGGTCGTAGGACTTCGCCCAGATATGTTCGTCGGTCGATGCATCAATGAGCTGCGCATTGATTCGTACACTGTCGCCCGCCCGTTGCACGGCGCCTTCGAGGACTGTCCCGACGCCGAGTTCTTCTGCGATTTGCCGCAGGTTCTTGGTGGTGTCCCGATATTCCATCATCGATGTGCGGGAGATCACTTTCAGCGCTGCAACGTTGGCAAGGCGGGTCAGCAAGTCGTCATGGATGCCATCGGCAAACAACTGGTTCTCCGGGTCCGTACTGCGACTCGTGAAGGGCAGGACGGCGATCGACAAGCGGTCGCCGGCCGCCAGCGGCACGTCAGGAGCATCCCGCATGCCGGTGACATTTAAGGTCACGGATACTCCGAGCGCAATAACGAGCAATGCGATGAAGATGAAGTCCAGTCTTCGGCCGGTCTGTGGCGTAATCGACTCCGAACGATCGACGTTCTTCTCGAGCTTGACCCCTTCGGGCGTGACCTCGAAGATCCAGGCCATCACCAGCGACGCGAGAAAACCCGCGACGACGACAATGACGTAGGTCTGAAACGCCGATTCCGACGCGCCGAAGGTCGGCAACAGCACTGAGCCCGCCTCGATGATGATCCAGGCGACCACGGCATAGGTGGCTGCAACGCGCAATACGTTGCGGCGCTTGAGTTCTGATAAGAATGAGGTCATGGGCGCGATTATCACCTACAAGTGGCTCGAATGCAGCATGTACCTTAGAGTGATGCGCGGCGATTTGGTTTCGCATAGTACATGTTGATGACAACGAGAAACGGCTACGTCGAGCGCCAGATTCGAACCGCCTTTGGGCGATCCTCACCCGAAACGGCGCCTTCGGCGTCCAAAACGCTTGCGCGTTTATATCGGTAGCAGGAAGTCGTTGACCTGCCGATCAGGGTTTGTACATAATCGGAGTCGAGACCCCCCCGTTCACAATTGGGCGAATGGCACGCGATTATTAACTCAACACGAGGAAGTCCTCATGGAGCGGAGCGCATCTTCAGGAGCATTGATTGTGCTCGCGATCCTGTGTGTCGCAGTTACTACCGCAAGTGCCGGCGAGATGTACTTTGCGCCGGCGGTTGTCTACACCGATGACGATAAGCATCGACAGCTGGACGACATGGTTGGCGGCGGTCAGCTCAGTCTTGGGTGGGTTCTCACAGACCGGGTATCGATTGAGGGTATGGCCGGATACTCGTGGTTGAGCGGTGTCAATGACCTCAAGATCTGGGACGCATCGCTGAATGTGCTGGTCTCGCTGCGCCCCGATTCAAGCCTGTCTCCCTATCTGATCGGTGGCCTGGGTATGACAAACACCGATTCGAAGGTTCAGGAGGCCGAAAATTCGGCGATGGGTACCTTTGGTATAGGCCTTATGTATCGCTTCGGCGACAGCCCGGTTTCTTTGCGGCTGGAGCATCGTTTGCGTTCCGAGTTCGAGAATACCCTGACGCATGATGACCGAATAACCTCGCTCGGCCTGCAATTCGCATTCGGTCAGGAATTACCGAGGCTGCCCCCGGCCACGCCGGACGGCGACACTGATGGCGATGGCGTACGAGACAGCCGCGACGCGTGCCCGGACACACCAGCCGGCACAACGGTTGACGCACGCGGTTGCCCGCGCGATAGCGACGGGGATGGTGTGATCGACGATCAGGACCAGTGCCCGAATACGGTTCCTGGCGCGATTGTCGATGGCCGCGGCTGTGAGTTCGATAACGATGACGATGGTGTCGTCGACCGACGCGATGAATGCCCGACTACGAGGGCCGGAGCGCGGGTTGACGTCAGAGGTTGTGAGATCCACGAGGTGATCAACTTGCCCGGCGTGAATTTCGAGACGAACTCAGATCGGCTGCTGCCCGGCGCAGAGCAGGTTCTCGCCGATGCCGCTGCAACGCTGCGCATGAATAGGGATCTGGTCGTGGAGGTTGCCGGGCACACGGACAGTGATGGCAGCGCCGCGTATAACGAAGGATTGTCAGCACGTCGGGCGATCACAGTGCGCGACTACCTGATCAATCAGGGCGCGAATCCTGGCAACCTGACCGTCAGAGGATACGGCGAGGCAAGGCCTGTCGCAGACAACGCGACGGCGCAAGGCAAAGCTCGTAACCGTCGTGTCGAGTTGCGCATTCTGAATCAGCAGATGCGCTGATGGCAGCGGCGTAGTCTTTCGATTTCGAGGTCAGGTACCGCGGATACTCGGTGTAAGTTTCTGCAAAATGAATGCAGGGCGATTATTTAACTTTCTTGTAGTTAAATTTTTGTCCGCCGATGCTGGCTTCGTACATCAAACCGCCCTTGGCAACGGTGAATGTGGCCATTCCCCGGTAATACTCACCGACTGATCTGGCATCGTTCTTACCACCGCTGGCCCCTGCAGTCGTGCCGGTAGTGGTTGTGGAAGCGGATGCACCAGCCGTTATAGCGACAGCCGCCGCCTGAGCGCCAAATTCGAAGTTACCGCTCGTGAACTGAGTGAAGGCGCGTTCATCTTCGAAAAAGATAATCTGGCTAAACGCCTGCCCACCCAATTGAAAGCCGACTGTCACCTGGGACATCTTCGTATCGCCAACGTGAACGCCCTTGGCATAGACCCGGCCCTTGCCATGGGCACCACCAATGCCAGCGCCACCTTTTCCGATAGTCGGAAATACGGCATAGCCGTAGCTCTTTTCGAAAAACTTGCTGGGTACGGCCTTCTTGAATACGTCAATAGTGTCTGAGTAACTATCCGCCCAAGCTGAGCTGGTCATTAACGCGACGAGCAAAATTGCTATTCCACGAAATCCAAATGCGGTACGCATTGTCTGGTCCTCTGTTTTGTTTGCCGACCTGCGAATGACGCTAACCTTACGGTTTACTTTTCGATTAGACAACAGCAGTTCTGTCGCAAAACGGCGACGCCTGTGCGTAGGGATGATCGGTGTCTTTGTAGAAGAAGTTCGCGCCCAGCACCGGAAACGGTGCCCGGATCGTCTGCCAGGCTCGGAGTGCGGGCGAGACCGCCACTCCAAAACTGTGAATTGGGTAGACTGCGCTCGTGCGCGAAGAAGAACGCAACCTGATCTACCGCATGGCGGCACGTAACCCGGCCGCCGGGCATGAGTTCTTTGATAGGTGGGACAGGCGCATCAAGGTTTGGATCGCCCAGCACGCGAAGCACGAGAAGGTCGAAGAGTACGCGCAGGAGGTGTGGGCACATCTCATTGCCGGAAACTGGCTCAGGCTGCTGCAATGGCCCGATTCCTTATGGTGTTTCTTGCGCTGATGACTTGGGGTCCAGCCGAAATGACCAGCGGAACATGTCCTGTCACTCACCTGGATGGTACTTCCTTTCCAAATTGTCGTTAATCTCGTCCAGTGTGAACCACGCCGGTTTCAGCTGCTTTTTTACGTATGCGGCGGCCTGGTCAAAGTAGTGCGGGGACTTCGGATCTGAACTCTGCCCAAACGACAGGATAGTCATGCGGTTTACAGGCTCGCCGAATTCGATTGCAGCAACATACGAGTGCCCCATCGTCCCATAGCGTTTTTTGAGCCCCTCAACCGGAGGATTCTTGAATCGAAAAACCAGTCCGTGCCAGTTTCCATCTGCGCCCGGGCTTGGCAGGCTTTCGGCATCGTCGCTAAAAAAGCCGCCTGCTCGTTCGTCCCTGCGCTGATGACGATTGATGTCGCCATAGGGTACTCGCCACGTGTTCCAATCGGCTTTCAGATCGTCAATTACCGCTCGCAGCGCTGCGATTTTCGTCGCTGGTTTTTCGCCATCGTCTACCACCCAATCTGGTGGCCAAACTTTTTCGACCCAAAGAAAAAACAGCGTGGTCGGGACAGAATCGACGGCGAAATATCTGTCCCACGACAATATTTCGGACATCGCTTGGGCTAATTCATCATCAACATCGGGATTTTCCTTTTTGTATGCATCCCATTCAGCCTTCAATCCCGGAATCTCCTCATCGGCAACGATTGAATAGGTACTAAAAATTGCCGTCTTGAATTCATCGTAGGTGAACTTGTCTTCTGCTGACAGCAGCTGTCGCGAGATTCTCGCACGTGCATTGTGACGGTCCCATCCGACCATATAGTCTGGAAAATCAGATGGTTCTGGATTGGCTTCGGACGTTGTTTTGAACGGAGTTGAATTTGCGTTCTGCATCCATCCGCTGGGAGGATTTAGAACTTGCGGCAGCTCTTCAATCTCGTGGTACCCCTGCCATTCGGTTCTTGGATCGCTTCCATCAACAGGTTTCGACCAGTCAAATTGAGAATCGCGCCTGGGTACGGCGCCGTAATAGATGTAGAAGATATTGCCTTCTTTGTCGGCATACATGACGTTGTGAAAAGCGATGCCGCGGATCGATAAAGCTTGCTTGAACTCCGCCAGATTTCTGGATTTGGCCATGGCCAACATCTGTCTGGTCGCGCTGCCTTCCTCAGTTTTGGAGGCTCTCATGGCGATGAACTTGTCTTCGGACATTCCCACGATCGGGCCGTGATGAGTCTTACGGAGTGTTACGGGCCATTCCTCCATGCCGTCCGTCGTTTTTACTCTTATTATCTCGTGCCACTCGGTAGCAGTGCGGTAACCATCACCGTAGCGGTAGTTGAGCGGGTGTTCCGGATCATCAAAGGTCTCCAGATACAGATCTCCAATGTCGGGGTAGTTTACGGTCAGCGACCAGCCGAGATTTTCGTTGTGTCCGGAGATCGGCAAGACAGCGAAACCAAAGCCACTCATGCCAGATATATTCAAGCCTTCGTCACTGTGGAGTTGGGCTTCATATGGCTCTAAAAGGGGAAGATGCGAATTGAGAAATAACATCGCTTTTCCAGTCTCGCTCTTGGCCGACCCGATGGCCCACATATTTGATCCCAATATCGGTACCGAAGGCATCTTGGTCAACGGAGTCTTAGCTAACCTTGCATTCAAGGTGGCGTCCGCCTGCACTTCTTTGGGCGTTGTGATTTCCACCAGGTCTTTCTCGTCAAAATCCATACCAGACATTGAAAACAAACGACTGTTCAGGAACACATACCATGGTTCAAATCTGGACAGGACCTGGAGTTTTGTGTCTGGGTTTTTGTGCAAGTAATAATTCAAACCGTCGGCAAACGCGTCACAAAGCGCTCTTATGTCGGCTGCGGCATCTTCGTATTCTTTCCTGGCGCGTTTTTCAAACTCATTAGCCCTGACCAGAATGTCGTTCGGCAGGCCGCCCTTTCCCTCTATCTCGGCGCTCCTGCCAATCAACCGTAAATAGTATGGCTCGAATTTGAAGAACCGGTCCTCGGCGCGCGCATACATAAAGCCGAATACGGTGCTCGCGTCAGTCTCGCCGAACACGTGGGGCACTCCATATGTGTCGCGGTATATGGTGACGGTGTTCGCCGTCTTCTCCATGCGTTCGAGTGACGTGTCGTCAAATACGTGCGGTGTGCTATCAAGCTCGTTAGCAGTACAATCGTTAGCTATCGTTTGGATGACGCAGAAAAGGACAAGCTGCGTCAAAGCCTGGAATTTCATAGTACTTCTCCGTCGCAGAACGCCGGCTGATTTGCATCCATGCGGGACGCCCACGGGTCTTGTAGGAACGGCCTGTATACAATAGATGCCTCTGAGGAAAAATTGGATTCAGACTACCTGTCATTCCAGAAGGCGCACCCAAGCAGGAGTATTCATGAACTACCGCCATCTCGGCAAAACCGGACTCCAGGTCAGCGAATTGTCGCTCGGCTCCTGGGTAACGCTGCACAATCAGGCGGATGTCGATGCCACCATGAAGATGATGGCGGCGGCGTACGATGCCGGCGTGAACTTCTTCGATAATGCCGAGGGCTACGCGCACGGCAAGTCCGAGGAGATCATGGGCGAGGCGCTGCGGCGACTCGGCTGGCGCCGCGGCAGCTACCTGGTCTCGACGAAGTTGTATTGGGGGTTTCACGACAACCCCAACGAGCAGAACACGCTCAATCGCAAGTACCTCATTGAGGCCATCGACGGGTCGCTCGAGCGCTTCGGCCTCGACTACGTCGATCTCCTGTATTGCCACCGTGCCGATCCAACCACGCCGATCGAGGAAACCGTCTGGGCGATGCACAACATCATCGAGCGCGGCAAAGCACTCTACTGGGGCACCTCCGAGTGGGAGGCAGCCGAGATTCTCGAAGCACTTGAAGTTGCTGACCGTCGTAATCTGCACCAACCCATTGTCGAACAGCCGGTGTACAACCTGCTCCAGCAGCATCGTTTCGGCCCGGACTATGACGCCGTCTACACCGAGCACGGCTACGGTGCGACCACCTGGAGTCCGCTGGCCTCGGGCTTATTGACCGGCAAGTACCAGGCCGGCATTCCAAAAGACAGTCGCGGTGCCCTCGAAAATATGAGCTGGATACAGGAGCAGCTAACCGATCCCGACCGACTCGCCAAGGTCGCGGCATTGGAACCACTGGCCAGGGACATGGGCGCGAGCCTCGCGCAGTTCTCCCTTGCCTGGTGCCTGCAGAATCCGCACGTCAGCTCGGTCATCACGGGTGCGAGCCGCGTCGCGCAGGTGCACGAGAACATGAAGGCACTCGAGTTTGTCGATCAATTCACGCCCGAACTGATGGCGGAGATCGACAAACTCTTGGCCTAGCCGGGCATTGTGTCGAAAACCAGTCAATTTGGGAGCGGTCTGATGTTTGCTATCATCGCCGCCGCATTACTCGCTAACAATAATTGCAATATAAGGGATCCCATGATTCGAGCTATCCGATTGAGCAGCCTGTTCGCCGCGCTTGTCCTGTTCTCAAGCGCTTTTTCTGCGACCAGCCTGCAGGCGGCCGAAGCCGATCAGCAACAAGCCGTGCTCGTTACCGGCGCCAGCACCGGCATCGGCCGCAGGATCACCGAGGTGCTCGCCGAGCAGGGCTACTACGTCTATGCGGGTGCGCGCAAGCAAAAGGATCTCGATGCATTGAATGCCCTCGACAATGTTCAGGCGGTCAAGCTGGATGTAACGGTCCAGGAGCAAATCGATGCGGCCGTGGCAACGGTCGAGGCGGGTGGCCGCGGACTGCACGGCCTCGTCAACAACGCGGGTGTTTTTATCGGCGGACCGTTGGCGGATGTCGATCTGGATGAGTTGCAGTGGGTCATGGACGTCAACGTGTACGGCGTGTACCGGGTCACGCAGGCCTTTGCACCGATGATCATCGCATCGAAGGGTCGCATCTCGACGATCGGCTCGATATCGGGAACCCTGTCCGGCCGTTTCTCCGGGCACTACAGCATGACCAAGCACGCTATCGAGGCCTATACGGATTCGTTGGCCGCTGAAATGGCGCCGCTCGGCGTGCATGTCAGTGTGATCGAGCCCGGCAACTATGACTCGGCCATCGCCGATACCGCGATAGCGCGTATGCGCGAGAAAAGTACGGGCTATGCCAAAGACGGCTCGCCCTTTGCCGAGCAATTCAATACCTGGATCGACAGAGACTGGGACCGTGGTAAGTACAAAGCGCCCGACGAGGTGGCTGAAGCCGCGGTACATGCAATGTTTGCCGTCGAGCCCTTGCGCCGTTACATGGTTGTGCCGCGGGAAGAAGAGGCCAGCCGGACGATCGGCAAGCAAATCGAAGAGCTCGTGCAGCTCAACGAGTGGCAGGCTTATTCCTACACGCGGGACGAGCTGGTCGGTATGTTGGACGCCGTGCCCGCAGCAGAAGGCGATGTCGAAGACCTGACGGCGACGCTGCACCACTTCCTCGCCCACGCCGCTGACGCCGACACGCATGACCGTTTCTGGGCCGACGACCTCGTCTACACGTCGTCGAGCGGCGATCGCTTCGGCAAGGCCGACATCATGAGCGGCTTCGACGAAGAGAACGAGGGGCCGGACGTTGCGTACTCCGGCGAGGACGTCAACGTGCAGGTTTTTGGTACGTCGGCTGTCGTCACATTCAAACTTATCGGGACGCCGAGCGATGGCTCCGAGGTAAAGAACTACTTCAACACAGGCACGTTCCTGAAACGCGGTGGCGAATGGCGGGCGATTGCCTGGCAGGCAACTGTGGTACCGGCGACCTGATAGAAAATCGTTGATAGGACAGTAATTATGAAAAAAACGTTGACGACATTAACGCTACTGCTTTTGGCGTCATTGTGTGCTGGTTGCGCGCCCGAGGTCGGCACCGAAAAGTGGTGCGAGAAAATCAAGGACAAGCCGAACGGCGAGTGGACAGCCAACGAGGCAAAGGCGTTCGCGAAGCACTGTGTCTTCGAGAACTACGTCGACGACGAGGATTAGGCGTCACTCAGAACCTGCATGGTTAGAGGATCCGCCACGCCGTCGAAATACTTCTCGAGTGCTCTTTGACAGACTTCAGTATCGTTCTCGACTGCGGCGAACAAGCCTAGGCAGGAGCGAAGTGTCGTATTTTCCGCGGTAAACTCACCGAATGAAAAGACTCGTCTATATCATCGCGATCGTGGGCGCCTACTACGCCTATGAGCATTTTTTGATCCCTGATCTGCCTACAAGCAATGCTCGGCCCATCAGCGCGCAACCGAGCCCACGAAGTGAGCAGTGGCGTTCCGGGCAACAGGTCCGTGGCAGTGGGATGGTGATTCGCATCCTCTCCGACGACAATGAAGGCGATCGCCATCAGCGCTTCATTCTGGAATTGAGTTCAGGGCGAACATTGCTGGTCGCCCACAACATTGACCTGGCACAACGAATCTCGTCATTGAGTACTGGCGATACAGTTGCGTTCTACGGTGAATTCGAGACCAGCGCGCAAGGCGGCGTCATTCACTGGACGCATCACGACCCAAATGGGCGGCATGTCGCCGGCTGGCTCGATCACGAAGGGCGGCGGTACCAGTGAGGCGACGTCCTCGTCACGATGCGTCTCGGTAACTCGCGACCAGCACATCGCGGACCGCCTCGCCATACATAACCGCGTCCCGACAACTCTCGACGCCGAATATCGCTACGGGTTTGAAGGCCTGGGTGTCGAGTGCGAAATCGAGCAAGTTCTCCGCTGACAATATCTTGCGGCCAGCACGTTCATTCAGGGGAATCTGAAGGCCCGCCAATCCATCGTATGAACGGTAGACCAGTTCAGTGCAGACAATACGATCAGAGTTGAAGAAGTCGAAGTCGAAGTTGTACATCTTGCCTTTGTGCAAAAACGCTCGCTCGATTGCCTGGTCAATAATCTCCGAGTCGAGATTCGGACGTAGCACGACAAAAGCATCGACAGACAGCGTCTCGTGCAAGGGGCGCAGGCGCACGCCGTCTTTGCGCGCCTCCAGAACGCAATTCTCGTCCTCTCGTTGTTCATGCGTGCCAACGTAAAGTGCAGCGTGCGGCCAGAAGCCGGGCATGAAGAGATTCGTTAGTGCTTTCGCGTGTCGCGTAATGATGACGTCGCCGGGCTGCAGAAAGCCTGCGACTGAGACAAGTACGTCCTCGGTAACTCGCTTGTTTTTCTTCTCGACAAGCTCCGATGCAACTCTTCCAACGCCTTCCATGATGCTGGCCAAAGTATTTTCCGCGCTCACAACACCGCGACGACGCCACTTGTGGCTCACGTAACTCCAGGCACGCTTGAGGTAACCGAGCTTACTGGGGTTCAGGGATGACTCGAGTTCGCTCATTTGCTGCACGATGAACCCAACGTTTGGATCCGTACCCAGCATCAGGAGTTCGCCGCGATGTTCGCGGCAAAACCTCATCGCATCGCGAAGTGCGAGTACGTTCTTCTCGTCGACAAACGCCGAGAATATTCTTGTGTATTGCTTGCGCGGAATTCTGTATTCAGGAAACGCTTCGTTGAGCTTGCGTTGGATGATGCTGTGATGAGCGACCGTGAACAGCGTGACGCGGTCGATGCGGATCAGGACGCAGGCCGCTGCGTAACCCACCAGGAAGTAGTGCATCTCGTTTTCACGCTCGACGGCGTCCGCCGGCTTATCGAGAATTGCCTGTACATCTCCAATGACAGCCCACAGACTCTCCCGAACACTCAAAAAGCGTGCAAACCAGAATCCGATGGCTTCATCTTCGGCAGGTCGAAATTCGCCACGCGCGATAATGGATTCCAACTGCGCTTGCGGAGGCGCATCGCTTTGCAGCCGAGACGCGGCGTCGATCAGGCCGCGAATTGTGTCGCTCAGTGTCTCCAGCACAAGTGCTCCTCAACGCTCAAGGTGTCGAAAGCCCTCGAAGAACCAGTGGCGCAGCGCCAGCACCATGGTGGTGCCACTCCTTTCGGTCGCCGACAGCTTGCGTTCGTCCCAGGTGGTGTCATCGAAAAGGTCGCCCATGGCCTTGAGCCGTTCGATGAGCTGTAACTGGCTGCGCCGGGTGAGCATTCCGTTTTTCACAATCCGCACAGACTCATCGTCCTGAAAGTGGTGGCTGAAGAACTCTGTCTGCACGTGGCGCCTGAAGAACTTCTCGATCGCACCGTTCTTGCGCCAGCCAAAGTTGTTGGCAACGAGAAGGCGTACGCGATCACCGGGCTGCAGTTCGATGACCTTCATGCGATCCAGCTGCCGAAGATACTTCAGGCCCTCGGTCGGCGATATGTCGTAGCGCTCAATTATCTCATCGAATGTCCAGTAGTTGATCAGGCAATAGGTGACCAGCAGCATGCGAATATCCTCCACGATCACGCGCTCGTTCTCGTCCGATAATTGCTCGATCTTCGGCTCCTGCGATTCGCTGATGTTCACGAGATCGCCGATGTCCAGTTCCAGGGCCGCACACACTTCGTCGAGGCGGCGCAGTGAAAAGTTGCCGGTCGAGAACATGTGTTTCACAGCTGATTCGGACAGTTTCAGGCGTTCGGCCAGCCCCCGGTAAGTGATTCCGCGAACCTTCAGTTGCCGTTTCAGAGTGGCAATTATTCGTGCAGATGTCGTCATAATGAGCCAAAAAGTACTAAAACATTAGACGAAAAGTTCAAATAGTCGGACTTTATAGAAAGTAGTTGCGAAATATTATACCAGCTTTTAGGCTCAATCCTGCACTGACCATTTGCGAGGAGTTGTCATGAGCCTGATTCGTAGAATATCCACCAGCATCACGTCATCCGTTGATCGCGCCGTAAGCAGGGTCGAAAACCACGACGCCATCATCAATGCCGCGCTGCGGGATACGCAGCAAGCGGCCGCCCGGTCTAGGGTGCGCCTCGAGCGTGTGCGCAAAGATGGGCATGCCCTCAAGACGCGCCAAGGTAACTTGCGGCTCGCGGTGTCGCGCTGGACAGAACGTGCCAGGAGTATCGGTGCCACCGATGAGTCCAAGGCATTGGAGTGCTTGCGCCGGCGTAAGGACTGCGAAGCGCAGCTACAAAGTCTGCAGCTGTCGATCGAGAAGCACGACGATCTCGAGGCGCGCATTGCCGAGCAGGTCAAGAAGATCGAAGTACGCATTGGCGAAGTTTCCCAACAGCGCAACATGATGCGCTCGCGCCAGTCCGTCGCCGAGGCGATGCGCACGATCAACAACATTGAGGGCGTCTCCTATGGCGAGATTGAAGACACATTCGATCGCTGGGAGATCAATCTCGGCGAAACCGAAATCCTCATGGGTGCCAGTACAACGGCCGATCCTCTGGACTCGGCGTTCCTGGCCGAGGAAGACATGGCGGAGCTACGCGCCGAACTCAGTGAGCTGTTGCAACAGGAAGAGGAGAAACCGTCATGAATACCCGAGTAGCCACATTTGACGACGATCTGATCGTCGACAACGGGCCAGCATTCGAACGTTCCGGCTCGACGTTCAGCGTTGAGCGCATCATGCAGTCAGTACGGAACTTCGCCACCCTATCGGAGGCGCTGCGCATAACCGGTGCCGCGGTAATACTGGCGTCGATGTCCGTGTTTTTGCTGCAGGGGTGGAGCGAAGGTAATGACATTAGCCGCTACCTCCTGCTGTTAACGCAGACCGGTTTGCTCGCCGCCGCCGGATTCGCGATGAGCCACGGCTTGAAGGAAGCCAAAGGCGCACGCATATTCTTCGGCCTCGCGCTCGTGTCCATTCCTGCAAACTTTACGATTCTCGGGGCATTGCTGTACTCGGTGTTTCAATGGGACGGCGGACTGATTACCTATCCGGGATACGCGACGTGGCAGATCGAAAATATCGCCAGCACCGGAGCCACGCTTGGTGGCGCAATGTTTGTGCTGCTGCCGGTCACGTTGTTCTGCTTCGCCATCATGGCGCGGCACTCGGCCAAGTCGCTGTCTTTGCATTTTCTCGTGCTGAACGCGCTGTTGCTGTTACCGATTCGCAATTCGCTGGCTGCCGGTACCGTTGCGCTGCTCGGCGTAACTTACGCGTTGTACGTCGTCAGCAATCTGGCGGGGAAAGATCGTTCGCTGAAAACGGGGGAGGGCAAGTTCGCGCTGGCGACGTTGTTTATTCCGATCGGCATCATCCTGTTCCGCAGCATGTATTTCTACCAGGTTGATAGCCTGATGGTCGCAATGGTCTCGTTGGTCTTCTTCTTGTCAGCCCGTCAAGTGACACTGTTCCCGGATCGCAGCGCGCGTTTGGCGGTGTTCCTCGAAGTGTTATCGCTGCCGTTTGCCATGACCGTAGCGCTGTCGTTGACCGACGCATTCGCCCCGGCCCTGGCAAAAGGCCTGGCGGCACCGTTGTTCGCTGCCGTTTACACGGTGTTAGCGCTGGACATCCTGCGGCGTACCGGAAGCCGTCATCTGGGTAGGGTAATTGGCGTTTCCATCAGCGCATCTGTCGCGCTGAGTTTCACACTTAGCGTAGTCAATGCGCCGAGCGCAATGACAGCACTCTTCAGCATGATGGCCGGCGTAATGCTTTTGCTTTGGGGGGTCTCCGGCAGGAAGCCGGTCGCCATGTTCAGCGGAATCGTAACGATGCTCGCGGGTGTGGTCTTTGGCTTCGACGAAATTGTGCAATTGATCGTGACCAGCAGCTGGA
This sequence comes from Gammaproteobacteria bacterium, assembly GCA_029862045.1. GTDB lineage: Bacteria > Pseudomonadota > Gammaproteobacteria > Steroidobacterales > Woeseiaceae > UBA1847. The sequence continues at coordinate 153,005 of JAOTYE010000002.1, forward strand.
TCGACCTCGCGATATTTGGCGCCAGCGCCATTGCACTGGGCTCGCTCGTGGACCGGCACGGTGTCGTCATCAAGCTGCGCCTGGACAAGTGGTTCAACGCTGTCAGTGACCAGAAGGAGGCTCGTGCTCTGGAAAGTTAGCAACTCAGGAAGGTAAGTGCAGCGCAGCCGCCGCGGTCAACCGGCCGCGGCGGTTTTATGTTTCCTCATCTTGAGGAACCGGCAATTCGGCTCCGCTAAGACTGGTAGCGATGTACTCAGCGCTCTCCTTGACCATCCACGCGGCCAAATTAGAAAGCGCAATGACGCGTTCCCGGTTCAGGTCAATCAGAAAAATGCCCTGTTCTGCAAACGTAAGGTAGTGCGGGAAGTTATCAAACGAACCTTCGCCATCATGCAGTTGGCGGACGAGGTCACCGGCTTCTCGGTCGAGCCTTTCAATCCAGCGGTTCGCCCGATCGAGGTACACCCAACAGATCGATGCACGGTAAGGCTCGATTCGGTGCCTGTCGTTTTCGATGACGTCATAGGCCTGGCAATACACAAGCGGCTCACCAGCTTCCTGACGCGCCGCGAGTCCCTCACAGATCTTTGCCAGCCCCGTGTCGTCGTCCACGAACACAACGTTGTGTATCAACACGCCACTCTTGCGGAAATAGCTGATGACATCATCGGTGATGTGTTCTTCAGTAACGTCGCCACAGCCGGAGGACGGCTTCCGAAATGCATCTTCCGAATTGATAAAAACAATAACGTTCTCGGTTTTTCGGGCGAGCAATGGCGTCAGTGCCAGGTTGTCCATGTCGGCGCCATCGCCATGCTGATACTCGTCTGCTTTGCGGCGCACGCTTGCGGCCGATTGATTGATGTCCTCCCTGTCCACAGACCAATGACGAAATTCAGGAAACAGGATGTTTGGAACTAGATTGCGAGAGAGGGTGGCAAGCGGAGCAGCACTGGTAGCGCCAATAACATCGGAGAGCGTAAATCGGTATCGGTCACCAACCGGTTTGTCGCCCCGGGACAATAAACCGGTCAGGCGCACCGGCCATCGGCCGTCGACCGCATCGTCCTGCGGTTCATAGCTGTCATAGCCAAAGGATTCCACGTAGCCGCCGCCGACAACCACCGTTTCATCGTCCTTTTCGAATTCGAAGCGCCCGCGGATGCCCGTGTACAGAGGCGTCATCTCGATCGGAAAGTATTCCTCGGGGTCCTGGGACAATTGCTGACCAATCATCACGCCGGTCACGACCAAATAGGGCCGGTCGTTCCGTTCCACAATTTGAAAATCGTCACTACTGAGCGAGGGATTGTCCGCAAGCGTTTGCTCAAGAGCGCCCGGGTGGAACGTGAAAAATTTCTCGTTGTCGTGCAAGCCGAACGGCTGCAGAAAAATTGACGCGACGATGTCGGAATACGCTTCATCGCCTCGCCCGATTTCGAGGAGCTCGCCGATCGTACTCGCATTGTGAATCGCTGTTCCAAATGCCAGGGGGTCGACCGTCGTCGGGCGCAGATTGTCGTCGTCAAGGTCCTCCGGCGGGATGTAGTCGCCAAGGAATCGTTGCTCGTCGATCGCCAACGGCAAATACGTGTGTGGCACGGTTATCCAACTGCCACCCGAGTTGGAACTGATATAACGAGCGCGGCGGAGCCAGCCAAGTTCATGCAGAGCGCGCAGCTCCCCAAGCGACGCAGAGGCCGAACGGGTGCCGCCACCGGAAAAAGCGATGCCGAAGGATGCCCGATCTCGTAGCCAGGGCACCGCGAGCTCATCATCCGCCAGTTCCGGCATGCCGCTATACGAATCAGTCACCCATGTACGAACAGCGACGGTCTCGACATCGACTAGCGCAACGTACACGAGGCTGACCAGAACGAGAATGGCAGCCAAAAAAACGGTGCGTTTGGTAATCCGTGTCACAGATCGGTCCTTTCCGGTGTGCCAGGAGAAGAATACCAAAAGGCTGTTAGGTCGATCGATACGGCAAAGCAGTATTATTGCTGCAGTACGAGGAAGTTGCGATATCTTAACGGCTGCGCTTCGGTATTAAGGCAATGGTGGCAATGGTGCGTTTGACGTTCAAAGCAGCTGAAATCAGAGCCTTGCCTCTGTGGGGCGCAGTCTTGCCGCTGCTTACGATCAATGTTTGCTACCTCGTCGCCATCGGTCTGGAGCATTTGCCTGCGTGTGTTCCGTATCTGTCGGGCTGCACGAGCGTCAGCTCCACGGGCCGTCTCGCACCCGAGAGCCTGATATCCAAGGCGGGCATGCTGCCTGGGGCCGTGATCGCGGCACTTTTCTGGTGGCATTGTGCAACGTTCCTGGAGATCGGCCGGCAATCCCGCTTCCGGCGCATGACAATTCGAGTTCTCGGCGTCACGGCGGCGTTGTCACTCGCGCTGTACTCGTTAAACCTGGGTCTTCGCGGTGACGAGTTCCGGCTCTTGCGGCGTATTGGTATCGATGGCTTCGCGTTGAGCAACTTTGTTGCCCAGATAATGTTTGTTGTGACGTATCGGCACATGCGCAGTGATGCTACGCAGACGCTCTGGCGATGGCTTATCGCACTGTGCGTGGCAATGCCCGCATTCGCTATTGCCTTGAACCTGGCGGAGCAGGCCGGTGTCGACAGACATACTGCCAACAATGTTGCTGCCTGGAATGCGTTTGTCGTGAATTGCGCCTTTTACGCCGTCATCTATCGGCTATGGCAGCATCACGACTTTCCCGGTCAATCGGACAACACGTCCTTCGGTCGCGCCGCATCGCCGCGCGTGTAGTCACACACCCCGTCGGGAAATATGCGAAATAGCTCTTCGCGATGGGCAGAAACGTCGATGGGTGCGTATACGTTGTTTGCCATTGCTTCGTCGACCGACTGCAGATGGCATTTGAAAATGTCGCCGGCATAGTCGGCGCCCGCGACAATACGCGGATCGCTGAAGATCGGGTACTTGTCCATGCACTCGCCGTTGCGTTTGCCATTCCAGGCGCCATCCCAGACATTGTCGCCGCTCGCAATGATCTGACCGGTCTTGCTGAAGCAGCTATCTATCGCTGCGGCGGGCTTTGCGTCGACGACGCTCTGCTGCGGCTTCGGGTGCATGTTGTCCAGCCAGCGATCCAACACATCAATCGCCTCGGGTATTGGCACATGAGGTTTTTTCGTCACCCAGATGACCTGTGTGTCGGCATGCCCTTGCTTGCGCAACATTCTCAGGCGGGCGGAAAACGATTCCAGAGTGTGGTGCATGTCCAGCTCGGGTTCGAGGTAATGACGGAGATCGATGACGGGCATCGTCAGGTCCCCCAAAAATACCTGCCCGGACCGGTATGCGGCGGCCATCGCCTCGACATCACCCTCACTGCGACGAGCGGGACGGTCGCTCGATTCCTTCGCATACATGTTGTGATGGCTCCACACCGAGAGATCCGCCAGGCTGGAATGACCCCCGCTAAACCCCCAATAGCGTTCCGGCAACATGTCGGCGGCCGGTTTCCAGCCGCCGATGGTGTCGTTCAGGTGCAGAAACTCCGCGACCGTAATTTGTTGTCGTTTGAGTGCCTGCAATCCGTATTGCACACCAACATTGTCGTACGTGCGACGGCCGAGGCCATTTTCATCCGTACCGTACACTCGCTTCAGATTGTCCCAGTAGGTCCACGGCACTTGTCGCACAAGCTCAGGGGTGAAAAGTGATGCGAAGTACGTGTAGCGGGGGTTCGTTATCTGCGGTATCAGATTGCGCCAGCTGCGCGTGCATTCCGTATGACCTTGTGACCATAACGGCAATCGCCCCAGGCGTAACGATTGCAAAGCACGCATGCGCTCATAGCCGTTGGGCAGATCATCGCGGGCATTGAAACCCTCGATCCAGGCCCGCTGCGCCCACGTTTGCCACTTCTCGTTATCGACATCGACAACATCAAAATAGTACTCGAGTAATTCGCAGTCCATTATCTTGGTTGCCTGGGTGACCATGTCCGGGTACGAGTACAGCGCGATACCGCCGTCCAGCAGCCCGGGATTATTCTGGGCGATCAGGTATTGTTGTATCGCTCCGCCCGAACCGCCGATGCCAATCGTGTGGCGCGGTGCCGCATAACGGGCTGAGAATTGACGTTTGAGCCGGGCAACAGTGTCTTCGGCGAGTTCAATGTCGTAACCATTGGACGTTTGATTGGCGGTCGAGTACGCGATTGCGTAGCCTTGTTGCAGCTCCAATTGGCGCCGGATTGGAATGTACTCCGGTGAAATGCGACCCTGCCGCCGACCGATGCCGACGCCGCCGCGAAACTGGTAGATAAGTTTGCGATTCCAGTATTTGAGGTCCGGCACTTCCGGCGTGTCATTCGGACCTCGCAACAGCCCGATGACGTAGATGTGCCGATTTATTGTGCCGATCTCGAGCCGGACCACGAACGGTACCGTCTCGCCATCAATCGTCAGCTCGTCCACATCGTCCGATCCGCCCAGGAGCGGCACAAACAGCTCAGACCCGCGAATACGGTAGTAGTAGTACACCTTTGTATTCAGGCTGCAGTCTTTGCTGTAGCCGACGATCTGCTCAGTCTTCTCGCCAGCCTCGTTGACGGCATAGACGGCCGTGCCGGCGCCGTCTTGATTGTCGACAAGCGGCTGGCCCAAGCCCGACAGCTCGCTGCGACACGCGTACGGATATTGCAGGTTATCCGTGTAGGTTGGTGCTACCGGTCCCATGCCACCGATCGGAATGGGATAGGAGTACGGGTCTCTAGGTCGGCCGGTTTTCGACGGGTGCGAACCGGTGTAGGGGCTGGCTATGGCCAGCGGGTCGAATCCCGGGGGCAAACCAACGACCTGGGCCTGCCCGGCGTAGCGATCGACCATCAGGTTCCAGGTCATTTGATAGGCGACAAGGGACGCGACCACGAGCAGTGCCAGAAATGACATTGCGAACATTTTGGGCCGCGTCCAGGTCATGGCGAGACTATACCTCGCTACTGCCTGGTCGACACCGCGGGATGCCAGGGATTGCGCCATTTTTTACGTCGGAATCTACGTAGTTCGATCCCGCAACTACAGGCCTATAGTTATTGGATGTCTTAGCCCTTGGAGAGCTCCCGAGGAGGCGTTCATGGACATCTCATCAACCCAGGCAATTATTGCCATCATCCTGGCCACTGTGGCCCTTGCCCTGTTTGTTGGCTACCGGACCTACCTGGCTTTTAACTCGGAACGCCGCATGCTGACCATGCTCGGGTCTCTCGGGCTCGATGCAGACATCGCTTCGAGCCCGGACTTTAAAGGCGTTATCGGAGAGGTACGGCAACGTTGCCGAAGCTGTACGGCCGAGGACGTGTGCGAGCGCTGGCTAAGAGGCGACGAGGAGGGCGACAACGCCTTTTGCCCCAATGCACGAGTATTCGAGGCACTCAAAGAGTATCGCACCGCTGCCGAGTAGACTCGACACGTTCTAGCTAATCAAACCTGACACCCATGTTGCGCAGTGTTTTGACTTAGCGCCCCTATTCCCCCTCGGTCAGCACGATGAGTGTGTCCCGCCGGACGCCATCTTCGGCGGCTGCCGCCATGCCTTCTTCTGATGCCAACATCGTGTTCAGCGCATCCATGTCGCTAACGGCGACTACCAGCCCGGTCAGGTTGGGATTGTCGGCGCTCACGAACGTATGCACATGGGCCGCGCCATTATTCTTGAACAACTGGTGCCGGCTGTCGTCACCGCGCCACGCGGCCAGCCAGTGCTCGGCATCATCGACCTCATGCGTAATCACGAGGTGCGTCATGGGCATTTTTGCTGCTGCGGGTGCAGGCCTGTCGCTGTTCCAGATGTCGTTGGCCATTAGCCATTCGCCGTCAGCGCCGCGACGCCAGGTTTCGATATATTTGCCCTCATCCGCGACGTCGTCACCGGCCATCAATACATAGGTGCCCACGACGTAGGCGACATCGCCCCCGGACATGGATTCGATGCTATTGAGTTTGATACTCAGGCCGGCCTCAATCATGCCCCCGAAAGCCGCGCGAATACCGTCTTTGCCGATCGTTGCCTCGAGGTTGGGCGGCAGCAGTCTTGCATCGTCCCGGTACAGTGCCGCAATCGCCTCGACATCCCTGGCGTTCATGGCCGCTTGCCATTCGCTCTCGCGCGGGGTGAAGGCCGAGCCGCTCCCGGAATCGGACGCCTGGCCACAGGCCGAAACGATCAAAACCAGCGGGAGTATTGTGATTAGTCTTTTCATAGCTGAGTCCTCTTCAGGAAGTTTTGCGAGTAGCCTGTATAACTTGTTGTTCATACTAGTTAAACAGTCTGGCTTTTTGGTGTAGATGGAAATCCCGCCGAGGCGGGTTTCTTATCGCTCATCGCGGCGATGGCGCCAACAAAACAACTGCTACGGTATTGCGTCTTCCACGATATCCACCCAGAACGGCCTCGGCACGAGAAAGTCCTCGGTCCAGAAATTCAGAAACACGCCGTTCGCATCCTGCGAGTAGAACAGCGGCGTCTGCAACGCTGTGTGAGTTTCGTCTCCTGCGACAATGAACCGCTTGTAGCGCTTCGGGTGGGCGGCGTTAATTAAGCCGTGTTCGGTTACAACCAGGTCGCGAAAACCGGCCGGATTGAACAACAGATCGAGGAAGAAACGGTTGGTCAAATCAGCATCGGTCTCGTAAAACGCTTCGCGAACGGTGGAATCGTTGTCGAGCCGCCACTTGATGATCTCAGTGCTCTGACCCATGTCGTCGCATTCCGTGCAGCTCGCCGGATAGAACTGGCCGAACTGCCAATCGTCTGCGCGCGCCGCGATGTCGTCTACGGCGTCCAGATTTGTCGTCACCGGTCCAGCGTCGTTAAAGACAGTGAGCTTGACCTGATTGTCGTACAGTAAGCGGACGAGGAACGGGGCGAAGGCCGAAGCGCCCACGCCGCCTGCGCTCGAGCCCGCGACCGTAATCCGGCTGGCATGCGGGAACATTGCCCTGGCCAGGTCCATGCCGGCGGACTGGTTGCGCATGCCGCGGTGGAAGCGGATCGGTGGGCCAAAGCCCGGTGGCAGCCCCAGTTCGCTTTCGATGAAGGCCTGCCAGGCCAGATCAGGAACGTCGTTGTCGCCGGTGAAGACCGAGCCGTCACAGTACGGCATATAGACGATCGAATAGTTGGCGAAGGGGTTGTCCTTGGAATTGAAATCCCAGATGCCCACTGGAGGCGCGGGCGGCTCCTGCGCCTCGGAGAGAACGTTGCAGTTGTAGAAATCCTGCCAGCAAGCACCACCGCCTTGCTCGAATATGAGCAGCCGGGACGGGTTGCCCTCCCGCGTAAAAACGGAGTAATCCGTACCCGCTATACAGATCGGACCCGCCCCTCCAGCCGGATCAAAAGTGTGTTTGGTCCAACCATCGCCAACGTCCGTCGACGATACAGGCGTGAACTGACCCAGGTACTTGTCGACGCCGGCATCACGGAGATCTTGCACCGCTTGCGGATTGAGGCCCTTGGGCGCCTTTTTGCCACGCTCGGCGAGTGCAGCGCCAGACATGACAGACAAACAAATGACTACTAACAGAAAGATTATTCTTTTCATTTTTGGCACCCCGAATGATCGTTATTTCTTGTTCGACAGGATCTTTCGCCGATCAGTATAGAGCAAGCGGATCAATTCTTTCAAAGGGCTCCCCGTGCTTAACTTACAGCGACTTCTTAATGTTAATTCGAGGCAAGGAGTTCGGATTCCGTGTCAAGCACGCTCAGGGTTTGCGAAACAAGAACGTAAAGCGGTCCGTGTTGCCGGTGACTGATCGTCGCCCGACTTCGTACTCGAGTTCGTCATCAGCCCGGAAATGTAAGTCAGAGTAATCGACGAACTCGAAGCCGTGCCCCAGCATCTCTTTGATGACCAGGACGGGATCGATGCGCCGGCGGTTTTCGCCGTCCGCCGGTTCCATGTGACGCCGCGTGTGGTCGACAACGCCGTACAGCCCGCCGTGCTTCAATGCCTTGAAGACGTTGCGGTTGATTCGGTCGCGGGCGGCCTTGTCGAAGTTATGGATATTGCGGAAGGTCAGCACCATGTCCACGCCGCTGACACCAAGGTCGAAGTCGTCGACCTGATAGAACCGGCTGCCTTTAGGCCGGTGGAGGTTGGCCGTGGTTTCCAGAACGTCTACCTGCTCAAAGCCTGGTTCGGTCAGCACGTTCTCTTTGATCCGGTCGGTACCGATCGCAACATAGAGTTTGCCGTTTTCAGCGAGCACGGGCGCCAGCACACGGGTGTACCAGCCGCCGCCGGGTAGCAGTTCCAGCACGCGCATGTCGTCGCGCATGCCGAAAAAATTCAGCGTCTGGAGTGGAAGACGGTTCCTGTCTCGTGCACGGTCGGCTTCCGGGCGCGCTTCGGCGGCCAGCGCAGCCTCTACTTTTGAATCGATCTCATTGGCTGCTAACACGTGGCCGGCCAGGGTCAGTACGGTGATCGCGAGTAATACTTTCAAGGGCTTGCTCCGCCAGATAAATGCAGCGCCGATGGTAGCACCGATGCTCCTTGCTTCCGACCTTAAGTAAAATTAAGCTTGACCTAAATATTATTGTCAATATAATTAAAGTTAACTTTAATATTAATTAGATATGGGAGGCCCATGGCCGATTCGTGGTTTGAAAAGCTCTCGGAGGAGGATGCGTCCTTCATCAAAAGGTTCGTATTGGCCTCCGGCTCGCTCAAGGACCTCGCCAAAGCCTACGGCATCAGCTACCCAACGGTGCGCTTACGCCTGGACCGCTTGATTGAAAAAATCAAAGTGCTGGATAGCCAGGAGATTGTCTCCGAGTTCGAGCGCACGCTGCGTGCCCGCTATGCCGAGGGCAAGATCGACATGGCAACGTTAAAAGCGTTGCTCAAGGCACATCAGGACGAAATGGAAAAACAATCCGACTCAGGAAGGAGACGGCAGCGATGAAATACCTACTTATCTTATTAGCTTTATTGTCAGCCTCGTTGCAGGCGGAAGAACTGGTCCGTGCCGTGTCGTTTGCAGAGGAACCGTTGACCATTACGGCTGTGACGGGCGAACCACTGCAACTGCTGATCGAGTTGGACGATCCAGGCGTCACCTTGCCAGTCTATGCCCTGCAAGGAATGGTTCGTTATGACGGCGTGGAGGGCGATGGCTTTCTGCAAATGGACAATCATTTCGGCGCTATGGGCACGTTCTTCACCAAGAGCCTGGCAGCGGCGGGCCCACTCGGCAAACTATCCGGCAGCTCGGATTGGCGACCGTTTGTGTTGCCCTTCTACGCCAACACCGGCGATCAGGCCGACGGCGCGTCGCCGCTTCCTGAGAAACTTACGCTCTCGCTGTATCTGCCGGGCTCGGGGAGCGTATCGATTGGTGAGGTCGGACTGTATCAATACGCAAGCGGCGAAGATCCGCTGGGGTTGAGCGGGCAATGGTTTGGCAACCGCAGTGCCGGGCTGCTGGGCGGGATTGGCGGTGGCCTGATTGGTCTGTGGGGCGCGTTGATTGGCATCCTTGCTTCACGCGGAAAGGCACGGCGCTTCGTACTCGCTTCGGCAAATGCGCTCTTTGTCATCGGTATTGCCAGCCTTGTCGGCGGCATGGTGGCATTAGCTACCGCGCAGCCCTATGCGGTCTACTATCCTTTGTTGTTGATCGGCATCATCCTTGCCGTCGTGTTCGGCAAGATGCGTGGCAGCTTGTCGGCCCGATACGAGCAACTCGAACTGCAAAAAATGCAGTCGATGGACATTTGAAATAATGGTTTAAGGCGCTAGTTTTTGTGGAAAAAACCGCGATGCGCCCGCGGGTACTATCTCGGACATGGCATCAAGAAAACCCTACCTCTCCAAGTCCAAACTCATCTCGGCCTGGCAGTGCCCGAAGAAACTGCACCTGGAGAAACACCACCCCGAGGTTGGTGAGATAACTGATCAAATGGAGTCGTTGTTTGCAACTGGCCATCAGGTGGGTGCGGTCGCCCAACAACTCTACGGCACACCCGACTCGGTCGAGATTCCGTTCAATCGCAAGATGAGCCTGATGGTTCGTGAGACGGAAACCCTCATCGATCAGGGTGCCGATATCCCGATTTTCGAGGCGACATTTCAGCACGACGGCGTATTAATTCGGGTCGATGTGCTGATCCCGGATGGTGACGGGTGGCGCGCAATCGAGGTCAAGGCCTCGACCTCGGTCAAGGATTATCACGTGCTCGATTGCGCGATTCAGGACTGGGTCATGCGCCATGTCGGATTATCGATTACGTCCATCTCGCTCGCCCACATCAACAACCGGTTCGTGTACGGAGGGGAGGGTGATTACGACGGGCTATTGGTTGAACACGATCTCACTGACGAGGTCCGTACGCTCGAGCCGCGCGTCATCGAACTGATCGCCAAAGCGCGTGATGCTGTCACGGGCCCGATGCCGGATATCAACGTCGGAGCACAATGCAGCAAACCCTACGAGTGTCAGTTTCAATCGCATTGCTGGCCAAATGAAACAGAATACCCAATCAGAGGTTTGGGCGGCAGCAAAGCGAGGCTCGGCAACTACGTTGCACTCGGAGCCCGCGACATACGCGATGTCGATGTGAACAGCATTACGGCTGCCACCCAACAACGTATTCATCGGGTGACGTGCGAAGGAGAGCCCGAGGTACTCGATGGCGGCCGGCAGACGCTCGAGTCGTTGCCGTACCCGCGTTACTACCTGGATTTCGAAACGATTGGTCCGGCCGTGCCGATCTGGCCCGGTACCCGGCCGTACGCAACCATCCCGGTGCAATGGTCCTGCCATATCGATGACGGTGCAGGGGATGGCTCCGTCGACAGCCTGCGTCATGAAGAATTCCTCGACCTGTCGGGCAAGGCGCCGATGCGGGCGTTGGCTGAGAAGATGATCGCGTGTTTAGGCGAGTCGGGGCCGGTGCTGATGTACACGAACTATGAAGAGGGCGTAATCAAGGGCCTGATCGACCGATTCCCGGACCTTGCCGTGCCGTTGCAGAAGATCATCCACCGCCTGTTTGATTTGCATCCGGTGGTCAAGACGAACTACTACCACCCGAAGATGCTGGGTTCGTGGTCGATCAAGGCCGTATTGCCGTGCATTGCGCCGCACATGAACTATGCCGAACTTGAGGGCATTAGTGAGGGCATGGGTGCGTCGGATGGGTTTATCGAGGCCATCAACCCCGAGACTGATTGGGTACGCAAAGCCGAGCTTGAGGAGCAGCTACTGCGCTACTGCAAATTCGATACCGAGGCGATGGTGGAGATCGTGCGGTTTTTTTCCAGGTGACGCGTTCAAGTCGTCGTGACGTCCTTGTCTCAGGAAGACTAATTGAAGCTGTTGGCGTAGATACTGTAGTGATCGCCGTCAAACTGCGTCCACACGACTAACGCGTCACCGCTCGGATTCATCACGATCGTCGGCGCATGAGCCTCATACCATCTGGCAGATGGTCCGTTCTCGAACTCGAGTGACAATTGCGGTCCCCATCCCTCTTGCGGTTCGTACATTGCCGCGAAAATGCTATCCGTCTCACCATCGAACTGACGCCACACAGCTATCGCATTGCCATTGGCATCAGTCGCTACTTGTGGAAAACCGGCGATTCCATCCAGATGGTCAATTGTCTGCGGATCGTCCCAAACGCCGTTGCTATGCCGACGCGTCGCGTAAATATCGGTCGTCGATCCATTGTCCTGTTCCCAAACGACGATCGCATCGCCGTCGGCAGCCAACGCCAATGACGAGCGTCCTGGTACGCCATCGCTGAGGCCTATCTCCACCGCCTCGGCCCATCCGGTATTTGCCTCGAAACGGCTGGAATAGAGCCCATGACCCGCATTGTCGAAATGCCGCCACGTGGCCAGGCCATTACCAATGGAATCCAGCGCCACCGCATAAACGTAAGCGGCCCCATCCAGTGACTCGACTGCCTCCGCCACGTTCCAGCCGATGCCATTCGTAAAGCGACTCGAAACCAAATCGTTGTTGCCCGACGGTGGCCGATCCAACCAGGTAGCAATACCATTACCTGCCGCATCAATTGCAACATCCGGAAGCGATACCAGGTCGTCAGCCTGGTCAATTGCCAGCCCCGCTTCCCAACCGGTTTCTGGCGTGAAGCGATTGCTTGCGATTGACTTCACACCGAGGTTGTCCATCTGTTGCCAGACAGCGATCGCGGTGCCGTCAGTGTTCATAGCCACCTGCGGAAATTCCTGGTGACCCGCCGCTCCCAGCGTCTGTGCGTTGCTCCAACCGACTTCGTCCGTGTAGGTATTCGCGTAAATGTGCTGACCGCTGTTGTCGGCGGCAACTTCGGTCCAAACAACGACCACGTCTCCGCGGTTGCTTGCCGCCAGCTGCGGTGAGAACGCATCACCGCTGATACCGTCGATTATCTGCGGAGGGGTCCAGGCACCGCCTGGCGTGTAACGACTGACATATATCCTGCGGCCACCGCGAGATGCAACACCGGCTTGCCAGACCGCCAACGCATCGCCCTGATCAAAGAGCATGACCTGCGCATCGTTTGCCGGTACATCCTGGGCCTCCACGAGCGTGGCGGTGCCCCAGCTTTTCTCAGGACTGGTCAGAACATCATTGCGGCCAGGGCCGCCCGAATCACTTGAACATGACGCAAGGCACGAGATTGACGCAGTTACGCCCAACAAGAACCATAGTTGTGTAATTCGCATGGTGTGCCTCGCTTTGCTGCAGGATCAGCCGACTAAGACCGTCACAGAGACAGAGTATACAGTCTCGATCTCGTCCCTATGTATGTGGCGGGGCGAGTCGGCTCAATGAGCAACGTAGTCCCACGCCGAGACACAATAATCAGTCGTCCTAATGCCGGACGCGTTCGATCACAATCTCGGCAACGGGATCACTCCAACCATGCACTTGAGGTTTAAGATCGACACCTCCGTGGATGCCAACGTGGGGAATGACAGTTCCCTCTTCAGTCAGCAGAGGATCGGTCATTCCTGTTCCCATGTCGTCTGACGAGACACCGATGAGGCCCTGGCAAGGCGGTACCATATCTGCAAAGTCTTCTGTGTTCGTCTCAGTTCTGGCATCGTACGCAACGGCGTAGACGGTCCGCTTTTTCACCGGTAGCCTTACCGTATCAATACCCATAAATCCATCGTTGGTGCAGATCAACATACTGACAATGGACAAATATCTTGCGTTCCCGTGAGGTGAAATCGTGAAACTCGCCGAGCTTTCAAACGGCGTTCCGCCCGGATTATTGGCCGGGACGATTGGGGCCGTGCCTTCTACCCATTGCCGTACATAGACGTCGCCGGCGAGAGCTGTGACGAGCGGCTCATTGTTGCCATTCTCCGCGATCGCCTGTATCTCCGCACTCGCTTCTTCTCCAAGATCGAAAATTCCTGTTCTGTTGTTATGAACAACCAGTACGGGCGGCGTAAACGGTTGTCCCGGCGTGAGATTGGTGATGGTTACTTTGTACTTATTGCCTCCCGAGGCCATGGCCAGTGCAGGCAGCAGCAGGAGCGAGGCCATGCCGAACAGCGTATATGTGATGCGGGTCTTCTTTATTACATGCATTAGTAAATCCCCCAGGTATTGAGACGATTCACTGCGAATCGGCTCTTGCTTTTTTAGAGATTGCTAATGCGAAACTAACAGGCGAACATCACGAATCTGTCACGAAGGCATTCAGATTCTGTCTCGAAGTGATTACGGGGAGGCTAAGGTCAGAAAACTGCTCGAACAAGGAGCAAAAAGCCGAGCGCCGCCAGTGGGATGCCGACGATAGCGCCGACAACAGTGAGCGTGATCGTGACGCCGGCAGCCATTAAGCCGATACCTAACAGGGCGCAAAGTAAGCGACCAACAACACCAAGAATAAAGGTCACTAGTCGCCAGATCGCGTAGAACGGCCACAAGAGTATGGGTACATGATTATCTGTTGAATCGTTCATTTTCGAAGCCCATGGCGATCGGAATTATTGCCAGAGATTGTATTCCATATTCTGGCACCGTGGCGACAGCACGACCTAGCGCTCACTAAGCCACTCCGTCAGGTAACGCGCTTGATACGCCGCAAACGGGTTGTAGCGTGTGCGCAGGAAGTAGTCCGACGTCAGGAGCAACACGCCTTGTTCACCGCGGGGTGCGAGAGCGCCAAAAACTACACGGGGATTGTTCTTATCCATGCCTGAGGCATCGCCGTAAACCTCGTCATCGGCGCGAAACGGTATCGCGATATGCGACAACGAATAGATCTGCGGTGGCCACACCAGATTTGTCGAATCCACGTTAGCCTGAGTCTCGCCCGCTGCCAGTGTCAGTGAATCGATTTCGGGTCCGGATTGGTTACGGTTTTTCAGAACAGTCACGCCAAAATCCAACGGCGCGAGCGACTCGAAGTACTCAACAGAGTCCGCAGGTTGGTCTTTCATCAGGTGCAACAGTGTGCTGTTGCGATTGACGTCGTAAATAATCAGTTCGCTACCGTTGGCGGGCAACCTGTTGTACAGACTGGTTACGATGGCGCGCGCACCGACCGTGTTATCGACCACGGACTGAAACGTGAGTATCGGCGGCAACTGGCCCGCTTCAATCGGATCTTCTAACAGTTTGTGTGCGCGTTTCGAGACTTCGTAAACCTCCCAGGCGGCGCGTTTTGGGAACGAGGTAAACTTGAACGGATCAATCTCGGGCAGTACCGAGAGCCACTGGAACTTCTCGAAGTACGGTATCCAGGAAACCGCCTGATGCCAGTCCATGACCGCGGCGAACGGGCTTACGGCGATGGCTGGCGACATCAACACAAGGCCATTCGGGCAGGGCAAAGCGGCGTCCTCATTGCAACGAAGTGCGTAGTCAACTGCCAACAGGCCACCATTCGAATAACCGACCAGCAGCAAGGACTGATCGCTGCCTTCGCGGCTCATCGCGTGCCTGACTGCTATACGAACCGCGGCAGACCAGTCTTCCCAGCGAGCCTGCAACAGCCCACCGACAGCAAACCCGTGCCCGGGCATACGCGGGGCGACGACGTTGTAACCAGCCCCCGCCAGCGTCTGCGCCGTTGCCAGCATCGAATAGGGGGAATCTGTGAGACCGTGCAGCAGCACGGCAACGCCGCGCGGCGAGGGCACCGACATTTCGAAGGAACGATTCCAGTTGCTGGAATAGTTGCCGGGGAACGTCAGGCTGGCGGCCGAATAGCGATCCGCGCGGCTGCCGGGTCGTGCTTCGCTGTCAATCTTCCCGGCCAGCTCGATCGCGAGCTTTTTCTCGATCGCTATATAGGCCGACCAATCGGTTTGCTCTTCCTGTGCCGCGCTGAATTCATTCTCGAATCTAATTCGGTATTCGGGCCCCAGAGGCGGAAACCGCCTGGCATCGAATGCGCGGCCAAAATAGATCGTTAGCAACAGCACGATCAGAACCGTAGCGATCCATTTGCCGATTCTGAGCGCGATTGGCATCGCCAAAATACTAGCAGGCTCGGTTGACTGGCGCGATCACTGGTACTCACTATACTGATCCTTCGGAAGCGTGATTGATTCAAAACGGAAGGACCGCTAATTGGCTGAGCCGAAGAAAATCGTCGTTATTGGCGGGACTGGCAATTTTGGTGGCCGCATATGTCGTCGTCTGCTTGATCAGCCAAATACGGAACTCATCGTGACGAGTCGCAGTGCTGCAAGTGCTGAATCGCTTGTGAATTCGCTGCGGCAGCAACGACCGGATGCGACGATCAGTGCAGCAGCGCTCGATCAATCCTCAGCGGATTTTGAGCAAGATCTCAGGAACCTCGAACCTGACATCGTGATTCACACGGCGGGGCCGTATCAGGGACAGGACTATCGTGTCGCGAGCGCCTGTATCGAGTGCGGTAGTCATTACATCGATTTAGCAGACGGCCGTGAGTTCGTGCAGGGTTTCGATGCTCTGCACGAGGATGCCAGTCGTTGCGGCGTGCTATTGGTTTCAGGAGCCAGCACCTTGCCTGGCTTGTCCAGTACCGTCGTCGATCATCTGCAAGATCGTTTTATTGCGCTCCACGCCGTCGAGATCTCAATCGCGCCCGCTCACCGGACACCGCGCGGGCCTGGCACTATCGCCGCGGTACTCAGCTATTGCGGCAAGCCGTTTAGAGTGCTCGAGAACAGCATCTGGGTCACCCTGCATGGCTGGCAGGATATGAAAACGCAACGCTATCCGGAGTTCGGACGTAGGCTCTCCGGTGCTTGCGACGTGCCTGATCTTGGTTTGTTACCTGCTTACGTGCCCGGTGTAAAAACCGTGACGTTTCATGCGGCGCTGGAAGCCGGGTGGGAACAAATCGCGCTTTGGTTAATGGGGTGGCTAACGCGGCTCCACATCGTTAGACACTGGGACCGCTTTATTCCGTCATTTCAGTGGCTAAGTGGCCTGCTTATCAATCTGGGTTCTGAAACGGGCGGCATGCAGGTACGATTGACCGGCGTTGGTGAAGATCAAAACATTAAATCCGTTACCTGGAATCTGACGGCCCGGCAGAATCACGGGCCCGAGATTCCGTGTACACCGGCGTTGATTCTGGCGCGCAAGCTGGCCGCTGACCGGATTGCAGTCCGCGGCGCGTTCCCCTGCCTTGGCATGATTACGCTTGCCGAGTTTGATAGCGAGATGAGCGACCTGGATATTGAATGGACCATTGACGAGACATTGAACGCATGACCGGCTACCTGTGGATCAAGCTACTGCACATTCTGAGCGCCACGGTGCTGTTCGGCACCGGCATCGGCACGGCCTTTTTTATGCTAAAGGCGTATCTGAGTAAGAACGAGCAGGCAATCGCGGTAACGACGCATCACGTCGTTATGGCTGATTGGCTGTTTACGGCGCCGGCCGTAGTCATACAACTCGCAAGTGGCCTCTGGCTCACAAGCAGGCTGGGTATTCCGTTCGATTCCGTGTGGTTTGTCACCGTCATCAGTCTCTTTATCTTTGTCGGTGCCTGCTGGATCCCCGTCGTCTGGATCCAGATTCGTATCAGAGACCTGATCGCAGGCGGTGCCAGTCGAGATGACTACAGAATGTTGATGCGAGTGTGGGCTGCGTTGGGCCTCCCGGCATTCGGCAGCGTTCTAATGCTGTTCTACCTGATGGTGGCAAAAACGGGCGCGTATTAGGCCATATTGATGGTGCCGTTGAATTTGGCGCCTGCGTCAATGATGATGCATGGGGTGAAAATGTTTCCGTTGACCTTTGCCCCTTCCATTAGCTTGACAACATCATCACCATAAATGTCCCCATCAACTTGTCCGTGAACCGTGACAGTTGTTGCATGGATTATGGCTGTGACGCGGCCCTTTCTACCGACAACGACGTTCTTCGTGTGACGAGCAATCATGCCTTCGATCGTGCCATGAATGAAAATATCGTCGCCGGCCATCAGCTCGCCTTTGAATATCACGTCCGGACCGATAATTGAGACGTTTTCCGGCGATAACTCCGACGCAACTTCTTGCTCTGGAGTTTTTGTGCGCGGTGGGCCCACGACATCGGTTGGTCTCACAACCGTGGCGCTTTTCGTGTGCATGGGCTGAACAGTTGTCGACGCAGTCTCTTGGTGATTGGATTTTTCGAACATATTATTATTCTCCCATTTTGTAATCCGCATTCACCGATTTCATGTCCAGAGTTAGCATCGAGATTACTCCAGTATCAGGGAGATAGCACGACTGGCAAGCGCAAGAGAATGTGCACCGAAACGATTCCTCGAAACTACTTTAAGAAGCACCTGTAAGTACACACCGAGGAGACGGTGGTGATTGTACGATTCTTCTACAGCAATGCGAAGTAGCGTAGATTTACGGTATGGATCAATACCTGCAAGCCGCGATCGCAGAAGCCCGCATCGGACAGCGTGCTGGCGGCATCCCGATCGGTTCCGTACTCGTCATCGATGATCAAATCGTCGGGCGAGGGCACAACCAGCGAATTCAACAAGGCAGTTCGGTGCTGCATGCCGAAATGGACTGCCTCGAGAACGCGGGCCGCCTGCGGGCATCGGACTATCGAAACGCAGTGTTGTACTCGACCTTGTCACCCTGCGACATGTGCAGCGGTGCGATCCTGCTATACGGCATTCCTAAAGTCGTCGTTGGTGAGAACCGAACCTTTCAGGGGCCGGAGGATCACCTGCGTGCGCGCGGCGTAGAACTCGAGATTGTTGGTGATGAAGAGTGTCAGCAACTGATGCGTGACTTTATCGCCGCAAACCCGGCGCTTTGGAATGAAGATATCGGCGAAAGTTGACGCCTTTTCCGGCCATCAGCGGGGCAGTCTCTGAGCGGAGCGCTATAATCCCGGGGTGATTGGTGTCTGATTTGGGTGAGAGATATGACTAGCAAATACGCAATTGCACTTCTAACAGCGGCCGTACCCTGCCTGGCGCTGGGCCAGGACGCCGGCTCGTATCAATGTTCCTACGGTGATCTGCAGCGACGCGTCGAGATCCTGACTGAACCCGGCGTATCGGTGCCCTGCGAGGTGCATTACTACAAAGATACAGAGGCGCCCGGCGTGAAACAGGTACTTTGGAGCGCGGGAAGCCAGGAGGGGTACTGCGAAAGTAAGACCGAAGAATTCATTGCCAGGCTAGAGGGCTGGGGCTGGGATTGCGGGCAAGGCGAGGAATCGATGCCTGCCGAGGAGCCGGAGGCCGAAACTGAAGACGCTGCAGAGGCAGAAGCCCCGGTCTATGACGATACTGACGTATTGACGCCTGGCGATCCGTCAGATCCCTAGACGGCGCTGTCGGCCAAATAGCGCGATCAGTTCGTTTGCAGGTTTATCGCCGGATTAACATGCGGAAGATGGTGTTCGCATTCTTCCGTCAGGTGCTCTGCGTTCCTGATCCAGCTACAGGTCTCGCAGGTACAGGTCGTTTCGTCGTGGTGCAATTCACTGTGCAGTGCCTCGACAAGCTTGATGCCTTCACGCAATGAGGTGCTGAGGGATTCGGTCGTTTTGTCCTCGAAATGCCGGAAGTCCTGCAGACACTTAGACCAGGTACAATCTCCTGTCAGGTCACAGTTGTTGCAGCGCTCACCAGTTGCCTCAAAGAGACTTTTGTGGGGGTAGTTGCCCCCTTCAATCAGCTGCAACACCAGTAACCTGGGATAGATGAGCGCTTCTATGAGTTGTCGTCGCATGGCTATCTCCTTATGACTGTGTCCCCATAATAGGCCGATCGACTGACGTGCTCAACCGGGGCAAAAAAAACCCCGCACGAGGCGGGGTTTTCCAGGCATTGTGTTGTTCTTAGCGGAAATAGAAACGTCCGCTTACCGTGTAGGTTGAAACATCGTCGCTGAACTCGCCATGCAGACCCAACGACCAGGTGTCGTTGAAGCTGTACACGCCACCAAGCTCAAGGCCGGTGTCATCGCCAAGGTCGCTGTAATCAACGTATCTGATGCCCGCGTTCAGCTCAAGCACATCCGAAGTTCTGAAACGCACGCCAACACCGAGTCCGTAGCCGCTGTCGTCGGTATCGATTCCCAACGGTATACCGATGTTCGGAAAATCAAAGTCGATGGATTCGTATGAGATTCTCGCATACATGTCGACGGCGTCTGTCAGCCCTGTGTTGTAGCCGACGCCGGCTCTCAGCCGCGTCAGATCGATAATGGACTCCAGTTCCGCGGTGTCGTAACCGAAGAACCCGTGAATCTTGTCGCTAAATGCATAGGATCCGCCGAGTGTGATGCCATCGCCGTCCGCATTGACGACATCGAAGTCGGTATTGCCATAACCCAGTGTCAGATAGTTGTAACTAAAACCCTCTGCGCTTGCCGAAGCCGAGAACGCGAGGAGCAGTATTACCAGTGTTGAACGCAGCATGACGTTCTCCTATTGATTACCCAAGAAATGCGAATGCTAGCGGTGTTCACAAACAGGAATGTGTGGCACATCACACTTCTTTCGCGCTGCCGGTTATTGTTAAAGCGCGATGAGCAAAAGTTTGCGCCACGTCGCTTTTCATGGTCGAATTGTTGTAAAAAAACCACACATGAAACACCGCCGGAGCGGCTTGAGCTATTGGGCCAAACCGAATCAATTGGGCGACCGGCCACCGCGACGGTGCAATTTCACAACAACTCTGCGATAAACCCGACTCGCTCGAAATACGGCTCTGTCGCAGACCAGGTCGGATGGCCGGCAAGTCCGGACGACACGATGATCGGTAATTACGTAGTTCGATTTGGCGGCCACAGGCCTATAGTTAGTGGATGTCTCAGTCTTGGGTGATCTTGCGTGGAGACGAGCCATTAACTTCTCATTGACGCAGATAATCGCTGCCATGGTCATGGTAGGCGTTGGCACCGCGCTGTTTTTCGCGTACCGGAGGTACCTGGCGGCGCAGTCGGAGCGACGCATGCGGAGCATGATCGAGTCCGTCGGACTCGATCCGGAGATCGCCTCGATCGGTGGCATCGAAACCATCATGGGAGAGGTAAGGCAGCGTTGCAGTACGTGTTCGTCTGAGGACGTGTGTGAGCGATGGCTGGCCGGCGACGAGGAGGGCGACAATACCTTCTGCCCGAATGCAAAAGTATTCGAAGTATTCAAGAAATATCACGGTGATGCCCTCTAGCTTGAGCAAGCGGCAGACAGTGTCACCATGCAGTGGGCCTGCAGGCACCGTCCTACTGTGATCGATCGCCCATCATTGCCCCGCTAATTAGCGTATAATCTTTCGATTCGCACCCGTTTCTCGAGCTTGCGGGCAATTACTGCCCATATCCTCCTTTCTCGGTTATAGATGAGCCAGGAGGCACCATGAGCACGAGACTTCATATCGGCAACATCCCGGTCACAGCAACGGTTAGCGACATCAAAATCAAGTTCGGCAAATTCGGGTTCGTCGAATCTGTTGGGATAAACAAAGACCCTGATACGGGTCTGAGTAACGGCATTGGATTTGTGGAGATGGCCACCGAGAAAGATGCCGAATCTGCAATCAATCGCCTCAACTTCAGCCAGTACGATGGCCGAACGATTGGTGTCAGCAGGGCTCGGAAAGCCGATCCAGAATAGAGTTGGACAAGTTTTATGCAGAACATCTCATCGACAATTGAAGAACATTTTGAAATCGTATCCGTCAAGCCAGCGGAGACACCAACTGGCATGGAGGAGGGCAATTGGCACTGTTACGAGATCGCTCAGGGCCCCAATATCATCCGTGGCTACCGCCTTGGGAGCCGTAGGGCCGTCGTAGCGGCAGCTGAGGAAATCGTTTCGCAGCTGAATGAGCGGCGATTAGGTAAGCGCGCGCCCAAGCTACTCGCCAAGGCCAAGGCCGAGGCAGCGAAAGCTGCCGGCAAGGAAAAATCGAATTCCGGCTGATAGCCTGCTGTACGGGTAAGACCCGGCGGCGTAGTTCTTAAACAGCCTGCCCGGCCGCTTGCGCAGACGCCCAGGCCCACTGGAAATTGAAGCCACCGAGGTGGCCGGTGACGTCAACGACTTCTCCGATGCAATACAGGCCTGGTTGCCGTTTGCACTCCATTGTTCTCGACGATAGTTCATCGGTATCAATGCCGCCGAGTGTTACCTCCGCCGTGCGATAACCTTCGGTAGCAGCGGGTTTCAACACCCAGCCGTGCAGTTGTGCCGCGATTTGCCGAAGAAAAGCGTCAGACATTTCGCCCAGCGGTTTATCTGCCACGTGCAGCCAGAAGAGTTGCTGCAATTCGAGTACTAATGCTCGAGGTAAATGTTCGCAGAGCACCGTTCGCAACAGCGCCTTTGGCTGAGTGGCCTTGGCGCCAAGCAGTGCCTCGTTGGCGTCGATTGACGGCAGCAAATCGAGCTCAATATCGTTACCGGGTAGCCAGTAGCTCGATGCCTGCAATGCGGCAGGGCCGCTAAGGCCGCGATGCGTGAAAAGGATGTTCTCGGTGAACGAGACCCCAGCCACGCCAAGGGTCGCTGGCAAGCTGACGCCGGACAGACGATCCGTCATTTCGTGCATCGGGCCCGAGAACGTAAACGGCACCAGACCGGCCCGGGTTTCTCGCACCGTGAGCCCAAACTGCTTTGCAATACGATAGCCAAAGTCCGATGCGCCCATTTTCGGAATCGACAATCCGCCAGTGGCAATGACTAACGATTCGGCGCTAAACGTGCCTTTGTCACTTACGACGGTGTAGTGCTCCTGGTACTCGACCGATGTGATGTCGCAGTGCGTCAGTATCCGCACGCCCGCATCGGCGCATTCGGCCTCCAACAGGGCGAGAATGTCCTTCGACGAGTTATCGCAAAACAACTGCCCAGCTGTTTTCTCATGGTAGGCGACGCCGTGTTTTTCGACGAGTGCGATGAACTGCCGCGGCGTATAGCGGCTTAGTGCCGAGATACAAAAATCAGGATTCGCGGAAATGAAACGTGAGGGTTCGCAGTGCAGGTTGGTGAAGTTACAGCGGCCGCCACCTGACATCAGAATCTTCTTGCCGATCTTGTTCGAACTCTCGAGAACGATGGCCCGGCGATCACGCTGCCCCGCTGCGATCGCACACATCAGGCCGGCCGCGCCACCGCCAAGAACAATGACATCGAAATCGCTCATCGAAGCAATATAGCTAATTCATGCCGTTGCGTATGTAACATAATGCCGCGACCGGTTTTTGCCGCACTCCCTGTCTAAATATAAGTAAAAGCTCACATGTTCGCCGAGGACAAGGCGGCGCACGCTGTATCAATGTGTCAGGGAGAAAAGAAATGAACAAGATAAGAAAGAGTCACGTCGTTGCTACCGTGATTGCGGCGATCACGATGGGTATCGCCAGCGGCAGTGCGCTGGCGACAACGCTGGAAATCTCGCTGCCAGCGCCTGGTGCCTTTGAGCTGTTTATTGACAATCAATATTGGCCGTTACCGGTAGGCGCCACTTTTGCCTATATGGCAGAAACTGAAGATGGCTGCGAGTACAACAAGCTGACCGTGACGTCAGATACTAAAGAGATTACTGTCGGCGGCAGTACTTACGACACCATAATAGTTCGTGACCAGGAGTGGGAGAGCGAAGATTGTTTTCCGTCGGAAGCCGTATTGGCCGAGGACACGCACGATTTCTACCTAATGGAAAGAGTCACCCAGAATGTCTGGTACTTCGGCGAAGAGACCTGGTCAATAGACGAGGACTCATGTAATGCGGAAGGAGAAGAGTGCGAATGTACGGATGACGGAGCGTGGGAGGCCGGTGTCGATGATGCCGTGCCAGGAATCGTGATGCTCGGTAGCCCGAGTTCGGGTGACAGATATCAGCAGGAGTATTGGGAAGGGGAAGCCGAAGATTGGGGTGCGGTGTTGAGGCTCAACGCCAAGGTATCGATTGACTTCGGTGATTTCGAGGCTTGCCTGATGACTCGTGAATGGACGCCGCTGGAACCGGGCGAAATCGAGCATAAGTTCTATTGCCCGCAAGCCGGCAACTTTGGGCCCGGCCTCATGTTCATCGAGGAATTGAAAGGCAAGACCGTATACGTCGAGTACGTCGGTACGGATTTTACTTTTGATCTGCCAGGTGACGCAGATGACGGTTTCGAATTTCCGGCGT
Source organism: Gammaproteobacteria bacterium (assembly GCA_029862045.1). Classification (GTDB taxonomy): domain Bacteria; phylum Pseudomonadota; class Gammaproteobacteria; order Steroidobacterales; family Woeseiaceae; genus UBA1847. The sequence continues at coordinate 176,638 of JAOTYE010000002.1, forward strand.
TTGATGATCTTGACATTGATTTCTGCGAAATGCCAGATTGAGGCATTAGCAGAAACCAAGGTGGCGTGGCGGCCTGGGCCGCCACGCCCGAGTTTTGCAGTGGTACAGAAGCGACGTTCACAGGTGAGACTTGCAGCGGTGAAGTAGTCACTGGCGCCGACGCGAATAATGCAGTGAACTGTTATTAGCCAGACAGGAAGCAACTCAGAAATAAGACCCCGCATCGGCGGGGTTTCTCTTGTGCGCCTGCGGCCGTAAAGGAGGCGATAATGCGGATTGGAATTTCTCTACCGCCCATTGGAGCTAACACCATGCAAACTCGCCTGCCGTTACTTCTCGTTTTGTCTGCAATGTCGGCGCAGCTGCTCGCCAATGAACCATCGCTCGGTCCGGCCATTGAGGGTTACGGACCCACCTATCCGATAGACGACCGCGATGTTCGGGTAGAGGAGGGTGCCGTCTACCGGGCTGTGTTCGATGTAGCGGCGTACTCTGACGATTTGACATCGCTGAACACCCACCTGGTCAGTGTTGCGCGGTTTCTGAACATGCATGCGCGTAACGGCGTTGCGACGGAGAGTATGGAACTCGCTGTCGTATTGCATGGAGCTGCGTTCAAAAGTGTCTTGAACAACGACGCGTATCAGGCGCGCTATGACGTCGATAATCCCAACCTCGAGCTGGTGATGAAACTGCATGAGGCCGGCGTCCGGTTTTACGTCTGCGGGCAATCGATGGCGTTCGGCGGATTTGAGAAGAGTGAGTTGGCGAGCCCGGCGAAAATCGCACTGTCGGCGATGACGATGCTGACCGTACTGCAAACCGAAGGTTACGCGTTGTTGCGATAACTTATGCGCACGATGGTTGTGCTTGAAACCGCATTTGGGACCAAAATCACAGAAACGTATCTTTAGAAAGTTGCATGCATTATCAGGACCTGTTGTACGAATTTTGCGGCCTACGTAGGTGCCCATGTTTCGAGACGCGGCTTTGCCGCTTTTTTTTGTGCGTCGACATTGCCATGACCTGGGGCACAGTTTTTCAGCCTCTATTCCGTTAAAAAGGGAGGTCGCCCGGTGCTGAAACGGCACGGGTCGGCCGACCATTCAACATAACGGATAATTGGAATGCGAAGGAATTGCAGGCAGGCAAAAGGATGGGCACGTTTCGTGATTGTTATCGCGGCACTGGCATTCTCCGCTTGTTCGACGTTGACGCCCGAGCCGGATCCGATCGACGAGCAGCCCGAGATTGTCATTTTGCCGCCCGATGCGACTGTCGAGCCAATACCGCCCGCGAAACCAACCAAGCCGATCGAGCCACCGCAGCCGCCAACCGTGGCTATTGTTGTGACGAGCAGTCAGCCGGCGTACGCCGACGTGGCCGAAGCACTGACGCATCACTTCGAAGACGCCGAGATCTATGATCTGAGTGACAAAAGTCTGCCCCCGGTTTCCGCCCTGCGCCTGATTAATGACTCCGATTCGCGTGCCGTTATCGCGATCGGCTTGCGCGCCGCTCAATCGTCGGTCGCCATGGCCGGTGTGCCGGTGATCTTTAGCCAGGTATTTAACTATCAGGACCACGAACTCTTGAATGCGAACAGCCGCGGAGTTGCTGCGTTGCCGCCGTTCGACGCACAGATCGCGGCCTGGAAAAAAATCGATCCGACCGTTGCGCGTTTCGGCATCATCGTTGGCGAAGGTCATGACGATCTGATCGCCGAAGCCGAACTTGCTGCAGAACGGCACGGTGTGGACCTGCGTGTGCAGATCGCACATTCGGATCAGGAGATGCTGTACCTCTTCAAGCGCATGGTGCGGAATATCGACGGTTATTGGTTGTTGCCGGACAATCGCATTCTCAGTGCCCGCGTACTGCAGGAGTTGTTGGATGAGGCGAAGCAGCAGAACGTTCCTGTCGCGGTGCCGAACGAGTCGATGCTCAAGTTGGGAGGGGCGATCAGTTTCTCCACGGTGGCTTCCGACATCGCAGAAACGATTGTCAACATCATTCTGCAGATTCAGGCAGGCAAGTTGGATCGTGTTCCGGCCGTAACTTCGCTGTCCGAGATTCGCGTGGCGACAAACGATGAGCAATTGCGCAAGCCTGCGGTCGCCAAGTCCTCAACTCAAGACTCAATCCTGGACGTAGATCGATGAAAGCGGCGATCGCGTCAGTCACCGCCCAGCTCGCCAGACTTTTCAGTCGCGACAGGGCCAAAAACGGCAAGCGCGTGCTGGTGAATGATATTTTGTCGATCCAGGTCATTAGTGCCGCACTGATCGGTGGACTCGCTATCGCAAGCTTGTACTGGGGCGGGCAGTGGGTCTTGCAAGACAATTACGGTCGCTGGGCCTTGCAGTGGACCGAGGAGCTCAACGAACTCGGGTCTCCTTTGTTTCTGGCGGATGACGGTGAAGCACTGATCCGTCTGGAGAGTTACGTCGAACGTTATCCCGAAATCGACAGGGTTGCGTATTTCGCCAAGGACGGGACGGCACTTTTCTCTGTCGACAACACAGACGATGCTGAGCCGGTCGCCGATTTGTCCGCGTCCATGCTCAGCGATGCGGTCGCCGTTGTCGGTAAACGCAAGCCGTACCTGATGCGTGGTGGCATCCTGGACCCAAGGCAGTTCGAGATTCTTGCCCCGGTCTGGACAGAATCGATTCCGGTCGACGGCCTGTTCGACTTCGACCCGGCGAGCCTGCAGCAGGACTCGCAAACCGAGTTGATCGGGTTTATTGGCATTCGCCTTGATTTCGTAATGTTTCACGACCGTTTGCTGTCGAATATTCGCGGCGCGATCCTGATATTACTGGGCTTGCTCATTGTCTTCGGGTTGTACGGCAGACGAACGCTGCGCAAGGCGTTGGCGTCGATCTCCGGTCTGCAAAAACCCATTCAAGAGCTTGCGAAGGGTAATCTCGGCGTCAAATTCGAACCAGCCGAACACCGCGAAATCTCCGATATTGTCGAGGCTTTGGAGACCACCGCAACCGCGCTGAGTGAGCGTGATGCAGAACTTCTTGAGCTAGCCAATCACGACAGCCTGACCGGCCTATTCAATCGGCGACGATTTGTCGAAGAATTCGATAAGGAAATCACTAACGCATTGCAGCAGGGCTACAGCAGTGCGCTGTTCTTCATCGATCTGGACCAATTCAAATACGTTAACGACGCGTGCGGGCATCCGGCCGGTGACCGCTTGCTTTGCAAGGTTGCTGATGAGTTAAAGCGCAGCGTCCGAAGCGACGACATCGTTGCCCGCTTCGGCGGCGATGAATTCGCAATCCTGATGCGTCGCACCGACGCGGACGCCGCGCAAGCGTGCGCGGAGTCGATTCTGGCGAATTTGCGGCACATGGCACACGTCGAAGAAGATCAAGTGTTCCATGTCCATTGCAGTATCGGCATTACGATGTTGACAGGGGATGAACTGCGGCACGATGAGCTGATTAATCAGGCGGACATCGCGTGTCGGGAAGCGAAAATGGCCGGCCGCAATCGCATGCACCTCTACGAGCATTCCGAAGACACCGTGCAACGTATATCAGCCGATGTCGGCTGGATGAACCGTCTGCGCAATGCCGTAGACGACGACGAATTCGAGCTCCGTTTTCAACCTATCAACCGTATTGATACCGGTGAAACGACGCACCACGAAGTGCTCATCAGGCTGCAAGGCGATGATGGCAAGATGATCCTGCCGGATACGTTTCTGCCGGCCGCCGTACGCTTCGGCCTGATGTCTGAAATCGATTTTTGGATGATTCGGCACGCCGCCAAAGCCTACGCCGAACATTCGTGTCGCGCGCGGCGGCTCAAATTGGCGATCAATCTGTCGGCAAACGCATTCGAGAATGACGACCTGACTAAGTTCGTCGAGGATTCATTCAAGGAGCATGATGTGGAACCGAGTGACATCATTCTCGAGATCACCGAGAGCCTGGCAATTAGGCGGCCGCTGCATGTCGAGCAAAAGATTACCGCGCTGCGAGCGCTGGGCTGTCATTTTGCACTGGACGATTTTGGTACGGGCTACAGTTCATTCAGCTATCTGCAAAAACTGCATTTTGATTACATAAAGATCGACGGTGCGTTCGTACAGGACATACTCAATAACCCGGTTGATCAAAAGATGATCAAGCTGATCGCGGAGATCGGCCGTGAAGCTGGCATGCAAACTATCGCGGAGTACGTGCAAGACGCCGAGTCACTGGTCTTGCTTGGTGAACTGGGTGTGGACATGGCACAAGGCTACTTCGTTGGCCGTCCCACAAAGAAACCGCAACTTAAGTCAACGCCGCTCACCCTCAGTTCCCGGCGCGCCAAGCGCTCATCACGCCAGAACTGACAACCGGCACCCGTCGATTCCATGCGGCGCTGTCATTTCTGGCTCATAACCCTGGCCAGGAATCTGTCCAGATTATTCGCGAAAGCCTGCCGATCACTTTTACTCAAAGCCGGCGGTCCACCGGTGTCTATTCCACTGGCTCGCAACGTATCCATGAAGTCTCTCATGTTCAGTCGCGCCCTGATGTTGTCTACCGAGTACAGCTCGCCTCGAGGGTTGAGCGCATGGCCGCCTTTGTCGATAACCTCTGCCGCCAAAGGAATGTCTGCAGTTACGACCAGGTCACCAGTGTCAAGTCGCTTGATAATCTCACTGTCCGCAACATCAAATCCCGACGGGACCTGAATAGTCTTGATGAATTCCGACGCAGGCACGCGCAACGGCTGGTTGGCGACGAGCGTCAATAACGTTTCCGTTCGTTCCGCCGCCCTGAACAGGATTTCCTTGATTACGACAGGGCATGCATCAGCATCGACCCATATCTTGACAGCTGGCACTTATTCACCAATAACCTCGATCGAGAGCGCCCCACCTTATCAAAACTTCGTTTCACTCTCTTGTTTTGCCCGCGCTAAGGGTAATTCCGAATTGCGCTCGCTGATAATCAGGCGCATAAAACTAGCAGGGACTGATTCTATTGCGCGATTCACTTAGCGGAATCGGCGCAAGAGGAGGTGCGCCATGAGCACGCTGAAGATAATGTACGACGGCGATCAACACGCGACCGCATTGCAAGAGCCACATCACAATATCGTGGCGATTGATTGCCCCTACACTGGTAAAGGTGACGAATTCTCACCTGCGAGTTTGCTCGGTATTAGTCTCGGCAGTTGCATGCTGTTGTCGATGGGCGCCATTGCCCAACGGGATCATCTGGATCTCAGAGGCACCGTTGTCAACATTCAACTCACGGGCATGGACAAGACGTTTCCGCACGTCGACACGATCACAGTGACATTTGATATTCCACGAAATTTTTTGCCAACTGATCGTGAAAAACTGGAAAGAGCAGCTGGCCTTTGCCCGATTATGGCCAGTCTCAGTACAGAGACAACGATAACTGCGATCTACAACTACGCTGACGCAAAGGCAGCTTGATCGACTTGCCAGTCACCACCGAGCTGAGCGGCAACGCCAAACGAGCCGTCGAGTATCAGTTTACTAACTTCATCGTCGACCATATCGGGGTGCAGCTTCGTGCTTGAGAACCTCGTCCAGTTCAAGCCAAGGCCCAGATACGGTTGAAAATCCCGATCCGGAGCAAAGTGATACTGGAACGAGAGAGTCGGCGGTATGTGTTTCGTTTCGCCAATCTTTGTTTTGACATCGTAATCTACCGGGACGTCCAGAAGACCGGGATCAATGATGGTCAAACTTGCGTCGATGTCATGTTTGATCGGCAATGCTGCTTCAAGATAGGAATTGTACTTACGAGGACAATGACGTTATTGGGGCTAGCCGCCGACGTCCTGCAGCAGTTCGATGAACTCGTGCAATTGCGATGCCGCCTTCGGCGAACGCTCGAGCAGGGCCGTCATCGTATCGTCGACCACGCCCGACGCGTCGGTCAGCAATTCGCGACCGGCCGGCGTTAGCGCCGCAATCGCCAGACGCGCATCGCGCTTGCTCTTGACCGTGGAGACGATGCCCAGCTTTTCCATCGGGCGAAGCGCCCGGGTCACGCCCGATGGGGTAAGGCTCACCGCCTGAGCCAGATCGACGCGGCTGGCCTGAGAATTTGGCGCATCGCCGAGGGCTCGCAACAGGCGATATTCGGCGAGACTAATGCCGCGTATGGAGCCAAGACTGTTGTCCAGCCGGCGCTCGAGATGGCTCCAGGCACCTGCAAATGCGAGCGCCAGCGTTTGTTCACGTGTCATTTCAGTATGCATCTGTGAAGCATAACCGATACGTGAGTACTCACGCAATACTCAATTAAAAATCCCAAACGGGAGAGCTTGCCCGGGGCGAGTCAATGCTCCAAAGTACGCCGCAAGACGGTCGCATCCGGCCGGCTCTGGATACCGCTACGAGGACCCGTTCGTGCTGCAAGAACTCACTGCTATCGAAGCCCGTGTGATTGGCTGCCTGATCGAGAAGTCCGTCGTCACACCGGATCAATATCCGCTGACGTTGAATGCCCTGACCAACGCCTGCAATCAAAAATCCGGTCGCAACCCCGTGATGGCCTTGCAGCAAGGCGAGGTGCAACACACGGTTCGCGATCTCGAGGCCAAGCACCTCGTGCGCATGGAAGAGAACTTCAAGAGCCGGACCGAGAAATACACACAGCGGTTTTGCAATACGCGTTACAGCAACCTGCAATTCGAACCGCCGCAGCTCGCCATTGTTTGTTTGCTGTTGTTGCGCGGACCGCAGACGCCGGGCGAGATACGATCGCGCAGTGGTCGTTTGCACAGCTTTGCGGACAACGCCGACGTTGTGCTCGCGTTAACGAGTCTAATCGATCGCGACGGTGAACCGCTGTTGGTGAAATTGCCGCGCACGCCGGGACGCAAAGATTCAGAGTACATGCACCTGTTCTCAGGACCTGTGGATGTCGAAGCGCATGTCAGCCAGGTCCAGGCAGAGAAGCCGTCAGGGACGTCGGAGCGAGTCAGCGTGGCCGAATTGTCGGAACGGGTCAGTCGACTCGAAGCCGACGTGGCTGAGCTAAAGGAACTCATGCAGCAACTTCAGAAGTGAACACGAGGTAAGAATCACATGAAAGCTATCTGGAATGGAGCGGTCATTGCAGAATCGGATGACACCGTGGTTGTCGAGGGTAACCACTATTTCCCGGGGGATTCAGTGCGGCGGGATATTCTCGTGGCAAGCGATCACACAACGGTTTGTCCCTGGAAAGGCACCGCGAGCTACTACTCGTTGCAGGTTGACGGTGACACCAATACCAACGCGGCCTGGTATTACGCGGACCCTAAAAACGCGGCGAAAGAGATTGCGGGCCGCATTGCGTTTTGGAACGGTGTCGAATTGACTGACTAGCCGTTGCCGGTAGATTGACTATACTGAGGAAGAAGAAAATCCCAAGGAGAATAACAATGAAAAAATGCTCGTTTATTGTCAGTGTCGTCGCGCTGATTTTGCCGTTGGGCGTTTTGGCCGACAGTCACGAGGAAGAACTACCGTCATTATCCGACGTCTGGATCATGGTGCCGAAGCAAGGCATGGAGGGCCAATTTGAATCAGCTATCCAGGCCCACATGGCAGCTCGCGCGGAAGGCGAAGATTCGCGTAATTGGGCCGGCTTCAGAGTAGTGCTTGGTCACAACCTAAACATGTATCAGTGGCGTTACTGCTGCTTTGACTGGGCGGACCAGGATGCGTACCTATCTGAGGAGCAGGAGAAGGGCTTTAACGCGCACTGGAGCGAAAACGTGCACCAGTACGTCGACCACTACCACCACTACCTCGAAAACACGGACCGGGAGAACAGTAACTGGCCGGAAGACGAGCCTACCGGGCCGTACTATGGCGTAACCACCAGGACCTGGAAGCAAGGCGCGGGCCCCGGCCCTAACGAGGCACGCAAGAAATTGAGCCAGCTCGCGCTCAACGAAGGATGGGCGGAGGAGGGCCACAAGTGGCTCTGGCTATCACGCATCGGAGGAAAACCTATGCTGGCGATCGTGACGGAGCATGAGAATTTCGCAGACATGGCGCCTTCCGAGCCGAATTTTTTCGAGTTTGTGACCGAGCAGATGGGGTCGGCAGAAGAAGCGGACGCAGTCTTCACTGAGTTCGGGTCGGGTTTCGCGAGTTCGGATTACACGGTCTGGATGTTCGATCCCGACTTGTCCACGCCCGCTGACGACAGCGAGGATGACTAGCCAGCAATTTGCAGGGATAAAAGACAGCCCGCGAGAGCGGGCTGTCTTTTCTTACGGCTAGTGATGTACGGACAAAATTGGCTGGACGCCATCGAACATTGATTCGAGTTCCACGCCCAGTGCATCGCCGAACTTCGAGACCATGATGTAGGTTGTGATGACGAAGGTTGCCTCGACAATTTGAGAATCCGACCAGTGTTTGTGCAAACGATCCCATAGTTCCTTCGAGACGTTATTCGCGTCCTCGCCGATTTGCACGGTCAGGTCGAGGAGTGCTCGTTCACCATCGGTAAATAACGGGCTTTCCTTGTACTTGTTACCATCCAAATCGGCGATCTTGTCCTGCCCCATGCCGAGCATTTCTGAAACCCGCTCGTGTTGCACGACGCAATATTGGCAATTGTTTCGTTGCGTGGCCTTCAGGATCAACAGTTCCTTGGTCAGCCAGTCCAGCTCGCCGTCTTTCAGGATAGCCATAACGAGTTCGGTGAAAACGGTGCCGTACTCCGGGTGGTGACCAAACACCTTGAATATATTCAGAAGCGCCTGAAAACGCTCTTCGGCGAGGTCGTAGAACTTCAGCGTGTCGGCGTCAGCGTCTTCACGCTCAACGTAAGATACAGTCATTACCTTCTCCTGCTGACTTGATCATTGATCGATTCAGTAAGGCCGATAAGGCCTTCCGAAATGGACAGCGAGCCCGGCTAAAAGTGCCAATAGTGAGGCGACCATCGAGATGCGCCAGTAGCTCGTTGCATGTTGCACGATGTCAAAGCGTTTCACATACAGCGTCTCGCAGGCACCGTCGCCAGTATCTGTCCGAGTTGTGCTGGTGCCGCGCTTGCCACCTCGCGCGCTGGAATAACTCGCCAGGTAACCGCGCACACGAATCTGATCGCCAATCTGGATGTCTTTGACCCGGTCGCGAATGTTGTCATCGTCCGAGATCAGATGATTGTTGGACAACTGATTCATGTCAAATGAATCCCAGGCCTGTTGATCCCGGGTGAAAACGTTGCAGGTAAATATTCCGTTCCAGAAGTCGATCTGGTGCAAATCGCTGGTCGAGTTGTCGCCCCACACAACACAGACATCAAGCATATTCAGATGGTCGTCTGCCAGGCGGTGCATCCGGCTGTTATTGTCATGATGACGATACGAGACGATCATGCCGACGATGTCGTACTCGTATTCAGGCTCGATCAGATACTCGACTTCATTAAATACGGCTGTAAAAGGGCGTTGCCGGGTCTCTGTTTGCGCGGGTTCGTTCGTGATTTCCGGCACATAGTCGATGTTTCGCGGCAGGTCATTTCTGTTCCAGAACGAAACGAGCAGCCAAACGAAACTTACCGCGACAAAGATGTTATTTATTCGCATGAACCTATTCAGGACCTGTTCAGAAAAATTTCAGGCTCCATTAAGCCGTCCGGCCATATTCTGACTGCGAGTTACAAAGGAATGTACACGAGGAGGACGCCATGGACATCGTATATGCAGCAGAAAAACCCAGTATCGCCAAGTTATTGAGCGATCACATGCAGTGCCGGGTAGAACCTGAGGACATTCGGGTTACCGAAAACCCGGACGAGACCGGCAGTTTCTGTATCGGCTGGCAGTTCGAGCATTATGTCCTGTCGCCAAACGGTGAGATTGCATCGGACGGTCTGGAGATCCTCGACTAGCCCTGGCCGAATATCGCCATGAGTCGCGTAAATGCCCCCGGGTCTGTCACCGCCACAAAAGCGATTCCGCTCAACGCCCCACAAAGGTGTGCGTCGTGGTTGATGCGACCGCGTGAATGTATTGAGGCCCAATAGGAGTAGGCCACATAACCCACGGCAAACAACGCCGCCGGGATCGGCACGGGAATCGGCATGATCATCAGCGTCGTGGTCGGGAAATATACGACGTAGGCGAACAGCACGGCCGAAACCGCACCGGACGCGCCCAGCGACGCATATTCCGGATTGTTCCTGTGCTTGTACCAGGTACAGGAATGGCTTGCGACCAAGCCGACGAAATACAGAGCGAGAAAAGGCACAGTACCGATGTAACGTTCCATCGGAAATGCGAAAAAGTAAAACGTAAACATGTTGAACAGCAGGTGACCGAGATCGGCATGAATGAAGCCACTCATGATCATCGTGTCGTATTGTCTGGCGCGCAGAAACAAATACGGCCTGAATAAGAATTTGTGAATGATCGCGGGCATGCGATACAGGCCGAGCAGGCTAATCGCGATGGTCAGGCCCATGATGCCCGGTGCACCTATTTGTCCGTCTGCGAACATGCTTTCAACCTCGTTCTCATCAAGCAGAATTTCTGTACACTGGCACTCTATTGTACGGAGACCCTCTTGCCAACGAATTACGTACTGATCGACTTCGAGAACGTCCAGCCAAAGAACCTGGAGTTACTCGCTGCACACCCGTTCAAGGTGCTCGTCTTCATCGGTTCAAATCAGACCCGGTTGCCGCGGCACATCGTCGTTGCAATGCAGATTCTTGGGGACCAGGCCAGGTATGTCGAAATAGAGGGTAGTGGACCCAACGCCCTGGACTTTCACATCGCCTATTACATTGGGGAATTGGCGGCGAAGGAGCCGCAGGCGCACTTTCATGTGATCAGCAGAGACAAAGGGTTCGATCCACTGATCAGGCATCTCAAGAGCAGGAAGATCCGCGTTCACAGGGAAATAGACGTTGCCGAGATACCGGAACTGCGCATCTCGACGAAGGGGAGTACCGGCGACATGGTCGATGCGATCGTCAGGAACCTGATTGGGCGGGGTCAATCCCGGCCCAGGAAAGTGAAGACGTTGCAGAACACGATCAGCCACCTCATCAAGGAGGAGCTTGATGAAAAAGCATTGGCTGCTCTGGTCGAAGACATGAAGAAGCGCAAGCTGATTGTTGTGAAGAACGGCAATGTCAGCTACAAGTTGCCAAACCGGGCGAAGAGGAAACGATGACTACAACTCTCCGTCTGCTTACAGTCGTGCTGTTTTTGGTGGAGGCACAATGACCAATCGACGCGAATTCATTCAATATACAGGTGCTGCCGCTCTGGCCACCGCAGCACCGATTTCGGCATTGGCGGAGAGGCGGCGGCCCCTGCCAACACGGCCAATTCCCGGCACGGACGAAAGCTTACCCGTCATTGGTCTCGGCAACTCAGGCGCGTTTCGCGCAGACGACCAAAGCGTTGCAAGCACGCTGATCGACATTTTCGTCGAACACGGTGGTCGCTACATTGACGTTGGTGGGCCGAGTCGCTTCTCGGTCGGCAAACTTGCTGTTGAAAAGGATGTGTCTAGCGCCTTATTCATGGGTAACTACCTCGATCCCAAAGATGCGTCGACGATGCACAAGGAAGCGGCGATCGTCGCGAGCGCGCAAGGTAAGTCCGCGCTCGACCTGGTTCACACGCGTAACCTGAAAGAGTTCCGTGCGCAGCACGATCGTTACTACGCGCTAAAAGAAGAAGGGCTGGTGCGGTATATCGGCATTGCCCGATCGGGGCAGCAGAACCATGACGCCATTGGGGGGCTGGTCGAGAATGGCCTCGTTGATTTCATTCAGACGAACTACTCGATGCTCGAGCCCGAGGCCGTGGATCGCCTGCTACCGCTCGCCAGGGACAATGGCGTTGCTGTGAACATCAATCGACCGTTTATCAACGGCGACTATTTCTCCGTCGTTCGCGGGAAAGAGCTTCCTGAGTGGGCAGCGGAGTTTGATTGCCAAAGCTGGGCGCAGTTCTCACTCAAGTTCATACTCGCGCAGCCCGCCGTCAACTGCGTGTTGACTGAGACGTCGAATCCCAAACACGCCATCGATAATCTCGGTGCCGGCTTCGGACGCCTGCCGGATGAGGCAGAGCAACAGCGCATGCTTGAGCTGTTGAGAAGCTATACCTAGGTCACAGACTACCGCAAGTACGAGAGATTCTCCGGCAAAAAGGGCAACGGCGATCGTCCGGTCAACAATTCGATTTCCGCCGGATCGGCAGTATTGCCCTCAGCAAGCATCGTCAGCTGATCTCGTGTTGCCGGAAAGAACGGTAGCCAGTCGAACAGTGTCGCACCGAACTTCATGACGCCGATTGGCATCGGCAGAATCCACTTGTTGCAGCCGGTTGCCGTCGCGATGCGGTGGATCATCTCTGTCCACGTCAGGACTTCGGGGCCGCCGAGCAGGTAGGTCTTGCCGATGCTCTCGTCATTCGTCAGCGCGGCGACGAAAGCGTCGGCAACATCCGTTACGTGCACCGGCGACATAACGACACCATTGCCTGTTGGATTCCAGCCCGTATGAAAGCCGACTGCCGGGATTGGTGGTTTGACGAGGTCGTTATACAACTGGCTCGAGATTTCCTGCAATCCGTGAGAATTGCCAAATATCACCGAGGGTCGAAACACCGTAAATTGCAGGCCACTCTTGTTGACCAGTTCTTCAGCCCGGAACTTGGTTTCCTGGTACGCCGTTCCAGGTTGTTTTACGCCATTCGAGCTCATCAGCAGAACGCGAGACACATTGCAGCGCTTCGCCGCATCAATGACGCGCTCTACGCCGCGATACTGCAACTCCTCGAACGTGATGCCTTGTTTTCGATATTCCCTTAGGATCCCGATGTTGTAGATCAGGGCATTACAGTCGGTCAGCGTCGACTCGATCGCTGGCTCGGACGAGATGTCGCCGTATGCAAGTCGGCATTTCTCTGCATCGCGTAATTTGCTCGCGCTGCTGTCTCTGACCAGTAAGGACGGCGTATGACCTGCCGCGATCAGCGCATCAACCAGGTAGCTGCCGACGAAACCGGTGCCGCCAAATAGCGCTACCTGCATGTATCGCGCTCCAGAATGTCGATCTTGAAAATGATGGGCGATGATACCATTGACTAATAAACATAAGCGGCAGACGACGATGCTAACAGTTCATCACCTCGAAAACTCGCGCTCACAGCGTATCCTGTGGTTGCTCGAGGAGCTGGGTGCCGAATACGAAATCAAGCGATACGGACGCGACAAAGTGACCAGCCTCGCACCACCCGAGCTAAGAGCTATTCATCCACTGGGCAAGTCGCCGGTTATAACGGATGGCAATATTACGGTTGCCGAGTCTGGCGCGATTATCGAGTACCTCGTCGCCAGGTTCGACACCGGCAAGCTATTGCCGTCACACGAAACGCCGGAGCACAGGGCATACGTCTACTGGCTGCATTACGCGGAGGGCACATTTGCACCATTGATGCTCCTGTCCGTGGTCCTGGCCCGAATTGAAACCGCGCCAATGCCGTTTTTCCTGAAGCCCGTCGCCAAGGGCATTGCGGGCAAGGTGCGCGAGAGTTTTCTCGATGCCAACGTCAAACGCAATCTCGATTTCATGGAGTCGACGCTGCAGCACTCGACCTGGTTTTGTGGTGATCAGATGACAGCTGCCGATGTGCAGATGAGCTTTGCGATTGAGGCTGCTGAAGTACGCACAGACCTCGACGAAAACTACCCGAGGCTCGCCGCGTTTCTCGAACGCGTTCGTGCCAGGCCGGCCTACAAAAGGGCGCTCGACAGAGGCGGCCACTACGAGCTGATCGGGATTAATAACAAGTAACTCAAAGTCCTACCGCGTTTTCCTCGTCATCTACTGACGTTCTGCAGTGGTTATAAGCCCTATTGTTATATTGACAGGGCGAATAGTACAATATTCGGCGACCGCATCGTACCGCACGCGAAGGACAACAATAAGAACATGAGTGATGCATCGGGACGCAAAGGCCCTCTGACCGATATTCGCCTTGTCGAGCTTGGCCAGTTGATCGCGGGTCCATTTTGCGGTCAGCTCATGGCGGATATGGGTGCGGACGTGATTAAAGTGGAGCCGCCCGGTCAGGGTGATCCGATGCGTACCTGGGGTCGCGGCGAATTTCCATTGTGGTGGCAGGTCTGTGCGCGAAACAAGCGAGTAGTGACTGCAAATTTGCGCGAAGAGCGCGGTCAGGAGCTCGTTCGCAGACTGATTGCCGAAGCGGACATGGTGCTGGAGAATTTTCGACCCGGTACGTTGGAGCGTTGGGGACTCAGCTACGAGGACCTCGCCAAAGATAATCCTGGCCTCATTATGATTCGTGTATCGGGATACGGCCAGACCGGGCCGTACTCGAAGCGCGCCGGATATGCATCCATCGGTGAAGCAATGGGCGGCATGCGCTATCTGTGCGGCGAGCCGGACCGCCAACCGAGTCGCGCCGGCCTGTCGATCGGTGATTCTCTGGCAGCGACCTACGCTTGCATGGGGGCATTGGCGGCCTTGCATCACCGGGACAAAACGGGCGAAGGACAGGTTATTGACGCTTCGATTTTCGAGTCAGTGCTGAATGTCATGGAAGCGACCATTCCTGAGTACACAGTCAGCAATTATGTTCGTGAACGCTCCGGAGCAACTCTGCCTAATGTTGCGCCATCGAATATTTACGACTGCAAAGACGGCATCTTTCTGGTTGCTGCAAATCAGGACACGGTATTTCGCCGCTTGTGCGCAGTAATAGGTCAACCCGAGTTGGCCGAGGATGAACGCTACAAGACGCACACGGCGCGCGGCACGAACATGCAGGAGCTTGATGCGCTTATCACTGATTGGACGAAGACCAGGACGGTTGCCGAAGTGGATCAGTTGATGCAGGAAGCTGGTGTACCGGCTGGCCGTATCTACCGTGCGCCGGAGATGCTCGAGGATCCGCAATTCCAGGCGCGTGAGGCGATTATCGAGACGCCCACCGACGAGTGGCCGGATCTCAAAATGCAAAACGTATTCCCGAAAATGTCCAGGACTCAAGGTGAGGTTCGCTGGACCGGTGTGATGACATTGGGCGCACATAACGAGGAAATCTTTTGCGGGCTGCTGGGGCTAAGCAGCGAAGAGCTCGCAGAACTACAGGAAAAGTCGATTATTTAGGGGAACACATATGACGTTTCGGCTGGGAGTTGACGTTGGCGGTACGTTCACCGACCTGTTACTGGTCGATGAGGGCTCCGGCCACACTTACATGGCCAAGGTGTTGTCCACACCGGAAGATTCATCCATCGGTGTGTTGAACGGCATCGATCGCATTTGCGACGAGTCGGATATCGATGCGAAGCAGGTCAACCAGGTCATGCACGGCACGACCGTCGCGACCAACGCGGTGTTGACACGCAAGGGCGCCAAGGTGGGTTTGATAACCACGAAAGGCTACCGGCAGGTGTTGCAGGTCGCTCGCTCATTCTGCCCGGGCGGCCTTGGCGGCTGGGTCAGCTACATGAAAGCGCCGCTACTGGCGCCGCTTGAATTGACGATTGAAGCCGATGAACGTATGGATGCTGAGGGTAACGCCGTCAAACCGCTTGATGTTGATGCATTGCGTCGCGACGTCAAGGCGCTGGCCGGCACCGGTGAAGTTGAAGCCCTGACGATTTGCCTGTTGAACTCTTACGTCAACGGTGAGCACGAGGCGCAGACGCGGGAGGTCGCACAGGAGTACTTCGGCGACATTCCGATTTCGATCAGTAGTGATGTCGTGCCCGAGATGCAGGAATACGAGCGTACGGAAACGACAGTCGTGAATTCTTATGTGCGCCCACAAGTATCCAAGTACGTGCAAAACCTGCAGACATCGCTCGAAGAACGTCTGGGCGATGATGTCAATCTTGCGATATTGCGTTCGGACGGCGGCCTGGCATCTTCGCGTGCATCGAGTGAATCGCCCGTGAACATGCTGTTGTCAGGTCCGGCCGGTGGCGTTTCGGGCGCGATGTACTTCTGCACGCGTGGGGGCTTCGAGAATATCCTGACGTTCGATATGGGCGGAACGTCGACCGACGTTGCCCTTATACAGAACGGCCAGGCACGCATTCGTCGAGAGACACGCGTCAGTGATATTACGGTGCGTGCGCCATCCGTTGACGTACGTACGATCGGCGCCGGTGGCGGTTCAATCGCTTTTAGTCCAGAACTCACGAAAGCTCTGCGCGTCGGCCCGGATTCCGCAGGCGCAGACCCTGGTCCCGCTGCCTATATGAAAGGCGGTGACAAACCGACCGTCTGCGACGCGAACGTGCTGCTCGGCTATCTGCCGTCCGATGTAAAACTCGGCGGTGCCATGACAATTAATCGCGATGCCGCCGAAACTGCGGTACAGACGGTTGCCGATGCGATGGGTATCGAATTGATGGCTGCCGCAGAGGGCATCATCAAAATCGTGAATGAGTCGATGCTTGGGGCTTTGCGACTTGTATCGGTTGAGCAGGGCTATGATCCGCGGGACTTTGCGCTTGTAGGTTTTGGTGGTGCAGGCCCGTTGCATGCAAACGCGCTTGGAATTCTCAGTGGTTCGTGGCCGGTCATCATACCGCCAGGCCCAGGGGTGCTTTGTGCCTATGGTGATGCAACAACACGGATTCAGGACGAGGCGTCGCAAACGTATGTGGCACGTGTGGATGGACTCACGACTAAGGATTTCATTCGACAGCTCGATACGCTGCGCGCGCGGGCAAGCGAATCGTTCGAAGCGGATGGTATTCCGTCCGATCAGCAAGAAGTCAGCTACCAGGCAGATATTCGGTACGGCGGTCAGGCCTTCCAGCTGTCACTCGCTGTCACGACTGACGAATTGAAAAGTCAGGGCCTCGCAGTACTAACGGATGAGTTCGATCGTCAGCACGAGCAACTGTTTACGTTCGCACACGGCAAGGATCATGAAATCGTCATGATTCGAGCGATTGTGAAAGCAAAGAGCACTCTCGCGGCTGACCTAAAAGAAGTCAGCGACGTCAAGACCAGGCTCGAGGACGCGAAATTTCACGACACCAGGTTCTATTACGAACAAGAGTGGCACGAGGCTGTTATCTACGATCGCGGCAAGCTCGGTATCGGAACGGTTGTCCCCGGACCGGCAATCGTTGTTGAGATGGATTCGACGACTTTGGTTCTGCCCGGACATGCCGCCGCTGTCGACGAAGTTGGCAACCTTCTGATTAATCCGGTTTAAGTGAGGAGTTCGTCATGACAGCAAATATCATTGAAACAAACTCCACGCCGTTTAAGACTGTTGACGTTGACACAGTAACGGTAGACATCATCGAAAACGCGCTCAAAAACGTGCGCGTCGAAATGGATGCGGTGCTATTTCGTACGGCAATGAGTCCCGGCATTCGCGAGCAAGGCGACTGCTTCCCGATGGTCGCGAATCGCGACGGCAAGATGGTCGTTGGTCAGTTCGGTTCTTTCATTCGCGGCTTCATGGATGCCTACGAGGGTGATATCGAAGAGGGCGACATCATTCTGACGAACGATCCGTACATGTGTAATGCGGCAGTGTCGCACTTGCCGGACTGGATCGTGCTCGTGCCAATTTTCAAAGATGGCCGTCATATGGCGTGGTCCGCGATGTTCGGTCACATGTCCGATAACGGCGGCATGGTGCCCGGATCAATTCCGATCAGTGCGGAAACGATCTACCAGGAAGGTATTCGCATTCCGCCGACCAAACTCTACAAGAAAGGCGAGTTGCAGGCCGATCTGCTCGAACTAATCTTGCACAACGTGCGGACCTCCGAGTGGAACCGTTTTGACTTGAACGCGCTGGTCGCGGCATGCCGTACGGCTGGCAAACGCTGCGTCGAGATCGCCGAGCGTTTCGGCGACGATACGTTTTACACGACCATGCAGATCATGCTTGATCGAAACCTCGAGGCGATGCGCGCCATCATCAACATGATCGTTCCCGAAGAGCCGCAGTACTTCGAGGATTACGTCTGCGACGACGGTGTCGGCAAAGGACCGTACAAGATCGCGTGCAAGCTTTGGCGTGAAGGGGATGTTGCGATCTTCGATTTCGCGGGTACTGATCCGCAGGCCAAGAGTTCGATCAATTTCTATCTCAGTGAAGATATGTTCAAGATGTTCTTCGGGTCGTTCACGATCAATCTGTTCGATCCGCATATTCTCTTTAATGATGGCTTCTACGAGCTCGTCGATGTGCGCATCCCGGAAGGCAGCCTTTTGAAGCCGAACTTTCCGGCGGCACTTTCCGGCCGGACTCACGCATTGGGGCGGATATTCGACGTCATGGGTGGCGTGTTGGGCCAAGGGGCGCCGGACGCAATGAATGCGGCAGGCTTTTCTGACAGCCCGCACTTGTTCTTCTCCGGTTACGACAAGAAGGGCGAGTGGTTCCAGTTGTTCCAAATCGGATTTGGCGGTATTCCTGGCCGGCCGGTCGGCGACGGTCCGGACGGACACTCGCTGTGGCCGGGGTTTACCAATGTACCGAACGAATTTATCGAAGCTTACTTTCCACTGCGCATCGTCAAGTACGAGCCTATCGCCGATTCAGGAGGCGCTGGGTTACACAGAGGCGGTAATGGCCTTTCGGTGGCCTATGAGTTCCTCGTTGACGGGCAGATCGGCATTCATGACGAACGCTGGTTGACCTATCCATGGGGCGTGCGCGGTGGCGACCCGGGCATGCGTTCGACGAAGAAACTGGTACGTGCAGACGGGAATGAAGAGTGGCTGCCGGCCAAGTGCGACGGGGTCGACGTTAAGGAGGGCGATGTCCTGTACTTCAATACCTGGGGAGGCGGTGGCTGGGGAGATCCACTGGAACGTGATCCGGAGCTCGTGCAGGTCGACGTCGCCCGTGGTCTCGTGTCTCGTGACGGTGCGCAACGTTATGGCGTTGTCATCGATGACAACGGTAGTGTCAATACAGCGGCGACCGAGAGATTGCGCGACAAGATGCGCGGTGATCGCGGTGAGACAGGCTTATTCAGTTTTGGTGGCACGATCGATGAGATCAAGGCACGTTCACTGGAAGAGACGCACCTCCCGGCGCCGGAGGCACCGAATGCCTGAGCTGTTGCATTCGCTAAAGTCGGATTGGCAACTGGCGCAGCATGGCGCCATGTTGCGGGTTCCGCTCTATCACCAGTTGTACTCGGTGCTCAAGGCCGCGATCCTCGACGGCACGATACCGCATGACGCGCAAATGCCGACTGAGCAACAACTTACGGAGACGTTTGACGTGTCGCGAATCACGGCGAAGCGTGCGATGGATGAGCTTGCTGCAGAGAAATTGATCTCAAGGTTTCGCGGCAAGGGGTCTCATGTTACATACCACTACACACCCAAACCGGTGCGTGGACCGCTCGTCGGCATGCTCGAGAGCCTTATCGACATGGGAGAGCACAGCATCGTCCGTGTCCTATCAATCGAGAAAGTCGTGCCGCCCGTCGATATTCGTGAGCGGCTAAATCTGTCCGAAGGTGACTACGTGCACAAGGTCATTCGTGTAAGCAGTAACGAGGAGGGCGAGCCCTACGCTTACTACGTTAGCTGGACGGTCGGTATTTCCAGGGCGTACACGAAGCGCAAGCTGGAAAGTACGCCGCGTCTGAATCTGCTTCGCGAAAACGACATCAGTCTGACCAAGATGGAGCAGGTACTCAGTGCGAAGAACGCATCTGGTCGGATTGCGGCGGAACTCGATGTTGAGCCGGGTGCTGCATTGTTGTCGGTTCGTCGCTTTAGTTCCACAGAGAGTGGCGTAATCGTTGACGTACTTGAAGCGCTGTACAACCCGGAGCGGTATCAGTTCGCCATGGTAATGGGCATCGACTAACGGCGGCAAGAAGCTGTTCAATCTTGCCAGTTTGGATGAAAAGAACTAAAGTTATAACAAAGAAGCAAAGCACTGCTTAGGAAGGGGGTAATGCTATGAGAATAGCAACGAGAACGATTGTATTAATCAGCGTGTTATCGATGTTGCCGTTGGCGACGGCAAACGCCCAGCAAGGCGGCGTGTTGGCGATTGACGAAGTCGTCGTTACAGCACGTAAGCGCGCAGAGAGTCTGCAGGACGTACCTATTGCGATAACCGCATTCACGGCACAGACGATTGAGCGAGCCGGCATCGAACGACCGGCCGACTTCATATCGCTGATGCCTAATGTCACGATCGTGGATACAGCAAACGTCGGCGATACACAGGTCAGTATTCGTGGCATCGTTTCAACACGTGACGCGGAGTCGACGTTCGCCTACCTGGTTGACGGCATCCTCAGCACGAACCCGAACAGCTTCAACGAAGAACTCGTTGATGTGCAGCAAATCGAAGTGCTGAAAGGACCGCAAGGTGCCCTGTACGGCCGCAATGCGGTAGCAGGCGCCATCCTGGTTACGACCAAAGAGCCCGGTGACGAATTCGCCGGCCAGATTAAAGTGGGTGGCGGCAGCGACGGCATGGCAAAGGCCTCGCTGCGCTTTAGTGGCCCGCTTGGTGACTCGGTACGAGGCAGCCTGGCTGCCAGCTATCGCGAATTTGATGGTGTTTATTCCAATATCTACGAGAACGCCGGATCAGACGTTGACTATCTCGAGGACACGACGGTACGCGGGCGCCTGATCATTGAACCGAATGACAGGCTCACCTGGGACTTACGTGCCGGTTTCTCCGACGTCGAGGGCGGTGCGATCAATTTTAATGCCGTGTTTGCGATACCTGCTTTCGTCGACGTCTTCGGTTTCGATCAGTCGTACTTCGCAGACGTAAACGAGCACGATTTCACGTTCGCCTTCAACGTTCCCGGCGAGAACAAGCAGGAAACGACTGAGTTTGCCGTCAAGGGGGATTACGAAACTGACAATGGTGACTGGACCTTTATTGCCTCGTTCAATGATCTCGAGGAGTACCTGTTGTCCGACGGCACGAGCGCGACGTTTTATGGTTATGAAGTGACTGCGGCATGCCAGGCCGATCGGGCGACGTTGAATAGTTTCACACGGCCGGATCTGTTCGGTGAGCCTTTCCAGCCGTTTGGTGTACTGCCCCCGCCTGATGATTTTTTGGGTGTTTATGGACCCTACACGCCAACGGCCTGTGATGGTTACCAGTACCAGGAGCGCAATCAGAAGGATTCCAGCGTCGAGATACGCTTCACGTCTCCGCAGGATCAGTCGACCCGCTGGATTGCCGGCATCTATGCGACGGAAATTGATCGCGAGGTCGTCGTCGCGTACGGCGCCGATCAGGGTCTCGGCTTTCTGCGGCAGCCGTATATCGACCCCACAGGACCCAACCCGACCGATCTGCTGTTCTGGGACGATTTCGATACCAGCGTGATTGCGGCATTTGGCGAGGTGAGTTTCGATATCGGCGAGAGCAGTGAACTATCACTGGCATTGCGCTGGGACCAGGAGGATCGCAAGGTTCGCAACAAGGTGCCGAACGTTGCGGCTTCAGGTCTGAATATCCACACACTCGATCCGATGACGTTTCAGCCAGGCCCGATTAACCCCGGATTTTTGACAAACCCCAGCGGCATTCCCGATCGTAAAGAGACGTTCGACCAGGTCCAGCCAAAAGTGTCGTGGCGTTGGGCTGCAAGTGATGCGGTCAATGTGTATGCGAGCTGGGGTATCGGCTTTCGTAGCGGTGGCTTCAACTCGCTCGGCAGCTCTGACCTGCTCGAGCTCTGGTTCAACACCGGCCAGCCGCCGGTGCTAGCCAATCCGATTAATGCGCAGCTGGTCATCGAAGATACCTATGACAAGGAAGTCTCGAGCAGTTTCGAGCTGGGAGTCAAAACCCAGTTGTTGGATAATCGCTTGCGACTGAATGCCGCGGTGTTTAGCACTGACGTCGACGACAACCAGTTTTTCGAGTTCTTCGCTGGTCCTTTTGGCCTCTTGCGCGTCGTCACGACGATTGACGAGACCACTATTCAGGGGTTTGAGGTCGACTTTAACTGGCTCGCGTCGGAAAACTTCTCGATCTTCGGTGGTGTCGGTTTCCTGGATTCCGAAATCGAGAAGAACATCAATCGGCCGCTGTCGGAAGGTAACGATGTACCACAGGCGCCAGATGAGACCTACAACCTTGGGGCCCAGTTGGAACTCCCAATGGGCAACGACATGAATATCTATGCGCGAGTGGATTTTCAGCACGTCGGCGAAATGTGGTTCCACACGCTGCAGGGCGAGGCAACGCCGAACATCTGGGACGGCTTGTTCGCCGGCGGTGGATCCATCACGACGGATTTCTCGAAAACACAGCGTGACGCCTACGACACAGTGAATCTCCGCATTGGCTTTGAAGCAGAGCGTTGGTCTGCCACGGTATGGGGCCGTAATATTACGGACGAAGAATATCTGGAAGAAGTGATTCCGGCTGCTGAGTTCGGCGGATCATTCATACACCCAGCCGCGACGGCTACGTATGGTGCCGACTTTAGTTTCCGCTTCTAATCCAGTGGATGACTGACGAGCTTACAGAGAATTATCGCGGGGCTTTTGACGGCAGCCTTGGCTTCGGCGAAGCGCCCGCGCTAATTCTCGTTGACTTTGTCGCGGCATACTTCGACAAAGACAGTCCTTTGTACGCCGGTGTGGAGGACGCGTTGTCGTCCGCACTGCGTATCCGTGATGCAGCCCGAAGTGCCGGTATTCCGGTCATCTACACAAATGTCGTGTATCAGAAGGGCGGCGGGGACGGTGGTGTTTTTTACCGTAAAGTTCCTGCGCTTGAGGTTTTTGTATCAGGCAACCCTCTGGGTGGATGGCCCGAGGGCCTCGAGCCTGCGGACGGGGAGTTGGTGATTTCCAAGCAGTATCCCAGTGCGTTTTTTGGCACTTCGCTGGCGGCGACCTTAGAGGCGAAAGGCATTGATACGCTGATAATCACAGGCCTGACGACGAGCGGTTGTGTTCGAGCGACCTGTGTCGACGCGATGTCATACGGTTTCATACCGATTGTGGTGGCGGATGCATGCGGTGACCGTCACGCGGCACCGCACGAGGCGAACCTGTTCGACATGAACGCAAAATACGCTGATGTTGTGGACGAGCACACTGTCATCGAGCATGTTAAGTGAGCAGCAAGAAGATCACATTGGTCGAAGTGGGCCCGCGCGACGGGCTGCAAAGCGAGCCCGAAATCCTGCCAACGGACAGTAAAGTGGAGTTCATCAACAAGGCGATCGACGCGGGTATTCGGCGCCTGGAGGTTGCGAGCTTTGTGCATCCGAAGCGCGTGCCACAGATGGCCGATGCCGAAGCGTTGATTGAACGACTGGCCGATCATGACGATGTGTCATACGTCGGATTGATCATGAATGAGCGCGGTCTTGATCGCGCGCTCGAGACAAAGATCGATGAAATCGGCATGGTTGTCCTCTCTACCGATACCTACAACCGCAAGAACCAGGGCGTAGACATTGATGAGTCCGTTCGCGTCTGGGGTGAGATCGCAAAGCGCGCGCAGCAAAACGGCTTGCGTGCCAATGTCATGATCTCGTCCGCGTTCGGCTGTCCGTACGAGGGTGAGGTCAAGGTTGAGCGTATTGTCGAACTCGCCAGGCGGGTCGTTGACGCTAGTCCGGCGGAGCTTGGCATTGCGGACAGCATTGGCGTCGCAGTTCCGAACCAGGTCACCGAATTGCTCGGACGAGTCCGCGAAGTGATCGGTGATTTGCCGCTGCGATGTCACTTCCACAACACGCGCAACACCGGGCTTGCCAATGCTCAGGCCGCCGTAGAGTCCGGCGTCACGTATCTCGATGCGAGTATCGGCGGAATCGGCGGTTGCCCTTTTGCACCGGCGGCGACTGGCAACATTCCCACCGATGACTTGCTTTACATGCTCGACCGATCCGGTGTTGAGACCGGTGTGTCACTCGACAAAATCATCGATATCAGCCGCTGGCTCGAACAGGAACTCGGGCGCGGCGTGCCTGCCTTGCTGCCCAAGGCCGGCATCTTTCCATCAGGTGATCGCGAGACCGCCTAAAGGCGGACGGTTGGCGAGAGAGCATTCATGCCGCCGACACGCATTCATCATGTCAATTTTGTCGTCCACGATCTTGAAGAGGCAATGGCGCGATTCGAACGCGCGCTTGGAGTCGAGCCGTTTGAAATCATTGATTACCGGCCACGTGGCGCCCGTGTCGCGCGGACACGCGTCGGTGAAAGCTGGTTGGTGCTCGTTTGTCCTTATGATCCGGCGTCTGTGCCAGGCCGACATCTCGCGGAGCACGGCGAAGGATTTTTCCTTATATCATTGGGTTACGAGCATATTGGGCAGCAACTCGAGCAGCTCGAGGCCAGCGGCATCGAAGTAGTCGACCAGGCACCGCGTGACGGTATTCTCGACTGGCGCGTTGCCGACATAGGTGAGTTACACAGTGCGAAAATTCAGTTGACGCAGGACAATCCTGTAGACGACGAACAGGACTAGATCGATTATTACGCCGGCATTTACCGCCTACCTGACAGGCTACACACTGGCGTGCGTCGTAGCGGCCATCATGATGGTTCGGGAACGCAAAACACTGGTCTTGTTCCGGTCCGCTTACCTGAAATTTATGGTGTCAACGTGGAAGCTGTTGACCTTCGCGGTTGCTGCTCTGTCGATGATCGCCATGGCGCCCTACACCGGTGATCCAACCTGGGATTACGTCGATGCATCGTTCATGTCGATACTCACGTTCCTGACCGCGCCCTGGGCGGTCGGTACTCTTTATCTGGCGCTGAAGGGGCGGGCCAGATTGATTC
The DNA here is from genome assembly GCA_029862045.1 of Gammaproteobacteria bacterium. Taxonomy (GTDB): domain Bacteria; phylum Pseudomonadota; class Gammaproteobacteria; order Steroidobacterales; family Woeseiaceae; genus UBA1847. Next base: position 201,435 of record JAOTYE010000002.1, read on the forward strand.
ACGTCTTCATTGCTGTTTGCGTCTGGATGTTTTCTGTCAGTTGGGCCTACGACGTCTACATTCTCCTCAAGCACGGTTACTATCCGCCGACCTGGTTGCCGAATATCGTGCTTTCCTCGATTCTGTACTTCGCAGCAGGACTGATGTGGAATCTGCAGCGCAAAGAAGGCAGGGGCGTTGTATTCGGATTCATGGAGCCGGACTGGCCTAATCCCGCCTATGAACTCGGTTTCCGGCAGATCATCTGGTTCGCGCTGCCGATCATGATTCTCGTTACATTCATGATTGTTCCGTTTCTGTTATGAATGCGAAGAAGAAACGCAGCGTCGGTTGCCTGCTCGCGCTGGCGATTTACATACCAGTGATCATCATCATGTACTTCATTACGGTGCCTGATGAAGTGACGAAGGACTTTACCGGCAAGAACGCCAGGGTATTTTCAATAGCAATTGTGCATGAGGGCGACAATGGCAACGAATACAGCCGTACTACCCTGGAAGTGATTGGGGATGCCGATCCGGATCGACCGACGCCGCAGTTTCTGCTTCCCGAGCCGAAAGTTGTAATGTCTGCGCACAACACTTACCGGGTGAATGTCCTGGAGGACCATGGCGACTGGCAACTTATTGAGTTCAACTATTCGAATACGTACACGTCCAGGTCTGTCTACAGAGCCTATGCCGATCGGGTCGAACCTGTGTCATTCCAGCTGACGTCACACGTAGGCCAGGCCATGATGGCGCTGATGCTCATCATTCCCGTGTACTTCATAGCCTGGCTGATTACGTTTATCAGAAACCGCCGCGCGAACAAAGTCGCCTAGGCAGCGATGGCTTATCAACCGAGGATCACATCCTCAAGTACATCGTGAATCACCTGCGTGGCAACTTCGACGAGCAGCACCTTGCCAGACAATACGACGCGCTCGAATCCGCGCCGTGGTGGCGGTAGCAGATCAATCAGTCCTGAAGGCAGTGCTCGTTTTGCGATTCCGGGTGGTAGTGGCTTGCCGCGTTGAAGATTCTTGGCGATACCCGGCGGTAGTCCTTGCTTGCCTTTTTTCTTGCTTTTTTGTGGTGCGCTGTGGTCACGGTAGTAGGCGCGAATAATCGAGGCTTCTCCGTCGGAGAAAACAACTTGCACGCCGAACTCGCGGGCTGTTGCCGTCGTGGAAAGCACGAGCATCAGCAGTGCTGCAAATCCAAATAGAATCGGTCTGGTCATCGTCATTGCTCAAGCTAGGGATTTTTCACACCGTAAGCCGCGACAGGGCTTCTGGCCGTGATCGGGCTCACAGTAGTGCAACTGGGTTTGCGTTATGTCAAACCAGTAACGATCCCGAGCTTCAGGTCGCGACGTGGATGGGGCGCCGGCGTGCGCCCCAGGTACCGGCTTGCGCCTCGAAAACACCGGCAACTTCTGTGCCGCAGCTTGCACACGCGGCTTCCGGGCCGTCGATTTTGAGATTCCAGGTCGAGAGCTCGTACCAGTCACGGCCGATCAGGACCTCGCCGCAGTTACTGCAGTAGGTGCTTCCGCCGGCGTAGTCGTGAACGTTGCCCGTGTAGACGTGATGCATACCGTTGCTGATCGCAATCTCGCGTGATTTCGTTAATGTCTCGATCGGTGTGCTCGGTGTATCCAGCATCTTCCAGTCGGGGTGGAAGGCCGTAAAATGCAATGGCACGTCGGGGCCGAGATGCCCGACGATCCACCGCGTCATGGCATCGATCTCGGCTGGGGAGTCGTTCTCGCCCGGTATCAGCAGGGTCGTCAGCTCGAACCAGATATCCGTATCGTTCTTCAGATAAACAAGTGTGTCGAGCACGGGCTCGAGGTGGCCGCCGCAGACCTTCCAGTAGAAGCGGTCGGTGAAGGCCTTGAGATCGACGTTTGCACCATCGATATGCTCGAAAAACTCACCGCATGCAGCCGCAGTGATATAGCCGGCTGTGACCGCGACGTTCTTGATGTTGCGGTCGTGGCAGGCTTTCGCGACATCAACGGCGTACTCGAGAAAGATCACCGGGTCGTTATAGGTGTAGGCGACGCTGCGGCTGCCCGTCTCGACAGCGGCCTGGGCAATTGCCTCCGGCGAGGCGCTGTCCTGCAACCGGTCGAATTCGCGCGATTTCGAGATATCCCAGTTTTGACAGAACTTGCAGGCGAGGTTGCAGCCCGCCGTACCGAATGACAACACGGGTGTGCCCGGCAGGAAATGATTGAGCGGCTTCTTCTCGATGGGATCGACGCAAAAACCGGATGAGCGGCCGTAGGTCGTCAGGACGATCTCGTCACCGGCGCGACCGCGCACGAAGCACAGACCGCGTTGTCCATCGCGAAGCTTGCAGAAACGCGGACAGACGTCGCACTGCAGCCGCCCATCATCGAGGCGCTGCCAGTATTTCGTGCTGTGGCCTTGTAGTGTCATTCGTCACCGTACACCTACTTATATAAACCTTGGTTCAGAGGACTACAATTACAATATGTAGGAGGGGGCACGGTGCCATGACTGTGATCCGCGAACCCGCTGTCGCCGGGCAGTTCTACCCGGGCGATGCAAAAGAACTCGGCAGGACGGTGGAATTCCTGCTCGATGAGGTGAAAAGCGGTGTGGGCGATGCGCCAAAAGCGCTGATCGTGCCACACGCCGGCTACATCTACTCCGGGCCGGTCGCTGCAGTAGCTTACGCCCGCCTGCGACCTTATCGGGATCAGTATCAACGCGTGATATTGCTCGGGCCATGCCACCGCGTGCCCGTGCGGGGCCTCGCACTTTCCAGTGCCGATGTATTCCGCACGCCACTTGGCGATGTGCCGCTCGATAAGAGGGCAATCGCGACTATCGACTCACCACGAGTCACGGTCTTCGATCAGAGTCACGAGTTCGAACACAGCCTCGAGGTACACCTGCCGTTTCTGCAGTCCGTGCTCGGCTCGTTCACGCTCGTGCCGATCGTGGTCGGCAATACAACATACGACCGCGTTGCCGACGTTCTCGATACCCTTTGGGGTGGGCCCGAGACGCTGATCGTCATCAGTTCTGACCTGAGCCACTACCTGAGCTACGACCAGGCTCGTGCGACCGATGGGGCAACACGGGAAGCGATTGAGGGTTTCGAAGTGCGGGGCATCGATCATGACGTCGCTTGCGGCGCCACGCCGATCGGCGGACTGCTGATCGCAGCGAAGCGGCGCGGTATGAAAGTCACGACGCTCGCTTTGAAGAATTCGGGAGACACCGCCGGTGACAGGCGCAACGTTGTCGGCTATGGATCATGGGAGTTTCTGGAACAATGAGGCGGGCGCTCTGTAGTTTGCTGTTGTTTGCAGTCGTCGCCCAGGGCGATGAGGTGGACTACTCCGCGCTGCGAGCCGAGTTGGTGGCCGAGGTCGAGTACTACGCAAAGCTGGCCTGGGACAGCGACGAGGCCACATTGAGTGCCGATGTGATCAGATCTTTGAGTACCGTTGAACGGCACAAGTTCGTGCCCGCGAGCGAGAGGCGCGATGCGTACGAGAATCGTCCCCTCTCGATTGGCCACGGGCAGACGATTTCGCAACCGTACATCGTCGCGTTGATGACCGACCTGATTGCGCCCGAGACCAGTGATGTTGTGCTCGAGATCGGCACGGGATCGGGATACCAGGCCGCTGTCCTTGCCGAGCTCGTCGATCACGTGTACACGATCGAGATCATCGAACCACTATTCAGCAGCGCAACCGCGCGCCTCGATCGCCTCGGCTACGACAACGTCACGACGCAACTTGGTGACGGGTACTATGGTTGGGAGCAACATGCTCCATTTGATGCGATTGTTGTCACGGCTGCCGCAAGTCATGTGCCACCGCCGCTGATTCAGCAACTCAAACCTGGTGGGCGCATGGTCATCCCGGTCGGCGGCCGCTGGATGACACAACAGTTGCTCCTGATCGAGAAGACCGAGCAGGACAAGATCATCACGAAACAGGTCGCTGCCGTTAGATTCGTGCCGTTGACCGGCGAACACTGATCGCCTTGCGTCGCCTGTTGTTTGCAACGCTATTCGTCTCGGCCGCCGCGATCGGCTACGAGATCCTGCTGATGCGCGTGTTGTCGATCGTACAATGGCATCATTTCGCGTACATGATCATCAGCCTCGCTCTGTTGGGCTACGGTGCGAGCGGCACTTTTATTGCGCTATTCAGGAAATCGCTCGAGCGGCATTTCGCAGCGGCGTTTGCGACCAGTGCGCTGTTATTCAGCATCGCGATGCTCGTGTGTTTCGTACTTGGCCAGCGCGTTCCGTTCAACGCGCTTGAGGTGGTCTGGGACCGGCGCCAGTTTCTGAACCTCAGCATCATCTACCTGATTTTTTTCGTGCCATTTTTCTTTGCCGCGTGCTGTATCGGGCTGGCTTTCACGTGCCGCCAGGCCTACATCAGCCGTATCTATTTTTTTGATTTACTGGGCGCGGGGCTGGGCGCGATCTTGATCATCGCCACACTATTCGTGCTGGCCCCACAGAATGCGCTGCTGGTGTTGATCGGTCTGGCTGTTATCGCCTCAGCATTGGCGGGATTCGGGTCGGCGATACAACGACCGCTTGTGGCGCTGCAGGTCGTGTGGCTCGCGTTCGTTCTGTTCGGCATGCCTGAGCAGTGGCTCGGCTTGCGCCTGTCCGAGTACAAAGGCCTGAGCCAGGCCATGCAGGTTATCGATAGCAGGACCGTGGCCGTGTCGTCGAGCCCACTCGGCCTGTTGACCGTAGTCGAGAGCCCGACGATACCGTTTCGCCACGCGCCCGGGCTGAGCTTTGGCACACGCCATGTGCCGCCCGAGCAGCTTGGCGTGTTCACCGATGGTGATGCGCTGAGTGTGATTACGCGCTACGACGGAGACATGTCGAAGCTTGGCTACCTCGGCGAAGTCACAGCTGCGTTACCGTATGGGCTGCTCGACCGGCCGCAAGTTCTCGTGCTTGGCGCCGGCGGTGGCAGCGACGTTTTGCTTGCACTGCACAACGGCGCAAGTCACGTTGATGCTGTCGAGCTCAATCCACAGATGATCGAGCTCGTTCGCGGCACTTACGCGGACTTCAGCGGCCGCGTGTATGAGGATCCTCGCGTAACCGTGTACCGGCGTGAGGCGCGCGGCTTTGTTGCGCAACGTAAGCAGCGCTACGACCTGATACAAATCGGGCTCCTCGATTCGTTCGGCGCATCAGGTACCGGCGTGCAGTCATTGCATGAAAGTTATCTCTACACGGTTGAGGGATTACAGGAGTACCTCGCGCACCTCGAACCCAATGGTATGCTTGCGATCACGCGCTGGCTCAAATTACCGCCGCGCGACAGCCTCAAGTTATTTGCGACGGCGGTCGAGGCGCTGCGCGTATCCGGCATCGATGAGTCCGGCCGGCGTCTTGCGGTGATTCGCAGCTGGAACACGAGCACGCTGCTGATCAAGAACAATGAATTCACGCATCAGGACATCGCTGCTGTACATGAATTCGCAGAGACGCATTCGTTCGACACCGTCTACTACCCAGGCATGCCGAAAGCTGATGCCAATCGCTTCAACCAACTCGAGCAGCCGTATCTTTATAATGGCGCCATGGCGTTGCTTGGAGGCAAGGCCGACGACCTGCTCGAACGCTACAAGTTTCACATCGCGCCTGCGACAGACAATCAACCGTACTTCTTTCACTTCTTCAAATGGGACTCGATGCGCGAGGTCATGGCGCTGCGCAAGCGCGGCGGGGCAGGGCTGATCGAGTGGGGCTACCTGATCCTTGTCTCTACAGTGATACAAGCCGTGATCGCCGGCTTCGTGCTGATATTGATGCCACTCGCCCGCATCAAACGCACCTGGCCCGCCGGAACCGGCGCGCGTATGGGCAGCTACTTCTTTTTGCTCGGGCTCGCATTCCTGTTTGTCGAAATGGCGTTCATCCAGAAATTCATTCTGTTCCTGAGCCATCCGCTGTATTCGGTTGCGGTCGTCTTGAGCGGCTTCCTCGTGTTCGCAGGGATTGGTAGTGCGTTGTCAGCCAGGCTGACGCGTCGCTCGCCTGTAGCGTACGTCGCCGGCGCAATTGCCGCCATAACGATTATCTATGTGTTGCTGCTGCCGCTGGTTTTTCGCCAGTTCATGGGGCTCGCAGACGTGGCGAAAATTATCCTTTCGATCGTGCTGATCGCACCACTCGCGTTCTGTATGGGTATGCCGTTTCCGCTCGGGCTGAAACGCCTTGCGGACCGTGCGCCTGATTTTGTTCCGTGGGCCTGGGGCATCAACGGCTTCGCCTCGGTGATAAGTGCAGCGCTCGCGACCTTGCTTGCGATCGAGTTTGGCTTCACAGCCGTGCTATTGCTTGCACTGTTGTTCTACGCAAGTGCCGCTGTTGCGATACGAAGTTGGTAGCAATCCAAAGTCATTTGGATATCCGCTTTCGGCCCAAAACGCTGGCTTCTCCGCCACCGTCTGGGGAGTTGATCATACAATTGCCGATCGACGGGTCCTTCTCACGATATAATACCGGTTCCGCTCTGTCATAGATGAGATCACACAGAAATGACCGCTGGATTTGTTCGCGAGTTCCCCAACGCCCGGCCGATGGTGGAAAATGTTTATCTTTCCCTCATCGCGTATCTTCCCAAACATTTTTCTGCAGAAGAATGTCACAAGATAGTTGGACTGGCTAATGCCGAAGAAAAGAGTGAGGGCCAGATAGGTCGTGGTCAAGATCTTCAAATCAGAGACTCAAAGGTCAGCTACATAAAGGTTGGTGATGAGAGCGCGTGGATCTACGAAAAGCTGGAACAGATTCTTTTCGATCTTAACAAGGAGTACAAATTCGAATTAAACGGATTCCATGAAGGGCTTCAGATTGCCGAGTACACAAGCCCTGGTGGTCACTACACGTGGCATAACGATCTTGGTGCCGGCATTTTCTCAGCACGAAAGCTGAGCATGAGTGTTCAACTCAGCGACACCGGCGACTATGAGGGCGGCGAGTTGGAGTTCATGGATAGCTCGGCACCGGCACCCAAGGAAATTGGCTCATTAATCGTATTTCCTTCCTACCTGCAGCACCGGGTCAAGCCTGTGGCCTCCGGTCTAAGAAGATCACTGGTGTGTTGGGCATCCGGTCCAGCTTTCAAATAGAAAAGGCGCGGCCTGTCCTTCGGCAGACAATCTAACCCGCTGTCCGATGAGATTGCGAATCTGTGATCTGATTCCTGCAAATCGGAGTGAGCCAACACACTATTGCCTGTAACTGGTAACTGACCGCGGCCCTCGAGTGGCCATGGACAGGTAATCGCAGACCTTTGAGGAGCCCCAAATGAAACGCTGGATTCTGTTTGTATCTCTCCTGATTCTTGCTGTGCCGGTAGTGGGCTCCGCCGAATCCCAGGAAAGGAAGGGGCAGCGGCTCTTTGCCGGCTGTGTCAAAAAGGTCGATGACAAGGCGACACTCAAGACCGGACAGTTCGTTTGCAAGGGGGACAGAGACCCCGCGCCGTTCGGCGGCAACGGCAGGGCCTGCGGGGATTGCCACGTACCGGGGGACAATTTCGGGATATCGACAAAGCGCATCGCCAGTTTGCGGCGCAACAATCCGTTCTTCTTCCCGGGCCTCGACGAAGATCAGAAATTATTGCGGACTCACGGTCTTGTCCACGTCATTGTTCCGGGCAGCATTGACGAGTTTCGGCAGACGCCGAAGCTGGTTCATTTGCAGTCCTTGTGCGATAAGAGGGGAAACTGTGATGCGCTGGGACTCAACGCTGACCGGGTCACGAACCTCTGCGCCTTCTCGATTCAGGCTATCAGTAACCACATGGCCAAAACCGTCAAGCGGGTACCGGGAAAGGATTTCAGAGTGCCGACCGAAAAAGAGTGCAAGTGGTTGGTGGCATACATGGTGTCCGATCTGGTCGCCGATCAGGACGAAAGAAACAGGTAAACGCTTGCTTTTTTGTGGCTGAGCGATGCGTTGTCAGACCCGTCGTTAATCTCCTAGGGCAGATTTTCGAGCATGTTCAACGCGGACTGCCGGATCGATTCATCGCTGCCGATCTGCGTCGCGGTTGTCAGCGCAGTGCGAGCTTCCTCGGTATTGCCGAGTTCGCTATTGACATACCCCAGTGTCAACCAAATCCTCTGATTTGAACGGTCCACGGCGATGCCGTCATTGAGCCTGCGAAGGGCTTCCGTTGATCTACCAAGATAATGCAGCGTGAGGCCCAGGTTGTTGTGGATCTCCGCATTGTTCGGGCTGAACACCAATAGCCGTTCGTACAAGTCCGCAGCCCTGTCATATTGCCTGTTGGAGAAATACTCATCAGCCTGACGAGACATGTCGGCCGGGTTTTGAACAGTTGGCTGACTCAGCGCCGACGAACTCAGTCGTGCGATGTCGTTTTCCGTGATGTTGTTCGGCCATACGGGCACGGATCGGTCCGCTGTCACTGTATGGGCGCTGACGCTATCCGTGTCTTGAACGTAGTAGTCGCGGGTGACGGCAAAAATCGCAAGTCCAAAGAGGACCTGGAATACGGTCATCGAAATCCAGAATCTAGCATCACGAATCATAGTCGCCGCCTGTTACGGTTGTCTTGTTGGAGGAGGTACACCGCAATCTTTATTACAACAGCTCACGCTGCCGTGCAACACGATTGCTGATCATTGACGATCCAGGATCAGGCGGTCGCTTGGTGCCGTATATGGTCGCCGTAGCGGGACTGCGCGGACCGTCCGCGGCCGATGTCCTGCATCGCAACACGCAAACTCGCGAAATAGAACAAGTCTAATCGACCTCAACACTCCTTATATGCGTTGGAAAAACCATTTCAGCGCGAAAATGAAACGAACGACGATCACAGATGATTCGACCTTTGAGGTCATCTATACTGCGGCGCGAAATGATACGAATGCAAAATTAATCATTCGTTGATCCGCTGATAGGGAGAGCAGTATGTCGACAGATGAAGATTCCTTAGGGCTAAGCCAGACGCTCTCCGGCACGGCTACCATGCGCATCGCCGGGCTCCACAAGATTGATAGTTTTTATACGCCGCTGGAAGAGCGTTTCGAGCGCATCAGCCGTCTCGGCAAGAACGTTTTGGGAGTTCGTGCTACCGGCGTCACCCTGATTGCAAATGAGACACTGTGGTTCAAGTCCGTCGTCGGCTGGCGCGTCAATGAGCTGCCGATAAAAGATAGCCTCGCGCAGCCGATGCTGGATAGTGGCAAGCCCCTGATAGTCCCGGACACGCACAACGACGTGCGCTACGTGAAATTGCCGCTGGTTACCGGGAAACCGAAGTTTCGGTTTTATGCGGGTTTCCCGCTACGGGACGGCGACGGCGAGATCATTGGTACGTTCTGTGCCTTCGATACTAAACCGAAAAAGGCCGACCACGGGTTGGATGAAATGTTGTCAGACCTGGGGCAACTGGCCGAGCGTGAATTGCTGACCACCGATTTGTGGAATGCGCAGAGCCAACTGGTTGGCAAACTGGATACCGCGCGACGCCAGGCTCTTTTGGACCCGCTGACTCGGGTCTGGAACCGCAGGGGCGGTATTGAAATGCTGGAAATGGTGCTGCAGGAATCTAGCTCCAGCCGCGAGCAGTTTGCGGTTTGCCTCGTGGATATCGATCACTTCAAAGAGATTAATGATGAGCACGGACACGGGACGGGCGACCAGGCGCTGAGAAAAATTGCCGCGAGCATTACTGCGTCAGTTCGGCCCGAAGATGTGGTGTCGCGGCACGGCGGTGATGAATTCCTCGTGATATTGCGCGACGCAACGCCGAGCGTATGCAAGTTGGTTGCCGAACGGATTTGCGGCAGAATCGAAGAAACACGGGTGCGAACCGATGACGGCAGCGTGGCTGTGACGGTCAGCCTTGGTGTGGCAGTCAGCGACCCCGGTGAAACGCTATCGGCTGAGCAGTTCGTCGAACGCGCGGACAAGGCTTTGTACCAGACCAAGCGCCAGGGGCGAAACGCGGCAACCATCTGGCAGGACGACGCTAGCTAGCATAAGGATCAACCGCCGCGGCCGTCGCCAATGCTGTGTTTTCGGCAACGGGTCAGCAGCTGCGGCGATCGCCATTACGCGTCGCCTAGCGGTTGAATAACGCGTTATTTGTACTTCGCGATGGAAACCTTTACCCCCGGTCGCGCATCTAAATATCGTGTAATCTTCGTCTCCACGCCCTAGCGCAGAGTACCTGAATGTCCCTGGTTGCCGAACTCAAACGCCGCAACGTTTTTCGCGTTGCTGCCGCCTATCTGGTTGTTGGCTGGCTGCTAACCGAAGTCCTGACCACGATCCTGCCGACACTTGGCGCGCCGGAGTGGGCGGCGCGAGCGGTCATTCTGGTTTTCGCTTTGGGTTTCATTCCGGCGGTGGTCTTTTCGTGGTTTTACGAACTGACCCCGGAGGGCATCAAGCGGGAGCACGATGTCGATCGTGATGACACGGACACGACACCAACCAGGAAAAAACTGGATTACGTGACGGTTGCGTCAGTCGTAATTCTCATTGTGTTCATTGGCTTGTTCAGCGCGCAGAAAACCGGCGATGACACTGCACCGGTCGAGGCCATCAGTGATGCGTCGGTCGCCGTGTTGCCGTTCGTTAACATGTCCAACGACGACGACAACGAGTACTTTTCCGACGGTTTGACTGAAACGCTGTTGCACATGCTCACACAGGTACCCGACCTCAAGGTCGCCGCACGAACGTCGAGCTTTGCGTTCAAAGGCAAGAACCTCAGCGTCCAGGAGATTGCCGCTGCGCTCGAGGTGGCTCATATCCTGGAGGGCAGCGTCCAGAAAGTCGGCGACCGCGTGCGAATTACGGCGCAGCTTATTCGGGCCAGCGACGGCTTTCACATCTGGTCGTCGAGCTACGATCGCACGCTTGACGACATTTTCGGCATGCAGGATGAGATCGCCGAGAAAGTCGGTTACGCATTATCCGATTCATTGCTCGGTGCCGCCGGAGGCGACAAGCTCTCTGGTGTCAACACGACGGACCCGGATGCGTATGACCTCTATCTGCAGGCACGCAAGGAGCGGGTGACATACTCCTACGGCGGCCTGCAAGCAGCTGAAAACCTGTTAAAGGGCGCGTTGATGATCGACCCGGGCTTTCTGGATGCGAAGACGGAGCTCGCAGCCAACTATATATCTCAGAGTGAGACCGGATTGATGGACACTCGTGACGCCAATATGGAGGTCATTGTGTTGTCGGACCAGGTGCTCGCCGAACGTCCTGACGATGTCGTCGCACGAGCAATCAATCTGTATGCAAAGGCTATGCTGCAGGCGACTGAGGGTAATCTGGAGGGCGTGTCAGCGTTGGCAGGACAGTTGGAGGCTATCGTCGCCGAAGCGCCCGGCGAGCTGCAGCCACGCCTGCTGCTGGTCCGCGCCCAGCAGGGAACGCAGGAATTCGAAAACTCCCTGCCGATACTGCGTGACGCGCTGCGGCGCGATCCGTTCAATCCGCAAATTCATTACGAGCTTGGCACGCTGTTTGAGCGACTCGAAGACTGGGACAACGCAAAGGCTTCGCTCGAGAAATCACTTGAGATAGAGCCGGCACAGCCGAATGCCTACCTGCATCTTGGAAGAGTAAGTCTGCAGTTGGGAGATGGTGTCAGTTCCGTACAGAATTTTCTGCGAGCCCTCGAGACGGATCCCAAAGATCATGAACTCCCCGGCATGCTTGCCGCATTTCTGTATCAGCTGGAATTGTTCGAAGCCGGCGATGACTTTCGTGATCGCGTCATGGCAATTGCGCCGACGAGCGAGGTGGCCTACCGAATTGAATTGTTGCGCGCGATCAACAACGGTAACGAGGAGGCCAGCATCGGGAGCGCACGCCGAGCGATCGAGGACGACATCGACAATCGGCAATTCGCCTACTGCGGAGCGGTGCAGCACTTGCTGAGGGTTGCCGTCACTCGCGGCACGGTTGATGAGGAAATCGCATATCTCGAAGAGCACGCCCCTGGTATCCTGGACTTCAGGGCCGAGTCTGTATCGCTCAAATTCCGCTGCGCACAATTCATTGCATTCGATGCCTGGTTCGTATCGTTGCCAAGTGAGGAACTGCTACGTCGGCTTGATCTGATGTTAGGCGTAGCCTCGTCATACGGTTTCGATCTTGAGAAAAATCCGGCGACGCGACTCGACATACTGGCCTTGCGAGGTGAGGTGGAACAGGCGATTGAACTCGCGCTAACCGGTGTCTTCACACGTTCAGTTGCGATGCACCTGGACTGGAAACAGACCCTTGCACTGCCGCAGTACCGGGAGATAGTCGCAGACTCGCGCGTGCAGGCCGCTATGCAGCGCTGGGAAGAGGAAGAAACGGCGTTGCGAGGGCAGGTACAGACCTATCTCGCCGATTTGCGGGCAGCGACCTGAAGATGCAGTCTGCGTGACCGTTAGAGGGCGTTCACTCAACCGGCTAAGCTAATCCGATTCGATCTTGACCCAGTCGACGGTGCCATCGGCATAGAATTTGACCTCGACTTTGCGCCCGACTCTGCAGTCTTGTACCGTCGCGGACTGATTCGAGCGCTTGTAATGCGTCCGATCCAGATAGTATCGAGTGGACGCAATCATCCGAACGGTCTTGAGTCCTTCAGAATCTCGGACTTGCATACTGCGTGTTTCGTAGTCGACGTCGTTAATTTCGCCGACGACCGTTTCTTCATCGACAACACCAGGAGATTCGCCGATCGGAATATACCGTTCCGTCGATTGTTGCGAGTAAACACTTCCAGACAAGACGAGTAGGCAAGTGACAAAGAAGCAGTCTCTGAAAAATCGATTGCTCATAGTTCGACCATCCGTATTTGTGCATTGGTAAGCTGCGCCCGGGCGTCATCAACGAGTTGTCGGCGTCGGTCACCGCTGTATTTTAAAGATTCATTTGCGAGCGCATGGGCCTTGCGAAGCAGTGCGACCGCTGCGGCGTGCAGCCCGGCACCAGCGAGGACTTCGACACTATCCTCGATTTCAAAACCGGCCCTCTTGATCAGTGACGTTTGGCGTGCGCGGTCAATTCGAAATACCGGAAAGGCCCGGTCAAGCAGTTCGTCACTGGCGCGGATATTCTCAAGCGCATTTATCACACGCAAGAATGCGGCCACGGCGACGACTTGCGTGGCATCCAGGTTGATACCGCTGCCCGTTGCGCCAGCCAACAATTGCCCGGCCGGTGAATTGTTAAATGCATCACCGTTGTAGAAAGCCACGGCGCCTTCGATTGTCTCGACCGAATTGTTGTGAAAGAACGGCCCGGTATCCGCAGCCTCGACGACGGGCGGTGTATTGAATTCGCCGCTGCCTGGGCTGCCGAGACCGTCGTCGGGCGGTACGGCTTCGCCGGTCAAATCCGCGGGCTGATCCGGAAGGTCCTCGACGCCCGTGTTGAAGTTCAAATTACCGGCGGTAGGGCCAAACAGCTCCGGGTCTCCGTTCGCTCCGGCATTGAAGTGGCAGGCGTTGCATTTTCCCAGTGTCCGATCCATGAATACTTCCTGGCCTCTCGCGGCGACTGTTCCTTTGAGCGGCAATGGCAACAACAGATCTTCCTGCCGGCCGAGAGATAGCTGAAACGCCTCGAGTGCGTCCAGTTCGTCGTCCGTCGGCAGTCTGAAATCCACATCCGCGACACGATTCAGCGTTTTCGGGAAATGCTGGATGACAGCCCCGACCGCGAAGGAGCGCAATGACCCGTCGCCGGGCGACCCGTCACCCGACCAACCCGTCTGCGGCCCTGTGGCGCTGTTTATCGAATTGCCTAACGCCAGCGTATGCGGAATGCCGCGCATGTTGAAATCGTTCGCCAAATCATCAAAGCCGTCCTGGTTTTCGAGAATCAGCGCCAGCTCGCGAATCAATCGCGGGTTTTCGAAATTCTCCGCAAGATTTGGGTTGAATTCCGCGACAAATAACGCGTCATCGGACGGCAATGTCGCGATGAAGCCCGGTGACAGCGCGAAATTGTCTTCAGCACGGTGGCAGGTTCCGCAGGTACGGCCATTGCCGGCGAACGTCTCATTGAAGAATAGTCGTTCGCCCCTGAGGATAAGAGTCTCTTCAGGTGGAACGGTGGGCGTGGCCGGACACGCCGCAACTACGACTGTCGCCAGCAGCACCGTCCAAACATGCTTTAGTCGCCAAACGAAGTGCATTTCGAATCTCCCGGATCCGAGGACACACACATTGTCCGCAAATTACCGCAGAAATCAATCTGTCGCTGATCGCCGACTCGCGTTTGACCAAACGGTCAAAACCCAAGTTTGAACCGGTATCACACACCTCAACGGCGTTTCGTAACAACAATGAACAAGGCAAAAAAAAGCCCCGCATCTTTCGATGCGGGGCCGAGCCAGTAAAGTGAAACCGCGGGGGGATTCAATGAGGCTTCACTTCGTTATCAGGGCTCCAGAAGGAAGATGCCAAGTTTGACGGCAGTAAACGTGTTGCTGTCAACGTCGTACTTGCCGTAGGCATACATTGATCGTGCCGTCGTTGCGCCGTCGAGGCTATTGATCAGGTCGCCAACGAAGTCGTCCCAGTGTGAGTAGAGACGCAGGCTGTCTTGCGACTTGATCGAGAACAACATGCGGCCGGTCTCGCGCGGTACGATCGCCGTGTATGAATCAAGCGTCGTCAGGTCGATAAGGACCGGACCCTGCTTGATGTAGTGACGCTGATCGATGTCGCCGTTCTGGTTGTCGAGTACCAGGCCGTCAGTGCCCATGCTAATGAACGGTGCCAGCGTGCCTAGTGCGCCCCAGCCGACGCCCAGTGCACTACGAACGTCCGTGTAGTCGATGACAGAGCGACCGGTGAAATCAGGCGGTGCCATGCCAAAAGCAGTCGGGAAACCCCAGACAACGATTGGCTTGCCGGTGGAAAAGTCCGCCAATGACAGACTAACTGTCCGAACCTGGTAGTTGTCCGGATCGGCATCCAGGTCCGCAGACTGTCCCGTGCCCGAGAAGTCGAAGATTCCAACACGACGACGGTCGATCGAGTGCAGCGTAATGTCAGTCTCACCGTTCATTACCGTATTGACGATGCCCGACAGGTGTGTGACGTGCATGCGCACAGCGCCGTGTGTTGCATCGAACAGGATCTGCGGCGCCAATGCGTCAGTTGTCGGTGTTGGCTGGTTGCCACGGATCGTGACGCGCTGACCAATCGAGAGTGCATCAATGGTCAGGTTTGACAGGTCTGACAGGCGATCAACGTCCTTGAACACCTTCGTGTCAGGACCGACCTCGACCACAACGTCGTCATGGAAGTGCACGCGACGATCGACTGCAACTGCATGCGGGATGATTGTCGCACCACGGATCGTCAGAAAGTTGCCGTCCCGCTTGATGATGTTGCCGACAATCGCGTCCCTGTCGTGACCCGGCACGCTCGATCCCGCGAGTACGATATCGGCCGTGAACTCGCGCTCGGTAATATTCAATGTGCCCTTCGCGATCGTTGGCGTTCCCTGGCCGGCGGCATTGAGTGCACGCAGCCCCTCGACGCCCTCCCACATTACTTCATCGACCTCGAACACGGTCTCATCGGTGACGTTGACCGTGAAACGGCCAAAATCGCTGGCGCGGTCGTGAAACGGACGAATCGCGATCGTATAACTCATCTCGTCTTCGCTGACGGCGAGTAGCGGTCCGCGAACGCGGATTTGTTTCTCGTCGACCGGATGTACCTCAGCAACGATGAACTGCTCGGAGGCTGCCAGTGCCGGTGTCGGTACGACGTCAACTTTGTGCGAGGCCGCGAGATCGAAATCAAGCTGCAGCAGATGAGCGCGGCGTTTCGCCACGACCAGCTGGTCGCGATTCGATAGCACGATCTTGAGCTCGGTTTGTCCAAGCTCAACGCCGTCGAGGTCCGTAACGACGGCCTCCTTGGCCACATCTGCTGCTTCGACAAACACCTCGGCATCGCCATAATCAAGGCTGATGGTGCCGGCAACGTATGTCGCTGGTGGCACAACCGCTGCGGTTACGAGCTCGGTCAGGTCAACATAGTCGGTGAAGTTCGTGCGGGTCTTGCGCGGCATCACTTCAACGACCCTGCCATCCGCCGTTTCAAGCGTCAGCGACAGGACATCGACCGTGTAATTAAGAAAATCACCGTCAGCGTCAGTGAAGCCGATCAGCACCGTTCCACACTCGTCGAATGTGGCCGGATCGGTCGGGTCGCAGGTGACAGTTGGGCCCGGGTCGTTGTTTGACGAGGTGCTTGCACCTCCACCGCAGGCTGTGAGTATCAGGGCGGTCAACAGTAAGGTCGTGCGCCCAAAAGTTGCGAAGTTCATGCGTCTCTCCTTAGTTCGCGTTTATCCGTTTACATGGCCTTTAACGGATGCGGCCGCAATCGGTTGACTTCAAAGGGCAAATTCCGAAAGAATATAAAAAAATACAGCGACTTAGCTTGTATTCCTGCGGTGACATGTCACAATTCACACCCGTACGGCGCAGTCGTTTTGGTACGGGACTTATGTCTAGTGAGCAATCCCCCCGATAACAATGAGACCACCAGCGTCCGGTATCGCCGACCGCGAACCGGAACGCGCACCCGCGGTGGTGCTGACGCGCTGCAAACCAAAATCGCTGTTGGCGTTCTGAACCTCGATCCCGTTACCTACCAGGAACAGCTGCGAACCAACATCGGTGAATTGCCCGATGCGGCCGATTGCGATGCCGCGTTCGTCGCACTGATATCGGCGGACGGTTCCGAATTCGATACAGTCATCTCTACGACGGCCGGTTTCGCTCAGTGCAAGCCAGAGATTCTCAGTGGGGAGGCAATAGACAACTGGCCCTGGCTGCGCAAGCGTCTCGGCCATCTGAGAATCATCGAGGTGGCGGACACTCTGCAGGGCTCCAAGAGCTCCAAAGCCGAACTCGAGCGACTGTCCGAATTGCATATCGGCTCGATTCTGATGATCGGATTCTCGGTGCATGACGAGATAGCCGGTTTCCTCGCGCTTGCCAACGAGCATCCGGTCGAGAATTGGGATGCCACCCTGCATCTGCTGCTGAAACTGATCGGCGCTTCGCTGGCCACAGGACTCGAGCGTGCCCAGGACCGTGAACTGCTGGATGAGATGAACGAGCGTAACGAGCTCGTTGCGGCCACCGCGAATGACGGCATCTGGGATTTTGATGGTGAGTCCAAACGCATCAATCTTTCGAGACGCTGGAAAGCCATGCTCGGGTATGACGCCGAGGAAGACGACGTGCTACTGGATTGGTATCACCTCGTGCACCCGAACGACATGGCGCGCGTGCAATTCAAGATGCGCGAGCATCTTGAGGCCAAGTCGCCGTTCTTCGAGTCAGTTCACCGCATGAAGCACCAAAACGGCGATTGGCGCTGGATGAGCAGTCGCGCCAAGGCTGTGCTTGACGAAAATGGCCGTCTGTTGAGACTCCTCGGTGTCGAGGTCGACATCACCGAACGCAAGTTATATGAAGAAGCGCTGTTTCGCGAGAAAGAGAGCGCACAGATCACATTGCAGTCTATTGGTGACGGTGTCATTACGACGGACGCGAAGTGCAATGTTGAATACGTCAACCCGGTCGCGGAGGAATTAACCGGCTGGAAGGTCGATGATGCAAGTGGTCGTCCGATTGACGAGATTTTCCGCAGCTTCCATGAAGAGACTTGTGAGCCACTCGAAAACCCGCTGTCCGTCTCGATACGTCGCAATCGCTCAATCAAGTCAGTGCGTCCGACCTTGCTGATTCGTCGTGACGGTAATGAACTCTATATCGAAAGCACAGCGTCCCCGATTCGTGATGGAAAGGGTACCGTGACCGGTGGCGTACTCGTCTTCCATGATGTCAGTGAGTCACGTGAACTAAACCGCCGCCTGAGTTATCACGCGAGCCACGATATCCTGACGGGGCTCGTTAATCGCCGCGAGTTCGAGAACCGGCTGGAACGCGCACTGAAGAGTGCCAAAGCTCGCGAGACGTCGTACGCAGTGTGCTATCTCGATCTCGATCAATTCAAAATCGTCAATGATTCTTGTGGTCATAGCGCAGGCGACGCACTCCTTGGGCAACTCGGCGCGTTGCTCAAGTCGAAAATTCGATGGCGCGACACGCTTGCGCGTCTCGGTGGTGACGAGTTCGGCGTGCTACTCGAGAGCTGTTCGCTCGATGAGGCCATGCAGACGGCCGAGTCGCTGCGTATGGCGATCAGCGAGTACAAATTCATGTGGGATGATCGCAGCTTCCGCCTGGGTGTCAGTATCGGCGTCGTTCCGATCTCGGCAGACAACGAAGACGTTGCGGCATTGCTTAGCGCAGCCGACAGTGCATGCGCGGCAGCGAAGGAGGCGGGGCGCAATCGCATCCACAGCTTCCAGGAAAACGATATCGATCTGATGCGCCGTCGTCGGGAAATGCAGTGGGCGGCCCGTATCAACAACGCACTCGAAGAAGACCGCTTCGAGCTGTTCCGCCAGACGATTCAGCCGCTGCAGACAGAAGAAGAGGGCGCGCATTACGAAATTCTGCTGCGCATGCGCGATGAGACCGGCGGCATCATCTCGCCTGGACTCTTCATTGAGGCAGCCGAGCGATACGGCATTACCCCGGGCATCGATCGCTGGGTGATCCGCAGCGCTTTTCGCTGGCTGGTCTCCGAGGCCGACGAGCGCGAACGCCTGGCACTGTGCTCGATCAACTTGTCGGGTCAGAGTCTCGGCGACGAGAAATTCTTGCCGTTTGTCGTCGATCAATTCCAGATGAGTGGCCTGGATGCGACCAAGATCTGCTTCGAGATTACGGAGACTGCGGCGATCGCGAGCTACTCGCAGGCAAACCGTTTTATCAATGCGCTCAAGGAACTCGGCTGCAAATTTGCGCTGGATGATTTTGGCACAGGCCTGTCATCATTCGGTTACCTCAAGCACTTTCCCGTCGACTATCTCAAGATCGACGGCAGCTTCGTCAAGGAAATACTACATGATCCGATCGACCGGGAGATGGTGCGGTCAATTAACGAAATTGGGCACCTTACCGGCAAGCAGACGATCGCTGAGTTCGCCGAGAATGAAGAAATCATTACAATGTTGCGCGGCATGGGAATCGACTACGCACAGGGCTACGGCGTCTCGGAGCCCAAACGCGTTACGCGCGCCGTCGCCTGAGACGATGTTTCGACGTGCGGCGCATCTCCTTGTTTCTGCATTGCTATTGCTGCCGGCATTGACCTATTCGGCCGGTGACTATCGCGATTGTTCGTCCAGCGAACGGGCAACCTATACGAGTTCGCTGCGACAGGCGGTGATTTCGAGTTGGCTTTTTCCCGAGTACGCGCGGGATGTCCAATGCACGGTAATAATCGCGCAGAACTTCAGGGGGGAGGTCCTAAATGCCGGCGTCGAGGATTGCGGCGATGATCTCAAACTCATCAAGTCTGCCGAGGACGCGGCGTACCGGGCGTCGCCATTGCCGAGGCCGGCAAATCGCGCCTGTTTCGTCAGGAAATTTCAGGTTCGACTCACGCGGTCCGGCACGAGTGCCGGACCACGCACTGATTCAGACTGATATCACTTACATCACAAAGCCGTGATGGGCGCCAACCATGCTCATTACCATCGGGATGGACATGAGCGTGTTGGAGCGAGAAGCCATGAACGCGACATTACGGGCTTTGGCGATTTGCTCGGCACTCGCTTCAACCATGCCGAGAATCTTCTTCTGGGCAGGCCAGATCAGTATCCACACGTTAAACAGCATAAACGTACCCAGCCAGGCGCCGATGCCGATCGTCAATGCGTAACTGTTGATCGGGTCAGTCAGCATGCCTAGCGCAAATGCGTCATCAAGCTGGCCGGTATGCGCCAGGTATGAGGCGCCCGTGAGCCACGTAACCAACGCGCCCCAGCGGAACCACCAGAGTGCTCGCGGTGCCACGTATTTCGTGATGCCGGCACCGCCCGGGCCACCTTCATCCGCGGCCGCATCGCCAAGTGCAGGGACTTGCACAAAGTTGAAGTAATACAGGAGACCAATCCAGGTGATGCCGGCAAGCACATGCAGCCAGATGATCAGTGAGTTCGCAACGGGTGCAAAGACGAGATGGTTGCCTTTGGACACCAATACGAGAATGACGGCGAGGACTACACCGCCGATGATCGTGCCAGCGACGCTTTTTAGAGGGTTCATTCCTGGTTCTCCCTGATGATGTTGTCGTTATTAGTGACTATTTTAGAACAATTGGCGAATTTATCCCAAAATCTCTCAAGGCCATGCGGGATTCCGGGGAAATAACTGGGTACAATCGCGGCAGCTAGGGAGCTTATCGATGCGATTACTGGTATTACTCGTCATGATAGTGACATTATCGGGCTGCACGGCAATGCTGGTTAGTGGTTCAGCCGATTCCGGCAAACAGACCAATTGTTCAGAAAGCGAAAAAGAGGCACAAAAACGTGGATGTGAATAGCAAGATTGAAGAGCAACTGAAGTCGCACGACGTTCTGTTATACATGAAAGGAACGCCGGATTTTCCGCAATGCGGATTCTCCGGGCAGACAGTTGCTGCTCTGAATGCAATTGGCAGGCCATTCGCCTTCGTGAACATTTTTGAAGACGAGGAAATTCGCGAGGGTCTGAAGACCTATTCGAGTTGGCCAACGTTTCCGCAACTCTACGTCAAGGGTGAGCTGATCGGTGGGAGTGACATCGTCGTCGAGATGTATCACTCAGGCGAACTGCAGGAATTGCTGGACAGCGTCGACGATCAGACAGTCGTCTCGTAGACCGACTGAAACCGGTTTACGATCTCACAAAACAAGTCACAGGTAATCTCGGCGTCGTAAGCGGCCGAGTGCGCTGATTCCTCGTCCCATTCGAAACCCGCAGCAGCAACCGCGCGTGCAAGGACTGTTTGCCCAAATGCGACGCCACACAGCGTGGCTGTGTCAAAACAACTGAACGGATGAAACGGGTTGCGCTTGATCTCCGAGCGTTCCAGCGCTTCGTTCAGAAAGGCGAGGTCAAACGCCGCGTTGTGGCCGACGAGAATGGCCCGCTGACACCGGTTGTCGCGCACGGCACGTCGAACTTCACGAAAAATCCGTTGTAGCGCATCACGTTCATCGATGGCGGGGCGCAACGGATGATGGGGATCGATTCGATTCACCGCGAGCGAGGCCGGATCCATGTTCGCGCCCTCGAATGGCTTGACGTGATAACGAATCGTCTCGCCGCGTGTGAGTATTCCACCGTCACCATAGTCGATCATCACAGCGGCGATTTCGAGCAGCGCATCGGTCTTTGCGTTGAAGCCGCCTGTCTCGACATCGACGACCACGGGCAGAAAACCTCGAAAGCGGTCCGCCATTGACGACTGGTCATTCACTAATGGGTTGCCTGCAGAATGTGATCGTCGAGGAGCAGGCTCATCGTATAACGCACGCCGAAGCCGGTCACCTCAGTCGGTACGTGCGCCAGTCCGCCCTTGTGATTGCTGGCCGCAAGGTCGACGTGAACCCAGGGCGTGTCGTTCTCGATAAACTCCGCAAGAAAACTGCCAGCGTGAATATGATCGCCTGGCGCCTTCGCCGCGCATTGCTGGATATCGGCCGTGTCGCTCTTCAGGTCCTCAAGGAATTCTTTGCCGATCGGGAACGGCCAGACGCGCTCGCCACAATGACGCCCGGTTCGCTTGAGTCGTGGATGCCAATCCGCACGATTAGTGAATACGCCGCTGTATCGTGTCGTGAGCGCACCGATCACCGAACCGGTTAGCGTCGCGTAGTCGATAATGAGGTTGGGTTTTTCGCGACTCGCGAATGTGAGCGTATCGGCGAGCACCATGCGGCCTTCAGCATCGGTGTGAATTGTCTGAATCGTCTTGCCATTTGCCGCGGTTACAACGTCCTGAGACTTGTACGCGCTCGGTCCGGTTCGATTCTCGGTAATCGCGAACCAGGCATCAACTGGCACCGGTAGTTTCAGATCGGAAATAGCCAGCAGTAATCCTGCTACCACGGCGCTGCCTTGCATGTCGCCGTGCATGTTGAGCATCGACGCAAACGGTTTGAGGTTCGTGCCTCCCGTGTCGAATATGACGCCTTTGCCAACCAGGCTGAGTGTTGGCGACACATCCTTCTTTAGCGGGCGATAGCGAAGGCGAACGATCGACGCACTGTCATCGTCGTTACCTTGCGCAACGGCGAGAAACGCGCCAGCGCCGAGCTTCTCGAGGTCCTTCGTTGAGAAGCGTTTGTATTGCCAGCCATGGTCTTTGGCGAGTTCCTTGAGCATCGTGGCGTAACTGGCAGCATCGAGTATGTTCGGTGGTAGTGCCGTCAGCCAGCGAGCGAGGTTGTTGCCCTTGGCCTCTGCAATCGTTCGACTCAGGTTGATCTTTTTGTCGAGGCCGAGAACACGGATGCTGCGGATTTTCGGCGGCGCTGACTCGCTCTTGAACTCCGGGAGGTTGAAACCTGCTGCGAGAGCTGCGGCTACTGCGGCATCGCACAACGCGTGCTGCTCGTCAGTCTCGAAGCCCATGACGAGGATGCCCAAAGTACCGGCTTTCTCTGCCGTCGCGGCGGCAACGAGCTTGCGGGCCAGCGTCAACCGGTCGAAAGCGTCAGCATCCGCGGCGATCTTGGCGGCCACGACCAGGGTCTGGCGCTTGTTCGCAAGACGCGTTGTAAGCAGAGGAACGGCACCAGCCGGACTCTTCCTGACAAGCCCCTGCAGTTTGCCGCCCTGCGGAATCTTGCGCCAGAGCGCCGTTGGCGTCCGTTTGGGTAGTATCAGCAATAACTGATCTATGGGCTCAAGTGCCTTAGAATCAGCTCTGCCGAGACGTTGCGTGCAGCGAATCTCGTGAGAGTCCGGCAAAGTGTTGTGCATGGGATACAAACTCAGGTTAAGTGCTTGACCGGCAAGGCGTAAACGTCGAATATGACGCCCCCGACGGCCGCATTGCACGGTCCGGTGCAAATCTCGGTGCCCCTATTGTGAAGGATTTATGAGCCGATTCAATCCATTTGATGACATCGATCCGATCGAGACGAGCGAATGGCTCGAGTCGATCGATTCGGTGCTTGGCCAGCACGGTCCCGAGCGGGCACATTTTCTGCTGAACAAAATGATCGATTTCGCCCGTCGTTCCGGAGCGTATCTGCCGTACAGCCCAAATACGGCTTACCTCAATACGATCGCCACGGGCCGGCAGCCCGAGTATCCGGGTGACCGCTCGCTGGAGCGCCGCATCGAGGCCTATATTCGCTGGAATGCGATGGCGATGGTCGTGCAAGCGAACCGTAAAAGCACCGAGTATGGCGGTCATATTTCAAGTTATGCATCGTCGGCAACGCTGTATGAGGTCGGATTTAATCACTTCTGGCGTGCACCGAGTGCCGATCACGGCGGGGATATGGTGTTCATGCAGGGGCATTCGTCGCCAGGTGTATACGCGCGGGCGTACCTGGAAGGGCGACTGAACGAAAACGACCTGAATCGTTTCCGGCGTGAAGTCGGGGGCGGCGGCCTGTCTTCCTACCCGCATCCCTGGCTAATGCCGGATTTCTGGCAGTTTCCGACCGTATCGATGGGCCTCGGCCCGATGATGGCGATCTACCAGGCACGCTTCATGCGCTATATGGAGCATCGTGAGCTCATCGTTCCGTCAGACCGGAAAGTGTGGGCGTTCCTTGGCGACGGTGAGATGGACGAGCCCGAGTCGATGGGCGCGATCACGATGCCGGTCCGGGAAGGTCTCGATAACCTCGTATTTGTCGTTAACTGCAATCTGCAGCGGCTTGACGGTCCTGTACGCGGCAACGGCAAGGTGATTCAGGAACTCGAAGCGGCTTTCGGTGGCGCGGGATGGAATGTCATCAAGGTGGTCTGGGGCGGCCGGTGGGATCCACTGCTTGCCAGGGATCAGCACGGACACCTGCGCCGGATCATGGAAGAGACCGTCGATGGTGAGTATCAGAACTACAAGTCGAAAGACGGCGCGTACGTTCGTAAAGAGTTTTTTGGCAAACATCCCGAGACCGCGGAGATGGTCGCTAACCTATCGGATGATGAAATCTGGCATCTGAATCGGGGCGGGCACGATCCTCTCAAGGTCTACGCCGCCTATGACGCGGCAACGCGTCACACGGGCCAGCCGACGATCATTCTTGCCAAGACGGTCAAGGGCTACGGCATGGGCGCGGCTGGTGAGGGGCAGAACACCGCACACCAGCAGAAGAAGCTCGACCTCGAGGCGCTCAAAGACATGCGTGATCGATTCAATATTCCGGTGTCCGACAAGGATATCGAGGGCGTTCCTTACTACAAGCCCGCTGCGGACAGTACTGAACTCGAGTACCTGCAAGAGCGGCGCCAGTCCCTGGGTGGTTACCTGCCGCAACGGCGCAGGAAGGCGGCGGCTCTCCCGGTGCCGGGCCTTGAGCTCTTTCAGACGCAGCTCGATGGCACAGGCGAGCGTGAAGTGTCAACGACGATGGCATTCGTGCGTATATTGACGGCGCTTGCCAGGGACAAACAAATCGGTAAGCACATCGTACCTATCGTTCCCGACGAAGCGCGCACGTTCGGCATGGAAGGCATGTTCCGCCAGTTCGGTATCTACGCATCGAAAGGCCAGTTGTACACACCCGAGGACGCGGGCGAGCTCATGTATTACCGCGAGGACAAGCAAGGACAGATCCTCGAGGAAGGCATAAATGAAGGCGGTGCATTCTGTTCGTGGCTCGCCGCCGGTACGTCATACTCGAATCACAACGAGCAGATGGTGCCGTTCTATATCTATTACTCGATGTTCGGTTTTCAGCGTATTGGCGACTTTATCTGGGCCGGCGGTGACTTGCAGTCGCGTGGCTTCCTGATGGGCGGCACGGCCGGGCGTACGACACTGGCAGGCGAAGGTCTGCAACATCAGGACGGGCACAGTCTGGTAAACGCGTCTACGGTGCCGAACTGCGTATCCTACGATCCGACTTATGCGTATGAGCTTGCGGTGATCATTCAGGATGGACTGCGTCGCATGATCGGCGAGCAGGAAGATGTTTTTTATTACATCACCTGCATGAACGAAAACTACGTGCACCCGCCGATGCCGGCTGGCGTCGAGGACGGTATTCTCAAAGGCATGTACCTGCTGCAGGTTGGCGGGCAGGGCAAGATACGTGCGCAGCTCATGGGCTCCGGCACGATCCTGCGTGAAGTATTGGGTGCCGCCGAGTTGCTGTTCAAGGACTTCGGTATTCCGGCCGATGTCTGGTCGGTAACGAGCTTTAACGAACTACGGCGCGACGCACTCGAAGTGGAGCGCTGGAATCACCTGCATCCCGAGGCCGAGCCGCGCAAGTGCTACATCGAGCAGAAATTCGCCGATCGGCCCGGCCCTTATATCGCTGCGACCGACTACATGAAGATTGTGGCCGATCAGATTCAGCGCTGGATTCCCGGCGAGTTCATATCGCTGGGCACGGATGGCTATGGTCGCAGCGATGCTCGGCAGGCGCTACGGCAGCATTTTGAAGTCGACAAGCGATTCATTGCAGTCTCCGCGCTCAAAGCTCTGGCCGATGAAGGCGTGCTCGATCAGAAAACCGTCACACAGGCTATTGAGAAATACGGCATCGACCCGGATCGACCGGATCCGGTGACGCTCTAGGCGACCTGGAACGTGGCGACGACGATCGATATTATCGTTCCCGACCTCGGTGACTTCGAGGACGTCGAAGTCATTGAAGTGCTCGTCTCGGCCGGTGATACGGTTGCAAGGGAAGACGGGCTCATCACGATCGAAACCGACAAGGCCGCGATGGATGTGCCGTCACCCGAGAACGGTGTCATCGAGGAGCTAACGACGGCCGTAGGCGACAAGGTGTCGGCAGGATCCGTGATCGGTAAGCTCAAAGTCGAAGTCAGCGACACCGTCGTCATCACGCCGGCCCTGCAGCATGAGCCGACCGGCGACACGACTGTGCTCGCGACACCCGCAAAACCCGAAGGCGAAGCGCAAAGATCCGGTGGCGTACAAACGCTCGTTGTTCCCGATCTCGGTGATTTTGATCATGTTGAAGTTATCGAAGTCCACATTTCCAACGGTGACCAGGTCAAGGTCGAAGATCCGCTCGTCACGCTTGAGACGGATAAAGCTGCGATGGACGTACCGGCGATTGTCGGTGGTCGCATCGAATCGGTACTTGTCAAGGTAGGCGATAAGGTGTCGAAAGGATCGTCGCTCGCAATCATCGAGGCGGTAGCCGCGCCCGTCACGCCGCCTGCAGAAGCGAAGGCAGCGCCAGCGGATGCGACACAGACATTCGCTGCAAGACCTGCAGAAAAACCCGAGCCGCCAAAGCAACAACAAGCCCCATCGATACCACGCGATTTGCCCCCGATCAATGAAGCCGGTTTTTCACGCGCGCACGCGAGTCCATCGGTCAGAAAACTCGCGCGTGAACTCGGTGTGGACCTTGCACAGGTCAATGGCAACGGCCTCAAGAACCGCATTCTGCATGACGACGTCAAGGCGTTCGTCAAGGCGATACTCAGCGGGCAGGCTGCCGGGCCAGCCGGCGGCGGACTGCCGAAGACACCAAGCATCGATTTCTCGAAGTTTGGTGAGATCGAAACGCAGCCGCTTACGCGGATTCAAAAGATCTCGGGTCCGCGGCTGCAGGCAAGCTGGATCAACTTGCCACACGTTACGCAGCATGACCTTGCTGATATTACCGATCTCGAGGCGAAGCGTCAGGAACTCAAAGGACCGGCCAAAAAGCGCGGCATTTCGCTGACACCGCTTGCATTCATTATGAAAGCCGTTGTCGCGGCATTGCGGGAATTCCCCAAAGTCAATGCCTCACTGGCTGATGACGGTGAGAGCCTGGTCTTCAAGAAGTACATTCACATCGGTTTCGCAGCCGACACTGACCAGGGACTCGTGGTGCCTGTCATTCGCGATGCCGATCAGAAAGATGTCTACGAGCTCGCGAATGAGCTCGGCGAACTCTCTGCGGCTGCACGTGACGGCAAACTCAAGGTGCCGCAACTACAAGGGGCGTCTTTCACAATCTCGAGTCTGGGCGGCATCGGAGGCACGGCATTTACTCCGATTGTGAATGCGCCGGAAGTCGCGATCCTCGGTGTCTCTCGTTCGTCGATGCAACCGGTCTGGAATGGATCCGGGTTCGAGCCGCGGCTGATGCTGCCGGTATCGCTTTCCTACGACCATCGCGTCATCGATGGCGCGTCCGCTGTTCGCTTCACGACATTCCTCGGGCAGCAACTGGCTGACGTCGAGGGCCTGCTTCAGGCGTCCCCGTAGTGGCAGACCACCAGGCGCAACTCGTTGTAATTGGTTCGGGGCCCGGCGGCTATACGGCTGCGTTTCGGGCTGCGGACCTGGGCATGGACGTCATTTTGATCGAACGATTCGACTCGCTCGGCGGCGTTTGTCTCAATGTCGGTTGCATCCCCTCAAAAGCGCTGCTGCACGCGGCGAAGGTCATCGATGATGCGGAGGCAATGGCCGATCATGGTGTGGCCTTCGGTAAGCCCAAGATCGATGCGCTCAAGCTTCGCGGCTGGAAGAACGAGGTTGTCGACAAGCTGACCGGTGGCCTGACGCAGCTCGCGAAGCAACGCAAGGTCCGCGTGGTTCACGGCACCGCGAAGTTCGAATCGGCAAATTCCCTACGTCTCGACAACGACGAAACCGTCGCTTTCGAGAAATGCATCATTGCCGCCGGCTCCGAAAGCATCATGTTGCCCGGTTTGCCGGATGATCCACGCATTATCGATTCAACTGGCGCGTTGGAACTCGATCCGCTGCCGAAACGCTTGCTGGTCGTTGGCGGTGGCATCATCGGCCTCGAAATGGCCTGCGTATACAGTGCGCTTGGCACGGAAGTCAGCGTCGTCGAATTGATGGATTCGCTGATGCCCGGGACTGACAAGGACTTGTTGCGTCCGTTCCTGAAAGTGGTCAAACCTCGCTACGAAGCGATCATGACGTCGACCAAGGTAACTGGCATGCGGCCAACCGTGCCAGGCATAGCGGTGTCGTTCGAAGGCAAGGATGCGCCGGAGATTGGTGTCTACGATCGCGTACTGGTTGCTGTGGGCAGACGCGCCAACGGTGACCGGCTTGACGCTGATAAAGCAGGTATTGAAGTCAGCGATCGCGGTGTTATCGCGGTTGACAAGCAAATGCGCACCAACGTGTCGCACATCTTCGCGATCGGCGATGTTGTTCCCGGACCGATGCTCGCGCATAAGGCGACGCATGAGGGCAAAGTCGCTGCCGAGGTTGCCGCAGGCGAGAAGAGCTACTTCGACGCCAGGACGATTCCGTCGGTTGCCTATACTGATCCGGAGATCGCATGGGTCGGCCTGACCGAGACTGACGCGAAAGAGCAGGGTATCGAGTACGACAAGACACAGATTCCGTGGGCAGCGAGTGGCAGGGCGCTGTCACTCGGCCGACCCGAAGGATTCACGAAGCTCTTGTGGGACAAGAAAACTGAACGCGTGCTGGGCGGCGCGATCGTTGGCCCGAATGCCGGTGATTTGATTGCTGAAGTCGGCCTCGCCATCGAAATGGGCGCCGATACGCATGACATCGGACTCACCATACACCCACACCCGACACTTTCCGAAACGGTTGCGTTCGCAGCCGAAGCCTATGCAGGTACGCTCACCGATCTGTACATGCCTAAGAAGCATAAATAACTAGTTACACTAGTTAGTTAAAGTAGATTCGAGAGCTAGCACGTCGAGATTACTTGCGTTCTGGTCGCGCGGTGTCAGTCCCGTAACGGCCAGAAGCGGAAATACGGCATCAATTCCGGGACGTCCCTTGAAAAGTCTGCTAGCTATCGGCTAAGTACTTACACCAGTTGTACTATCTGCGGCATTCGGTACCGTGATGGGTCAGGGTCCTCCTTACTTCGGGAGACATAAGTGAAGCGAGAACTGACCGTCATGTGCATCATGGCTTGCCTGGCGGCATGCTCATCAACTCCCGAGCAAATCGAAGCCGCTAACGTATCTGCTCTAAAGTATAAGGATTACACATGCGACGAAATCGAAACGGCGGGCGGAAAAATAAAAGAGAGGATGCTCGCAGGTGACGGGCTTGAAGCTCACGAGCTGGCACAGCTTAAGGCCGACTTTGAAGCACTGCGTGAGAACTCCACTTACAAAGAATGCAAAAATGATGTCTTTTTGCCTGAAGAGACAAGGGCTGTTGAGCACGAACAAGCAATTCGAGAATGGAAGACAAAGCGAAATCTCGCTTGTCCCAGACGAATGGTGTCTCGTGGCCTTTGCCGGCACGATTGGGAACTCACCCACCCCAAGCCCGTCCCGTAAATCGCGAAAAGTGCTTCTGTCAGTACTTTTAGAAGAGCCAGTTGGGTTATATCCGGCCGTTCAAGGCTCTACCACCTCGATGTCTGCTTTGGGTCGAGGCGCGTCTCGGTATATCGTTCCGCGACCGTTGCGTAGGAGAAGTCCTCCTGCGATCGTGACGCTAGCGGCAGGCCAAGCAGGACGACCAGCAACAGGAACTTGAAGAAGCGTACCCAGGTCATCTCACACCCCCTTTTTGGCACATTGGCGAACTCAACTATGCCTCTTTGGACATGGTGTCTGGTTCACCGGGGAACACTGGGGAAACTACGTAGCGAGAAAACCCCGGTCGGTAAGCGTATTACGATCGATGTTTCAGAAGGACTTGCCCAGCGCGCGTGCGAAATCCGCGTCCGTCAGCTGCCGAAAAGCGTAGCGATATCCGAAGTACACGGCGATACCGTAGAACAGGATGTCCATCGGTTCAAACGTGGCTGTCATGATCTCTATTGCGACATCCAGGTTCAGCTGGGACAGGATCTCCAGGTAAGGAATGCCCTCGGCATCGGCTATGAAATACGTCATCGTAAGCAGGTTACCCAGCGCACATCCGATCAATGACAGTACTGCACCGGCAACGCCATAAATCTGATCCATTCCCTTGCCGACTATGCGTATAGTAAATCCGACAGCAAAGCCGATGCCAATGGCGATCCAGCCGATCTGGTAACCCGAAGCTACAGTCACCGCCGCCCAGATACCCGCGCCAACCACAGCTGCGACCAATCCGGCCAGAACGGCCATGACCAGATTCTGCTCGGAACGCAGTTGTTCCAGGGCCATCTGGAGCTCCGGTTCGGAAATGTTCGCCGCCTGATTCGACGTCGTTTGCTCGTTCGAGTCGTCGTTGTCCATGATCGATTTCCTAGATTGTCACGCTATGACACGCGCATACACAGAATCACGCATTCCCATTTTGGACATGACGAGCTGCCACAGCAACAGGTCCTCGACATCAAAAGCCGCCTTGCAGGAGAGCAGGTAATAGTTCCACATGCGCCGGAACTTCTCATCGAACCGATGTTGCCCTTTCAGCGCTTTGATGGCCTCCCAGTTTTTTTCGAAGTTGGCCTGCCATGCGGCCAGTGTCTTCGAGTAGAAGCGGCCGTAGTTTTCCCAGTCGTGGACGACGAACAGGCCCTGAATCGCTTTTGCCAGTTGTGGCATCGACGGCGCCATCGAATTGCGGAAGATGTATTTCTCAATCCACGGGTCGACGATGGTCGTACTTTCGCTATTGCCGATCGTGTGCAGCAGGAACAGCCCATCGTCATCGAGTAGTCGATGAACGACTTGCATGATCTTGCCGTAGTTCTTGTACCCGACATGCTCGATCATGCCGCAAATCAATATCTTGTCGTAGCGGGTCTCGAGCTTATTCGGAAGATCCCGATAATCCGATGGCACGATATCGACGGGTAGTCCTGCCGTGTGATCGCGCGCGAACCTGGCCTGCTCGTTCGATAGCGTCACACCCGTAACCTCGCAGCCGCGTGTCGTGGCCGCATATTTGGCAAAGCCTCCCCAGCCACAGCCGATGTCCAGCAACCGGTCGTCGCCATTCAGTTCGAGTTTTTCGCACAGCATCTCGAGTTTGTTGATCTCAGCTTGTTGCAGATCGTCAGTATCATTGAAAAAGCAGCACGTGTACTGATTGTAGGGACCGAGGAACTGTTCGTACATGCGGTGATCGAGGTCGTAGTGCTGTTCTGCAACCGCTACTGCCCGTTTCTTGCTCTGCAGGTTCGACAACTTGGATTTAAGGTCAAGGAAGATGCGGTTGATCCGTGACAACTGGCTATTGTGCGTATCGGCACCAATCAAGCGCCGGAAAAGAGCGTCGAGCGACGCCACATCCCAGTCACCATCAATGTAGGCCTCCCCGAGACCGACCGAGCCGCGGGCCGTACGGCGAAAAAACCGCTCCCGGTTTACCTGAATATCCCACGGCCTGTCGCCATTAATGGCTACGTCTGCCCTGGCAAGCGTGTTTGTCACAATGCGCTTAAAAGCCATGATTACTCCGCGTGTCACATCCGCCAGTTATAGTGAAATCGGGCGAAAAACTGGATTTTCAGCCTGTGTTAAATACGTATTGCCGCGTGGTCCCTGGCGTTCGAATCTAACATTGCGTAACCGGAGGAGTAACGGTGCAAGACTTTCCCCACCACTATGTCGTCGCAGCATCAGCCCGAAGCGATAGCAATGTCCAACTGGCGAGCCCCGGCGTTGACAACATCGAATCGGCAGGACCGGCTGAATTCGGCGGGCCCGGCGATCAATGGTCGCCTGAGACCCTGCTCGTGGCTTCTGTCGCGGACTGTTTTATTCTGTCGTTCAAGGCAATCGCTCGGGCGTCGAGGTTGGAGTGGAGCGCACTGACCTGTGACGTCGTCGGCGACCTGAATCGGGTGGATCGGGTCACGCAATTCACCGCTTTTAGCATTCGCGCAACGCTCGAGGTGCCGGATAGCACGAACGAGAGCAAGGCGCTGCGCCTGTTGGAAAAGGCGGAGAAGTCCTGCCTGATCACGAACTCCCTGATCGCGGATTCGCAGCTCGAGGCCGAGGTTCGGGTTGCGGGCATGGCAGCCTGATCGTCAGGTGCCCGCCACAACTACCTGAAACGCTTGGCGAGGACGTGGTCGATGCTGAGCTTGCCGGCACCTTTGAAGACGAGCGGCACGAGCATCGCCAGGAACAATAGCGGGATACGGTAATTGCCGAAGCCTTTGTTCGAAACCGAATAGCCCTTCCAGAGTTCGGCGAAGCTCGAATAATCGTCGGGCCAGTGAACGCCGGAGATTGCAACAATCGTCAGTATCACGAGACTGAAGGCCCAGAATCTTGTGAACAATCCAAGCACCAATCCAGCGGCGCCGAGAATTTCGGACCATGTCGCGATGAACCAGCTTATTTCAACGGGAACTACGTTGAACGGAAACGGAAAATTGTCCTGTACATTTGCAAACCAGTTATTGCCGTTGAGTTTCATCATGCCGGCTTTACCGAATTCGTATGCCATCAACAGGCGAATCGGCAAAAGCGCGACCCAGTCGCCGGCCGGATCAAGAACGTTTACCACGCGTTTCCAGAATTGATGTAGCTTGTCCATTGCTAACTCCTTAGTCTGGCGATCGTGTGCCAGTTAGAATTTCAAGTTGTCTCATTTCCTCGAGTGCCGCAGCGCCGTGTTGAATCAGTGCGTCGACATCCGTGTAATTGATTTCCTCGGCGACCGATCGCAGCAGTGCTTCGCCGGATTTCTGTGAGTCGTTTTCATCGATTATTTCGAGCAGTCGTGCTGTGATCGGATTAAGTTCGAGAAATCCGACCTTGTCGTCGCTGCGGCGATAAACGGCGAGGAAGACTGGCTGTTCGGCAGGTTCTGCCGGCATGTAGTCGTTCGATATGCGGTGTACCGGATATTGATACGCATACACCCACGCCAGCTCCGACCTAACGGGGATGTTTGCGAGCAAATCTCCGTTGGGGTCGATATCTGTCAAATCATTGCTGGCTTCCGAAATCGAAAGTGCCAACTCGATGTACTCGTAATGCGCGAGCTCGAGCAGAAACGGAAAATCGTCTTCTTGTAATTCGTATTCATGCTGCAGAAAAGCGAGAAACTCCTCAGGCAGTTGTAGAAAATAAGGCGTCTCGGCGCGGTGTCGTTGCATGAACTGACGAATCAAGCTTTTCCACTTTGTGTCTGAGTGCAACTTCTTCAAGACAGGGAACATATTCGATAACAGGTTGCGCAAATTATTGAAAAATAACTCGCGATAGATTGCCATGCGGCGATCCTCGACACCTTCGGGTGGCGACACGTGTTCGGGGTCGCGAATATGCGCCGCGAAGGCAATCTGCTTTTTCTGGAAGTCAGGCAGTTCAGCCATTGGCAGCCTCCCTTGTCGCGGCTTCAGTCTGAAGCTTCCGGATGTGAGTCAGCTCATCAAGCAATTCTTCGATAGGTGGGAAGTTGAAATCACGTTCGAGCAATGTTGGTACGGCACCAAAGTGTGCGTAGGCGTCAGCAAGCAGTTGCCAGGCCTGATCATCGACCGGTGCGCCATGCGTGTCGATGCGCAGGTCCTCGGCTTCGATATAGTGTCCCGCCAGATGAAAATACCGAATCCGGTCGGCAGGCATCTTGAGCATGAACTCGTGCGCGTCATAGTTGTGATTGATGCTGTTGACGACAATATTGTTGATGTCGAGCATCAGGTCGCAATCGGCCTCGTCGAGAACGGCAAGCGTGAATTCCGCCTCGTTCATCGACGTGTCGGTCGGTGCGTAGTAGGAGACGTTTTCGAGCGCGATGCGTTGCTCGAGAATGTCCTGTACTCGCCGGACCCGGTCAGCGACGTATTTGACCGCATCTTCGGTAAAAGGAATTGGCATCAGGTCATACAGTTGCCCGTCGTCGCCGCAGTAACTCAAGTGCTCCGAGTACATGCGAATTTTGTGCTCCGCCATGAAATCCTTGATATCGCGAACGAGCTGCTCATCGAGTGGAGCAGGGGAGCCGATAGACAACGACAAGCCATGAATCAAGAACGGATACCGCTCGGTAAACCAGCGTAGTTTCTTGCCGAGCGCGCCGCCGACGTGAATCCAGTTCTCCGGCGCGATCTCCATGAAATCGATGCTACCGGGCGACACCTGCTTCAGCTTGTCCGCCAATGGACGCCTGAAACCAAGGCCAGCGCCCGATACCGGGTATTGTGGGTTTGGATCGCTCATTTCAGTCCCGTTCATGAGTTACAACACAAGACCACACGATGGTCGCATTTATTACACTGCAAAGCCCTGTACGTATGGCCTAAAGCTGCCTCAAGCGTTCAAGATACTGCGATTCATCGGGCGCTCGATTCTGGCGCTGTGCTTCCCACAACGTCTCAGCCAGGCAATCGATCATGCGATGCTCGGTGCTGTGGGCATCGCCGCTCTGTGCGGCGAGATCGCGAAAAATTGCCGCGATCCCCGCGGGCCGGTCCGTGGCCACCTGTTCACGGATGCCAAGGTGCAGGCCCATATGCAGAAACGGATTCGTTTCGCCCCCCTCAACGCTAAAGTTACGCTCGAGATCGCCCGTGACCGTGTCCTGGTATTCCGGGTGATCCGCGATAACCGCCGCGATCTGCGCCTCAAGCGGCGAGAGCATCTGCTTGTCGCATTGCTTGCGCCAGGTAGATGCATACATCTTGCGTAACTCGTCACGGTCCTGACCGAAGATCATGAGAATTGCTTGCGCCGGTACTCGCACGATTCGACGATCGGACACGCGCCACAGAGCGGTTTGCGAGCTTTGCAGATGTAGCGACCATGCAGGATTAGCCAATGATGTGCATTTTTCCTGAATTCGTCGGGCGTCAGGCGCACGAGACGCTTTTCGACCTCGAGCGGCGTCTTGCCCCGGGCAATACCGGTCCGGTTCGAAACGCGAAAGATGTGCGTATCGACCGCGATCGTCGGTTCGCCGAATGCCGTGTTCAGAACGACGTTCGCCGTTTTACGGCCCACTCCCGGTAGTTTTTCAAGTTCTTCGCGAGACTGGGGGACCTTGCTGCCATGCTCATCGATCAGAATTCGGCAGGTCTTGATAATGTTCCCGGCTTTGCTGTTGAACAGACCAATCGTCCTTATGTAGGGCTTGAGTCCGGAGACGCCGAGTTCGAATATCTTCTCAGGCGTATTGGCGACCGGATAAAGCATGTCCGTCGCCTTGTTGACGCTGATGTCGGTCGCCTGCGCCGACAGAATCACCGCGATGAGCAACTCGAACGGACTGTCATAGTGAAGTTCAGTGTCGGGACTCGGATCGAGCTCACGCAACTTCGCATAGATAGCCGTACGGATTTCCTTGTTCATCAGCGAGACTGTCGCAGGCTGCGCTGCATGCCCGCATTGCGGCGCTTTTGATCGATGTAATTTTTGAGTGCAACAGCGATTGCGAGGCTGAAGAAAGCGCCGGGTGGCAGAATTGCAAGTAACAATCCGCTGTCGGCGAATGAAAATCCGTGAAATGGCTCGCCGCCCGTAATCATATCGAGTCGCGACAGGATGGATGCTTGCCCAACAAGCTCGCGAAACGCGCCTATCCCCATGAGTAGCATCGCGAAGCCTGCTCCCATGCCAATTCCATCAGCAATGCTCGCGCCAATCGGGTTTCGAGACGCAAATATCTCTGCGCGCGCAACGATCGCGCAGTTTGTCACGATAAGCGGTATGAAAATGCCGAGCGAGCGGTCGAGCGTTGGAAACCAGGCTTTGAAAACGAGTTCGATGCACGTAACAAGACTTGCGATGATCAATACGTATATAGGAATACGTATTTCCTGCCTGATCCAGCGTCGCGTCGCTGAGACAAGTGCATTCGAGAAGGTCAAGACAAATAGTGTGGCAACCCCAAGCCCCAGGCCATTTACAAAAGTCGTGGTCACCGCCAACAGCGGGCACAGGCCGAGCAGCTGCACAAGCCCCGGGTTCTCCTCCCACAGGCCGGTTTGCAGTCTCTCGATGAATCCGCCCGATGTCATTCGGTTTCCTCTGTCGCCGGAAGGGAGAAAATCTCGTCACGATGCGCGTCGAAGTATATCAAGGTGTCACGAATCGCCTTGATGACGGCGCGCGGCGTAATCGACGCACCTGTGAGTTGATCAAACTCGCCACCATCGCCCTTGATACCCCACGCCGTAACAACCGGGTCACCCATGGAGCGACCGTCGAACTGAAATACCCAATCGGATCGTGTCGAATCTATCTTGTCGCCGAGTCCCGGGGTTTCGCGATGCTGAAGGATCCGCACGCCGGTCACCGTGCCGTCGAAGCCGACACCTACCAGGATGCGGATCGCGCCTGAGAAGCCATCTCGCGCGGTGACAACGAACAGAACCGCGACCGGTTGCTCGGCGGAAAATACCCGGTAGATGATGGCAGCGTCATTGCCAGGCAGATCGTGTGGTGGTTGCAGGACAAGACGTGACTCGCTGACGCTACTGTCATAAAACACGCCGGCGAGCGCGGGTTGCAAGCTCTTTTCGAGGAGCGCTTTTTCATTGGCGGCGATGCGATCTTCGGTTAGCTGGTAGGTTGCGGCGACCAACGCTGTACAAATCGCCGCAATCACTGCGAGGGTCATGCCGGTCTTGATGACGGTCTGATCAGTCACTGTCTGTCAGCGCGCCGTGGATGTCCGACGATGTGCGGTCGAGTGATGTAGTCGATCGCCGGCGTTGCCATGTTCATAAGCAATACCGCAAACGCTACTCCGTCAGCGAATGAGCCCCATTTTCGAATCGCGAAGATCAGGAAGCCGATGCCACAACCGTATACAAAGCGACCTTTTGGGCTCGTGGCGGCGGATACGGGGTCGGTCGCGATGAAGAACGCGCACAGAATCGTTGCGCCCGAAAAAAGATGAAAGCCGGGACTCGCGTTCGCTCCCGGAGCAATGATGTACATCAGGCCAGCCGGGATCAGCAAGCCCGCGAACACGCCTGCCGGAATTTGCCAGCGAATGATTTTCTTGACGAGTAGCCAGAATCCGCCGAACGCAAAGAAATTGCCGATCCACTCCCAGCCACGACCGCCGAAGTCACCCATCATCGGGTTGGTTCGTATCTCAGCATAGGTGCGCATGCCGCGGAGACCCGATTGCATCGCGTCGAGCGGCGTCGCACGGCTAATCGCGTCAAATGTCAGGGTATCCGGAAGCGATCCGGTCAGCGTATAACTGACGGTCTGGAGAACGGTCAGGCCGATGTAGTCGATGTCCCCCATGCGCGGCGCAACCCACAGGTTCATCTCCATCGGAAACGCGACGAGTATGACAACATAGCCGGCCATGGCCGGATTGAAGACGTTAAAGCCAATGCCGCCATAAAGATGCTTCGCCACGACCACGGCGAACAAAGACCCGGTCGCCGTAACCCACCATGGCGTTAACGATGGTAACGCGAAGGCGAGTAGTGCCGCAGTAACCAGTGCGCTGTAATCGGCGAGGGCGGCTTCAGGGGCGCGGCTGCGGGCGCGCATCATCAATGCTTCGCCGCCGATGCAAAATGCTGACGCGACAAGCAGGTTGAACAGGAATCCAGGCCCGAAATACCACACATGTGCAAGGGCAGCCGGAATCAGCGCGGCGAGAACCTGCAACATCATTGCTGCGACATCGGCCTTCGGTGCCAGATAGGGCGCTTCTCGTCTGACGAATTCCACCGCTAGTCCTCGTCCGGCTTTTCTTGCTTGCGTTTCATGATCTCGGCGATCGTGTCCGGGGCCGCTGATTTTGCCGCTTCTTTTTGTAGCGAAAGCTCCGCTTCGCGTGCCTGTTGCTCTTTCTCGAGACGTTCATTGCGTGCCTCAAACCGCACACGGGCACGGTCGGCACGGGCTTTCTCGTCGGCTTGCTCGCGTATGCGGGCTTTGGCCGTGCGAAAATCTGCGGTCAGAGGAATATGGCTCGGGCAAACAAGATCGCAGCAACCACATTCGATGCAGTCAACGAGACCGTAACTCCGCATCTTTGTTTCATCGTCGGCGCACGCATACCAGAACAACTGTTGCGGCAGCAATTGTATGGGGCAGACAGCAGCACATTCACCACACCGGATACATGGCATTTCGGCAGCCGCTGAAGGCACCTCTGATAAGACCAAAATGCAATTCGTCGCCTTGACGAGTGGCACACGATCGGTCGTGACGGATTTTCCGGTCATTGGCCCGCCAATGATCAGCTGTTCCGCGCGTTCGGTGTAACCGCCGACAAAATTGATGATGTCGGATATCGTCGTACCGAGTCGCGCTTCGACGTTCATTGGCTGTGTGACGCCGTCCCCGGTCACCGTCGTGATTCGCGATACAAGCGGTTCGTTATCGGTGATCCAGTTGTAGATGGCGGCAGCTGTGCCTACGTTCTGCACAAGGCAGCCAACATCGGTCGGTAACCCACCTGTGGGCACTTCCAGGTTCGTGACGAGTTGTACCAATTGATCCTCACCGCCCGACGGGTAAATAGTCGGTACTTGCTTGAGGACAATGCGCTCATCGTTGAGTTCGGCCAATACTTCGCCGAGCCGATGAATGGCTTCGGGCTTGTCGCTCTCCACAGCGATGTAGCAGACGTCGACTTCGAGGGCGTGCAAGAGTATTTGCGCGCCGCCAATTACCTCGCGTGCGTACTCGCGCATGAGCATGTCATCACAACTGATGTAGGGTTCGCACTCGACACCGTTCAGAATCACGTAGTCGAGCTCGCATGTAATCGCTTGCATCAGTTTTTGTGCCGTTGGAAATACGGCACCGCCAAGCCCGACGATCCCGCCCTGCAGGACTTTCGTTAGCAGCACATCGGCAGGCAACGTGTCATAAGCCGGCAGTATTTCGGCAGCTTCAATGGCGCGGTCTTCACCGTCGCATTCGATGACAATACACGGTGCGTTATCACCATGACGGCGTGAAACAGGCCATGGCTCAATCGCGATGACCTTACCGGATGATGACGCATGCACTGGTGCGCCAAGCGAGCCTTCCGGATCGGCGATCAATTGGCCCTTGAGTACGCGCTCGCCGATCCCGACGATGGGTTGCGCCGGATCACCGGCGTGTTGTGTGATCGGCAAAACGAGTTGTCCCGGAACCGGAATTTTTCGGATTGGTTCGGCGGTCGAGATGTTTTTGTGCGCCTCCAGCCGCAGCCCGCCGTGCAACTTGCCGAGATCATAGGTTGGCGCACTCATGACAGGCTTCGCATGCTAATACAGTCGACCGGGCAGGGCGCGACGCAGAGCTCGCAACCTGTGCACTCGGCTTCGATAATCGTATGCATTAGCTGATGGGCGCCGACGATCGCGTCAACAGGACATGCGCTGCGGCAATGCGTGCAGCCGATGCAGAGCGATTCATCAATAACGGCGGCAGCACGTTCCAGCATCGGCTGTGCAGCCAATGGGAGGACCTCTTTGCCGAGTTTTGCGGCCAGGCGCCGAATCGTATCGACTCCCCCAGGAGGGCACAGATTGATTTCCGCAGTGCCGGCGACGATTGCTTTTGCATAGGGCCGGCAACCCGGGTAGCCGCATTGCGCACACTGTGTTTGCGGCAGCAGTTCATTGACCTGCTCAACAAGTGCGCCGGAGTCGGAAGGCAGCGTGCGGGACGCGTAACTCAACGCCAGTCCGGCGAGCAGGGCGATTACGGCAATTGTCAGGATGGCCGTCCACATATCCGGTCACACAGGTCACGGCCGGGCCATGCCCGAGAACCCCATGAAGGCCAGCGACATGATACCGGCGGTCATCAGCGCAATTGCTGTGCCGCGAAATGGCGCAGGAATATCAGCGGCATCAAGACGCTCGCGAATCGTTGCGAACATGACGAGCACCAAAGCGAAACCCGCTGAGGCGCCGAATCCGAAGAACACGGACTGCACGAATCCCTTCGACTGTTGCACATTAAGCAATGCAACGCCGAGCACGGCACAGTTTGTGGCAATCAGCGGAATGTAGATGCCCAGCACCTGATTCAGCAATGGACTCAGGCGGCGCACCATGATCTCTGTGAATTGTACGCTTGCGGCAATCACGAGAATAAAACTGATCGTGCGCAGGTACTCGAGGTCCAGGGGTACGAGAACGTACTCGTGTATCAGATAGGCAGTCGCCGACGACAGCGTCAGTACGAATGCTGTGGCGAGCGACATACCGGTTGCCGCTTCGAGATTACGGGATACACCCATGAACGGACACAGGCCGAGGAACCGCACCAGCACGAAGTTGTTGACGAGAACCGTGCCAACAAGGATGACGATGAGTTCTGTCATAGTCTGCCTGTTTACTTGACGCGCATTCCAGGTTCGGCACCGTCATCAGGTGCTAGCAGGAAAATGTCTTTGCCTCCGGGTCCCGCCGCGAGCACCATGCCTTCGGATACGCCAAACCGCATTTTTCGAGGTGCGAGATTGGCGACGACAATTACATGCCGCCCGACGAGGCTCTCAGGCTCGTAGGCTTCCTTGATTCCGGCAAAGACACTACGCGTCGAATCGCCAAGATTGAGAGTCAATGCGAGGAGCTTGTCCGCGCCTTCGACGGATTCGGCTTTATCGATCCGCGCAATGCGCAGGTCCACCTTGGTGAAGTCATCAATGCTGATGTAGTCGTCGTCGGCCACGGTCTCGGGCTCCTTAGTGCTTTCTTTTGACTGCTCAACTATGTCGTTGACCTGTTGTGGTTCGACACGCGTCAACAGCGGCTTGAATTTGCTAATGGTCGTCCCAAGCAGTGGCTCGGTCGCCGCGTCCCAGTTCCACTCTGCCTCACCAAGAAACGCGCGAGCGTCATCAGCGACAGTCGGAATTACCGGGGTTAAATAGATCATGAGGCTGCGGAACATGTTCAGTCCCTGAGTACAGACAGCCTGCACTTCGTCGAGTCGTTCGTCGTGCTTTATCATGACCCAGGGTTTTTTCTCGTCTATGTAACGATTTGCCGTATCGGCGAGACTCATGATCATTCGCATCGCTTTGGAATATTCCCGGCGTTCGAAATGCTCGGCAATTTTCTCCGATGCATCTGCAAACTCGGCAAATAGCTCGGGTTCGGGAAGGGCATTTGCAAGCTGGCCCTTAAATCGTTTACCGATGAATCCGGCACAGCGACTCGCAATATTAATCAGCTTGCCGACAAGGTCGGAATTCACACGAGCCGTGAAGTCGTCGAGGTTGAGGTCGATGTCTTCGATTGTCGGCCCGAGCTTCGCCGCGTAGTAGTAACGCAGGTATGCGGGGCTCAGGTTATCCAGATACGTGCGCGCTTTTATGAACGTGCCGCGCGACTTGGACATTTTTTGCCCGTTAACCGTCAGGAAGCCATGCGCGAAGACACTTGTCGGTGTCCGAAAGCCCGCCCCCTGCAAGACAGCGGGCCAGAACAAGGTATGAAAATACATTATGTCCTTGCCGATGAAGTGGTACACCTCCGTGTCATGGCCGGGGCGCCAGTATTCGTCGAAGTCGAGGTCGTCGCGGCGCGCGCACAAATGCTTGAAGCTCGCGGGATAGCCAACCGGCGCATCGAGCCAGACATAAAAATACTTGTCCTCGGTGTCAGGAATACGAAAACCGAAATAAGGTGCATCGCGTGAGATATCCCAGTCCCGCAAGCCGGCCTCAAACCACTCTTCGAGTTTGGCGAGTACGTTCT
Organism: Gammaproteobacteria bacterium; assembly: GCA_029862045.1. Classification (GTDB taxonomy): domain Bacteria; phylum Pseudomonadota; class Gammaproteobacteria; order Steroidobacterales; family Woeseiaceae; genus UBA1847. The sequence goes on from JAOTYE010000002.1 coordinate 243,110, forward strand.
TGTCAAGCGTTGCATGTTTCATCCAGTCGCGCAGCCGTTTCTCGTATTCGCTGAGCTTGAAGAAATAGTGCTCCGACTCTCGTTTGATCGGGGCGGTACCTGACAATACCGATATCGGGTCGATCAGATCGGCAGGCGTGTAAGTCGCTCCGCAAACCTCGCAGGCATCGCCGTACTGGTCTTCGCTCTTGCAGCGGGGACAGGTGCCGCGGACGAAGCGATCCGGCAGGAACATACCCTCTTTCTCATCGTAAGATTGCTCGATCGTGCGCGTATAGATGTCCCCTGTGTCACGCAGCGCCTCGTACATCTCGACCGTAAGCGCCTCGTTCTCCGGTGAGTGCGTTGTGTGAAAGTTGTCGAAATCGACGCCAAATCCAGCGAAGTCGCGGACAAATTCCTGACTGACTTTTTCTGTAAGTTCTTCAGGCGAAACGCCCAATTCGCGCGCCTTGAGCATGATCGGAGTGCCGTGCGAGTCGCTCGCGCAAACGTACGTGCATTTGTGGCCGCGGAGCTTCTGGAAGCGGACCCAAAGGTCGGTCTGCAGATATTCGACGAGATGACCCATGTGGAGTGACCCACTTGCATACGGCAAGGCACTCGTAACGAGGATTTTTCTTGGTTTTCGGGCCATGCGTGGCAGTCAGAATCTACTTGGGTTCAAAGGCCGCGATTATGCCACGTGTCGCCCGTTACGATGGGATTTATCGCTGTATCAGACTTCGTCCTTGAAGCGTTCGAACTTGGACTTGTTGTTAGCCTGTTGGTAGGCCTCGCGGCCAGAGACAAATGCTTTTTCGACGAGCTCCATCAGGGCGGCGTCCATGGTCTGCATGCCAACATTGCCGCCCGACTGCATCGCCGTCTCGAGCTGGTCGAGCTTGCCCTGGCGGATAAGGTTGGAGACCGCCGAAGTATTGATCAGGACCTCAAGCGCGGCGATACGGCCGGGCTTGCCCTTGGTCGGTAGCAATTGCTGCGACACGACGCCTCGCAAGGAAGTGGAGATCATCGTTCGAATGTGGTCCTGCTTGTTTGACGGGAACGAGTTGATGATGCGATCCACGGTTGGAGCTGCGCCGTTCGTGTGCAACGTGCCCAAGACGAGAATACCCATCTCGGCAGCAGTGACCGCGACACTGATGGTCTCAAGATCACGCATTTCGCCGACGAGAACGACATCGGGGTCTTCACGCAATGCCGAATGCAGTGCTTCGGCAAACGTCGTGGTGTGTACGCCGATTTCGCGCTGGCTGACCAGGCTGTTCTGCGTTTTGTGAACGAACTCAACCGGGTCTTCAATCGTCAGAATATGACCCTTCATGGTCTTGTTAATCTGGTCGATCATCGCGGCAAGTGTGGTCGACTTTCCCGACCCCGTCTTGCCCGTGACGAGGATCATTCCCGATGTCTGCTTGCACATATCGTGAATCACCTTCGGCATGTCGAGTTCCTGGAGCGTTAGCGCTTTGGAAGGAATCGCACGAAAGATCGCGCCGATACCATTCAGGTGACGAAACACATTAACGCGAAATCGTGACACATCCGGAATTTCGTAGGCGAAATCGGCTGCTTCGTCTCTCTCAAAGGCACGCTGCGTTGTGCCGTCCATGATCTCGTACATGGCTTCCTGGAGCGTCTCGGTCACTATTCGTTCTTCCATCATGATCTGCAGGATCCCATGCACGCGTATACGTACGGGATCGCCCGACACCATGTGCAAATCGGAAGAATTGCGCTTTAACGCCTCTTGCAAATAATGATCGATCTTGTTCATTGATTCATTAATTTCTCATTACCGCCAGTATCGATGACCGGCACCAGCTCCGTGTCGGTGACGAAGCGTGCGAATTTGCGCTTGTCATTCGCGAATCGATACGCATCGTCGGGGTCTACTTGTTTGCGGTTGATGGCATCGAGCAGCGACTGGTCCATGAGCTGCATGCCCAGGTCTCTTCCGGTTTGCAGTTGCGACGGAATTTGATGGGTTTGATCCGTCGATATCAGTTTCGAAATAGCGCGGTTGTTCACAAGTATTTCGAGCACCGCTCGTCGCCCGCGACCGTCAGGCGTCTTGCACAGTACCTGCGTTACGACGGCTTTCAGGCTCATGGAGAGAAATGCTTTAGTTTGTTCGCGCAGCTCGCCAGGCAACGCATCGATTACGCGGTCGATGGTTTTGACGGCGCTGGTTGTATGCAATGTTCCGAGTACGAGGTGGCCTGTCTCGGCGGCGGTCATCGCCATTGAAATCGTTTCAGCATCACGCAACTCGCCGACGAGAATGACGTCCGGATCCTCGCGCATTGCAGAGCGGACACCATCGGCGAACGATGTAAGATGCGTACCGAGCTCGCGTTGCACAACCTGGCATTTCTTGCTCGGGTGCACAAACTCGATTGGATCTTCGAGGCTGATGATGTTTACCGCGCGCGTTTGGTTGAGGTGATTGATCATCGCTGCGAGCGTTGTCGACTTACCCGTTCCGGTCGAGCCGGTAACGAGCACCATGCCCTGATGAAAGTCGCAAAAGTCAGTAAGTATTTTCGGTACGTCGAGCTGTTCGAGCGTAGGGACCTCGCCGGGGATAAACCGGAACACGGCACCGTAGCCGGTCAGCTTGCGAAACACGTTAACGCGAAAGCGACCCCCTTCCTCACCGACGTATGAAAAGTCGAGATCGTGGCCCCCCTCGAGCTTCTCTTTTTGATTGCTGGTCAAGATTTCGAGGATGTAGGTCTCGAGTTCCGTGTCCGACAACTCGCGGAACTTGATGGGCATCAGATCGCCGTTCATACGCAGCATGGGAGGTACACCGACCGAGAGGTGTACATCAGAACAACCCTGCGCGAGACCGAGCTTTAAAAACGAGTCGATACGAGCCATTTAGGCCTGAACTCCAACAAATCAGACAGTTGCGTCTATCCTAGGCCGAAATTATGTCGCATGCCAGAGCGACATCACACTTTTGGAATTTGGCAGCGCTGTGCTCAGAGAAGGTCCAGCGCCTCTGTCAGCTCGTCCATGGACTGGTAGCGCTTGGTCTTGTCCACTGACATGGCTTTGGCGATGATCGCGGCGTACTCATCCGGAATCTCGGGATTGACCTCCTGGCACATCTTGGCCTTGCCCTGTACGTGCTGATACATGACGGACATGTGATCGCCGCGGCTGTATGGTGGAATGCCTGTCGCCATTTCGTACATGATGACGCCAATACTGTAGACGTCGGCCGTCTCGTCTACTTTCTTACCCAGGATTTGCTCGGGCGCCATGTACTTGGGTGAGCCGATCACATAGCCCGTCTTCGTCAGCTGTGTATCGCCACTCGATGCGGCCGCCGCGACGCCAAAGTCCACGATCTTCAGCAGGCCTTCCTCGTTGACGAGGATATTTGCCGGCTTGAGATCACGGTGAATCACACCGGCCTGATGAGCAACATTCATGCCCGTAGCCATGTCGCGCGAAAACTGCAGGGCCTTTTCGATATCCATCGGCTTGTTATTCGGAATCTCGCCACTCAATGTGTGTGACGGGAAGTATTCCATCGAGATCGCATAGGCGCCCTGCAAATTCAGGAAGTCATAAATTCGAATGACATTACGGTGCGTGATCTTGCGCGAGTAGCGCAGTTCGTGCACGAAGCGTTTCATCATCTCTTCGTCAGATGAGACATTCGGGTTCAGGAACTTGAGGATCAGGCGCTCGTCGACCACTTCGTCTTGCATCAGGAGGACGGTGCCGAATGCGCCTTTGCCAATTTTCTCGATGTACTTGTAACGGCCTTCGAGGACGTCACCCGGATTGAGCTTGGAGATATCGAGCATCGGAGATTGTGCTGCGGCTGTCGCTGCGGGTGCCCCTTGCGCTGTGGCTTCCCTGGCCTTTTCCTGGGCTTGGGCTTGCGCGTCGAGCAACTTATTAAGGTCCTCGTCGTCGAGCAGTAATGTCTTCGTGTGCGCGCCAATTTTCTTCGCGCGCTCGTTTTCGGCAAGCACCGTTTCAGAGAAGCGCGCATCCAGGGACTTGAGAGCTTTGTCGGCGCTATTGATGATCGTCGGTTCGTCGGTTTGCTTGATCTTCAGCAGTACGCCGCGAACTGTATCGGCATGCGATTCGTCGGCAAGGGCCGATATCGCCTTGATGGCCTCGACCTGAACTTCTCGCTCCGGGCGATTGAGCATCGGTACAAGAACCGTGATGTGATTCTGGTTGCCAATCTTGCCGAGCGCTCGAATGATCACGGTATCGGTTTTCGCATCATTGCCGAGCATATCGAGGAGTTTTGGCAACGCTTTGGGGCTGCCGATTTTCGATAGGGCGTCGATGGCACGCTCGCGCACCCACCAGTCGGAGTCGTCAGCCGCCTTGATCAGGTGGTCGACAGCGCGTTCGTCCTTGGTCGAATTGAGAATCTCGATGGCCGTGCGGCGAATCTCTTCATCTTTGTCCCCGATAAGGGAGACAACCGCGTCCACGACTTTGGGCCCACCGATTTCAGCGAGCGCATCGCCGGCACGTGAACGCACCCACCAGTCGTCATCTTTGATCGCGTTGAACAGCTCCTTGACCGAGTCCGGGTTGCCGATTTCATTGAGTACCTCGACCGCCGAACGGCGTGAGTACTCTGACTCATCCTTCAAGGCCGCCGTAAGGTACTTCACCGTTTCGGGGTGATTGATCTGCACAATCATGTCGACGGCCTTGTTTTGCACGTCGATATCAGGGTCCTGCAGCAATTTGGCGACAGCCTCGATATTGACGGCGTTGCCGCGTGTTGCCAGCGCGCTCAGGGCAGCGCTGCGGACCATTTTGTTGGGGTCTTTGAGTTGTATTTCGAGCGCGTGATTCACTTCCGGTTGCTTAAACCGGCTGACCAGCTGGATCAGGTGAACCTTGATGACCGGGTCGCGTCCACCCATGCGCGAGATCAGGTCGGGCAGCATCTCGGGCCGTATCGTCTCTTCAATAATCTTGAACAGGGCGGCGGATTCCTTAGGGTCAGACTCATAGGCACGCTGCAACAGTTCGTGAACGCTCAGATCCTGTTTGTGTACGCGCAGGATTTCGATCAGGGCAGGCTTGGATATCTCCGGATCGTCAAACCAGTCCAGCAGCTTGCCGGCACGGTAGTCGGTGCTGCTCGACAGCGCCCAGGAGGTACCCGAGACAACCCGTTCATTGCCGTCCGTGAGGCCTTCTTTGTAGAGTTCGAGCGTCTTGTCATTGAGCAGGCTCGTCAGGATGTCGACGAATACCATCGTATGTGACTTGTCAGACAGGGCGAGGGCGTCGATGGCTTTAGGAACGACCTTGGGGCCGACTTTCTTGATCCGATTGATGAGCCGTTTCGCAGATGGCGAATCTGGTTTTTCCTCAGCGACGAGCTGATTGACCAGTTGGTCTGCGCGGAAGCCGCCGAGAAGACTCATGGGCGCACGCCAGGGCGGGGGCTGCCAGTGTCCGGCATCCCTGCACACGACTCGTCTGCGAGTGTCTTAAATCCAGTCAATCGAAGTTTCGCTATAGCCCAAACGAAGCGAGATATACGCCATTGTGGCGCGTACCCCAAGCCGCTCTAATCCACGATGCGGCATTATGCCACATCGCCTCTGCACATACGGTCGCCCGAGCCCTTGAAAACCAATGCTTGGCTCTCGCTTCAGCTCCGTTACAATGTGCGCGCGCGGGCCGCCGTCAGGAGACCTCAGCGACCGATTTTACCTAATACAGAAGCCGAAAATGTGACGTTGTCAACAGAATCAGATGTGAATAAATTCCTCGAATCCATTGAGTTACCGGGCATTGGCCGGACAATTGCCGAAGTTGGCCGCATTATCGGGGCCAAGGCGTCTGCAGGGGCGGTCCAGGCCCAGATCGAACTCGGTTTTCCGGCGCACAGCCGCATCGATGACTATCGTGCGCATATCGCGGCGGCCATCAGCGCCGAAACAGGCAGTGATGACATCAACATAGTGCTGTCGACCAAAATTGTTGCGCACGGTGTGCAGCGCAATCTGAAACCGCTGGGCAATGTGCGCAACATCATCGCGATTGCGTCTGGAAAGGGTGGTGTCGGCAAATCGACTGTGGCGGTCAACGTCGCGCTTGCACTCGCGGCCGAGGGCGCATCTGTTGGCCTGCTCGACGCCGATATTTATGGTCCGAGTCAGCCGCACATGGTCGGCCTGGCCGGCAAACAGCCGCAAAGCGAGGACGGCAAGACCATGCGGCCTCTTGTGGCGCACGGTCTGCAAGTCATGTCGATTGGTTTCCTGATCGATCCCGACCAGCCGATGGTGTGGCGCGGTCCGATGGTGACATCGGCGCTGCAGCAGCTGCTGCATCAGACCACCTGGCAAGATCTCGACTACCTGATTGTCGATATGCCGCCGGGAACCGGTGACATTCAGCTGACCTTGTCGCAGCAGGTACCGGTCAGCGGCGCCGTGATTGTGACGACACCACAAAATATCGCCACGCTCGATGCGCGCAAGGGTCTGGCGATGTTCCGCAAGGTGTCCGTGCCCGTGCTCGGCGTCATTGAGAACATGAGTACGCACGTGTGCTCCGAGTGCGGCCATGAGGAGCCGATCTTCGGCGCAGGCGGCGGAGAACAAATGGCCGGAGATTTCGATGTTGAGCTGCTGGGTCAACTACCGCTGGATGCCAGGATTCGTGAGCAGACCGATAGTGGTGAGCCCACGGTGTTGGCAGATCCGGATTCGGTAGCAGCAACCGCATATCGCAATGCCGCCCTCAGGATGGCTGCTGCGCAAGCCGCTCAAGGTCGCGATTACGCCAGTAAATTCCCGAAGATCGTCATCGAGGAGAGTTGATGAGTCTCAAGTCGGATCGCTGGATCCGTCGCATGGCGGACGAGCATGGAATGATCGAGCCATTCGAGCCCGGCCAGGTGCGCACAAACGGTGACAGTCGAATCGTCTCTTACGGAACCTCAAGCTATGGTTACGATGTGCGCTGCTCAGATGAATTCAAGATCTTCACGAATATCAACTCGGCTATTGTTGACCCGAAGTCGTTTGACGAAACGAGCTTTGTCGACTTGCAAAGCGATGTCTGTGTCATCCCGCCGAATTCGTTCGCGCTGGCACGCACGGTCGAGCACTTCCGCATACCAAGAAACGTGCTGACGATATGCCTCGGCAAGTCGACCTACGCGCGCTGCGGCATCATCGTCAATGTAACGCCGCTCGAACCTGAGTGGGAAGGGCACGTGACGCTGGAGTTTTCCAATACGACGCCTTTGCCGGCCAAGATTTATGCGAACGAGGGCGTGGCGCAGATGCTGTTTCTCGAATCCGATGAAGAATGCGAGACGTCCTATAAGGATCGCGACGGCAAGTATCAGGGGCAGGTCGGCGTCACGCTACCGAAGGCGTAGCCTCCTGTGAGTGGCCAGGCGTTGGCTAACGAACGGCCTGGAGCCGTTTTTCCGTACGCGCGTTACTCCATTGAACCCAGGCTGACTATGCGTACGTAAGTTCGGGTGCCCTGAGCCAGATTCGCTACACTAATCTTCTCGTTGGTCCCGTGAAATCCGGTCAGGTCGTTCTGGCTCACCGTCATCGGATTGAATCGATACGCATCGTCGGCGACCTTACCGTAGTGACGACTATCCGTACCGCCGATCATGAGACCCGGGGTTATCACCACTTCGCCGTACGTCTCCCGCACGGCTCTTTCGACCGCGCGATAGCCCGTCGATTCCCAACTCGAAACAGGCGATGCAGCAACACCCGAACCTCGTGGCAAGCGGACCTCGACGTCGGCGTTTTCCACAATGGATTTCACATGGTCGAGAACACGCTCGACCGAATCTCGCGGATGCAGCCGAAAGTTCACGGTAGCGACGGCTTCAATGGGCAGTACATTGACCTTGACGCTGCCCGACAACATCGTCGGCGCTGTGGTCGTGCGCAACATGGCGTTGCTGAACGCAACGTCGGACAGCCGATTCTCAATAAGCCCGTCAAATAGCCACCGGTTCGCAAATAGCATGCGATTCCCGAACGACATGTAGCGACTCGCAGTATCGAACATCTGTTCGCTCAACCCGGACAAGCCACCGGGAACCGGTTTTGCTTCAAGCGCCGTGATCGCTTCAGCCAGGATACCGACCGCAGTCCGCCGCGGCGGCATGGATGAGTGCCCCCCGGCGGATTTCGCGACTATGTTGAGCGTCAGGCTCCCTTTTTCCGCCACGTTGATCGTTGCAATCAGCTCTTCCACACCGGGCAGCATGCCGTCGAAGAGAAATGATCCTTCATCGAGCGACCAGGCGAGCTGTACGTCTTGATCCGCGAGATACTCCGCAACCTTCGCGGCACCATTGGGCCCGCCCAGCTCTTCGTCGTGGCCGAAGCTGAAGTAAACCGTTCGTTTCGGTGCGAAGCCCGACTGCGTCAAATAGGTGGCTGCCTCAAGCTGTGCGACGACCGCGCTCTTGTCATCCAGCGCGCCGCGCCCCCATATCACCCCGTCGACGATTTCTCCACCAAAGGGCGGGTATTGCCATTGTTTCTCGCTGCCAGGAATGACCGGCACCACATCATAATGGCCTGTCACCAGGATGGGCTTCAGATCGGGATCGGACCCCTCCCAACGGTAGAGCAATGTGTAACCGCCAAGACGCGTAAGCGTCATCGCGTCGTTCACCTCGGGATAAGTCTTCTTCACCCAGTCGATGAACGCTTCGAATTCTCGTGCCTGAAAATCGTCCTGCCGCTGATATGACACGGTCTTGATCTGAATCGCCTCGCTGAGATGGCGACTGATCGCATCTTCATCGAGGTCGATGGTTACCGTTTCTACGTTTCCGATAGCCTCCGGCTGATGCAGTATCGTGCGGCCAACGATGACTCCCAGGAGCAAAACGACACTGGCAGCCAAAACCACGAGTGCGGTTCTCATTGTTATCTACCTCCATGACACGCGAATTCTCAGTTTTCGCGGATTTGCGCTGTTAGTCGAAGTCTGACACGACCGGCTCGTCGAGTCGCTTGTCGTCCAGCCAGGCAGATCCGTCTTTGAATTCGAGTCGGCCCTGGCCAAACCAGTTTGCGGCTTCGGGGTAAATCTGGTGTTCAATGGCCTGCACGCGAGCGCATAGTTCGTCCGCCGTTTCGCTGCTGTCAACCGACAACTTGCCCTGCAAGATGCGCGGCCCGCCATCGAGTTCTTCGGTCACGAAATGCACGGTACTGCCATGCCATTTCTCGCCGGCATCGAGCACGCGTTGATGGGTGTCGAGCCCCGGGTAGGCGGGCAACAGCGCGGGGTGAATATTCAAAATGCGCCCTTGATAGTGTTCGACGAACCAGGGGCTCAGGATGCGCATGAAGCCTGCGAGTACCAGCAGTTCGGGCTGCCATTCGTCCAGCTTGGCCGCGACCGCGCGATCGAATTCTTCGCGATCGCTGAAATCGCCATGCTCGAAACAAGTGGTCGCAATTCCCGCGCTTCGTGCTCGAACCAGCCCGAAGGCTTCAGGCCGGTTGCTGAATACGACGGACAGATCGAGTTCAATATCGCCACAGGCTGCGCGATCAATAAAGGACTGCAGGTTGGTGCCGGATCCTGAAATAAGGATCGCTGTCTGGCATCGATTCTCGCTCAAAGGTATTGGACCGGACCGGCTCCCACAACAACTTGCCCGATGCGCCGGGCGCTCTCGCCAAGGCCTTCCAGCGCCGACAGCGCGTTCGTGAGTTCGGAATTCTCGACAACGACGATCATGCCCACGCCGCAATTGAACGTGCGGCGCATTTCGGCAGTCTCGATATTACCGTGCTCGGCGAGCCAGTCGAACACAGGCCCTTGCTTCCAGCTCGACGAGTCGACGGCCGCATGCAAATCCTGTGGCAGCACCCGCGGCAGGTTCTCGCTGATGCCGCCGCCAGTAATATGTGCGAGCCCCTTGATCGTGACCGATGTCATGAGCCCAAGTATCGATTTGACGTAAATACGGGTCGGCTCGAACAATGCTTCGACCGCCGGGCGACCATCGATGTCCGCATCGCCAGCAAGATCAAGCACTTTGCGAATCAGCGAGTAGCCGTTGGAGTGTGGCCCGCTCGACGCGATGCCAACCAGCGCGTCGCCGGCGGCTATACTGCTACCGTCGATCAACTCGGCACGTTCGACGGCGCCCACGCAAAAACCTGCAAGATCGTACTCGCCATCCGGGTACATGTCGGGCATTTCGGCAGTTTCACCGCCGATCAGCGCAGCACCCGCCTGGTGGCAGCCCTCAGCGATGCCGGCGATCACGTCACTTGCAATATCCACATCGAGCCGGCCGCACGCGAAGTAATCGAGGAAAAACAGTGGTTCTGCGCCTTGAACGAGAACATCGTTAACACACATTGCGACGAGATCGACACCAATGGTGTCGTGCCGATTCAATTGCTGCGCCAGCATCAGTTTGGTTCCGACCCCGTCCGTTCCGGAAACGAGTACCGGTTCATGGTATTTGCCGGGCGGCAGGGCGAACAAACCACCGAAGCCGCCGAGGCCTGCAAGGACCTCGGGCCGATGCGTTCGCTTGACAAATGGCTTGATGCGATCGACGAGCGCGCTGCCGGCGTCGATATCAACTCCGGCATCCTTATAGGTCAATGGCTTCATCGGCGATATAATAGTGCTTGGGCATCCACGGGGAAACCACCCTTGTCAAAATCTCTTTGGGCGATGCTGTTATTGGCAATCGTCGCAACGCCTGCCTGGGCTGTCGAAGTGGCGTCGTTGTATACGGCGCAGGTCCCTCTCGATCAGGAGGAGGATGACCCGCGTGCGCGCGCCTACGAGAAGGCGCTCGCTGATGTGCTATTACGCGTGTCGGGGTCGGAATTGAGCGCGGACGCCGAGATGGTTGAGTTGCTTTTTCCCAATCCGGCCTCCTACGTCGTGCAGTTTGGCCCCGGCAGTGATGACACCTTGTGGGTCTCGTTCGACGGCGAGGCTATCGAAAGGGCATTGCGACAGGCGGGTCAGACGGTGTGGGGCAGTAACAGGCCGTTGACGCTTGTCTGGCTGGCCGTCGACTGGGGGCAGGGCAAGCGTGAGATTATTTCGGCCGACGATCCCGACCGGAGTCGCGGTGCGGGAAGATCGATCAATCGCAATCGCTTGCTGCGGCAGCGCGTGCTCGACATCGCGGAGCGTCGCGGCTTGCCCGTGGTTTTCCCGCTGCTCGATACTGAGGACCGGCAGAGCGTCAGCTTCAGCGATATCTGGGGTGGCTTTGACGAGGCCTTGCTGCAAGCATCAACGCGCTATGAAGCGAATTCGGTTCTCGTTGGGCGCATCCGGGCGACATCGAGCCAGCGCAACCGCTGGAGCTTTTACCTCGGCAGTGAAGAGCGCACCTGGAGCGGTGAGCCTGAACTCGTTGTGGGTCTTGTCGCCGATCTGCTTGCCGACGAGTTCGCAATCAGCGGCGACGCGCCGCAGGAGTCGATCGAGCTGATGATTGCAGGGATCAGTTCCGTCGAGGCCTTCGGTGATGTGCAAAAGCTGCTGTCTGAGCTAGCCTTGATCGAGCGTTTTTCGATTGCCGAGGTCGAGGGCGATCGAATCCGTTATCGTGTCGAGGCCATCGGCGGTGTCGATCGCCTGCGTCGAGCATTGCGGTTCAATGGCCTTATCGAACAAAATGGATTTGATGGCGACCGGTTCGGCATCGACCCGCTCGATCAATCGTTGAGCTTTTTCTACAGCCCCTAGCCTTAGAAGAATAAACAAGATGGACTATAGCTGGATACCGAACGCCATATCCATAATGCGGATTGTGCTTATTCTGCCGATTCTCTTGCTGTTCGTCAGAGACGAATTTGGCTGGGCGCTGGCGTTGTTTTCGATTGCTGGCCTGTCCGATGGCATTGATGGGTACGTCGCGAAAAAATACGGCTGGGAGACCCGGCTCGGCGCCTTTCTCGATCCGGCGGGTGACAAGCTGCTTGTGGCCTGGTCGTTCGGCACGCTGGCATTTCTCGGACACATACCGGTTTGGCTGGCTGTCATAGTAATTCTGCGCGATGTCGTAATAGTCGCCGGATCGTTCATGTACCACTACCTCGTCAGACGCCTCGAAGGTGACCCCACCTTTATCAGCAAGCTCAACACAGGACTCGAATTTGCATTCCTGATCTTCGTCATGTCCCGGGCAGGCTTCGGCTGGTGGGACGATATAACGATCACTATCGTCGGTGCGGCCGTCCTCGTCACGGTTGTCATCAGCGGTTACGACTATGTGTCGAGCTGGATTCGCAGCGCACGAATCGAGGCCTGAGCAGTGAATTCGAGTTTACGCATGAACTGGCTGATCGCGATCGCCCTGGTCGGCTGGTTGTTTTACTTGCTCGCGCCGGTTCTGACGCCCTTCGTCGCGGCCGCGCTGTTGGCGTACATCGGTGACCCTCTCGCTGATCGCTTACAACGACTAAGGTTGCCGCGAACCCTCGCGGTTATGGCCGTATTCGTGCTGACATTCCTGATGCTCGGACTGCTCGTGCTGCTGGTCGGGCCGTTGATTCGCACTCAGGTCGGCGCGCTCCTCGATGCGTTGCCTGAGATCGTGCGCCAGGCTGAACAGGTGTGGTTACCCAATATCGCGGAGCTTCTGGACCTCGAAATCGGTGAAGATGTCGGCATAGGTGCGTTTGTTGCGCGCTATGGCGATATGGCCGGCAGCTGGGGTAGCAAGGTTCTCGTGTCGGTCACGCAGTCGGGTGGGGTAGTGGCCGCCGCAGTGCTCAGCTTGTTCCTTGTGCCGATTCTCACGTTCTACCTGCTGCGCGACTGGGACACGATTCTCGCGCACCTTGGCGCGCTGATTCCGCCAAATCAACGCGATATGGTCGTCGGCCTCGCCAGGGAGACCGACGAGGTTCTCGGTGGCTTTTTGCGCGGCCAACTCCTGGTGATGCTTGCATTGTCCGTCATCTATTCGGCCGGTCTCGGTTTGATCGGGCTCAAGTTTGCGATCGCGATTGGCGTTGTTTCCGGGCTTGTCAGTTTCGTTCCGTACCTTGGATTTGTTTTCGGCATCGCTCTCGCGTCGCTAACCGTTGCGCTCGAACCCGACCCTCTGTGGCGACTCGTTGGTGTCGTTGCGACGTTCTCGATCGCACAGTTCATCGAAGGATCATTGCTGACGCCAAAACTCGTTGGTGATCGCATCGGACTGCATCCGGTGCTGATCATTTTTGCCGTCGCCGCAGGCGGGCAGCTGTTTGGTTTCTTCGGCATTTTGCTGGCGCTGCCGGCAGCCGCGGTACTGTCGGTCCTCGTGCGGTTCGCGTATCACCGCTATCTAACGGAGCACCCTGAAATCGTCGTCGACAACCTTGTCGACGAAGCGTAGAGCAGGGGGGTCACTCGTGAGCCAGATGGCCTTGCCGTTGCGCCTTGCCGATCATGCGGTATTCGAGAGCTATTTGAATACCGGCAATGAGGCGCTCGTTGCGATGCTCGACAATCTTGCCGGCGGGAGTGGCCCTGGCTGCTGGTTGTGGGGCCAGACGGCGACCGGAAAGACGCATCTGTTGCAGGCTGTGTGCGACCGGGCCGGTGATCGTTCCGTGTACGTGCCGCTCCGCATGCTTGCCGACGCGGGGCCAGAGATTCTCGAAGGCCTGGCGAGCCGTGATCTGATCTGTATCGATGACATCGATATCGTCGCCGGTGACGCGGCCTGGGAAAGTGCCTTGTTCGATCTTTGCAATCAGATTCTCGATGCCGATCGAACTCTGGTTGTGTCGGCCACGATGTCGCCACGCGAATGTCCTGTCGCGCTTCCCGATTTGCAGAGCCGTCTTGTGCGGTTAGCGATATTCCAGGTGCAGCCGTTGGGCGAAGACGACCGCGTATCGGCGCTGCAGTTGCGGGCAAAACATCGTGGTCTCGACTTACCTGACGATACAGCGCGTTTCCTGCTGAATCGCAGCCGGCGTGACATGGCCAGTCTTTACGATGTGCTCGACAAGCTGGATCTCGCGGCGTTGCGCGCGAAGCGCCGGCTCACGATTCCATTCGTGAAGGACGTGATCAAGGAGATGTAATAGTTGCGTCAGGAGTGACCTGGACGTTGTTTATCGGAAGTAAAGCGCAGCGTAGTCAACAGGGTGCTGAGATTCAGATGGCACATCAGCAAGCTATCGGACCGAGCCATGACGATGAACAACGTCCAGATCGCGACCGGGATGCGACACTACACGAGCTTCTTCGCGATCTCTGCGACACGCTTGCCGAGTGCTCGTGCCAGTGTTTTTTCATCGTCAGACAACTCGTCGTTCTTGCGATTGAAGCTGACATGGCTGGCGCCATACGGCGTGCCACCGGTTGTCGTTGTCGACAAGGCGTCTTCAGTGTAAGGCAATCCAACGAGAATCATGCCGTGGTGCAACAACGGTATGGCCATCGTAAGCAGAGTCGACTCCTGGCCGCCGTGCAGACTTGATGTTGATGTGAATACACCGGCCGGTTTGCCTACCGCGGCGCCTGCGAACCACTCGTTGACGGTGCCGTCGATGAAATACTTCAACGCCGCATCCATGTTACCGAAACGCGTTGGACTGCCCATGATGAGGCCGGCACATTCGACCAGGTCTTGTGGTGTCGCGTAGGGCGGGCCGGATTTGGGCACATCGCCCTCTGTAGCCGTAGCGACACTGGATAGCGGCGGAACCGTACGCACTCTCGACGCCATACCAGCAACCGAATCGACGCCATGGCACACCTCCCGCGCCAATGCCTCAGTGGCACCGCGCGTCGTGTAGTAGAGGACGAGAACGTCAGTCATCGGCCTGTCAACTCGAGTACTTTTTCGGGCGGCCGGCCAATCACAGCCCTGTTGCCGCCAGCATCGACAACTATCGGCCGTTCGATGACCTTCGGATGCGCCTCGAGCCAGGCGGCAAGGGCCCCATCGTCTGCCAGATCGGGCAAATCGGTCGCTTCTTTGAATTCGGCTTCGCCCCGGCGCAGCAGGTCTGCGACGGCCACGCCAAGCAGCGATGCGAGCTGCAGCGTCGTCGCGGCATCTGGTGGTGTGTTCAGGTACTCGACGATTGTGGGTGTGATCCCGGCATCTATTAGTAATTCCAATGTTTTCCGTGACTTGGAGCAGCGTGGATTGTGATAAATGGTAATTGACATCATGTCCTCGTACTTGGTAGCGTTGACCGGTTGCTGATAAGAAGAATAACAATGCTTTCCAGTCGTTTGATAGTTTTCCTGCGCGGCGCGTCGCTCGCGGTGCTGCTGATGGCAGCCGGCTGCCAGACCGCGCCTCCCGTGCAGGAAATGTCCGATGCACGTCAGGCGATTACGGTTGCGAAGGAGGCCGGAGCCGCCGAGCATGCGGGTGACGATCTCAATGCAGCAGTGGATTTCCTCAAGAGCGCGGAACAGGCGCTCGGCTCGCAGCGATATGCGCGGGCACGTCGTGATGCATTGCAGGCCAAGTCAAAGGCGCTCGAGGCGCTCAGGCGCAGCGAGATCGAACAGGAAGAGAATCCCTAGTTACATCTCATGCCAGGTGCGCGTCAATTCACGATCAAAGGCCGTGTTCAGGGCGTGTTTTTTCGCGACAGCACGCGACGCGTTGCCGAATCGCTCGGCATTACGGGACACGCCATCAATTTGAGCGGCGGAGACGTCGAGGTCTTTGCATGCGGAAGTTCGGATGCGCTCGATAAGCTGGCAAGCTGGCTCAACGAGGGTCCGCGAATGGCCTCCGTAACCCAGGTCGTCACAGAAGATGCTGAGTGGCAAGATAGCGAGTACTTCCGAATCGGATAGGCGTGCGAACCGGATACTCATTATCTTCATGGCTCGCTACGCTGCGCTTTACTTCCGATAACGAGTATCCGGTTCGCGCGCCTTACTAGCCTTGGTACCACTTCTTACTGAGCTTATCGATGACCTTATTCGGATACTTGCGCCTACCGAGACTGCCGTTGTAACGACCAAGCGCGCGCCGAAGATCGCCGTTTTCTTTGTCGAGATAGAACTTCAGAATCGTGCATCCGTAGCGCAAATTAGTGTCGACGCGAATCAAGTTATCGTTGGGCCGACCAATCTCCTCGCGCCAGAATGGCATGACTTGCATGAGTCCGAGTGCGCCGGCTACCGATATTGCGTAGGGGTCGAAATTGCTCTCCACTTCGATTACGGCCAGCACCAGTTCGGGTGGTAATTCGACGCGTGAGGCCTCGTAATGAATCCGTGTCAGGATTTCGATGCGTTCGTCAGGATCACGAACTTGTCGTTCGAGTCTCGCGGACATGTCGGTTAACCACACCTCCGCGTCGAATCGATCGCCAAAGCTGTCAGCTTCGCCGGCAGCTGCGCGCAGGATTTCACGGAGTTCGGGATCCGGCACCTGCTCAGCCGCCACCCACGCTGGCGCACAAAGAGCCAACAGGATGCTGCTGAGAATTATCTGGCGTCGAATATCCATCGGTCGATCTATTGTAACGAAAACACTACCTTATAGTGCTTTCTTTGAGCAGATTGAGAGCAGCTTCACGGTTCAGGTCACGTGAGTCCTCGTCGCGGCGGTGGCGGTACTCGAGTTCATTCGCTGCAAGACCGCGTTCCGAGATGACGAGCCGATGTGGGATGCCGAGCAACTCGGCATCAGCGAATTTCACACCAGGCCGAACATCTCGATCATCGAAAAGAACTCCGAGCCCCTGGCCCTGCAACTCATCGTACAGTGCCTCGGCCGCCTCGCGAACGGTATCGGAGCGGTGCATATTGATCGGCACCAGCACGACATCGAAGGGCGCGAGCGGTTCGGGCCAGATAATGCCGTCGTCATCGTGGTTTTGTTCGATGGCGGCGGCGACGATGCGTGTGATGCCGATTCCGTAACAGCCCATTGACAATACGCGGTCATTGCCATCGCGGTCCTGAACAGTCGCACCCATCGCTTCGCTGTACTTGGTGCCGAGTTGGAAGATATGTCCGACTTCAATACCCCTGGCGATGCTCAAGGTTCCTGTACCGCCGGGTGTGGGGTCGCCTGCGACGACGTTACGAATATCAACGGTTTCGGGCTGCGGCAGGTCGCGGTCAAAATTGACGCCGGCGTAGTGATGCCCGGTTTCGTTCGCACCACAATAGAAATCCGCCAGATTTGCGACAGCGTGATCATAGATGATCGGTAACTCCAGGCCGACAGGGCCTAACGAGCCCGGCTCGCTCCCGGTCGCTTTTTGAATCGTCGCGGAATCGGCCATTGTCAGCGGTGACGCGATGGCGCTTATTTTCTGCGCCTTGACCGCATTGAGTTCGTGGTCTCCTCGCAGCACGATCGCGATTGGTCCATCGGTTCCTTCGACGATAAGCGTCTTGACAGTCTGTTCGGCGGCGATATCGAGCAGGCCACAAAGGTCTTCAATGCTTCGAACGCCGGGGGTCGGGATCTTCTCGAATGGTTGTGATGCTTCCGGGCGGGCGCCGTCAGCAAGACGAGTTGCAGCTGTCTCGATATTTGACGCGTAGTTATCCTCCTCGCTATAGGCGATAGCATCTTCGCCGGAGTCGGCGAGCACGTGAAACTCCTGCGACTTGTTGCCGCCGATTTCGCCGCTATCTGCCCAGACAACGCGGAATTTCAGGCCGAGGCGTTCGAATATCGCTGTGTAGGCCGCATGCATCTTCTGGTAGGAGACTTCGAGGCCGTCTTCGTCCATGTCGAACGAGTAGGCATCCTTCATAATGAACTCGCGTGACCGCATGACGCCAAATCGCGGCCGGATCTCGTCGCGAAATTTCGTCTGGATCTGGTAGAAATTGACCGGAAGTTGTTTGTAGCTGCGCAATTCCCTGCAGGCGATGTCCGTAATGACCTCTTCGTGCGTCGGGCCAAAGCAATAGTCGCGGTCGTGCCGGTCTGACATTCGCAGTAGCAGCGGGCCGTATTGCTCCCAGCGGCCCGTTTTCTGCCAAAGTTCGGCCGGTTGCACGGCAGGCATCAGCAGCTCAAGTGCACCGGCGCGGTTCATTTCCTCGCGCACGACGGCCTCGACCTTGCGCAATACCCTGAGACCTAACGGCATCCAGGTAAACAGTCCGGAAGCAAGCCGCCGAATCAGGCCGGCCCGGAGCATCAGTTTGTGACTGACGATTTCTGCTTCCGCAGGCACTTCCTTCAGCGTCGTCAGCCCAAATTCCGAGAATCGCATCAAATATCAACCTTTGTGAGACAAGGCGCGAATTCTAGTGCATATAGCACCAAAAACGTATTGACTCGAACGTCAAAGCGGGGGATCGTCGCGGCTCTTTGATTCGAGCAGGCCAGAGCATTGAAAGGTAGGCGCAATCCATTTATTGCCCGCGAGGGTATTCCTTTCGTGCTGGTCGCGGCAGTGGCCGTCGGTTTGGCCCTGCGCTATCTCGATATCGCATTTGCCGTCGCCGCAGCGTCGCTGTTATTCGTGTTCGTACTGATTTTTCGCGATCCGCGCCGCGCAGTCCCTGCATCCCCGCTTGGCGTGGTCAGTCCTGTGGACGGGCGGGTTGTCGATATCGATCTTGCCGACAAGGGGGTGCTGCAAGGCGAGGCACATCGCGTGAAAATTCGCATTGACAGTTTCGGGACGTATACGGCACGCGCCCCGGTTGAGGGCAAGATCATGGATCTGCGCTCGGTAGAGGGAGACAAGATCGCTGACTACAACACGAATGCGCTATGGATACGGACGGACGAAAATCATGATGTCGTACTTCAGTTTCACGGCTATCGATTCGGTCTCGCGCCGCAGTCCTTTATTCGCTTTGGCGATCGCGTCGGCCAGGGACAGCGGTGCGCCTATCTGCGGCTGACACGCTTTGCCGAATTGCATCTACCTATTGACAGCAAAATCCTCGTCAAACCCGGGCAGATCGTTGTCGCGGGCACGGATTTGATTGGCAAAGTTTCGCACCCCTGAGTGTAGAATATCTCGATGATTCAGCCCGAACATCAACGGCGCGCCTATCTTGAGGCCCTCGGCATTGATGTCTGGTTGCCGCGCGGACATGCGGAACCGGAACCTGAGTTCGTGGACGCGGGGCTCGCGCCGGCCGGTATGGACTGGTTGGCGCTGCGGGATGCGGTCGCCTCATGCACGCGTTGTCCATTGCACCAAAGCCGCACGCAGACCGTTTTCGGCGTCGGTAGTCCGGATGCCAGCTGGATGATCGTCGGCGAGGCGCCTGGTGCGGAGGAAGATCGCCGTGGTGAGCCGTTTGTCGGTCGTGCCGGCAAACTGCTCGACGAAATGCTGCGAGCTGTCGGTCAGCAACGCGACAGTGTATTTATCGCCAACATTCTCAAATGCCGGCCACCGAACAATCGAGATCCCAAGTCTGAGGAGTCAGCAGAGTGTCGCGGCTACCTGGGGCGTCAGATCGAACTCGTACAACCCAGGATTATTCTTGCTGTCGGCCGCATTGCGGCACAGCTGTTACTTGATACTGACACGCCGGTTGGTCGCTTGCGCGGATCAAGGCACCAACTGGGCGATACGCCGCTCGTCGTCACCTATCATCCGGCGTACCTGCTTCGGAGCCCGTCGCAGAAACGCAAAGCCTGGGATGATTTGCTCCTCGCGGCCCGGATTGTCGCGGAGATTCCCGCATGATTCGGCCTGTCCCGGAAGCAACGGTGTCGATTCGAGCGATGAAGCACGAAGATCTCGCCCACGTTTCTGACATTGAGCGCCGAAGTTATGATTTTCCCTGGAGTCACGGCGTATTTCGAGACTGTTTACTTGCCGGATATCAATGCTTCGTACTCGAACGCGACGGCGAAGTCGCCGGTTACAGCATTCTGTCGGTGGCGGCGGGCGAGGCGCATATTCTCAATCTCTGTATCGATCCGGGTTACCGATCACACGGTTACGGTGAACGATTGCTGGACGAGATTTTGTTCCGTGTGCGCACATCGTCGGTGCGTGAGATTTTTCTTGAGGTCAGGCCGTCCAATGAGAACGCGTTAGCGTTATACAAGAAGAAAGGTTTCCACCAGATTGCGAATCGCCCGGCGTACTATCAGGCACGCGGGGGTCGCGAGGACGCGGCCGTTCTTGCGAAAAAACTGACAACCGACAGCTGACTGAGCATGTCGGTAATAGAAGACCAGGTCCGGAAACGGCGCACGTTTGCGATTATCTCGCACCCGGACGCCGGTAAGACGACGCTCACTGAAAAACTACTGCTTTATGGTGGTGCGATTCAACTTGCGGGTACCGTCAAAGGGCGTAAGGCAAGCCGCCATGCAAGGTCGGACTGGATGGCGCTCGAGCAGCAACGTGGCATCTCGGTCACGTCGTCAGTCATGCAGTTCCCGTACAACAGTCATGTCGTCAATTTACTGGATACACCGGGCCATGAAGATTTCTCCGAGGATACCTATCGGACGCTAACCGCTGTTGATTCGGCGCTGATGGTCATTGACTGCGCGAAAGGTGTGGAACAGCGCACGATTAAACTTATGGAAGTGTGCCGGCTGCGCGACACGCCGATCATGACATTTATCAACAAGCTGGATCGCGAAGGCAGGGAACCGATCGAGTTGCTCGATGAAATCGAATCGATACTCAAGATTCAATGCTCGCCCGTTACGTGGCCAATCGGCATGGGCGGCAGACTCAAGGGTGTTTATCATCTGTTGCAGGACCGTATCTATCTTTATGACAAGGTCGGTCGTGAGAGAGCGTCGCAGCAGCGCATTATCGAAGGCCTGGGCTCGGATGAGGCGACCGAAGTGCTGGGCGATGATGCGCAAAGTTTCCGGGATGAGATTGAACTCGTCAAAGGCGCCTGTCCTGAGCTCAGCATCGAGGACTACCTCGATGCCGGGCAGTCGCCCGTGTTCTTTGGCTCCGCGCTGTCGAATTTCGGTGTCAAGGAACTCCTGGACGAGTTTGTGCGGTACGCCCCTGCACCGTTGCCTCGCGAAAGCGAACAAAGAATAGTCGATCCCGGCGAAGACAAACTCACAGGCTTTGTATTCAAGATCCAGGCGAACATGGATCCTGGACATCGCGATCGTATCGCCTTCATGCGCATTTGTTCAGGTGAGTACGGCAAAGGACAACGAGTCCTGCACGTGCGGTCCGGCAAAGAGGTGAAGATTCCGGATGCGATCACGTTCATGGCGGCAGACCGACAGCATACGGAAACGGCGTATGCGGGTGACATCATTGGTCTGCACAATCACGGCACGATCAATATTGGCGACAGCTTCACAGAGGGAGAGCAGATTCGTTTCACGGGCATACCGAATTTCGCACCCGAGATATTCCGTCGCGCCGTGCTCAAGGATCCGTTGCGACTCAAAGCACTGCAAAAAGGTCTGGCGCAGCTTTGTGAAGAGGGCGCGACGCAGCTATTCAAACCGTTACGCAACAACGACCTGATTCTGGGTGCGGTCGGACCGCTGCAGTTTGAGGTCGTCGCACATCGGTTGCGTGACGAGTACAAGGTCGAATGCCAGTTCGAGGCGATTAACGTTGCCACGGCGCGCTGGATTGAATGTACTGACGAGAAGATGCTGGCCGACTTCGAACGCAAAGCGCATGACAATCTTGCGCTGGATCATGGTGATCGCCTGGTCTACATTGCGCCGACGAAGGTGAACCTCAATTTGACTGAGGAACGTTGGCCGGAGGTCGTATTTCGCAAGACGCGCGAACATTGAATCGAGCCGAGATATTAAATAAGAAAGTCATCGCCTGGTCGCTCTATGACTGGGCGAACTCGGCGTTTGCGCTAAGCGTGCTGGCAGTTCTGTACCCACTTTTCCTGGGCAGTTACTGGAGCGTCGGCGATTCCGGAGCGTCTGTTACAGCCAGGCTGGCGTGGATTACGGCGGGCGCCAGCGCGATCGTCAGCATTCTCGCCCCCATTTTTGGCACGATCGCGGACACGGGCGGCTATCGCAAGCGCTTTCTGCTTGTGCTTGCCCTGATCGGTGCAAGCATGACGGCGATGCTCGGTTTTGTCGGTGAAGGCAACTGGCCGTGGGCGCTCGGCTTGTACCTGCTTGCCTCGATCGGCTACTACAGTTCGACTGTCTTTTACGACTCGTTGATCATCGACGTAACTACGCCGCGCAATTACAGCTTCGTGTCATCGCTCGGATTCTCCCTCGGCTATCTTGGCGGAGCGATGCTGCTCGCATTACATGTCTGGATGCTGACATCGCCTGCAACATTCGGGCTTGCCTCGCCGACAGAAGCAATGAAATTTGCTTTCATATCCGTCGGCGTCTGGTGGGCCGTTTTTCTGCTGCCGCTCATCGCTTTCGTGCCGGAGCACAGGAGCGGCATCGCAGTTTCGGCGCACGTAGTTCGCGCCGCTTACAGGGAACTGCAGTCGACGATTCACGAAATTCGTCGTTATCGCGACGTCGTTTTTTTTCTGATTGCCTACTGGCTCTACATCGGCGGCGTATTTACCGTAATTTTCATGGCGGCGAATTACGGGCAACGACTTGGGTTTACTCAGCAGGATCTGGTCAAGGCGCTGATGATCACCAACTTCGTGGGATTTCCGGCGACCCTGCTGTACGGATTCTTCGGCCATCGCTATGGACCGAAACTCGGTATCTACTTCGCTCTCGTGGTGTATGTCGCCGTTTCGAGTTGGGCTGTGTTTATGACTGACGTCCGTCAGTTTTACATCATGGCGATAATCATCGGTTGTGTGCAGGGCGGAGTGCAGGGACTAAGTCGCTCGCTATACGCGTCACTGATTCCCCCGGGGCAGCCCGGCGAGTTCTTCGGCTTTTACAATATGGTCACGAAATTTTCTCACGTGCTCGGGCCGGTGCTGGTCGGACTGGCCGCGACTTTCTCCGAAGACCCCAAATTCGTGCTGCTAATTCTTCTGCCGCTGTTTATTGGCGGCGCATTGCTGCTACGGCAGATTCCAGGCGCCGCATCGCGACCGGATCCACAGGGCCGTAACGGGCATCGAGATAGGTTGACGTGATTTCGTCAATCACATCGGCTGGGATCGGTGACTCTGCGGCCGCCCTTTGTGCGAATACGGCCGGTGTTTCGCCCGTCAGGAGTTCGATGCCTGCCTTATTGACGAAGCGCTCGTACAGTATCGCGGCTCGATCTCGTGCCGGCGGTCGATATCGCAGGCTCAGCAGGAGGCTTATCAGGAGAATAATTCCTATGACAACGGCGACGAGTGTCCAGATCATCTTGCGCCAATCCGGATCGGACATGCCGAGCCACGCCATGAATCTTTCCTGGTTCTCCGGGCCGTAACCAAGAACCCATTCGTTCCATTTCGCGTTCATGGCGTCCCAGGTGAGTGTCAGCTGGTGCATAAACGCGAATGATGCCGACATTCCCCAGGCCGAAGCTACGCCGTCGAGCAACGATTCACTGATACCGCTTTCGATGCGCTCCGGGGCGACAGCAGCCGTTGGATCAACCCGATACCAGCCAATTCCGTCCAGCCAGACCTCATTCCAGGCGTGCGCGTCTGACTGGCGTACGATCATATGCCCGCCCATTGGATTCAGCTCACCACCCTGATAACCGAGCACCACACGCGCCGGAATTCCGCCGGCACGCATCATGACTGCAAACGCTGACGCATAGTGTTCGCAGAAGCCGCGTTTCGAATCGAACAGGAAGCGATCGACCGGATTGCTGCCCAACGGCGGCGGCTGGAGCGTGTAAAAATATTCTTCCTCGTGGAACTTCATGAGTACCGCTTCGATATAGGCCGATTCCGATGCTGCGGAAGCGCGCATCTGTTTTGCGAGAGCCTGGGTCCTCTTGTTACTTTGTTCGGGTACGCGCTCGTACCAGGACCGCGCATAGCGGGTTAGTGCGACATCAGTCCGGTAATCGAGATAGGACGTCGCCTCATAGGCAACCCGCTGATCGATTGGCCGTCCTCGTGCAAGTTGTTGCTGCGGTCCCATGAACGTTTTGGGCAGCGACCATGACCAGGGCATGTCGAGCGCGAATACCCAGTGTTGGCGCGTCGGTTCGAGAGTGATCTGATAAGCGATCGGGTCGCCGTTGCCAGACACCTGTTCATGAACCTGCGGACCTTCGAACGGGTCGTTACTGTTCCAGGTCCGGCCATTAAAAAGTGTCAGCACGAGACCGCGCCAATAACGATCGCGAGGTTCCGGAATTACGTCCGTGAATTTCACGCGAAACGCGACCGCATTGGACATTGACAAAGAACTGATGTCACCAGGGCTCATTGAATCACTGATGCCGGAGGTCGCGGTGCCCGTGTCCATGGGCACGGCCCAAAACGGCGAGGCAAGGCGAGGGAAGAAGATCCACATGGCGATCGCGAGTGGTGCGGTGTAAAGGAGCAGCCGCCCACCCGTTGCGAAACTGCGCCGCGCTGGCTCTTCGCCGACGGCCGACACGCGCAGCCACGCTGTCATGATCAGAAGTACTGCGACGAGCAGGTAGGGCAGGGACCACAGGTGTTGTTCGCGCAGCAGCGACGACATCACGAGAAAGATCGCGATAAACAGCAGCACGAACTGATCGCGTCGCTTGCGTGTTTCAAGGAGTTTAAGGGCGGCCATGATCGCGAGCAACGCGGAACCCGGGCCAACGCCACTTATTGTTGAATAAGTCGCGAGAACGCCGAGAAAGCAAGTCAGGGCAAGCAATACGCGCAGCCACGTGGAAGGCAAAGGGCGGCGACGCCGCTCGATCACGTAGCGCCAGGCTCCGCAGAAAACACATGCCGCAGTTATCCAGAGCGGCAGAAACTGCACGTGTGGAGCAAGCGAGAACACAATTGCGGCGAGTGTCCATGGCAGACTGGTCAGCAAAGAGCCATCGGTGCCGCGTGGTTTAGCCATTGCTGCCATCCAGTCCGAACAATGCCAGTGCTTCGAGGCAGCGTTGGCGGTGACTCTCACCATGCGACGGTGCAAATTCCTGCCCGGGCAGGCGTAATCCGAAGTCTTCACGGGTGCGGTCGGCCTCAATTATCCAGCTCGTCAATATTGACAGTCGCAATTCAGTGTCGTCGGCCTGGACCTCGCCAAAATCAAACCACTGGCTGCTCGTGTCGGCGCCTGCGAACTGCTTGGACAGCAACTGTCCACTGCGCGCGAACGCCTTCCATGCAACGTGACGGGGTGAATCCCCTTCATGGAATTTCCTTAACCCTGCGAAATCTTCCTCACCACGTGCATCGTGTTGTCGATGACCGTGCGCAGTCTGTGTTGGCGGCGGTGGCGGTGCATGATCGGCAGGATGCGGGTAAACGAGGCCGCTCAGGTCCATGTGCAACCACGCCCAGGATCGAAACAGCTCAAACGGAAACAAGGTGCGGATGCCGAAGCGCTCGAGCGAGACCCGACCGCGTTTGTCCGTTACGACAGCCAATACGAATATTTTGCTTTCGCCGGGGAGCAAATCGTTAGTGTCACTAAACGATGTCTCGGTAGTTAGCCTGATGCCGTGGCGCGCATTCTTCGAGTGATTGGTGATTGCAACACGGAATTGCGCAGATTGTCCGGCAAACACGGGTTCAACACCGGCGAAACTCAATTCGAGACCAACCAGATTTCGCTGGCACTGATGCATCGCGACGAATCCGAGGCCAGCCAGGACAAAGGTCAGCACGAATGACAGGTTGTTGTTGTAGTTCATCGAGCCCAGCAGCATTGCGAAGGTCATCAATGCAAATACGAGACCGACGCCCGTCGGCAATATGTAGACGCGGCCAGGTCGTAGTCGCGTCACGGCTGCATCGATGCCCTGACGTTTCCGGGCCCAGCGGTGTACCCGACGGCTTGCAGCCGTCGTCAGGGACGTTGTGATCCCTAACTTAGGGAATGGCCACGAAATCGAGGACATGCTGGCAGAGTTCGGCGGCAGAACGATAAATCGTGTTGGCGGCCGGTTTCAGACGGTGTCCGGCAATTGCTGAGAATACGGCCTGAATGTCATCAGGGTAAACGCCTGAATGGTGTTCGACGAATGCGTGCGCCTTTGCTGCAGCCACGAGCGCGAGCGCTCCGCGCGGCGACAAGCCGATATCAATGTCGGGTGACTCGCGTGTTTGCCTGACAAGTGCCTGAATGTAGTCGACGAGTGGCTCGCTCATGTGAATTCCGGCCGCGGACTTCTGCAAGGCCTGCAATGCTTCGGGGGACGCAACTGCATCAATGTCCTGGAGCATAGACCGCCGGTCTGCACCGGTAATCAATTCGCGTTCATCGTCCTCATTCGGGTAGCCGAGTTCGAGGCGCATCAGGAATCTGTCCAGCTGTGATTCCGGTAACGGAAACGTGCCGATCTGATCTGCGGGGTTCTGAGTCGCGACGACGAAGAATGGCTCGGGCAGCAAACGCGTATTCCCATCTACTGAGACCTGGTATTCCTCCATGGCTTCGAGCAGGGCGCTCTGCGCTTTTGGAGTCGCGCGATTGACCTCATCGGCCAGAATGAGCTGCGTAAAAATCGGTCCGGGCTGAAATTCGAATTCCCCTTTTTCCTGCCGGAATACCGAGACGCCGACTATGTCAGCCGGCAACAAATCACTCGTGAACTGAATGCGTCGAAAGCTAAGGCCCAAAACGCGAGCGAGCGCCTGAGCCAGCATCGTCTTGCCGAGGCCTGGCAGGTCTTCAATCAACAAATGTCCGCGGGCGAGGAGGCAGGCCAGGGCCAGCGCAATCTGGCTGTCTTTGCCCAGAATGATCGTACCAAGTGCCTTGCGCGCCTGATCAAGCGCAGCTCGTGCCGCGTCCTTACCAACAGGCAGTGTTTCAAGGGTAGTTCGGCGCTGCATGCGTTCCCCCGGTCGGGTAATCGTACTCTCTATCGTCGCGAATACCCGGCCCGAATGCACCCAATACGGGCCAGATTGTGATGCAGTACTCAGATTGGCGCGAATCCGTGCGCCGGTTCAGGTGAGCTCCGCCAGTTTCTCCAGCTGTTCGCCCAGCTGCACGACCTTCTTCTCGAATTCCACGGCGCGCTGCCTTTCCTTTGTGACCACATCCGCCGGCGCATTGTTCACAAAGTTCACGTTATCGAGTTTGCCGCGAGTGCGTGCCAGATCAGCACTCAATCGCTGCTGTTGTTTTTCGAGCCGGGCCCGTTCGGCGTCGATGTCGATGACGCCCTTCATCGGGACAAGCAGTCGCAGATCGCCAAGCAGTGCTGTTGCCGCCGCCGGCGACGCCTCATCACTGTCCAGAACCGTGACAGATTCGACGCGACCCACTCTTTGCAGGAGGTTCGCATAGGTCTTGGCACGTTGCCGATCCGAGCTCGCAGAGTTTTGCAGAATTACGGGCAGTGGCTTGCCCGGCGAAATGTCCATTTCGCCACGAATCTGCCGAATACCGAGAATGAACTGTCTTACCCAATCAATGTCGGCAACAGCATCACCATAGTCCGCCGTGCTGCTAACCTGTGGATACGGTTGCAACATGATCGTCTCAGCATCGATGCCCGCGCGAGGCGCGACTTGTTGCCAGATTTCTTCGGAAATGAACGGCATGAGTGGATGCAGTAATCGCAACAGCGACTCGAGTACATCAACCAGCGTGCGTTGTGTCCCCAGTTTGAGCGCGTCTGAGGCCTCGTCGGATTGCAGAACCGGCTTTGACAGCTCGAGGTACCAGTCACAGAACTCGTGCCAGGTGAATTCATAAATCGCCTGTGCTGCAAGATCGAGTCGATACGCTGCAAAGTTCTCGTGCACAGTTGCGACTGTATGATCGAGCCGCGCCATTATCCAAAGGTCGGCTGACGTCAGCTCGATGTCGCCTGCGCCGATTTCTTCGGTGTTCATCAGCACGTAGCGAGCTGCATTCCAGATCTTATTGCAGAAATTCTTGTTGCCCTCAATACGCCCGAGATCGAAGCGTATGTCACGCCCGGTCGTCGCCAGAGCGGCAAAGGTAAAACGTAACGCATCACAACCGTATGCCTCAATGCCATTCGGAAACTGCTTGCGTGTTGCTTTCTCGATCTTGGGTTTAAGGTGATCCTGCATCAAACCGGTCAGTCGTTTGGCAAGCAGTGTGTCGAGATCGACACCGTCAATCAGATCAATGGGATCCAGGACATTGCCCTTCGACTTGGACATCTTTTGACCGTCCTGGTCACGAATCAGACCGTGGATGTACACCTCATGAAACGGCACATCACCCATGAGCTTGATACCCATCATGATCATGCGTGCAACCCAGAAGAAAATGATGTCAAAGCCGGTAACCAGGACATTGCCGGGGTAGAACGCCGCGAGCGCGTCCGTTTTTTCCGGCCAGCCCAGGGTGCTGAATGGCCAAAGTGCAGACGAGAACCATGTGTCGAGCACGTCCTCATCCTGCCGCAGTGCCAGGTCGTCCCCAAGGCTGTGCTTTTTGCGGACGTCTTCTTCCGAGTATCCGACGTAAACATTGCCGTCATTGTCATACCAGGCCGGGATGCGGTGACCCCACCACAACTGGCGACTGATGCACCAGTCCTGAATGTTGTACATCCAGTCGAAGTAGGTCTTCGACCAGTTCTCGGGCACGAAGCGGATCTTGCCACTTTCGACCGCTTCAATCGCGGGTTTCGCGAGCGGTTCAATTTTCACGTACCACTGATCGGTCAGGTAAGGCTCAACAACGGCACCGCTTCGATCGCCGCGTGGAATTTTCACGACGTAGTCCTCGACTTTGTCGAGTAGCTTCAGTTTCTTGAATTCCGCCACAATTGCTTTGCGCGCATCGAAGCGATCCATGCCACGGTAGGCTTTTGGAACTTCTTCGTTGAGTGCCGCATCGTCGGTCAGTATGTTGTATACCGGCAGATTGTGACGTTTACCGATGTCATAGTCATTGAAGTCATGAGCCGGCGTGATCTTTACGCAGCCCGTTCCGAATTCAACATCGACATAGTCGTCGGCAATAATCGGGATTCGCCGGCCTACGATCGGCAGGACGATCTCTTTGCCAATCAGGTCTTTGTAGCGGTCATCTTTGGGATGAACGGCAACAGCGCTGTCGCCCAACATCGTCTCGGGTCGTGTTGTCGCGACGACGAGGTGGCCATCACCGGATGCGAGCGGGTAACGGAAATGCCACAAGTGCCCATCTTCATCCGCCGAAAGGACCTCGAGATCGGACAACGCCGTGTGCAATACCGGATCCCAGTTCACGAGTCGTTTGCCACGGTAAATAAGGCCTTCGTCATACAGGTCGACGAACTCTTTCCTGACCGCATGCGACAGGCTGTCGTCCATCGTGAATCGGTCGCGGCTCCAATCCAGTGAGGCGCCAAGACGCCGTAACTGATTACCTATCTGCCCCCCGGATTCCTCTTTCCATTGCCACACGCGGTCGACGAATTTCTCGCGGCCGATGTCGCGCTTGCCGCTGCCTTCCGAATTCAGTATTCGCTCGACCACCATCTGTGTCGCAATGCCGGCGTGATCTGTGCCAGGCTGCCACAAAACCTTGCAGCCCTGCATGCGCTTGTAGCGTATTAGCGCATCCATGATCGTATCCTGGAAAGCATGCCCCATATGCAGCGTGCCGGTGACGTTCGGTGGCGGAATCATGATGCAGTAAGGCTCACCGCTGCCCTGCGGCGCGAAATAGCCGCGCTCTTCCCAACGCGCATACACGCGCTGCTCGATATTCTTGGGCTGATAGGACTTGTTCATGCGTCGTCGGGGTGGGGTCGAGGTGTCCGTGCAGGACTATACGTTATGGGTCTCGAGCGTGTGTCCCTGGTTACGGTATTCGGCAAATCGTTTGCGGCTCAGTTGTTTGCAGTCGTCATCGGAGGTTACAAGCTCTGCGACGCGTGGGAAAGCTTCGGCGAATGGAGGAATCTCGTCGCACAGATTGATAAGAAGGTCCCTCGGCTCACATGGATCGCCGCCGCAACCGATTGTTACGGGCGACTGCAGCTCGCCGGCAGATCTCGCGATCATTTGATGGGGCACGAAACTGCCATCGCGAAACGTCCAGAGCAGTTCGTCAAGCCGTTCCGCATCGCTGTGACTGCCAACCTGAATGTGTACGGTGTTATCGAGGCGATAGGCTTTTTCCGCCAGTCGACAGGCAAAGGACTGACGCGAGTGTTGACCTGCCTGCTTGAGGATGTAGAAGTCGATCCTGGCCATTACGGCAACGCGCCGCAGCGAGCTAAGAGAAATTCGGTGAGCATCGGCACTGGCCGGCCGGTCGCACCCTTTTGTTTGCCCGATTTCCACGCTGTACCAGCGATGTCGAGATGTGCCCAGTTCATTCCATCGGTGAACTTGCCAAGGAAACAACCTGCGGTGATCGCACCGCCATCACGTCCGCCGACGTTTGCCATATCGGCAAAATTGCTCTTTAGCTGTGTTGCCCATTCTTCGCCAAGCGGCATCGGCCAGCCGCAGTCATCCGAGGATACGCCTGCCGCAACAATGCTCTTCGACAGGTCGTCGTTGTTACTCATCACTGCCGTGCGGTGATGGCCAAGTGCGACAACACATGCGCCGGTCAATGTCGCGACGTCAATGATCGTATCGGGCTTGAAGCGACGCGAGTAGGTCAGCGCGTCACAGAGAATCAAGCGGCCTTCTGCATCGGTATTGAGTATCTCGATGGTCTGCCCCGACATGCTCTTGACGATGTCTCCGGGTTTGGTTGCCCTGCCGCTTGGCAGGTTCTCAACTGCCGGTACCACAACATTCACATTGATCGGCAGTTTGAGTCCGGCGACAGCTGCTATCGTGCCAATAACGCCGGCGGCACCGCACATATCGAATTTCATTTCGTCCATTGCGGGGCCGGGCTTTAATGAAATGCCGCCCGAATCAAACGTGACGCCTTTGCCGACCAGAACAACGGGCTTTTGGCCTGGTTTGCCTTTGTACTGCATGACAATGAGTCGTGCGGCTTCTTTCGTGCCTGCGGTAACAGACAATAATGAGTGCATGCCGAGACGCTTCATCTCGGTTTCGTTCAAGACGCGCGTTTGCAGGTTCTTGTGTTCGCGCGCGAGTTTTTGCGCGGTGCGCGCAAGATAACTTGGGGTGCAGACGTTCGCCGGAAGATTGCCGAGGTCCTTCGCAAGCGACATACCCGAAACGATCGCACTACCGTGTTCGGCGCCGCGCATGGACTTCGCCGCATCGCCCGGTTTCGCGATCGCGAGTCCGACTTTCTTTAACGGCATCGCCGGGGGCGTCTTGCCACTCTTCATCTCGGTGAAGCGATACAGCACATCGCCAACTGTTTGAGCTGTGTGACGCGCGAGGTAATAGCTTCCAGCGCCATTGGTGTTTTCGAGTGTCAGGCAATTCAGGATCTGGCGTGTTTTGCTTCGTGATATGGCATTCAGCGCTGCTGCAAGTGCCCGGCGGTATTTGGTAAGGTCAAATGAACCGGCTTTGCCCAGGCCAACGATCGCGACGCGAGTCGCGCGAACGCCAGCAACATCGGTCAGTACGAAGCAATGGCCGAAATGGCCGGATATGTCGCCATTCTTGATGTGCCGCTTGATCGCACCTTTACTGGCTGCATCGATGTCGGCTGCGCCGGCACCGAGTTTGCCGCGCTCATACACGCCAACGATGACGCAATCGACGGCTCTGCGGGAGGCTTTGCTAGTGGTAGTGAAGTAGTCCATATAGTGTCTTGTTCTTGTAGGTGGCAATGGTCCGGCGCTTTGTGACCCAAAGGCTGTCCCGGGCAAAATAAAAGCGGTAGTCTAACTGATTCCGCCTTTGTGGTTAAGAAATCACAGACTTCGATGCGCCGCATACTCGATCGCTACATATTTCGCGAGATAGCCTGGACATGGCTGGGCGTGACGATGGTGCTGCTGCTGATTTTGCTGACGAATCAGTTTGCCCGGGTTCTCGGTGATGTCGCGAAGGGCAGGCTGCCCAAAGAAGCGGCTATGGACGTCATCGCGCTTTCCGGCGCGCAGTACCTGACCATACTCGTACCAATTGGATTGTTTCTATCCGTCATGATTGCGCTGGGTCGTTTGTATCGAGATAGCGAAATGCCTGCGATGATGGCGTGTCGCGTTGGGCCTTCTGGTATCTATCGGCCACTCATGTGGTTGCTGATCCCTCTGGCAATGGGCGTCGGTTGGCTTGCGCTCGATCTGGCACCGCGGACTTTTCAAATCATCGATCGAGTCGGCGCCGAGGCACGTCGCGAGGCGGATCTCGGCAGCATCGAACCCGGACGGTTCACGGAGGTCGGGCCCAATAATGCGGTGGTCTATGGCGAGCGCATCTTGTCCGATGGGTCAATGGAGAATGTGTTCCTGCAACGACGCATTGGAGATGGTCGTGTCGAAGTCGTCGTTGCCGAGCGTGGCGAACAGGTTGCGTCCGACGATCCCGATGTGCGCTTTTTGGTGCTTCAGGATGGCCGTCGTTATGAGGGCGTACCGGGCACATCGCAGTTTCGCGTCGTGGAATTTGCCGAGCATGGCATTCCCTATCGTCTTCCAGGTCTTGACCCGCCGGATCCGACACCGAGAGC
>JAOTYE010000003.1 GCA_029862045.1 Gammaproteobacteria bacterium
CGTGACGGCCGGATGACCCACTGACACGCCGATTGGAACCGGTAAGGGCCAGCGTTCTGCGGTGGTACAGACATTGTCGCCCGACGATTCACACGTTGGGCCGCGCAGGGCAACGATACGAGAGCTGAGCTCTTTGTGGACCGGTACACCCTCGACGTGCTTGGGCACCATGGTGTTTCGATTCGTGACGAAAACCTTGATGACGGGTTCACCTGTCGCATCGAGGCTGATGCCGCTGGCAACCACATTGGGATTTGCCATCAAGCCGGTGACGTGTCGCGCATGGACGGCAGCGCATTGATTGATGCGCTGCACCAACTGCGGTGTCATCTCCGCGTAGCTGGCCTGGGCGGCAAGCAAGAGCGCTACTGCGATGACGACAAAGGAGAATCTGTTTTGTAACCGGAGAGTCTTATTCATGTTCTTTTCCCTTAACCGGCTCAATATATGCCTTACTTTAGTATAGTTAACAATGAGTTTTCTGCATAATCCTATCCGTTTTCCAGGTGGCCTAATTCCAATGTTATGTCAGCTTTCTACCATTAGCGGCGCCGTGGCGCGCTAATAGATGGCCAGCAACCGCATCGTTCTGTCCGGTTCTTATGGCACGCGCAACGTCGGAGACGAGGCGATACTGACGGTTCTCGTCAATGAGCTCGGCGCGCGCGGTTTTGGCGTCGATGTGCTGACGTTCACTCCCGAAGCAACGTCTGCCCGGCAGCCGGCCGCGAACGCCGTTCGATCGGGCGTATTGCGCGGCTCGCTGGCCACGTTCAACGCGATCCGCAACGCCGACGCGATCGTGATCGGCGGTGGCGGCATCCTGCAGGACGCGACAAGTCTCCGTAACCTGCTATTCCATGTGAGCCGCCCGATCATGGCAGCGATGACCGGCACGCCCGTCGTCATCAGCGGCGTCGGTGTCGGTCCGCTCAGGCACGCGCTGTCGCGTCGGCTGACGCGGTGGGTCTGCGACCGCGCCGCGAGCATCGACGTGCGCGACCAGAGGTCGGCCAATCTGCTCGAGACGCTCGGCGTACCAGCGGACAAACTGAAAAACGGTGCCGACTTCGCGCACCTGCTGCCGCGTAACAATCGCGATGCGATGTGCTCGGGCGGCCGTACGGTCATCGAATCGCTTGCCGCGGCACGCGAGCAGGGCAGGCCGCTCATCGGTCTGTCGTTGCGCCCGCCGGTCGGTAATCGCTCACGTCGCGCCAGGCTGTCCGATACCGACCGCGCCGACATCGAAACGATGGCCCGGATCGCCGATCGCATCATCGACGAGCACGACGCGCATATCGTGTTCGTCTCGATGTACGCGGAGCAGGACGACCCGATTGCAGAGTTGTTGGCCGGTGCAATGCGGCATTACGACGGCGTGCTGCCGGTTTCGGGCGGGCTGCCTCCCGCGACGATCAAGGCAGCCATCGCCGAACTCGACCTGATGATCGGCACCCGCCTGCATACGCTGATTTTCGCCGCGTGCGAGAACGTGCCGTTCGTCGCGCTCGCCTATGACGACAAGGTCGCCGCCTATGCCGAAGTGCTTGGCCTCACCAGCCTGGTTCTCGACCGCCCCGAGTGGACTGTGGATGCGGTCTGCGAGCACGTGACCGCGACGCTCGTGGCGGCGGCGGAGATCCGGCAACAACTTGCTGAGGGCGTGCCACGCTGCACAGAGCGTGCGCGGCAAAGCATCGACAGAATATGCACCGCTGCCCGGGGCGAGTGTTAAATTAGGAATCCATTGCGGAGAAAGGTTCATGAAGCTACGTTACAAAATCACTGGCGGTATCCTGATTTTCCTGGCGGTCGCGATATCGTCACTGGCCCTTGTTCTGGGATACACCTCTGCCTGCGAACCGGCGCCCGCAGTTTCTGATGGAACGCAACTGATGAAAGCCATTGTGTATCGTTGTTATGGGTCACCCGATGTTCTTGAGTTTGTTGACGTCGCAAAGCCGACGCCTGCGGACGATGAGGTCCTGGTAAAGGTCCACGCAGCAGCCGTCAATCCATACGACTGGCACTATATGAGAGGCTCGCCGTACCTCATGCGCTTAGGGTCCGGTCTGGGCGCACCAAAAAACACTCGCCTGGGCGTGGACTTTGCCGGCACGGTCGAAGCCGTTGGCAGCGACGTCAAACGGTTCATGCCTGGAGATGAGGTGTTTGGCGGAAGCAACGGAGCCTTCGCCGAGTATGTAACCATGGGTGAGGACCGGGCACTCGTGATGAAGCCGGCTGACGTGACATTCGAGCAGGCGGCTGCCGCACCGATAGCGGCGATCACCGCACTCCAGGCGCTTCGCGACAAGGGAAAACTGGAGCCGGGGCAGAAAGTCCTGATTAACGGTGCGTCGGGAGGTGTGGGTACGTTTGCGGTGCAAATCGCAAAGTCCTTCGGTGCGGAGGTCACTGGCGTATGCAGTACCCGAAACGTGGAAATGGTGCGGTCAATCGGGGCAGATCACGTTTTTGACTACACCAAAGAGGACTACACCGAAAGCGGGAAACGATACGACCTGATCGTCGATATGGTTGGCAATCATTCGTTGTTGGCGAACCGGGGTGTCCTGACTCCCGATGGTAAGTTCGTCATGATTGGGGGAGCAAAAGGCAATTGGCTCGCGCCATTAATGGGTCCGATCAAGGCGCTCGTGTTGTCACCGTTCGTGGGACAGGAGTTCGGGCTGATGATTGCGAAAATGAAACAGGAGGACCTGACCATACTGGGTGGCCTGATGCAGACCGGACAAGTGACGCCGGTCATCGACAGCCGCTATCGACTAAGTGAGGTAGCGGATGCAATCCGGCATTCCGAAGAAGGGCACGCGCGCGGAAAAATAATAATTGATTTGGAATAGACCCGCGCCCATTGAAACGTGACAAAATTGACCCGAAGCGATGCTAGCCTGGTCGTATCGAACGTCTGCCGCAGAGATAACGATTGAACGATTCAACCGGTTCGCTAAAGATCGGCCTTGCCTTGGGCTCGGGCGCTTCGCGCGGCTGGTCTCATGTTGGCGTGCTCAAAGCATTACTGGAAGCCGGAATCGAGCCCGACGTCATCTGCGGCACGTCCGTAGGTGCCATGGTCGGTGGCTCATACATAGCCGGCAATCTCGATGAACTGGAACAATGGGTGCTTGGCTCGAGCCGCAGCGATGTGCTGGGTTTTTTCAATTTCAGGATGGCGCGCACGGCACTCGTCGATATTGAAAGACTGAACTGGTTTCTGCACAATTTCGTGGCGTCCACAGACATACGCATCGAAAACCTGCACAAGCCCTATGCCGCAGTCTGCAGCAACCTCGAGACCGGACGCGAAGTCTGGTTGACCGAGGGAGGGCTTGCAGATGCTGTCAGAGCGTCGATGGCAATGCCCGGCTTGTTCCCCGCCGTGCGCAACAACCAGCGATGGCTGGTCGATGGCGGATTGGTCAACCCGGTCCCCGTGACGGCTTGTCGTGCGCTGGGAGCCGACTTTGTGATTGGCGTTAATCTGAACACCGACATCCTCAGCAAACGCAGCAACAAGAAACAACTAACGGCAGTGCCGGAAGTCGACAGCGTCCTGGGGAACCTGAAAAAGCAAGCTAAAGAGTATTCAAGTTCGCTTTTTGCGAACAGCGGTGAACAGGACAAGGCGCCGGGGCTGTTCGCTACGATCTCGAAGTCAATCAACATCTTTCAGGACCGGATCACCCGAAGCCGGCTTGCAGGAGATCCGGCGGATGTGCTGATTTCACCCAGGGTCGGCGACATCGGCATGCTTGAGTTTCAGCGCGCCGCCGAAGCGATGGAAGAAGGTGCTGCGCGCGTGCGGAGCGCGATTCCCGAGATTCGCGGACTCGTGGGGATGCCAGCAAAAGAATAGGGTCACATGGCGCTCCCTTTTTCTTTGATCGCCGCCTGTTGTATTGTGCCCGCAAGCAACGAAAGAGCTCTCTCACCCTCGTTAATGAAGGGAAAATAAGAAATGAAAATTGAAACACTCGCAGTGCACGCCGGATACGAACCCGACCCGACAACCAAGGCGGTGGCCGTCCCCATTTATCAGACGACCGCCTACGCGTTTGACGATACGCAGCATGGCGCTGACTTGTTCGACCTCAAGGTCGAGGGGAACATCTATTCGCGCATCATGAACCCGACGACCGCGGTATTGGAACAGCGTGTTGCGGCAATGGAAGGTGGCCTGGCCGCACTCGGATTGTCGTCCGGGCAGGCGGCGACAACGTATTCACTGTTTACGATTGCCGAGGCGGGCGACAATTTCATCGCGACGTCGACGCTGTACGGTGGCACCTACAACCTCTTCGCACACACGTTTCCGCAGGTCGGTATCGAGGCGCGTTTCGCGGCTCCCGATGACATCGACGGCATGGCGGCGATGATCGACGAGCGGACCAAAGCGATCTACTGCGAATCGCTCGGCAATCCGGCGGGTAACGTCGTCGACCTGGAGGCACTGGCCGACATGGCACATGCGCACGGCGTACCGGTGATCGTCGACAACACGGTGCCCACCCCGTACCTGAACAATCCGTTCAAGTGGGGTTGCGACATCATCGTGCACTCGCTGACCAAGTACTTGGGTGGGCATGGCACGATCATCGGCGGAGCGCTGGTCGACTCCGGCAAGTTTGACTGGGTCGCGAACAAGGAGCGCTTCAGGCGCCTGAACGAACCGGATGTGTCCTACCATGGCGTTATCTTTACCGAAGCCCTGGAGGAGGCCGCGTATATCGGCCGCGCCCGAGTCGTTCCTTTGCGCAACATGGGTGCTGCGATATCACCAATGACCAGCTTCATGGCTTTACAGGGCATCGAGACGCTGCCGCTGCGCATGGACAGGATGTGCGACAACGCGCTCGCTGTCGCAGAGCATCTGCAACGGCAAGACCAGGTGGAGTGGGTGCGTTTTGCGGCGCTGCCGGACAGCCCGCACAAAGAGCTCGCGGATAAGTACATGGGTGGCCGTGCCTCGGCAATTCTCAGTTTTGGTATCAAAGGCGGCATCGAGGCCGGTACCAAGTTCATTGATGCATTGGGATTGATCACACGCCTCGTTAACATCGGCGATGCGAAGTCGCTGGCGTGTCACCCGGCTTCGACGACACACCGTCAGTTATCGCCGGAGGAGCTGGAAGCATCAGGCGTTAGCGACGACCTGGTCAGGCTGTCAATCGGCATCGAGCACATCGACGACATCCTCGAAGACATCGATCAGGCACTGGCTACCGCGAGGTAACTCCTTAAGTCAATATGACGGCCGCATCACTCCCAGATCAGAATGGACCTTTCACGACCGACGGTGAATTCCAAAACGCGGCCCAGACTGATTCATCGCGAACATAGAAGACGGTGTCGTTGTGGATGAAGGCACGACTGCGACTGGCGATGAACGGTATCTCGAATCCGCCCACGTCAGGTACGATTGACCCGACGCTGTTTAGCGCTGCGACCGCCGGCATGTCTTTGTCGCGGATTTCGAACAAATACAGTCCCGACTCGAAAAACTGAAAACTGCCATCGGCGGCATACAGTTGCGCCGGGATCGTGAATCTGTCGATGCCATTCACATCACTCTGATACGTAAACGCGTGTCGATCGTAGGTCGCCTCGCTCCAGGAACCGCGTCCGCCCAGCGTTGCGCTGCCGCGCGACAGCGGCTGTGCAATATTCGACACATCGAATAACTCGAGTTTGATACCGCCGTTGCCACCTGTACCCAGACCAAGCAACAGGTCGTCGTTAACCGGGTGCAGGAAATCCGAGAAGCCGGTAACGAATAATTCGCCGGCAATAAACGGATCGCCCGGATTCGTCAGGTCAATCGCGTACAACGGATCAATGCGTTCAAATGTCACTGCGTAAGCTCTGTCGGCGAGGAACCTCACGCCGTACAGTGCCTCGTTCGGCTTGCCGATTTCCTCCGGTCGTTGCTCGTTCGGCAGCTCCGAGACGACCGTGAGCTCCGGGCGCGCTGTCGTGTTTGACTCGCGCAGCACATACAACTTGTGGTCGACGAAGTCCTCGCTGTTCCAGTCAAACACTGAGGCCAGCACGCGCAGATCGCCTTTGTATTCGCTCATGCGGAAGTCGGCCTGGCCACCGCGCCAGACCTGGCCCTCGATATCGACCGAGCCACGGTAGCGCAGCTCCGTGCTTGCCAGAGCAAACTTGTGTATGCGCGTGTCGTATCGGCTCAGCGTCGTGTGCGGTCGAAATTGCGTGAAGTACAATGCGTTTTCAGAGACGTAAACGCCGTAGGTCTCTTCGTTATAACAGGTGGTCGAAAACGACGTCGGATCACTGATGGACACGGCAGTAATGCTCGTGATCACAGGATAGCCGGCTTCGTCATCGGTATTCGTGATGTAACACGTGTCGGGGGCGACGAGCGGGGCGGTGACGTCATTGACCGTGATCTTCGGCAGCAGGTCGTCCAGCGTGACGCTGGCCAGAATCGCTTCGTTACTCGCCTGTTGTTCGGCCGTCGTGACGTAGTACTCGAGTCCGTCGATCCATGGCGTGTATCGGCTGATGATGTAGACCGTGTCGCCTATGCGTCGGCTTTCAACAAATATGCCGTCGATCTTTACATCGGCCTCGAGTACCGGGGCACCCGGGTCGCTGACGTCGTACACCTGATAGCCGAGCCGCTCCGGCGCCCAGATAGCAAAGTCCGCCCAGAAACCGCCATAGCTACCGTAGATAGACTCGCCGGTCAGCGCGAACATGCGCTTGTCCGACAAATACATGCCTTGTACCGACAGGTTGTCGGCAAGTGGAATCTCACCCGCCGGACTTGCCGAGCCATCGTCCGGGTCGGTTGCGAGAATGCGGATCGAACGTTGCGGATCATTGCCTGTGCCGATTGCACCATCGTCAGCTTCCGCAAGGATGTAGCAACAACCGAAGTAACGTCGCGGTGCGACGTAAAGATGCTCGCCGTCGTAACGCACTGCGTCGAATTCATCGACGTTTTGTTCCTGCGTATAGGTTCCCGTGAAATTGTCTCCGCTGGCGGCCGCGGTTGCGTCTGCGATCGCCAAATCGACTTCCTGGGTGTTGCGCAGGGCCGTGAGTCCGGCCTTTAATGATGTCTCGAGTTCCGCAGCGTTAGTGACCTTGCGCAACATGCCGGCGTCGGGATCGTCAGGCGATGAGTTATTCGACGACGAGCCGCAAGCGGCCAGCACAAGAAGACACGCGGCGTATACTGTTCCACGTATTAAGGATTTCATGCGACATTCTCCCCTTGTTCCATATTGGTAGCCTAGTTGTGCGGTGGCCCCAAGTCTGTTGAGATTGTTGCGCGAGATTGTCGAAATTTGTAATTGGCCTCAATTACATTATTCGACAATTTTCATACACGATTGTTACCGGCCTCGGCCGCTGCTTTTGTCACACTGGACGGGTACAGCTAGGCAACCCGGGTCACACCGAGCCCGGGACGGAGGCGGACTCGACATGAAATTACCAATCGCGGCTGCGCTCTGGCTGCTCGTCGCCTTCCAATCAGGCGCGGCCGAACAGTCCACTACGCCGGCGCCGAGTACCGTATCGGTTGCCGAGCAGGGCGAGGCGCGCGAGCCCCGCTGGCGGCTCGGATTCGCGCTCGGCTACGGTCTCCGCACCAATCCGCTCGTGCAATCCGACGACATCCCGATTGTCGTCGACGTCGATATTGGCTGGTTCGGCGATC
Source organism: Gammaproteobacteria bacterium (assembly GCA_029862045.1). Lineage (GTDB taxonomy): Bacteria > Pseudomonadota > Gammaproteobacteria > Steroidobacterales > Woeseiaceae > UBA1847. The sequence continues at coordinate 7,721 of JAOTYE010000003.1, forward strand.
GGTTCTTCTTCGATAACGGCGACCTCGGCGTCACGTTTGCCGATAACGACCGTATCACGGCAAGCCTCGTTGCGCGCGTCAACAGCGACCGCGTTTTTTTCGGCCGAACGAACACGCGCTTTGTCACGGTTGACGCCGCCGGTATGCCGCTGTCCGAAGCGATAGTATTTGACGTACCGGACAGAAGTTACGCGACCGAGCTCGGCATCGAAGTCCTCATGGATGGTTCATGGGGCCAACTGCAGATGACGGCGCATCACGACATCAGCGGCACGCACGAGGGCTACGAACTCTTTGTCGACTATGGTTACGGCTGGCGCAACCAGCGTTGGTATGTCGAACCGTCGATCGGCCTGAGTTACAAAAGTGACGAGCTGAACGACTACTACTGGGGCGTGCGCGAAGACGAAGCCAGCCCGGCGCTGCTCGCCTACACCGCTGGCGACGGCATCAACGCACACGCGCGCCTCGCATTGAGTTACCAGGTCAATCGACACTGGACGTTTTCACTCGTCGGTGAATTCGAACGCCTCAACGATGACGCCGCAGCGAGCCCTATCGTCAAGGACAAGAACGTTTTCGGCTATTTCGCCGGCTTTGGATTCCACTTCTGACATGATGCCTCGCGCGTTGCTCCTGTTGTTCACTCTGTTACCGCTTACAGCGACGTTGAATACGGCTGTCGCGGACGAATCGATGCGCCTGAGTGTCAAGCCCGTGCTTTGCATCACGGACAAGAGGACGCCGAGTTGCCAAATGTCGTTTCTGGTCTTATGGGAGAGTGCACAGACCGGTTATTATTGTCTCTTCAATGATTTCGGTGAGACGCCGATCCGCTGCTGGAGTGACGAGCGCAGCGGTCGCACAGAGGACGAGCGTATTGTGGAAAACGACTTTCAATACTGGATGCAGGACGACAGCAGTGAGCTGCAGCTTGCCGTTGTCACCGTCGAAGTCCTTCGCCTGGACAGCGACGATCGCCGCCGAAAACGTCGCACACGCCACGTTTGGGACGTCAATTGAGCGATGCAGCTGTTGACATCTTGCTCGTCGAGGACGATCGGCGACTGGCCGATCTGACTGCCGAGTACTTTCGTCAGAATGGGCTGACCGTCTCGCTCGAGTCGCGCGGTGATCGCGCGATTGCGCGTTTTAACGCCGACCGACCGCGTATCGTTTTGCTGGATCTCATGCTGCCTGGCACCGATGGTCTGACCATTTGTCGGGAGCTACGGCACATATTCGATGGCCCGATTCTGATATTCACGGCGCGCGATTCCGATATTGATCAAGTCATTGGGCTCGAGGCCGGCGCCGACGATTACGTCGCGAAACCCGTCGATCCGATGGTGCTCCTGGCGCGCACGCGTGCATTATTGCGGCGTATCGATGGATCTTCAGGCATCACGCAACACGCAAGCGACATCGTGCTCGGTGGCCTGAGGGTCAGCGAGGCCGCTCAGGAAGTCTGGCTCGATGGTGACAGCGTGGAACTCACGACGCAGGAGTTCGAACTCTTGAGCCTGCTTGCAAGGAACGCCGGCACGGTCCTAAGTCGCAAGGCGATTTTTCGTAGTCTGCGCGGCATTGAATACGATGGCCTCGACCGATCGATCGACGGACGGATCTCGAAACTCCGACGCAAACTCAAAGACAGTGCAACTCATCCGACGCGCATCAAGACCGTGTGGGGCAAAGGGTACCTGCTTGCACCCGATGCCTGGGGCGACCCTGCGTGAAACGGTTTCTGATCGGCCCGCACGGACTCCTGCTGTTCCGATCGTATCTGTTTCTCGCGGCCGGGCTCGTTATTGTCGCAACGGTTCTCGATTTTGGATTCGACTATTTGCAGTCAACACAGACGTCAGAGGAGGAAGCGTGGCTCGCATCGACGTTTGATCTGATTGAGATGGAACTCGCCGCAGTAGCCGAGAGCGAACGCGACCTGCGGGCCCGCGAGCTGGGTGAGTCGATCGGCCTCGGTGTGCAGGTCCTGCGGGCAGACGATGTCCACGCGGCGGCCGATTCGCAATTCGCCATCCCAACGCTCGTCGATGCTGAGGGCAATATTTCACATCTTCGGGACGCGCCGACCCTGAATGCGACCATTCGGCTCGGCCCGGTCGCGCAGCAGCGCGACAGTCTGGTCGTTCGTCTGCTGCCACCGCTGTTCTATCTGTCCATTTTCCTTGTCGTTGGCCTCTGGTTGCGCCCGTTCTTCAAAGATATCAATCTTATCTCGAGCGGAGCGGATCGTTTCGCAGCCGATTATCGCGAGCCGCTATCGACGGCAAAGAGCACAACGAAACTCACCGGCCTTGCGAGCAATCTCGACGATATGTCCGCCCGATTAAGCGGTCTTATTCAAAGTCAAAAAGAACTGATCGCGGCACTGTCCCACGAGATGCGTACGCCGCTTGCGCGTATTCGTTTCGCGCTTGCGGTGATGGACAATGATGGCGGTGACGACCTCGGTGAGCGAATACAGGCATTGAACGAGGACGTTCAGGAAATCGACGACCTGATTGCCACGATGCTCAACTACGCGCGCCTCGACCATCCTGATCTGCAAATGAACTGGCAACATGTTCCGATCACACCGTGGCTTACCGAAACGCATGACAAGGTGCAGGCATCGAACGAAGTGACGATCCGGACCAACGTCGCCTCGACTTCGGCCAGGATGGACCCGCGGCTCATGAGCCTCGCGCTCAGTAATCTACTCGTCAACGCGTGTCATTATGCGAATCGAGAAGTCCGCTGCACCGTAGGCGAGAAGATTGGCAGTTATGAGATTTGTGTCGAGGATGACGGCGAGGGCATTCCGGAGTCGGAGCGCGAGACTATCTTCAAGGCGTTTACGAGAATTGACGACAGTCGCAATCGAGACACAGGAGGTTTTGGTCTCGGTCTGGCGATCGTTGCGCGAATTGCGGCGCTGCACGGTGGCGATGTCAGCGTGCGTGAATCCAGGGAACTCGGCGGCGCCTGTTTCATTCTGACCTGGCCGAGGCGCGTCGACTAATTGCGCTATAGTTCCTGTATGGGACGCGACTCCACTCAAGAGAGCCAATCAATACCACTGTCCGGGCTGCACCTGTTGCTGACGTACGAGTGCAACTACGAGTGCGACCATTGCTTTGTATGGGGCGGACCGTCGCAAACCGGCACGATGACCATAGAAACCATAGCGCACATTCTCGGTGAGGCCGAGGCGCTGGGCAGCATAGAGTGGATCTACTTTGAGGGCGGTGAGGCGTTTCTCTATTACGCCATACTGGGCGCCGGCATTCGCCTGGCCAAAGCGTCCGGTTTCAAGGTCGGCATCGTTAGCAACGCCTACTGGGCGACCGCCGATGCCGATGCCATGGAGTGGTTAAAGCCGTTCGCCGGCTTGGTCGACGATCTTTCCATCAGCAGCGATGCCTATCACGGCAGCGATCAAAGCCCCGAGCATTCCGAGACCGCCCGCCGCGTTGCAGAGCAGCTAGGCATCCCGGTTGACTTCATCACAGTCGCCGCACCTGAAGCCACTGGTATTTGCGGCGCGGCGGGTCAATTACCGGCCGGCGAATCCGCGGTCTTGTACCGGGGCCGCGCGGCCGAGGTGCTCGCTTCTCGCGTCGAAACAAAGCCATGGGAGCAATTCACCGAATGCCCGTGGGAAGATCTGCGGGAACCGGAGCGCGTACATGTGGACCCGTTTGGCAACCTGCACATTTGCCAGGGTATTTCGATCGGCAATCTGCTGCAGCGCACGCTAACAGACATCATGGCCGAGTATGACGCCGACGATCATCCGATTGTTGGACCCTTGGTCGCAGGCGGCCCGGCCGAGATCGTTCGCCGCTATGACCTTGCCCACGAAGACGGCTATGCCGATCACTGTCACCTTTGCTACAAGTCGCGGTGCGCACTGAGGGAACGCTTACCGGACGTTTTGACGCCGGATCAGATGTACGGCACGAACTGACGGAACGCGGAGGAATGCCGCGATCCCAACGAGTTAGCTAACTGCCGCGCATGCGGGCAATGAACGCGTCGGCTTCTTCGATAGCGGCCTGCATGTCGCGAATCAGCGCATCGATCTGGCCTTCGAGCACGGCGGCCTGACCACGTAACGCGGCCAGTGCCTGCGCATTCAGGCTGTGCTTGAGAAACAGCACGTTATCGTTCAGGACCGCCATTACAGGGTCGACGCGATTGCGCGCCTTTTGCATGCGACCGCGCATCGTCGAGAACTGTCTGCGGGCCACCGTGAGTTTTTGTTGTTGGTCCGCTCTAAGCGAAGCGCTGTTGTAGAGGTCGAGTTCTGCTTCCCATTCCTCAAACAGATCCTCGCTGATGCGATCGATGTCGGACAGCTGCTCGTCGAGTTCATCCGTGGCGTCCTGAGAGCGTTCTACTTCTTTGCTGAGTCGTTCGTATTTCTCTTCCAGCTCGCCGCCCTCGAAACCGATCAGTGCTTTGAGTTCCTCATAAGCCGTTACGAGTTGTTCACTGGTTTCAGTTTGTGCATCCCTTGCGTCTTCGACATTGTCCACGAGGAGATCGCGCTTGTGTATGCCGACCTTCTCGAGCGCCGAATACTGGACCGACGAACAGCCCGAAAGCGCAATCAGCAGAAGGCCGGAGATTCCGATCGAGGCAGCTCGCAGGGCTCCAATTCGCTGTGTCATCTTTGTGAGTGACCTATCGCCTGAAGAATTTGGACGCCAGACCGGCCAGACCTGCGCGGCCGCCAATTGACCCCAACAGACTGCCGCCCTGGCTGCTCTTGTCGATGAGTTCAGGCAGAATTTGCGACAGGCTGTTGCTGGCTTCCTCACGGTCAATGCCTAGTTTAGATGCGAAGGCGTCGATCTTATCACCGCCAATCGCGTCCTGAAGCTGCGAGGGTGAAATCGCGTCATTTGAACCGTCGCCGAGCCACGATGCAGCTTTCTTTGCCAGATCACCGCCACCGCCTGTGAACTGACCAACAACACTGCCCAAATCGAACCCTTTGTTGCCTCCAACAAGCGCATCGAGTGCAGATTCGGCAGTACCTGAGTTTTTTGCGCTACCAATCTTTTCCATCAAGACCTTAGTCGCCAGACTTTTGAAATCCATCTTATTGTCCCCTGAATTTAACAGTGAATTGATGCACAAGTTTAGGAGAAATTCGGCGCGGTGATTGTGAACAATTGTGTCATCGCCTTGGGGCGCGCCGGCCGAAGTATAAACTTTGTGTCGCTACAAAAAATTCCAATCAAAAGTGATCGGCCATGTTGACCCACTAGGCCGCAGCATCTGGAGTCAGGGTAAAATGTCAACAAAATCAGGAACATCGAGCGCGACGACTCGTCAGAAAAGCACGCGCCGCTACTGGCGGCGCAGTGAGAAACCGCGACCTTGGTGGCCGTGGGGACTATTGCCACTCTTGGGGCTGGTTGTGTTGTTTCTGTTTGGCGCCTTGGTCACGGCGCCGCAGATCCAGGCTGAAGTTCGCGCACAGGTTGCCGACCGATTTGACAGCGCTGGAGTAGTCGCGAGCGAAGTGGCGAGCGATGGTCAATTCGTCAGCCTCCAGGCTGCAGCACAAAAACAAGATGAGATCTATTTGCGTGCGCTGGCCAAATCGACGCAATGCGACACGTGGGCAGGGCAGTTGACTTGCCCGACGTCGGTCAGCGTCGACCTCAAAGAGCCAGAGGTAGCGGTGGCAGTGCTCACGCAACGGGCGCACCCATTCGCAATTGCGAGGGCGGGTGACGCGGTCACGTTAAGCGGCGAAGTTCCCAATCTTGTTGAACATGATCGGATCCTTGGAGTCGCCGGGCAGCATTTCGACATGGTTACGAACGAACTCATAATTTCCAATGAGTCGGCAACTGACAACTATTCTCGCGCTGCCGACCGTGCAATTGCCGTCGTCAGTCACTTGAATGACGGCCGGGCAACCTGGTCAGGCAACACGCTCACTGTCAACGGTAGCGCCGATGCGAACGACGTTGCAGAAGCGCGTAAACAATTTACGGCTCTCGGGAGCGGCTCAATTCTCGGTGAATTCGATGTTCGATCAATAAGCGATCGTCAAAGCTGCAACACGAGTTTCAATGAAATTCTTTCAAACGCCACTGTCCGGTTCCGAAGTGGCAGCGCGACGATCGACAAGGGCAATGACGATCTGCTCGAACGGCTTGCTCAATTAGCACGCACTTGTCCAGGCAACCTGGTAGTCGAAGGCCACACCGACAGTCGAGGTGACGCCGACTCGAACAAGGCACTCAGTCTCGCGAGAGCGGCGGCTGTGCGTGACGCGCTGGCGCAGCTTGGTATCGAGCATGACCGAATGACGGCGAGAGGCATGGGCGAGGCGCATGCTATTGCGGACAACGATACACCGGACGGTCGCGCCAGGAACCGTCGCATTGCGATAAAGATTGATTAACAAAATTCATAAGACGCCAGATTGGTTTGGCGTCGTTCAGGAGATGAAGAAATGATGTACCTGCTTGCAAAATACGCGCTATTGTTTTTGCTGACGGCCGTGTTGGGATTCGTGCTTGGCTACTGGTTCTCGCGTAGAAATATTGTAGACGTTAGCGAAAGCTTCGAGGACTTACGCAAGGCGAACGACCGGTCCGACATCTTGAACTGGGATCGCCTGTGGAAGCACCTGGACGCGATTCCCGAGCCGAAAGAAGTGGATCTTTCCGGTGTCTATCAGCGCCTTGATACTGTTTCAAACGCTGTTACCAGCCTGCCAAAGCCGGCGCCCGTCGATCTGGAGCCAGTGCAGAATGAAGTGGGTTCGCTGCGAAACGCAATTCGAGACATTCCGAAGGTGGAGACGCACGCGCCTGTAGATCTCGCCCCGGTTACGAGCACGCTTGGAATGCTGGAACAACGGGTTAATTCGATGTCGCGGCCACAAACCGTGAATCTCGCGCCCATCGATCAGCGCTTGACGGCTATCGAAACTGAGATCGGGAATCTCGGGCGGCGAATCGTAGAGCCCAGGAACGTGGAAAGTGCGCTTCACGAAGCGACGCGCAAAGAGCCGCGAATTCTCAAAGCCGCGTTGTATGGCAGGCAAGACGACTTGAAACTGATTTCCGGTGTCGGCCCGAAACTCGAGAAACTGCTTAACCATAACGGCGTTTACTACTTCTGGCAGGTCGCATCCTGGACGCCTCAGGACGTCGATGTTATCGATGAACGGTTGGACGTATTTAAGGGCCGAATCACACGAGACGATTGGGTCAACCAGGCCAAGCACCTCGAGACTGAGCCGACAGCGGCACGCATGCCGAGCGAATAATCGAGGTCGAGAGGATCTCCTAAAAAGGGCCCCTTAAAGGGGCCCTTTTTCGTTGCTCGAAATTCGGCGGACCCTTCGCGTGTACGGCCCTTCAGCGCCATTGCGAATGGATTTTGTAGTTTGCAGGTGTACATTGCATCAGGTCAGTGCCGTTTGAGAGGAGAAGACAGATGCCGATGACGTCCCGGGAGCGCGTCCTCACCGCCATCCACCACGAAGAACCCGACCGCGTGCCGCTGGTTATCGGTGTCAGCAATGCCACCGGGATCAAGATGAAGCCGTATCGGGGCATCAAGGACATCATCGGTGTGCAGGCTCCTGACGAGTATATCTACGACTGGCCGGAACTGGGGACTGCGCAGATCGACGAACAGACTATGCGCCGGCTGCACAGCGATGTCCGCGGTGTGCTGGACCTGGAACCCGAAGCGGTACGACAGCGCAACAGTCAACGTAAGCCGCACAGCGACTGCATTGATTCCTGGGGAAGTGGACAGACCGAAATCGCTCCCGGAGACTGGTTTCCGAACGTTCATCCGCTTGCCGATGCCACATCACCGGGCGACCTGGATTCGTATCAGGGCTGGCCCGACATGAGTGACCCGACGCGTATTGCCCATGTGCGGGAGGCGGCCCGACGAATAGCTGAGGAAAACGAGTACGCGATCCTGGCAACGCCCTGGCTTCTGTTCCCGTTTGAGCGCGCGCATGCGATGCAGGGCTTGGACGTCTTTTTGCTGAACATGATCGAGCATCCGGATTTTGCACGCGCAATGCTCGAGAGAATCGCGGACTACTGCAAACAGTTAATGGGCTGTTTTCTGCAGGAACTGGGCGACAATGTGGACATCATCAAGATCGGGGACGATTTGGGAACGCAGCAAAGTCTCCTGATTTCACCGAAAATGTATCGCGAGTTCCTCAAGCCGATTCACGCAGATTTGATCAGCTTCATCAAAGAGCGCACAAAGGCCAAGGTCTTCTTTCACTCTGACGGTGATGTTGCACCCTTGATCGATGACTTCATCGAGATTGGCGTCGATATCCTGAATCCTATTCAAACCTCGGCCGGGACCATGTCCGACCTGCCTGCTCTAAAGCAGCGCTTCGGCGACAACATTGTTTTCTGTGGCGGCATCGATACAGACCGTGTATTGCCGCTGGGCAGCGTTGACGACGTGCGTCAGGAAGTCCGGCGCGTGATGCAAACTCTCGGCCCGGGTGGCGGCTGCATGATCGGTGCCGTGCACACGGTCATGAATGATGTTCCCGCTGAGAACGTGCTCGCCATGGTTGATGCTGTCGAGGAGTTTGGCCGCTACCCGCTAAAGTAGTGAGCTACCGGCACCGGCTATGTTTGCCGTGGTCATGCCGCGCAATGCGAGACCGAAAACGCGCGTAGCGCCTCGACGACCTCGGGGCGAATGACCAGTGGTGACCTTGCCGTACGCATCCGGGACATTGCGTCGTCGGCGCCCGTGGCATGGCCGGCGGCCATCAGGTAAGCTCCCACAACCGCCGCAGTGCGGGAATAACCGATTTTGCAGTGCACGTAAACGACACCGGCGGCGTTGTCGCGGATGAACTCGACCGCGCTCAGCAATTGCGCGGGGGTCGGCGCGGTCAGGTCGAGAATCGGTAAATTGCAATAGATAGTGCGCTGCAGGGGCTCCACCTCGGAGAATTCGGCGGTGAGGTCCAGAACGGCTGTCACGCCCCCGGCAAGGAGTTCCTGGGCCTCGATGTCGTCCAGTTTCCTGCCCATCAACAGCCCCGGCACAGCCTCATCCCATGGCCGGCCGTGTCGGCGATAGTGCCGCAAAGAGAGGTCTTGCCCCAGTAGTACGGGCGCCATGATCACGCGCGTACTCAACGGCAAGCGGCCATCCTTTTTGTGGTAGATACGCGGCCCCGCAGCGGCATACCCGACGGCTACGATGGCACAGGCAACGGCGGGCCAGAGGAGCAGCGCACCCCAGGGCCAACCCAGCGTGGCCCCTGCAGCCAGAAGAGCCGCTCCGACCGCGTAGTAGCCGCCAACACGCCAGTTCGGTGTCACGTCCCGATTTGCCATGGCTAGACCGGATATCCCAGCTGCTCGAATACGTCCCCCCAGCGTCGCCCGACTTCGTCGTGCTCCTCTGGAGTTAGTGGCAACACGTTTTTCTGGTAGTTGCGCTGGCTGTCGAGATACGCCTGGAAGCGCGGCGCGGCGGCATCGAAGTTCGGCAAGTCGAGTTGCCGGTAAATCGTCGCCATCGTCCCCATGGCATCGTCCTCCAGGTCCCGGAAACTGACGTCTACCAACTCCTTTTCGCTGAGGGCGCCACGCTCGGCAAAGAAGGCGTTCATCAATTGCGGGTAGCTGTCCAGCACGTGCCGGACTAACCGTTCGCGATTTGGCCGATGCAAGCCCCAGGCTTCTTGCGCTTTCAGGTACAGATGAATAGTGGAGACAAAGACCTTGTATGGGTTGCGGTGGATGTGAATGAATCGTGCGCCGGGAAACATCTCTCTGAGCAGGCTGATGCGAGCTGTGTTGGCGGGGTTTTTAAGAAGCAGTGGCATCCCGGGTTGCGCGAACTGGATTTTGCGGAGAAAGTTCAAGTACTGGTGTTTCCAATTCTCGATTAGTACCGGGTTGCCGCCGTCGAACATGACCGCTTCATTGAATATCCGTTGCATGCATCGCGGGAAAAACGAAACGTGGTAAAAGGACATCCGCCCGGTACTGGTGAGGGCCATCTCTTCCTCCCATGGGGCTTCTGCCGACACGGGCACATTGTCCATGAGACGTTTCTCTGGCAGCTGGCGTGCAAAACGGCGCTGCGCTATGCCCGATAAAGTCAGGAAATCATTAGGCATGCCCGCCTGGAGTAGCGTGACCCGGCCGAATCGCGGGTCCTGACTCATCACGTTATGCAGGTGCGTCGTGCCGCTGCGCCAGTGCCCGACGATGAACACGGGTGGTTCAAACTGTTGGCCGCGGATGCGGCGCCCGTACTTCGCGGCTTCCCACCAGATGACCGGCTGGCGAAGGAACGTCATGACGCCGAGATAAAGTAATCGCGGTAGAAATCTCGTCTCACACCGGTAGGCGGCAACGAGCCGAACCAGATTATAGAAGCTGCTGGAGATCAGCGGGTGGAGCAGTACATCGCGCATGGCGCCTCGTCAGGCCTTTTGTTACCAGCTCATACAGATGATCCCGGTCATGAGAAGCGCCATGCCGGCCAGGTGGATTGGCTGGATCGCGTCTCCGTGCAGAAACCAGGCGCCCACGGCAGCCCAAATGAACATGGACGCGTAGATCGGATACAGGACCCGAACCGTGCCGCCGAGCCTGAATGCAAACGTAAAGAACACCATCACAGTGAGGTAGGTTGCCATGCCGGCAATGATGTACGGGTTCGTAACAAAATCGATGACTCGACCCTGCATCTGTTTGGCGCCGTATTCAAACAAGAACGGCGCTAACCCTGCGAGAACGGATGCAATCAACACACAGCCGATCGCAAGTAACGGTGTCTTCATGAGCATGGCTATGACTCCGTCTTGCGCGCGATCGATACCGTGGCTATGCCGTGGGAATCGATCCCCATCGTCGTCTTTTCAAATCCCGCCGATCGCACGAGCTCGTCCATCTCAGCCTGGGTGCGGCGCCGCATTACCCAGGGTTTACCGTCCCAATCGACACACGTCCGTGCGATCTCCTCGAGCTGCGGGTGCCATGGCTGGCACGTGTAGATAAGGTAGCCACCGGGCTGAATCAACCCCGCAAGGCCCTCGAGAGACGCCAGGATGGGTCCGTTGTCCGGGAATAGTTCAAACAGTCCGGAGACGATCGCGATATTCGGTACCGGCTCGATCGCCAACAGCCCTGCGGTATCGAACGCATCCCCTTCTTCGTACGTGACGTTGCCGAGCTCCAGCGTTGCTGCGAGCTTCCTGCCTTTGTCCAGTGAATGGGCACTCCGGTCCCGCAGGAGGGCACTGACTTCGGCATCCGGGAATTCCCGCAGTATGTCGAGAACGTACCGGCCGCGACCCGTTGCGATATCCACGATTCGCACGGGCTGGCCCGCGTCGATGAGCGATTGCACCGTCGTCCTGAGGCTCTCCTCCAGGACGCCCTGACGTTCCCGCATGGCTTTCCAGCCGACGGCATTGAGGTACGTGCGGTCGATCATCCTGCCCAGCGGCGTCTTCCCTCGAACCTCGTTTTCGTAGACGTAATCCAGCGAGTCGCCGGAATTGAAACCCGTCGTCCAGCCCAGACGAACGCCCTCGCTCAAGCGGCCGAGCGTCCACATGCCTGCTTTCTGCAGCCCGTAGTACACGGCTTTGAGAAGCGATGCCGGTTCACGAAGCTCGAGATACTCTTCCCTCGTGTAACCTGCTCGATCCGCCTTGAGCAAAGACGACCTATCGACGTCATGCTCGAATGCGTTCTCCAGAAACTCACGCGATTTGGCGATGGGTTTGTGCCGGTCCTTTTCGAAAAGGATCGCGTGAAAAAACCCCGGGTAGATCTCCATTTCCTTCACAGGCGAAGACAATCCCTTGTAGAACCGAAGCTGGGCCGAGTTCTTGACTACCCAATCGCTGCCCGCCGACAAAACAAGGGTCGGCGTTATGATCGCCCCCGCGTCCGCCATAATCCGTGTCGAAAGATCATGCAGCCCGAGCAGAATGTTGACCGAAATGTTCTTGGTGATGAGCTCGTCTTCGTCATATTTTTTCATCTGCTCCGGGTCGTGGGTCAACATCTTCGATTTGACGTAGCTGCTGATAAAGGACCTGTCCTTGAATCGCTCCAGCAACCGCAACATCGGAATGGCGAAGGGGACATACAACCTGATTCTTAATCCTGGTGCGGCCAGGACCATGGCCCGAATGCGGGGAGCAAAATCATGCACCCAGGCCGCTGCGGTCACTGCGCCGATGCTGTTGGCAACGAGCGCCATGTTCTCCACCTCGATGCCGTACTCGCGAGAGATGTACTGCACGAAAGAATCGAGATCTCTGACGTGGTCGTAGTAGTTGTCCGCGTATCCTCTCGGTCCGGGCGAGAGCCCGTGTCCGCGGCAGTCCCAGGAGAATGCCCAGAACCCATGCAATCCGAATTCGCTGACCTGTTGCGCGATCCTGCCCGAGTGCTCATGCCCCCGATGTAGGAATATCAGGGCCTTATCACTCGAGACCTGCGGTTTCCACGCTCGATAGAAGAGCTCCGTCCCATCCCAGCTATCGAAGTGGCCTTCGGCGATTTCCCATTCACTCATGATCTCGCTCCACAGTCACGATGCCAAAAGGCAGGGTGCCTAAAATCCATCTGCCGGTCTATGCTTATGTGTTTCTTGATCGATTACAACTTGGTATTTTCCGCAAATCAGCGGAGCCAGTCATAGCGACAGAACGCTACGCCAGCGTCTTTTTTCAAACCAGCTACAATAATTAAGACGTGTATCCAGCATGACCAGCCGATATAAAAGATTTCTGCCTGTACTCTGCGTGCTTTGTGTACCTGTGGTGTCACCGGCATCGGACGAAGCGGTCGACGATGGAGAAACAATACGCTGCATTAACTCGCGTGCAATTAGAAGCACCGACGTTATAAACGACAGCAACATTGTCTTCCATATGCAGGGGCGCAAGATCTATCTCAATACCTTGCCCAGGTCGTGTCGCGGGCTGTCCCGCGAGAGGCGGTTTTCGTTTGTCACGCATACCCGGAGTTTGTGCGAGTCCGACCGCATTAACGTCTTGAAGGATAGCGGCCTCGGTGCGTACGAGGGCAGATCCTGCAAACTCGGCCGCTTCCAACTGGCGACGGAACAAGATATCGCAGACTTCCAAAAGCCACTGCATGGAAAACCCGAATCCAAACCGGTAGAACTGCCACCCGTGCAAGACGTAATGAGTGATGGGGCTGATGACGATGATCCCGGGTGAGGCAATCTAGTGCAGTGCGCGCGCCGATAGACTTGCCGATGTCGCGTGTCTATTCCTCTGCAGCGGGTGTCGTCGTTGGTATCTGTGTCGGAGCTTGCGGCCACCCGGAGCGCAGGTGCAGGTCGCGCTGCGGAAATGGAATCTCGATGCCGTATTCGCCCAATTTGCTTTCCAGCGCCCAGAGATAGGCGGATCGGGTTCGGGTGGGGCGTCGGGCGCCCTGGCGATTAACCCAAACCAACATCAGGAAATTCAGGCTGTTGTCGCCGAACTCGACGAGCCAGACGTCGGGTTCGCGGCCCTTCATGTTTTTCAATGTATAGGGTACTTCGGCTGCCGCTTCCAATGCTGCCTGGCGCACCAATTCCTTGTCGCTGCCATAGGCCACGCCGAACGGAATGCGCACGCGCAGTATCCGTTCGCCAAGCGTCCAGTTCGTGAGACGTGTGGTCACGAATTCGGAGTTAGGCACTACGATATCAATGTTGTCGTTCGTATTGATGAGCGTGCTGCGCACGTTTATGGATTTGACCGTACCAGTGAGTCCCGTATCGAGCTCGATGTAATCACCGACGCGCAGCGAGTGCTCGAACAGGATAATCAATCCGGAAACGAAATTATTGACGATGGACTGCAGACCAAAACCGATACCAACACTAAGTGCACCTGCGACCAGCGCGAGATTACCGAAGTCGAGTCCGATCGAGGACAGCGCGATAAATACCGCGAGAATGATGATGAAGTAGTGAGTCAGTCGACTGACTGTATACAATGATGCTTGCGTGCCACTTGAGTCGCTGTCGCCGACGCGCCGGATAGCATGCCGAATGCCACGCGACAGGAGCATCGCAAAGGTCAAAATAAGCACGACGCGGAGAATGTCACCACCCGTGACTGGCGTTTCTCCAACGGAGAACAAAGTGACATCACCCAGACCTGCGATCCGCATGTAAGCTGTTTTCAGATTGCGGCTTATGCTCGCCAGCCAGGACTTGAACGCGCCTGCGTATTCTGCGGCGGCGTTGTCTACCACGAGCATCAATAACTCCAGATCGGCAACCCCCGTCTCGAGTTCTCCAACCTGGGCGAGTGATTCCTGTGCTGCTTCCAATCGCTGATCCAGCAGTCGTCGCGATGCCCGGTCAAGGCCATCCCGATTCGTGCTCTGCACCGCAAGCAGCTCGTCTTCCGTATCGTGTTTCCATTCCGGCGCACGCCGATCAATGCTGCGGACGAACTCCGACCATGCCAGTACCTTGTTGCCGAGCGCGCCAATGTCAGGACCCGTGTCGAGCTTCAGCTCGGTCCACCAGCGCTGCGCCTCGACTTCGGCAAGCGCCGCTTCGGCCAGAGCCAGGTTGATTTCCGTGTTCAACAGCCTTTGCTGCTGCAGGCGCTGCTGTGATCGGCCTTGTGCGGTGTCGAGATCCAGGCCGCTCGCCGCTATTTGCGCGGCCTGCAGCAACTCCTGGGCACGCTCAACTGCGGTTTGCCTGGCGTCGACGCGCTCGATCAGTGCCTCCAGCTGTGCGTCATCGGCTGTGGTAGCCAGGCGATCCCTGGCGAGGTCCGCGCGCGCAGCGGTTGCTTCGGCAAAGGCAGTGGCACGCTCGAGGCTCAATGTCAGGAGTTCCAGGCGACGCACCGAAATCGCCTGGGCGGAGCGCGCCTGCAGCAATCGAAGTCCGGCCAGCCAACGTTCGTCTCCAACGGCAGCATCCACGTAGGCTTTGAACGCGGCGTCACGGCGCCTGCCCGTGCCATCGAGAATGCGTTTTTCGCGATCTACCTCAAGCTGCTCCTCCGCCGCGCCGGAACGGGCGTCGCGGGCTATGGCCGCGAGCTTCAGCAATTCCTCGATCGAGTAGCTTGCCGCCGCGGCCGGAAGCTCCTGCAGCGTCAGTTCGGTGTCGTCCAATAGGGCAAGCAAGGCGGTGAAGTTGCCGCGCACGGTATTCAGCACCGACTGGGCTGTTTCCTGATTCTGCGGTGCCAGGTTAGCGATCTGTACGCCGACATCGTCGAGATAGGTGTCAACCCGTGGCTGAATCTCCGCCCTCGAACCCTCGAAGTAAGCCCACCAGTTGGTTTGCAGGGAATTCAGATCCGGCGGCGTCGTTGCGGCACCGTCTTCAGCCTCCTGAGCAGGGCTATTTACAGCGACGAGCAAGCCCAGCAGCAATGCAAGGAAGGGAGTCGATTGCGCGATCTTCATAGGGTCAACGATTAGCTGGGTTGCCGCGGGAATCCAGGTGGCACATGCTACGAGAATTCGGCAACACATGCATGCCGGAGTTTTGGCACATCATTACGCGCAGGATTGGACAAGCTGACGGCGCGACCGACGACAACATGCTTTATCAGATGCGTAGGGAAGGACTATCGATGCCGCCGAGGAGGATGGTCCTCAGTACACGCATCTAGCGCAGCGCACCGTCCGTGATCCACTGGCGGATGTGGCCGACGTCGGTTGCCGAGAGTGGCGTGCCACCGAACGGCATCTGCTGCCCCGAGATTCCTGCTGCGTTTTCGAGCTTTTTGATCAGATAGCTGTTGTCCGGGTCAAAGGCAATGACGCGTATTTCGCCAGCCTGTGCCGGGTTCGAGCTGGGGACACCCACGAGTTGCGCCAGGCTCGTATCGGCGTCAGACAGATTCAGCCCACCCGCCATGGTTCCGGCGCTGTGACAGCCAGCGGTCGCGCAGGTCGGTGAGAATACAACCGCCTGAATCTGATCAAGCGTCGGTCCGATCACAACAGGCGTGGTGATCGTGAATTGGGCTACCAAGTCGCCGCCCGCGGTACCGTCACCGGACGGAAGATTGGCAATGAGTTCGCCGTCCAGCGCATTCGCATCCAGATCCATAATCACGGATGCTCCGGTACCCAACAGACGGACTGTGTAGGTATCGTCGGCCAGAGCAACACCTGTCAGGTCGAATATCGCGGAACGCAGAGTCCCACCGATCGCAGGTGGCACCGCGGCCGCAACCGGCACACCGCTGCTATTTTCGAGGATGAACGTAGTCGCGTTCACAGTTGACGCGTCGAGGTCACGATCGAAGCCGGCGACGATCTGCACTGGTGCGGCATTGAGATTTGCGCCGGGCATCGGGGATAACGAGATAACTCGAATCGGATTACTTGCCTGAACCCGGTCGTCAATCGCGCCGTCCATAATCCATTGCCGGATGACGTCAATGTCCGCTTGCGGGAGCGGCCCGGTAGGGGGCATTTGTCCGCCAGCTGCGCCGGGCCCCTCCAGCTTCTGAATAAGGTAACTGGCATTCGGGTTGCCTGGATCGACCCGCTGGGTTCCCGCGTCCTGCGTACTCGCAATCCCGACCAGCATTGTGTAGCTGTTCGCTGCATCCAGATTCAGTCCCGCGGATGGCGCCGCCCCAGAGTGGCAGCCAGTGCATGATGGCGTAAAAACACTTGCCTGAATTTCGGAGAAGTTCGGCCCGAATCCCGCTGGCGGTGGCGGTGGCGGTGGTGGCGGCAAGTTACTGTTATAGCGGTCGACGGCGTCATCGTAGGAGCCAATATTACAAGCAACCAGGGAACTCGCCATTAGCAAGAATGCTAATGTCGTTCGAACTGAGAAAGCAGGTGATATTTTCATGATGCGTTTCGCTGACAGGACTGCTGCAATGTTTCGCGCTCAAACCGACTTTCGATATTAGCGTCTGAGGCCGGTCAAATCGTGACGACCATCACAGTACTGTATTCCGCATCGACTTCGTAGTGTCGCATATTGGCTACAGGGTTCATCGCGAGTGGGACTAACACATTCTGCGATGCATGCTTCGACAACGCGGGGAACGTAGAGAAGCCGGCGCGGTCTTTCGCCCGCGACAGCATCAACTTCTGAACTTACGTGTCAGCCTGACATCGTCGATTTCGTTGCGACCTGGTCGAGTGCATCCGGCGACACCCTTGCATAGTGACTGAAGTCCATTGTGAAACTGCCGTCGCCACCGGTCAGCGACTTCAGTCGCGAGTGGTAATCCTGCAACTCCTTGAGCGGGGCCTGGCCGGAGACGATCATGCGGTTGTCTGGAAGCGCTTCGGTACCACTCACCATCCCGCGCATTGACGAGAGGTCTCCCGTTACACCACCGGCACACCTGCTCGGTACAGTAAATGTGACGTCGACGATCGGCTCCATGATGATCGGCGCGGCATTTGAGACGGCTTCAAGAAACGCTTTCTTGCCCGCCTGAACAAACGCAATTTCTTTGGAGTCGACAGGATGATGCTTACCGTCATAAACCGTGACTTTAATGTCCTGCATCGGGTACCCAAAGAGGGCACCAGACTGCATTACCTGACGTACACCCGTTTCCACTGCAGGAATATATTGATAAGGAATCGATCCGCCGACGACGGCGCTTGCAAACTCGAAGCCGGTGCCAGATGGAAGCGGCTCAATGCGCAGGTACACTTCGCCGAACTGACCCGCACCTCCGGTTTGTTTCTTGTGTCGGTAGTGGCCTTCGGCGGGTGCGGTGATTGTCTCGCGATACGCGATCGAGGGCAGGGAGGTCAGCACTTCCAAATTGTATCGATCCGATATCTGCTCAAGCACGGTGCGCAGATGCAGTTCACCATGTCCACGGAGCACGATCTCGTTCAACGCAGCATTATGTTCCAGGTCGAGCGAGGGGTCCTCCGCCTCAACTGCATGCAACGCATCCGATGCTTTTTGCGCTTCCGAGTCTTTCGAGGGTTTGACCGCAAGCCCATACATCGGCCGTGGCAGTTGTATGGATTTCAAGTGGAAATTATCCTCGTCGTGCGAATCATGCAGCACGGCATCGTAGTGCACTTCATCCACGCGCGGGATCGCGCAAATGTCTCCGGCCACTCCCACCTGTGCCTTGATGTGCTGGTCGCCATTGAGTTTTAGCAGCTGATTGACCTTAATCGGCTTCCGAGCGTCGCCGACAAAAAGCTGGTTGCCGACCCGGATCGTACCCTGATGTATCCGAAAGATGCCCAACCGGCCTTTGAAGGGATCGATATTCACCATGAACACATGGGCAATAGCGTGTTGCTCCGGATCGGGCGTGATGATGACTTCCTCCACGTTCTCTCCCTCGCCTTTGAGGAACATGGGTGGGTTTCCTTCCATTGGATTTGGCATCAGGCGTTCGAACACTTCGAGAAGCTCTGGTATCCCGGCGCCGGTTCTGGCTGACACGAAACAGATGGGTATCAGGTGGCCTTCGCGCAGCGCTTTCTCAAATGGATCGTGCAATTGCTCCGGCTCGAGTTCCTCTCCTTGCTCAAGGTAAATCTCCATCAGTTCCTCATCGACTTCGACCACCTGGTCAACGATCTCTGTATGTGCGGTCTTGATGTCAGCGAACGCGGTGTCATCGCCCTCGGGTTGGAAAAAGCAGTCGACGACGCCTTCACCGTCGGCGCTCGGCAGATTCATTGGCAAACATTCCGGCCCGAATGTGGAGCGAATATCATTCACCAGGGCCCTGAGGTCTATGTCCTCCGCATCAATCTTGTTCACAATAATCATGCGGCACAGTCGCTGCGACCGGGCAGCATTCATCATGCGACGGGCGACCATTTCGATTCCGGCCTGGGCGTTTATCACGACGGCAGCCGTTTCCGCGGCAGGCAATACGGACAAGGCGCGACCGTAAAAATCCCGATACCCCGGAGTGTCAATCAGGTTGACGTGGATTCCTGCATGGTCGAAATGGCATACCGACGAGAATTGCGAATGACCCAATTCCCGCTCGCGCTTTGTGAAATCCGATACTGTGTCGCCCTGGTCAACAGAACCACATTCGCTGATAGCACCGCCAGCGCAAAGGAGTGCCTCGGTAAGCTGCGTTTTTCCGGCATTACTGGGCCCGACCAGACATACGTTGCGAATGTCACCAGAGCTATAGGCCATCTGCTTGTTCCTCGAGATTATTGTTTTCCAAAAGCATAGCGCAACTGGGGCGATCGGTCATTTTTCGTTGCCGGCGGCCACAGGCGGCGAGGCCCGGTATGAACTACGCATAGTGCGGATACACCGGGTGGTACATGTACTCATGAATATCGGCCATTATGTCCGCAGGTTCCTCTTTGTTCGTGAGGCCCCTGGCATACGCGATCCTGGCAACCTCTCGAGCGATCAGCGCCGAAACCTTGCGGATTTGACCCAATGGCGGATAGACGCGGCCGCGTTCGAGATCCGCTTCGGTAACCTGGTTGGCCAGCGAGTGCGCGGCGGCCAGGAACATCTCGGCCGTTACGGTGCGGGCACCGCTGACGATTACGCCCAGGCCAACGCCTGGGAAGATATACGCGTTATTGCCCTGTCCCGGCACAAAAACCCGATTGCCGAGCTTCACCGGGTCGAACGGGCTACCGCTAGCGAAGATCGCCCGGCCGTCGCTCCAGGTATAGGCTTGCGCCGCGGTGCATTCGGCCTTCGAGGTCGGGTTCGACAACGCGAATACAATTGGGCGATCGTTAATTGTCGCCATCGCTGCAACTGCGTCTTTGGTGAAATGCCCTGGCTGGCCGGAGAGCCCGAGAATGGCGGTCGGCCGGAGGGTGTTAACCGCATCGAGAAAGTTGGCAATGTAAGGATGCTCGTGTGCATAAGGCCTCTTGTGCTCGGGTATATCTCCCCGATCCGCCACCAGAAGCCCCTTGGTGTCGACGAACCAGCACTGTTTACGGGCCTGCTCCGGAGGGATGCCATTTTCTACCAGGGCCGCAACAAAAGTATCGGCAATGCCGATACCGGCCTCGCCGGCCCCCAGGAAGAGTATTTTCTGCTCGGACAACTTGCCGCCTGTGATGCGTAGCGCGCCGATGATTCCGGCTACAGCGACGGCCCCGGTTCCCTGGATATCGTCGTTGAAAAGGCACACCCGGTCGCGATACTTCTCGAGCAATCTAAACGCGTTAGTGTTGCCGAAGTCTTCGAGCTGAATCAGGACACCGGGGAATGCGTCGTTCACGGCAGTAATGAATTCCTCCACGAGCTCGTCGTACTCTTCACCGCGCACGCGCCGGCGCTCGAGGCCGTTGTAGAGCGGATCGTTCAGCAACGTCTCGTTATTGGTGCCGACATCGAGCATCACCGGCATGCAGTGGGTCGGATGAATACCGGAACAGGCGGTGTAGAGGGCCAGTTTGCCGATCGGAATGCCCATACCGTCGGCGCCGAGGTCGCCGAGCCCGAGAATCCGCTCACCGTCGGTAACGACGATAATCCGCGTCTCTTTGTGTGGCCAGTTCTGCAGGTACTCCTTGATCTGACCACGGTCCTGCAATGACACATGAAATCCGCGCGGGGTTCTGAAGATATGTTGAAATTCCTGACACGCCTTGCCCACGGTCGGGGTGTAGATCAACGGCATCATTTCTTCGATGTTGTGCATCACCACGCGGTAAAACAGAGTCTCATTGCGGTCCTGCAAGGCGACCAGGTAGAGATAGCGCTCCAGGTCGGTCGGTTTCGCGCGGATATTGCCGAGTACACGTAATTCCTGTTCAGCCGGTGAGTGAACACGAGGGGGCAGCAAGCCCCGCAATTTCAGGTAATCGCGCTCGGCGTCGGTATACGCGGTGCCCTTGTTTCGCAACGGGTCATGGAGGATTTTCACGCCTCGATATAGCTCGGATGGTGAATGGCTGTTCACGGGTTTGTGCCTTCGAATCTGGAGCCTTACTGACAAAAATACGACTCTTTCATTCGTGTTTAAATGCCGGAATTCACCTAGTTAGTATCAGGTATGGCGGGCCAGCGTCGTGCGCGATAGTATGCTCAACGCACATGCAATTCAGCAGCCGGGTAACGAGGGGCAGCAACATGGACAATGCAGCGCATCTGGTTCTCCAGTCGAGTCTGGGCGCAGAACTCTCGCAAGAGGAAGCCGCCGCGCTCGGCGACATCATGAGTCCGCAAGACCTGGCGGACGGCGATTATCTGATCAGCGAGGGCGCGGCGGACGATTCGCTGCACGTGCTGCTGGGCGGCAAACTCGAGGTGATTAAACACGCAGGCGCCGATGAGACGGTAAGCCTTGCCGTCTTGAGAGAAGGTGATCTCGCGGGCGAGCTGAGCTTTATTGATGGCGCGATACATACGGTCGGGCTACGGGCGCTTTGCGACAGCCGCATACTGACTTTGAAGCGTGAGGAATTCGAGAGCATCGTCGATGGGAATCCGCAGCTCGTCTACAAAGTGATGCGTGCCGTCGCACGCTCGGCACATCGAATTGTGCATCGGATGAACTACGAGTTCGTTGAACTCAACAACTACATCTTCAAGCAGCACGGTCGCTACTGAGCCGGGACCTGCGCTCAAGCGAGACGATAGGGCTTGCTAACGCTCGTCAATATCGCCGTATTTCTTGAAGTGCAAATCCTTCGCCTGGCCGATCCAGTCGTCTTGTTCCATGCGGCCTTTGAATTCTTTTAATTCCATGTTAACGCGTGCGACATCCGCCGCGCCAAACGCGGCGATTTGCCGGTAGCTGAATATGCCGAGATCATTCAGTGTCTGCTGGAATACCTTGCCGATGCCAACGATCTCAGTCAGGTCGTCGACCACCTGTGCAGCGGGTTCTTGCCCGTTCGTCGTTTTTGCGACTTCTTTTCTTTGCGAGATCTTTAACGCTTCTTCATGCTGCCTGGCCATGTCTGCGAAGCTCAGCTCGACGTCGTCCAATTTCATGCGCAGCGTTTCGGACTGCTTTTCGGACTGACCCGCCTGTTCGCGATATCGTTTGGCATCGCTTTCGTACTGCCTGCGGCTGTTCTCCATTGACTTGAGACAATGCGCCAGCTCTTTATTTTGCACCTTGAGTTCATCGAGTTCCGCAACGTCCCGACGTAGTGCTTCGATTTCCTGTTGCGTTCCGGCCGCCGCATGCCTGAGTTCTGCGTTCTCCGCCTCGAGTTCGATTGCTTTTTGTTCAAGCGAATCGAGATTATCCAGTCGCGTCTGTGCTGCAGCCAGCATTTTGTTTACCGATTCGTGTTCTGACCGTGAGGCGTCGAGCAGGTTGCTCAGCGACTCGTGCTCGAGCTTCGCATCCGCCATTTTTGCCTCTAGCATCTTGCGCTTGTCGAAAGCTTTCTCGAGCTCGCCCTTGTAGAATCCGCCTGCTTTGACAAATTCCGCTTCAAGCTCGGCGAGCTGTTGATTTGCGGTGTTTAACGCCTGATGACTGTTGGCGAACTTACTCTTGAGCTCGTCGCGCTCTGCGCCGAGCGCGAACACATCCTTCGACAGCGATTTAATTTTCTCGGCCGCCGACTCAAGAGCGGTGCGCATTTTGGAGGTGGCGAGCTCATGTTTGTGCACCATCGCCTGCTGGGCCTCGATCGAAGACCGCAGCTTGGTATTCTCAGCGTTGAACGTGTCCCTTTGACGGGCCGCGTCGTCAAATTTGATGTGCCACTTGTCGTTGAGTTTCTCGAGTGCGCGTTTACCGCCAGCTCCCCGGATCAGCCAGCCGACGAGCGCGCCAACGACCGCCGCCGCGGTCATATACAGGCCAAGTTGAAGGACGGAGTCGGTCATCATCCGGCCGAGTATGGCCGACTGAGGCATTATGGAATATGACAGATCGCACGAAATCGGCAGTTACTTGTTGCAAAATGCGGCATGCGTCACGTTTTAATGGCGCGTGAGGGCCATGTTATTCCCGGGTCTTAGTCTGACGTTCTGGCTGGCTTGCTGGGTTTCTTGATCTTGATCCAGGTCTTCTTGATCGTGCGGGCCATTCGCTCGATGCGCAATGGTCGATGGTATTGGGCATCTTCCGGGGGTATATCCTGAAATTTGCGATCATATTTGTGCTTCACCCAGGCATTAAAATCGTGCTGGTGAGAAAAGCTATGCCGGAAATGGTTGAGGGGGTGAAAACCGGGTTTGCGAAAAACGGATACACCAAAGTCAATTAGGCAGGGCCGCGAGTCGTGCGTAACGAGAATATTTTCTTTTCGCTTCAAGTCACCGTGTGCGACGCCACGTTCATGAATTGACTTGATAATCGTTAGCATCTCTGCAAAGAATGCACTGCGATCCCTGATAGTGGCGTGACGCAACGTTTGAGAGTCGACATTCTCAAGTACCAGGTAGCGCCCCATGAAAAATCCGTAACAATGGGGAATTCCGTCTACTCCCGTCAATCGGCGATAGATACGGTATTCGCGCCCCAGCATCCAACGATTCAACCAGGCCGTGAGGCCTCTGCCGGCGGCGGATTTGATCAGTACATTCTTGTCGCCGACCCGGCCTATGTGGATATTGCCCTGATATCCGCGGTGCTCAAATCGTTCACCATCTCTGACGCAAGCAAGAACGTCAGACTCGGTGATACTGACGTCGTTCACAACCTGGTGTAGATAAAGAGCAAGCAAGCAAGCAGGAACACAGCGATGATCGGCTCCAGGTTTGCGGTCATACTTGTCTTGAATGACCAGTGGCCGCCCAGGTCTCGCTGTCGGCCGCCCAATGTTGGCAGTAGCGCCGGGGTGTGTTTCGCGAACTCCTGCCAGGCGTCACCAAATATCGCGGCTAACTTGCGATCTTCATATTCGATCGCAGGCGGGTAGTAAAAGACAAAAAACGCTGTTGCGATAACAAACGTCCACCAAATCCCGGAGGCCCCGGCGAAGGCATAGACAATCAGAATGTTGCCAACGTAAAGCGGATGCCTGACCAGAGCGTTAGGCACGTTCGTCGCGAGCTCTTTGTTCTTCATTATAAATCCGGAAGCCCACAGCCGAACAACGACACCGAGTACAACAAAAACAGTCGCCGAATACAGAGCCCATGGTATGGGCTGTGCGATCGCGGCGAAGAAAACTGATAACAGCAGTCCTATTATCTGCCGAGACGCTTCGTGGTAACGCATCTCCCTGATTATGTGGGGCAGACCGGAAAGAGGTGGTAGTGGTTGGGTGCGATGGGACATTCTGATACCAATGTTGTCAAGAAATACGATGTAGCTAATTGAATTAGGCGGTCAGCTCAAGCTACGACAGGTCATTTTGTGCCGGTTCTCTTGCAGCCAGTCTCCTATTCTATCGCTTTGCAGGCGCAACTGGCACGAAATACCTTCCAGCCAAAGCGAGCGCTCAACCAAAGTACATCGACTGGCAGGTCGGAACCGAATCGTTGCTACAATCGCAGGATAGCAGTTCAGAACTTACGGAAGGAGACAGCGATGAGTCGAAAGCTCGTCCTCATGGGTGCTGCAGGTCGTGATTTTCATGTTTTCAACTGCTGTTATCGGGACAACCCGGAATTTGAAGTTGTTGCCTTCACAGCGGCGCAGATACCGCACATTGAAGATCGCCGCTATCCGGCCGCTCTTGCCGGCTCGTTGTACCCGGACGGCATACCGATTCGCCCGGAAGACGATCTCGACGAAGTACTGGAGGGCAACGACATCGATGAAGTCGTCTTCGCTTATTCCGATATTAGCCTCGACTACCTGGAGGAACGGCGTAAGAAAGTTGCGGCGAAGGGCATCCGGTTTTCCGTATTCGACATCGATGCGACGATGCTGCCGTCGTCAAAGCCGGTTATTGCGATTACCGCGGTCAGGACAGGCTGTGGCAAGAGCCAGGTCTCGCGTCGAATCACACACATACTGAGGGGCCTGGGTAAGAAGATGGTGGCCATCCGGCATCCGATGCCCTATGGCGACCTCGCGCTGCAGGCGGTACAGCGCTTTGAAAACTACGAGGACCTTGAGCGGCACAATTGCACGATCGAAGAAAGAGAAGAATACGAACCGCACATAAAGAACGGTGTGGTCGTCTACGCCGGCGCCGACTATGCCGCAATACTCGAGCAAGCTGAGCAGGAGGCGGACGTCATTATCTGGGACGGTGGTAATAATGACACGCCATTTTACCAACCGGATCTGTGGATCGTGGTCGCTGATCCCCATCGAGCGGGGCATGAACTCAAGTACTTCCCCGGCACCGAGAATTTTGCACGTGCCGAACTGATCCTGATCAACAAGGTGGGTTCCGCACGGGAACAAGACATTCGGGTCGTCGAGGCGAATGCGAAGATGGTTAACCCAAGCGCCATAATCGTGCGTCGCGAGTCAACGCTGGACGTTCCGCAGCCGGAATTGATCAAGGGCAAGCGCGTGCTGGCAATCGAAGATGGTCCCACTACAACACACGGCGGTATGCCGTTCGGTGCCGGCGTGCTGGCCGCGAGAGACAACGGCGCTGCCGAAATCGTTGATCCGAGATCCTGCGCGGTCGGCGAAATTGCGGATACTTTCGAAAACTACCCTGACATCGGTGCACTTTTGCCGGCGATGGGCTATGGCGAAGCGCAGATTCGTGACCTGGAGGCGACGGTCAACGCTGTGGATTGCGACCTGGTCCTGGTGGCGACACCGATCGATCTCACACGACTTATTAAGATCGAAAAGCCGCACATGCACATTGGCTACCGTCTGTCCGCCCAAGACGGGCAGTTGGCCGAGGCCGTGAGTCGAGTGGTTTCCTGATAATACCGTAACCACAGCCACACAGAATTAGTTCGCCAGATCTGTTTGGCGACCTGAACGCGGTATGGCTACGACGCCAGTTTCACGGAAATAAGCGATCATCAGATCCGACAACGGCATTAGCTCGCGCAGCCGTGTTGTCTCAACGAACATCTCGTAGTGATCGCCGCCGCGGGCGATGATGCCGGATACGGCGACATCAAACGTGTCCGAGTCCGCAATATCCCTGCCATCGCGCCTGACCGAAACCAGCCGTTGCCCGATTGGTCTGGATGTGTCGTAGACAATGTCGATGCCCGACACCTGCATGAGGCCGCGCAGATGGGAAAATGATTGCTCGAGCACACGCTTGAGCTGTTCGCCATTGACCCGCATGACAAGAACGTTGTCGACGAACGGGCTGGTGTCGAGAATATCCATTACGCGGACGTCGCCTTTTGGCAAGTCTTTGCGAATGCCACCTGGGTGCATTAGTCCGATTTCGGCGCCCGTGGCATGAACCATAATATCGGCTATCAGATTGCCGATATCCGATTCATCAAAATACTTACGATTGAAGCGTGCTGTCGTTTCACCGACCACCTGCATGATCTCTGGAAACGCTTCCTGGTAGCGCTCGTTCTTGGCGACAATCTCCGGGTCCGGTGTCAGATTCATGGTATCGACCGGAATCAGCCTGCCATCATAGGCCTTGATATCTCCTGTAACGGCGTCGAGGGTCACCTGCAAGTAACCGAGGTATGTTGCCTGACCGAAGGTCTGCATAATCAACGTACCCGTCTCAGGTTGCACGACGGGTTCCCGGGTGCCCGCGTCGGCATGACCGCCGAACAACACGTCGATGCCTTCTACGGCGCCGGCCAGCGCAATGTCGGCGTCAATATCACGAGCCAGGCGCGGATCGGCTTCGGCATCCGTTTGCATTGGCGCCGTGTGTCCCATGTGCGTCAGCAACACGATGAGATCGACTTCTTTGCGCAATTCGGCGACCGAACGGGCGACCGCTGCGGCAGGATCGGTCACGTCTAATTCATCAATGTGGTCCCGCGCAACCGCTGTACTGGCCGCGTCCTGGCCAAGTATGCCGATGATGCCTATGCGGATGCCGCCGCGTTCGATGATCGTATGTGGCTGCGAGTACGGAAAATCAGTGTCCTTGAAAAAGAGGTTTGCTCCCAACACGGGAAATGGAGCCCGATTCTTTTGCCACAGAAGTTTTGCCTCGCCGTAGTCGAATTCATGATTGCCGATACTCATGGCGTCGTAACCCATCGTAATCATGAATTCGAACATCAAGGCACCATCGGTGAGACGAGATAATGCGCCGGTAAATATATCGCCGGCGTCGAACAGGAATACGTTTGGTTCACTTTGTCGAATCTCCCTGATCAGTGTTGTTAGCTCGGCTATACCACCAATACGCTCGATGTCATCGAGCCACCAGGCCGGTACTGACTCGTAGGCGCTCTCCATATCATTGGTAAAGAGGAGGGTGACGATCTTGTCTTCCGTTGAGTCGGCATGCGACGGGATCGCAGCCGAACAAGCGATAAGGAGGATGGTCGCCACGGATCGGGTTATTGTCTTCATCATATTCCGTTATCCGTAGATGGTGGCTCTGTCAAGATCGTACGCTAACGTTCCGCCGCAACCCAGCAAACCGGGAATCTGAGACCTTGTGCTATGTTTCTGCTGTACCGAATGCGTAAGTTGCGAGAATGACAAAGGAAATCGATCAATCTGGCAGTGGGCCCGGGCCGAGTCACGCGACCGTATTCATCTGGATATTCGCCGTATCAGCGATTTGGCATTTCGAATCACTACATCATCAGAAGACCGATCAGGCTTTTTCCCTATCAAGACAAGATTCTCTACGCCGATGACGCAATCAATGCGTCTTTGCGCGTAATGTCTGATAATGGTCAGGGCATTCTCATGTTTGACTTCCAGCGTCACTTTGCCAATCGGGAAAATCTGTTGTTGCCGCTGAGTCGGCGTGTCGATGGAACCAGCTACGCACCGACTGATCTCGAGTCACTCCAGGCATTTGCCAATGAACATCTTACGGCGCAGTCCTGGTTGGCGCGCAAGTACATGTCGTTCCGGCTCGTGGATGATCCACAGCCCAAGATGTGCCGTCATTAGAGGAAGTGGGATTTTCGTATGGCTGACACCGCAAAAGACCTGATTCTGTTTGACGGTGTCTGTAATCTGTGTGAAAGCACGGTGCTGTTCATCATCAAGCGTGATCGTGATGCGCGCTTTCAATTCTGTTCGCTGCAGTCGGGCACAGCAAGACAGATCCTCGACGAACATCAGCACGCAAGCGATCCGCTGGCGTCCGTGTTGTTGTTGTCGGATGGCGAGCTTTACGCCAAGTCACGTGCGGCATTGCGCATAGCGAAAAATCTCGATGGTGCCTGGCCAGTGCTCTACTACCTGTTCTTTTGGGTGCCAGCCCTTATTGGCGACCGCATCTACGATTTCATCGGCAACCGCCGCTACAAATGGTTTGGGATGAAAGACGCCTGCTGGATTCCCGGAAATGAAACGCAACAGCGGTTCATTGACAACTGATCACCGCGACGTGTGTCGCGACCGTCAGGCAGACGGCAACGCGTCGACGAATTGCTCCATTTTCCTTTGTGTCGCCGCGTCGGGCAGTTCGCCGTACGCCGCGCCAATATTGTCGAGCATGTGCCTGGCCTTGCTCGTCGCCGGCGTTACGCAGGTGACCGCCGGGTGAGCGGCAGCAAATTTGATGAAAAATCTGCCCCAGGAGTCCGCGCCGAATTCCCTGGCCCAGTCCGGCACCTCCATTCCATTGACACGCTTCCAGAGACGTGTGCGTCCGAACGGCACGTAGACAAGAACCGCAATACCCAATTCCTGGGCGAGCGGTAGTATCCTCTCGGCTGACAGCCGATTGTCCACGGCGTAGTCGACACCGATGAAGTCGAGCGGGTAATTGCGCATGGCCTTCTCAAGATCCGCGTAACGGCTGTGTCTCGTAGATGTCGCGCCGATGTATCGGATGCGGCCATCTTCCCTGAGTTCCTTGATGACGCCTATCTGTGTTGGCAGGTCGGCCAGATTGTGTACCTGAATCAGGTCGATCGGGTCTTTGCCGATACGATCAAATGATCTTTCTACTTGCGCCCTGGCAGCATCCGAATTCGCGCTGCCGCCGCCGCGCGGGACGACATTGACCTTGGTTGCCCAGAATATCTTGTCGGTCATTCCGCCGTCGCGCGCGAGCTGCCCGCAAACCTCCTCGGATGCGCCGTACGCAGGGGCCGTGTCAAGCACGGTGCCGCCATTGTGAACCAGCGTCTCGATTACACGCATAAGTGCCGTCTTGTCATCGCTCTGTGCTACAGAACGAAACGTTGCCGAACTGCCGAGACCCACGATCGGCAATTCTTCGCCAGTCTTGGGAATGGCCCGGGTGATAAGGTCGCCACTTTCGAAGGCTCGCAACAGGCCGGCCGGTAATGCGCAGGCCGCCCCGAGCAAAGCGGAATTCCAGAGATACTCGCGTCTTGTCAGCATGTTGAAGTCCCAGTCAGGTTGATCAGTCTGCCCGACGATAAGATAGCAAACCGGGAGCGAACAGAGCCATACTTCGTGCAACTGAAAACGACTCGCCAATTAATGGCCAGGTATGGGCAGCCACTGACTGCACAAACCATGGCCGAGACGATACACTCGTTGCCTGACGTTGCCTCGGTATTCACTTATGGATCACCCGGGTGAATCCTGTAGCGTCAATTTCAGGTACGAAATACTGTAGGGCGAAATAGATGCTCGTGATAACCGCTGTCGCCGCCCTCGGTGGCCTGACGTTGCTACTTGCCACTGGCCTGGTCGTGGCAAATCGTACGTTATACGTCGAAGAAGACCCGCGGTTCGATGAGGTGGAAGACATGCTACCGCACACAAACTGCGGTGCGTGCGGTTATCCGGGCTGTCGGTCGTTCGCCGAAGCGCTTGTGAACGGTGATGTTCTGCCCGGCAAGTGCACGGTGTCGAGCGGCGATGATCGCGCTGACATAGCCGCGTATCTTGGCGTCGATGTCGGTGCGGAGGAGCGCAGGGTAGCGAGGCTGGCCTGCGCTGGCGGCAAGAATGTGGCACGAAACCACGCGCGTTATACGGGTTATCAGTCGTGTCGTTCGGCCGCACTGGTTGCCGGCGGCGGCAAAGGCTGTTTCTGGGGTTGCCTGGGCTTAGGTGATTGCGAGCGCATTTGCGATTTTGATGCGATCATAATGGACGCACAAAACCTGCCTGTCGTCATCGAGGAGCTGTGCACGGCCTGCAACGATTGCGTCGAAGTTTGTCCGAAGGATCTGTTCAGCATTCATCCGGCGAGTCACCGGCTCTGGGTTGCCTGCAAGAATCTCGAGTTTGGGGACGACATTCTCGAGGACTGTGAAGTTGGCTGCACGGCTTGTGGGCGCTGCGCAAAGGACGCGCCCGGGCTGATCAGCATGCAGGACAACCTGGCTGTAGTCGATTATGACCGAGCTCACGGGACAAGGCTGCCGATCGAGCGTTGCCCCACGGGAGCGATCGTCTGGATCGAAGAGGACGGTCATGTGATTAAAGGCGATGAGGCCAGGCCAACGTTGCGCCATTCCTCGTTGCCCGAAGCACCAACCTGATAATTGTAGACTTGCCACAAAAGAGAAGTGTTGATGAAAAAGTCGAATAAGACGTTCAAGTACCCGGGAACTCCAGCCGCGATGGATGGCAATACTGCAGTCATCATGTGCGAACGCGAGTCGAGCGACGCGGCCGGCGCCTATCCCATCACGCCATCGACGCAGATGGGCGAGTACTGGGCAGAAGCCGCTGCAGCCGGGCACGTTAACGTATCGGGACGTCCGCTGATTTTCGTCGAGCCCGAGGGTGAACATGCTGCTGCCGCAGTCACTGCGGGCATGTCGATGACGGGTCTCAGGGCCTCGAACTTCTCGTCGGGGCAGGGCATCGCCTATATGCATGAGTCATTGTATGCGGCCGTCGGCAAGCGCCTGCCATACGTGCTCAACATTGGCGCGCGCGCGATGACCAAGTCGACGCTCAACGTACATGCCGGCCACGACGATTATCACTGTATTGACGACACGGGTTTCTTCCAACTCTTCGCGGCCGATGCGCAGGGTGCGGCCGATCTGAATATCGTCGCGCATCGCATCGCGGAGCTTTCCCTCACGCCAGGGGCGATCGCGCAGGACGGCTTTCTTACGACGCACCTGATTGAGTCAATCAAGGTGCCCGAGCGCGAACTCATCGCAGAGTATCTTGGCCGTCCCGATGACATCATCGCGACGCCGACACCGGCACAACGCATCATCTACGGCGATACCCGGCGCCGCATTCCGGAACTCTGGGACGTCGACAACCCGGTCATGGCGGGTCTCGTCGAAAACCAGGATGCCTACATGCAAAGCGTGGCGGCGCAACGACCGTTCTTTTTTGATCATGTACAGGCACTCACGGATCAGGCGCTCGCGGAATTCGCCGAGCTGACCGGCCGCGACTATGCGCGAGTCATGACCTATCGGGTCGACGATGCTGATTATTTGATTGTCGGTCAGGGCAGTGTGATTCCGAGTGCCGAAGTCGTCGTCGATTATTTGCGCAAGACACGCAAGCTCAAGGTCGGCGTCGTCAATGTGACGATGTTCAGGCCGTTCCCATCCGACCTGTTGTCGCGGCTGTTGAAGGGTAGAAAAGGTGTGGTTGTCCTCGAACGGCTCGACCAGCCGCTTGCAGTTGATCTGCCACTGATACGTGAGATTCGCGCGACAATGAGCAAGTGTATGGAAAACGGTCTTGACAAAACGGACACGCCGTACCCGGAACTCGACACCTACGCAAAACTCAGCGATGCGGCGCCGCTTTATTCCGGCTCCTTCGGCATGGGCAGTCGTGACCTGCAGCCCGAGGGTCTGATTGGTGCGGTCGAGAACATGCTGCCGAAAGGTGATCGCAAGAAGCTCTTTTACCTGTCCATCGACTTTCTTCGAAAAACGCCCTTTACGCCGAAGCAGGAGATCTACCAGCAGACGATTGAGGAGTCGTATCCGCAGGTACGCGAGCTTGCCGTACACGGCAGCGAGAATCCGAACCTGATGCCCGACGGCAGTATTACGGTACGCTTGCATTCGATCGGGGGCTGGGGCGCGATCACGACTGGCAAGAACCTGGCGATGACGCTGTACGACCTGCTCGGTTTCAATATCAAAGCAAATCCGAAGTACGGCTCGGAAAAGAAAGGCCAGCCAACGACGTTTTATCTCTCGGCGGCACCCGAACCGATCAAGGTCAATTGCGAGTACTTTTACGTCGATGTGGTGTTGTCACCGGATCCGAATGTTTTCAATCACACGAACGCACTCGCCGGGCTCAAGGAAGGCGGTATCTTCATCATTCAGAGTGATCTCGGTGAGGCAGACAAAGTCTGGGAGTCCATCCCGATCGCGTTCCAGCAGATTATCGTCGAGAAGAATGTTCGCATGTTTTTCCTCGACGCTTTTCGCATTGCCCGTGACGAAGCGACTGACGCCGATCTGCAATTGCGCATGCAGGGCGTCGCCTTCCAGGGTGCATTTTTCGCCTGTTCGCCGGTGCTCGAACAAAAAGGTCTCGATGACGCCACGCTGCTCGAAGCGATCCGCGATCAATTGCAATACAAGTTCGGCGACAAGGGTGCGCGCGTGGTCGAAGACAACATGCGCGTCGTCAAGCGCGGTTTCGATGAGGTACACGAGATTACCGAGAAACCGTTCACGCTCAAGAACGGCGGCACGTCAGCAATACCACCGGAGCCGGCCGTACCGATCATGGGCAAACGCTTGCCACAGAGTGAGGCACCAGCAACGGATGTGCACCGCTTCTGGGAGCAGACCGGTAACTTCTATGCTCGCGGCATGGGTTCGGACAACCTGACCGACCCGTTCATCGGTCTCGGCGTCATGCCAGCCGTGACATCACTGTTCCGTGACATGACCGGCATTCGCTTCGAGCATCCCGAGTTTATTGCGGAAAACTGCACCGCGTGCGGCGACTGCTATACGGTTTGTCCCGATACGGCAATCCCCGGGCTCGTCAATGAGGTGGGCCAGGTACTCGACACTGTCGTCAAGCGTGTCAAGAAAAAGGGCAACACGGTTGAGTTCCTGCCGCGCGCCGTGCGGCAGATGGAACGCCATTTGCGTAGCGAGTTGAATGCGGCCAGCGAGGACGATGCGGTTGCTGGCCTGATCGACCATGCGATCAGGAAAACCGTTGCGGAGAGCGACGAGCAAAATCGCAGTGCGCTCGAGGAAGAGTTCGGACTCTTTGCCGAGGAACTCGATGGTTTTCAGTTCGCTCTGTCGCGTCCTTATTACACACTACCGGAGAAGAAAAAGGCCGGTGATGGCGGATTGTTTTCGATCACTATCGACCCGTATACGTGTAAAGGCTGCATGGAGTGTGTGAAGGTCTGCGAAGACGACGCACTCAAGCCCGTTACGCAGACACCCGATTCGATCAAGAAGCTGCGTGAACACTGGGAATTCTGGCTGGATCTGCCCAACACGCCGAAAAAATACATTCGTGTTGACGATCTCGAGGA
This sequence comes from Gammaproteobacteria bacterium, assembly GCA_029862045.1. Lineage (GTDB taxonomy): Bacteria > Pseudomonadota > Gammaproteobacteria > Steroidobacterales > Woeseiaceae > UBA1847. The sequence goes on from JAOTYE010000003.1 coordinate 41,134, forward strand.
ACGCATCGGTGCACTCGAGACCATCCTGCTCGACAAGGACAACTATATGGCCTTTGCGAGTGGCGACGGTGCTTGCCTGGGCTGCGCCGAGAAAACCGTGATGCATCTTTTCGTTGCAACGGTTGAAGCATTGATGCAGCCGCGTATCGCGAATCACGTTGCACACATCGAGGATCTGATTGGACAACTAAAGCAGTCGGTGCAGGCACAGCTGGTCGGCGAAATAGACCTCAGCGACACGACCGAGATCGCGAAAGCTGTCGAGGGCATCGGGGACAAGGACGTAACGCTTGCCGGTATTGCCGATCGCATCGAACACGACAAGGGCTCGCAGCCGATCGACCCCGAATGGCTCAAGCGCATGACCGGACTCATCGGCCAGCTTGAGACGCTCAAGTGGCGCTACCTGGAGGGTACGACCGGGCAGGGCAGGGCGCGTATGGGTATGACGAATGCGACCGGCTGTACCTCTGTCTGGGGCAGCACCTATCCATTCAACCCGTACCCCTTCCCCTGGGCCAATCATCTGTTCCAGGATGCGCCGTCACTCGCGATAGGCATTTTCGAGGGCCACATGGTCAAAATGGCGGAGGGCTTTAAGGCGATTCGCATTGCCGAACTCGAACTCGCCGGCGAGTACAAGCCGTCAGAGCATGACGAGTTCTTTACCTACTTTGACTGGCAAGCGTTCAACGACGACGAGTTCAAACTTTGTCCGCCCGTCGTTGCGGTCGGTGGCGACGGCGCGATGTACGACATCGGCTTTCAAAACCTGTCACGCCTGATGATGACAGGAATGCCTATCAAAGTGCTGGTCGTCGACACGCAGGTCTACTCCAACACGGGTGGTCAGGCGTGCACATCGGGTTTCATTGGCCAGGTCTCGGATATGGCCCAGTACGGCAAGGTCACCAAGGGTAAAGAGGAAGTGCGCAAGGAAATCGGGCTCATCGGCATGGCGCATCGCACAACCTACGTCCTGCAAAGCACGATCTCGAACGCGAGCCACATGATCGAGGGATTCATCGAGGGATTGCTCACGCGACGTCCGGCGCTATTCAACCTGTATACCTCGTGCCAGCCCGAACACGGAATAGGTGACGACATGAGTGAACAGCAGGCACGGCTTGCCGTTGAGTCACGCGCCTATCCGCTGTTCAAGTACGACCCGGACAAAGGCGTGACTCCCGCCGAGTGCTTCGACCTGTCGGGTAATCCGGGGATGGATGTCGAGTGGCCCAGCTATACGCTGACCTATCGGGATGGCGCTCGCGAAGCAACGATGGAACTGCCGATGACATTCGCGGACTTCGCGATGACTGAGGTGCGCTTCCGCAAGCACTTCCGCATGGCGCCGCCGGACACCTGGAACGACAAGATGGTGCCGCTGCATGAGTTTCTCGAGATGGATCCGGACGATCGCGACGGGCGTTTTCCGTACATCTGGGCCGTCGATCGCAAGAACCATCTGAGCCGGCTGCTTGTCGATGAGGCAATGGTGCTCTCTTGCGAGGATCGTCGGGATTTCTGGACGATGCTTCGCGCGCTGGCAGGCCTCGACAAGAAAGAGCAGCCGATTCAGGAAATCGAGGGCCGCGTACGCAAGGAGATCGTGACGAAGATCGCACAGGGTCTCGCACAGTTTGCAAGCGGTGAGGGTGCTGCACTGCCGTCGATCGGCGAGGTATTGACGAGCGCTGCGGAGCCTGCGCAGCAGACGGCACCGGCAGCGCCAGCGCAGCAGGCGCAACCTGCCGCGGACGGCGAGTACATGGCACCGTGGCTCGATATCGACGAGTGCACCGCATGTGATGAATGTATCAAGATCAACTCGGCCGTTTTCGAATACAACGACAGCAAGAAGGCGTTCATCAAGAATGCCGACGCCGGACCTTACAGTGATCTCGTCAAAGCGGCCGAGAAATGTACGGCCGAGGTCATTCATCCGGGGCTGCCTCGCGACCGCTCGGCGAGCGATATCAAGAAGTGGATCGCGCGCGGCGAACGGTTCAACTAGGCGGGCATGTCGAACTTACTGCATCGTTATCCGAGTTTTCGTAACGGCGTGCACCCGCCGGAATCGAAAGCGGATACGCACGCACTGAAGATCAGGCAGTTCCCGTTTTCGCCCGTGCTTGTCATTCCATTGTCCCAGCACATCGGTGCGCCCGCCGTCGCGGTTGTGCGTGAAGGTGAAGAAGTAGCACGCGGACAATTGCTTGCAAGGTCCGACGGGTTCATGTCGGTTCCGCAGCATGCACCGGCGTCCGGCATCGTGCAGCGCATCGACTTTGTGCCCAGTATTACGGGAAAGATGGTGCCGGGCATCTACCTGAAGCCACATCCCGGCTCTTCACAGGAGGTCGCCGAAGGGGAACCGTGTGATCTGGGCACAGCGAGCCCGGATGACATCATTGCGGCGGTGCAGTCGGCCGGCATCGTAGGCCTGGGCGGTGCGGCATTTCCGACGCATGTAAAACTCAAGCCACCTGAAGGCAAGACAGTCGAGACGCTGATTATTAACGGTATTGAGTGTGAGCCATACCTGACAACCGACCATCGTGTGATGCTTGAGCACACGGCCGATATCTATATGGGAATACGTTACCTGTTGAAGGCCACCACGGCACAGCGCGCGATAATCGGCGTTGAAGCGAACAAGCTTGATGCGGCGGACGCCCTGCGCGCGGCTGCACCTGACGACATGCCTGTCACGACCGGCGTCGTCGAAGTGAAATATCCGCAGGGCGCGGAGAAGATGCTGATCACCGCGTTGCTGGGCAAGGAAGTCCCTTCAGGTGGACTGCCCGTGGATGTCGGCACCGTAGTTGTCAATGTCGCGACGGCAGCCGAGATCGGCAGGCTGTTGCCGCATGGGCGCGGCATTCAGGAACGCGTTGTTACAATCACCGGTCCCGCCGTTGGCCGCAAAGGCAACTACCGCATTCCGATCGGAACGCCATTGCGATTCGCGCTCGAGCAGGTGGATGTGAGCGACAATGTCAGTCGTGTCTTCCTGGGTGGGCCGATGATGGGACAGGCTCTTTCGAGCCTCGACATACCGATTACCAAGGGAACCTCCGGTTTCGTGGCGTTCACGAGCGCCGAGACTGCGGCTGAGGAGCCGGAGTATCCCTGCATTCGTTGCGCCTATTGCGTTGATGCCTGCCCGATCTACCTCAACCCGTCGCAACTTGGAATTCTCGCAAAGAACGAAGAGTTCGATCGCATGGCGGACGATCACAGCCTCATGGACTGTTTCGAGTGTGGTGCATGCTCCTATGTTTGCCCGTCTCACATTCCCCTTGTGCAACGTTTCCGCGACGCCAAGGCCATCGTCCGCGAGAGGCAGGCAGCCTGATGTCTGCGAAAAACAAAACGCTCGAGATCGATACTTCACCGCATATTGTGAGCGGTGCCAGCGTCGAAGTCATCATGCGCAACGTTGTTTTCGCGCTGGTACCCGTCTGTATTTTTTCGGTTTACGTCTTTGGACTTACGGCGCTCATTACACTGACGGCCGCGACGCTAAGTTGTCTCTTAACTGAACACGTCCTGTGTCGTTGGCGTGGCGACCGGTCGACTCTCGGCGACTGGTCGGTTGCAATAACCGGAATTCTCTATGGCCTGACATTGCCTCCGGCGCTCCCGGTGTGGATGGTTGTCCTGGGTGGCGTCGTTGCCGTCGGTGTCGGCAAATTCCTGTTTGGTGGCCTGGGCCATAACGCCTTCAATCCGGCCCTGATAGGTCGCGCTTTCCTGCAGGCGGCCTTCCCGGTCTCAATGACCACATGGTATCCGGCGTTAGGTGCCGAGCGATTTGCCGTCCTGCCGCCGTCGACATTCACATTGCCGTTCGCATCACCGGTTTACGACTCGATCAGTGGCGCGACGCCGCTTGCCGTAATCAAATTCGATGGCGATATAACGGCTGCTACGGATCTGCTTATGGGCCTGACGAGTGGATCGACAGGAGAAACGAGTGGATTGTTGATTCTTGCAGGTGGCTTATATCTGATTGCTCGCAAGATGATGAACTGGCGCATACCCGTTGCGATCTTTGCGACAGTATTTGCCCTTAGCGGCGTTTTCTACCTGATCGATCCGGCTGCCTATCCAGGTCCGTTGTTCATGTTGTTTTCTGGCGGGCTGATGCTTGGCGCCGTTTTCATGGCTACCGATATGGTCGCCTCACCGATGACGAGCTTTGGCTGTGTGCTCTATGGTGTGTTGATTGGTGCGCTCGTCGTTGTAATTCGCCTGTGGGGCGGGCTGCCCGAAGGGGTCATGTACGCGATCCTGTTTGCGAATGCTGTATCGCCGCATATCGATAACCTGATCCAACCGCGTGTCTATGGTACGACCGAGCGGGGCGCATCGTGAACGTGCCACATGTAACACCCACCTGGCCGATGTACCGGACACTCGTCGGCGTCGGCATGTTCTGCGGCCTGTTGATCGCGATCGTCTTCCAGGGCACGCTGCCGGTCATCGAACGCAACCGTGCCGAAGCGCTCGAGCGTGCCGTGTTCGCCGTGCTACCGGCGGCAAGTCAGCGCACGACCTATGCACTGACCCCAGAGGGCGAGTTTGTATCGGATACCGACGCGGTTGGCCAACGTGTCCATGCGGGTTTCGATAGCGATGGGCGGCTCATCGGTGTTGCGATCGAGGCCAGCGGCATGGGTTACGCGGATACGATCACGGTGCTTTACGGCTACGCGCCAGAACAGGAAGCGATTGTCGGCATCCGCGTGCTGACGAGTAAGGAAACCCCCGGACTTGGCGACAAGATCGAGAAAGACGCGGTGTTCCTCGAGAATTTCGTGGCACTGGATGTGCGCCTCGATCCGTCTGGCGAGACGTTGCAACATCGAATCGTGACGGTCAAGCGAGGACAGAAGACCCAGCCGTGGCAAATTGACGGCATCACCGGAGCGACAATCTCGGCCAAAGCTATCGGCGAGATCCTCGCCACGAGTTCCGAACGCTGGGTACCGATCATTAACGAGCAGCTCGAGCAGCTGGTTGCCGGAGAATCTGATGACGAGTCGTAATCGGAAGGCCGTGATTGGAACCGATGAGTTCATCAAAGGAATCTGGCGCGAGAATCCGGTGTTTGTGCAGGTGCTCGGCATGTGTCCGGTACTGGCCGTGAGTAATACGGCGATCAATGCGCTCGCGATGGGGCTCGCGACCGCATTCGTGATGCTGATGTCGAACACGCTCGTGTCCACACTGCGCAACTTCATTCCCAAGCAGGTGCGCATCGCGACCTACATTCTGATCATCGCGACGTTCGTCACGATCGTCGACTACGCGATCGAGGCGATCAGCCTGGACCTGCACAAGTCGCTCGGAGCGTTTATTTCCCTGATCGTCGTCAATTGCCTGATACTGGGCCGCGCCGAGGCATTCGCGTCCAAGCATCGTGTCAGGCACGCGGTACTTGACGCTCTCGGCATGGGCATCGGGTTTACGCTGGCACTGCTTTGTCTAGGCGGCGTTCGTGAGCTGCTCGGCGATGGCGCATTGTTTGGCGTGGCGGTGTTCCCGGATGGCTTCGAACCGTGGATCGTCATGATCCTGCCGAGTGGGGGCTTCTTTACGCTGGCGGCCTGGTTGTTGCTGATCAATCATATGCAGCAACGCAAAGAGGCGAAAACCGGGCGTGTACAAGAGGTGCCGAGATGAACGAACAGACTCTCTGGTCGGTTTTTGTCAACGCTGCGCTCGTCAATAATTTCGTATTGGCGTACTTTCTCGGGATTTGTCCTTTTCTGGGCGTGTCGGCGAAAATCGGTACAGCGACTAGAATGGGTGGCGCTGTGATGTTCGTCATGCTCGTAAGCTCGGTGTGCGCGTATGCCATCCATCACCTTTTGATCTTGATAGGCGTACCATTCCTCGAGTTGATCGCGTTTATTGCGGTTATCGCATCGACAGTACAACTCGTGGAGATGTTCATTAAGAAGATGAGTCCAACGCTGTTTCGTGCACTGGGCATCTTTCTGCCGCTCATTACAACGAACTGCGCGATTCTGGGCCTCGCGCTTTTTCAGACGAACCGCGGCTATGGTCTCTTGCAGGCGATTGTCTATGCGCTCGGCGCAGGCGCCGGTTTTACATTGGCGCTCGTGTTGATGGCTGGCATCCGCGAGAAGCTGGAACTCGCGACGATGCCAGACGTCGTCACGGGCACGGCCAGCGCACTGATCGTTGCCGGCATTTTGTCGCTGACGTTCATGGGCTTCGCGGGCCTGGGAGCGTAACGATGTTAGCCGACTTCCTGCTCGCACTACTCCTGCCGCCAATCCTGTTACTCGGCTGGGTTGCAGTGCAGAACGCATGGCGAAAGCAGTTTCGTACGCCTGGCGACGAGGCAGACGTCCTCGCTGTGCGGGGCGATTGTGGTCGCTGCGGATGCGCGAGCCCCTGCGAACGAAGCGATGACCAAACCGAAATCCGAACGAGGAGTCCCTGACGATGAAGCTCGACGATTACAACAAGGAAAACCAATTCGAGGCGGCAGTGCTTTCGAGCGAGCGCATCACCCCTGAGGATGCCGATGTCGAGATTCGTGAGCTCGTACTCGAGGTCGACCGGGCGGATTTCGACTACTCGGCCGGCCAGAGCATCGGCGTACTAACGCCTGGTCCGCACGATCTTAGTCATGATTATCACTTCCGCCTGTACACGGTGGCTGACACGCTGTCACGCTCTGATAAGGGCAGGCCACGGATCACGATCGCGGTGCGGCGTTGCACTTACATCGACGACTACAGCGGTGAGCGCTTCAAGGGCGTCAGCTCCAATTATCTTTGTGATCTCAAGCAAGGTGACAAGTTGCTGATAACCGGGCCGTATGGCTTCGCGTTCGAGGTACCGGAGGACAAGGATGCAAACCTGGTTCTGATCGGTGCAGGCACAGGCATTGCGCCGTTTCGCGCGTTCGTGAAGCACATCTACAACGATATTCGTGACTGGAAGGGCAAGGTGCGTCTCTTCTATGGCGCGCATACCGGGCTCGAGCTCATTTACATGAACGAGTATCGCGATGACTTCGCGCAATACTACGACCAGGAAACGTTTGAGGCATTCAGTGCGCTGTCACCGCGGCCGAACTGGGCCGATCCGATTGCCTGGGACTACTGCCTCGAGGGCCGCTCGGAAGAGATTCTGGAAATGCTCGACGACCCGAAGACCCACATCTACGTCGCCGGGCTGGAGGAGGTTCGCGATGAACTGGACGATGTGTTCTCGCGATTGACGGGCTCGGAAAAACGTTGGCAACGGCGCCGCGCGGAGCTGGTTGCCGGCGGCCGATGGACCGAGCTGTTGTATTGAGGCACTCGTTTGCGCATGTTTTGCAGCACATCTCAGAGACCTAGTTAGCAAGTTACTTCAAGAAGAAGGTTCAAGTTCTCGGTTTACCGAAAGGTCGTCTTTAGCCGATTTTCGGTTACAGTCGAAAACGTTGACTTCGCTGGCGACTTGATTAGATTTGATAATGAGGCGAAAGCCTCACGCGCCAACAAGTTCGCTTGTTGACAACCGCCCTGCTGAAAGAGGTCCGAGCCTCAACAAGTGTCGGGGGCGGTGGACGCGAAAGGCGGAACCTGGGGACGGCAAGAAGCGCAAGCGGACTGCGGGAACCAAAGGAATGCCCGGTGGATCTCGGAAAGAAACCTGGGCGTTACGCCAAAGGTAGCCCGATACAAAGAGTGCAATCGGGTCTGGACATGAAAGCTGGCCGCAAGGCGGGCGGACGAGGAAAGAGCCGAAAACGCGACAAAAGCAGTTCTACCAACGCGTCCTCTAAAAAGAAGTCGGCCCTGGGGTCAAACCCAGGGTCGTTTTTTTTTGCTAATCTGGGGCACGGAATTGAAAACTCAGGAGCGATATCATGGATATCGGATGGATACAGGTCTTCGTGCTCACTCTCGCCGAGTGCGTTGCACCGGCCGGAAAAAGTGTCTGTCAGGAACGCGAGTTCGAGCTGCAATTCCTGACCCGGGCCGATTGCGAATACGCATTGGAACAGCTTGTTTCGCTGAAGGATGAGTCGGCAAGCGTCATTGTCGACAGGAGCAAGTCGAATTGTGCGCCATCGGCGCGAGAAAGCGACGTTTTTGAAAGTCTCGACGCGGTTAATGCAGCGACAAAGGACAAGCAGGGTTGGCGAGACCCGGCTATCGTCGAATCGTCACCGTCTGCCACACGAGTGTCGCATCAGGAACGGCTCGATAAACTTCCCGATTGCGAAGATGCTGATGGCGAAGCGCCATGCAAAATGGGCGGGATCATTATCGAGGAATCGAAACAGAGCGAATCCGGCGACGTCTGGCGGCGCGATTAGCAGGTCTTCGCTGTCGCGCTACAACAAGTATGGAATTACAGCGCGACGCGACGACGGATAGCCGGCAAATTCCTGCTGGTACCAGCGGTGATTCGCGAGTGCGCGCGGCAGTAGATTAGCTACCGTAAACGCGGCAAACGCTGTGCCCGCGAGCGACCAGGTGGCGATCGCCCAGCCGACCCACTCAAGCATCTCACCGAAATAGTTCGGACAGGAAATCCACCGGTACAAGCCGCCGCGAGGTATTTGATAGTCCGTTTCGTTGCGCTGCCTCAATCGCAACAGGGTCGTGTCGGCGTGCTGATTGATAGCCCATCCGACTGAAAAACACAGGGCGCCGAGCACGAATGCGTTGCTCGCCAGCCACGAGGTGGGGTACTCGGCAAAGTGAGAAATCCAGCGCGCGTTAATGTAGGCGTTCAGGCAGTTGAAAAGGAACGCCATGCCTGCGACAGAAATCGGCATCCGCTTGTTCGACTCACGAATGCGTAACGGATAGATGAACGTCCGATTGATGTAATGCAACTGCCACATGGCGAGTAAGACCAGCGGCACAGTCGCGAGAGCACGATCGCCGGCAAAGTATACGGCCACAAACAATAGCGTCGCCGGGCTCTCCATAACAATCCATGCAACGCGTGCCGGGATCGTCGGTCCCCAACCTGCACGAACGTGTCGACCATATGGAGCCGTCACTCGCAGCAATAGTGCGAACGTCACGGCGGCCGACGCAATAATTGTCAGGACGAGAAAGCCGTGTAGCCGCAATTCGATCATCGGCCGTGTCCTTTTCGCCGGCTAGTCTTTGAGCTGGTAGGTCCAGCGTCCGTAGACATACATGCCCGCGGCTGCGACGAGACCGACAGATCCCATGATGTACCAGGCGGCGCCGACGTTATTGGCCGCATACAGCTGGGCGGTCAGGTACTCCGCGGTTTGGCCACTGACCTCGACCAGTTTCTGAAATGCCTCACCAATCGGCACGGCGTCAACGTCAGACTGCGTCATGCCGGAGTCAAGCAACGCGTCTCGCGAAATTGTGTCCTTGGCGCCAAACCTGCCATACAGGTACTGGCCGAAAAAGCCTTCGAGCGACCAGCCGATGCCCAGCGGCAATTGGCTGAAGCCGAGATACATGGCTTTTTTCTGCTCCGGTGCAATATTGCCCAAATATTCCGAACTCTTCGGACTGGACAGCATCTCGCCCATGGAAAAGCAGACTATAGCCAGTACCATAATCCAGACGTAGTTGAATCCGCCGACCAAGAGCAGGGCGGCCGCGGCGAGAAACGTTCCCAGGGCCATGGAGTTGGTTGCCCGCATCAGCGCGCTCCAGCCCGCAACGATGAAGCAGAAAAACATGATCATCATGGCGTTGAGGTTCACCAGGCCTTCAGGCTGAATGCGTTGTCCGTCCTGCGTCATGCCGAGCAGGAAAATCCACACCTGGTTGGTGGTGCCATCCTCGCCAAACAGGTGTCGGATCATGACCGACGTGTCGACCCAGTCCCTGAAGTACAGCGGTGCGACGTCCCAAAATGCCATCAGCATGAACCAAAACCCGGAGAACAAGATCATGTACCAGATCATGACGGGACGCAGGAGTTCCTTAAGACTGTCGCGCCAGAGGCTTGTCTCCTGAATCTCGCCGGACGCTACCTTCGCGCGGTGCACCAACCGCTCGTCTTTGTCGACTTCCTTGTACGTGAGCAAGAGCAGGAAGTTGAGCGAGATAATGGCTGCACAGGCATAAAAAACGTGCGACCACTCGAGCTGACGAAGCTGAGCCGCCAGCAATGGACCTATAAAGCCACCGATATTGACAGTCTGGTAGAACACGCCCCAGGCCATCGAGCTGTTTTGGCGATTCGTAGACTTTACGATTGTGGCCTGAATACCGGGCTTGAAGATGCCGGTGCCAAACGCGAGCACCATCGCGCCCGCCATGAATCCCCAAAAGCTCGGGAACCACGCCATGAGCAAATAGCCGAGAATCTTGATGACGGTTGAGGCAAAGATCGTCTCTTTGTAACCCACACGATCGGAAATGCCGCCTGTCAATACAGGCACGAAGGATTGCATCAACGCCCAGAAGAGAAAAATGATGCCGACATCCGTTCCAGCGAGTCCGAGACCGCCGTTGGAAGCTGCATCGGTGGCATAAAGGCTAGCCACCTGCCGTACACCGTAATAAGCGAGGCGCTCGACCATCTCCATCGCGCCGCAAACCCAGAATACGTAGGACAGACTGACCAAAGCGGCCCAGATGCCGAGCTGCTTGACGTCTTTGACGGTGGTCGTATGCGTAGTGAGATCGGAGTTTGCCATCGTTGGTCCTTTATTCTTGTTCTTGTTCTTGTCCGCGGAAGTCTAACAGGGTCAGGCACAGAACTAATCGTGCCGAATTCGGACTAAACTGGGGACGAATCAATATCCTGGGGAAGGCGAATGAAAAAGCCGCTATTTGCCCTGCTGCTCCTCGTGCTGGTAAGCGCGTGCGGTAGCGGGGGCGGCGGCAACAACAACACGCCGCCGGTCGGTGGACCGACACCTGCCGAGCAACTCGCCGCCGATCTGCAGGGCCTGTCGCTTGATGCCTTGTATGCCGATTCTTTCGCGGCACTAATAACGCGATCGCCTGAGGCTATCGTCTGGCAGTCACTCGAAAGCGTCTATCCACTCGCTTCGGTCACCCTCGACGACTTGTCGGACAGCTACCAGCGTGATACGTACGCGATGTACCAGGTCGTGCTTGATGCACTGCACAGCTATGATCGCTCGGCGCTGGATGCCGAGGGTCAGCTGAATTACGACATTTATGAATGGTACTTGCAGGACGTTGTCGATCAGCTCGAATTCATCTATTACGATTTTGTCGCAACGTATTCGATTTTTGGTGTCCAGGAAGACACGCGGCAACTGTTCACAGAAGTGCACCCACTTGCGACCCTGCAGGACGCGGAAAACTACATTACGCGTTTGAACCTCGTCGAACAAAAATTCGACCAGTTAATTGATCACCTGGAACTGCAGCGCCAGAACGGCGTCGTCGAACCCGCGCTGTCGATGCAGATCGCAATCAATCAGGTTTCCGCCTTGGCGCAGGGCGGTACCCTGTCGAATCCCTACTACACAAACTTCGTTGCCGGGATCGCGAGTATTCCGGGCCTTAGCAATGCGCAACGCTCGGATCTCGAGAGTCGGGCGTTCTCAGCAGTAGACGGTGGCGTGAAGCGTGCGTATCAGCAGCTGCGTTCGTCACTGCAAAACTTGTTGAGTAACGCGCCGCCGTCGATCGGTGTTGGTCAGTACGCTCGTGGCGGCGACTACTATACATACAAGTTACGGCATCATACGACGACCGACCTGACCGCGGCGGAGATCCATCAACTCGGCCTCGACGAGCTGATACGAATACAGGCCGAAATGCGGCTGATCTTCGACCAGCTCGGCTATCCGCAGAACGAGACGGTGACGCAGCTCTTTGCGCGTGTGGCTGCGGACGGCGGGATCATCCCAGCGGCAAACGTATTGTCGACTTACGAAGACATCATCGATCTCGCGGAGCAGAGGGTTGACGAGGCGTTCGATATTTTTCCGTCGGCCAATGTCATCGTCATTCCGGACGAATTTGGCGGCTATTACATCGGACCGTCCTTTGACGGCACTCGGCCCGGCGCTTTCTACGCTGGCACGAGCACCGATCAGCCATGGTTTCAGATGCGTTCGCTGGCGTATCACGAGGCAGTGCCGGGCCATCACACACAGGTCGCAATTGCGATGGAGCAAGATGTGCCCGCATTTCGCAAAGGCGGCAGGTTTACGGCATTCGTCGAAGGCTGGGCGCTGTATGCAGAGCGGCTCGCCTGGGAACTCGGCTGGCATGAAGATGACCCGTACTCGAACCTCGGCCGTTTGCAATATGAGGCGCTGCGAGCAGCGCGGCTTGTTATGGATACCGGTATTCACAACCTGGGCTGGTCGTTTGATGAGGCCGTGCAGTTCAACAGGGACGCTATCGGCTGGTCACTTGGGGAGTCGCAAGGCGCTGCGGCGCGTTACAGCGTCTGGCCTGGTCAGGCAACCGCGTACATGATTGGTATGCTGCAAATCCTCGACGCGCGGCAGCGCGCGATGGACGAGCTCGGGGGCCAGTTCGATATCAAAGCGTTCCATCGTGCCGTGTTGTCGAACGGTGCGGTGCCGTTGGCATTACTCGATACGGTCGTTGATCGCTATATCGCTGAAACGCTGGGAATGCCATAGTAGAAGGATGATCGAAACAAATCGCAGTACATGGCTCAGCCGCATAATACTGGGCCTGGCGGTATCGACAGCGAACTTGTGCATGGCTGAAACAGACTCATTCGATGCTTACGATGACCTGATCGACCTGTACACGGATTGGCGCGAGTTTGAGCGACCGCCGATGTTGGATAATGCGCCCGACTATACGGCCGCGATGTTCACGGCCAGACAGCCGGGTTTCGAGCAACTTTACGCACGTCTGCAAGCAATTGACGTCTCGAAATGGCCGGTCGAAAAGCAGGTCGACTGGCATGTCGTCCGGGCCGAAATGAACGGCTACGACTTCAACCGGCGCGTCCTGAAACCCTGGGCAAGAGATCCTGCGTTCTACCAGTCGATTTGGCTTTACAAGAGCGATGTGCCGGCGCACGAAGGGCCGACACATCATGCTATTACCGAGCTATGGACCTACGAGTTCCCGTTGTCCGATTCCGGGGAGCAACGACTGATTGCGGAGCTGACGGTCATCCCGCCTTTGATGAAACAGGCTCGGCAGAACCTGACCGGCAATGCGCGCGAGTTGTGGGTTGCCGGAATCCGCAATTTCAGAGACCAGAGTCGTGATCTCGCCGAACTTCTGACCAAGGTGGAGGACGCCGCGAGTACTCATCTGGTTGCCGCAATCACGGACGCGCGAGCCGCAACTGACGAACTCGTCACCTGGCTCGAGCGCGAGGCGCCAGCCAAAACGGGCCCATCCGGTATCGGCAAGGAGAACTACACCTGGTACGCACAGAATGTGCACCTCGTACCGTTGACGTGGGATGACGAGGTGCGCCTTCTCAAGCGAGAGCTCGATCGCGCCTGGTCTTCTCTAAAACTCGAGGAACACCGGAATCGTAATTTGCCACCACTGATTGCCGCATCGACTCCCGAAGAGTACGCGACGCTGGCGGATAGGTCGGCCAGACAGTTTATCGAATTTTTGCGCGACGAAGAAATCGTCACGGTCGAGGATTACTTTGATCCGGCACTGCGTGAACAGCTGGGTGAGTTTGTGCCCGAAGAAACACGAAATTTCTTCTGGATCGTCGCTCATTACGACCCGACGCCGTTGTACACGCACTTTTATCACTGGTTCGAACTTGCCCGTATGGAGCGTGAGCCACATCCAAGCCCGATTCGACAGGGCGCTGTTCTTTACAACATCTTTGACAGCCGTAACGAAGGGACGGCGACCGGCGTTGAGGAGATGTTCATGCACGCCGGCCTGTATGACGACAAGCCGCGCGTCCGTGAACTGGTGTGGATCATGCTTGCACAGCGCGCCGCACGGGGCCTCGGCTCCCTATATGCGCATGCCAATGAAATGACGATGGAAGAGGCAGGCTCGGTGCACATGGAGTGGACGCCGCGTGGTTGGATGAAGACCGAAAAGGATTTGCTGAAGTTCGAGCAACATCTGTATTTGCGCCAACCGGGTTATGGCACGAGCTACATTACGGGAAAATATCTGCTCGAGAGAACGCTTGCTGATTACAGCAAGCAACTCGAAGAACGCGGTGAGGAATTCCGCCTTAAAGATTTTTTCGACCAGCTGAACGCGATTGACAGTATTCCGATTGCGCTCGGTCGCTGGCAAATGACCGGTCTCGACGACGAGATCGACAACTAGGATCGGCAGACAATAAAGAGGGCCCGGAAGGGCCCTCTTCGTATCGCTATACGCTATCGTCGCCGGGGCCGCCTGGCGGTTTACCGTGTTTTCCCTGACCCCTGTGCCCGGGGTGCCGGGCTCTTCGTTCGGCGCGCCGTTCCCGCATCGCCTGACGTTCTTCTTCCGACATGTTTTCGTACCGTTCACGCATCGCAGCCCGGTGCTCTTCCCGTTTCGCTCTGTGCTGCTCACGAGCCGCCGTGCGCTCTTCCTCAGACATGTTCTCGTAGCGTTCGCGCTGCGCTGCTCTGCGTTCATCCGCTTTCGCTCTGCGCTGCTCACGAGCCGCTGCACGTTCGTCCTCGCTCATGTTCTCCCACTGCTCGCGCCGAGCCTGCCTGGCTGCGTCGCGTTCCTCAGCACTCATCTGGCGTGGATCCTGCGCCGGCGTATCCTGGGCGGCGGCCGTCCCCGAGGCCAGAAGGGCTGCGGCGCCCACAGACAGAAGGGCTGCGGCAGCTAGTGTCAGGAAATGTCTCGATTGGGGCATGATTGGGACTCCTTCAATCGTCTTGGAATACTAGTACAACGTCGTTCACGGGAAAAGGTTGACAAACTAAAACAGAATGAGTATTCTGCTTTCCCATGGTTAGAACACGCGCATTTGATCCGTCGACCGCCCTGTCCAGGGCCGTGGATCTGTTTTCGTCCAAGGGGTACTCGGAAACCTCGATGGAGGATATTGTGCGCGCGACCGGTGTCAGCCGATATGGAATTTACGGCACATTCGGCAATAAGCGTGAGCTGTTCGAGCAGGCGCTGGAGCGTTACGCAGAGGGCATGGGCAAACAGTCGTTCTTGCGCCTGCTGGAGCCGGACGCCGCGTTAGCGCATATCCGGGCGATATTTGACGAGCGCGTCGAGGACATGTGCAACCGGGACGAAAACAGGGGCTGTCTGTTCATCCACACGGCGATGCAGCTGGCTCCCGATGATCTTGAGACGCGGGGCGTGCTGCAGAAATTCATGAAGCGCATATCCAAAGCATTTGCTGTCGGGCTGGAATCAGCCAGGGAAAGGGGCGAGGTCAAGGCTGATCTCGACGTGAAAGCAGCGGGAGAGCTTCTGACCAGCACGATGTTCGGACTCGTTGTGCTGGGGCGGACCGGCTTTGATCGGGCCACGCTCGACGGCATCGTCGAGAGCACACTGGCATCGCTGACCGGCTGACATTTTTTTGGGACAAACAGAATGAACATTCTGATACAGATCAAGACACGCAGAGATATCGTTTTTTTTGACTAAAGCAGAACGAATGTTCTGCTAAACAGCGGGGCGAATTGTCGCCGGCTGTTAGACCACTGAGGAGCAAGTACCATGAACAATCATAGTAATGTTGTAGCAAGCAGCCTCGCCGTTATCGGCCTGTTCGTCTTCGCAAACCCGGCGAGTGCCACTGACCTGGCGGACATCGGGCTCGAGAACGAAGTTAACGCATGCGTTGCGGAAGTGCGGGAGCATGCGGATTTCGCAGATGCGGTGCGTGTACGGCACGATATTGTCGCAATAGAGCGCAGGACGGTCGGCTACACGTTGAACATCAGTACATCCGTTTACGGAAAAGCTGACCGCGAGGCCATTCGCGCTTATGCTACAACCTGCGTCGTCAACGGCGACAATAAGCCGTTGAGATTCACCATTAATGCAAAGAGCTAGTGCGCGGTTTGATAAGAAAAGGCCCACGTTTCGTGGGCCTTTTCTGCTATTGCTGCCCCTGGCGAGCATCTTGGCGACGTAACAGAATTTGCTTTTTCGACTATAGTGCTCAGCAGTCGCCTGAGAGACTTCCACAGTGATCGAGAAAATGACGCAATGCAAGAACTGCGACTCCCGCTTCACAGGGTCATTTTGTTCTGCCTGCGGGCAAAAGGACATTGATCTCGAGCGACCATTCAGCGAACTGGTCCGTAATATACTTAATGAGACCTTCGATCTCGACGGTCGCTCCTGGCGTACAGCCAAGACCCTGTTTCGTCATCCTGGATTGTTAACCAGCGAGTTTCTCGCCGGCAAGAGAAGATCGTATACGCCGCCGTTGCGGCTATACCTGTTTATCAGCGTTACGTTCTTCATTTTGATGGCGTGGGTCGCCAGCCAGGGAATATTGCTGGAGCAAGGTCAGGTCTCGGGAGCCGACGCGGCGGTGCAGGCGCGCTTCATGTCGGACGATCTGCCCAGGCTGATGTTCGTACTGTTACCTGTGTTTGCTTTACTTCTGAAGGCTCTCTTTTTTCGCCGACTGTACTTCGATCACCTCATCTTCTCGGTGCACGTGCACTGCGCTGCTTACGTAGTCCTTGCTTTCATGGTGCCCATGGAAAACGTAGCAGGTACTTATTGGGCTGCGTTGGCAGCACAACTCATCCTTCTCTCTTACCTTGCCGTTTACATGGCTGTCGCGCTGCGACGCGTCTACACGACAAGCTGGATCGGCGCGGGAGTCAGAACGCTGGCGGTATTGTTTGGGTACATGGTCCTCGTTTCCGGGCTGATAGAGGCCACGAGCAGTTTCCAGATCATCTCCGACTGATTTTTGCGGCCCATTAGCCTGTCTGGTTCGACCTGATTCTCTCGATGAAATCGTGACGCCACCGCTCCGCGCGGTCCACCTGGTTGAAGCAATAAACATGGTGACCGGAAATATTGAATGCGGGATCGGCGATATAGGGCGCAAGTCCGTACAGCAGGTCGTCCGGCCAATATTCCCTGGAGCTTAGCAAGCGCGCAGCCTTTTTCCCGTTTTTCTTAAGGAATCGTAACGAGTCGCCGACGCCGATACGCAATGACGTCTTGATTAATGCGCTTCGTTCCGACGCGCCAGGTATACCGATCCACGCCGGCAGCGTGACGCCACGGTCACGAAGTTCATGCAACCAGTTGCCCATAATCTCGGCGTCGAAGCACATTTGCGTCACGAAGTAGTTCGCGAGCTCTTGTTTCATCAACAAGTGCTCCATGAGTACTTCATTACTGACCGTCGGATGCCCTTCCGGATGTGCAGCAACACCGATCTCGATGAACTTGTGTTCGATGTCGGCTATATCGCGAAGTAGTTCCAGTGCGCAGGAATAGTCACCCTTGGGTTCTTCCGCATCGCCGCCCGGCACAAAAAGACTCACGATCGGCGTGTCATCAAGGCGCTTGACGATTTCGCGAAGGTGCGCTTTGTTCCTGACCATCCGCGCAGCGACATGCGGTACGACTTTAAAGCCGCGGTCCGCGAGTCGATGTGCCATATCCAGTGTTTCCCGAACGCCTTTCGTTGGTGAACACGTTATGGCGATGTAGGACGACGGTTCGAGCACATCGAGCTTGGATTCGATCGTCGCGGTCGGAAAAATCTCCATGTAGGATTCGCCGACCGACTCGATGAGTGCCTTGCGTTGCGTTTCGGATTTGATCCTTGTCACCGGATATTCCCGTGTTACGTGATCGCGATTCTCGCACACCCAAAACCGCCGTGCGCAGCTCTTTGCAATGGGAAATCCGGGAGGGGGCGGAAGCCCATTGCAAAATTGGATTGCCGAGCAGATCGAGGTCACGTACCATCGCTGCGCTGACTTGGCGACCGGTCGATACAAGACGCAGGAACCCTCTAATGAGCCAGATTGCAACAACACCACCGTTGATCTCATTGGGACCGCGTGTTCGCAAGTCGCCCTTTTTTGATGCAACGCTTCGATGCGGGGCCAAAGTTTTTACTGTCTATAACCACACGTTTTTGCCCACATCGTATGGTAACGATGCTGCGGACTACTGGAGCCTGGTTAACGACGTGACGCTCTGGGACGTGACGTGTCAGCGTCAGGTTGAAATTTCCGGTCCGGACGCGTTCGAGTTCATCCAATTCCTTACACCTCGCGACATGTCCAGGTGCGAAGTCGGGCAGTGTCAATACATTGTGTTGACTAACCAGGATGGCGGTATCGTCAATGATGCAATATTGCTTCGCGTCGAAGAGCATCTGTTCTGGTTGTCCCCGGGCGACGGCGACGTACTCTGGTGGGCCATGGGCGTGGCGGTCAACTCTGGCATGGACGTCAACGTGTCCGAGCCCGACGTTTCTCCGCTGCAGCTGCAAGGTCCTAAATCACCGCTGGTCGCTCGGGATCTGTTTGGTGACTGGGCCATCGAGCTAAAGTACTTCCGGCTAAGGGAAACAGAGCTCGACGGCATACCGCTGATCGTCTCGAGAACCGGCTGGAGCGGCGAACTCGGATATGAGTTGTACCTGCGCGATAGTCAATACGGCGATCAGCTGTGGGAGCGTGTCATGGCAGCCGGCAAGCCGCACAATATAGCGGCAACTGCACCGTCGATGATTCGCAGCATCGAAGGTGGCCTGCTTTCCTATGCGTCTGACATATCACTTCAGGACAATCCGTACGTCATCGGCATGGACCGATTCGTTGACTTCGAGCATTCTGACGACTTCATTGGTAAAGAGGCGCTCAAGAAAATCAGTGCGGAGGGCCCGAAGCGGCGACTGGTTGGTGTCGAGATTCACGGCGACGCATTGGCAGCATCCAATGAAGAGCATTGGGACATCGTCGATAGCAAAAAGATAATTGGCCACGTCACACGCTGCGCGCGCTCGCCGCGGCTGAAAAAGAACATTGGCTGGGCCAACGTGCCGGTCGAATTTGCCGGCGTGGGCACCGAACTGGTCGTTATCTCGCCGCAGGGTAAATTGTCGGCAACGGTGTGCGAGGCTCCATGGTTCAAGCCACAGATCAAGATTCCTGACGAGATGAAGCGCTAACGGCCGTGTTACTGCCCGACCAGATCGCTGACCTCGAAATCGGCAAGCGCGTCGGCCCCCTGTATAATCGTTGCGGCTAACGCAGACGTCTCCGGCAATACCTGTTGCATATAGAATCTTGCGAGCTTCCGCTTGATGTCGTAGAAGGACCCTTCTTTGTCACGAATGCTGACGATGATCTGTGACCACATGCAAGCGATGATCGTCAATGCGAACAGACGCAAGTATTGCGACGCGGCTCCTCGTGCTGTGGCGTCATCCGACTGCACTTTTTCGCGTAGCCAACGAGTCGTGTCGATGAGGCACTCCAGCGCTACTGCGGCTGGACCAACGATCGCGGCGACTTTTTCGTCATCTTCGTGCTCACGCAGGAACTCTTGCCAGCTGGCGAGAAAGCGGTCAGCGAATTCGCCGGTCTTGCCTGTGATCTTGCGTGCGACCAGGTCTATTGCCTGCACCTCATTGGTGCCTTCATAGATCGGAGCAATGCGACAGTCGCGCACCAGTTGCTCCATACCGTGTTCGCGGACGTAACCATGACCGCCGTATATTTGCTGCGCGGAGAGCGTGCTGCTCATGCCGAGATCGCTGAAATGCGCTTTGATCACAGGTGTCAGCAACGCGACCGTGTTTTCTGCATCAGCAGCTGCAGCCTCGTCCGCGGACCTCTCCATGATGTCCACATGAAGACCGGTAAACACGGACAATGCGCGCGCGCCTTCCACCTGTGATCGGATCGTGAGCAACTGCCGCTGCATTTCCGGCTGGTAAATGATCGGATCCGCCGGCTTGCTGTCATCCGGGCGCGGCGCCGGTGCCTTGCTCTGGGTCCGTTCCTGCGCATAATCGCGAGCATTCTGGTACGCGATTTCTGATAAACCCAATCCCTGCAGGCCGACGGTCATTCGTTCGATGTTCATCATCTTGAACATCGCCGCGAGGCCACGGTTTTCTTCACCGATCAAATAGCCGGTCGCGTCGTCGAAATTCAACGTACAAGTCGCTGATGCGCGAATTCCCATCTTGTGTTCGATCGATGCCGTGTTGACCGCATTGCGTTCGCCAAGGGAACCATCCTCGTTTACCAGTATCTTGGGAACGAGAAACAGGCTGATACCTCGAGTTCCGGCTGGCGCCCCTTCGATGCGGGCAATGACGAGATGCAGAATATTCTCGGTGAGGTCGTGATCGCCTGACGTTATGAAGATCTTGGTGCCGCTGAGCTTGTAAGTGCCATCGCCGGCCGGTACGGCCTTTGTATTCAGGAGACCGAGATCCGTGCCACAGTGCGCTTCTGTAAGACACATCGTGCCGGACCAGACGCCTTCCACCATCTTCGGCAGGTACTTCTCACGTATCTCGTCCGATGCGGCGTGATTCATCAGGTGATAAGCGCCGCGGCTGAGTTCCGTATAAAGCTTGAAGGAAACGTTGACCGCGCCGACCATTTCGTCGATGAGGTTTTGCAGTACTTTTGGCAGGCCTTGCCCGCCATGTTCGGGATCTGCATCGATACCGGCCCAGCCATTTTCGATGAATTGCGTATAGGCTTCCTTGAAACCGGGCGGCGTCGTAACTGTGCCGTTTTCGAATTTGGCGCCGTGCTCATCGCCGTCGCGATTAATGCTGAGCAACTCGGTGCCTGAGAACCTGTCGGCTTCCTCGAGTATGGCTTCAAACAGCTCGGCGTCGACTTCCTCATAGCCAGGCAGTGCTATGACTTTATCCAGGCCGATCCATTCGTTAACAAGGAACAGCATGTCTTTGATAGGAGCGTTGTAAATCATGTTGATCTCTCAGTTTCGCAGCGGGCTACCATGCTTCAGCATGAATTCGATTCGGGCCCTGGTCTCGGCGGTCTTGCCGAGGGTCACAAAAGCTTTGCGCTCGAGCTCGCATAAGTCGTTTTCCGACAGCTCAACGCCGGCCTGTATGTCTCCGCCGGTAACAATCATGGCAATTTGAGTGCCTGTCGTTACGTCATGCGGCATCAGGCTGCCTTTTTCAAGGGCCTTTTGTAGCCATTCGACCATCTCAGCGAATACGTCACGGCCAGGCATCGCGAGCGACGTCCGTTTCACGACACGGTAGTTGTCCGCCATGTCCCGCACGGTGGACATCGCCGTATCCAACAGGCGATCGCGATTCATGACGTACTCATCAATGCCATCGCGGAACATCGCCAGTGGCTCGGCTTCGAGCGGGGATCGTGCTGTTTTGCCGTAGCCGATATTCATGAACCCGTTCCAGGCGGCTTTGTTAATGTCTCCGGTACGCTCATACCAGCGATATAGCATCTCCTTGACGCCACCACCACCGGGGACAACACCTACAAGTGATTCCACGAGGCCAGTGACCGAATTGGCGTGGAAAATGACCTTGTCCGTGTGCAGCAAGACCTCGAAACCGCCACCCATGGACAGCCCGGACGGCGCCGCGACGACCGGGATTGGTGCGTACTTCATTGCTAACAAGGTCTGCTGGTAGTGATCCAGAAACCGGTCGAGCCCGGCCATATCCTTGTTCACGATAAAACCGAGAATGCTCCCGAGGTCCGCGCCACAAGAAAAATGTTGAGCATCGTTGTGAATGATCAGTCCCGTCATGTTCTCGCAAGCATATTTGACGGCGAACTCGAGCAGCTGCATGGATTCGGGACCAAGCGCGTTCGCTTTGCTGTGAAACTCGACGAGACCGACCTTGTTCTCAAGCTCGAAGAAACTCGCTGCCGCATTTTCCTCCAGTGGCGTAAGCGTGCGCCGTTCTTCACTGAATCGTCGGATACCCTTGGCGCGCTGCAATGACTGATAGCTGCCATCGGCCAGGAGGTATTGCAGCGCGCCATCACTAACGCGGTAAAAGGACTTCCCGGACGCCGTGCGGACAAAATCAGGAATGTCCCTGTTTTCTTTTTCGAGTCGCGTAATGAAGCGGTCGACACCGATTGCATCAATCATTTCGAATGGGCCCTGTATCCAGTTGTACCCGAGCTTCATCGCATCATCGACGGCGACCAGCGAGTCGTTCACATCCGGAACCAGGGCGGCGGCGTAGCAAAGCGTGCCGGCGAGAATCTCCCAGGCGTACCTGCCGTACTTGTCGTCGTGCTGCAGCAGCAGGGTGAAGTTCCCGGCGAGTTCTGCGTCAACCGCCAGCTGCGGCTTGGCCGGCTCGTGGTCGCGATACGTAAAGCTCTCGAAGTCCAGCGTCTTGCGGCTGATGCCTTTCGCCAGGTCGGCCGGTTGGTAGAAACCACCTTTTTTTGCTTTGTTCCCGATATAGCCCTCGTCGATCATGCGGATCATCACCGGAATCTCCGCGGCTACGTTGTGAAAGACGTCGTCGTCGGGGAGTATCGAGACCAGACTCCTGGCGACGTCGCTCATCAGGTCGATGCCGATCAGGTCATAGAGACCAAAGACACCGGTCTTTGGAATTCCCATCGGGCGGCCAAAGATGGCATCGGCTTCTTCCGGCGTGAGGCCCATACGGAAAGCCGTTTGCAAGGCCATTTGAATGGCATAAACACCGACCCGGTTGCCGAGAAATCCCGGTGTGTCATTGCAAACGACGATGCCTTTGCCCAAGCGGAATTCTGCGAAGTGTTCGAGATATTCAATTACCTCGATTCGTGTCGCCTCTCCACGCACGATTTCAAGCAGGCGCATGAAGCGCACCGGGTTAAAAAAGTGTGTGATCGCGAATTCTTCGCGAAACGACGTTGGCATGTCTGCGACGAGCAGTGAGATTGGAATCGTCGACGTATTTGAAGAGACGATAGACCCCTGCTTGCGAACCGCATCAATCTGCTTGTACAAAGCCTGTTTGATATCGAGCCGCTCGACAACGGCCTCGGCAATCCAGTCAACAGCGGCGAGTCTTGGCATATCGTCTTCGATGTTGCCGATCGTGATGCGCTCGAGATTGTCTGCGTGTAACAGCCCCGGCTGACTTTCGTTGAGCAGGCGTTCAAGGGCCCGCTCGGCAATCGCATTGCGGTTTTCGCCGTCGGCCGGAATATCGAGTAGCAACACATCGACGCCGGCATTGGCGAGTTGGCCTGCGATTCCGAGACCCATAGTGCCGGCACCAATTACAGCGGCGCGATTGATTGCGTACATTGTTATTTTCTACGTTGCGGGGTTGTTCGAAAAAATAAAGGCCTTCAACAGGGCACGGCACTGGTCGGGAACTTCCTGCGGCACCATGTGGCCACTCCGCGCAATGACGGTGACGTCGGGATCGCTCAAATGCTCGATCAGCTCCGTGGTTGCCTTGCCCGGCGCCATGCGGTCCTTGCCGGCCACGATTACCTGGATCGGGCCGGAGACCATTTCAGCCGCGCCGACCCCGTTTTTGTAGTTGTTACACGCCTTGAGATCGGTCGCTAACGCATCAGGAACATTGCCTCGCATGACCTTGCGTCCGCCCGCGACCATCGAATTGCCAGGAATCGGCCCTTGGTGCAAGTGTCCGGCAGAGCCGAAACCCCAGCCCAGCATCATCGCGATCGCGGCCTCCGGATCGTTCTCCGCCGCATTCAGCAAGACGTCATTGACCGGCGTAGCGAGGCCGCTCGCAATAAAGGAAACGGAACGCAGCCGATCCGGATAACGCGAGGCAAACTCGAGTGCCACCAGGCAACCTTGCGAGTGTGCGACGAGCGAGACGTCATTCGCATCGAGCGCTTCGATAACATCGTTTAGCCAGTCGCCCATTGCTTCAATCGATGTGAGCGCGGGTCCTTCAGAATTTGTGTGCCCAGGCAGGTCGGGTACCAGAACCGCATAGTTGCGAAACGCGAAGAAGCGCGAGTGCAGCCCCCAGAACGTGTGATCGAGGCCACTGCCATGCAGGAAGATTACTGTCGGTTTGCTGTTGTCAAAAGGCTTGCCGCCCGTCGTAGCAAAGACCTGTTTTCCACCAACGTCAAAATACATTGCTATTTCTTGGTAATCCGCTTCGCTGCGCGGAAGCCGTTTTCGAAGTCGGCCTTGATATCGGCGACGTCCTCAAGCCCGACCGAAAGGCGGACCATATCTTCGGTAATACCGGCGGCGACCAGCGCGTCGGCATCGATGCGCGAGTGCGTTGTTGTGGCCGGATGAATGATCAGCGTCTTGGCATCGCCAACATTGGCGAGGTGCGATGCAAGCTCGACGTTCTCGATAAACGCCTTGCCTGCCTCGCGGCCGCCCTTGACGCCGAAGCTGACAATCGAACCGGCCCCCTTCGGCAGGTATTTCCTGGCCAGTTCGTGGCTCGTATGCGAGGGGAGGCTGGGGTGATTCACCCAGGACACCTGATCGTGATTCGACAAGTAGTCGAGCAAATCCATCGTATTGGAAAGGTGTTTGTCCATGCGCAACGACAGCGTCTCGATACCCTGCAGCAGCAGGAACGCGTTCATCGGGCTCATCGAGGGTCCGAAGTCACGCATCGCTTCGGCGCGAATTCGCGTCGCGAACGCGCTCGGGCCGAATTCATCCCAGAGATTGATGCCCGTAAACGGAGCGTAGGGCTCCGTGATTGTCGGATACTTATCCGTGGCACCCCAGTCGAAGTTGCCGCCGTCGACGATGGCACCGCCAATTGCGACACCGTGACCGCCCATCCATTTTGTTACCGAGTGCACAGTCATGTTGGCACCGTAATCGAAGCATCGGCACAGGTAAGGCGTGTTGAACGTCGCATCGATCATGACCGGAATGTGGTGGTCGGCTCCGATCTTCGCAATCGCTTCGAGATCGAGGATGTCGAGCCCCGGGTTGCCGATCAGCTCGCCGTAGATCAATTTGGTGTTGTCCTGAACGGCTTTGCGAAAACCGTCAGTGTCTGTCGGATCGACGAACGTCGTTGTGATACCGAAGCGCGGTAGCGTGTTCTTCATCAGGCTGATGTTGCCGCCGTACATTTGCGTCGACGCGACGATGTGATCGCCTTGTTCGAGAATTGCTGTTATGCCGCAGAACGTTGCTGCCATGCCTGATGACGTGCAAATAGCCGCCGACCCGCCTTCGAGTGCAGCAATGCGCTGCTCGAGAACGCCGACGGTCGGATTGGTGATGCGCGAATATGCATGTCCGCCGCGTTCGAGGTTGAAGATGGATGACGCGGTATCGGTGTCCGGAAACACGTACGACGTCGTTTGGTAGATTGGCGCAGCCCGCGCGCCATATTCCGGGTCCACAACCTGACCTGCGTGCAGGCTGAGCGTGTCAAAATTCAGAAAACGCGACATATCTGCGGCTACCCTTCAGGTTCCCATGCTTATCAGACTTGTTCGAGTGCGGCGGCGAGTGCATTGATCAGGTCGTCGGTATCCTCGAGGCCGACCGACGCGCGTACCAAGCCGTCAATAATGCCGACGCGGTCGCGCTCGGCCTTCTCGACGTCTGCATGCGTCATTGTGACCGGGTGCGTGATCAGCGATTCGACCGAGCCGAGGTTCTCCGCCAGACTCCAGAGCTCGATGTTGTCCATCAGATTCTTGCCGGCAGTGAGTCCGCCCTTGACCTCAAACCAGAGCATTGCGCCGTATCCCGAAGCCTGTCGGGTGGCAAGCTCATGCTGCGGGAAAGACTCGAGACCCGGGTACATGACCTGCTCGACTTTCGGATGTGCCTCGAGGAATTCCGCAATCGCCATCGCGCTCGCCGACTGTGCGTCCATGCGAACCGACAGGGTCTTGCAGCCTTGCAGTGTCAGCCACGCTACCTGCGGCGACATGATTGTGCCAGTGCTGTTCTGAATGAACCGCACGGCTTCGGCGTGTTCGTCTGACTTGCTGATGACCGCGCCGCCCACGGTTGCATTGTGGCCGTCCATATATTTGGTCGTGCTGTGAATCGACACATCGGCGCCAAGTTCGAACGGCAGTTGGTAGTAGGGCGTAAGAAACGTGTTATCGACAGCGTGTACCGCGCGGATTTTCCTGGCGATCTCGGAGATGGCCGCAATATCGGTGCACTTCATCGTCGGGTTGGCTGGCGTCTCGGTCAGGATCAGAGCGGTATTTTCACGAACAGAGGCGGCAACCGCATCGGGGTTGGATGTGTCTGCAAACGTATAGTCGATCCCAAACCGGCTCAGTATTTTGGTGCTCAGACGGTAGGTTCCACCGTAGGCAACATCTGACACGATCGCGTGCTTGCCAGCCTCGAGAAACGCCAGCATCACCGCGAGTACGGCGCTCATGCCGGTTCCGAAGCAGGCGCAGTCAACGCCGCCTTCGAGATCGGCCAGCTTGAGCTCCAGCGCCTTGACAGTTGGGTTGCCCGAGCGCGAGTAGGTGAATCCCTTGCTCAGGTACTCATCGACGGATGGCTGCACGTAGGTGGTGGATTGGAATATCGGCGTAAGAATCGCGCCCGTGATCGGATCCGGCGTAACGCCTGCGTGTATCTGCCTGGTTCTGAAACCCATGGTGGTTGTTCCCCTATTGAGGTTTATCGTAATTGTAGCGGGTCGTCCGGATCGACGCCCGGCATGAACTGCTGCTTGCGGTCGAGGTTCGTGAGCTGATACACGAGCCCAAGCCAATTATTGACAATTGCCTTGCCCGTGTCGCCCCACGTATTGTCGCAATGTGGCGTGAGCACATCTTCCGGAAAATCAGGCACGGTGTTGCCGTCAGCTTTCTCTATCGTCGAGACGTATGCGGCTGCGATTTCCTGACCTTCCTTCGAGAAAAAGTTTTCCGGCACGCGCGGCAGTTTTTCGCGTTCACCACGGACGTATCGATTCGCTTCGCGTTTGAATTCCTTCAACAAGCTGATTGCGCCGTACTCCGGGTGGCCCTGAAAATAGACGACACGGAACTGGTCCGGGCTGACTGCAAGATGAACGCCGATCTCCTCGCTCTCCGCCAACACCGAACAACCGGCAGCCTCCATTTGTTCCCTGGAGACGTCGTTGAAGCGGGAATGCGGTGCGTCGAATCGGGTGTTGACGTCGCGCAATACGGGATGGTCCGGTCTGATCACTTTGTGGCTGTAGACGCCCCATTGTTTTTGCGGCAGATGGCGTCGATCGATGTCGTAGTAGTGCTTGACGAGCGCGTGCGTCGCCAGGCACGAACAGAATATGGATGCCACGTTACTCTCCGCCCAGTGGACGATGTCGATCAATGGTCGCCAAAACGGTTCCTGATCGAGCGACGGATTGACGACATTTGCGCCGGTAATGATCAGCGCATCCAGGCCCTTTGCAGCAAGTTCGCCAAAGTCGAAGTAATGCTGGCGAATATGTTCCTTCGCTTTGTCGCCACGATTGAGTTCCGGCAGTGAAAACGGATAGACGAAGAACTGTGCAATCGGGTTACTGCTGCCGACAAGGTGGATGAACTGCCGTTCGGTCGCCGTGAGCGCTGCATCAGGCATCATGTTGAGCAAGCCAATATGCAGCTCGCGAATGTCCTGATGTTTCGCGCGATCCAGCGACAGCACGACGTGACCGTCATTCCGCAGCAATTGAAACGTTGGCAACTGGTTGTGGGCGACCAAAGGCATAGGGTGCCAATTCTAAGGTATCCTCCCGTGCGGAACGATACTTTTGAGGTTCAGAGTGGCAACAAATTCATCCGAATTGGCGTGGAAGATTCCACTGACGTACCTCGTACCCTACTGTGTGGCGACGTACGCCGCTGCGCAGACCTACGTCTTGAAACAATGAGCAGTGCAACGCTGGTTGCCGATGTCATAGACAATGGCAAGGTCAGTGCGCAACAGCTATTGGTTGTTGGTCTGTGCATGTTCTTTAACATGCTCGACGGCTTCGACATAACAGCGATGGCCATCGTCGCCGGTCAGGTATCCTCCGAACTGGCGTTATCACCCGATCGCCTGGGGTGGATATTCAGTTTTGCCCTGGCAGGAATGATGGCAGGCGCAATGTTCCTTGCGCCGGTATCCGACATCATCGGTCGTCGTAGTCTGATCATCATCAGCGTCACGCTTGTCGGTGTTTCAGTTCTGTTTACTGCGAATGCGACTACGCTGGTGGAGTTCATGCTGTTGCGGTTCGTTTCCGGCGTCGGCGCCGGTGCAATGCTCGCATGTCAGGCAACGCTTGCTGCCGAGTACAGCCCCGAAAAGTACCGCGCGTTCTCTGTTGCTGCAGTGACCTCGGGCTATCCATTGGGGGCAATGATGACGTCTGTGATTGCTGCATGGCTTATGCCGGAGTATGGCTGGCGCGGCATGTTCTGGTTTGGCGGCGGTCTGACGCTGGTCATGGGTTTCGTGGCATGGTTGCTGATTCCAGAGTCGCTCAAGTATTTGATCGAACGACGTCCGGCAAATGCGCTCGAGCGCGCTAATAAGATACTTCTTAAGTTGAAGAAGGACACCCTGTCCGATTTGCCGCAAGTCGAGGCTATTGAAAAGAAACAAAAGGCCAGCTTCGCAGCGACGCTGCTCAAGCTGCTTTCGAAGCGACATCGCGGTGTCACACTCACGCTGTGGGCAACATTTTTCCTGTGCTTTGCGACGCTCTATTTCCTGATGAGCTGGATTCCGAAGCTCATGGAAGACGCAGGTTATGGGGTACACGTCGGCCGCCAGGCATTTTTCCTCTTTAACCTCGGCGGCGTTATCGGCATCTATTTGCTCGGTATTTTGTCAACGCGCTGGAAGCTGACCAGCCTGGTGTTTTTGCTGTTGTTTTCGTCGGCTATCGGCATGGTTGTCTTTGCAATGGCGCCCAAGCAAAGAGAAATACTGCTCATCATCATTTTCGTGGTCGGTGTTCTGCAACAGGGTGGTTTCACGGGACTCTACGGTGCGGCAGCCAAAGCGTATCCGACCGAAATCCGCAGTACCGGCATCGGCTGGTCCATCGGTCTGGGCCGCTCGGGCGCGGTCATCGGCCCGGCACTTGCTGGCTACCTTATTGCCGCGGGCCTCGACATGTCGGCCAACTTCTACATCTTCGCCGTGCCGATGGCCGTGGGCGGCTTGATCGCCTACCGCCTGCACATTCGCTAACGAATCAGACCTTCACGAATTCCTGCCCAAGTCGTCGCCGGTTCGACCGGTTTCTTGTGTGTGTCCTGTCTAAGGGGATGCAAGACGAGAACAAGCAGTCAATTGCGGCTGCCATTGACAAAAAATCCGCATAGAGCGGGAGGGAATACCCATGAAGATACCAAATGTTATGCCAAAAACGCTGTTGGCCGCGGTGATTGCTGCGCTAGTCGGCGGTGGTGCCGGCGTCGCCAATGCAACGGAGCCGTGCGACGATTTCGGCGAGTGTAAAGTGCTAGTGGAAATCAACTCCACCGATGGGGATATCGGATTTCACTTCCTGATGGATGGCGACGATTTAGTACGTGCCGCTCTAAAAAATCCTGCTGGTGAAAAGATCTTCCAGTATGTCGTGCGGCGTGAGCTTAGAGAACAAACTCTGACAGAGACATTCGCCGAGAGCGCCGAACCGCTGTGCTTCAATCCAGAATTCGATGATGATGAAGAGAACGATGACGAAGACTTCGTCACACTCACGGAATTCATTGACCGCTGGTCTGAGGGTACATATACGTTTGTCGGTGAAAACGCAGACGGGGAAGCGTCATATGGAGAATCTGAACTGTCATTCAACTTGCCTGCCGCCCCAAGAAGGCTGAAATGGGAGGAAGAGGAAGATGGCGGTGACGTCGAGGGCGAAATCTCGTGGAGGCGTGGCTGGCACCTCGGCAAATGCTCCAGGGGCATGTGGCGGTTACCGATGAAGCCGAAAGATGTACCGGTTGCCATCTGGGAGGTTGTGCTAGAGGTTGATGTCGATGTCGAAGACCCGGAATTGGACGAGGAATACCTCGCCGTTGCTAACGCCAAGTACGTAGTCCGGATTCCCGGCGACGCCGAAGAACTCGAAGTCGAAGTTCCTGACGACTTCCTCGAGACGCTGCCGGAGGATACGCCCGCCAAGGTTGAGGTCGGCGCCATCGGTTTCGATGACAACGCAACCTTCACCGAGATCGGCGACATTTGTCTCAATGAAACAGATGACGGCTGTGAGGATGACGAATAGCTTTGTCACTCAGTCAAAGCTGTGGGCGGGACTGCTGATATGCAGCAGTCTCGTCCCGGCCTTTGCGGCTGAACAAAAAAATACCGGCGACCTAGAGGTGCGTATCGACGGCGGCCTCATCAGCGTCCTCGCCCAAAACGTGCCTGTGCAGGATGTGGTTCGCGAGATCGTAGTACAGGCTGATCTGCGGCTCGTGCAACACGTCGAATTGGATCAAACCATTAGTCTCACGATCGAGAGGCAGCCATTGCCTGACGTGCTGGACCTTATCCTCAAGAACGATAGCTACCAGCTTTTTCAGCATGTGATAAACGAAACCGAAGCCGATACGCCTGCCGCGGCTGCTCTTTGGGTCTTTTCTGAGGGATCGGCACTTGCACCGGCGGAAACGATTTTTCTGGAGACCGCGATCTATAACGGCACTGTCGGCGAAAAGAAAGAGGCGATCCGGGAGCTGGTCAGCCTCGGCACGCCGGATGCTGTGCAGACCTTAAGTGTAGCTCTTGGAGACGACGACCCGCGCGTGCAAAATACGGCGATGGAAGCACTCTCGAGAATAGGCGGCGATGATGCGCTCTCTGCTATCGCGAGCGCGGCTATGGATGCGGATCCACGATTACGCGGCAAAGCGGCGAACGCCATGGCGATGATTGGTGGCTACTCAACGCCTGAGTACCTGAAATTGGCGCTGCGTGACGGAGATCCACAGGTCAGGGCGTTTGTCATCGATGCACTGGGCGATGTCGGAAACGAGCGATCGATGCAAGTGATTCACGAGGCATTACAGGACCCAGACCCCGAAGTTCGCGAACGAGCCGAAGACGTCCTGGAAGAACTCGCAGATGACGCGGCGCTCCGTGTCCTGTTTCGCCCAGACTAAGCGGCGCCGATCATTGTCCGTTTGGGCTTTACGACGTTGAGCACGATCGACGAGGGTGATACGCAACCGTTTTTTGATTTCAGCCACATGCCCAAAGACTGGGACGTGCCTGCAGAGCAAAGCAAGGGTCGTGCCGACAGGGATGCGAAACTATTCTCTGTCTGATATCCGTAACCGGTACTCGAGCAACCCAAAGAGCTACGATCGAAAGACCATAGCTCTTTTCGTTTGGGCGGCAGCAAGC
Organism: Gammaproteobacteria bacterium; assembly: GCA_029862045.1. GTDB lineage: Bacteria > Pseudomonadota > Gammaproteobacteria > Steroidobacterales > Woeseiaceae > UBA1847. The sequence goes on from JAOTYE010000003.1 coordinate 72,375, forward strand.
TGCTACCGCGCTGCCACAATACGTTAAACTGTCGCACTTCGATATCACTGACGCGCAGTGTCAACTCCATATGTCGCGACGAGCACATATCATCTGGTGGCTGGTAGGGGTCACTGCCCTTGCAGGCGTTGTCTGGTATTTTCGCCCCGATAGCTTCTTGCAGTCGCTGCAAAAGGTCGGCTTTGTCGGAGTGGCGGGCTGGCTCGCGGCCACGATCATGGCTCGAATGCTCGCAGCGGAAGTTTCGATGAGCTTGTTGCGTACGCTTGGTTACCGGCTAAGCCGCATGCAAATCTTCCTGATCGGTTGGTTGCGCACTTTTTCCAATCAGATCGTACCGATGACCGGGATTGCCGTTTACGTACAACAAATCCGTCATCAATCGGGTGCGTCCTGGCAGGATCTCGCGGCAGCATCCTCGCAGCAATTTTTTGTGGGCGCCGCGGCTCTTGGCGTCATTGGCGTGCTGGCGACCCTCTGCAATGTGCAGGTAACCGGTAACGCGACAGGGCCGTTACTGGTCGTATTCTCTGCTCTGGCCGGCATAGCGCTGGCCTCTGCGTTGGGAGTTTCCCGGGTCATGCAGAAAATGCCGCGAGCGCTGTTGCGGCGTATTGCGGCCGCTTCCGAGTCGTTTGGCAAGCTGGCGTCAAACCCAAAGTTGGTCCTTTCCCTCATTGGTCTCCATTCCGGCGCAATTCTGCTCCGTGGCGCGCGTGTCTGGCTTTTGTTTGGGGCTGTTGGGGCTGGACTCAGCTGGCGCGAGGCGCTGCTGATCGTTGCCCTGGCCGAGGCCACCGTTCTGATCGCGGTAACCCCGGGTGGTCTTGGGATTCGAGAGGCGCTTATTATTGGTGGTGCTTCGTTATTGGATATTCCCACTGATATTTCGGTCGCCGTGTCGCTCATAGACCGGCTATTCGTTGTGGCTCTCACGGGGATAATGGCCGCGCCAAGCGCGATGTACTTGCATCACAGGTCTTCTCGCCGGCCTGTCCAGGAATGACGACTGCGCCGATACGAATGAGATGGATGCAAACCAGACCAGTCCGAAAATCGCGCATGCGATTTATCAGCTCGCCCATCGTGCCTATGACTGGTCGACGTTACTGTCGCTTATAGATGAGCTGCTCTTCGCGAACGTCTTCGCCGCTGCGCATTACCAGATAACCATGCAGCGTGTTCTCATCGATGCGGTAAAAACTGATGCCGGAGAAATGCACGGCGTCTTTTTCTGCTTTGATAAAACGAAAAGTAACGTAGTCTTCCTTCTCTTCCCACGCCGTAAAGTCGGCGGCGAAGTGCTTGACCTTCAAGCTAAGGCTGCCTTCTTCCTCGACGAGTAACAACAATTCGTAAAAGATGACCTGATCGTCGCTGAGTAGCTTGAAGAAGCCGATCATCGAGCCGGCCGAGGGCGGATTCCAGCGTTGTTCGAAGGTGCTGCCGAAGGCTTCGCCGGACCAGGAACCGACGAGCCACGCGACATCTTCGAGAGTGGCGGCAGGGCGATCGTCAGGGTCGTCAAGTTTGTAGGTATGTTCGGTTCGCTGTGTTTGTGCCGTTGCAGCGCCTGCCGCTACGAGCAGGCTAAACGCCATTACCAGGCTAACCCGAGTAATTAATAGATTCATGAGTTCGGTAATCCCAGGATTGCACGGGCCTCGGTCGTGGTTGCGGGGTGGCGATCATATCTAGCACATAGATCAGCGGCACGCACCACCAGGGCCGCGTTGGACGGTGCCAGAGTGTTGCTATCGAGGCGGATATTATCTTCGAGGCCGGTTCGCAAGTGGCCGCCGAGTTCAAGACACCAGCGATTGACTTCGAATTGTGACTTGCCGATGCCGGCTGCGACCCAGGTGGCATCAGGCAAGAGTTCATGGAGTTTCTCGAGCTCGAATTCGAGTATGTCACGGTGGGCCGGCAATGCGTTCTTCACCCCGAGGACAAACTGCACGTGCAACGGACCCTTCAGCAGGCCCTGCGTCGCCATACTTGCGGCGTTGTACAGCATCGCCAGATCGAACACCTCGATTTCGGGTTTGATGTCATATTTGAGCATCAGGCTTGCAAGTTCTGATATGAGTTCGTTGGAGTTCTCATAAACTGATTGTGGAAAATTGCACGACCCGGTGGATAGCGAAGCCATCTCCGGCCGATGTTGCAGCATCGAACCGCGCTCGAAGCCTGTGCCCGAGCGTCCGCCCGTCGAAAATTGCACGATGATGCCGGGGCAGTGCTTTTTGATGCCTGCCTGGAACTCGGCAAATTTGTCAGGATCCGTGCACGGTGAACCGTCGTCGTTGCGCGAGTGGACGTGCACAAGTGATGCGCCTGCTTCGAACGCTTCGTGCGTCGACTCGATCTGTTCGCTAACCGTTTCCGGCACCGCCGGGTTATGTTTTTTTCGCGCCACGGACCCGGTTATGGCAACTGCAATGATGCATGGCTCAGACATGTTTTCTGAATTCTATTCCCGTACTGGTCGACGTAAGCATAAAGGTCTATTGTACGCACAACAAATTTGCGGGAGTGGGCTATGAGAACCATGCTTGGGTTGCTGGTAATGATATTGCCATTGCTGTGCACTGCGGACGTCGTTGTCCCGATCGATTCTGTCGAGAGGTTCGTCAATATTCGCAAGTCGCCCGAAGCCGGTACCGAGATTGTCGGCCAGCTGCACAAGGGTGTTCCATTGCGGCTCGTCGAAAGCGTGCCGGGATGGCACGAAGTCGAGCTTGCCGGCGGCGAAACCGGATTTGTCAGTTCGGATTGGGCCAATGTCATCGTCGAGGCGATCGTTGACGAGGAGCCTGCAGCCACTGAGTCGGACGTCGAAGTGGAAGCGGTGCCCGAGCCGGGACCGGAACCTGACGTTGTGGAGGCCGAGGAACCTGCAGCAGAGCCGGAACCGGTGGTGGAAGAGGCCGAGGAACCTGCAGCAGATCCCGCAGCTGTCGTCGAACTTGCTGAAGAGCCAGAAGCTGCGCCAGTTGTAACGGGTGCGATGGGCCCTCCGGGGCCGCAAGGCACTGCAGGACCACCTGGACCTCCGGGGCCACCTGGTCCTCCGGGGCCACCCGGACCAGCCGGAGCACTCGGAACTTCCGGAGCCGGAACGCTCGAAGGAAGGCCCGGCTTTCTTGTTAAATTCAAAGAACCGACGGTCGGGACCGAATCGCAAATATTCGATAACGGAAATCAGGTCGGTATCGGTACGACAGAACCCAAACAGCGGCTTGAAGTTAACGGCAACATTCAGATTCATGAGAAGAACAGTAGCGTCGCCGGCCTGATGATCACACAGTCGTCGGGTGAGACTGGCTATATCATGCACAATCGCGCGAGCACACTGACGATCGGGGCCGGTTCGGTGGACCGGGTGACGATAGACCGCAACGGCAACTTCGGTATCGGCGTTACACGACCGGCACATCCACTCGAAATGGCGAGCGGCGCGCATGCGTCGGCAGGCGGAGTCTGGACCAACAGCTCATCACGCGAGAAAAAAGAAAATATTACCGAGCTGACCGTCGAAGAAGCGCTTGCGACACTGGCCGGATTGCAGCCTGTGCAGTTCAACTACAAGAGTGATGACGAGGAGGATTACGTCGGTTTCATCGCCGAGGATGTTCCCGACCTTGTCGCGACCAGTGACCGACAGGGCTTGAGCGCGATGGACATCGTTGCGGTCCTCACCAAAGTCATTCAGACACAGCAGCGACAGATCAGGGAGCTCGAGTTGAGGCTGGAGACCGAACTCGAAGAGTTCGAGAGATAGGGAATGGTGGACCAGAGCATTGCAGCTAAGAAATTGTTATCGAACGAGTGACTTTCGCAAGCTGGCGCAGCAGCGTCTGCCGTCACCGATTTTTCATTACATCGATGGCGGCGCGGACGACGAAGTAACGCTTGCGCGCAATACCGAAGCGTTTGAATCGGTCGACCTCGTACCCAATGTGCTTGCTGGCATCAGCGGTATCGACATGTCCGTGTCGGTGCTCGGTCAGCGGCTGGACATGCCGTTGTTCTTTGCGCCAACCGCGATGCAGCGCCTGTTTCACCACGAAGGCGAGTTTGCGATTGCAGATGCAGCAGCGAAGTACGGCACGATGTTTGGCGTCTCGACGATCGGCACGCGGAGCATCGAAGAGCTCGGAGCGTATAACGATGCAGCGAAACTGTTTCAGATCTACGTTCACAACGACCCGGGATTGACGACCGACATGATTGCACGCTGCAAGGCGGCGAACTTCAGCGCACTGGCCCTGACTGTCGACACAATTGTCGCGGGCAATCGCGAACGTGACTACGTGACCGGCATGACTACGCCGCCGAAGCTCACGCCACGTAGTCTTCTGAGTTTCGCTACTCATCCCACCTGGACATTCAACTATCTGCTAAGGGAAAAGTTCGACCTGCCAAATATCTCGCAGTTTATCGAAGCAGGATCCACGACGCCGTATTCGGTCGTTGACTACCTGAATGAGCAGATGAAGCGGACAATCGATTGGGACGACGCCGCAGCGATGATCGAAGAGTGGGGTGGGTCGTTCGCGATCAAAGGTGTTATGTCGGTCGATGACGCGAAGCGCTGCGTTGAGGTTGGGGCAAGCGCAATAATGGTATCCAATCACGGGGGCAGGCAACTGGATGGATCCCGTTCACCGTTTGATCAATTGCCGGCGATACTCGATGCGATCGGAGGCGACATCGAAGTCATCGTCGATGGCGGTATTCGACGTGGCACACATGTTCTGAAGGCGCTCGCGATGGGTGCGACTGCTTGCTCGGGCGGGCGCATGTATCTGTATGCGCTTGCCGGCGCCGGTGCTGCCGGCGTCGAGCGCGCCATGGGGTTGTTGCGTGATGAAATCGAACGCGACATGCTGCTCATGGGTTGCCCGTCTGTCGCGAAACTGAAGCCATCAATGCTAGCTGCACGTCGCTGATTAGCGACAGGGACTGATGTCAAATGACTGCACAATCGTCATTTTATGACGTTATAGTAAGTGCGCTTGGCTTGGGTAATGCGGCATGACCATATCACTGGCATCAACCGGAGCGACGAAAATACACGGCACGCGCGCGGGCGCGCTGCTGTTTGCATTGCTTGTCGCAAGCTGCGGTGGTGGTGGCGCGAAAACAACGAACAATCCGATTCCTCCCGTCAATCCGCCGACCGTTGGGCTCGATGCGCGACCAAATAATGTAACTTGTGTCGCGCCGGCGAGAGGCGCGGGCGGCGCAGCGGTGGACATCGTCGACGCGTTTCCGAACCTGCCCGGTATTTCGCAGCCGACGAAAGTTCTCGTCGAGCCCGTCGCGAACCCGCGCTGGTTCGTGTTGCGGAAGACGGGTCAACTCGTCGTCTTCGATCCGGATAACGCAACGAGCGTGTCGACGTTCCTCGATCTTAGTGGCCCGCCGCTGCGCACGGCGTCGGAGGGCGGCCTGCTCGGCATGGCGTTTCATCCGGACTATCCGGCAGTTCCGGAGATCTTTCTCTATTACACGATCAACGGCGCAACGACCGAAATGCGCTCGGTCATCTCCCGTTTCATTCTCGATGACCTGCAGTCGCCAGGCGCCGGTACCGTCGAGCAGGTCATCCTCGAGGTCGATCAGTTCGCGAGCAACCATAACGGCGGCGACATCGCGTTCGGCGCCGCTGGTCTCCTGTATATCGGCTTAGGCGATGGTGGCGGCGGCGGGGATCCACAGGAAACGGGCCAGGACACGACACGCCTGCTCGGGTCAATGTTGCGCATCGATGTGATTGGCACCGGTGCCGACTACAACATCCCGGCGGGAAATCCTTTTGCGGCCAATCCCAATCAATGCGGCCCCGGTTTGAATGCTGCCAATTGCCCGGAGATCTATGCCTGGGGCCTCAGGAATCCCTGGCGCTGGAGCTTCGATCCCCCAACGAACGTCCTGTGGCTCGGCGATGTCGGTCAGGGTGCTCGAGAAGAAATCGATCAGATCGAGGTTGGCGGCAATTACGGCTGGGACTGCCGCGAGGGGACAATCTCTCATTCCGCTACCTTAGGCTGTGTGGGTCCGGTGATCGAACCGATCATCGATTATGAGCGCTCCGACGGCAGGTCCGTCACGGGCGGCTTCGTCTATCGGGGCACTGCAATTCCTGGTCTCGCAGGCCGCTACGTATTCGGGGATTTCGCGTCTGGACGAATCTGGGCTCTGCAGGATAACGGGCAGGGCGGCTACATCAAAGAGGAACTGCTCGATACATCGACCGGTCCCTCATCTTTCGGTGTGGATCGGGACGGCGAACTCTACTTCACCGACTTCAACAACGGCCGCATCATGAAGTTGGTGCCTGCCGGCGGAGGAATAGACCCAGTACCCGATTCACTCATCGATTCTGGTTGTACCGATCCCAATGCTGTGACGCAACCTTATGCCGGGCTGGTGCCCTACGACATCAACGCACGATTCTGGTCCGACGGCGCCGACAAAGATCGCTACATCGGCTTGCCGAACGGCACGACGATGTCGATCAACGCAGAGGATGACTGGGTCTTCCCGGCTGGCACTGTCATGGTCAAGAACTTCCGCTTGAATGGCCGGCTCATCGAGACGCGTCACCTGATGCGCCACCCCGACGGCGTGTGGGCCGGCTACACCTATGAGTGGAACGACAGCCAGACCCAAGCCACACGAGTGCACGGTGGCAAGATCCAGACGATTCAGGGTCAGGACTGGGTGTTCCCGGACGAGGCCCAGTGTCTTCAGTGTCATACAAGCGTTGCAGGTGTCGCACTGGGCCCCGAGACGGCGCAGCTGAACAGGGACTTCACCTACCCATCGACAGGGCGTACACATAGCCAGCTCGAGACGCTCGATCAGATCGTGATGTTCTCGTCGCCGTTGCCTGGTGATCCGAGCACATTGCCATTCATGCCGGATCCGACCGATATGAGCGCAGATCTCGGAGACAGGGCGCGAGCTTACTTGCACACCAATTGTGCACAGTGTCACCAACCGGGTGGACCGACGCCGGATAACCTTGATCTGCGGTACACGACTTCGCTAGCTGACACGAATGCGTGCAATGTAGCGCCTGACGCCGGCGATCTCGGAATTCCGATGCCATTCATCATTGCGCCCGGCGACGCGTCGAGTTCTGTACTCGTTGCGCGTACAAACCGGCGCGACGTCGATGGCATGCCGCCGCTTGGTTCGACGATCGTAGACGCGGACGGTGTCACGTTGCTTACCGACTGGATCAACGGTCTCGCCAACTGCAATTGATCCGTCACAATTCTGTGACGGGAATCAAAGGAAAAATGGATCTTCAGGCGGATAATCGCAGGCACTGGAGAGTTCATGAGACAGCTTTCGATCATCATCGCATTGATTTGCGGTTTCTGCCTGACGGCAAGTGCTGACGTATGGAAGTGGGTGGATGCCAACGGCAAGACCCACTTTGTCGATACGATGACGCCGATCTACACGTGGGTCGATGAATTCGGCAAAACGCACTATGGCGATACACCAGACCATGAAGACGCTGTGTCGGTCGAACTCGTTTGGCATTCGCGAGGGTCTCTGAATGAAGCAGGCGAGGGCGGCAGCGATACCTATCCCGACGAGACAGATGTGCAACGCGCCGAGCGCGAGAAATTCTGCGAGCGGGCGACGGAAATCTACGAGTCGTACCTCAATGCACCGCAGCTGTACCGGACCGGTGAGAATGGCGAACGCGAGTTTCTGAGCGAAGCAGAGGCTGCCGCCACGATTAAAGACACTCTCGCCAGGAAGAAAGAATACTGTCGCTAGAAGCCTCTCTTCGATTCCAGCGAGATCTGCACGCTGTCGATAGAGGGGTCACCATCCAGGGGGAACGCGATATCTAAGTGCACCATACTGCGCGAGCCTGAGCGAGTCGATGCAAAACGCAGACCGATACCGACATCCTTTAACCATCCAAGGCTTTCTCCGCCGATCGGATTGTCTCCCCAGGTGCGGCCAACGTCCGCAAATATTGCGCCACCGACCCTGAAGAGCCGGAACGGGTACCAGTCTGTGAAATAACGCTGCTCCAGCGTTAGCAGAGCCTTCGATTCACCTGACTGATAGCGTAAGGGATAGCCGCGCAAGCCGGTGTCACCACCCAGGTCGACGGGATTGTCGAGGTCGAGATTGTCGCCATAGGTTGCCCCAAGCGTTGCAACGAATGTGCGCTTTTCAGACTGCTGCCTGTAATATCGCGCGTCGACACTGAACAGGGAGTTTGCCAGATCGCCACTCTCCAGGCGGCCGCTGGCATCAGCGGACAACAACAGCACTGATTCATTCAACTTGCCGAATGAGCGCCCCGCGCTGAGCAAGTAAAGCATCGCGTCACGGTCAGCGCCGAAACTTTCATCCGACCATCCCAGTGTCGCCGCGAAGCGAACGCCTGTCAGAAAATCCTCGGTCCGCTCTATCTGGTCGCGATTGTGGGCCGTCTCAAAGCGATCCTCGAGTATCTCGATACCGACGTACGGATACACCAACTTGCGGTCGGTGGGGATTGCCGGCGGCAGCTCTGGGTCGACGACATTTGAGAACCGGTTGTCGTCATACACTACGCCCGCCGTGTAACGCCGCACCCAGCTGTTACGAAGCCCGGCCGACCAGCCGCCGTATGCGGAGTAGAAGCGTTGTTCCTGGCTATATTCGGCGGCCTCTTCACCGAGCTGATACAGCGACTCCTCGCGATCCTCGTCCAGCACACGGCCGCCGGCCGCCCAGCGTGTATCGAGTGCGTAGAATGGCCGAGCGACCGAAAGAAAGGTCGAGTGACCGTCCGAATTATCGGCGAGTCGCATGCGCACCGATAACCAGTTGCTCCCGACATTCCGGTCCTGATATCCCAAAAACGTCGAATCGCGATCGACATCTTTGATACTTTGGAAGGTCAACTGTTGGCCACGTCCGAGCAGATTCAGCTCTTCGAGCGTGACAGACGTTCTGTCTTCGCCACCCTTGCGCGAATACGAGAATCCCGGCTTCAGCGTCCAGACATCGCGCGTGTCGATGTGCAGGTCAACAGTACCGTCCTGGCGATTCTTCGGTGTTATGGAGGCATCATAGAAATAGTTGTTCCCGCGCAGGATGCGCGCCGTCTCTTCGGTCAATCGCTTGGAAAAAACGTCTCCCGGCTCGAACAGCAGCTGCTTTTCGATGACCGCGTCTTTCGTGACGATGTGCAGCCGATTCGCAAGCCTGTACAGGGCATTGTTCTCTTTCGGGTTCGACAGGTCGAAAATGTCCTGCTTTTCGAGCACGATCTTGCCGATGACGACCTGCTCGGCCTCGAGGCGAGCCGGGTCGAGTTCAGCAGCCTCTTCCGCATACGAAACGCTGCTCATGAGTGTCATGAGCAGCAGCATGGCTGCAGGCGAAACTGTCGGCGTTCCGTGAATCACGATTTGACGCTTCTTAGGCCAGGGTAAATCAGTATAATCTGCCGCTTGTGGGATCTTAGTGACACGGTATGCAAAACGAACTAATTAAGGAAGGATTGACCCTGATGCTTGCGGGCATGGGTACGGTGTTTGTGTTCCTGACTGCGCTCGTCATCTTCATGAGTCTGATTTCGAGGCTTGTTATGCGATTTCAATCAGCACCGGACACGGGCAATCCGAGCGACGCCGAGGTAGCGGCAATCACCGCCGCCGTCGCCAGGCACCGGCAAAAATAGACCTTTACGAAACCCAGGATTCGGCAATGAGCGACAAGACCCCACTCGGCATCACAGAGTTAGCCCTGCGCGACTCGCACCAGAGCCTGCTGGCGACGCGCATGCGTATCGACGATATGCTGCCGATCGCGGATAAACTCGACCAGGTGGGTTTCTGGTCCATCGAAAGCTGGGGCGGCGCGACGTTCGATGCCTGCATACGGTATCTCGGCGAAGACCCCTGGGAGCGGATTCGCCGCCTCAAGGAAGCAATGCCGAATACGCCGCAGCAGATGTTGTTTCGCGGCCAGAATATTCTCGGCTATCGTCACTACGCCGATGACCTCGTCGAGAAGTTCGTCGAACGTTGTGCCATCAACGGTGTTGACGTATTTCGCATCTTCGATGCGCTGAACGATATGCGCAATCTCGAGACGGCGGTGAAAGCAACGCTTGCGGTTGGCAAGCATGCGCAAGGCACGATCTCTTACACCGTTAGTCCCGTGCATACGATTGATCTGTGGGTTGATCTCGGCCGCAAGATCGAAGACATGGGCGCTCATTCCATCTGTATCAAGGACATGGCAGGTCTCCTGAATCCGTATGTTGCCTACGACCTGGTTAGTCGCCTCAAGTCGGCCGTCGATATTCCGATTCACATGCATTGTCATGCAACCACTGGCATGTCGACTGCAGCCTGTATCAAGGCGGCGGAGGCCGGTATCGACCGTGTGGATACGGCAATCTCGTCGATGAGCATGACCTACGGCCATTCGCCGACAGAAGCGCTCGTAGCAATCCTCGATGAAACAGACAGGTCGACCGGGCTCGATTTAGAGCTGCTCGAGGAAATCGCCGCGTATTTTCGCGAAGTGCGAAAGAAATACGCGCAGTTCGAAGGCGGGCTTCGCGGTGTCGATTCGCGAATTCTCGTGGCGCAGGTGCCCGGAGGCATGCTGACAAACCTCGAGAGTCAGCTACGTGAGCAAAATGCGGGTGACAAACTCGACCACGTTCTCGAGGAGATTCCGCGCGTTCGCAAAGACCTCGGTATGTTGCCGCTCGTCACGCCAACCTCGCAAATCGTTGGTACACAGGCTGTGATAAACGTGATGTCAGGTGAGCGCTACTCGACCATTTCGAAGGAAACTGCGGGTATTCTCAAAGGCGAGTATGGCGCAACGCCCGCACCCGTTGACGCTGAATTGCAGGCACGCGTGCTCGAAGGGGCGGACCCGATTACCTGCCGGCCTGCGGATCTGCTCGAACCCGAGGTTGAGAAGCAGACCGGGGAGCTGACCAGGATCGCGATCGAGAAAAAGATACATCTCGCCGATGACGTCATCGATGATGTGCTGACGTACGCGTTGTTCCCGCAAATTGGCATCCGGTTTCTGGAAAACCGTGACAATCCGGATGCATTCGAACCGCCACCGGATCCAACGGCAGCTGCGGCGCCAGGCGGCGCGCCGTCGGCTGCGGCCGTATACTCGGTACGCGTCAACGGCAAGGCGTATAGCGTCGAAGTGGCCGAAGGTGGTCAGTTGTCGGACATTCGTCCCGCCGCGGCGGCAACGCCATCGACCCAGGCGTCAGGTGATGCGGTGAAGGCGGTTTTGGCGGGAAATATTTTCAAAGTGCACGTATCCAGCGGCGACGTCGTTAGCCAGGGCGATCCACTATTGGTTGTGGAAGCCATGAAAATGGAAACGGTGGTCGTCGCGCCGAAGGCGGGTACGGTCACGCAAGTGTTCGTGGCCGAAGGCAATGTCGTCGCCGTTGGTGATGCGCTGGTTGCGATCGACTGACGCATGAGTTTGATCGAGCAAATCTGGCAAAACTCAGGTCTGTACCAGATGACCGGTGGTCAGGCCGTAATGCTCGTCATTTGCCTGTTGCTGCTGTATCTCGGCATCGTACGCAAGTTCGAGCCGTTATTGCTCGTAACGATCGGCTTCGGCGGACTCCTGTCAAATATTCCGGGTGTGGAAATTGCTACAGGTGACGGCCTGTTGCATTTGATGTATGTCTTCGGTATCGGAACCGGCGCCTTTCCGCTGATCATTTTCATGGGCGTGGGGGCGCTCACAGATTTTGGCCCGCTGCTGGCCAATCCGAGAACACTGTTCCTGGGCGCCGCCGCTCAATTCGGCATATTTGCCACACTGCTGGGCGCACTTGGGCTGACCGCAATGGGGATTATGGATTTCTCGGTTCGCGAGGCCGCTGCCATCGGCATCATCGGCGGCGCTGACGGCCCGACCGCGATCTATGTTGCTGGAAAGCTCGCGCCGAACCTGCTCGGCGCCATCGCTGTGGCGGCTTATTCCTATATGGCGCTTGTACCTTTGATCCAGCCACCGATCATGAAGGCGCTGACGACCGCAGCCGAACGCGAGATTGAAATGGTGCAATTGCGTGAAGTTTCCAAAGCTGAACGCATCATTTTTCCTCTTGTCTTGCTGCTGCTCGTCGCATTGCTGCTGCCATCGGCGGCGCCGCTGATAGGCATGCTCGCGTTCGGCAACCTGATGCGCGAATGTGGCGTCGTCGATCGGCTCTCGCATACGACGCAGAACGCGCTGATAAATACCGTCACAATTTTTCTTGGTTTGGCTGTGGGCTCCAAGCTGAGCGCCGAAGAGTTTCTCATTCCGAGCACGCTCGGTATCCTGCTGCTCGGCATAGTGGCGTTCGCAATTGGTACCGCGAGCGGCGTACTGATGGGCAAGCTGATGAATCTCGTATCGAAACAGCCCATCAATCCGCTGATAGGAGCTGCTGGCGTGTCGGCGGTGCCGATGGCGGCGCGCGTCGCCAATAAAGTTGGCCTGGATGCGAACCCGCACAACATCCTCCTGATGCATGCGATGGGTCCCAATGTGGCGGGCGTGATTGGCTCCGCAATCGCCGCCGGCATCATGATCATGTTCACATCGTGACGAAAAGCGGCACGACGACTACTCGCCTCAGTCTGCTTGGTTTCCTCCTTGTCCTGGTACTTGCCTGGTTCTGCTACCGGCCGGCGTTGAGCGGCGCATTCCAGCTCGATGATATTTCCAATCTTGCGGATGTCGCCCAGGTGGAAGACCCGGCATCTGCAATCGACTTCATATTGTCTGGTACTGCGGGTCCGGTCGGGAGGCCACTGGCGCTACTGACGTTTGCATTGCAGGCCAAACAGTGGGAGCAGGGCGCATCTGCGTTTTTGCAGACAAACGTGCTGATTCACTTGCTCAACGCATTGCTGCTGGCGGGGTGCCTCTATCAGCTCAATTTGTTGCGAGCTGTCGAGAGGCACAAGGCCGCTATCGTGGCTGCGGCCGCGTCGAGTATGTGGGTCATCATGCCGCTGCTTGCCTCGGCTTCAATGCTTGTCGTGCAACGCATGACAACGCTGAGCGCTTTTTTCGTACTACTCGGACTCGGTGGCTACCTTATTGCGCGCGGCCGCATCGACGCATCGCCAAATCGCGCGCTGATTGGAATGAGTGCCAGCCTTGCAGTCGGTACGCTGCTCGCGACGCTCTGCAAAGAATCCGGCCTGCTCCTGCCGACACTTGTACTGGCACTGGAGGCAACGCTCCTCGAGCGGCCAGCTTGCATTGCGATTCGTCGTTGGCGTCTGTGGCAGTCGCTATTCCTGATGTTGCCGACGCTCGCGATCGTCGCCTATCTCGCGAGTCGCGTGTCGTACCCGGACTGGATCATTGCAAGTCGTGATTTCAATGCGCTGGAAAGATTGCTGACCGAGGCTCGAGTTCTCTGGTTGTATCTGCAGAAGGCAGTTCTCGGCATTCCTGGTCAGCTTGGCATCTACCAAAGCGCTCCGGCCATAAGCAGAAGCCTGTTTGCTGTGCCAACCTTGTTGGCGTGCGTTTCCTGGTTTGCGCTGACCGCCGCCGCGGTCGTCTGGCGCCGGCGCTTCCCGCTCTTTGCGGTGGCCGTACTGTGGTATCTGGGGGGACACGTCCTTGAGTCGAGCGTGTTGCCGCTGGAAGTCTATTTCGAGCATCGCAACTACCTGCCCGTGATCGGGCCGTGCTACGCGTTATGCAGCTACCTGCTACTTGGCGGCGCTCAGCTGCGCCGGATCGCTGCGATCGTCGTGCCGTCATACGTTTTACTAAGCGTTTATTTTCTACACACCTTTGCGTCTCTATCCGGTGAGCCGTCGTTGGCGTCTCGCTATTGGGCGATGCAGTACCCTGATTCAGTTCGTGCAGTGACAACGATGGCGACCTACCAATTGCAAGAGGAGGGGCCACTGCGCACGTTGTCGACGATCGACCGTTTCGTGATCGAGCAACCGCAGTTCGCCTATTTGCGGATCCAGGAACTCAATTTACGTTGCATGTATTTGCCCGATCAGGATCACGCCCCGGTCATAGAGGAACTCAGCCGCGAGTTGCCGGCTGTCGACTTTACCTACACGGCAGGCACCATGCTGTCACAGCTTTTCACCACCGTAGCAACAACAGAATGTAATGCGATAACACCCGGCACGGTGGCCGAATTGGCCAGGACGCTGCGCAGCAATCCGCGCTATGCGAAAAACCCGTCCTTCAACCAGTTCCATCACAAACTGCTGGCTGGTATTGCCCGTCAGCAAGGCGATTTTGCGGCGACTATCGATCACCTCGAAAAGGCGATCGCGCAGCGACCGTCGTCAGACCTGAACATGATGATGGTCACAGCGCTAGGCGGTGCCGGTGATTTTTACGGCGCCAGGGCTTACATCGACGGTGCGATGGACACGCAGCCCGGTAATCCGCTGCGTGCTGCGGTTTGGCGCCGCGATCTCGAGAAATTGCGTGATTACATCAACGAACTTGAGCGATACTCTCAAAGCGTAGAGTGATTCGGTCCAGCGACGGTACGGAGAACGTGGAATCATGAGTCAGGAATCAGGCGCTATCGATCTTTCGATCGTCATTCCGGCCAAGAACGAGGCCAAGGCCATTGGTGATGTCGTCAAGACGGCCAGGGCGGTTCACCCGAAAGCTGAGATTATCGTCGTCGATGACGGTTCCACTGATGCAACCGCCGAAATTGCCGAGCAGGCCGGTGCCGTTGTTGTTCGACACCCGGAAAGCCTCGGTAACGGCGCCGCGGTAAAGAGCGGCGCTCGTGCCGCACGGGGAGAGATTCTGGCATTGATGGATGGCGACGGTCAGCACGATGCGCGTGAATTTGGAAAACTCATCGAGAAACTGGAACAGGGCTACGACATGGCGATTGGAGCGCGCGATTCCGGATCGCATGCAAATGTCGGGCGTTTGTTCGCGAATGGGCTGTATAACGGACTGGCGTCGCTGATCAGCGGCACGCGCATTCTGGACCTGACATCGGGCTTCCGGGTTGCCCGCGCGTCGTATTTCAAGATGTTCCTGTATCTGTTGCCGAATGGATTCTCCTATCCGACCACCATCACGATGGCGTTCCTGCGTTCGGCGCATCCTGTATGTTTCGAGCCAATCACTGCTGCGACTCGCAAAGGCAAAAGTCATATTCGGCCGATCCGCGATGGCGTCCGTTTTCTCGTCATCATCTTCAAAATCGCGACGCTGTATTCGCCGCTCAAAATATTTCTGCCCATCAGTGGCGTGTTCTTCGCGACTGGCCTGGGATATTACGCGTACACCTACTTCACGGCAGGCAGGTTTACGAACATGAGCCTGCTGGTCATTAGTGCCGCGGTGATTATCTTTCTTATCGGTTTGATCTCAGAACAGATAACGGCGCTGACCTACAGCAAGTCCTGATAATGCGGCACTGCGTTTTCGTCATCGGTACGCGCGCGCAGTTGGTCAAGGTCGCACCGGTTCTTACGCTGGCTTCGGAATCGAAGCTAGAGCATGTTGTCTGGTTCACGGGGCAGCACGATGAGTCGATACAGGACCTGATCTCGGATTTTGGTATTGCGTCCGAGATCATTCGTCCCAGCAATCAACAAGAGCGATCCAGCATTCTGCGGCTGATCACGTGGTTTCCTGGCACGCTATTTCGATGCTGGCGGTATCTTCGCAGTGTCAAGACGCGTACGGCTTCGGCACCCCTCGTCATCGTGCACGGTGACACGCTATCGACGTATCTCGGCGCGCTGGCGGCGCGATTTGCCGGGGGCTGGACTGTGCATCTCGAAAGTGGGCTGACTTCGGGCAAGATCACCGACCCGTTTCCGGAAGAATTGTTACGACGGCTGACGTTTCGTCTCACGCGAGTCGCGCTTTGCCCGAACGACGACGCCTGTGAGCGGATGCGGAGCTATAACAACTGCACGGTCATACACACAGGAGAGAACACCTTGCTCGATTGTGTCCGGATCGCGTTGGAGTCCGCGGTAACCGTCGACAACGCCGCGACCGATCCCTACTTTGTCACGTCGATACACCGCTTCCAGAATATCTATCACAGGGCGGTACTGGAGAAAATCGTCGATGAGCTCATCGCGTTAGCGCAATTGTCGACCGTACACTTTATTCTGCACCCAGCGACGGAAATTCGGCTAAAAAAATACGGGCTCTACGAGCGCCTGAAAAGTACACGCGGCATCCTGCTGCGGCCGCGTATGCCGTATACGGAGTTTCTTGCATTGATCGCTGCCGCACGTGGCGTTATCAGCGATGGTGGGTCGAATCAGGAGGAACTCTCCTATCTTGGAGTTCCGACAGTATTGTTTCGCGAACGATCCGAACGCCCGGACGGGTTCGGCGCCAATGTCATTCTGCGAGGTGACGCGATGAGGCCGCTCGCGGAGTTTGTTCGCTCAGGCAAGCTCGACGAACTTCGAAAAGAATCCCGGATTCAGGATTCGGTGCATCCTTCGCAAATCACGATTGAGACTTTATCGGCGTTGGCACAGCAAAATAGCGCTAGCGGTTGAAGTGATCCTCGAGTACCTGAGCCACACAACTCGTCAGGCGCTTGCCGGTTTCGATATGCAGGAACTCGTTCGGGCCATGTGCATTTGATTTCGGGCCGAGTAGTCCCGTAATCAGAAACTGTGCCTCCGGGAATTTTTCTCCGAGCATGCCCATGAACGGAATTGTGCCGCCGGTGCCCATGTACATCGACGATTTGCCGAAAAATGCTTCGGATGCTTTGTGCATCGAGGCTTCGAGCCATTCGTCTACAGGCGGCGCGTTCCAGCCTGCCATTGTCGACTCCACTTCGAATTCGACATTTGCCAGCGGTGGTGGATCGGCGTCGAGAATCTCCTTGACCACGATAGCCGCAGCATCGGCGTTACAGGTTGGGGGCAGGCGGAAAGAGAGTTTCAGCGTATTGAACGGCAGCAGCACGTTCCCGGCGTCGACGAGTGCCGGCAGACCATCTGCGCCCGTGATACTCAATGTCGGCCGCCAGGTATTGTTGAGCAGCAATTCATGGGTGGATTCGCTCGGTGAGGGTGCATCAACTGCCCAGGGAAACTTGGCGTAGGCGCCTTCGCCCAGCGTCTCTGCTGCCTTTCCCGCCTGCTCAATACGCTGCTCGGGAATATCGACATGCAAGGCATCAGGTAACACCTGTCCAGTCGACTCATCTTCGATACGACTGAGTAATTTGCGCAGAATGCGGAAGCTCGATGGCACGACGCCACTTGCGGAGCCTGAGTGCACGCCTTCGGTGAGGACATCGGCGCGCAGCGTTCCGGTCAGGTTGCCGCGCAGAGATGTTGTACACCACAACTGCTCGTAGTTGCCGCATTCCGCGTCGAGACAAACCACGAGACTGGGCGCGCCAATGCGATCTTCGAGAAGATCCATGTAGTAGGGCAGGTCAAAGCTGCCACTCTCTTCACAACCCTCGATGATGACGACGCAGTGTGCGTGAGGAATTCCCTGCTCTTGCAGTGCGCGAATCGCTGTCAGAGAGCCGAATGTGGCGTAGCCATCGTCCGCGCCGCCACGTCCATACAGCTTGCCGTCCTTGATGACCGGTGTCCATGGATCGAGGTCCTCGTCCCAGCCGCTGAACTCGGGTTGCTTGTCGTAATGGCCATACAACAGCACGACATCGTCCGATGCACCGGGTATGTCAGCGAACAGGATTGGCGTGCGGCCTTCGATGCGCACGATCTCGAGCTGCATGTCCTTGATCGGCTGTTTCCTGGACCAGGCCTCGAGCATTTGTACGGCCTGTTCCATGTAGCCGTTCTTTTCCCAATCCGGATCGAAGGACGGTGATTTGTTCGGAATTTTTATGTACTCGCTGATCTCCGGGACGATCGAGGTATCCCACATATCGTTGACGAATTCGGCGGTCTTTTTGTTATCCATGCGAATGAGCCTTGTACAAGGTGTGCCTAGAATGACGTCAGCGAACGATACGACGGCATGAGTAGCAGATAGTTACACGGTCTGTTCTGCAAGGCTACTAGCGATTGGTCGGGAACGAAAATTGCGCCTTTTCACGCACGCCGCCCGATGGCCAGCGCTGCGTGATCGTCTTCCTGCGTGTATAGAAGCGGACGCTGTCCGGTCCGTAAGCAAAGAGATCGCCAAACAGGGATCGTTTCCAGCCACCGAAACTGTGCAGCGCAGCGGGCACGGGCAACGGCACATTGATACCAACCATGCCGACCTGAATGTTGTCGGCGAAGTAGCGCGCGGCTTCGCCGTCACGCGTAAATATGCAGGTGCCGTTACCGTACTCGTGATTGTCGATGAGCTGCATGGCTTGTTCCTGGGACTCAGCGCGAACGACGCAAAGTACCGGACCGAAAATTTCTTCCTGATAAATACGCATGTCCGGCGTGACCTTGTCGAACAGGCAAGCGCCGAGAAAGAAGCCGTCCTCATGTCCATTGACAACCAGGCCACGGCCGTCAATGACGAGTTCGGCCCCTTCGTTAACCCCGAGATCGACATAACCACGGACTTTTTCGTGATGTGCTTGCGTAACCAGCGGGCCCATGTCGTTGCAGGTGTCGGTGCCATTGCCGACCTTGAGATCCTGCAGTTCGGTCTTGAGTTTGCCAACTACTTCGTCGGCGGTTTCGTCACCGACGCAGACCGCTACTGAAATCGCCATGCAGCGCTCGCCGCAGGACCCGTAGGCGGCGCCCATGAGTGCGCTGACGGCATTATCGATGTCCGCATCCGGCATAATGACGGCATGGTTTTTCGCGCCGCCCAAAGCCTGGACGCGCTTGCCGTTCCTGGTGCCTGTTGCATAGATGTACTCGGCAATCGGCGTCGAGCCGACGAAACTGATCGCCTGCACGCGCGGATCTTCAAGCAATGTGTCGACCGCTTCCTTGTCGCCGTTGACCACGTTGTAGACGCCATCAGGTAAACCGGCCTCTTTGAGCAGGTGCGCGACGAGCATGGGTGCACTCGGGTCTTTTTCGGATGGCTTCAGGACGAACGTGTTACCGCACGCTATCGCCATCGGAAACATCCACATGGGCACCATCGCCGGGAAGTTAAACGGCGTAATGCCGGCCACGACGCCGAGTGGTTGAAACTCGGACCAACTATCGATGCCTGGCCCAACATTCCTGCTGTGCTCCCCCTTGAGTAGTTCGGCTACTCCGCAGGCGTAATCGACGACCTCGACGCCACGGACGAATTCACCCATCGCGTCATCCAGAACCTTACCGTGCTCCTCCGTCAGTGCGGCGACGATCTCGTCCGCGTGCTCTTCGAGCAACTGCTTGAAACGAAACATGACTTTGGCGCGCTTCGCCGGCGGCGTGTTGCGCCAGGCCGGGAACGCCGCGTCGGCGGCGGCAATTGCATCTGCAACCGTGCCCTTCGTTGCCATTGCAACGTGTTTCGTCACCGCGCCGGTCGCGGGGTTCGTTACCGGCAACGGGCGATTGTTGTCAGCCACATCCACGCCATTGATGAAATGACCAATGACAGTGGCGGTAGCGACGTTTTCTGCGGGTCGTGCGTTCATGGTATCTCCGGATTCAGTCGCTTATTCGACTGAGTCAATAACGCGACGAATGGCAGCAAACGATTGCTGCATTTCATCGACGTTGGAATTCAGGAAGGGTGAGAATTGTAATACGTCCATGCCATTGCGGACGACAAGATGTTCATCCCAGAAACACTTTTTGTGAATCTCGAAACCGCGCGCGCCTGGCGCACCGTCCCGCGGCGCGAGTTCAATGGCACCCATCAGTCCGAAGTTACGCACGTCGATCACTTTGTCGTGATCCGCAAACGAATGCAGCATGTCCTCGAATGTCTGTTCGAGTCCCACGGACTGTTCGAATGTGCCTTCTTCTTTGTAGACGTCCATAACGGCGAGTCCCGCGGCAGCGGCGACCGGGTGACCGGAATAGGTATAGCCGTGGAAGAGCTCGATCATGTGGGCGGGCCCTTGCATGAACGCCTCATAGACATGGTCGCGCACAAGCACTGCTCCCATCGGGATGACACCATTGGTCAGGCCCTTTGCGGTGGTAATGATGTCGGGTTTGACACCGAATCGTTCAGCGGCGAAGGCCTTGCCCACACGGCCGAAGGCTGTTATGACCTCGTCAAAGATCAGCAGGATGCCGTGCCGGTCGCAGATTTCGCGTAGCCGCTCGAGATAACCGACAGGCGGCGGGATGACGCCGGCAGAGCCCGCGACCGGTTCAACGATCACGGCCGCAATATTGCTGCCGTCGTGGAGTCCTGCAAGTCGTTCGAGATCATCGGCCAGGTGCGTGCCCCATTCTGGCTGCCCACGACTGAATGCATTGTGCTCGAGGTCCAGCGTGTGCCGAAGATGATCAACACCCGGGATCAGGTTGGCGCTGAAGACTTTGCGATTCGGCACCATGCCACCAACCGACATGCCACCAAAGTTAACGCCGTGGTAACCCTTCTCGCGGCCAATCAACCGTGTGCGGTTGCCTTCTCCGCGTGCGCGATGGAAAGCGAGTGCAATCTTGAGTGCCGTGTCGACCGACTCGGAGCCTGAGTTGGTGAAGAAGCAGTTCGAAAAACCGTCCGGAGCCATGTCGACCACTCGCTCAGCGAGTGCGAAGGCCTTGTCGTTGCCGACCTGGAATCCGATACAGTAGTCGAGCTCGGCAACCTGTCGCTGCACGGCCTCGACAACCTTCGGATGGCAGTGCCCGAGCCCGGATGTCCATAGACCTGAAAACGTGTCGTAGAGGCGGGTGCCGTCACTGGTGGTGTAGTAATGACCCGACGCACCGCTAATGATGCGCGGCTCTGTCTTGAAATCGCGATTCGCCGTGAACGGCATCCAATAGGCGTCGATATTACTGGCGGCACTCATTGCGGGATTACTCCGGTCATCTGCGCTAGGGCGACAAGTGTAATGTCGAGCAGCTATGTTAAACAATCGGTTATGTGCGGGATTGTAAGCTATTGATTTATAGAGATTGTAGCGTCAAAATGTTTATCTTAGTTAACACTTTTTGGGGATTCGACGATGGACCAGGAAATCGGCGGCAGGCTCAAGGAAATCCGCACGCAACTCGGTATGTCGCAGCGCCATCTGGCGCGTGTGTCGGGCGTCGCGAACGCGACGATTTCACAGATCGAGGCAGGGCGCTTGAATCCGACCGTCAGCATGCTGAAAAAGGTGCTCGACGGCTTCCCGATGAGCATGAGCGAGTTTTTCGCCGACGATTTCGAAATGGCGGATCGCATGTTCTATCGCGCAGAGGAACTCACCGAGATTGCCGACGGCGGGGTGTCCTTCCTGCAGGTCGGTGCCAACCTGCGTAACAAGTCCATTCAATTGCTCAAGGAGTGCTACCAGCCCGGGGCCGGCACGGGCAAGCACACGATCAAGCACGACGGCGAGGAGTGCGGCATTATCCTCCGTGGTCGGCTCGAGGTTACGGTCGCCGATCAGACGTCGGTACTTCGGGCTGGGGACGCCTACTACTTCAAGAGCGATCAGCCACATCAGTTCCACAATCCGGGCAACGAGCCTTGCGAGCTGATTACGGCATGCAGTCCGCCCAGTTTCTGACAGATTTTTGCCGCAGAGGGTGGCCAACGCAAAGCAATTGATGCAAAGTTACGCCCCCTGTTTTTTTAATCCAGATTAGAATTCCAATGGCACAATTTGGTACTGTTTTTTGCGACCATTTCGCGATCGCACACTTCACAGACGGCGCATGGCAGGAGGCAGCGATTGAACCTCTCGCGCCGCTCACGCTGCACCCCGCGTCGCATGTATTTCACTACGCCAGCACCTGTTTTGAGGGCTTCAAGGCGTACCGATGGGATGACGGCAAGGCACGTATTTTCCGCCTGGACGATCACGTCGCACGCATGCAGAAGAGTGCCGCGTCGCTGTGTATGCCGGTGCCCGATGCGGACTTGCTCGCGGGGATGGTGACCGACGTGGTCGCGAATAATGTTGACGATATTCCGGCACCACCGGGTGCTCTTTACCTTCGGCCAACTCTTATTGGTACCCTGCAGAACATCGGCGCGGCCGCGGCGCCGTCGACCGAAGCGACTCTGTTTGTATTGACGTCACCGGTCGGTGACTACTTCGAGGGCGGCGCGCGACCGCTCAAGCTGCTTGTCGATGACCAGCGCGCGCGCACGACCGAGCACCTTGGCAGCACCAAGACTGGCGGTAACTACGCAGCGGCACTGGGCCCCACTCTGGATGCAAAAGAAAAATATGGCGTAGACCAGGTTCTGTTCTGCCCCGATGGAGACGTTCAAGAGACTGGTGCGGCGAATTTTCTTTTGATCAGTGATGATGAAATTATCACGAAGCCGCTCGATGCCTCGTTCCTGCACGGCATGACACGTGATTCAATTCTGAGGCTGGGAGCCGACCTCGGTTACAAAGTCAGCGAAAGAAACTTCACGGTAGCAGAATTGCTGCTAGCAGCGTCGACGCATGAGGCTGCATTGTCGGGTACTGCTGCCTGTCTGTCACCTGTCGGTTGTCTCGTCTACAACGGCGAGGAAATCAGCATGATCGACGGCAACCCTGGGCCGAATGTGGAGAAGTTGCGTAAAGCACTACAGGACATCCAGTACGGTAACGCACCGGATACTCATAACTGGCTGACAGAAATCGGCTAGCGCCGGATGCTATATCGCTTTAGAAAAGCGATTGTCGTTTTGCGAATCGTTGATGTAACGATCAAAAATCATCGCAATGTTGCGAAGCAGTAGCCGCCCTTTCGGTTTGATATGTATGCCTTGAGGGCTGACATCGATTAGTTCATCGTCAACCAACGGCGGCAATCGTTTGAGTTCGGCCTCGAAGTACGTCCGGAATTCAACCTCGTGGTCGGCATCGAAGTCGTCAAACAGCAGCTCGTCATAGCACATTAATGACTGAATGACGTCGGCACGTATCAGGTCATCATCGTCTACTATCACGCCTTTATGGACAGGTAATCTGCCTTCCTCAATGCGCGATTCATATTCCATCGTTGTGACCGAATTTTGCGAAAAAACGTTGCCGATGCTGCTTATGGAACTGACGCCAACACCGATCAGGTCACATTGCCGGTGCGTTGAGTAACCCTGGAAGTTGCGTTGCAGAGTGCCATCGCGACGCGCAGCCACGAGATCATCCTCCGGCAGTGCAAAATGATCCATGCCGATGTAGATATAGCCCGCTTGCGCCAGTCGGTGGATCGTCCGATCGAGAATCTCCAGCTTCGTCTCCGGAGCTGGAATGTCATCAGCGTTGATCATGCGCTGACCTTTGAATCGTTGCGGAAGATGCGCGTAGTTGTACACGGCCAACCGGTCAGGACGCATTTCGATGACCGCGTCGAGCGTGTTGTCGAAGCTGGCAACGTTCTGTTTCGGTAAGCCGTAAATCAGGTCAAAAGAAATCGACTTGAAGCCGGCGTCCCGTGATGCGTTCAACAAAGCCGATACTTCGGCAACGTTTTGTTTGCGATTGACGGCCTCCTGGACCAGCTGATCGAAGTCCTGGATGCCGAGGCTCAGGCGGTTAAAACCCAATTCCGTCAATAGCCGGATGCCATCCTCGTCGACGGTTCGCGGATCGACTTCAATCGAAAACTGCCTGTCATCACTGTCATCGAGGTTGAATGCGTTACCGAGTTTTTGCATCAGGTCGCGAAGTTGCGATTCGTCAAGATAGGTGGGCGTGCCTCCGCCAAAATGCAATTGTTCTACAACGCGAGACGAGTCGAACAACTCGGCCTGCATATCGATCTCACGATACAGGTTCTCCAGATACCTGCTAACCCGCCCCTGATTACGCGTGACGATCTTGTTGCAACCGCAGTAGTAGCAGAGGGTGTGACAGAACGGGATGTGCACATACAGCGACAGCGGTACGCCGCTGGCGTTGCTGGCCAGCGCATTCTGCAAGTAATCCTCTTCAGTCAGCTTGTCACTGAACTGCAGTGCGGTCGGATATGACGTATAGCGCGGGCCGCGCCCCTCATAGCGACGGATCAGCTCAAGGTCAAAACAGACCGACTCGTCAAATGAAGAAATATTCGGGTCAACTGACATGTTTTAATTTTCCCTGAAATCCATGCGATGTCACATGGGTACTTTCCGTAGGCTGTGTACGAGAATTAGCGCTATTGTAAATAACAATATGGCTACGCCTTGGTGCACAGCAGCTAGCGTCGTCGGTACGCTAAGCAGCAATGTGGAAATGCCGAGCGCCACTTGCAGGATAGCGGTGTACAGCATTGCGTTTGCGGCAAAGCGTGCGCGTTGCGGCAACTCTGCCTTGCGCGCGCCCAGCCAGAAGACAACGACGACGAAAAGCGTCGTAATCGCCAGTATGCGATGGTCGAATTGTACAGTCGTCAGGTTCTCGAAGGCATTCCGCCAGACGGGATCGAGGGCGAGTAACCCGGGCGGCACGAAAGAATTGCCCATCATCGGGAAGGTATTGTAAATCTCGCCGGCCTTTAATCCCGCGACAAACCCTCCGGAGATGATCGTTGTCGAAATCAGGCACGTCAGCAGCACTGCTCTGCCCGACCAGCGGTGGCGATCGCCGCCTGACTGCGGATACAACAGCGACATTGCGACCCAGAGCATGTAGGCGTAGATCAGAAAAGCGGCGATAAGATGGGCAGTCAATCGATATTGACTAACGTGCGGATTGTCGATCAGACCGCTCTTGACCATGTACCAGCCGAGCACCCCCTGCAGACCGCCGAGAACGAACATCAGCAGGTACTTGGGCCATTCGCGTCTGACGATGTAATCCCTGGTTATGAAAAAGACGAACGGAACAGCGAACACGATACCCATCGTTCGTCCCAGCAGGCGATGCAGGTACTCGAGCCAGAAAATGCCCTTGAAGTCGTGCACATCCATGTGTGCGTTGATTTTCTGAAACTCGGGTGACAGCTGATACATCTCGAACGTGCGCTGCCACTCGACATCGCTCAAAGGTGGCAGCCAACCCATGATGGGCCGCCACTCGACCATCGACAGACCTGAGCCCGTCAATCGCGTTACGCCGCCAAGAACGACCATCGTAAACACGAGCGCACAACAAACAAGCAGCCATATCGCGACCTGGCGATTGCGCGTCTCTGGAGAAAAGTCATCGGTCATTGATCAAGAAAGCTCTTTTGCGGTTGCTTGAGGCGGGCAATCTTAGCAGCACGGGCGGGCAAGGTCGTCACTGTTGCTAGGTATTTTCCCCAGTACTTCAAGGGCGCCGATGGGGATAGTGTATGTGCGGTAGAAATCGTGTACCTGGCCTCGATCTGGCGAATGTCATAACCCCCACCAGCCGGCGAGGCCTCACAAGCAGGGCGGGCAGGATGCCCGCCCTTTTTTGTGATCTCGTGTCGCGGAAAACGACACAAAATTGCGCAATTTCAGCGTGAATGAGCTCCACGGAGCGAGCGTTACCTTACGTCCGCTGGGCCGCAAAAAACGATTAAATCTGCTGAAAAAACGGAGCGTGATGCGTTCATAACAGGTCTGCAGCGTGCCACGCACCGCAAATCGCGAGCCTTGCTGCGCGAATACTAGTATTATTTGCGCTGCCGGCCCCGAGAGGTGGGCGACTTAACCGCTTTCGGGCGGCGTTTTTGTTACGAGGTAGATATGTCAGGCGAAAGAGTTACAGGAACCGTCAAGTGGTTCAACGACGATAAGGGATTTGGCTTTATCGAGCGCGAAGGTGGTCAGGACGTATTTGTCCATCACAGCGCGATCCAGATGGAAGGTTTCAAAACCCTCAAAGAGGGTCAGAAAGTTTCGATGGAAGTGACGCAAGGGCAGAAAGGCCCGCAAGCCGAAAACGTCATGGCCGACTAGGCAATGACTAACCGGTCGTGCTCAAAGCGACCGGTTTGGCTAAAGCTTCTGTTTGATGCCTGCACTGCAGGCTCGAATTCGATGCGTCTGCGTTTCCGACTTTTTTGGGGTCGGTAGCGTTATCTCGCTGTCTGCC
The DNA here is from genome assembly GCA_029862045.1 of Gammaproteobacteria bacterium. GTDB lineage: Bacteria > Pseudomonadota > Gammaproteobacteria > Steroidobacterales > Woeseiaceae > UBA1847. Next base: position 98,446 of record JAOTYE010000003.1, read on the forward strand.
TGTAGCGAAGCGCTGTGTCTGCCGGCGCCCCCTGAACTAGATAAAGCCGCCAACGCCATCGTAGATGAGCTTTAAGCCAATGGCGAACAACAAAACGTAGACAAATCCGAAGAAAAACCGATCGGTGACACGCCTGTGTAACCAGGCACCGATCAGTACACCAATTGGCGCGAGGATGACCAGCGCCGCGGACGTTGCGAGATTATCGCTATCGAATTGCCCAAGCCATGCGTAGGGAACGAGCTTCACGTAGTTGACTACCGCAAAGAAAACGATGGCTGTCGCAGCGAAATCCGTTCGATCCAGCGGCCGGCGCAACAGGTACATGCTTATTGGCGGACCTCCGGCATGCGCGATAAAACTCGTGAATCCTGCAACAGAAGCGCCAAACAGACCGTAAAATTGCGGATAGTCGGGAAGGCCCGCACTGTTCGCACGCTGCTTGTTGACCCAGAAATGCAGTGTGAAAATGATTGCAACAACACCGACGATCAGACGCACAATGGAAGCGCTCATGAATTCGAACAAGAGGGTACCGACGAGTATGCCGACGAGCGATGCCGGCAACAGTATGCGCAGTTCGGGCCAGACCCATTTGCCGCGGAACTTCCAGAGCGCGACCAAATCCATTACACACAGTATTGGCAGCAGAATTGCGGCGGCCCGGACAGGAGATATGACGAGTGCCATCAGCGGAACCGCGACTACTCCAAGTCCGCCACCGAAACCACCCTTGGAGATACCGAACAGTAATACTGCGGGTATGGCAACGGCATAGAACCACGGGTCGGTTATCAACACACCCTCCTGCAGGGCGAATCGTGATCTAATAGCACACTGATAATAAAGAAAATACTCCGTGAAACTGAGAATTCGTGACAATTCAGTTCGATTGCGACTGACGCGTGCCGAGGTGGATACGCTTCACAAGGAAGGAATCGTGAGCGCGTGCACCGGATTTCCGGGCGGACGCGAATTCCAGTACAAACTGGAAAGTAGTCCCGCAAGTGTCAATCCAGGAGCATTTCTGTCCGAAAACGTCATGACCGTGCGTCTGCCTGAGGCCATTGTACTTGCATGGGCGACAAGCGATCAGGTATCGATCGATGGCGAGCAGCTCCTTGACGATGGCGAAAGGGTCAGCATTCTCGTCGAGAAAGATTTCGCTTGCCTTACACCACGCGAAGACGAGGATGAGTCCGACATGTACCCGCATCCGGAAGCGGAGTCCGGCGACGGTCAATGCTGATGCCGGTCCCGCGATACGCCACGTTTGAGCCCGAAACGCTCGCATTCCTCGAGGAGTTGGCGGCGAACAATAATCGTGAGTGGTTTAAGGAGCACAAGACCCGCTACGAAGAACACGTGCTCGACGTAGCGCTGCGGTTCATTCAGTCGATGCAAGACCCGCTGCATGAGATTGCACCGCATTTCGTCGCACAGCCAACGCGCATCGGCGGGTCGCTGATGCGCGTCTACCGGGATACGCGATTCTCGAAAAACAAGTTACCGTACAAAACCAATATCGGCATCCAGTTTCGCCACGAACAGGCGAAAGACGTGCATTCACCGGGGTACTACGTGCACATCGCTCCCGAGCAGGTGTTCATTGGTGTTGGCATGTGGCGTCCCGAATCGGATGCGCTGCGTGGTATTCGCGAACGAATCGCCGCGAAACCTGCCGCATGGCGCCGCGCCGTGGGCGACAAGGGATTTCGACGCCACTTCAAGCTCGGCGGTGAATCGTTGACTCGTCCACCGCGGGGATTCGATAAAGATCACGAACAAATTGAGGACATCAAGCGCAAGAGCTTCATGGGCGTCAAGGAGTTACGGCCTGATGAACCACTTGGCGCGCAATTCCAAAAAAAGGTGGAAACGGCGTTCAAGGCGGCGACACCATTCATGCGGTTTCTATGTCAATCTGTCGGTGTACCGTTTTAGAGGGCGATCGCGAAAATGCCCGAAAATCCGATTCTCTGGAGCCCAGCAAACGAACAAAGGCAGGCGACTGCCATGTATCGTTTCATGCATCAACAGGGATTCGATCGCTACGACGATCTCTACCGGTGGTCGATCGATAATTCGGCGGCGTTCTGGGAAGCACTCTGCGAATTCTGCGACGTTCGTTTTGATACGCCGGCAGACAGAATACTATCGCGACCCGACAGCATCATGGACGCGGGCTGGTTTGCTGGCAGCGAACTGAATTTTGCAGCACATTTGCTGCGTGAAACTGGTGAGCGTGCCGCCATTATTTTTTGTGGCGAAGATAGTAGTCGACGGGAATTGAGCTTCGATCAATTGCGTGCATCGGTTGCGGAGGTCGCGGCCGGACTTCGGGATGTTGGTGTAGAGAAGGGTGATCGGGTAGCCGGATATTTGCCAAATTGTCCCGAAGCAATCATTGCGATGCTCGCCGCATCCAGTATTGGTGCGATCTGGTCGTCATGTTCGCCGGATTTCGGTATCAATGGTGTTGTTGACCGATTTGGCCAGATAGAACCAAAAGTGCTGTTCGCAACCAACGGTTATTTCTACAACGGCAAGCGAATTGATGCATTGCCAGTCGTCGCCGGAATCGTCGACGCGATACCGGGCATCGCCGCCACCGTGATCGCACCGTTTCTCAGCAACGGCGACGGGTCGATGCTGACCGACAACGCGATTACGTGGGACGACTTTCGGGTTGCCGGCGCAGAGCTCGATTTTCAGCCTGTCGAATTTGATCACCCGCTGTACATCATGTACTCGTCCGGCACGACCGGCGTACCCAAATGCATCGTGCATGGGCACGGTGGCTCGCTGTTGCAACACCTCAAAGAGCATGTGCTGCATACGAATATCTCGGCTGCCGATCGACTGTTCTATTTCACAACGTGTGGCTGGATGATGTGGAACTGGCTGGTCAGTGGCCTCGCGACGGGCGCCACGCTGGTGCTCTACGATGGTTCGCCGTTTTTCGATGATGGCCACGTACTCTGGAAGATGGCCGAACGCGAGCGTGTCACAGTATTTGGCACAAGCGCCAAGTACATCTCGGCGCTCGAAAAAGCCGGTATTCGGCCGGGTGATCGCTATCGATTGCCGGATCTCCGGGCGGTTCTTTCGACAGGCTCACCGCTCGCGCCCGAGAGCTTCGACTTTGTGTACGACGCGATTGCTGCGGACCTGCAGCTCGCGTCAATAGCCGGTGGCACAGACCTCCTGAGCTGCTTTGCTCTAGGCAATCCGATACTGCCGGTTCGCCGCGGAGAACTGCAGTGCCGTGGTCTTGGCATGGCCGTGAAGATATTCGACGACTCGGGCAAAGCGGTCATCGAACAGCATGGCGAGCTCGTGTGTACGCAGCCATTTCCGTCCGCGCCGGTTTGCTTCTGGAACGATACTGACGACGCACGATATCGTGCCGCCTATTTTGAACGCTTTCCAGGTGTCTGGTCGCACGGAGACTTCGCAGAACTCATGCAAAGTGGTGGTCTGGTCATCTACGGTCGTTCGGACGCCGTCCTGAACCCGGGTGGCGTGCGCATCGGCACCGCCGAGATTTATCGACAGGTCGAAAAACTCGATGAGGTGGTCGAGAGCATCGCGGTCGGGCAAAACTGGAACGACGATGTACGAGTCGTGTTGTTCGTTGTGCTTCGTTCCGGGGTTGAACTCGACGACGAACTGCGTGAGCGGATTCGCTCGGTCATTCGAAAGAATACGACGCCAAGGCACGTCCCGGCGAAAGTTGTTGCGGTTACGGAAATCCCGCGAACGAAAAGCGGCAAAATCGTCGAACTTGCAGTACGCTCCGTGGTGCATGGAGAAACCGTCAAGAACACCGAGGCTCTCGCCAACCCTGAAGCCCTCGAGAATTTCCGCAACATTGCCGAGCTCAGCGAAGCGTGAGGACGACCGCTGATGGCGGATAAGCAAATCATCGGCATTGAGGTCAGTCGCGGGCGCGTCCTGCCCGGCTGGATCGACGTCAATGACCACATGAATGTCGCGTATTACGTGCTCGCATTCGACGGCGGCGTGGACGCGCTGTGGGATCGCTTCGGCATTACCGACGAACACATCCAGGAAATGAAGAGTTCGACGTTCGCCGTGGAATCCCACGTGATCTACCGGCGTGAACTCAAGCTGGATGATCCGTTCATTGTGACCGCACAGATTCTCGCGTTCGATGAAAAACGCATCCATCAATTCCAGCGCCTGTATCATGCCGAGGGGCTTTTCCTTGCAGCGACGGCGGAGTGGATGAACCTGCATGTTGATCTTGTAACGCGGCGCGTTGCGCCCTGGCCAAAGGCAATTCTCGAGGATATACAAAAGGTCGCGAACACACAGGGCGACTGGCCATATCCACATGAGGCAGGGCGCCAAATGAGAGTGCCCAGACCCATATTCACTGTCGGGGGCGCAGCGGCATGAGCGGTCATCTATTGCTCGCGATTGATCAGGGCACGAGTAGCAGCCGGACAGTCATTTACGATCATGCAGCCACCCCCGTCGCCAGCGCGCAGCAGGAGTTTCCACAAATCTTTCCGCGGCCGGGCTGGGTCGAGCACGACCCCGAGGTGATCTGGGGGTCAGTGCAGGACGTCACGCGCCAGGCTATGCACGAAGTCGGTGCCGGCGCTGCGGATATCACGGCGATCGGCATCACCAATCAGCGCGAGACGACGCTGATCTGGGACCGCGACAGCGGCGCATGCGTGCACAATGCAATCGTGTGGCAGGACCGCCGTACCGCATCACTATGCGAGCGGCTCAAAGCGGACGGCGCTGAATCGATCGTCATCGAAAAAACCGGGCTACGACTCGACCCGTATTTCTCGGCAACGAAAATCGCGTGGCTGCTCGACAATGTTCAAGGGGTTCGTGAACGGGCGGCCGCCGGCAGGCTCGCATTCGGTACCGTGGATTGCTTTTTGCTTTGGCGCCTGACCGGCGGGCGGGTGCATGCTACCGACGCAAGCAATGCGTCGCGGACGATGCTGTTCAACATTCATTCGCAGGAGTGGGATGACGAGCTGCTGCAGCTGTTCGACATTCCGCCGCAGATCCTGCCAGCGGTCCTGGATTGTGCGGCCGAATTCGGCGTAAGCGATAACGACATGTTTGGTGGTGCGATCCCGGTGTGTGGCATGGCTGGCGATCAGCAGGCTGCTCTTATCGGCCAGGCGGGCTTCGAAAAAGGTACCACCAAGAGCACTTATGGAACCGGTTGTTTCGTTATCGCCAACACTGGCAGCGAAGCGCTGGCGTCAAGCAACAAATTGCTGACGACTGTAGCGAGCCGCATTGATGGCAGGGTGACCTACGGCCTCGAGGGCAGTGTATTTGTTGCCGGATCTGCGATGCAGTGGTTGCGCGATGAGTTGCGTATCATCGATTCGGCGCCGCAATCCGAAAACATTGCACAGGCTACCGGCATTGTTGACGACGTCTATGTCGTGCCGGCTTTTGCGGGACTTGGTGCGCCATACTGGGACCCGCACGCGCGTGGCGCGATACTCGGTCTCAGCCGCGGCAGCGGACGCGATGCAATCGTTACGGCGACTTTGCAGGCGGTCGCTTTTCAGACGCGAGACCTAATTGATGCGATGTCGGATGATGGCATCGCGCCTTCTATTATTCGCGTCGACGGCGGCATGGTGGCAAACGGCTGGTTCCTGCAATTTCTTGCCGACATTCTCGGTATTCCGGTCGAACGTCCCAAAAATGTCGAGTCGACCGTACTCGGCGCTGCCTATCTTGCCGGCCTGCAATGCGGCGTCGTTGCATCGATCGATCAAATATCCGGGCTGTGGCAACGTGACGCGCTATTCGAACCGCAAATGGCGGACGAGCGGCGAGAGCAACTCCTGGCGGGTTGGGCTGCTGCTGTCGCCAGCGTGAGAGCAGGCGAGTAGTCATGCTCAGAGCGAGACAAAAAGTCGACAAGTACAAGATTCTGGGTCGTATCGCATCGGGACCGCTGGCCGATGTCTATCGCGCCTTCGACACGATCCAGAAGACTCGCGTCGCACTCAAAATTCCAAAGTCCGGCGACCACACCGGGGAAGAGGAATTTCTGCACGAGGTACGGGTAGCGACCAGGCTCAAACACCCGAATATTTTGTCCGTGCTGAACGCGACTTATATTGACGACCGTTTCGTTATTGCAATGGAGCTTGGTGATGAGTCGCTCGCCGATCGGCTCGAGCGACGTATTTCGACCGCGCGCGCGATGGATCTTGCGGCTCAGGCACTTGCAGCGTTGGCACATGCCCACGAGCGCAAGATTATTCATTGCGACATCAAGCCAGAGAACTTCATCCTGTTTGCGGGCAATCAGCTCAAGCTCGCCGATTTCGGTTTTGCGAAACTCAGCTTGCGCACCCTCAAGGCGTCGGGATCGGGGACGATTGATTACATCGCCCCGGAACAGGCAATGGGCCGGCCGAAATTTCAATCCGATGTATTTTCGATGGGGCTGGTCCTGTACCGCCTTTTCTCCGGCAAGTTGCCCGAGTGGCCATTTGGCTGGCCGATGGTCGGTCACGAGCAACTGATTGCAAGAGTGCGGCCGGAATTCGCGGAGATGCTGAAAAAGGCGATTCAGCTCGATCCAGCCAAGCGCTATCGGGACGCGACCCAAATGCAGGCCGCGTTTGAGCGCCTGCGCAGCCATGCGCGCCGGCAAAAACGAACGAAAACGAAAAACGGCGGCCGCAGCGGGTCATCGTGGCGGCAGTTGCAGTGGCGCGAGTTCCAAAGAAAGTACCGCAAGGCGCTGTCAACCGGACAACAATGCCGGCGTTGCGAGGGTCCGGTCGCCGAAAGCATGCAGGCCTGTCCCTGGTGCGGTTTCGATAATCCCGCAAGAGGATCGGAATCCTCGCTGCCGTCCAGCTGTCCGCGTTGCGAACGTGGTGTGAAGAACGACTGGAATTACTGCTCCTGGTGCTACGGGCCGGGATTTGTCGAGGAAACAAGCCGCCGCTATGCGGACAAGCGCTACCAGGCACGTTGCAGCAATACACGGTGTCGAGGGCCGCTGATGCCGTTCATGCGCTATTGTCCGTGGTGCCGGACTAAAGTACGACGCCCGTGGAAACTCGCAGGCAGCAGACACTCCTGCAAAGCCTGCAAATGGGGAATAGCAAGAGAGTTCTGGAATTATTGTGCGTGGTGTCGCGAGCCCGTGCGCCGCGAATAGCGTGACGTCGCTAGAGGTCCTTAATGTCTAATCTCCCTGATGACATCGTGTTGCTGGACGGCGCCGCCGAGCCCGATCAGCGCCGTGCGTCTGTTGGCGGCGGGAGCGTCATCGCCTATACGTGTCGATCGCCGGACAAGGAGTCTGAGAACGAGGACACCGTGGCGATCATTCCCTACGGCCCACAGGCGGCCGTCCTGATCGTTGCCGATGGTGCCGGCGGTCTGCCCGCCGGAAAGCAGGCATCGCTTACCGCGGTCAATTCGTTGATCGAGTCAATGCAAGCCGCGATGGCTGAGACGATGTTGCTGCGCACTGCGATACTCAACGGCATTGAGGCGGCCAATCTGACGGTACAGAATCTCGGCAATGGATCAGCGACGACGATGACGGTTATCACGATCGAAGGTCTGACGGTTCGCGCTTATCAGATCGGTGATTCAGAGGCGATGGTCGTTGGCCAGCGTGGCTTGATCAAGCTGCAAACGACCGCGCATTCGCCGACGGGATTTGCGGTCGAGGCGGGCTTTCTTGACCAGCGAGAAGCATTGCATCACGCAGAGCGCCATCTGGTGTCCAATTTCATGGGCACGGCCGATATGCGCATCGATATTGGTGCCGAATTGAAACTGAAGCCGCGTGACACGATCCTGCTGGCCAGCGACGGACTGATGGACAATGTGCACGTGGATGAGATCATTGAGAGGATTCGCAAAGGTCCGCTCGACGTTGCGATGCAGGAGGCGATCAGGCTCGCGCAGCGGCGCATGGCTGGTGCATCGGCGGGCCAGCCGAGCAAACCGGATGATTTGTCGTTAATCCTGTTTCGCAAGCCTTACCGGCCGGCCGCGCGCCGGCCGGTACAAATTTAACAATATCAGCGATTTAGGGGCCTTTCTCTAGGCGACTGCGGTTCTTGCAGCACTGTGATAAGAGGTGTTGATCGCGCGCTGGCCACGTATTATCGTCGACATTGACACGCAGCTGCGGACGGAGTCCGTCGCGTCGGTGATTCCAATGGAACTCCGCCACGCGTTTGGTGCTCCAAACCCTAGGCAGTCCTTGCGACAGAGAGGGTCAGGACGATGAAATCAAGTCAGTCATCCACGTCGGTTCCCAGTTGGATCAAGCCACTCCTGTTCATAGTGTTTGCTGCTGTTGTAACAGGTGCGTGCAAAGAACAGTCGTCATCATCGAGTGGCGGCATGTCCTCCCCACCAAGCGGCGGCATGCCGGCTCCACCCGGCGCGCCAGCTCCGCCAGGTGGCGGAATGCCGACGCCCCCATCACCAAGCGGTGGTGGCATGCCAGCGCCCCCATCACCAAGCGGTGGCTCTGACGGTGACGGTGGTATGCCCGGAGGCTCTGAAGGACCAACGGGTAGCTCCGGCGATTCAGGCGGTTCGGGCGGAGAAGTCGGCAGTTTTCCCGCCGGCGGTGATGAGTCAGACGGCGTTCCTCCGCCGCCAAGTTCGAGTGGCGGCGGCGCTGACGGCGACATGTCCGGCGACTCCGGAGACGGAGGCGACGCCGAGAGCCCAAGTGAGTGGGAGGACGAAAGCAGTTCTGCGGATAGCGAATGTGGCGATACCGGATCCTTACCCGGGGGCGTGGGCGGCATGGGACAGGACGGTGAGTGCATCGGTGGCGGCGGTGGCGGCGGTTCATCCGAGTCCGCAAGTGACAGTGCCGAAGGCGGCACGCAGGGCACCGGGGGCGCGGGCAGCGTCGGCGAATTCCCGGAAGAGAGCGCAGCCGAGCGGGCTGAACGGCTGGGCCGCGAGCTCGATGAGTCGATCGGCGGTTTCGACGAGGCGCTGTCGGAAGAACAACGTGAAATTGCTGCGGTAGGACGCAGCACAGAAGGATTCGGTGAGGGCGCGACGGGCGCCGGCGGCGGCGGCATCATTCTTGGTGAACAGTCTGACGGCAACAACCCCGTATCGGTGGCAAATACCGGTATGTCGCGCGAGTCTCCGACGGCCGGGATGACAGAGCAGGAGATTCGCGAGCGTACGCCGGAGGATATTCCGATTTTGGTCGACGACGATATTATCGCCCGACAGCTGCGTGAGGCTGCGTTGGCCGAAGATGACCCTGCGCTGCGTGACCGGCTCTGGGAAGAGTATCGAAAATACAGCGGTATTTAGGACTATGATTTGAAAACGATGACACGGGTATCACTGCTGCTGACCGCCACTTGCTTCGTGCTGCCCGGATGTGCGGTCAATGAAGTCATAACCGCCGAAGAAACCGAACTGGTCATGGCTGAGACGCCACCGGACGAGGCGGCGCTGCTTGATATTGGCGTCATTGAATTCGAGGGTGGTATGTCTGTCGACAATGATCCGGATAAGTCCGGTATCTACGAGGAAATTCGCACCGCTGAAATACGTTATTTGCCATACCATCTCAAGACGACGTTGCAAGGTACTGGCCACTGGGGAGCCGTGCGGGTTATTCCGTCGCGCGATGCGTTTACCGATGTCATCATCAGCGGCAAGATTGAAAAGTCGGACGGTGAGTTCATCACTCTGGATATCTCCGTCGATGACGCGCGTGGACAGCACTGGTACAGCAAGGCCTACAGTACGCAAACCGGTGTTTCTTCCTATTCGGAAAACCGTGATCGACGCGAAGATCCTTATCAAAAGGTCTTTAACGATATTGCCAATGATTTGCAGGCATTCGTCGCGCAACTTCCGTCCGAATCGATACGCGAGGTTCGGCAGATTACCGAGCTGAAGTTCTTTGCTGACATGTCGTCACGGGCCTACGGTGAACATCTGACTACGAACGAAGAGGGAGTGGTCTCGATTGTTCGTCTGCCGGCCGAAAACGATCCAGCAGTTGATCGCCTGCGGCAGATCCGCGAACGTGATCGACTTGTCGTCGACACACTCAACGAACACTACGCAAATTTCTATTACGGCATTGCGATTCCGTATCACTCGTGGCGCAAGACGGCGCGTGAGGAATCGATCAACTACCGCCAGGTGAAGCGATCAGCTGCACTGCAGACGCTGATGGGTGCGGTGGTTATCGCGGGTGCGTTAGCTGTGGATACGGACAGCTCGAGTTACTCCAGGAGCCGGATGAAACGCAGCTTGCAAAACATCGCTATTGGGGAGGGCTTTCAATCGATTATGTCGGGCGTCTCGAGGCGCTCGGAGGCGGGGATGCACAGGGAGTCCATCAAGGAATTGTCCGAGTCGTTCGGCGCCGAGGCGGCGCCGATGGTCGTGACCGTCGAGGGTGAGACGCGTCGCCTGACCGGCACAGCCACTGCGCAGTACGAAAGCTGGCGTAGATTGCTTAAGGAAATCTATGAGGCTGAGACCGGATTCGTCGAGACGGCAGATGCCGCTGATCCGGATCCGGTGCGTATCCCCGAACCGACGGGATGAGCGATCACTGATTGATGCAAGACATCAAGAAAGGAAGTGAGCTCGCGAGCCGCTACACGCTGCTGCGCAAGCTCGGAGCCGGCGGTGCCGCCGAAACCTGGCTCGCTAAAGATCGACTGACACGTGCATCCGTTGCGCTGAAGATACTCGTCAGCAAACGCGTGGCCGCAGGGGATTTCCACAAGGAATGGCAAAACAGCATCCGTTTGATGCATGCACACATCGTGCGTGTGTTCGAATTCAATGCTGAACCGGACAACCCGTTCTACAGCCTGCAGTTCGTCGATGGGCCCGATATCAGTGTGTTGTCAGGTGCCCCGCTCGAACACATCCTCGCGCCTGTCGGGCTTGTTGCAGATGCATTGCGCTATGCGCACGGCAAGAATGTGGTACATCGCGACATCAAGGCGAGCAATATTCTTCTGGACCAGAACGGTGCTCCATACCTGATCGACTTCGGGGTCGCCGCAGTTGCCGGTGCTGAGGCAGGAGGCGGCTCACTGATCGCGGCGAGTCCACAAACGCTCTCGGGAGACGTGCCGCAGCCGGCGGATGATATTTTTGCGCTTGGCGGGCTTATCTACGAGCTTGTCAGCGGTCGTTCACCCTATTCGTCGTCTGCGACGGCGGAGGACATCCGGCACGCGGTGCCGCCGCCTTTGGTTGCAGCCGACGGTTCTGCGGTTCCAACAGCTGTACAGCAGCTCGTCGCGAGCATGCTTGATAAAGACGCGCTGGCGCGACCGGATGCCGCAACCGTCGCGACGATGCTCGAATCCGCGGGCTTCCCGTCTGCGCCCGCGCCTGCAAGTTATACAGGTGGCCGACGGGCTCCGATCGATGAACTCATCGAAGCCAGCGACAACGTTCGACCCGGGACGAGACACGCAGCTGCAGCGTCGCTGACGGCGCCAAAGGAAAGCTCCGGCATCAGTCCAAGGACACTGGGGATCAGTCTCGTCGTGCTGCTCGCGATACTGACTGGTGTCGTATTTTTTCTGCCGGATACCGTCACGACCGACGGCATTAAGCCCGTCGCCGAAACGCGTGAGGAGACAGTTCAGACTGAGAAGGAAAGTGAGCGCAAAAGAGGCGTGGGCTTCACTGAAAACGTCGATGACCTGAGTGGGCGCGATGCGCGCGTCAAAGCACGAGCCGATACCGAAGTTGTGCTCGGCGAATTGCTGTCGAAAATGGAAACGCTGGAGCGGCGAGCTGTGCAGCGTTGGGGTGGTCTGCGTTTCAAGCAAGCGCAGGCGATCTATGCGGAAGGCGATGTGGCATACCTCGCGCGCGATTACGTCATTGCCAGCGAGAAGTATGCTGAGGCGATCGCGATCGTCGAGCCGCTGCTCGATGAGGTTGACCAGGTCTTTGCCACGACGTTTACCGATGCGCAGGCTGCACTCGAGGCCGCGGATGCTGTCGAAGCACTACGACTCTTTGAGCTGGCCGTCGCGATCAGCCCGAGCCACGCAGCAGCAGAGGCGGGTTACACGCGAGCGAAGAACCTTGATACCGTTCTTTCACTCACCGATCAGGGGTTCGAGTTTGAGAGCGAGCTTGAACTCGAAGCTGCACGGCAGAGTTTTGCCAGGGCGGTGGAACTCGATCCTGAGTGGCAGCCCGCGCAAACCGGTCTCGAGCGAGTGCAGGCGACGATAAAGCAAATGGAGTTTGATCAACGCATGACCGAAGGCCTGACCGCGTTGACCGAACGGGATTACCCTGGAGCTCGGGCGGCGTTTCGAATGGCGCAGCAACTCAGGCCGGAATCACGGGAGCCCGCCGATGGTCTGTTACAGGTCGACCAGGGAATACGGCTGGACCAGATTTCGGCATTCGAGAGGCAAGCCCAGCGTCAGGAACGCGATGAAGAATGGGAGATAGCGGTCGAGACTTACGAGAGTATCCTTGAGATTGACAGCAATCTTCTGTTTGCGCAGGAGGGACTCAGCCGTGCGCGGCAGATGACTGCATTGCATGCGCAACTTGATGAGTACATCGCGGACCCGGACAGCCTGAGCACGGCGTTCACGATGAGCAAGGCGACGCGACTTGTCGTCGATATCACACGCATGCCGAGCATCGGACCGCGACTGTCCGGGCAGCGCGACGAGCTATCGCGACTACTGAAACGCGCGGCAACCCCGCTAACCGTGCAGCTGGTTTCGGACAACGTCACGGACGTCTCTATCTACAAAGTTGGTAAACTCGGCAGCTTTCAAACGCGCCAATTGGACCTCAGGCCGGGCACATACGTCGCTGTTGGAAGCCGGCCGGGGTACCGGGATGTGCGCCTCGAGTTTCGTGTCGCACCGGAGATTGATCTTCAGCCGGTTGTTGTTCGCTGCGAGGAATCAATTTGAGTTTTGACCACCTCTATATCAGAGACGCTGAAGGCGAACGACGTATCGGCGCCAATGCGCTGCCGCTGCGCGTTGGCACAGGCAACGATTGTCAACTTCGCTTGCCGGGTCCAGGAGGCGGACCCGTCATGTTGCTCGACTTGCTTGACGGCGCGCCATTCGTACAGCCTTTTGGGCGCGACGACTCAATGCAAATCAACGGTGCGCCACTGGTTGCCAGTACGCGTCTCGCCGATGGCGACGAGCTGCAGTTTTTTGGCAGCAGAATCCGGGTTTCCGCAGCAGTCGAGCGACTGACCCTGGATGTGCGACTCGAAGATAGTGCGTACGTTACGCAACCCCCGGAACTGGCTGACGATGCCGCGCAAGCTGCAGACGAGGCGATTGCACCGACGGCGTTTCGGCGCGCGGCCGATACGCATGCGGCTGTTGTCGAATCGCGCCGTAATCCACTCAAGGCGATCGTCGGCGTTGGACTCACAATACTAATCGTCATGTCCTACTTGCTCTTCAGCTCGGCATCGATTCAGTTCGAAGTGAGCCCCGCGGAGCCCGACGATATTTCGATATCCGGCGGCTGGTTTCGTATGCCGATCGGCGGTCGGATTCTCCTTCGCAGCGGGGAGCACACGGTCACGGTAGAAAAGCAGGGTTACTACGATGTCAGTCAGAATTTTGTCGTTGGAGACGAAGCGAGCAAGACAATTGAGATCAGAATGCGCCGCTTGCCGGGCCGCCTGTCCGTCGCCACAGAGCCTCCCGTCGACGCTGTCGTAACGATCGATAGCAGCACCGTCGGCAAAACGCCGTATGGTCCTGTCGAGTTGCAACCGGGAGAGCACAGTGTCAGCGTGCGCGCCGAACGCTACCTGCCATTCGGCGATGTTATTGCGGTTGCGGGTCTGGGGCAGCACGAGGAATTGTACGTTCAGCTTGTACGCCGTTGGTCGAATGTCGAGGTGACGTCGGAGCCGGCCGGCGCAACGATATTTGCAGGCGAAAATCGTGTCGGCGAAACGCCTGCCGTTATTGAACTTCTCGAGGGCACGCACCAAATCAGCGTTGTTCGGGACGGATTCAGAGCCTGGGATGGCACGGTGACAGCGCAGCCGAATATGGACCAGGTGCTGCCCCTGATTCAGCTGCAACCGGCAAATGCGAAGTTGCTCGTTAACTCCATTCCACGGGCAGCAAATGTGACGGTCGATGGCCGTTATCGCGGACAATCACCGATCACGCTGGCATTGTCTCCGGGCGTTGACTACGACATCGGCCTGTCAAAGGCGGGTTATGGAGCGACCAGCCGACGGGTGCGGCTGCAAGCCGCGGCGAGCGATTCGATAACTGTCGATCTGTCTGCGCGTACCGGATCATTGACTGTCAATGTGCAGCCTGCTGATGCCACCGTTTTCGTCGATGGCCGCGCGCGTGGCAACGGCTCCACAACTCTGCGGCTAAGCTCCGCACCACATCGGGTCGAAGTCCGCAAGACCGGCTATCAAAGCTGGTCGCGAACGGTTACGCCGCGACCGGGATATCCGCAGACGGTTACCGCACAATTGCGGTCGCTCGCAGCAATCGAGCAGGAAAAAGTCGAAGTTACGGTGAAGACGGTGGACGATCAGCTCATGCGCCGCGTCGAACCCGGAACATTCAGGTTGGGTTCGTCACGCTCGGAGCAGGGCAGGCGGGCAAATGAGGTGCTGGTCCCGGTTACGCTGACACGGCCGTTCCTGATCGGAGTCCACGAAGTCACTAACGGCGAGTTTGCGAAATTCCGGGCCGGGCATGATTCTGGCAGTGATATTCATGCATCGATGGCGGGCGGTCAAAACCCCGTCGCCAATGTCACCTGGTCTGATGCTGTGGAGTACTGCAACTGGCTCAGTGCAAGAGAAGGCCTGCAGCCGGCTTACGAGGAGAAATTTGGTGAATGGACGGTCATTCGACCACTCACCAACGGCTACCGGTTGCCGACAGAGGCCGAGTGGGCCTGGGCGATTCGCTATGAGGGCAGCGCTGGCGTGCGAAAATTCTCGTGGGGCTCCGAAATGCCGCCGAAGCGTGATAGCGGCAACTTCGCGGACAAGGCGGCAATAGATCTTGTGCCGACGATTCTGCCGCGCTACGACGACGGCTTCGCATCAACGGCACCGGTCGGCAAATTCGTGCCAAACGTCATCGGCATCCACGACGGCAGCGGCAACGTTGCTGAGTGGGTCAATGACATCTATACAGTGCCAACACCGGGAATCACGACACCTGTGGTTGATCCGATGGGCCCCGAGACGGGCAGGAGCCACGTAATTCGCGGCTCGAGCTGGCGGCATGCGGGCATTCTGGAGCTGCGCCTCAGTTATCGTGATTCAGGTAGCGATGCGCGATCGGACGTCGGCTTTCGCATTGTCAGAACCGTGCCCTGAAATTTCGTGAGACAATTGCGGCCGAAACCGGTCTAAGGTCAGAGACCGTAAGACGAGGATCCAACGTGTATCGATTTCTACTGATTGTTATCGCCAGTTGCTTTCTCAGCGTGGCGGCCTGGGCACAGGAAGATCCCGCCGAGCCGGACGAACCGGACGAGACCGAAGAGCCGCAGGTGGCAGCCGAAGAAGTAGATGAAGCGGGCCTTGACGAGCAGGGCTTCACCGATGAAGACGACGATTTTCGACCCAGCGAGGACATCCCGGCCGATCAGTCAATTCCGTTTCCAACAGACATCTAGCCTGAATAATCAATATGAATAAAAAGAACATACCGGTTGAATTCGTGTTTCAACTTTTCGCGCTGATCATTGCAATCATTATTGTGCACGCTTTCTACGTTGCCGTAGTTCGCCCAAATGCTGCGCAGATCATTGAAGAGCAGACAATTGCTGCGGCGGCCGACCCGGACTACGTCCGGGAACGGCGCGTCTCGGTGTTGATCAAAGACATGGAACAGGAGGCCTGTTTCATTCTCGGCCTTTGGGCTCTAGCAATCATGGGCTACAAAGCGGTAATAATTCTTGGCGAGCGCCGACTACTCGACGTAGACCTCGTGCCCGTCGCGGAGGGGATGCGAATTTTGCCCGAGGACACACGCGAATTTGCGCGCCAGATTGAGGCGCTACCCGAAGACAGCCAGCGCATGCTGCTGCCGCGGGCGCTGTTGAATGCACTGCGACGATTCAGCACGACGCGCAACATCCAGGACGTATCGAGCAGTACGCGCAATATATACGAGACAGAGGGTGAGCGACTCGAATCGGAACTGTCGATGATTCGCTATATCTCGTGGGCGATACCGTCGATCGGCTTCATCGGCACGGTTCGCGGCATCGGTGAAGCGCTCGCGCAGGCCGACAAAGCGGTGCAAGGCGATATCGCAGGCGTAACGCAGAGTCTGGGCGTTGCCTTCAATTCGACGTTCATCGCCTTGCTGATCAGCATCTTTTTGATGTTTCTCGTGCACCAGTTGCAGTTGCTGCAGGAGCGGCTTGTCTTTGACGGCGAGAACTACTGCAACGACAAGTTGATCCGGCACATGAAGGCGGACTAGGCACAGGACGATTGCAGACGTGGGTCTTCTCGCAGCGCACATCAACGATGCCGGTATCTCGGTTCTGGACTCGGACAAGTTACTGTATCGGGAACCGGGGTTCGCGCTGCTCGACGATGACAAACTGACAACGGGTGCTGAGGCGTTTTCAAAAGCGCGCGTCAAACCACGGCGCATTCAGAACCGGTTCTGGTCGAATCTGCAAACAACGCCGTTGGCCGATCGCCGTTTTCAGCATTTGAGTGCTGCCGACCTCGCAAGCCGGCAACTGGAACAGATGTGGAAGCGCGTTGCCGGTGCTGGCGATCGTATCGTCCTCGCGGTACCCGCGTATATGCGGGCTGACAATCTTGGCCTGTTGCTCGGAATTGCGGCCGAATTGAAGATTCCGGTCACTGCAATGGTCGATGCCGCTGTCGCAGCGACGCGTCGCGAATACCAGAATGCCGTGCCCGCACACGTCGATCTCAGCCTGCATTCGACGGTCGTGACACGACTGGCTCAATCTGGGCAGGCGCAGATGGATCGGTCAGCAGTGATTGATGAATGCGGGATGATAGCCCTGCACGAAGCCTGGATTGCGCTTATCGCGGAGGCATTCGTGCAGCAGTCCCGCTTCGATCCTCTGCATACCGCGGAAACAGAGCAAATGCTGCAAGACAAGTTGCAGGGTTGGTTGTCTGCTGTGGCTGGCGGAAAAACCATCACACTCGAGATCGAATACCGTGGTATTACGCATCGGGCCGATCTCGAGTTGCTCGAGTTCGTCGCTGCGGCGGCACCGACCTACCATCGCATTGTCAGTAACCTGCGGGCATTATATCGGGCCGATGAAACGCCGGCCCTGCAGCTCTCGGACCGCGCAGCTCGAATGCCCGGCCTCGCAGATATTCTTACCGCCCGTGTCGGGGGCGAAATATTTCTGCAAGAGCCCGGAGCGACCGCTCGAGGATTGCTATCGCGTTGCCGCGAGATGCAGCATGGCGACAGTTCCGTCAGCCTGATACGACAATTGCCGTGGGACCAGTCGCCCGTTGTGCTCAAGAACACCGAGGTCATCAGACAGGGAGGTCATCCAACGCATCTGTTGTTCGACAACACCGCATACGCAATTGATACGCGGCCGTTAACGCTTGGGTCACAATCAAGTGACGGAGAACGCTGCATCGAATTACAACAAGACATGCCCGGCGTATCGCGCCGACACTGTTCATTGCAGCAGGAGAACAGTCAGTGCATTGTCCGCGACTTCAGCCGCTACGGTACATTTCTGAATGGGCACCGAATCGACGGTTCTGCCGTCCTGCAAGTTGGAGATCTGATACGGCTTGGCACGCCGGGCTACGAGCTGCGACTGATTACCATGGAAAACGACAATGGCTCGTAAGCGACGGCCATTCGAAGTCTTCAGCATGTCGTTTCTCGATTGCATGAGTTGTGGTTTCGGCGCGGTCATCTTGTTTTTCATGATCATCAATGCACAGGTCAAGGAAACAACCGAGCAGGATCCGTCGGACCTCATGGCAGAGACGCGCAAAATCGAGATCGAAATACTCGATGAGCGCAAGAATCTCGTGCTTGCCAAGAACACGATGGAGCGGCTCGAGACCGAGCAAGACACAGCAGAAGGGCAGATCGCGCAGATTATCAGGCTAATTGAAGAATTGCGTGCCGAGCTCTCGAAATACGACTCGGAGACCCTCGCGCACATCGAAGCTGTCGAGAAACTGCAAACCGACATCAAGTCGCTCGAAGAGCAGGTCAAGCGCCTGCTCGCGCTTGCAGCGGAAGACGAGGCTGATGGTAACAGGCTGCGCGAGTTTCAAGGCGAGGGCGACCGCCAGTACCTGACCGGTCTCAGATTGGGCGGCAAACGAACGCTCATACTTGTTGATCGTTCTGCGAGCATGCTCGACGACACGATCGTGAATATTATCCGGCGGCGCAACATGTCTGTGGGTGACAGGCTCCGAGCGGTCAAATGGCGCCAGGTTGTGGCCAGCGTCGATTGGCTAACCGCCCAGTTTTTACCAGGCAGCGAATTTCAGATCTACATGTTCAATAACGATGTTGAACCTGTCATCAAAGGCAGCGACGGTGTCTGGCTAAAGGCCGATGACAGTCGCCAGCTTGATGAGGCAGTTCGGGTCTTGCGGCGCACCGTGCCCGAGAACGGCACGAACATGAAGGCAGCCTGGGAAGTCGCGTCGCGACTAACACCACTGCCGGACAACATTATCCTGCTCGCCGACGGCCTGCCGACCATGGATGAGCCGACGATCAGCCAAAGGACAGTGAGCGGGCGTGACCGATACCGAATGCACTTCAATGCGTTGCGTGAACTGCCGAGCGGTATTCCGGTCAATGTTTTTCTGTATCCACTCGAAGGCGATTACGAAGCGCCAATCGTTTATTGGGTGCTGGCGTACCGTACGGGTGGTTCGTTTATAAGCGTTAGCAGGGACTGGCCGTAGCATGACGGAGCAATTAAGATGAAACGGCGCCGCAATGTTGAAGCGTTTAGTCTGTCGTTCCTCGACTGCATTTGTTGTGGTTTTGGTGCGATTATTCTGTTGCTCGTTCTCAGCAAGATTTACGAACCGGTCATTATCGAAAAAACGCAGGACGATCTCGAGCAGTTGATTGCCCTGTTGCAGCAGGAGCTTTTCGACATTCGCGGTGAAACGGCCGTGATCAATCGCGACCTCGAAGACGTTCGCGAGCAAGCCTCGTTAAGCAAGTTACGACTTGCACGCAAACAGGGCGAACTTAATACAGTACGAGGCCAGTACAAAGCGACGCAGCAGGAATCCGAGGCGCCCCTTGATGAGGGGGCACTGCGTGTCACCAAGCAACGGCTGACAGAAGAGATGCGGAGGTTGCAGCCCTACTATCGAGCTGCCGACGACGATGCGGTAGCCGGCATTCCTGTCGATAGTGAGTACGTGATCTTCATTATCGATACGTCCGGCAGTATGCAACAGTTCAACTGGCCCCGGGCTATCGAAAAGCTGACCGAGACGCTCGACGTGTATCCACAGGTCAAAGGCATTCAGATCATGAATGACAATGGCAGCTACATGTTCAAACAATACGCTGGCAAGTGGATACCCGATACGCCAGGACGTCGTCAGGCCATCGTAAATACGATGCGCACATGGCGCCCGTTTAGTGACAGCAATCCTGTCGACGGCATTATCTATGCGATCAGTACATTCTGGTCGCCCGACAAGAAGATAAGTATCTACGTATTCGGCGACGAATTCAGTGGCCGTTCGGTTGAGGCCGTCGTTCGGCAAGTCGATACCGTGAATCGGGAAGATGAAGATGGCAACAGATTGGTGCGCATTCACGCTGTTGGTTTTCCGTTCTTCTTCGAACCGGGCCGGGAGTTGTCTGATACGACACGTCGCTACGCGCAACTCATGCGTATCCTTTGTGAAAGAAATGGCGGGACCTTCGTCGCGCTATCCGATCCCGACCGCGGTTGATCTGCGCCACAATGCAAGATTGTTGCTGCGCCACAATGCAAGATTGTTGCTGCGCCACAATTCACCACAATTGATCGTCAACTTTGCATGATGCGGGCCATTCGGCAGCGCTTTTGTGCCATGTAATGACCTCCAACAGCGACTGAAACACCATGGAGGACATACCAATGCGTAATACCTTGACAATTATTTTAATACTGACCCTTGCAACAGCAACCCCTGTGTTCGCGGCAGCGGCATCCAAAGAAGAGAACGTCGGCGTCGGTGCGGGCGCCGTTGTCGGTGCGCTGGCGGGCGGCCCGGTTGGTTTCATAATCGGCGCAGCGATCGGCGGCAAGTTCGGCGACAAGATGCACCAGAAACGTACGACAATCGATACGTTGTCTGGCTCCCTAAGCGACTCTCGCAGCGATGTTACCGAGCTCGAGAACGATGTTCGTGTGCTCAACAGTGATATTGATACGCTCAGTACCGAGCTCGAGCGAATTCAGGAGTTCGACCGGCCACAGTTAATCAATTTAATGCAAGCCGGTATTGCAATGGATCTGCTGTTTCGTACCGATGAGCACGTGCTAGCCGACACGACAGGCGGTCGACTCGCCGAACTCGCCAGTGGTCTTGCATCGATGCCGGATATCCGCGTGCATCTGGATGGTTTTGCCGATGAACGTGGCGACTCCGACTACAATCTGCAACTCTCCAGGAAACGCGTGGAGTTCGTTCGGGACCAGCTTGTCACTGCCGGCGTGCATCCGTCACGGATTCGTGTTGTCGCACATGGCGAAGCCCCTGCACAGGATGAATCGGTCGACAGCTATGCCCTTGAGCGTCGCGTCAGCCTGAAGTTATTCATCGACAATGGGCAGTCGTTCGCCTCCAGCCCAAACTAGTCATTGACCCTTGCACGATTCCTGATATCCCGCGACTCGCTTCGAGTCTCCCTGTGGCCGGCCCTTTGGGGGCCGGCCTTTTTGTGGGGTATATTCTGTCCCCATGACAGACGATCTCGCCAAGCGCCACTGCAAGCCCTGCGAGGGCGGCGTCGAGCCGTTGCGGCTCGGGCAGACCAAAGAGCTTCTCAGGGCGCTGCATGATGACTGGGTCCTCAGTCAGGATGGTCTCGAAATATCACGGCGTTTCTCGTTCCCGGCCTACAGCCGCACGCTCGGGTTTGCCAACGCCGTTGCCTGGATCGCGATTACCGAAGGCCATCATCCGGTTCTGACAGTCAGTTACGGCAGCTGCGACGTCAGCTACACGACGCATGCAATTGATGGGTTGTCGGACAATGACTTTATCTGCGCTGCGAAGATCGATCGATTGGTTGCCGGGGGTCGCACCGATTGATCGATACCGTCGCTATTGCTGACATCGAGGCCGCTGCAAGTCGACTGGCCGGCGTTGTTGTTGCAACCCCGTTGCTGCAAAACGCCGAGCTCGACCAAATTGCGGGCGGCACTGTGCTCATAAAACCCGAGTGCTTTCAGAGTATTGGTTCTTTCAAGATTCGCGGTGCTTACAATCTGCTGAGCCAGCTGTCTCCCGAGCAGGCGAAGCGGGGAGTCGTCGCATGGTCATCGGGGAATCATGCTCAGGGCGTTGCATTGGCGGGCAAAATACTCGGTATTCACGCCGCCATCGTCATGCCCGAAGACGCGCCGAAATCCAAACTCGAAAATACGATCAGGCTCGGCGGGGAGATCATTACTTATGATCGTTACAGCGGGGATCGTGAGGCTATCGCGCGGCAAATCGCGGCCGAACGTGGTGCCGACATCGTGCCGTCCTACGACCATCCGCACATTATCGCAGGTCAGGGTACCGTTGGACTCGAGATCGCCGAACAGTCGGTGGCGCTCGGACTCCCGGTGGATCAGGTCCTGATCAATTGTGGCGGTGCCGGGTTGGCGGCAGGCTGTGCTATCGCGATCAAGTCGCGATTGCCAAATGCGGAGATCTACACCGTCGAGCCCGAAGAATTCGACGACACTGCCCGCTCACTCGAGTGTGGTAAACGCGTTGCTATCCGTGAATCCGCAAGCTCGATCTGTGATGCACTCCTTGCTGACATGCCTGGCCGGTTGCCATTCGACATCTTGACCAGACTGGCCAGTGGTGGGCTCACTGTTAGTGACGCCGAGGTCAGGGTGGCCATGCGATTTGCGTTTCAGAATTTGAAGATTGTCGTCGAGCCAGGCGGCGCCGTGGCACTGGCGGCGATTCTGTCAGGGAAGATCGATACTGCAGGCAAAACGACTGCGATCATCTTTTCCGGTGGCAATGTGGACGTGGATCAGTTTGCGTCGATTCAGACGGAACGGACCTGAGATTTGCGCAATATCGATACTCGCGAGAACGGCTGGCGCCGCATTCCGGTTATCTTCAGGGCGCGCGTACGGCGTGCCTCCCAGCCGTCCAGCCACGTGACAATTTTTTCGATCTGCTCCACATCGGGGCGGACACGACTCGGCTGCATTTCGTGCAGGCCGACACCTTGCTCCACCGCGTGAACGAAATTCTGACTGTCGCGAAGGACCGCGATGATCGGAATACCGAGGGAGTCGAGAAAACGCATGAGCCGGCCGAAGCTCTTCGTATGCTTGCGCGTACGATTCGCAATGACTGCGAGCTTGCCTTCATTGCGATTGACCTTGGCAACCAGCAGTAAGTCCGCGATGCATTTCGATGCCGCATCGATGTCCATCGATGACGGCAACACGGGCACGAGGATGCTTGACGAATCGCGAGTGAACTCGCGCAGGTCATCGTGACTGATGCTTGCTGGCGAATCGACGATAAGATTTACCGTGTCATCGGGCACGCGCAGCTGCCAGCTTCGCGTTGCTTGCATCGATTTCTTGAAAGCCGCAATGCCGTGAATGGTCGGGAGGTCATTCGAGCGGCGCTTCAGCCACGCGATCGTCGAACCCTGCGGGTCATAGTCCATGATGGCGGGTTGCGGGCCGCGCCTGGCGTAACAGGCGGCGATATTCGTGGCGAGAGTGGACTTGCCGCAACCCCCTTTAGGGTTGAGGATAACGATCTTGTTCAGGTTGTCCCTTTTCGGCGTGATCAGCATGGCCTCTACAATGTGCTGCAATTGGGCCTGGCAGTCCTTGCGCCAGTTCACATAATAACAGAGCCGCGGTTCGGGTGGGTTCAGGTCAGATGCAGCCTGCCACGAGCGTCCAGACGCCGTTGTGCAATGACCTGCCGATCGGTGTCGCCAGACAGGGTTGCCACGAGATCGGCAAGAAATACCTTATCCTCGAAGTACCAGGAATGGCCGTTATCCTCGCTGCCATAATTCTCATCAAAGTGCGCCCCGCAATTGATGTTGACGGCCTTGTCCGGGTGTTTGCCGGGCAATCCACGCCGACCGGCACGCGGCGCAACGCCGGCACGTTTGACTGCATGATCAGGTTTTGGCTTACGATTGCCGGGCACTTTGAGAAAGCGCGTTGGCCCGGGCTCGGCGCCGAAGTCCCCGCGGCGGACATTGCGTACGGTTACGAGATAGTCGGCCACGTTACTCGGCGGCCGGCGGGTACGTATCGAATTCCGGTAACTCGCTCATGTCACACGACCATTCGGCCCGCGAGCCACTCATGATTCGTGCTTGCGGACAAATGCCCGGGTCGTTATCGAGCGTACCTGCCGGAATGACCGCAATACTTTTGTCCGCTGCGACCCGTGGCATCAGGCTGCCGCAGTTACTGCAGAATGTCGTCATGAAACGCTTGGCTTCGGGCACCTTGTAGCTATTGAGCAGATCTTCTCCGGCAGTCCAGGTCACCGAATCCGGTTGCATGATGATGTTGCTGGCGTGGCCCGTGCCCGTTGCCTTGCGGCAGCGCGAACAATGGCAATGAAAAAAGGCCCTGGATGTCCCCGTTATCTCGTAGGCGACGGAGCCGCACAGGCAGCTGCCCGACAGATTCAGTTTGCTCATATCGCTCTCCACACAATACCGACCAGCTCAGAACATTTCGCTGGGGTCGGGCTGATCGTCCGAGGGCTTGCTGCGACTCTTGATGTAGTCGCCCGTAATCATCTTGTCGTAACTGAGCCCCGGGCCAACCATCGGATACACGCCAGCATCCGGGTCAATGATGACCTCGAGAAATGCAGGCCCGCCGAATTCCATGAAGTCTTTAATGACCTTTGGAAGGTCTTCATTCTTATCGAGTTTCTTCGCGAATTTGAATCCGTCGGCTTCGGCGGCCCTGACGAAATCTTTGCTGTGCAATGACTTGTCACTGCCCGACATGCGGCTGTCGTAATAGAGCTTTTGCCATTGACGCACCATGCCATCGCCGAAGTTATTCAGCACGACGACCTTGATCGGCAACTTATACGTTGTTGCCGTTTCAAGCTCGCCGATATTCATGCGAATACTCGCGTCACCGTCGATGTCGACGACAATCCGGTCGGGTTTTGCAAACTGTGCGCCGATCGCTGCCGGCAAGCCAAAGCCCATCGTGCCCATGCTGCCTGAAGTGAGCCAGAGCCGCGGTTCGCGATAGTCGAAATACTGCGCAGCCCACATCTGATGTTGACCGACACCTGTCGAAATAATCGCCTGGCCCTTGGTGTGACGGTTTATTTCTTCAATCACCGCGTACGGCTGAATTAATTCACTGTCGCGTTCGTAGTTGAGGCAATGCTCTTTCTTCAGGTGAGCGATCTCGTCGTGCCAACTCGAGTAATCCTTACTAAACCCGATTCGTCTACCGTAGTCGAGTAAATCGGCCAAATCCCGATCGAGGACGCCGATGTGATGCCAGTTAACGCGTTTGACCTTGCCAATCTCTGCGATGTCGACGTCAAAATGTGCAATGTTCCTGGCGTTGCCTGCGAAACGTACCGGGTCGCCGGCGACGCGATCGTCGAAACGGGCACCAACCGTAATCAGAAAATCGCAATCTTCGACCGCGTAGTTTGCCGAGGCAATGCCGTGCATGCCGAGCATGTGCATTGCCAGCGGGTGAGTTGTGTCGCTGGCGCCCAGTGCCATCAGTGTCGTGGTAACCGGAATACCGTATTCATTGGCAAAGCGGCGCATCGGTTTGGTTGCATTACCGTTGATTACGCCACCGCCGGCATAGATCAGCGGCCGCTCTGCCTGAGACAGCATCTTATAAAAGCGCTCGCAAGCAGCATCGCTCAGATGGTTGCTTCTGACCGATTCCAGCCGTCTGTAATAGCCGGGCAGTGGCAAGGCACCCTGGCCGCTGAAATCGCCTTCCCAGTTTTGCACATCCTTCGGAATGTCGATGACAACCGGGCCGGGCCGGCCGGTCCGGGCCAACTCGAAAGCACTGCGCATCGTCGCTTCGAGTTGTGTTGCGTCGGTGACGAGAAATATGTGTTTCGCAACGGCGCCCATGATGGCCGAGACCGGCGCTTCCTGGAATGCGTCGGTGCCAATTGCCGCGGTCGGCACCTGGCCACAAATAACAACGATTGGCACGGAATCTGCCATGCAGTCGCGTACCGGGGTGACCGTATTGGTCGCACCCGGGCCGGACGTCACCATGACGACCCCAACCTTGCCGCTAGCCCTGGCATAGCCCGACGCCATGAAGCCGGCGCCTTGTTCGTTGGCTGGAACGACAAGCGGCATCGGCGCCTTGTCGTCGGCAGTCTTATGCGTATCGTTGTAGCGAAACACGGCGTCGTAGGTCGGCAGGATCGCGCCGCCGCTATAGCCAAAGATCGTATCGACACCCTCGTCGGCCAGTACCTGCACGACTATATCTGCACCGGTCATACGGGTGCCCGCGAGCGGGTGCTCGGGTACTTTTGCGCCTCTGGCCTGATCTTTCACTGCGTCGCTTGATGTTTCGTAAGTACCGGATTTTCGGCGAGTGTTTACTAATTTTTATTGCATTGCAATACTCGATCAACTGGGCCACCATCCGCGGAATGCAGTACCGCGTTAGTTTCAACTGAATGTTTTGAGCGAGATACCATGCGACACGCAATTTCAGTCCTTTTGCAGAATGAAGTCGGTGCACTGACACGGATGACCGGGATGTTCTCGTCTCGCGGCTATAACATTGATTCGCTCAACGTTGCGCCGACCGACGACCCGACCGTATCTCGCGTAACGATTGTGATTTCGGGTTCGGATGCGGCGATCGGGCAACTCAATTCGCAGCTCGCGAAACTCGTCGATGTCGTCAACATTCACGATATGACGCTCGGCGATCATTTCGAGCGGGAGTTGGCGATCGTAAAGCTCAAACTGGCAACGGGCGGTCTCGTAAAGGCGCTTGCGTTCGCCAGGAAACATGGCGCCGAGATTCTCGACGAGGCCCAGATCAGCTACACGATTCAGCTGACCGGGCGTGTGCATGAGATCGACGATTTTGTCGTTGAGGCCGGACGGATCGGCGAGCTATCGGCTGTCGCGCGCAGCGGTAGCGTCGCCGTCTCGAAAGGAGAGGTGACGCTGTCGTCATTTGACGCGCACCATCATTTGTCGGCGTAGTTCATGTCCGGGTTCGTGTTATCCGAATTTCCCCGTCTTGTCATCAAGGTCGGTTCGTCGCTCCTGATCGACGATGACGGCCATGTGCACCGACGCTGGCTCGAAGGGCTGGCCGAAGACATTTCGATATTGCAGGGCAATGGCCACGAAGTATTGATTGTCTCCTCCGGTGCGATTGCTATCGGTAGCACTGTTCTCAATATCAACAAGCGCCGGGCACGGCTCGAAGATCTGCAGGCCGCCGCCGCAGCAGGCCAGGTTCAGCTCGTCTACGCGTATCAGGAAGCCCTGCGGCTCAATGGCATATTGGCGGCACAAGTTCTGTTGACGCCCGAGGACACCGAGAATCGCCGCCGCTTCCTCAATGCGCGGGGAACGCTCGAGAAACTGCTTGAACATTCCGTTGTCCCGATCATCAACGAAAACGATACCGTAGCGACAGAGGAGATTCGCTACGGAGACAATGACCGTCTCGCGGCCCGGGTCGCACAAATGGTGATGGCCGACGCGCTGATCTTGTTGTCTGATGTTGATGGGCTGTATACGGCAGATCCGCGTAGCGAGGCCACCGCGGAACATATCCCCGAAATACGTAAGATAACGGACGAAGTGCAGAGTATCGCCGGCGAAACACGATCCGATATCGGCAGCGGCGGCATGGCGACAAAAGTCCAGGCAGCACGTATTGCGACGCATGCGGGTTGTTCGACGGTAATCGCCAGCGGTGCGACTGATCGAGCGCTCCAGGCGCTCGCCACCGGCGGCACGTGCACGGTTTTTCGCGCTGAAGGAACTCCGGCCGCGGCACGTAAACAATGGTTGGCGGGCGTTCTCGAGGTGTGCGGTGAACTCAAGCTCGATGACGGTGCTGTCAACGCGCTCAATGACGGCAAAAGCCTGTTGCCAGTTGGCGTTGTGCAGGTTGTCGGCCGCTTTGAACGCGGCGATGTGGTCGCACTTGTGGATGCCGCTGGCAACACGGTTGGGCGCGGCCTGGCCGAGTACTCCGCCGAGGAGGCCGGATTACTCGCGGGCTGTCGTTCGGCGGAAATTGAAGCACGGCTTGGCTACAGGGGACGGTCCGTCATGGTCCATCGCGACGAACTGGTATTGTTTGGCAATGATCGCTGACAGCAAAGTCATGGACGCGATGGGTGCCGGAGCCCGCCGCGCGGCTGCCGCACTGGCGTTGACGAGCAATGACGCGCGCAACCGCGCGTTGTTGGCGGCGGCAAACGCGATACGCAAACAAAGCGATGAGATTCTCTCGGCCAATGCGATCGATATGGCCGCAACCGCAGAGCGTGGCCTGAGCGACGCAATACTCGATCGCTTGATGCTCGACGCAGAGCGTATCGAAGGCATGGCAGCCGGGATCGAGGCCGTGGCCGAATTGCATGATCCGCTGGGGCGCGTCATTGCCGAGTGGGACCGGCCTAACGGGCTGTCGATACAGCGTGTGACCGTACCGCTTGGAGTGATCGGAATTATCTACGAGAGTCGGCCGAACGTTACTGCCGATGCGGCCGCACTGTGCCTCAAGTCGGGCAATGCCGCGATCCTGCGCGGCGGATCCGAGAGTTTTCATTCGAGTCAGGCTATTTACCAATGCTTGCGCGGAGGCCTGACCGAAGCCGGCGTCGACGCGGATGCAGTACAGATGGTGCCGACGACGGATCGCGCAGCCGTAGGCTATATGCTGTCGTCGATGGGCGAGTGGCTCGATGTCGTCGTGCCGCGCGGTGGCAAGAGCCTGATCAAACGAGTCCAGGATGAGGCGCGCGTGCCGGTGATCGGGCATCTGGAGGGCATATGCCATGTCTATCTGCATGAGGCCGCTGACAATGAAATGGCGCGTGACATCGTGCTGAACGCGAAGATGCGGCGTACCGGGATTTGTGGTGCTGCTGAAACCGTGCTCGTCGATCGCGCTGCAGCCGAACGATTGCTGCCTGACGTGGCGAGAGCGCTCAGCGATGCGGGTTGTGAAATAAGAGGTGATGCTGCGGTTCGCGCAATCGTGCCAACCGCTGTTGCGGCGTCCGAGGAGGATTGGTCAACCGAATACCTGGACGCGATTATCTCCATTCGTGTCGTTGACGACATCGAGCAGGCAATCCGGCACATCGCACATTTCGGCTCGGGACATACGGAGAGCATTGTTACCGCTAATGCTCTGGCCGCGGAGCGATTTTTCCGTGACGTCGACAGCGCTATCGTGCTGCACAACGCGTCAACGCAATTTGCAGATGGTGGCGAGTTCGGCATGGGTGCCGAGATCGGTATCGCGACGGGTCGCGTGCATGCGCGGGGGCCTGTCGGAGCGGATCAACTCACGAGCTACAAGTACGTCGTTCGCGGTAGCGGGCAAACCAGGTCCTGATGTCGACTGCGCCTGCGCCATTTGATGTCGCCATCATCGGCGCCGGAATCAACGGCGCGGGCATCGCACGCGACGCGGCTCTCAGGGGTTTGCGCGTCATTGTTCTCGAAATGAACGACATGTGCAGCGGCACATCAGCCATATCGAGCCGTCTGATTCATGGTGGTCTTCGGTATCTGGAATACGGAGAAATACCGCTGGTTCACGAGTCGCTGCGCGAACGAATCACATTGCGCGATATCGCTGCGCACCTCGTCAGTCCGATTCGGATTTGTATTCCGATTTATGAGTCCGCAAAGCGCGGCCCATTACTGATCCGGCTCGGCATGATTGCCTACGACTTGCTGTCCGTGGGTAAGACCGTGCCGGGACACGACATGCTAAGTCGCAGTGAGGCCATCGCGAACGAGCCGGGTCTCGAGAAAGAAGGGCTGCGTGGCGCCGCGCGTTACTACGATGCCCAGGTGACGTTTGCGGAACGACTCGTACTCGA
Organism: Gammaproteobacteria bacterium; assembly: GCA_029862045.1. Classification (GTDB taxonomy): domain Bacteria; phylum Pseudomonadota; class Gammaproteobacteria; order Steroidobacterales; family Woeseiaceae; genus UBA1847. Next base: position 127,823 of record JAOTYE010000003.1, read on the forward strand.
GAATCTTCTGGCGGCCCGCTCAGCGGGTGCCGAGATCAATACCTACAGCCAGGTTACGAGTGTCAATATTGCGCACGGCTCGGTTACCGGGCTGGAGTACACGGACAACCTGACCGGAGAGTCGCACGAGGTTGCAGTAAGAATCGTCATTAACGCAGCCGGGCCATGGGTCGATCAGGTACTGACTGCAACCGGCAAAGCAACGCAACGGTTCATCGGCGGCACGAAAGGTAGCCACATTGTTGTGGGCGCGTTTGCTGGCGCACCGGATGATGCCTACTACGTAGAGGCGGCAGCGGATGGCCGGCCATTCTTTATCATTCCGTGGAACGGTCTGTACCTGATCGGCACGACCGATATTCGTTATTCAGGCGACCTTGCCGAGATTCGGGCGAGTCAGCCCGAGGTCGACTACCTGCTCAATGAAACCAACCGCGTGTTTCCGCAAGCGAAGCTTGGCACGGACGACATTCATTACGCGTATGCCGGCGTGCGACCGCTGCCACGGCGCGACAAGGGGCCAGAATCGTCGATCACTCGCCGTCATATCATCAAGAAGAACCGCAAGATCGCACGCGGCCTCGTCTCGATCATAGGTGGCAAACTGACGACGTATCGCAATCTCGCCGAACAAACCGTCAATCGCCTGGGCAAGATGCTTGGCCGCAAGCTGCCTGCATGCCGAACTCAGGACACCAAGCTGCCGGGTGCATATCGCCTGGACGAGGCTCGAGAGATGCTTGAGTCAACACAGGGCCTGTCCGCCCGGGGTGTCGATCGTTTGCTCAGTATCTACGGCGGGCGTGCTATCGATCTCATCGAGTTCGCGAGCGCAGAGCCGCTGCTACAAAAGACAATTGATGCAGAACAATCCGTGCTCGCGGCCGAAATAGTATTCGCAATTCGCGAAGAAATGGCGCGCACGCTCATCGATATCGTGCATCGCAGGCTGATGCTCGGACTGAACGCGGATCAAGGCCGGCCTCTGTATGAAATGTTGGCGGTTATCGCGGCGGACGAATTTGGCTGGAGCGATAGCGAACGCCACTCGCAGATCATGTCCTTGCACGCCTACAGCGATTCACTCGGCGTGTAACGAATCTCGGCGAACACCTCACGCCCGCGCCCCGGAAAGTAGCGATAGTCGCCGAACGCGTAGTCGGCCCGGTCGGCGATATCCTTATCCGTAATATTGTTGACACGCAGTATGAGGTTAAGTTTGGGTGACAGTCGCACGCCGGCGCGAAAATTCGCGATCGAATGTCCTGGATAGCGAAATCGGTTTTCGGCGTCGAGGTAATACTCGCCAATAGCGGTCCATTGCAGGCCGGTGTTGAACGCGTCACCCGGTTCAAACTCCAATTCGACACTGCCGAGCCAGCGCGGCGCCGTATCCACATCTGTGCCGGAAACAAAGGTCTCGCCGCGCAGCGCAACGACGTCGAAATCGTAGCGGTGGCGGGCATAACTGGCGTCGACGGCCAGAGACCAGCCAGGACCTAATTGCCAGTTGCTGGCAACTTCAATGCCATGATGTTCGCTGCGTGCGCCGGTTACGTTGAATCCATCTGCATCGCGAAAGATGCTGTCGCGTTTTTGCATTGCGAACAACGCGATGTCGACTGACAGGCCTTGCCGGTTCCTGCGCACACCGACTTCAAACGCATCGACACGTTCGGAGTCCAGGTCTGCGACCTGTTGGCCGCTCTGCAATCGATACAATTCGGTCGTCTGCGGCGCGCGGAAACCGCGCGAGAGTGTGGCGAACAGATTGGTCGATTCGTCAAGCTGATAGGTCAGGGATAGCTTCGGCGCAAGATAGCTGAAACTGTCGCTGCGATCGGCCGGTCGCGAGTACAGGCAGCCGCCGAAACCGCACACGGTGCCATCGTCGCGCGAGTTACCAGTCAGCATGCGGTTTTTGTAGTCATATCGCAGATACTCGGCGCGCAATCCGGCAGCAAAGGTCAGTTTCTCACTCAGCTCGTACTCTGTTTGCACGTACGGGGCGACGCCGAAACTTGTCGCGTCGTAGTCGTAGTGGTCGCCTGCCGGACGCGTTGCGACCAGGAAGGCGGATCCCTCGGTCGGCCCGTCCTGGTATTGTCTGAGAAACATGTCGGACCATTCGATGTCCACACCGAGAATAGTCCGTCGCGTCGAATCACCAAACGTAGCCATCGTGATCAGGCCTGCGCTGACATGACCGTTTTCTTCGACTGGCTGCCCGGGCAGGAAGTGCTGCAGAAAGCGCATGTCCGAATGACGCACGTAAGGCCGCAAGTCGAGGTCAAAATATTTGAGTGTACGCGTCCAGATGCCGTAAAGACGCTGGCTCGAAGCTTCGCGAAATGCCTCGGGATTTGGATTGCTGCGATTGATGGCCGGATCTTTGTAGGCGTTCTCACCGAGAATGAACCCCGCGGTCTCCTGATTCAGGTCGGTCGCCGAAAATCCGACTGTGAATTCGCCGTCGGGTAACGCCCAGTTGCGCTTTACGTGCAATTTGCCTTGCCGGTAGCCTGAGTCATCACGAAAGCCGCCGTCATCGGCTAGCACGATCGAAGCCAGCCAGGGCGATTCGTTATCGAATGGCAGGTCGGCGCGTGCACGGAAATAGTTATGCGCCCCAACCTCGAGTGCGGCCATCGGCGTCCTGGCGGACCGCGGCATCGGCATCAGGACATTGACGATGCCGTGCAGCGCGTTCGAGCCGTACAATGCATTGCCTGGTCCACGAATAACTTCAATCGAGCGCGCCTGCTCCGTATTGATCTCAAACAACGAATTGACGTTGCAGAAGCCGGCCGGTCGAATCGGGATGCCGTCCTCCAGAAACAGGAAAGCACCACAGGATCCGCCGCCTGTCAGTATCGGTGAGCGAATTGCCGTCAGGTGTTCCTGGCCGCTGCCGCGGCTTAGCCACACCCCGGAGACACGGTTCAGGAGCTCGTGAATGTGCTGATGCTGGACATCTGAAATCGTCGCGGCGTCCAGACGATCGATGTTCCCCGCGTGCATGATTCTGGGTTGTTCCCGGCGCAGACTCGTGACAACTAATTCACTGATCGTCTCGCTATCGATAATCTGTGCGCTGGCAGGCAGCCAGAACATAAGCAGCGTGGTCAGCCACAGTTTGCTGTAGATTTCTCGAAAGCGTGGTCGCATGCGGTCTCCAGGCAGGCGCGCCATTATAATCACCTCAAATCAGATCGTCCTGGACATAAAAGAGTTGCCGATGAGAATCCGAATCGTTTTACGCCGCACGCATTGCGCGATTGCGGTGATCTTGCTGCTGGCCACCACGATTTCCCATGCGGAACGGCCTCGAATAGGGCTCGTGCTCGGCGGCGGCGGCGCGCGCGGCGCGGCTCATATTGGTGTGCTGCGTGAACTCGAGCGGCATCGTGTACCGATCGACGCGATCGCCGGTACGAGCATGGGTGCGATTGTAGGCGGCCTGTATGCGTCCGGAATGAGTCCGGATGATCTCGAAGAGGTCGTTGTGACACTTGACTGGGCGGATGCATTGTCCGACAAACCGGCACGCACGGATTTGAGTTTCAGACGCAAACAGGATGATGCGAAGTATCCGATCAATCTCGAACTTGGTTTGCGCGACAGTGAATTATTGCTGCCCATGGGAGTGATTCAAGGTCAGAAGCTGGATCTGATTTTGCGCGAGCTGACAATCGATGTCTCGCATATTTCTGATTTCGACGAACTGCCCATTCCGTTCCGGGCGATTGCGACGGACATAGAGCGCGGCGAAGCCTATGTGATGAGGCAGGGCGACCTTGCCCAAGCGATTCGCGCGAGTATGTCGGTGCCGGGAGTGTTCGCACCGCTCAGGCTCGACGATCGCTTGCTTGTTGATGGTGGCATCGTTGGCAATCTGCCGATCAACGTCATCCGCGAAATGGATGTCGACATCGTCATCGCAGTCGATGTCGAATTTCCGCTCTATTCGGGCGCAGAACTCAACTCGGCACTGACGATCTCGGAACAGATGCTAACGATCCTGATTCGCAAGGAAACGCTGCGGCAAATCGACACGCTCGGCGACGAGGACGTACTTATCCGCCCTGAACTGGGCACCTTCGCGTCGTCCGATTTCGGCCAGATAAAGCAGACGATCGAGCCGGGAGTGAGTGCCACAGCGGCAAAGTCGGAGCAACTGCAACAGTTCTCGGTCGACGAACAGCAATACTCGGAGTATCTGGCACAACGGGCCCGGATACCGGCGATCGACACTACGTTAGCGTTTGTCCGGGTCGCTGATGACAGTCGACTGTCGCGCGAGATACTTGAGTCACATCTCGATGCAGAAGCCGGTGATGCAATCAACACAAAACGCCTGGCCGACGATGCCGAACATCTCTATGGCCTGAATCTCTATGAGCAGGTCAGCTACGAGCTCGTTGAGGAGAATGGCGCGACTGGCGTTGAATTCCGGGCACGTTCCAAGAGTTGGGGACCCAATGTCCTGCAATTCGCCGTGACCCTCGAAAATGACTTCGAGGGCTCAACCGCATTCAATGTGGCAACCCGCCTGACAATGGCTGGGCTGAACCCGCGCGGTGCCGAATGGCAGTCCGACCTGCAGCTCGGCACGGATCCTCTGCTGTTGTCCGAGTTCTATCAGCCGTTCGGCAGCGCCGCGCGCTTTTTTGTCGCGCCGAGGATCGACCTGAGGCAATTCAATATCAATGCATTCGTTGCGGATGACGCTATTGCGCGCTATCGCGTGTCCGCAACCGAGCTTGGTCTTGATTTTGGTGCTGAGATTGCTTCGTTCGGTGAATTTCGTATCGGCACCTTTCACGGCACCGGCAGAGGCAGGGTGAAAGTTGGTGATCCCTCGATACCTAATATCGATTTTGATACGGGTGGCACTCTGACCCGACTGCGCTTCGATACGCGCGACGATGCTCGATTCCCTCGTAGCGGTATTCGTGCTGACGTGAATTGGCGGCAATCACTACCCGGGCTCGGCGCTGACGAGCGTTTTGATACTGTCGCATCGGAGATCGACGCAACCTGGAGCCACGGCAAGAGCAGCTTGCAGCTTGGCCTGGGTTACGCGACGACCATCAACTCCAAGGATTCGATTCAGGATTTCTTTCCACTCGGAGGCTTTTTACGTCTTTCGGGGCTCGAGCGCGGCGAGATTAGCGGTCCACATGCGGCACTGGCCAAGCTTGTGTACTACCGCCGCGTCGGTGAATCAGCAGGCGGCTTGTTTGACGTGCCGATCTATCTTGGTGTTTCGGTCGAGGCCGGAAATGTCTGGCAGTCTCGCTCGGACATCAGTTTCGATTCCGCGCAAATCAATGGCAGTGTGTTTGCGGGACTCGACACGATAATCGGGCCGGTCTATCTCGCCGCGGGGTTTGCAGAGGGCGGCCGCTCCAATTTCTATCTGTTTTTCGGATCGCCACCGCGCTAACCGCGCACTATCGCACGATTTTTTCGAGGGTTTGGCTCGGCGTATCCGATTGTCTGTAGTAGCCGTGGCGTATTGCCATCTGCTCGAAGGCGCTGTCGCGATCGACTTCGCTCGGATACCAATGCAGCGTCTCCCAGTCGTCACCGAGAATTTTTCGCAGCGTGTCGCCCGATGGCAGCGTCACCCGAATTCCATAACGCCGCTCGGCGCCGGCGCCGGCTGGATCCACGAGATTGTGTAGATGGCAGTAGTCCATGGCGCGGCAGTATACCGAAACTTCAGCTGCGGTCACCACGATCGGCGGCGCCCTCGCGGTCTTCCCACCCTAGCAGCCGCCGTGTGATGAACATGTATATCGGTTTCAAGGTTGACATATAGACGCGTGATGGCAGCGAGGGGTTGTCGAGGATAGCGAGTTCGCGTTGCGTTAAACGCTGCGGGCAATAGCTCCGCTTGTGTTTGAGCAGATGACGCAAGTCCTCGTAGGCCAGCAAGCGAAACAGGCGGCCCCGTCGCGGTGCGAACCAGGCGAGCTGAAAGTCAATGAATGCTGGCGAACCATCGTCGCGAACCAGCAAGTTCGGCTCTTTCGCAAGATCGTTGTGCACCATGCCGAGCGCATGCAGTCGTCGCAGCAGCCTGGCTGCCGCATCGAAATACCCGGGATCGCGCGGTTTGGCGTGGTGCATTGGTGTACCTGGCAGGAAGCTTCGGGTCAGGCGATCGGGTTCGGTCGCCATGAGATGCGGCACGCCGTCGAGATCACCGAGGGCCGCGAGCACACCTGCCTCGCGACGCAGCAATCGGCGCGCGAGCCAGCGTATCCAGCCGCTTGCGACGCTTGAATCACGCACGATACGCAGTTCTTCGCCCGCGCCAAGTTGTCGGATTTCGCCGAACAGGTCCTTTTTGAGCAGCTGCGAATCAGCCATTGTGGGAGAATACAGCAGCGCGCCGCTCTGAGATCAATGATGACCGGGAATTCCGACGAAAAGGCGCCTGGCGCCGAACGCTCCAGGCTCGACACGACGGGCGAATTTTTCAGCGTCGGCACCCCGCTGCACGCCGTTCGCGCCGGCTACGTGCGTCGCGCCGCCGATGATGTTCTCTACGAAACACTCGTCGCCGGTCGCTACGCACACATCATCGCGCCGGATCGCAGCGGCAAATCGAGCCTGGTCGCTGCAACCGCCGCGCGATTGGAAAATAACGGTTTCAAAGTCGCGATTCTGGACCTCGAGCAGATCGGTGTTCGTGACGCGGGTGGAGATGCCGGTCGCTGGTACTATAGCGTCGCATACAGGCTGTTGCGTCAGTTGCGCATCCGAGTCGATTTGCAGTCGTGGTGGCAGGACAAATCGATACTAAGTAATCGTCAGCGTCTCGTTGAATTCTATTCAGAGGTCGTTTTGCGCAACGTGCAGGAACGTGTCGTCGTGTTCGTCGACGAGATTCAATGCATCGGCGATTTGCCGTTCGCTGATCAATTGCTTGCCAGCATCCGCGCTGCACACAATGCGCGAGCCACCGATCCGGAGTTTTCGCGGTTGTCGTTCGTACTGCTCGGCGAATGCGATCCGCTGAGCCTGCTCGATGAACCAGAGCTGTCGCCGTTCAATATTACGCAACCCGTCGCACTGGGCGATTTTTCTCGGGCGGACCTGGACCTTTATACGACTGAGCTGAACATGTCGCCGGACAACGCGACGGCCGCGCTGGATCGCATCTACTACTGGACAGGCGGGCAACCCTATCTGTCACAAAAACTCGCCCGTTCGATCTCCCGTGAACAGCCGGCTGGTGATATCTCTGAGAATGTAGATCGCATTGCGACACTGCAGCTGGCAGGTCGTGCTGCGCTGCACAGCGAACCTCACATGAGTCACATCCACCGCGAGGTGGTCAATGACAAGAAGCGCTGCGAGGCGCTGCTGAACCTGTATGGCCGAATTCGCAAGGGAATCGAAGTGACCGCAGACTTCGGTTCTCCGATACAACGTCGACTAATCGCGATCGGGCTTATCGTGATAGATGAGGAGGGTAATCTCGCAGTTCGGAATCGTCTTTACCGAGCCGTTTTCACCGCGCGCTGGGCGAACGAGAATCTGAAGATCAATTGGCGCACGCCAGCCATCGCGGCTGTAGTACTGCTGGTTATCATTGCTTTGCCGTTCTGGTATACGCAGCTGCTGCCAAAGACCTATGTCAAGGTGTTGACGTCTGACACAGTGGCCTTGGAGGTGGCGCAAGAAGCCTTTGTCAATATGCGTTCGTTTCCGGGTCATGTGGCTGCTGCAGACAATCTGTACCGGAGTTTTTTGAAGAATCGCGCAAAACTGTCGACTGATGTGGCACAAATTTCGGTGATTGCGAATATGGCCTCGGACTTACCTGACGCGGGACGATTGCCGGACGAATTGCGGGCCGGCTTCTGGGACATGCGGGTTCGTGATGCGAGGCGCGCAGAGCGCCGCGACGACGCATTGTTCGCGTCACTCGAGTCACTGGTCCTTTCGACGCCGCAACGCCGCAACTCGTCGGCGATGTTGCTTGCCGACGACTATCCATTACTGCTCGCCAGCCTTGCCGACAATGAGCAAACCGAGGTTGTTTTCAATCCTGACAATTTGTTGTTGACCGCGACGCGCGGTGCAGAAGTGTCGCAATGGTCGTTGCAACCACAAGGACTGCAGCGTCGCGAAGAATGGGTGATAACGGCGCTCGAGGTGTCGCCGCTCGTACGACGCGTGATCGTGGACCAGCAAGGAACGGCCAGCCGCATTGGTTTGACGCTCAATCTGAGTCACGCGCGCGCTGCCGATTTGCGTATTAAGGTTATCGCCCCTTCGGGCAGAGCTGTGGAGGTCTATCCGAACGTGGAGCGCGCGTCGCCGAACGAGGACCTGCGCATACCGGCTACGCAGCTGCGGGAACTCGTCGGCGAGCCACTCAACGGCACCTGGAGTCTGAGTGTTCGCGATGAGGAACTTGGTGTTGGGGGGCGACTGGTTGGATGGAATCTCAATCTCAATTCGCAGGGACTGGTCGAAGATTTTCAGCGCGGCCTGAATATTCCCGATCCTGTCGAAACCGGGACGGATAACCTGTGGCTCAGTTCTGACGGCCGTTTTGCTGTTGCGCGAGCAATGCAGAGTGACAGTGCCAGGGTTTGGGACCTTGCGTTCGCCAAGCCGGTGCGCGCTGTGGCGGTCAATGAGCTTGAGCAGTTGATCGGCCTGAGTGCCGGTGCGCGCCTGCTCGTTACTGCGACACAGGACACGGTCAATCTGTGGGACACCGCGACAGGTAAACGTGTAGCGATGTTGCCCGTAGGCGCTGCCAGTACGTCATCGGTGTTAACCACTGACGGAGCACACTTACTCGTGCAGCGTCGCAGCGATAGTGATACGACGTTCGAACTCTGGTCACTGGACAGTGCGTCGATTGGCGCGAAACTCGAGATCGCCGGTACACCAGCCCTTGTTTCTGTCGATTCCAGCGGCAGTCGGATCGCGATCGCCGACTATGATCGAGCCGTGCGCGTGTGGGATTTTCGCGATGGTTCCCTGCTCGCCCAAATTGATCTTGCGGCACAACCGAGCGAGATAACCCTCGCCGCAAGTGGTCAGGTCCTCGGCGCGGTTTTCGGCGAAGAAGGCGTATCGTTGTGGCGCATGGATCGACCACCGCAGCCGCTGCTGGAGGAATTTGGCGAGGGTCGATGGCAGCTCGCATTCTCGCCGTCCGGCAGCAAGGCACTTGTGGGCAGGTCCGGACAGGGATTTCAAGTCTATGACAGCGCGGACGGACGATTGCTTGGTCCGCGCATCCGATCAGCCGGCGCTCGAGACAAGACCAGTCTGCTGGCGTTTAGTGCAGATGAGCAAATCATTGTAACCGGTGGCGCAGATAGCGCAGCCCGTTTCTGGCGTGCGCCGAAGTTGCCGGCAGAAAGCGATACGAGCAACGATGCGGCGGGCGATTCGATCTGGCCACCATCGGGCGATGCGGTCGCGGTATCAACTCCGGATGCAGCGACGATTATCATCGGCGATCAGCGAGGCAACGTACACATGTTGGCCGCCGACCTGAGGCGAGAAGCGCTCGTGGCCAAAAGTCAGGAGGTCAGTTTCTTTGGGCACAGCGTCGAGGTGCGACGCCTGGAGGTCAGCGCCGACGGCGCATTAGTCGCGAGTGCGGCTGCCGACAATTCGCTGCGGATTTGGAATACGGCCGACGGTTTGCCGAGGCCGTTCATTGGCTCTATCGTGGGTGATCCCATCGACAGGCTCGCGTTCTCGCCCGAGTCCGCACTGCTTGGCGTTCTAAACGGCAACAGCGCAGAGGTAATCGACACGACAACGGGCACAACGCTCACGCGCTTCGATCTTGGTGAACGGCACAATGGCATGGCGTTCGCGGACAGAGATCACCTGTATTTGGGTAGTGAATCCGGCGCCTTGCGCGTGATCGTGCGAGGATCCGGAGACAGCTGGGATGTGCAGACATTGTGGCAAAGCGATGTAGCCATCCGATGGCTTGAGGCGTCGCCGCGCTCACAGTTTCTGGTGCTGGTCGATCAGAACAACCTGGCACAGCAGTTCAGCCTTGCAGAAGGTCGCATTGGTGAAATGGTGCTGCACCTGCCGAGCGCAGTGGAGGAGGTTACATTCACACCCGGAGGATTGCGTGTTCTGTCCGAACGTCGAACTGGATTCACCGCGCGAGTTCATCCCGTGCAGGCCTGGTCTGGATTGATGCACTGCTCGCGCCAAAGGCACTGAACAGCGCGCGGATGGTGTTTGGCGATCCCGCCACGGACAATGCCGCGGCGTTGGGTAATCACGTCTTTCTGCCGGTCGCGGGTGACGGTTTCGCGCAGCTAGAAGAGCTGGGTTTCGCCGTTGTACGCGGCCCGGGTCTGTTTGGTAACAAGGACCAGTTGCTTGAGGAATGGCGCCGCAAACTCGCCGTTGGCGAGATTGCCCGAGCTGCAGACTAGCGTTCGTCGCCGCGCAACGTCCTGACGAGTAATTCCAGCCTTGCCGCCGTTACGTCTCTTGCGGGAACCGCCTCACCAACGGTAATCGGAACCCGGGCGAACAGGCGCCCAGGGACTTTGCGCAGGCCGCCGCCTTTCCGGCGGCTGAACCAACTGCCCCACAACCTCCCCAGTGCGATTGGGACTACGGGAACTGCGCGACGCGCGATAACTTTCTCTATGCCCGGTCGAAATCGCTGAATCCTGCCATCGCGGGTGATCGCGCCCTCCGGAAAAATGCACACGATATTGCCAGCCTCGAGTTCCTCATCGACGCGTTCGAACGCCTCGTTCATCAACTGCTCATTTTCCATTGCTCCTGCGATGGGTATCGCTCTCATGTGCTCGAAAAAAAATCGCAACAATGGAATCTGAAATATCCGGTAATACATGACAAATCGCATCGGCCTCTTTATCGATCCGGCCAGCAAAATAGGATCCATATAACTGACGTGATTACAAACGACTACGGCGGGTCCCTTGTCGGGTACGTTTTCGAGCCCGGTCGGACGTATTCGATAGAACAGACTGATCAACAGCCAGGCCAGGAATCGCATGAGGAATTCGGGTAACAACGAATAGATGTAAACGGCAACGACGACGTTCAGTGCTGCGAGCAGAAGAAACAACTCAGGTATCGAAAACCCAAGATTGAGAACGGCGAGTGACAGAACAGACGCCACGACCATGAAGATCGAGTTGATGATGTTGTTCGCTGCGATGATTCGCGACAGGTGTTTGCGTTTCGATCGTCTTTGAATGAGCGCATAAAGCGGCACGCTATAGAAGCCACCAAATGCGCCAAGTAAACTCAAGTCGAGCAGAATCCGCCAGCTGCCCGGCCGTGCGAGGAATTCGCTGACCGACGATACCTGAACGCTGCTGGTGACGGGCTGCGCGAAGTACAGGTCAATCGCAAACAGGCTGAGACCAATTGAGCCGAAAGGCACCAGACCGAGTTCGATGCGATGTCCCGACATGCGTTCGCAAAGCAAAGAGCCAATGCCGACGCCAATCGCAAACGCGACGAGCAAGCTTGTGGTGATCACCTCATTACCATTGAGTATGTCGAGCGTATACGCCGGTACCTGTAACGTCATCACGGAGCCGAAGAACCAAAACCACGATATGCCCAGAATCGACAAGAAGACGCTGCGCTCCTCGCGTGCAAAGCCGACGATACGCCAGGTTTCGGCCCAGGCGTTCCAGCTAATTCGGAGCCCGGGATCGACGGCGCGTGTGGTCGGTACCTGGCGGCTGGCAATAAAACCGAATATCGCGAACGCGACAAGACAGGCCGACAGAATTGTCTGATTGAGCGAATCGATCGCAACAGTCAGTCCACCGATAATCAGGCCAAGAATGATAGCGATATAGGTTCCAGCCTCGACGAGTGCGTTGCCACCAATGAGTTCCTCTGTGGCGAGTTGTTGCGGCAAGTAGGCGTATTTGACCGGACCGAACAGCGTTGACTGGCACCCCATCAGGAACAACACGAATAGCAATAGCGGGTAGCTTTTCGTCAGGAACGCATAAGCGGCGATCAGCATCAGTCCAATTTCGAGCAGCTTGATGCGCCGCATCAGGACGGACTTTTCGTATTTGTCGGCCAACTGGCCGGCAGTCGCGGAGAAAAGGAAGAACGGCAGGATAAAAAGTGCTCCAGCCACATTTGCGAGTTGGCTGTGGTTCATCCCGAGGACGAGAACGCCCTGGAATGTGATCAGAATTACGAGACCGTTGCGAAAAACGTTGTCGTTGAGTGCGCCGAGGAACTGGGTAATGAAAAAAGGTAAGAAGCGGCGCTGGCCGAGTAGCGAAAACTGGCTCGATTCTGTCACGTCGATCGCTGTCCTTATGCTGCAAGCCGCGCCACTATAGCTCGAAAATCGTGGTTTCAAGGTCAAAAACTGCGAACTCGCGCCATTTCACATAGTCACCGCGGTGCTATGATGCGGGGCTGCAGGATGCTGAAATATATACCATTTAATCAATTCCGGGATCGCCGACGGCTAATATGAAGAATCGTGTGTCAATGCTGCTTTGCGGGCTTGCCCTCGTTACCGGTTGTGCAGAGGAACCAAAACCTCGCTCGGTGACCGAGTTCGTTGAGAATCCGAACGTGCTCGAGGCTGCCATGGTCCGCTGTGCGCAGAATCGTTCCGAGTCCCGTTATGATGCCGAGTGCGTCAATGCGCGGCAGGCAGTGTCGATCATCGAGGCCAAAGATGAACGAGCGCGTCGAGATGCGTTCGAGGCGCAGTCGGACAGGAAGCGCGAAGCACTGCGCCGGACACAGCGAGCGGCCGCCGAAGCTCGTCGCCGTTCAGCCGAGGCTGAACGCTTGCGTAAGGAGGCGGCATACCTCGCCCAGTTCGGCGAGCCGCCACCCGCGCCAGATGGGGAGTCCGCAGGGGACGAGGCGGCAACAAATGCGCCAAGCATGGTCATTCCCGAGGCTGGCGAAAATTCGGATGCAACTGCTGCGCCAGTTGCATCACCGCCGGCGTCTGACGGCGGCAATGCGCCTGCTGCGGAGTCTGAACCGGCAAGCGACCTCGACGCTATTCGCGAGGAATTGCGCAAGCGCAACGAAGAATCCGGTAATTGACCGGGTAGTATCTAGGCGGTGTCCGGCATCGTACGCACGTGAAGATCGCGCTGCGGGAACGGGATTTCGATGTTATTAGCAGCGAACGCTTTATAGACCGAGCAACCCAGTTCGTGTCGTAAGCGCCCACGGTCGACCGGCTTGGCAATCCAGCACAGCAACTCAAAATCGATGCTCGAATCTCCGAACTGCCGAAATCTGACGCGCGGTGCGGGGTCGCTGCAAATGCCCGGGTTATCGGCGGCAACTTGCTCCAGTGTCGCAACAACATGGTCGATATCCGAGCCATAGGCGGCGCCAACAGCGATTCGAATACGGTGTTTTTGTGACGGCCCGCCGGCCTCATTAATGATCTTGCTATTGCCAATGACGCCATTCGGGATCGTGATCTCGACGTCATCGCGCGTCAGGATTCTGGTGCTGCGCAATCCGATATGCGTGACAACTCCGCGCTCGCCGGCCTCGAGAATGATGAAGTCGCCGGTCTTGTAGGGCGCATCCATTATGATAGACACGCCTGCGAACAGGTTTGACAACGTGTCCTTGGCGGCGAAGCTGAGCGCCAAACCGACGATACCGGCAGATGCAACCCAGGCCGTGACATTGATGTCCCAGGCCAGGAACACGAAATAGATAGCCAGCGCGAACAGGACGACCTTGAACACGTTCTGTATCAGCGTAAGCATCCCTGTTTGGACGAGCTTGCTGTTACGATTGCGCCGCGCAGTCTGAACCAGGACGTCCGTCAATTGACGGAGCATGTTGTACCAGACGACAACCGCGATTGTTTTTAAGACGCCGAGCGTGATGAACTCCGGCGCGTCGGGCATCTGCAGACGTTGCGTAGCCAGACTAAGACCCAACAGCACGAATGAGAGGAATATCGGTCGATGCAGCAGGCCGACCAGACGATCGTCCACAGTCGTTTTCGAGCGCTTGGCAATATTGCCGATCGTTCTCGACAGGATCCAATCAGCAACTTTGCCAAACAGTATGAAGGCCACGGCGATCGCCAGCGCCTGAAGGTATGCGTTCGGACCGATCAGTTCGGCCAGCTGCTGAACCTGTTCGATCATCTTGTTCAACGCGGACTGGCGGGCCGATCAGTCGTTCGGATCGTATTCGTCTTGGCCGGAGTCGGGCATGCCGAAGGTCCGGACATTCGGCGGCGCGTCATCGGCAGCCCGTGGACCGGATGTTGTGCCGGCCTGCATGCCGGGCTTGGTGGCCAGGCGAGCTGTTTGCGCCGACAGGATCTGTACAAACTCGTTGGCAATGTCTGGCGCGATATTCGGCGAGCTGACGAAGATCTTTTCCGGCGTCATCGATGACGATCCATAGAACGCGGAATTCGCTTTGCGGTCCATCGTAACGCCAGCGCCCTCAAACGCGACGCCGGCAAACAAACCGCGGCTGCGCGAATACGAGACCACCTCTGCCTGGAACTGAATATCGGTTGTGAGGGATGCGTGTCGGCCTACCGGTCCAGCCGCGACTGAGGCGTCTGCGCCGAGTGTCAGTTTGCCGTTCGCAATATTCTCGACGCCCTTGCGCGTCTTGAACACGAGTATTACGTCTGTCGATTGCGCACCAACTTGCCAGCCGATGCTGCCGCCCGTCATCGTAATGAACGCGGGGTTGCTCCACGAATTGTCGTCCTGACGAACGACGATGATGCCCCGTCCACGACGCGCGCCGATGCCAAAGCCGACTTTGACCACATTAGGTATGACCGCCACGGCATAGGCTCTCGAGAGCAGCCATGGGGGAATGGCCTTCTCCGGAATACGGAGTAACTGGTCGATAACGTCAGCGGCATCCCCGACGCGCCGTTCTTCCCGGGTGGCGGCAAACGCTGGCATTGCCAGTGCAAGCCCTAGCATGACAAGGAATGCCTTACGTGATCTGTCGCTCATTTTCTCGCTCAACTTATCGCTCATGGGTACATAGAGGGGCAATTGCAGTAGGAGTTCAATGATACGCCAATTCGAGACGCGCCTCAGTCTCGTCAGGGTTGCGCTACCGGTTGATGAGAATCGGCGGCAATGGACAGTCAAGGCTCGCGCAGATCGCCCGTATCAATTCCGCCTCGGCCACGCTCAGTGTCTTGTCTGACATGACGACCGCCGTGACGGCTTTTAGCAGCATCTGCTTACCGTCGCCGTTGAGCGACAGCAGCATTTCGAGGCTCTTGTCGAGGACGGCGACCGAGTACTTGTGGTCGGCCTCATACGCGAAATCGCGGCCCCATTTGCCGAAAACTGAAATACCAGCAGCGTAAGCGCGTCTGCGCTCCGCATCATCCGTGTGGCCATGCCTGGCAACAACGCGCAGCAGGTCTGCTGCCGCGAGGCGCACGGGTTCGCGTGCCGCACGACGACGTTTCTGGCGGCCCGACGGGTCGTTCGCCTGGCCGAGATTACTCACGAGAATTCGGTAAAAGCAGTATTCGTAAAGATCAATTTCGCCGTCGACTTCGATCAGACGCCCCGCGAGATCGATCAGGTAGCTTAACTGCGGTGCGGGGCGGAGTTTCAGCGCAGGGAACGCTATTCCCATGAGCGGCAGCCGATACTCCGCGCCGGTGTTCGAGATCTCGTCGTAGTACTGGCGAATCAGCTGCGTGCGTTCGCGACCGAGCTGTTCCTCGGTCAGCACTAACTGGCGCTCAGTGACGCGGCCGCTGCCATCAAGGATCAGAGCGACGACCAGCAGGTAGGCCAGCTCATGCGAATGCGCGGCGTCGTAGAGCAGTTCCGGGACTGATTGTCGTAGATGTGACGCGAATTCGACGTGCTCGGTTTCGGGATCGCCGACCATTTCGGCAATCGATTCTGACAACGCAGCTGCCGTGCCGCCTGCGAGCGCTGTCGTGATACCTGCATGTGCGCCCGAGGCGCGCACGCCGTCGTCGATAGTCGGGCGCGTGCGCAAATCGACGGCCGGGTAGTCACTCGCTTTGAAGTGTGGGTCCAGCGCCTGAATTCGTTCGGTCAGTGGCGGGTGCGTCGCGAACATGCCGCTCAGCCTGGAGCCGGTACCAAACAACATATGACTGACTTCCTCGGGATCTGTCGCCCGCAAAAATGAGCTGCCACCGTATCCACCGATCTTCTTCAGGGCATTTGCCAGACCTTCGGTTTGCCGCGTAAATTGCACCGCCGAGGCATCCGCGAGGTATTCGCGCTGTCTGGAGACGCCGGCCTTGATTACCCGGGCGCAGAACACGCCCACGGCGCCGAGAATAGTGAGGCCGAGGCCGATGATCAGAATCGCGCCAGCGCCTTTGCCGCGGCGGGACATGGCGAATCCGGTGTGGCGGCCACCGCGCAGAATCATGCGGCCGATCAGTCCGAGTACCATGATGCCGAACAACACGCCCATCAAACGAATATTGAGTCGCATGTCGCCATTCAGTACGTGGCTGAACTCATGACCGATTACGCCTTGCAGCTCATTGCGGTCGAGCAGCTCCAGCGCGCCTCGGGTGACTGCAATCGCGGCATCGCCCGGCGCATAGCCGGCGGCGAATGCATTGATGCCGCTCTCTTGCTCGAGGACATAGATATCCGGCACCGGCATGCCGGATGCGATGGCCATTTCCTCGACGACATTGCGCAGCCTGCGACGCAGCGGGTCCTGTACGTTTGGCGGCACCAGGGTGCCGCCCATGTCTGTCGCGACGCGGCCGCCGCCGTCTGACAGGGCGGCCGTCTTATATGCGGTCGCGCCGAATATGAAAAGCGTCACGAACGCAGCGACACCGATCAGAAATGGATAATAGTCACGAACGTATCTGGCAGAATCTATGCCCCGCCCCATGTCCGTAGATAAGAACAGCGCAGCTCCGATGATGAAGGTAATACCGACAACGATCAGCGCTGTCGCAAGAACATAGACAAAAACAAGCCGCCGCGTTGTGCGGTGGGCCTGATCCTGGGCATCAAAGAAATTCAACAGGGACTAGGTAAACTTAACGTCAGGTGCCTCGCGCTTCTCTTCAGTGTCAATTTCCAGGAAGCTGGCTAACTCAAAGCTGAAGAATCCGGCAATGACGTTATTCGGAAAATTTTGCGCCGAATTATTGTATTGCAGGACCGAATCGTTGAATGCCTGCCGGGAGAAGGCGACCTTGTTTTCGGTGCTGGCGAGTTCCTCCTGGAACTGCATCATGTTTTGATTTGCCTTGAGATCAGGATAAGCTTCCGACAAGGCAAATAGTCGACCGAGTGCGCTGGTCAAGGTGCCTTCTCTGGCGCCAAGATCCTTGATCGCCTGGGCATTCGCAGGATCGGCCTTGGCAGTCTCGAGACTTGATGCTGCGGCATTCCGTGCAGTGATGACGGCTTCGAGCGTTTCGCGCTCGTGTTTCATGTAGCCTTTGACGGCTTCGATGAGGTTTGGAATCAGGTCGTAGCGCCGAGTCAGCTGGACGTCAATTTGAGCAAATGCGTTCTTGACGCGATTGCGTTCGTTGATCAGCCTGTTGTATATGCCGATCCCCCAGAACACAATTGCGGCTAGGATCGCCAGGAATACCAGGAATGAAGTCACTGTCCCGCTCCTTGTCGAAAAGTCAGATCTGGAAGCATAACGCTCGCGTAAAGCGAACTCTAGCAATCGTGGCGATCTTCGTGATTTCAATACCAGCGGGCGCAGAGTGGGTGGGCGACGCCAGGCCCCTGATGGGCACCGAAGTCAGCGTTTTGTTGTGGCACGACGATCCCGTGCTCGGTGAACAGATTGTTGAACAAGTGTTTGCCGAGGCTGAGCGCATCGACAAGCTCATGAGTACCTATATCGAGGACAGCCGCATATCGGATATCAATCGCCGTGCAGCGAGCGAGCCCGTCGTCGCGGGCGATGAGCTGTTCCTGATCATCCGCCGCTCACTCGACATTTCTGTCCTGACGCTCGGCGCATTCGATATTACTTACGACAGCGTTGGGCAGCACTACGATTTCCGCAATCACCAGCGGCCGGATGAGGCGACCGTTGAGGCTGAGCGTCGACATATCGATTATCGTTTTGTGGAGCTGGATCAGGCTGCCGGTACGGTCCGTTTCACGGAGGACGGCGTCCGCATCAATCTCGGCGGTATCGCAAAAGGCTACGTCGTCGAACGAGGTGTCGACATCCTGCGTATGCGCGGTGTGCATAACGCCATCGTTACGGCAGGCGGGGACTCGCGGCTGCTTGGTGACCGTCGCGGACAGCCCTGGATGGTGGGTATTCGCGATCCGCGCAATGACGGACAGGTCGCCATTTCCATACCGCTGGAGGATGAAGCCATATCCACCTCGGGCGACTATGAGCGCTACTTCGAAGAAGGTGACGTCCGTTATCACCATATTATTCAGCCGAATACCGGCGCACCGGCGAGCGGAGTGCACAGCGCTACGGTATTCGGCCCGGATGCCGTCATCACCGATGCATTGTCCACCTCGGTATTCGTCATGGGTGTCGACCAGGGACTGCGACTGATTGCAACGCTGCCGGATTACGAGAGCATCGTCATCGACGCGGCAGGCCGCATTTTTTACTCTGACGGGCTGCAACAACCCGAAGCGCAATCGTTCGATACACCTGACCCGTAGGCGCGCTCCTGCGGGTCACGAAAAAGCATCGGATTGTCGCTGAAGAGAGACGGATATTCACTTTAAATTCAGCCAGATAGCTCTATCATAGGAGTTCTGCTGGCGGTACATTTACGCGTCCTGCCGGTGGCCAGGGCAGAGTCTTGAGAGCAGCCGAAAATACCTGGCAAAAAGAACGATTTAACGTAATCTGTAACGATTTCGCGGCACAACTGTCTCACCGAGACGCAGAAAAGGCAGGGTTTTAGCGGCATCGAGCGCCGCGGCAGGTTGCCATTATGTTGCGATAAGACCGGCCATTTGTGACCGTCATCACGGCCTCAACACGGCCCGGGCTGTCAACATGCGATGGCGAGTTGTGCCGTATCAGGACATGGATGAAACCTGGATGACAAAACAAGGAAAGAGATGATGAAAGTGAAGAATTTCTTACTGGGTCTTGGATTTAGCGTTTTTGCCGCAACCAGTCTGGCGTCGTCCGGACTCACGGGACGGCCCGCGCCGGATTTTGCACTGAAAAGTTCCTCGGGTGAAAACCTGCGGCTCTCCGAACATCGTGGCGATGTTGTCATGGTCAATTTCTGGGCGACCTGGTGCGGCCCATGCCGACAGGAGATGCCGCTCCTCGATGAATTGTATTCGCGTTATGAGCGAGTCGGGTTCAGCCTGCTCGGCGTCAACATTGATGACAATTCCAGCAAGGCCTTGAAAATGGTCTCGGAACTTGGTGTCAGTTTCCCGGTGCTGTTCGATTCGCGCAAGGAAGTCAGCAAGTTATACGAAGTTGAGGCCATGCCAGTCACTGTACTTATCGATCGCGAAGGCACAGTCCGTTACGTGCACCACGGCTACAAGCCCGGCTACGAAGAGAAATACCTTGATCAAATCCGATCTTTGCTGAGGGAGTAGCCGGGTCATATCGGTTCGCAGGAGAGTAGTTTTGTCAAAACGATTACTAATCAGTCTCGTCGTCAGCATGCTGCTGGCATTGAATGTGCCGTCGATCGCACAGGAGACTGCGCCAATGGATGCCGCCGCCGCTGAGGCTGAGTCCCGTGGCGAGTTCCGCAGTCTCGATGAGGACGTTCAGGACCTGAAGAAGCAGGTCCTCGATCTCAATCGAGACCTGTTCCTGCTTGAGGAAGAACTGCTGTTTCCGGCGAACTCGCAGGTCGCGTTCTTCATATCGATGGATGTCGGCGAGTACTTCGAACTCGATTCAGTGAATCTCAAAATCGATGGTAAGGAAGTGGCGAACTACTTGTACACGGAGCGCGAAGCCGGAGCGCTGGTTCGTGGCGGCGTGCATCGCGTGCATATGGCGAACCTCAAGACCGGCGACCATGAGCTGATCGCCGTTTTCACGGGCACGGGCCCGCACGTGCGCGATTATCGGCGTGGCGCGACCGTGACGTTCAACAAGGGAATCGGCGCAAAGTACATGGAGCTCGAAATTACTGATCGTGTGAAAAAGCAGCAGCCTGAATTCGAAATCAAGGAATGGGAGTGATCGTTGCGGCATCGCTCCTCTATTGTCGTCGCGCTGTGTCTACTACTAATAGCGGCAGTGCAGCCGGTTCAAGCGGCTAAGGACGGTCCCGACCCGATCGTCGTCAAGGACCCGCATTATGGCGAGGTCCTTTTCTACTTCTATCAGGAAGATTATTTTCCGGCGATCGTGCGCCTGTTGGCGGCACAGGACCAGTCGCGTCTTGATGAGCATCTTGATCAGGCCGAACTGCTGTTGGGCGGTCTGTTTCTGTCCTACGGTCATCATCTCGAGGCCGCCAAGATCTTCGAACGGCTGCTCGCAGACAATGTAGATACGGAAATTCGAGACCGAACGTGGTTCTTTCTTGCCAAGATCTGGCTGCAACGCGGTTACATCGATGAGTCGCAAAAAGCGTTATCGAGTCTCAGCGATAATCTGCCGGAAAATCTGTGGCGAGAGGCGCAGATGCTGCAGTCACAACTTTATATCAACAGTGGTCAATACGACCGGGCCATTGCGCTGTTGCAGGAATGGAAAGGCAAGACCGAGTGGGCAAGCTATGCGAAATTCAACCTCGGTGTCGCGCTGGTCCGAAGCGGCCATGTCGATGCGGCCGCGTTGATTCTCGATGAGCTCGGCGACCTGAATCCTTTCAACGACGAACTGACCTCGTTGCGTGACAAGGCAAATCTCGCGCTTGGATACTCGTTGTTGCAGGATGGCCAACCGCTGGCCGCAAAGGAACCCCTGCAGCGTGTCAGGCTCGAGGGGCCGTTTTCGAACAAGGCATTACTTGGCGTTGGCTGGGCGGACGCCGAAGTCGAAAACTATCGGCGCGCACTCGTACCATGGATGGAATTGCGGGGCCGCGATCTTCTCGACTCGGCGGTGCAAGAATCCATGCTGGCGATTCCCTACGCACTCGCCAAGCTCGATTCGATCAGCCAGGCCGCCGATCATTATCTCAATGCGATCGAGGCTTTTTACGAAGAGATCAATCGCATCGATCATACGATCGGTTTCATCGAATCCGGCGAGATCTTCGAGGAGTTTCTGGCCGATGATCCTCTCGATAGCACGGGCTGGTACTGGCGGCTGGAAGAACTGCCTGAAGGTCCCGAGGCCCGCTATCTTTATCACCTGCTGGCGACCCACGAGTTTCAGGAGGGTCTGAAAAACTATCGTGATCTGTATTATTTGCATGACAACCTGGACCAATGGCAGGAGAGTGTCGGCGTCTACGCGAACATGCTCGAAACTCGTCTGCAGGCATACAACGAGCGTCTACCGAGGGTAGAAGCTGCTCTTGCCCGGGCTGACCTTGATGGCATGGTCGATCGCAAGCTC
This sequence comes from Gammaproteobacteria bacterium, assembly GCA_029862045.1. Lineage (GTDB taxonomy): Bacteria > Pseudomonadota > Gammaproteobacteria > Steroidobacterales > Woeseiaceae > UBA1847. The sequence continues at coordinate 149,360 of JAOTYE010000003.1, forward strand.
GAATTCGACTCGCTGTTGAATGATATCGAGCAAAGCAACGATTGGCTTGCGCTTGCCACCAAGCGCGAATTCGAAATGTGGGGCGAGATCGCCGGGCTCGAGAATACGCCGGCATTGGTGGCGAACATTCCTGAAGCGGACGAGGTTAGCGATAAGATTCTATTGTTGAAAGGCGTTCTGCAATGGCGGCTGGAACGCGATTTCAAGGATCGCCTGTGGCGTATACGTCGTGATGTGCGCAAGACCGGAGAAGCATTGGTCGAAACACAGAGGTCCCGTCGGCAGATCGACGACACGATGCGTAATGAACCGTTGCGATTCGAGGACCTGAGTTCACGGGTCTACGGACTTGGGCCGCGTCTCGATGGCATGAAACTGCGCGTAGGCGAGACATTGGCCGAGCAGCGGTCATTCCTGCAGTCGATCGCGGTAGGCGAGTTACAGGCACAAAAGCAACGTCTGGATATTTACACAGTGCAGGCGCGATTCGCACTCGCAGCAATTTATGACCTTGCTGCTACGGTCGGCGAGGCAGGCGAATGATCATTCGCCTCAGCAGTGTGATACTGATAGCGGCTCTGTTGGCGGTAACGCCTGCCGAGGCCGAAAAGATCAAGAAAAAAGATACGATAAGGAGCCTCGAAAAGAAAAGCGTCGAGATTCGAACCGGCAAGGTGATCGTCGATAGCACCGACCTTGCACGCGACAACTACCGTGCGTTTCTCGATCTCGTGTCCGACGATCCGGATTTGCGCGCCGAGGCAATGCGAAGACTTGGCGACCTTGAGCTCGACGCGACCGAAGCGGAGCAACTCACGGCAAACATCGATTCGCTGAATCATGCCAGCTTTAACAATGCCGTCCAGTTGTACCAGCAATTGCTTGAGGCATATCCCGATTATCGACGCAATGACACGGTGCTGTATCAGTTGGCGCGTGCGTACGAGATGGGTGGTCGAAACGATGACGCGCTGGTAGTTCTCAACGAACTTATCGCAAAGTTTCCCAATACGCTGCTGATCGACGAAGTGCAGTTTCGCCGCGGCGAAATGCTGTTTATTCGCAAGGATTACAACGACGCCGAGATGGCCTATCGGGACGTCATCGAGTTTGGCGAAGAGTCACGGTTTTACGAGCAGTCCTTGTACAAACTTGGCTGGGCGCAATTCAAGCTTGCCTGGCATGAGGACAGCCTCGGGCCGTTTTTCGAGTTACTTGATCGCAAGATCAAGAACATCAAATTGCAAGAAGGTGAGAACCGGCTCGAGCAACTGAGTCGACCGAACCAGGAACTCGTCGAGGACACATTCCGAGTCCTGAGTATTAGCTTCTCTTACATGGAAGGAGCTGAGAGCATCAGCAAATTCCTCGAACAGCGCGGTCGTCCCGAGTACAGCTACGTTATCTACATGAATCTCGGTGACCTGTATCTCGAGAAAGAACGCTTTGTCGATGCAGCGGAAACCTACGAGGCATTCGTTGCGCAGGATCCGTATCACCCGAAGTCACCGCTGCTGCAGGTTGAAGTTATCGAAGCCTATAAGCGCGGTGGTTTTCCAAGTCTCGTACTCGAAGGCAAGAAAGGATTCGTCGAACGTTACGGAATGGATGGTGATTTCTGGGTGCGCAATCCGCGCGAAGAGAATACGGCAGTCGCAGCACATCTCAAAGCCAATCTGAATGACCTGGCCCAGTACTATCACGCTGAAGCACAGCGTGACGGCAAGCAACGCGATTATCGCGAAGCTGCCCAGTACTACCGCAAGTACCTTGCGTACTTCCCGGGCGAGCCTGACAGTGCCAATACCAACTTCCTGCTCGCCGAGATCCTGTTCGAGAGCAAGCAATTCAAAGATGCGACGATTGAATATGAGCGCACGGCCTACGACTATCCGCGGCACGAGCGTTCAGCGGAGGCCGCGTATGCCGCGATCCTGTCGTATCGGGAACACGAACAAGAACTTAGAGCTGGCGCCAAGTCCGAATGGCACAAACGTTATCTCGACAGTGGTCTGAAGTTCGCCGATACGTATCCGGACCATCCCGAGTCGGGTGCCGTATTGGCGACAGTTGCCGAAGACCTGTTTGCACAAGGCGAGTTCGATCTGGCGATTGCGGTCGGACAGGCGGTCGTCGCAAAGCAACCCGCCGTCGAGGCGTCACTGGCGCGCACCGCATGGACGGTTATCGCGCATTCACAGTTCGACCTGCTGCATTTCGCCGCGGCCGAAAGCGCCTATTACAAGCTGCGGACCTTTACGCCGGCTGACGACCAGGAGGCGGGCCAGGAGATCAAAGACCGCATCGCGTCGTCAATTTACAGGCAAGGTGAAATGGCACGCAATGCCGGTGATCTCGAAACTGCTGTCACACACTTCACACGCCTGGGTCAAGCTGTTCCGGATTCTGATATTCGGATTACGGCCGAATACGACGCGGCCGCGGCGCTGATCAATCTTGCAGCCTGGGACCGGGCGTCGGGCGTACTTGAGAAGTTCCGCAGGGATTATCCTGACAGCGAATTTGCAGATGACGTAACGCAGAAGCTCGCGGTTACCTACCTGAACTCCGGCCGAGCGGACGAAGCTGCGAGTGAGTTCGAGCGCATCGCGGCTACCGAGTCGAGCACCGACGACGTACGACGCGAGGCGCTGTGGAAAGCTGCCGACCTCTATAAGGGCAGCGGCAGCATGAGCAGCGAACAACGTGTGCTCGGCAACATCGTCGCGCAATACCCGAACCCAATGTCCGAATCGATTGAAGCCCGATTCCGCCTGCTCGAGATCTCGAGAGCGGTCGGTGATGACGGGGCCGTGACGGCGCGGCTCGAGGAACTCGTCCGTGTGGACGCCACGGCAGGATCGCAGCGTTCTGATCGAACACGGTACCTGGCTGCAACGGCGTCTCTTGAACTGGCTGAACCCGTACTCAGGCGCTTTACGGTGGTCAAGCTGAATCAACCCTTGGCCGAGAGCATGAAGCTCAAACGTTCGCTAATGGAAGACGTCATCGAGGTCTATACAAATGCGGCGGATTACGGCGTTGCCGAAGTGACGACGGCAGCGACATTCCGGCTCGGTGAGGTCTACGAGCAATTCAGTACGGATCTGATGGAATCGGAACGACCATCCGACCTCGATGAGGCGGCGCTTGAGCAATATGAGCTGTTGCTCGAGGAACAGATGTTTCCATTCGAAGAAAAGGCAATTGACTTATACAAGGCGAACGCCGATCGCACGCCGGACGGCGTGTACGACGAATGGGTCAGGAAAAGTTTTGCACGACTCGCCGGTCTGATGCCGGCGCGATACGCGAAAGTGGAACGCAGTGAAGATGTGGTTACAGCGCTATACTAGTCTGCCCATGCGGCTGCTGATACCTGCCACCATCCTGGTTGTGGCGGGCTGTGCGTCGTCGGAACCAAAATCTACGGCAGCCGGCAAGCCGGTTGCCGAGGAAGTCTCTGGCGGGCAGGCGGTGCCGTCGCCGGAAATTCCCGCACAGGCCCAAACGCTGTTTGAGCAGGCCGTTGCCGTCATGGCATCGGGTGATTTCCTCGACGCCGAGCTGCGGCTCAAGGATTTCCTGCTCCGATACCCGGCGTTTCCGGGCGTGCATGTCAATCTTGCGATCATTCATTCGCAAAACGGCAATGACGAGGCGGCTCAGGCCGCTATCGACGAGGCTCTGGCGCTAAACCCCGAGCATCCGGCCGCATTGAACCAGCAGGGCATGCTACTTCGCAGAAATGGCAAATTTATTGAAGCAGAAGCCGCATATTTGAAGGCCGTCACAGCGTCGCCCGATTACGCCTTGGCACACTACAACCTTGGCGTTCTGAATGAACTGTATTTGCAGCGCCTCGATGCCGCACTGCAGCATTTTGAGATTTATCAGCAACTGACCGGTGGCGACAAACAGGTCGAGAAGTGGATTGCAGATCTGAGGCGCCGCGTGGCGGCGAATCAGCGCACGGCAAACGTGGCGGAATAACAGACATGGATACTCAAAAAGTCACAGTATTCGGGCCCGGATTCATGCGGGCCATTCTGTTGGCGTCGTTTGCCACTTTTGCTCTGGCCCAGGAAGGCACAGACGATGGGCTGGAACCGAGAGTTAATACCTCGGCGGCGGAAGAGTTCGAACCGAGCGTAGACACTTCCGCCGAACTTGAGCCAGCGGTCGATACGTCTGGCGTGATCGAAGAAGAGCGAGAGGCAGTGGAACCGGGTGTCACATCTGCAGTGTTGGCGGCCGATGTGACGCGGCGACAGAGTGGTTCGCAGGTGATGGACAGGCTGGAACTTGGCCGCACCGAGATTACGGGTAACCAGGAGCTGCCAAAGGTGTTGTACATCGTGCCCTGGCAAAAGTCGGATCCGGGTGACCTGATGGGACGGCCGGTCAACACGTTGTTGGATGAGGTGTTGGCGCCGCTCGACAGAGAAGAATTTGTACGACAGGTCGATTACTACGGCGACCTGTATGAAGGGCAAGACGAGTAGTACGAGCCCGCCCCGGCGGGCGATATTGATAAGCGGCTTCGGCCGCGAATGAAATGTTCTTAGAGGAGCAAGACAATGGGCACATTTGTGCGATTTTTTCAGGATGGCGGTCCGTTCATGTACCCAATCCTGTTCGTATTCGCATTCGGCGTCGCGATCGCGATCGAGCGCTGGATGTATCTGACACTGTCGGGCGCTAGCAATCGCTCTTTATGGAAGAAAATTGTACCGTCCTTAAAGGCCGGTAACTTCCAGGAAGCAGCTCAGCACACGGCCAAATCGAAGGCAGCTATCGGCTCGATTCTGACCTACGGCCTGTACCGTGTGAAGTCTGCGCGTCGCCGTGACGATATCGAGAAGGCGATGGAAGAAAGCCTGATGGAAGTCATGCCACGGCTTGAACGGCGTACGCACTATCTTGCGACACTTGCCAACATTGCGACACTGCTTGGCCTGCTCGGCACGATTATCGGTCTGATCAACGCATTTACAGCAGTGTCGAATGCCAATCCGGCCGATAAAGCTGACATGTTGTCGGCCTCGATCTCGGTCGCGATGAACACTACTGCTTTTGGTCTGATGGCCGCTATCCCGTTGCTGCTGGTTCACGCGCTGTTGCAGACGAAAACGAATCAGCTCGTTGACAGCCTTGAGATGGCGAGCGTGAAGTTCCTGAACGCTGTCACAGAACGCCAGTTGAAGACTGCCGGAGCCTAAACATGATTCGCAGCCGTAAACGCGGTCGTCACTTCAATCATGAGACGGCCGAACTCAATATCACGGCATTTATGAATCTGATGGTGATTCTGGTTCCGTTCCTGCTGATCACAGCGGTGTTCTCGCGTTTGGCGATTCTACAATTGAATCTGCCAGGCTCCTCTACCGAGCCCGTGGATCCGCAGGACCAGACGTTTCAACTGGAAGTTACCGTCCGCTCGGACAAAATCGAGGTCGGTGACCGAAATCAGGGAAGACTGGGCGTGTACCCGAACTCTGTTGACGGATACAACTATGATGCTTTGAGCCAAAAGCTTACGGTCATCAAGAAAGGTTATCCGACGAAGACGGATGCGGCCATTCTCCTCGAGTCGGACATACCGTACGACGTACTCGTGCAGGTAATGGACCGAGTGCGCGTGAGTGTGTCGGTCGAGGAGGAAGAGATCGTTCGAAAAGATCTGTTCCCGGATATTTCGATCGGCGATGCGCCAGTCCTGGACGGGGGTGCCTGAGCGATGGTCAAGTCGGGTCGCGCAAAACGGATGGCGAAGCACCACAAGCGCCATAGTGCTGGAACGCTGAATCTCGTATCGCTGATGGACATCTTCACGATTCTGGTTTTCTTCCTGCTCGTGAATTCATCGGACGTCGAGGTGTTGCCGAACGCGAAGGACTTGCAATTGCCGGAGTCCATCGCTGAGGACAAGGCGAAGGAAACAGTCGTTATCCTGATCAGCGATATTGACATCATTGTTCAGGGCGAGCCCGTCGCGAAGGTCGCAGATGTATTGCGAACCAAGGGCAATGACATTCCGGCGTTGCGTGAGGCGCTGAAGTCTCAGAATGACCGCGTTTTGCGGCGCGAAGCACAGGACGATATCGCAGGTCGTGAAGTCACGATCATGGGTGACAAGGATATTCCGTACAGGTTGCTGAAGAAGGTAATGGCGACCTGTACGGCGTCGGACTACGGTCAGATTTCGCTGGCGGTACTGCAGAAGAGCTCGGATGAGCTCGATGATTTGCAGGCTGCGCGTTAATCGGGACAGGGATAGAGTTTAGGAGCCCCGGAATTGGATTTACCGTTCTATAGAGAGTACGAACTGCCATGGACTGCAGGCGCAGGCCAGGAAAGGAAGTTCCAGCGTCTGCTCGGAATCGTGTTCCTGGTGACACTCGCGCTCAGTCTTGTCTGGCCGTTTCTCCCGACGCCCGAGCGCGATCCCAACGAGGTGGAGGAAATTCCGCCGCGTATTGCGAAGCTGTTGCTCGAGCAAAGGCCACCGCCACCTCCTCCGCCAAAACCGAAAGAGCCTGAACCTGAGCCCGAGCCGGAGGCAGAGCCTGAGAAGGTCGTAGAAAATGAGCCAGAGCCCGAGCCAGAGCCGATTCCCGAGCCTGAACCCGTACCCGATCGGGCGGAGATTGCACGCGAACAGGCGCAAGCGGCATTTATGCCATTCGCGGAAGACCTTGCTGATCTTGTCGATCAGGACCTGCTCGACAAGGTCGCGGATGATCGCCCGCTATCGGCAAGAGTAGGCGAAGCTGAGCGCAATCAACGCTCAATGATTACGTCCAAGGTTGGTACCGCGTCAGGCGGTATCAATACAGCCAATATGAGCCGCAACACGGGCGGAACGGGAATTGCGGGCCGATCTACGACGAAGGTCGCCAGTCCTGTCGCCGGCATCGGTCCGGCCGGTGGAGCACGTCGTTCCGGCACGAGCGGCAAGGCTTCGCGCTCACGTGAAGAAATCGAACTCGTTTTCGACAAGAACAAGGGTGCGATCTTCGCTCTCTACAACCGCGCTTTGCGCAGTGACCCATCACTCGAAGGCAAGCTTGTGTTACGTCTGACGATTGCACCGAATGGCGCCGTCACGTTCTGCGAGGTTGTGTCCAGTGAACTCGGCGATTCCGAGCTTGAACGCAAGCTTGTACAGCGCATCAAGTTGTTCCGTTTCGAAGCCAAAGACGTCGAACCGATAACGACCACCAAGCCGATCGACTTCTTCCCAGCGTAACGACGGCCTGCGACCGCGGGACTTGCGCAACCTCATGGCTCGCGATGTTGAGCTTTACTTCGGTTGCGCAAGTCCCGCGGCCACAGGCCGATTAGTATTCGTCGTGGTGGCGCATGCGCAGACTCCCCGGATCATCCGTCTTTGCAACGGACGTTGTGCGATCTTATGCTGTGGGACAAGTAGGTTCCTGGGGACCAGTCGAATGCAAAAGCCGCTGCTGCGTACAGTCGCGATGTCACTGCTATTGCTCGCTATCGGGCCAGCCAGTGCAGATACGGAACTCGATCAGCTCGTCGAGCAGGCCGGCGTGAAAGCGGGTGATGTTGCGATGCGGGATCGGCCGGGCTGGACGGAGCCACGCAAGATAATCGTCCGCGACATTCCGGGCTTCTACGATGTTGTTGCGGGTTCCACACCCGGCATAGAACTGGTCAGGGTAAGAACTGAAGATGAGGCGCTTCGCCATGCGGTGGACGCCGACGCGATCATGGGTTTTTGTTCTGAGCGACTCGTGGCCGCAGCGCCGAAGGTGATGTGGATGCAGATATTTAGCGCCGGCGCTGATCGATGCCTGGCATTGGAACGCGTCGCTTCGGGGGATATCGTGCTAACGAATATGCAGAAGATGTCGTCGCCCGTAATCGCGGAGCACGTCACGGCGCTGGTGCTGGCCCTGGCGCGGAACCTGGGCCCGTACAGCAAGGCGATGGCGGCGGGCGATTGGCAGCGTGGGTCGGGCATGACCTCCGGTATGCAGTCAATCGGTGGCAAGACGGTGCTCGTACTCGGTCTCGGTGGCATCGGCACCGAATCCGCAAGGCGGCTGGCGGCGCTGGATATGAGTGTGCTCGCGACACGTCGCAGTTCCCGCGAGGGCCCGGAGTTTGTCGACTACGTCGGTTTGTCGAGCGAGCGTTTCGAACTCGCGGCGCAAGCCGACTTCATTGTCAACGCTCTGCCACTGACGGCGGAAACGACCGGGATACTCGATGCCGAGTTCTTTGCGGCCGCGAAGCGCGGCGCCCATTTCGTCAATGTCGGGCGCGGCAAAACGGTTGTTACAAGTGACCTTGTTGCGGCACTCGAAAGCGGTCAGATTGCCGGCGCAGGGCTTGACGTGACAGATCCCGAGCCGTTGCCGCGCGACCATGCACTTTGGCAGATGAGCAATGTCATCGTTACACCGCATGTCGCGGGACGCGGCGGCAACAGAATACGGCATGGCATCCTGGCAAAGGAGAATCTGCGACGATTCGTTGCGGGCGATGCGCTGCTGAATGTCGTAAATCCGGAACTTGGATATTGAGAAGACTCGCAAGGAGGACTAGCGGCAGATCTTGTAGCGCTTCGCGCGCAGCTCGCGCAACTGAGATTCATAGCGTTCGCCTTGCGCGCGCGTGTAACCGGATCGCATCTTTGATTCGATCGTGCGAATCTTCTCCTTGACGACCGCACACTCCGCCTTGTCGCATTTGTTGTGAGCGCTTGCGGGCGGCTGGGCCGCAAGCAGCAGCAGCAGCGGCAGCAGGGGCATCCATGTGGGTGGCTTCATCGTTTTCTCCGTAATGGAGAGATTATGATGACGCGCTGAATAAGAGGGGAGTCGATAATTCAGGCAAAGGAACAAGAAACGAGCATCGCGTCGTCGAGTGGTTTTCCGCCGGTTGCCCGGGCGGATGCGCGTATCCTGATTCTCGGTAGCTTGCCCGGGCAGCGCTCGTTGCGTGTCGGGCAGTATTACGCACATCCGCAGAACGCTTTCTGGAAAATAATGCGCGAAATCACGGGCGCCGCAGGGTCCTACGAGCAGCGCTGTGATGTGCTTCTCGAATACGGTGTTGCGCTGTGGGACGTTCTCGCGGAATCCGTTCGCCCGGGCAGCATGGACGCGCATATTGCGATGGAGACCGCAGAAGTTAATGATTTCAAGAGTTTTTTTGCAATGCACCGCGCCATCCAGCTGGTCGGCTTCAACGGCAAGAAAGCCGCCCAGATCTTCCGGCGATTCGTTGTGCTTGATGACGCGGTCGGAGCGAGGCAATTTGAGACCTTGCCGTCGACGAGCCCAGCTTATGCTTCAATGGCGTACGCACAAAAACTCTCGAAGTGGCGCACGGTCATTACCTAACAAGAACAGGAGAAGACGATGATTGGTTACGTGACCATCGGCACGAACAAATTTGATGAGGCCGCGAAGTTCTATGATGAATTGTTTGCAATGGTGGGTGCCGGTCGAGCGATGGAGGGTGATACATTCATCGCCTGGTCAACCGGACCAACAGCGCCGGCCGTCTCGATCACCAAACCGTTCAACAATGAGGCGGCAACGGTTGGCAACGGAGTGATGGTGGCGATCGTGATGGATGCGCCGGACAAAGTCGATGCGTTTCACGCCAGGGCAATCGAACTCGGCGGCACCGATGAAGGGGCACCTGGCGCCCGTTTCGGCAATTTCTACGCCGGCTATTTTCGCGACCTGGATGGCAACAAGCTGAATGCATTCTGTATTACGCATTGAAACGCAACAACATCGATCCGCAGCGATTGACGACCCCGGAAAAATGCGCGCAGATCATTCCGGAAGCAATCAGCTATCCGGCGCAGAATCTAAGGAATCTGTTCGAGCTTCCTGTTGTGTTCTACGCCTTGTGTCTTTATCTGTTCGTGACCGCACAGGTCGATGCCGTATACCTCGGCGCTGCGTGGGTTTTTTTCGGGTTTCGTGTCATTCATAGCGCAATTCACTGCAGCCGAAACATCGTGACGCTGCGTTTCCTGGCCTACATGGCCAGTGCGCTGGCGGTTTGGTTTATGGTAGTTCGGGCAGCGCTGGGTTTCTTCGCCTAGAGTGCGCTGTCGCCGGTCTCGCCAGTGCGGATACGCCAGACCTGGTGAATGTCGGTAACGAAGATCTTGCCGTCGCCGACCTTGCCGGTTTTGGCGCTCTCGATGATCGCCTCCACGCTGCGTTCAACGAGGTCATCCGACACCGCGACCTCAATCTTCGCTTTCGGCAGAAAATCGACGACATATTCGGCGCCGCGATAAAGTTCTGTATGGCCACGCTGCCGGCCAAAGCCCTTGACCTCGCTGACAGTCATTCCCTGAATTCCAACCTCACTCAGTGCGTTGCGAACATCGTCGAGGCGAAACGGCTTAACAATGGCGGTGACGAGCTTCATCCTGACTCTCTTTATGTGGCTGGTTGCCCGGAATCGTCTATGCTAGCAATACAAACAGCGTATGTGTACAAAGAAAAAAGCACCGACCAGTTAATGCTGATGGCGACTATTGTCTCGAATCTCAAAGAGCCAGAAGGGCTGCGCTACAATGGCGCCGCCGTGCTGTACTCTGTCGCCGGCTACCTGGCCGGCTTTACCGGACTCTTTTATCCCGCCTGGCCCGTCAATGTGCTCGCGACGCTGCTGCTTGCCCACGCAATGACGATTGCCGCATATCTGATCCATGATTGCGGCCACAACCTGGTTTTCAAGCGCGGCCAGAACAATGCGCGCCTCGGCAGGTTCATGAGCTGGATCTGTGGTGCGGCATATGGCACGTACGAGGACATGCGTTACAAACACTTTCGGCACCATGTTGATAATGATGATGTGGTTTGGTTTGAATACGACGAGTTCTTCGAGAAGCACCCAATAGTATTGCGCGCCACGCGGTTTCTGGAGTGGTTCTATATTCCGGCGCACGACCTGATCATGCACTTCATCATGGTCTTCACGTCATTCATCATTCCTCAACGTCGTGATCAGCGTTCGCGCAACGTCGTGGTAATACTGATTCGTGGCAGCCTGTTCATCGCGCTGTTGCTTTTCTTCCCAAGAGCGGCGCTGCTCTATGTGATTGCCTACATGCTAATGATGCACGTGCTGCGCTTCACGGATGCCTTGCAGCACGACTACCCCTATAACGCGACGCTGTTTCAATACGTGCAGCCACCACACAAGGGCGATTTCGACTGGGAGCAAGAGCACACGTTCAGTGTGCCGCTGTCATTGCGCTATCCGCGAATCAATTGGCTGACCCTGAATTTCGGCTATCACAACGCCCATCATTCGAACATGAATGTGCCGTGGTATCGACTACCGAGGCTGCACCAGGAGTTGACCGGTGGCGATCCCGAAAAGGTCATTCCCCTCGCGTCGCAGCTCAGGCTCTATCACCGCAATCGCGCGCTTAGAGTCAGCAATCCGCAAACCGACGACTATCCACAGGGTGGCGATTACCTGCGCTACGCTCGGCTGGGCGAAGGACCGATAGGCGGCAACGCGGCATCGTTTTTGACCTCGTTTTAATGACATTCTGAGTTGCCAAAAGGGGATTTGAGATGAGTGATTCCAACGAAGTAGGCAAGATTGGCTGGATCGATATGACGGTCGACGACGCGCCCGGCGTGCGTGACTTCTATAAAGCCGTCGTCGGTTGGGAGACTGATGATGTGGACACGGGCGGCTACAGCGACTACGTCATGAAGATGCCGGTGTCGGGTGAGGGCGTAGCGGGTGTTTGTCACGCGCGTGGCAGCAACGCGGAGCTGCCGTCCGGGTGGCTGATTTACATCGTCGTGGCTTATGTCGAAGCAAGCGCGGCCGCCTGCACCTCGAACGGTGGCAGAATAGTTGTCGAACCGCGCGGACTTGCCGGTGGCCGATTCTGCGTGGTTGCAGATCCGGGTGGATCCATTGCGGCGCTTTATCAACCGTAAATCGGGCGATATCTGACATAAGGACGATCCTGTGAGGACCCGTTTTGATGCGCCCGAGTGGCAAAACGCTGTTGCGACACTCATTCGCAGCGGTGACGCCCTTGCAACCTGTAATGCGCTGGTCGCAGCGATCGGCCTTGTAGTCGATCACGAGGGCACCTGTCTGCTTGCGTTTCATGAAGATGCACCGCCCGATATTGTCCACCACACACTCGAACCGGCCGGTGCCAGGCACTACCTCGATCGGTATCTGGCCGGCCCTTACCTGCTGGATCCGCTGTATCAACTCGCATTACGTGATGACAAGCCGTCTCTGTGCCGGTTTCGGGACCAGACGCCCGATCGGTTTCGTTCGAGTGAGTACTACCGGCAGTATTGTGAGCGAACGCACCTCCTTGATGAAATGGATTTTCTGCTCGACGTGTCGGATCGCAGTACATTGGCACTTGTCGTGGGCCGCCGGGAGAAGATGTTCACCAAAGCGGAACTCGATCGACTCAGCCTTATTGAGCAGATCGTGCACGCGGCCATGCGCAATATCTGGGAGCGATGGCCGAAAGGTCAGAGCGTCTATGAACGTGACGACAGCTTGCACCGGCGACTGACCCAATGCTTCGAAAATTTCGGCGAAGCGTTGCTGACAGACAGAGAGCGCGAAATAACCCAGCTGCTGTTACGAGGCCATTCGGCGAAGTCGATCGCGCACGAGTTGCAGATCGCACCCGGGACGGTCATGGTGCACAAGCGCAACCTGTTCGCAAAACTCGGCATTACGTCCCAATACGAGCTGTTTTCGCGATTTATCGAGGATCTGTCGCGCTCCTGAGGACCGATACCTGCCTTATGGTATTCATCTGATCCCCGCAATTGGGACAATCAAATACCCTCATTTTCAGGCTGTATCGCTTATGTTGGATTTCGATTTTGGTCTTGGCGAAGAAATTGACCTGTTGCGGGAGACGGTGCATGCGTTTGCGACAGACAGGATTGCGCCGCGGGCGTCTGATATCGATGCTGATAACGAGTTTCCCCGCGACTTGTGGCCGGAGCTTGGCGAACTGGGTTTGCTGGGTATTACGGTCGCGGAAGAGTACGGTGGCGCCGGACTCGGATATCTCGCACACGTCGTTGCGATGGAGGAAATCAGCAGGGCGTCGGCGTCGATCGGCCTGTCGTATGGGGCACATTCCAATCTCTGCGTGAACCAATTGCACCGCTGGGGCAGCGAAGAGCAGCGAGCAAGGCACCTGCCTGCGCTCGTTTCCGGCGAGCACCTCGGTGCCCTGGCGATGAGCGAGCCTGGTGCGGGCTCCGACATCATGAGCATGCGCACAAGCGCAGTCCGTGACGGTGATGACTACATTCTGAACGGTTCCAAAATGTGGATCACGAATGCGCCGCAGGCGGACGTGCTGATCGTTTATGCAGTCACTGACGCTGACAGCGGCCGACTTAGTGCGTTTGTTGTCGAGCGCGGTACTCCGGGCCTTTCGACACCGCAAAAACTCGACAAGCTGGGTATGCGCGGCTCGGACACCAGCGAGGTGCTGTTCGAGGACTGTCGCGTGCCCGTTGCCAATCTGCTTGCAAGCGAAGGCAAGGGCGCTGCGATATTGATGAGCGGTCTCGATTACGAGCGCCTCGTCCTCGCGGGCGGCCCATTGGGAATCATGCGCTCGTGCATGGACATCGTCTTGCCCTACGTTCACGATCGCAAGCAATTTGGCCAGGCAATCGGAGAGTTTCAGCTGATGCAGGGCAAGATCGCCGACATGTATACGGCGATGAACAGTTGTCGCGCCTACGTGTACGCGGTAGCGCAAGCGACCGATCGCGAACAGACTACCCGTTTCGATGCAGCAGGCTGTATTCTGGTCGCTGCAGAGAAAGCGACGTGGATGGCGTGCGAGACTATCCAGGCACTCGGCGGCAATGGTTACATCAACGAGTATCCGGCCGGGCGCCTGCTTCGCGACGCCAAACTCTACGAAATCGGTGCCGGCACGAGTGAGATACGGCGCATGTTGATCGGCCGCGAGTTATTTAATGCCAGTAATTGAAACCAAGATCGATCGCGATTCGGAGGACTTTCAACAGAACTCGGCCGCCAACACGGCGCTGGCCGAAGACCTCCGCGAAGTCAGAGATCAGATTCTGACGGGCGGATCCGCACGCTCGCGCGAGCGCCACCTCGTACGTGGCAAATTGTTGCCACGTGATCGCATTGACACATTGATCGACGATGGATCTCCGTTTCTCGAAATCGGCATGCTGGCGGCGCACGGTGTGTACGGTGACGACGTGCCCGCCGCGGGTCTAATTGCCGGTGTCGGCCGTGTCAACGACGTCGAATGCATGATCGTAGCCAACGACGCGACCGTGAAAGGCGGTACTTACTATCCGCTAACCGTAAAGAAGCACCTTCGTGCCCAGGAGATCGCCGAACAAAATCGTCTGCCGTGCATCTATCTCGTCGACTCGGGCGGTGCGTTCCTGCCGCGCCAGGACGAGGTATTTCCCGACCGTGACCACTTCGGCCGTATCTTCTATAACCAGGCACGCATGTCAGCAAAGGGCATTGCGCAAATCGCGGCGGTGATGGGGTCTTGCACCGCGGGAGGCGCGTACGTCCCTGCGATGTGCGACGAGGCGATAATTGTCCGCAATCAGGGCACGATCTTTCTCGGTGGGCCGCCGCTGGTCAAAGCGGCGACGGGCGAAATCGTCGATGCCGAATCATTGGGTGGCGGCAGCGTCCATTCGCGAATCTCGGGCGTCACCGATCATCTGGCCGACGACGACACGCACGCATTGATGATCGCCCGCGAAATCGTCGCCAATCTGAATTTGTCGAAGCGCGTCGACCTGAAACTCCGCGAACCAGTGGATCCCGAGTATCCTCCCGATGATATTTACGGCATCGTGTCACGTGAATACCGTTTCCCGTACGACGTACGCGAGGTGATCGCACGTATCGTGGATGGCTCCGAGTTTCAGGAGTTCAAGAAGCTCTACGGATCTACGCTCGTTTGTGGTTTTGCGCACGTCGACGGCTGTCCGGTTGGTATCGTCGCGAACAACGGCATATTGTTTATGGAATCCGCGCAAAAAGGCGCGCACTTCATACAACTGTGTAATCGCCGCGGTATCCCGCTCGTATTCTTGCAGAACATCACCGGCTTTATGGTGGGCAAGCGCGTCGAACATGCCGGTATTGCGAAAGAGGGTGCGAAGATGGTCAATGCCGTGGCGACGGCGACCGTACCGAAATTCACGGTCGTTATTGGCGGATCATTCGGTGCCGGCAACTACGCGATGTGCGGTCGAGCGTATAACCCGCGCATGATCTGGATGTGGCCAAACGCGCGCATTTCGGTTATGGGCGGAGAACAGGCAGCCATCGTGCTAGCGACGGTCAAGCGCGAGGGACTCGAGTCGCGAGGTGACGAGTGGACCGAAGAACAGCAGGCCGAGTTCGAGTCCAGCATTCGTGATCAGTACGAATCGCAGGGGCATCCTTATTATGCGAGTGCGCGGCTGTGGGATGACGGCGTCATCGATCCGGTCGATACCCGCAAGGTACTGGCGCTCGGACTGTCGGCAGCCATGAATCGGCCGCGCGACGACGAGACGCCGTTCGGTATTTTCAGAATGTAGCTCCCTGAACCGGGTCGTCCATGCGGTATGATGGCCGTTCGACTTGGGAGCGAATATTCATGTCAACACGCGAAGGCAAATCGCTGTTTGCCACGGGCGATTGTCGCGGCAACGAGGGTAAGCCTCGGTGAGTACTCGGCAGGAGCAAAACACGGGTACTCGTGACGTCGCCGAGGCGCATCGATTCGATGTTGGCCAACTCGAAGAATACATGGCATCGCATGTGGAGAGCTTTCGCGGGCCGCTCGAGGTCAGCCAGTTCAAAGGTGGCCAGTCCAATCCGACCTACCTGCTCGAAGCGGATTCCGGCAACTACGTGTTGCGCCGCAAGCCGCCCGGCAAACTCCTGCAGTCCGCGCATGCCGTCGATCGGGAGTACCGTATTATCAGCGCGTTGTATGGCGCCGATTTTCCGGTGCCGCGCCCGTATGTGTTGTGTGAAGACGATGAGGTCATCGGCACGATGTTCTTCATCATGGAATACGTTGACGGCCGAATATTCTGGGAGCTGGACTTGCCGCATGCGAATTCCGCGGGTCGCGCGGCGCTGTATGACAACGTCAACGAGACGATCGCCAGGCTGCACAGCTTCGATTACGAGGCCCTTGGGCTCGAGGACTACGGCAAACCAGGCAACTATTTTACGCGACAGGTATCACGCTGGAGCGGCCAATACCGCGCGTCGGAGACCGGTCAGATTGAATCGATGGACGCGCTCATGGAGTGGTTGCCTGAGAATATTCCGGATGATGAGTCCGCCGGAATCGTCCATGGCGACTTTCGCCTCGACAACATGATCGTGCACCCAGTCGAACCCAGAGTCATCGCGGTACTCGACTGGGAACTCTCAACAATCGGCCATCCGCTCGCCGACTTCACGTATCACCTGATGGCCTGGCAAATGCCGGAGATCGGCATCGGTTCGACGGGTCTGCTCGACAAGGACCTGGCCGGGTTGGGAATACCTGACGAGGACGCGTACACGGCACTGTATTGCGAACGTACCGGACGAACAGAGGGCATCGCAAATCGCAACTTTTACTCGGCCTTTAATTTCTTTCGATTGGCGGCTATCTTGCAAGGCATTGCGGGACGCGTTCGCGACGGCACGGCGGCAAGTGCCCATGCGGCGCAGGCAGTGAAAGCCGTCTCCCCACTGGCGGAACTGGGTTGGCAATACGCAACTCGCGGTTGAATCCTATTGGTATCAGGAAATTCATGACACTTAATTACGACGAGCTGATGGCGACATCGGTCGACGATCTTCAGCTCAGTTACGCTGACACTGAGACGATGCTCTACGCGCAGAGCATCGGTTTCGGGCGTGACCCGCTTAACCTTAAAGAACTACCGTACGTCTACGAGCAGGGGCGCCCGTTGCGCACGGTACCGTCAATGGCCAGCATACTTGTACCGGACATGTTTCCGCCGGATCTTGGCTGGGACTTCACGCAAGTGCTGCACGCTGAGCAGCGCTTGCACCTGCATCGTCCTCTGCCTGCCGCGGCCGAACTGCTGGTAAACAAGCGCATTGTCGATGTCTATGATCGTGGGCCGAAACGTGGCGCCATGATTCTGTTCGAGGCGGAAGGGCGGCTTGCGAAAGACGATACCGCTATTTTTACGCTCGGCATGACGGTCATTGCGCGTGGCGACGGCGGGTTCGGCGGCGTAAGCGGGTCCGGGCCGGCGCCGCACCGCGCGCCGCGGCGTGATCCTGATCTTTACTGCGAGAGTGGCACGCGCGTCGACCAGGCATTGCTTTTTCGACTAAACGGAGACCGAAATCCGCTACATGCCGATCCATCGACGGCAACAGCGGCAGGATTTCAGGTGCCGATATTGCATGGGCTTTGCACCTATGGCATCGCATGCGGTGCGATTTTGCGGACCATCTGTGACTACGACTACACCTTGATCGAGGCATTCGACGCGCGTTTTTCGTCTCCGGTAATGCCCGGTGATACGATCAGGACCGACATGTGGCAGGACGGCAATATCGTGTCCTTCCGATGCACAGCGATAGAGCGCGACGTCATGGTGTTGCGCAATGGAAAGTGTACTTTGGCAACCTAGCTGGATACCCCTGATGAGTGAACCGGTAACACTGTCGATCGATGGCCACATCGCGCAGGTGATGCTGAACAGACCTGACAAGGCCAACGCGCTCAACCTGGAGATGTTTGACGCGCTTGGCGACGCCGGCAAGAAACTGGCGTCCGATCGATCGCTGCGCGCCGTAATCCTGCATGGTGCCGGCGCCAATTTTTGCGCGGGCATCGATGTTGACCTGTTTCGGCAAGGCGATGTGATCGTCGACGCACAATCAATGGCGCCCGTCGCCCCGTCACCCGCCAACCGCTTTCAGCGCGCGGCCTATGCCTGGCGCGAGCTGCCGATTCCGGTCATTTGCGCCATAACGGGCGTCGCCTATGGTGGGGGCCTGCAAATCGCGCTCGGTGCCGATCTGCGGTACGCAGCAGGCGATGCGCGCCTGTCGATCATGGAGATCAAATGGGGTCTGATTCCTGATATGGCCATCAGCACGACCTTGCGGGATATTCTGCCGGTCGACCGCGTCAAGGAACTCGCCTGGTCGGGAAGACCTGTAGGAGGCGAGGAAGCGCTGCGATTGGGTATCGTCACGGCGCTGCACGACGATCCGCTGGGCGCGGCCAAGGAGATGGCAACAGCACTCTGCGCGAAATCGCCCGACGCAATCCGATCAATGAAACGACTGTTCAACGCCGCCTGGCAGATGCCGGAGGCCGATGCCCTGGCGCTGGAAGCGAAACTCCAGATGGGCGTTTTTGGCAAGCAGAATCAGCTCGAGGCTGTGATGGCGAACATTGAGAAGCGTGTGCCGGATTTCAGAGATTGATTGGTCTCAGTTCCGATCGGAACTAAGCCTGTCCCGGGACGGTCCAATCCACATAATGTGGTCGAAGTGCTGTAGTGAGTGAGTTGGCAAGAATACTGACAGTTTCTCTGGCGGCGATTGTGTGTCTGCAATTCTCGCTTGCCGGCGCGCAGACAACGACCACATTTCCCGGTGTGCCGATCAGTTCCAAGACTCTGCGCGTGCAGGATCAGGCCGAAAAGGTCTATCAGCGGACAGACTACGAGCGCGCATTCTTTATCTATCGCAATGAACTAGCCCCAATCGGCGACAAATACGGCCAGTACATGGTCGGCTTCATGTACCTGGCTGGAAAGGGTGTGCCCGAGGATCGGGTTGTTGCATCAGCCTGGTATCGACTGGCCGCGGAGCGTGGCATCAAGGAATTCGACAAGGCTCGGGACCGACTCATGGTGACCTTGGACGATGCGCAGCAGGCTCGCTCTGATCTGCTATTCATTCAGTTACGCAAGCAATACGGTGATCTGGCGTTGCTGATGAAAGCCGTAGAGGCCGACTACGAGTTGCTCGAAGCTCGCACAGGGTCGCGGCTGTCACGTGATAGCAGTTCCCTGACGATCATCAGTCCAAGTCGCCCGGGCTCCGCAACGTCGGGTGCGGAATATTACCGCCAAATTCATAATCGGATTCAGTCTCGGCTTGAGTACATCGCCCGACACTCGAACGTCGAAATCACCGATTTTAATATCGAAAATGTCGATCTGGCTTCGATCGAAGCGCAGCTCGGCGAGCATCTCGATACACTGGACTAGCGGCTGACTTTTTCCAGCCCTCTAGACAGGACACCGGGAAACTCGGCAACGATCTTTTCCGCCATCTTTGTGTCGCCGTGATACCACTTCGGAATCCAGTTAATCGAGCCCATGATTGCGTTGCCGGTCATGCGCACGTCGCAACTATGGATGCTGCCGTCAGCGATACCGTGCTCGAGAATTTTCTCAAAGTTCAGACTGTGTTGTCTCGAGACCTCGAGGACCTCGTCGCGATGTTCGGGCTTGAGTGACGGAATCTCACTCATGATCGCAATTGGCCCGCGTTCGCCGACCATGATCTCGATGTGGTAACGCAGATACTGCCGCACCTGGCAAATTCCATTGCCACCCTCGGCCACCGCCCGTTGCATGGCTTCGCGGCCCACGTCGGCAGCGCGCACGTAGCACAGGTAGACGAGTTCTTCCTTGTTGCGCACATAGTAGTAAAGGGCAGGGTCGGTCAGACCAAGCATGTCAGCGACGTTCTTCAATGATGTACCGCTGTAGCCTTTTTGGTTAAAGCAATGGGCCGCTGCCTTGAGTACGCGATCGCGCTGTGCCTGAAAGCGGGTTTCGTCGGGATTTCGGGCCATAATCAATCCGTTCCTGCGCGCGCCTTGTGCGCACTCTGCACTTGAGATTTTCTCGAATCTGGATTATTTTAATCTAGATTAAAATTTTTTCAAGAGCAAAACTTGTTGATTTTTAAGGAAATCCCGCCGAAGAGAAGGGGTCTCCTGCTGTGTTTTGCGCGGAGAATGAGATCCGATGAGTACCGCAGCGAGTGATCTGCCCCGCAAACCCCTAGCCCGCGAACAGGCGCCATTGCGCTTTGTGACGGCCGCGTCGCTTTTTGACGGCCACGACGCCGCGATCAATATCATGCGCCGCCTGATTCAGGCACAGGGTGTCGAGGTTATTCACCTGGGCCACAATCGCAGTGTCGACGATATCGTTCGCGCAGCTATTCAGGAGGATGCCGACGGCATCGCCGTCAGTTCCTATCAGGGCGGCCACACCGAGTTCTTCCGCTACATGGTTGATCGCCTGCGCGAGCTGGGTGCGGAGCACATCAAGGTGTTCGGTGGCGGCGGTGGCACGATCACGCCGGCAGAGATCGACAATCTTATGGACTACGGCGTCGAGCGCATCTACCACCCGAACGATGGTATGGAGCTCGGTCTCGAAGACATGATTCGGGATCTCGTGGAGAGGACCGCAACCGGACGGCGCCAGACCGTGTCGCCGAAAACGGTTAGCCCGGATCACACCACCGACATTGCGGGCATGATCTCGGCGATCGAAGAGGGAGCCTTCGATGACGCCGCGCTCGCCAGGCTGCGTAAGGAATGGAAGATGCAGGCGGGTCAGGTTCCGGTCATCGGTATTACGGGAACGGGCGGCGCCGGCAAGAGCAGCGTGACCGATGAGGTGCTTAATCGTTACCTGTCCTGCTTCCCGGACATTCGTATTGCCGTGCTTGCGGTCGACCCGACACGCCGCCGCACCGGCGGGGCGTTACTCGGCGACCGCATTCGCATGAATACGCTGCGCTCGGAACAGATATTCATGCGCTCGATCGCAACGCGACGCCAGCATCTGGCAACCAGTGAGATGCTGGGCGACCACATCCTGTTCCTGAAGTCACTGGGATTCGATCTCGTTATCGTCGAAACGGCGGGCATTGGCCAGAGCGACAGCGAGATCGTCGATCTGGTGGACTATTCGGTCTATGTCATGACGAGCGAGTACGGGGCGGCGAGTCAGCTCGAGAAAATCGACATGCTCGATTTCGCTGATCTGATCGTGCTCAACAAGTATGACAAGCGTGGTGCCGAAGACGCACTCAGAGACATCCGTAAGCAGTGGAAACGCAATCACACGGCCTTCGATACTGCAGATGATGACATTCCGGTTTACCCGAGTATCGCAAGCCAGTTTAACGACCCAGGCATCAGCTACATGTATGCCGAACTGTGCCGCCGCGTTGTCGATAAAATCGGCCTCGACAAGAACAAATGGACGCCAGACATCGACACCTCGGTCAGGGAGCCTCGTGCAATGGCGATGATTCCGGGTGCACGGATACGCTATCTGGCAGAGATCGCAGAACAAGGGCGTGCGATCAACGGCGGTATCGACAAGCAGGCCGAAATCGCCAGCCGCGTGCAGCATCTGTACGAGGCGCTCAAGTCGATCGAAGACCCACAACTGCCTGAAGAATTGAGCGCCTATCAGCCTGTCGCGCTGACAGAAGGTGGTGATCAAAGTTTGCTGGTTCTCAGGCAACGCTATCAGGAGGCCTTTAACGATCTGACGGCCGAGTCGATACGACTGCTCAAGGAGTGGCCAGGGCGCAAGCAAAGCGTTCGCTCCGAGAAATACAGCTACACCGTTCGCGATCGCGAGATCACAGGCAATAATTATCGCGAGAGCTTGAGTCACCAGAGGATTCCCAAGGTCGCAGCACCTGACTACAAGGACTGGGGCGAGTTGCTCGTATTCCTGTCAAAGGAGAATCTGCCGGGTGGCTATCCCTACACGGGCGGTGTCTTCCCGTACCGGCGGCTTGGCGAGGACCCAACACGCATGTTCGCGGGCGAGGGCACTCCCGAACGTACCAACCGTCGTTTCCACTACTTGTCGCTCGGGCAGGACGCTGCGCGGCTGTCGACGGCTTTTGATTCTGTGACTTTATACGGCGAGGACCCGCACGAGCGGCCTGACATCTACGGTAAGGTCGGCAACTCGGGTGTATCGATCGCGTCCATTGACGACATGAAGAAGTTGTATTCGGGTTTCGACCTTTGTTTGCCGACAACGTCAGTATCGATGACGATTAATGGGCCGGCACCAATGATCCTCGCTTTCTTCATGAACAGCGCTATCGATCAACAAGTCGAAAAACACCTGCGAGAGACGGGTAAATGGGAAGCGGCAAGCAAGAAGATCGATAAGTACTTCAAAGGCAGGAATCGGCCGCATTACGTGGGTGAACTGCCGCCCGGCAACGACGGTCTTGGGCTCGGTTTGCTCGGCATTTCGGGCGACAAAGTTATCGACAAGGAGACCTACGCGCGCATTCGCAAGGAAACGCTGGCGATGGTGCGCGGTACGGTGCAGGCGGATATCCTCAAAGAGGACCAGGCACAGAATACCTGCATCTTCTCGACCGAATTTGCGATGAAGATGATGGGCGACGTACAGCAGTACTTCATCGAAAACAACGTTCGTAACTACTACAGCATTTCGATCAGCGGTTATCACATCGCCGAGGCCGGCGCGAATCCGATCAGCCAGCTCGCATTTACACTGGCCAATGGCTTCACGATCGTCGAGTACTACCTCGCGCGTGGCATGGACATCAACGACTTTGCGCCTAACCTGAGTTTCTTTTTCTCGAACGGCATGGATCCCGAATACACTGTTATCGGCCGCGTTGCCCGGCGCATATGGGCACGAGCAATGCGCGACCGTTACGGTGCGAGCGCGCGATCGCAAATGCTCAAGTACCATGTGCAGACGTCAGGCCGCAGCCTGCATGCGCAGGAAATCAGTTTCAACGATATTCGCACGACCTTGCAGGCCTTATACGCGCTGTTCGACAACTGCAACAGCCTGCATACGAATGCGTTCGACGAGGCGATCACGACACCGACCGAACAGTCGGTACGTCGCGCGGTGGCGATTCAGATGATCATCTCGCGCGAGTTAGGACTCAATTTCTGTGAGAACCCATGGCAAGGCTCGTTCATCGTCAATGAACTGACCGATCTCGTCGAAGAAGCGGTTTACCAGGAGTTCGAACGCATCTCGGAGCGAGGTGGCGTCCTGGGCGCGATGGATACGATGTACCAACGCGGCAAGATCCAGGAAGAGAGCCTCTACTACGAAAGCAAGAAGCACGACGGTTCGTTGCCGCTAATTGGCGTCAATACGTTTCTGCCGAAGGAGGGGCAGGAGGACGAGGTTCACGAGCTCGAGCTAATACGCTCGAGCGAAGCCGAAAAGGACGACCAGATTCGTCACGTCAGAGCCTTCCAAAAAACGCATGGCGACGAGAGTCCAGGTGCTCTTGCGAGCTTGCAAACAGCTGCCAGGGAACGCAGCAACGTGTTCGCGGAACTCATGGAAACAGTCAAATACAATTCACTTGGCCAGATATCGAACGCGCTGTATCACGTTGGCGGCGAATACCGCCGCAATATGTAACAGGAGCTCTGCATGAGCGATCTCGTCAACTACGAACAAGACGGCGCGGTTGTCGTCATTACGATTAACCGCCCGGATGCGATGAACGCGTTTACGACAGAACTGTCGCTGGCGTTGCAGTTGGCGCTCGAGAAAGCGCACAACGATGATTCGGTCAGGGCTGTGGTTCTGACGGGTGAAGGCCGCTGTTTCAGTGCGGGAGCGGACCTCAAGAGTGGTTTCGAGGGCCGGCCTGTATCGGGCAAGTTGCAATACGAGTACCGGCCTGTGCTATCCGCCATTGCATTGATGCCAAAGCCCGTGATCTCCGCAATTCCGGGTTCGGCGGCCGGCATCGGCATGTCGACGGCCCTGTATTGCGACCTCGTAATCATGGCGGACAACGCGTTCTTGTTGTCACCGTTTGCGACGATTTCGCTGGTCCCTGATGGCGGGCTTAACTGGATCCTGGTCAGGCAGTTGGGCTACCACCGCGCCTATCAGTTGAGTGTTGAGTCCGAGCGGATCCCCGCAGAGCGATGTGTCGAGCTTGGCCTCGCCAACAAAGCTGTACCAGCCGATGAGTTGCAGAGCGCAGCATTGGCATGGGCACAGAGTCTTGCTAAGCGGGCGCCGATGTCGCTGGCTGCAACCAAAAAAGTCATGCGCCACGCCATGGACAACGACTGGGCCAGTTCATTCAACCTCGAAGCCGAATGGCAGCAGGCGCTGGCCGGCAGCGAGGACAATCGCGAAGGCGTAAAAGCCTTTTTCGAAAAACGCGAAGCCAAATTCAAGGGCAGGTAACGTGGAAAGAACAGTATTCGAGGAAGAACATGAAATGTTTCGCGATTCCGTGCGGAGCTTCATGAAAAATGAAATCGGACCCAATAGCGACAAATGGCACGAGCAGGGCATCGTCGATCGCGAAGCGTTTCTCAAAGCGGGCGAAATGGGTCTGCTACTCATGTGGGCCGACGAGCAATACGGTGGCGCCGGTGTCAATGATTTTCGCTATGAGCAGATCCTGATTGAGGAAAACGCCCGGCACGGTGACGTCGGTTTCTTCATGACCTTGCACAGTCGCCTGGTCGGTCCGTACATCGGCGAGCTGGGCACCGCAGAGCAAAAGGCACGCTGGTTGCCGAAGTGTATTTCGGGTGAGCATATTCTGGCAGTTGCAATCACCGAGCCGGGCGCTGGCAGCGACGTCGCAGGCATTCGCACAAAGGCCGAAGACAAAGGGGACCACTTTCTGTTGAACGGCTCGAAGACGTTTATCTCTAATGGCATCCTTGCCGATCTCGTTGTCGTAGTCGCCAAAACAGATCCCGCTAGTCGTCACGGCCTGTCTCTGTTCGTGGTTGAACGTGGCATGGAAGGCTTCGAGCGTGGCACGAATATGAAGAAGATGGGCATGAAGAGCCAGGACACAGCCGAGTTATTCTTCAATAACGTCAAAGTACCCAAAGAAAACCTGCTCGGCGAGCTCCATCGTGGCTTCTATCAGCTGATGCACTTCCTCGCCGAAGAGCGGTTGCTCGGGGCATGTGGATATATCGCGAATGCAGAAGCGGCATTCAACCTGACGCTTGAATACGTCAACGAACGTAAGTTGTTTGGCAAAGCGCTTGCAGACTTTCAGAACACGCGCTTCAAGTTAGCGGACATGCGTACCGAGATCGACGTCGGTTACGCGTTTATTGATCGCTGCGTCGAAGCACATGATAAAGGTGAGTTATCAGCCGATGATGCAGCTAAAGCGAAACTATGGACCAGCGAGCTCGAGGCGCGCGTAACAGATGAATGCGTGCAGCTACACGGCGGCAACGGTTACATGGATGAGTATCCGATCAGCCGCATGTACACGGCCGCAAGAGTCTCGCGGATCTATGCGGGCAGTTCGGAAGTCATGCGCGAGATCATCGCGCGCTCGATCGGCCTCGACCCTCGAAAGAAGCAGAAGAAGCCGCAGCAAGACGCGGCTTGATCATGCGCGTCTCATTCATCGGCCTTGGCGTCATGGGTTATCCCATGGCCGGCTATCTCGCGAAAAGTGGTCACGAAGTCGTTGTTTACAACCGGACAACGACCAAAGCTGAAAAGTGGTGCGAAGAGTTTGGCGGTTCTTCAGCGGCGACACCTGCGGCGGCGGCACAAGGGGCCGACATCGTCTTTAGCTGCGTTGGCAACGATGATGATGTTCGCGATGTAATTCTCGGCGACGATGGCGCCATATGTGGCATGTCATCGGGCTCGATAGTTGTCGATCACACGACGGCGTCGGCGACCCTGGCCCGCGAAATCCACGGCATCGCAGCTGAAAAATCGATCGGTTTTCTCGATGCGCCGCTATCGGGTGGTCAGGCCGGCGCCGAGAACGGCCAGCTGACGATCATGGTCGGCGGTGACGAAGAGGTTTTCGACCGTGCTGCCCCAGTGATGGACTGCTATGCTAAAGCAATCACTCTCATCGGGCCGGTCGGCAGCGGCCAGCTGGCGAAGATGGTTAATCAAATCTGCATCGCGGGCGTGGTCCAGGGACTGGCCGAAGGCCTGCACTTTGCCAGTCGAGCAGGACTCGATTCTGCCAGGGTCATTGAGGCTATCTCGAAAGGCGCAGCGCAATCCTGGCAAATGGAAAATCGTTGGGAAACGATGACCGCGGGCAAATTTGATTTCGGTTTTGCTGTGGACTGGATGCGCAAGGATCTGGCGATCGCCATTGAGGAAGCGAAGCACAACGGCGCAAACCTCGAAATGACCGAGCTCGTCGATCGCTTCTATGCCGAAGTGCAGGCCCTTGGCGGCAAGCGCTGGGATACCTCGAGTCTGATCGCTCGACTCGAAAAATAGGCAAATGGGCCCTCTGCACGGTTTCAAGATCGTCGAAATCGCCGGCATCGGTCCTGGTCAGTTTTGCGGTATGTTACTGGCTGACATGGGCGCGCAACTTATCCGCGTTGGTCGGCTCGCAAACACCGACCCCGGCGTCGAAATTCCGGCTCAATTCAACCTGATGAATCGCGGTCGGCCGACAATTGTTGCCGATCTGAAGTCGCGGAAGGGTGTCGATCTTGTCCTCCGTCTTTGCGAGGATGCGGACGCGATCTTCGAGGGTTTTCGACCCGGTGTGATGGAGAAATTCGGGCTGGGTCCGGGCGAGTGTGCGGCACGCAATAAACGCATCGTCTACGGTCGCATGACGGGGTGGGGCCGGGACGGTCCGCTCGCGAATTCAGCCGGACACGACACCAATTACATCGCTTTGGCCGGGGCACTCAATTGCATTGGCCAGGCCGATCGTGCGCCGCCGGTTCCGCTGAACCTGATCGGTGATTTCGGTGGCGGCGCGTTGTATCTCGCTATGGGCATGCTTGCGGCGATGCTCGAAGCGGGCAAATCAGGGCAGGGCCAAGTTGTCGATGCGGCTATGGTCGACGGTGTTGCATCGATGCTGACGATGTTCTACGGACTGATGGCCGGTGGCCTGTGGACGGATCACCGCCACAGCAACCTGCTGGATGGCGGCGCTCCGTTTGTCAGATGCTATGCGACGAGTGACAATAAGTATGTCGCCGTTTGCGCGATCGAGCCACGCTTCTTCAAGGCGTTGCTCGAGTCAATGGCGATTAGCGAGATTACGCCGGGTGAGCAGTACAGTACGCACAGCTGGCCCGAGCATGAAGCGATCTTCGAGACGGCGTTTAAATCCAGGACTCGCGATGAATGGTGCGACATTCTGGATAAAGCCGATACCTGCGTGGCACCGGTGTTGTCGCTGTCCGAAGCTCCTGCGCATGAACACAATGCGGCCCGCGGTACATTTGTTGATGTCAACGGCATACAACAACCTGGTCCCGCACCCAGATTCTCCAGGACGCCGTCCGAGATTCAGCACGGCCCGGTCGATCCAGGCTTCGACGATCATGGTGTGTTAACACGGTGGGGTCTGAGCGACGCAGAAATTCGAGTGCTGCTATAATTCATGTCTCACAGGGGTGGCCTTAAGGCCTGAGATCCTAAACGGGAACCCTTAGAACCTGACCCGGGTAATGCCGGCGTAGGAAGGGAACAATGAAGAATCGATCCCATTCGCGGCGTCTCGCCATTATTGCCGTATTTTTTTTCGCGTTACCGGTTGTCAGCTGGTCAGAAGATGCGATCGACGAGATCGTCGTCAGCGCAGACTTTCGCGAGCGCGCAGCAAGCGAATTGCCCGCGAGCATCACTGTTCTCGACAGTGAAGAGATCCAGAGCATGGCCGTGCAGCACTTCGAAGAACTCGTCAATGCCATTCCGAACCTGAACTGGTCCGGCGATGGACATCGGGCCCGTTACTTTCAGATTCGTGGTGTCGGAGAACTCGAGCAGTATCAGGGCGCACCGAACCCGTCGGTCGGTTTCCTGATCGACGACATCGACTTTAGCGGCATTGGCACGGTCGCGACGCTATTCGACATGCAGCAGGTCGAGGTATTGCGCGGTCCGCAGGGAACACGCTATGGGGCGAACGCACTGGCAGGCCTCATTTACATGCGCAGCGCATTGCCGACACCGGACTTCGAGGGCGGCGCAGAGTTGACAATCGGTGACGATGGTACGTTCGCCGGCGGCGTCGCACTGGGCGGCGGAATCGGTGCAGACGATCGTTTGATGTATCGGCTCAGCGCACATCACCATCAGAGCAACGGATTTCGAGACAATCGGTACTTCAATCGTGACGATACAAACGGGCGGGAGGAGACGACGGTCCGCGGGCGAATGCGTTGGTCGGACGGTGATCGCTGGCAAGTCGATCTGGCGGCGGTATTTGCCAACGTGAACAACGGCTACGATGCGTTCGCGCTCGATAACAGTCTCACAATGCTGTCGGACAAGCCCGGTAAGGACGCGCAGGAAAGTATCGGTGCTTCGGTCAGGGTCGAGTTTTCAGGGCTGGCGAATGCGACACTGACCTCGATAACAAGTGTTGCCGATTCCGATATCGAATTCAGCTACGACGCGGACTGGGGCAACGATGACAGCTGGGCGCCTGTTACCTACGACTATATTTCAATTAGCGATCGTCAGCGCACGACCTTGAGCCAGGAATTCCGGCTTGCAGCGACGAATTGGCTCGTTGGTGTCTATGCCATGCGACTCGAAGATGAGCTGGTCACCGTCAATCTCGGTGATTACTACGATCCATTCTACGACTTTGCAGACAGCCTAGATGACACGTTTGGCAGCGACTATGACGCAACGAATTTCGCCGCGTTCGGCCAATACGATCATGACATCGGCAATGCAAGCCGCGTCAGCTTTGGTCTGCGTGCCGAGCGACGCACGACAGACTACGGCGACACGGCGGGTCTTATCGCGGACCCCGCCGAATCGATGTTCGGCGGTGAGCTGACTTTCATCCATTACCACTCTGATTCGATCACGAGTTTTGTCAGTTTGTCGAAGGGCTATAAGGCGGGTGGTTTTAATCTCGGCTTGGTACCGGACGATCGTCGCGAGTTCGGTGCCGAGGAACTCTGGAATCTCGAGGCTGGAATCAAGTCTTCGTTGCTTGATGGCACACTGCTACTCAATGCAGCTATCTTCGTTAGCCGCCGGGATGATCAACAGGTCAGGACCTCATTTCAACTCATACCCGGCGATCCGGCATCGTTCGTGTTCTTTACCGACAATGCGGCCAAGGGTGAAACCGTCGGCTTCGAGGCCGACATCCGTTGGACTCCGAGCGACGCGTGGATGGTCTATGCCAATATTGGTTTGCTCGATGCGAGCTTTGACAAATTCGAAACGCCGCAGGTTGACCTGAGTGGGCGCGCACAGGCACATGCGCCGGATTATACGTTGGCCGTTGGCGCCAGCTACCGGCACCCAAGTGGCGTATTCGCACGAATTGACATGTCCGCGCGCGACGATTTCTACTTCGACGTCAGCCACGACCAGATATCCGACCCTTACGAACTCGTCAATGCTCGCCTTGGCTATCAGGCCAGCTCCTGGTCGGTTAATCTCTGGGCGCGCAACCTGTTCGATGAAAAGTACGCGGTTCGTGGGTTCTATTTCGGTAACGAGCCGCCCGATTTCCCGAATACCTTGTACACCCGGCTCGGCGACCCGCGACAGATGGGCGTTACCTTCGCGAAGGACTTTTGACAGAGTCGGAGATGCAAAACCTTGTGAGCAATTTGCTGCAGCAAGCGCGGGAATTTTCCCCACTTGAAATTGTCGCTGTGGTGATGGCCCTGATGTACCTGCTGCTCGCGATCCGGCAGAACATCTGGTGCTGGTTCGGCGCTGGCATCAGTACGGTGATTTACGTGTACTTGTTCTTTGACGCGAAGCTGTATATGCAGTCGGTGCTCAACGCGTTTTATTTCGCGATGGCGATCTATGGCTGGACGGTCTGGCGACGCGGCCGCATAGACGACGAGGAGCTGCCGGTTGTACGCTGGCCCATAGCGACTCATGGCTATGCAATCGTGGCCATTGTTGCCGCAGGCGCGATCAATGGCTACCTTCTGAGTATGCAGACCAACGCCGAGCACGCCTACGTCGACGCCGTAATCGCATGGGCCGCCATCTGGGCCACGTTTCTCGTCGCACGAAAGGTCCTTGAAAACTGGTGGTACTGGCTGGTCATCGATATCGCCTCGATCGTCATCTACTGGTCGCGTGATTTGCAGCTGACGTCCGTTCTGTTCACCGTCTACGTCGTGTTGATTCCATTTGGGTTGATTAGCTGGACACGATCCTGGCGCGAGGCTCAGGCATGAGCGTGCGGAACACGCCCGAGTCCGTCCTGATGACTATTCCCGGCTGGGAACAAGCGACCTGCGAACAGCTGACAGGTGGTTTAACGAACCAAACATACCTTGTTGACCGGGGCGACATACGCGCCGTACTCAAGATCGATGATGGCCCCAGGTCCGCGCCATACAACCGCCGTGACCAGGAGGCGCAGGTGCAAACCACAGCCGCAAGAAGCGGGCTTGCCAGCCCGGTGCTGGTCGTGCGCGACAATATCTACATGACTGAATACCTGGACGGCAAAGTCTGGACGGATGATTCGCTGCTCGATAACTCAAATCTGGTTCAGCTTGCACGGGCACTCCGGAAGCTACACGCATTACCGCTGACAGGCCGCAGCTTCGACGCACGTGCGGCAGCTCGAAGCTACGCCGCGAGAATAGACTCGGTTGACGCGAATCTGACACGTGATTGCTTGCAACTGATTGAGTCAATGCCGCGGCTGCAAAATGTCTGCTGCTGCCACAACGATCTGGTGGTTGGCAATATCATTGCGACGCCAGACGTTCGTTTTCTCGACTGGGAATATGCTTGCGACAATGATCCGTTCTTCGACCTGGCGACTGTCGTGGCGCACCATCGAATGTCGCCCGAGCGGACGACTTTCCTCCTGGATGCCTACTTCGACGGTGACGGCAGGCGTTGGCAGGAGCATCTGAACACAATGGTGCGTTTCTATAACGCATTGTTATGGTTATGGTTGAAGTCCAGATCATAGGACTGCGGCCGGACCTGTCCGGGACAGTCCTCATCTTCATGGCTCGCTGCGCTGCGCTTTACTTCCGATGAGAACTGTCCCGGACAGGCTCCTACCAGGCGTTTCGTAGCTCGCGTAGTTTCAGGAAAACGGTTCGTGCGTCCGGATTGTCGCCAATTTCCGGGAACTGTTCCTGCAAGCGCGCAATAACGGATGGGCTGTCGAGCCGGAAAAACGTGTTCACCTCGCGCTCTTGTGCAAGAGTCGTGACGAGCGCATCGTTCGGGTCCTGACTCTCGTAATCGCTAAGCATCTGCCGTGCTGTTTCGTTGTCAGGCTCGCGGTCCATCGTGAATTGCAGGTTATTGATCAGATAGTCGTGCCCGGGATAGATCAGGGTGTCGTCGCCGAGTTTGCCGAGTTGCTCGTGAAACGTGTCATACAGTTCACTCGGGTGGCCGCCGTTATGGCAGTTGCCCGCGCCGGCATTGAATAGCGTGTCGCCGCTGAACAGGGCAGGCTGATCGGTCTTCGATAACAGGCAGATATGACTCATCGTGTGGCCCGGCGTGTCCAGGCATTCAAGGTCGACGGTCGTGCCGACTTTGATGACATCGCCAGCGCCGACACCGCGGCTCATGTTCGGAATTCGGTCTTTGGCGTTGGCGTGGGCGATGATCGTCGCTCCTGTCGCCTTGACCATTGCCGTGTTACCACCCGTGTGGTCGCCGTGCTCGTGGGTATTGAGTATCTGCGTGATCGTCCAGCCATGTTTTTCGGCCGCAGCCAGGCATTTGCTGAAATCGAGCGGGTCGATGGCCAGGGCGTCGCCTGTTTCGGGACACGTGAGCAGATAGTTGAAGTTGCGATACGCATTGCCAGTCCAGACTTGCTCAACGATCATTGTTGTTCTCCTTGTGCCGCATCAAACACGCGTCTTCCTGCAACCCACGTCTCGAGAACCTGGATGTCGTCGATCTCGGACGCCGGTATTTCGAAGTAGTCACGGTCAATAATAATAAAATCCGCCCATTTTCCGGGCTCGAGGCTGCCAAGACGATCTTCCTGATGTGCGGCATAAGCCGCGGCCAGCGTAAATGAATGCAAGGCTTCGGCCCGACTCAATGCCTGATCGGCGTACCAACCGCCAGCCGGTTCGCCGCCGCGGCTTTGTCGTGTCACTGCGGCGTACAAGCCGTGCCAGGGGTTCGCCAGTTCGACCGGAAAGTCCGAGCCGCTCGCGATTATGGCCCCCGACTCGAGTAGGCGGCGCCAGGCGTACCCGCCTTTGATACGCTCCGGGCCGATTCGATCCTCCGCCATGTTCATATCACTTGTGGCGTGCGTCGGCTGCATCGATGCGATCACGCCGAGTTGCGCAAAGCGAGGAATGTCATCGAGCGTGATGATCTGCGCATGTTCAACTCGATTGCGTAATGTTGACGGTTCACCACCTTGCACTTTGTCGAATGTATCCAGTGCCAGGCGG
This sequence comes from Gammaproteobacteria bacterium, assembly GCA_029862045.1. Lineage (GTDB taxonomy): Bacteria > Pseudomonadota > Gammaproteobacteria > Steroidobacterales > Woeseiaceae > UBA1847. Next base: position 181,848 of record JAOTYE010000003.1, read on the forward strand.
TTTCCCAGATCACCGATCGCGTGGATACCGACCTGAAATCCCATGTCATTGGCTTTCTTCGTGAAATCGAATAGCTCGCCCGCAGTCCAAAACGCCAGGCCACGATTCTCGACGTCGTCGGAGTAAGGCTCGATCATTGCAGCACCGCGACTGCCGAGCGCGCCATCTGCGTATAGCTTGACGGCCGCAATATCGAGTTTGCCGTTGCCATAGCCTCTGAGTGGCCTGGCCATTGCATCGAGATTGGCGCCAGCATCACTGAGCATCGCGTAGATACGCAGGTCGAGTTCGTCATCGTCGGCCATCGACATGTACACCTCGGCCTCACGAACGCTGATGCCGGCGTCATGTACACCCGTCATGCCGAGTGACAGCAGATAGCTGCCTGCTTGTAGATAAGCGATGCGGATGTCGTCTTTGTCCGGCGGTGGGATGTGCGGTGTAACCAGGCCCATCGCCTTGTCGATCAAAATACCGGTAGCTTTGCCGGAGTCATCGCGCGCGATCTTGCCGCCAATCGGATCAGGCGTGTCGTCATCGATGCCGGCTAGCTGCATCGCTTTGCTGTTCGCCCAGCCTGCATGGCCATCGATGCGTCGCAGCCAGACAGGGCGGTCGCTTTCCACCGCGTCGATATCGGCCGCTGTCGGGAACTCCTTGACAGGCCACAGAACCTGATTCCAGCCGCGTCCTTGTATCCAACTTGAGTGTGGTACGGACTCTGAATACTCGGCTATTTGTCGGAGAGCCGCACGTAGTGAAGTCGATCCTGAGAGATCCAGGCTCCTCGCAAGAAACCCCAGGCCATACATGTGCGCGTGCGCATCCGTCAGGCCGGGCAATACGGTGCGGCCCTTGCCATCAATACGGTTGGCCTCGGGATACTCCTTGAGTAATGTTTCGTCACCCGTGGCAATGACCTTGCCGCCCTCCGAGAAGACCAAAACACTGAACTCCCGGATGCCTGTTGCCGTCGATGTGTAAGCGTTGACGTCATGCAACAGCGTATCGGCCACGACCCAACCCGCGGCAAGCGTGAAGCACGTCCCGACAAGGACCAATTTGAGTAGTAATCGCATTCTCATACCTCGATCCGCTGCCACTTGCGGCCGCGCCACATCGTCATGAATAACCACGCCTGAAGTGTGCGGCTAACGCCCTGCCATAGCCACACCCCAAGAAGCCCAAACCCCATTACAGGCCCGATAACATACGCGAGTGGCAGGAACAGCAGCCATTGTGTGCCGACGCTGACCGACATCACACGGCGGGCGTCGCCGGCGCCCAACATGCCGTGCATGAAGGCAAAGCCGATTGCCTCGATCGGCATCGTCAGACCCATGATGCGCATGGGCCAACGTGCCAGATCGCGGGTCGATTCTTCGTGTATGAAAACCGATGACACGAGATCGGGCACGAGCCACATGGGCAAGCCCAACACCGTCAACAGGGTAACGGTAACCTTGGCGACATCCCACGCCCACTGATACGCGTCGTCCGGTTCCCGTTTGCCCAATGCCTGTCCTACGAGCGTTGCACAGGCGAGTCCTAAGCCAAGACCCGGCAGGATGGCGAACAACAACACGGTAACGAGTACGTTGGCGGCGGCCAGCTCCGGTGTGCCGATTCTGCCGATGATCCAGAACATCGTGACCAGGCCGGCGGCAAAGAACAGTTGTTGCAAGCCGGCCGGGATGGAGACCCTGACCAGCGAGGCCGTTTCAGCACGCGTGGCCAGGCAACGCAGGAAGCCATCCTTGCGCACGTGTTTCAGGCCGAGATAGAAGTAAACCATCGTGCCAACGGCCATCGAAATGGCGCTTGCCATGCCGGCGCCGGTAACGCCCAGCTCCGGGGCTCCGAAGTTGCCGAATATCAGCGCGTAGTTGAGGACGATATTGGTGGCATGCATGAATATCAGCGTCGTCATATACAGGCGCGACAGGTCCAGTGCGTTCCAATAGCCACGGAAGGCGAAATTCATGCCGACAAACACGATCGCCCCAAGACGCCATTCGACGTATGGCACGCCGCGCTCGATCACGGCCGGATCCGAATTCAGAAACGGATACACGGGTTCGGCAAGCTGAATCAGCACCAAAGAGAATATCGGCGCGACGATTATTACGAGCACCAGCGCCGCATTCAGAATCGCGGCAGCACGCTCAGGCCGACCCTCGCCTTTTCTGCGCGCCGCGCTGCTTTGCACGCCGGTGGAAATGCCGAGAATCAGTGCCTGGCACATGAACACAACGAAGCCGCCAAGACCAACGGCTGCCAGCGCGGCATCGCCAAGGAAGCCCACCATCGCCGTATCGACAATATTGAGCAGATTCTGCGATACCATGCCCCCGATGATCGGCAGGGCCAGGCTTAGGATTCGATTACGCCGGGCCAGGTCCATACTATTTTTTTCTACCCCTGTTTATTTGATCGGACTCAGTGGCCAAGACAATGACCTGGATTTCAACTATCTCATATGACGACGCGAGCGGGGCGCTACGGCGCTTGTATGACCGCATAAAGGGCCCGGACAATAACGTCGATAACATCATGCTTGCACACAGCCTGCGGCCGCACTCGATGGAAGGGCACATGACGCTTTACAAGTACGTGCTGCACCACCCACGCAATACGCTGTCGAAGTCATACCTGGAGACCATCGGTGTGTACGTCAGCCTGCTGAATCAGTGCCACTACTGCGTAAACCACCATTTTGCCGGCTTGTCACGGCTGCTGGCCGATGATGAGCGGGCAGCAGAGATACGGCACGCGTTCGAGGACAGAAACCCCGCTGCCGCATTCTCGGGCCGCGAACTAGCCGGGTTGAAGTACGCAGAACGTCTGACAAAGGGCGCGTCAGATCTCTCGGCGCAGGATATCGAAGATTTGCGCGGCGCAGGTTTCGATGACGGCGAGATCCTCGAACTGAACCAGGTCACCGCCTATTTCGCCTACGCTAACCGCACGGTGCTTGGTCTCGGCATCGATACGGATGGCGATATCATTGGCCTGTCGCCCGGTGATGCAGACGATCCCGGCAACTGGAGCCATCAATAGGGAGTTCTCAGGCGCGGCTGTCGCCTGGCCAAAATGTTGCTCTTGTGCAACAAATAACGACGAAGCTCCCGAGTTTGCCGTGGAAAGTGTCTAAAGAATTGACAAAACGCGGTATTTCTGCGAACTTTTGAGCTCGAAAGCGTAGCCTTTCAGCAACAATCAGGCGGCGCTACGAATTGCAGGACACCTTCAGGTACGGCTTGGCGGGGGATTCAGGGGGCCAGGAACCACGTGCTAACGTTGGTTAAAAAGCGGCTTCGCAAGAAGCCGCTTTCTTGTGTCCATCCAATCTGCAAGTGCCGCCGCGATCTCTGTCGCCGAATCTTCCTGTATAAAATGAATGCCGGGTACCGTGACCTCGGACTGATTGGGAAACGTGCGGCAGAATTCTCGCTGCGGGCCCGTCAAAATGGCGCCGGGCTCGGCGTTGATCGGTATCTGTCGCGGCCAGGTGAGCGTTGGGCGCCGGTCTTCGCCGGGACGCGTAAACGGCTTGCGATAAGCATCCATTTCCTCGGTCGTTAGTTCGCGGATGACGGATCCAGGCAACACCCGCTCGACGAAGAGATTCTTTTCGAGAATCATCTGCTCCCCGGCTGCGGAGCGAAACGCCTGAAAAATGTCTCTCGCGGCATCCGGCCACGTTTCCCAGGTGACCGGACATACGATGCCTTCCATATAGGCGATGCCACTCACCTTGTCTGCGTGCTGACGGGCCCAGTCGAAGCCGAGCGCCGATCCCCAGTCGTGGATAACGAAGGTTACGTTGTCGCGGACACCGAGTGCTTCCCACGCCGCGAACAGGTAGTCACGCTGCTCGGCGTAGCGATAGCGATCCGGACCCGACGGTTCGAGCTTGTCCGATTCACCCATACCGATCAGGTCAACCGCGATACAGCGGCCGTGGCCCGCAAGCGCGGGCATGATGTTGCGCCACAGATAGGACGACGTCGGGTTACCGTGCTGAAACACGATCGGATCCCCGTTACCCATTTCGAAATAGGCCATGCGTTTGCCACGAATATCGAGGTATTGCTGCGGAGGTAAAGCTGTTGAAGTCATGGATGCGAACCCTGCCGTGCTGATAATTGGATTGTGCTCTGCTACATTGATTCGTCACAAGAATAACGACTGCGGGGCCATATGCATACCAAGAATCGGCTGGCTTACTGGCGCGCCAATCTGCGGCTCGTCGCTATCTGCCTCGCAATCTGGTTCGTTTGTTCTTACGGCTTCGGCGTGCTGTTTGTCGAACAACTAAACCACGTCCGATTCGGCGGTTTTCAGCTTGGTTTTTGGTTTGCGCAGCAAGGCTCCATCTACATCTTCGTCGCGCTGATCTTCTTCTATGCCTGGCGCATGAATCGCATGGACAAAAAGTACGATGTGCACGAAGACTGACTTACGGCTATGACTCTTCAGGCACTGACCTATATCGTCGTTGGACTCAGCTTCGTGCTGTACATCGGTATCGCCATCTGGTCGCGTGCGCACAATACCGGCGACTTCTACATCGCGGGCAGGGGCGTATCGCCGATCGCCAATGGAATGGCAACGGCGGCCGACTGGATGAGCGCGGCATCCTTTATTTCAATGGCCGGCCTGATCGCATTCCTCGGCTACGATGGTTCGGTGTACCTGATGGGCTGGACCGGCGGGTATGTGCTGCTCGCTCTGCTGCTCGCGCCTTATCTGCGCAAGTTCGGCAAGTTCACGGTTCCCGAATTCATCGCCGAACGCTATTACTCGAAGACGGCGCGCATCGTTGCCGTCATCTGCCTCATATTCATTTCGTTCACGTACGTCGCCGGGCAGATGCGCGGCGTCGGCATCGTCTTTTCGCGGTTTCTCGAAGTCGACGTCACGGTCGGACTCCTGATCGGGATGGGCGTCGTGTTCGTTTATGCCGTACTTGGCGGCATGAAAGGCATCACCTACACGCAGGTCGCGCAATACTGTGTCCTGATATTTGCGTACACGGTGCCCGCAGTTTTTATTGCGATTCAGATTACAGGCAATCCGATTCCGCAGCTCGCGTTCGGCAGCGAGGTGGCGGACACGGGAACCGCGTTGCTCGACAAACTCGACGATATCGTCACATCGCTGGGGTTCAATCAGTACACATCGGGCACGAAAAGCAGGATCGACGTCTTTTGCATCACGATGGCATTGATGGTCGGAACGGCCGGCCTGCCGCATGTCATCGTCCGCTTCTTCACGGTGCCAAAGGTCCGCGATGCACGCCTGTCGGCCGGCTACGCATTGCTGTTCATCGCAATTCTGTACACGACCGCGCCCGCTGTAGGCTCCATGGCCCGTTACAACCTGATCAATACGATCCAGCCCGGCGAGGTCGGCAGCGCCGACGGTAATCTGGCCTACGATGAGCGGCCAGGCTGGCTCGACACCTGGCAGCAGACAGGGCTCGTCAGGTTTGACGATCGCAATGGCGACGGCCGCATTCAGTACTACAACGATGCCAACCCGGATTTTGCGCCACAGGCTGCCGACTACGGCTGGGAAGGAAATGAACTCAGCGTTGACCGCGACATCATGGTACTCGCGAACCCGGAGATTGCGGGATTACCGAACTGGGTGATCGCGCTCGTCGCCGCGGGCGGCATAGCAGCGGCGCTATCCACGGCGGCCGGGCTTTTGCTCGTGATCTCCGCGGCAGTGTCGCATGATCTGATCAAAGGCATCTTCGTGCCGCACATCTCTGAGCGGCACGAATTGCTCGCGAGTCGTGTTGCCGCCGCTTTCGCGATTGCGGTCGCGGGATACCTGGGTTTCGATCCGCCCGGCTGGGTCGCGCAGGTTGTTGCCTTCGCGTTCGGCCTTGCCGCAGCATCACTATTTCCGGTCATCCTGCTCGGTATTTTCTTCAAACGCGTCAATAAACAGGGCGCCATTGCTGGCATGCTCACGGGATTGTTGTTCACGTACGGATACATCGAGTATTTCAAGGGTCTGTTCCTGAAGTGGATGGGTTCGCCGTGGGGCGAGAATGTGGCCGAGCACTGGTTGTTTGGCATATCACCTGAAGGCATCGGGGTTGTCGGCATGGGCCTGAATTTCGTTGTCGCGATTTCCGTCAGCCATCTGACACCGCCGCCGCCAGAGCGTATTCAACACCTGGTCGAGCATATTCGTGTGCCGCGACATTTTGATGAGGATCATGCATGAAGTTTCGTACCCCTATCTTGCTTACAGCGGTATTTTTGTATCTGGCGACCGGCGTCGCAACAGCAGAGCTGTCGGCCGACGAACAGCGCATGGCTGACTGGATCGACGCGCATGCGCAGGACGCGATCGACTTGCTTGCAGAGACGGTGAACATCGGCAGTGGCACGATGAGTCACGACGGTGTTCGCGAGGTTGGCCGGGTGATGCGACGCGAACTCGACGAGCTCGGTCTCGCCACCGAATGGATCGATATGCCACCTGAAGTTAATCGGGCAGGGCACCTGTTCGGCCGCAAAGACGGCATCGGCACCAGGATTTTGTTGATTGGACACCTCGATACTGTCTTCGAAGCGGATGACGACTTCCAGTCGTTCACACGCGATGGCAATACGGCCTATGGGCCCGGTGTCGACGATATGAAATCGGGCAACGTCATCATTGTCTATGCGCTCAAGGCGCTGCAGGAGATCGGCGCCCTCGATAACATCCCGATAGTGGTCGCTTATACAGGTGATGAAGAAAAGACCGGTTCGCCCTTGACCATCGCGCGGAAAGATCTGATCGAAGCCGGGCACTGGGCAGATGTTTCACTCGGTTTCGAGTCAGCCGTAACGTTTGACGACACAGACTGGTCGACGATTGCGCGACGCAGCTCGAGCAGCTGGATCCTCGAGGTAACAGGTAAGCAGGCACATTCCTCCGGAATATTCAGCGACGATGTCGGCGCCGGCGCCATATTCGAGGCGGCGCGAATTCTGCACGCATTTTATGAAACGGTGCGCGGCGAGAAACTCCTGACCTTCAATGCTGGCACGATTCAAGGTGGGACCAACGTCGAATACGATCCGCAACAAAATCGCGGCAGTACATTTGGCAAGACCAATGTGGTACCGCGCAAGGTCGTCGTGCAAGGCGGTATACGCACGATTTCCGAAGAGCAGCTCGAACGTACCCGCGAGAAGATGCGCGCGGTCGTCGCGGCTAGCCTGCCACAGACGTCCGCGACTATTACGTTTTGGGATCGCTATCCGCCAATGGCGCCTACAATCGGCAATCGTCGACTGGAAAAAAAGCTATCCGAGATCAATGAGGCGCTTGGGCGCGGACCGATGCGCACACTCGACCCGCTGGAACGCGGGGCCGCGGACATTTCCTTTGTTGCACCATTCACGGATGGCCTTGCAGGACTTGGTGCGATCGGCACCGGCGGGCATACGCCGAACGAGAGCCTGGATCTGACCTCACTACCGCTGGGAATCAAACGTGCGGCGATCCTCATCTACAGGCTCGGAGCGGAGACACAACCGTAGTACAGTACGCGGGCGATGAGTCACGCACACGACAACAGCAACATGCGCCGGGTCACGATTGCGCTCGTGTTGACCGGCACCTTTATGATCGTCGAGGTGGTGGGCGGCATTCTGTCCGGATCGCTGGCGCTGCTCGCGGATGCTGGTCACATGCTGACCGACACGATGGCGCTGGCACTGGCGGCGGTCGCGTTCAGAGTCAGTAAGCGTCCGGGCGATCAAAAACTAACCTACGGATACCAGCGGTTTCAGATTCTTGCCGCCTTCGTCAACGGTCTGAGTCTGCTGTTTATTGTGGGATGGATTCTGTATGAGGCGGTCAGCCGGTTTCTTTCGCCGCAAGACGTACTCGGTAAGACGATGCTGATCGTCGCTGCGGCCGGTCTCGTCGTGAACATTATTGCGTTCACCGTGCTGCACAGGGGTGACAGGGAAAACCTGAATATTCGCGGCGCAGCTTTGCATGTTGCGGGCGACCTTCTCGGTTCGGTCGCGGCAATCGTTGCGGCAGTCGTCATCATCTTCACGGGTTGGATGGCGATCGACCCGATTTTGTCGGTTGCTGTTGCGATTCTGATTCTAAAAAGCGCGTGGACGCTCGTTAAGCGCAGTGCCCATGTCCTGCTGGAAGGGGCGCCCGAGTGGCTGAATGTGGCTGCGATGCAGGAAAATATTGTGTCGCAAATTCCTGAGGTAGGTAGCGTGCATCACGTCCATATTTGGGGCCTGACGCCACAGGAGCTGATGATGACCATGCACGTCCGTGTGAATTGCGAACTCGAGAATCCCACGACGTTGATTCGTCAGATCAAGGCTCTGATGAAGGACGACTACGGTATCGGTCACTCAACGATCGAACTGGAGACCGACGACTGCGCGGATCATTGATTCGCCCGCCGGGCCCGACAAAAATGGGGACATTCCTGTTTTTGAAAACAGGAATGTCCCCATTTTGCTGCTAATCCGCAGGCTCGACGTAGCCGATATAGGGCAGGGTCCGGTTTTGCTCAGCGTAGTCGAGACCGTAGCCAACGACCCACTCGTCACCAATGCCGAATCCAACGTAATCTATATCGACATCAACCTCGGCACGCTCTGCCTTGTGTAATAGTGTGCAGGTTCGGATTGAGGCCGGGCCATGGGACTTCAGCATGCCGATCAGGTAGCTAAGCGTATGACCTGTATCGACGATGTCTTCGACGATGAGGACATGACGCCCTTCGATGTTACCGCGCACATCCATCACGAGGCGCACGGCGCCGCTTGCGACGCTGCCACTTTCGTAACTCGATACCGCAATGAACTCGATCGTGCGCGGAATCGTCAGCTGTCTTGCAAGGTCAGCAAGAAAAATGAAGGCACCCTTGAGCACACCCACCAATACAACGTCACCTCTATCGTCGTAATCACTGGAAATCTGCCCGGCAAGTTCGCTGACGCGTTTCTGGATGTCGGCTTCTGAGATCAGTACGGGCGGCTGGCTCACAATTGTTTCCGGGGAACTGGAGGTGCCCGGAAGCATAGGGTATCCGGCAGGTGGATGCCAGACGCGAATGCGGTAAGGTACACCTCGGATGAAACGATCAATCGCAATTGCCGGCAACATGGGCTCCGGAAAGTCGACGCTCGTCGATTTCCTTTCCCGGACCTATGGCGTTACGCCGTTTTACGAGCCCAATGACGAGAATCCCTATCTCGCAGATTTCTACAAGGACATGAAGCGCTGGGCGTTTCAATCGCAGCTTTACTTCCTGAGCAACAAGTTTCGTTTGCATCAGGAGGTTGACCGCCAGCCCGGCGTGGTGGCGCTTGATCGGACGATCTTCGAGGATGCGGAAATCTTCGCGACTGCGCTTTTTCAGATGCGCAAGATTTCGAAGCGTGACTGGGAAACCTATCAGGGATTCTATGGCGCAATATTGGACGCTATCCGGCCGCCTGATCTGATGATCTATCTGCGCTGTTCGATGCGGACGCTGCGGCAGCGTATCCGGCTTCGCGGTCGAAGAATGGAGCAGGACGTGCCGCCGGCCTACCTCAAACGACTGGAGCGTTTGTACGACGCCTGGATCGAGTCTTATGCAATGAGTGACGTACTCGTCCTCGAGACCGACAAACTCGATTACATCCATGACCTGGTGCATCGCCTCGATGTAATGCAACGCATCGAGGCGGTCTTGCCGCCGGATATCGGCAAGCCGGCCCTCTAGGAGCCCGTTGCGCGCGACCTGCGTCACGCTTTTTACATATCCGTACAATCCCCTATTGCAACTACTAATGCGAATCATTATCATTTAGCCATTGTAGGGAAAGTCCCGGAAAAACCGGTATTTAGTCTCGAATCGGCGTTAAAGGCAGACATTGAATGGACGGTAATGGCAAAACGCTCGCATCCTTGAAACGTGGCCAAAAAGGGGTCATCGCAGCAGTCGATGCGACGGACCCGCTGGTCCAGCGCTTGATGGTGCTTGGCCTTGTGGAAGGTGCCGAAGTCGAACTCGCAGGCAGCGCACTCGGCGGTGATCCGATGGAGTTCCGTCTGTTCGGTTGCGGTATTTCGCTCCGCCAGGAGCAGGCCCGGAGCTTTACCGTCTCGTCTTGCGAGTCCGTTGACTAAAGCAACCGAAACCCTCATACCTTTATCAGACATTTCCGTACGCCGGCTACCCAACGCCAGCATCGCGGTTGTCGGTAGTCCGAATTCCGGCAAGAGCACAGTCTTTAATCGACTGACGGGTCTCAGACAACGCATCGGCAATTATCCGGGTGTAACGGTCGAGCGGCATGTCGGCACACTAAAGACCGACGACCAAACCATCGAACTGGTCGATTTGCCTGGCACACACGGTCTGAGTGCGCATTCCTTTGAAGAGCAGATTGCGATCGACGTCATCTTCGGTCGCATGCAAGGAACGCAACCACCCGACGCGATACTCGCGGTCGTTGACGCAACCAATTTGTATCAGGGTCTGTACCTGGTGCAGCAGTTGCTCGAGCTCGAGCGGCCGATCGTTATCGCGTTGACGATGATCGACGCCGCTGAAGCCGGCGGTTTGAATATCGATATCGAGGCACTGGCAGCTCACCTGAGCGGTATCCGCATTTGCCCGGTCGTTGCAACCACCGGCAGGGGCATTAACGAACTGCGCAATGCGCTCGTAGGGCTCGCAGACGAGGAAGCTCCGGCGCCAGCGGAGGCATGGCCCGAGATATCGGCCGTTGCCGAGCAACTCGCGAAGACAGCCACAGTGCCGTTACGCCGTGCCGAAATCGAACGTCTGTTAATTGATGGTGCGACCGGTGCCAATCAGCATGTGCTTGATTGTCTGGGCACGAACGCCGCTGCTGAGATCGATCGACACCGTGAGGAGTTATTTGGTTTCGATCCACCATTGGCCCGGGAGGCGCGTGTCCGTTATGGCTGGGTCCGTGCGGTTCTCGACGACGTACAGCAGAGGATCCCGCCGTTTTACTCCTGGCGCATTCGGCTCGGGGCATGGATAAACCGGCCGATACCCGGAACGATCGGCCTTTTTCTCGTCATGGCGATTGTGTTTCAAGCGGTTTTCGCCTGGGCCACGCCGATCATGGATCTGATCGATAACGCGAGCGCCATGCTGGGATCGGCGGTTTCGGCCGGCCTGGGTGAGGGCGCGTTTTCCAGTCTAATCGCGGACGGCGTCATTGCAGGCGTTGGCAGTGTCATTATTTTTCTGCCACAGATTCTCATTCTGTTTGTGTTCATTATTCTGCTGGAGGACTCCGGGTACCTCGCGCGCGCGGCCTACCTGATGGACCGCGCCATGCGGTCCGTCGGTCTTTCGGGGCAGTCGATTATCCCGATGATCTCGAGTTTCGCCTGCGCGGTGCCCGGGATCATGGCAACGCGTGTGATACCGAACCGCCGCGATCGCATCGCGACAATTCTCGCTGCACCGTTCATGACCTGTTCGGCACGGCTGCCCGTGTATGCGTTGCTCATAGCTGCTTTCGTTCCGGCGCAGGACGTCGGTTTTCTCAATCTTCAGGGGCTCGTGCTATTCGGCCTGTACATGTTCGGCATCATCGCGGGCATCCTGACGGCACTGCTTATTCGCAAGACGGCGCTGCGCGGACCCAAACCACCGTTCGCGTTGATGCTGCCCGAATTCAGACGACCGAATATTCAGACAGTACTCATTCAATTACTCGGTCGCGCCAGGGTGTTCCTGTACCGGGCCGGTACCGTGATATTTTCAGTTGCCGTTGTCGTCTGGGCGCTATCCTATTACCCGCGGGTGACGGACATTGATCCGCTTCTGACTGAACATCAGGCATCGGCCGCCCAGCTCGAGCAAAGCTGGCTGGGGCGGGCCGGCAAGTTCGTGGAACCAGCGTTCGAGCCGCTGGGTTGGGATTGGCGCGTTTCGTCGGCCGTGATCGCTGGCTTTCCGGCGCGTGAAGTTGTCGTTGCGGTGCTTGGTACTGTCTACGCAGTCGGTGATGAGGCGGATCAATCGACGCTGTCGCAGCGATTGAAAACGGCGACCTGGCCTGACGGCAGGCCAGTCTTTACGTTCCCTATGGTCATTGGACTGCTGATTTTTTATGCGTGTTGCTTGCAATGTGCGGCGACACTTGCCGTGATAAGGCGCGAGACGAACACCTGGCGCTGGCCGGTTTTCGCGTGGGTCTATATGACGTCGATTGGGTATGCCGGGGCGTTGCTGGCCTTTCAACTATTGTAGGAGCTGCCGGTCCAGGTTCTCATCGCCTCTTTGACGTAGCATTTGATGATCGATGGTTTGATGTCTTTGCGCGACGTCATGCGCCATTGCCGGAGTTCTTTGGTCTTGCCAGGTTGCGCATTTCCACTATCACGATGGCATACTGAGCCAGTGCATGAATCGATACTTGTCATTGCCTGCGGTGCGTTGGCCCATGAAATCAATGAGCTAAAACAATTGTATGGTTGGGAGCATTTGCATCTGAAGAGCATCGACGCGTGGTTGCACAATCGACCAGAATTAATTCCCGATAGATTGCGAAAAAAGATCCGGAAGTACAAAAAAGAATATAGTCAGATCTTTGTTGCTTATGCGGACTGTGGTACCGGTGGCGGCATCGATCGGGTGCTCGAAGGCGAGGGAATCGAGCGGTTGCCGGGTGCACACTGCTACCAGTTTTTCGCCGGAACACAACGATTTTCGGCTCTGTCAGATGCCGAGCCGGGTACGTTCTACCTCACTGATTTTCTCGCACGGCATTTCGAGCGATTTGTCATCAAGCCATTGCGGCTCGACAAGCAACCAGAGTTACGTGATAAATACTTTGGCAATTATCGCCGTCTGGTTTTTTTGTCTCAAACCCGGAACGACGCATTGCTTGCCGCCGCGCGGGACGCCGCGGTGCGGCTGGACCTGGACTTTGAGCATGTTCATTGTGGCTATGGAGAACTGGAGAGCAGTCTCAATGCGGTAGTGACGAGAGCAGCAGATGGTAAAGAAGATTCTCATCTATTGGCGTGACATCCCGGCGCAGGTCATTGTGCAGCGAGGCCGTGAGCGCGAGAAAGCACAATTGAGCCTGCGCTTTCAGGAGGCGATCGATCGCGCTGCAATGCGCGCTGGCAAGGGTAGCAGTGATGCGTACCTGTCCGAATGGCGGCGCGAAGCGTCGACGATAGAATCGGCTGCCGAGTTGCGCCAGATCGTGGAGCAGGAAATCAGCCGCTTCGAAGCCGAGTTTTCCGATGATGTGTTGCTGCGGTTGATTCGCAATCACGGCTCAGCAGGGGAGCAATAACGATGGCGACAACCGCACCAGCCTGGAGACAGTTGTAATGACAGTGACCGTGGTCAGTTCGGCCAGCAGGGAAGTTCGCATCGGTTTCGATCACCCATTTGTGATTATCGGCGAACGCATTAATCCGACCGGTAGAAAAATTCTTGCCGAAGAGATGAGTCAAGGTAATTACAGTCGCGTTGAGGCGGACGCGATTGCACAAGTTGCGGCAGGCGCCCACATGCTCGACGTCAACGCCGGCATTCCGCTCGCCGATGAGCCCGCGATACTGGCTGAAGCCGTGAAACTCGTGCAGTCCGTAACCGATGTTCCGTTGTCGATCGATTCATCGATCGTCGCGGCGCTGGAGTCCGGGCTCTCGGTGTACCAGGGCAAGGCGCTGGTCAACTCGGTCACGGGTGAGGAGGAGCGACTCGAAGTAGTCCTGCCACTGGTTGCAAAACACCATGCGGCGGTCGTTGCGATCTCTAACGATGAGACCGGCATTTCGGAAGATCCGGACGTGCGCTTCGAGGTCGCCAAAAAGATCGTTGAACGCGCGGCCGATTTTGGTATTCCACGTGAAGACGTCGTTGTCGACCCTCTGGTTATGCCAATTGGGGCGATCAACACAGCTGGCAAGCAAGTCATGCACATCGTTCGCCGTCTGCGCGACGAACTCAAGGTCAATACGACTTGCGGCGCGTCAAATGTCAGTTTTGGGTTGCCGAATCGCAACGGCATCAACAGTGCTTTTCTAACCATGGCGATTGGCGCCGGGCTGACGTCGGCGATTACGAGTCCGCTGCACGCCGAAATCATGCAGGCAGTACTCGGGGCGGATGTGATGATGGGCAACGATCCGGATTGCAGGCAGTGGATCAGCAACTATCGGCAACCGAGTGCCGATGGGGAGAGGCGCGGCCGCGGCGGTCGCAGACGTCGGCGGCGGTGAGTTCGAACGACGCAAAACTCGTTTTTACGCCGTCGGGGCGGCGCGGGACCTTTAGGCCTGGCACGGCCGTGTTGGATGCCGCGCGCAGTCTTGGCGTTGACGTTGACTCGGTATGTGGCGGCCGCGGTTTGTGTGGGCGCTGCCAGGTTACCTGTGCCGAGGGCGAGTTCGCGAAGCATGCAATTACCTCCCGTGCTGAGCACCTGTCGCCAATCGGTGAGGTCGAAACCCTGTATAGCGAACGTCGCGGGAACAAGCCACTTGCCGAGGACCGCAGGCTCAGTTGTCAGGCACGGATCCAGGGTGACCTCGTCATCGATGTGCCGGCCGAAAGTCAGTTGCATCGCCAGGTCGTCCGCAAGCATGCGGAACACCGCGACATCACACTCGATGCCGGCGTACACCTGTTTTACGTCGAAGTGCAGGAAGCCAACCTGCAAGAGCCAGGCGGCGACGTGCAACGTTTGCTACGCGCACTGGAGTCGGCCTGGGGGTTACGCGACCTTGGTTTTGATTCTGTTGCGTTGCCGGTGCTGCAAGCGGCGTTACGCAAAGGAAAGTGGTCCGTAACAGTCGCCGTGCATAACGCGGTGCGGGTCATCGCGGTCTGGCCGGGTTTCAAGCGTGATTGTTACGGCCTGGCGATCGATATCGGCTCCACGACAATTGCGGCGCACCTTTGCGACCTTTCAAGCGGCGACGTTGTGGCCACGGACGGTATCATGAACCCGCAGATTCGCTTTGGCGAAGACCTGATGAGTCGCGTGTCCTACGTCATGATGAATCCCGGGGGCGCGACTGAATTGACCGACACTGTCCGGGATGGTGTCAACGAATTGATTCAGGACGTCGCACGTCAGGGTGACATCGAAGTGGATGACATTGTCGAAGTAACGATCGCCGGTAATCCGATCATGCACCACCTGTTCCTGGGTATCAGTCCTGTCGAGTTGGGCAGCGCACCGTTTGCACTTGCTACTGATGCTGCGTTAAACCTGACCGCGCTGGAACTGGGTTTGCAGATCAACAAGGGCGCCAGGGTTTACGTCCTGCCATGCATTGCCGGTCATGTCGGCGCGGACGCGGCGGCCATGATATTGGCCGAGGAACCGCATTTGCTCGACGAGGTATCACTCGTCGTTGATGTCGGTACCAACGCCGAGATCGTACTGGGCAACCGTGACCGTCTGCTGGCCTGTTCGAGCCCGACCGGCCCTGCTTTTGAGGGGGCACAGATCAGTTGCGGACAGCGTGCCGCGCCCGGCGCGATCGAACGGGTTCGCATTGACCCGGAGACTTTGGACGTGCGTTTCAGCGTCATCGGCTCGGAGCTCTGGTCAGACGATCCGGGATTTGAAGAATCCATCGAGGCATTCGGCGTGACCGGTATCTGCGGCTCCGGAATCATCGAAGCCGTTGCGGAGATGTACCTGAGTGGCGTGATCAGTGAAGACGGTGTTGTCGATGGCGCACTGGCTGATCGTAGTGACCGGCTGATTCCGGAAGAGCGTACATTTTCCTTCCTGCTGCATGACGGCAAGCAGCGAATTGTCGTTACACAACATGATGTGCGACAGATTCAGCTCGCCAAAGCGGCATTGTATGCAGGCGTAAAACTGTTGCTGGATCACGCCGGTATCAGCGCCGTTGATCGCATACGACTCGCCGGCGCGTTTGGCAGCCATATCGATACCAGGCATGCGATGGTACTGGGCCTGATTCCGGACTGCGATCTGGACAAGGTCGAGTCGGCGGGCAACGCGGCAGGTACTGGCGCGCGTATCGCGCTGCTAAACGTTACGGCACGCCGGGAAATAGAGACCATTGTGCGTGGCATCGAGAAAATAGAAACAGCGATTGAGCCGAAGTTTCAGGAGTATTTTGTCGATGCCATGGCGATCCCGAACAAGAGCGACGACTTCCCTCTGTTGTTCGCTGAAGTGCAGCGACCGGTGCCCAAGTCGCATGTCAGCGGCGGTGATTCAGGACGCCGCCGGCGCCGGCGTTAGGCCGTACTTCCCGCTTATCTCGCTCGCCGCCGGCCGGCTCGGCCGCGACGACCCGGCCTCCCTTTGGGCGCCCGGGGCTCTGGCGGCGGTGGCAGCTCTGGCAATTTCTCCTGCTCTTCGAGGCCGTCTTTCACGAGCTGGCGCAATGCCGCATCGATGGCCGGATCCGTGGCGACAGGTGTGTAATTGGCCAGGCGCTCCTCGACTTGCTGGCAGGCCCGATCGTACAAACTCAACGATCCGGTCTCTTCCCAGGTCTCGCGGTTCGCGCGGTCGATCACAGGATCGGTCAGATACAGTTCCTGTGGCCAGTGCTCGAGCGTATGCGGTGCCGTGATCAGGTGATCATCCCGCATCAGTTGTGCCACAAGTTCATCGGTTGGCAGGTCGCCCCTGGTTTGCAGGTCCTTGACGAAGTGCAAACACTGACCGCAGATCTCATTGTCGAACACCAGCTTCGGCAAACTAAACGTGAGTACGAAATCCAGCATGCCCGGGCCGGAAACCGAATTGACCCCGGCTAGTGCAGCTAACAAGGCGCTACTAAACGTCTCACCACCGCCCTGGGCATCGAGGAATTTACCGTCACTCAGCGCCATGTAGGCCTGAGTGGGCAAATCAAGCGACTTGGCGATCGCGACATACGCGACATTCAGGTGCTGTGCTTCTATCGCCGCCATCGGCGAACTTGCCGCTTTCATATGAAACGTTGCGGGTGCACCACCGAATAATACCGGCGCCCCGGGCCTGATGATTTGGGCCATCGTCAATCCGGTCAATACATCGACGCAATGGAAGACCAATGCTCCCACCAATGTCACCGGCGCAATTAACCCCATCAGCGTGACCGGTACGATTTCGACCGGAATGCCGGCCTCGACGCAGTCGAGCAGGTTTTGACACGAGTCTTCACCGTAGCGGAAGTTGCCCGTTGCGGTGATCGTGAAGATGGACAACGGTTTTTCGATCAATTCGGCACGGTCGCTGCGAAACAACTGTTGCATTGCGACCATCCGCGATACGCCATGCTCGGAGAACGCGCCCGTGACGACTGGCTTCTTGGATGTGGTCAAGGTCATGTACAGCCGCCACGCATCGGAAACCTGCGACTCGATATCGTCATTCGTGGAAAACGCTGTCGCGAGGTACGCAATGTGTTCGAGACCATCACAGAGCCGCGCGTACTCGACAAAGTCGGTCGAATTCGCCAGGCGCGTCTCGCCCGTGCGGTGATCCTGAATCTTCAGTCCGCTCGAGCCAGGCACGTAATGCACGTTGTAGCCGCCGATCTCCGTGTATGGATCGCCGTCACGATTGAACAACGTGAACGATGCAGGCGTACTCGCAATGGCAGCGTCGACGACATCCGCTGAAAACAGGACCCGTTTGCCCGTGTCATCAGTCTTGAGCCCATGATCCAGAAGTCGCTGGCGCAGGTTTTTGCCACGAATCTCCATACCGGTCTCAGCCATGATGCGCTTGGCTTCGCCCAGGATTTCGTGGAGCAGTTCCTGCGAAAGGACATTCAGTGTAGGTCGCATTAGGAGGCCCGATGCTCGAGAATCAGTTTTTTCGCAACCTGCACGGCGGTTGCTGCGTCACGACAGTAGGCGTCCGCACCAACCGCCCTGCCGAATTCCTCATTCAATGGTGCACCACCGACCATGACGATGTAATCATCTCGCATTCCCTGTTCCTTCAGAGTATCGATGACGACCTTCATGTACGGCATGGTCGTCGTCAGTAGCGCGGACATGCCCAAAATATTCGGTCGATGCTTTTTCAGTGCCTCGATGTAGGTGTCGGCATCAGTGTTAATGCCAAGATCGACAACCTCGAATCCCGCGCCTTCCATCATCATGCCAACGAGATTTTTGCCAATATCGTGAATATCACCCTTCACGGTGCCTATGACAAGCTTGCCAACTGGTTCGGCTCCTGTCTCTGAAAGTATCGGCTTCAGTATGGCCATGCCAGCCTTCATGGCGTTGGCGGCCAGCAGCACCTCGGGCACGAAAAGTATGCCGTCGCGGAAGTCCTCACCTACGATATTCATGCCACCGACCAGGGCTTCGTCGAGCACTTTCTTTGCGTCCCAGCCGCGATCGAGAAGAATCTGCGTGCCTTCGGCGATCTCGTCGGCCAGGCCGTCATACAGATCGTCGAACATCTGCTCGGTCAGTTCGTCATCGGCAAGTTCAGAGAGAATGACATTTTCGTTCTGGTCATTATCTTGCGACATATGGACATTCCCTGGTTAGTTAATTTTCACCGCCATTGGACTCAGACAGGAACTGCGTCAAGGCCGAGGCTTTCGCGTACCGCTCGCACCGCGTCTGACGCATCAAATCCGAAACCGTCGGCCCCGATTGCATCGGCGAACTCCTGCGTAATCACGGCGCCACCGACGACGATCTTGATATCATCACGATCTTTGAAGTGATCTATCACCGGCCGCATTTCGTCTCTGGTAGTGCTAAGCAAAGCGCTAAGACACAAAACCTTGGCACCTTTTTCGACGGCGGCCGCAAACGTTTCAATGCGGCAATCAACACCGAGGTCATCGACATCGAAGCCGGATCCCTTCAACATCATGACAACCAGATTCTTACCAATGTCGTGCAGATCGCCTTTGACAGAGCCGATGCAGATCTTCGCGATGGGTTCGTGGCCAGATTCCACCAGCAGAGGCTCGATGATGTCGACGCCTGCCTGCATCGCCTTGGCTGAAACCAGCATCTCCGGAACAAACACTTCACCTCTCGAAAACTGGTCCCCTACCTCCCGCAGGGCCGGGATCATCGTTTCATTGAGGAGTTCGCTAACGTCTTCGCCGGTATCCACGGCTTGCTGCACGAGTTCGACCACGCGCTTCCGGTCGCCGAAAACGATGGCGTCGTAAAGATCGTCGTTAATGGTCATGGGCTAATCACCTGAAAACCTGTCAAAGAGCCAACTAAATGAGGAGTTCGTGGTCGGCGGGCAGTTCGTGCGTGACCCACATGGCGAGGCGATGCCGTATCTTGGGCAATGTCGCCTGACCTCTCGGTAGCGGACTGATTTTCTTGTCATGGACCAGCAAGCGGTAAGCATATTCGATCTTCAGGTCATGCGAGTCGGTCGACTCGAATTCCACGATGCCGCGTTTCGTCGCATCGTCCATTATCATCTGCAAGGCCTCTCGCAACAGGGCTTTCTCGTTCTTTAGTTTCTTCGCCATTTCTCGATAATAGTACAATTCCTCAACCTTGTTGGACGGATTGTGATGGACGACATGTCTGAGCTCGCGATACTGGCAATTGCTATGTTGGGCACTGGTGTTGCGGGTGGCGTAATTGCCGGATTGCTCGGAGTGGGCGGCGGAATCGTGATTGTTCCCGTCCTGGAGTGGGTACTCGAGTTGCTTGGGGTACCGGCGGATATTCGTATGCACGTGGCCGTAGCCACGTCACTGGCAGTGATCATTCCGACGTCCATATCGTCGGCGCGAGCGCATCACAAGCTTGGTGCCGTCGACATCGATCTCGCGAAGCGCTGGTCGCCGTTCATCGTTATCGGCGCTGCCGTCGGTATTCTTATTGCGAGCCGCGTTAGTGGGCCCGTGTTGACCGGCGTATTCGGCGTCGTTGCCTTGCTCGTTGCGATCAAGATGGCATTACCGCTGGATCAGCGGACACTGACATCGGAGGTTCCGCGGGGTATGGCAACGGCGGTGATTCCGACGACGATTGGAACGATTTCTACGATGATGGGGATTGGTGGCGGTTCGATGACGGTTCCGGTCCTGACGCTGATGAGTGAGCCGATTCACAAAGCAGTCGGTACATCGGCGCTGTTTGGGCTGGTCATCAGTATTCCCGGAGCACTTGGGTTTATTTATGCAGGCTGGGGCAACGAGCTGTTGCCTGCGGGGAGTCTCGGTTTCGTCAATATGATCGGCTTCGCGTTAATCGCGCCCACCACGGTTCTGGCGGCCCCGCTTGGCGCGCGACTTGCTCATGCGCTGAGTCGACGCCACCTTAGCCTGTTGTTCGGCCTTTTCCTATTATTGATCTCCGTTCGGATGATCTGGCAGACGATCAGCCCGTAGCCACGTCGACGAGCACGAGTGCCAGCAAGACCGGCGCGACGAAACGCACAATGATCAGCCACATCTTGTACTGCAACGTATCTTCTCCATTGAACAATTCGTCGCGGCTGAACTGCTTTTTCACGAACCAACCAACGAAGACCGCAATGACTACGCCGCCGATCGGCATCAGGAATTGCGTGACAGCGTAAATGAACAGATCGAAAAAGCCTTTATTCTCGAACAGGGCAAACGTTCCGAGCGGATAGATCCCCGCCAACTCGTTAAACGACAAGGCGGCAAGCGTACAAAGTACAAAGGCGACCGATCCCGCGAGCAGTGCGGCGGATCGTCGCGACAGGTTTGTTGCGTCACGCAGCCAGGAAACCGGCGGCTCAAGCATGCCGATAGACGACGTCAGCGCAGCAAAAAACAGCAACACGAAGAACACGGTGCCGAAAACCAGCCCGCCCGGTATTTGGCCGAACGCAAACGGCAGCGCCATGTAAACAAGGCCGGGGCCGCCGCTTGGCTCCAGCCCGTATATGAATATGATCGGAAAGATCGCCAGTCCTGCCAGCAGGGCAACCGCCGTATCGGCACCGGCGACAATTGCTGCCGAGCCCGGCAGTTTCGTTTTCTTGTCCATGTAAGCGCCATAAGCCATCATGTTGGTGATGCCGACGCTAACCGAGAAGAACGCCTGGCCGAACGCGGCGAGTACCGTTTTGCTGGTCAATTTGCTGAAATCCGGCTGAAACAGGAAACTCACCGCGCGAGCAAAATCGCCGACAACTGCGGCATAAATCATCATCGCAACCAACATGACGAACAGTGCGGGCATCATGATTTTTACGGCCTTCTCAATGCCTGCCTGTAACCCGCGGGCCGAAATAACCACGGTCGTGGCAAAAAAGGCCGTGACCCAGGGCAAGAGTGATCCGGCCTCGCCGTTAAGTTGATCGAAGATAAGCGTTGCAGTCGCCGCGTCCACATTCTGCAGCTGACCCGCGGCCATCTTGTACGCGTAAGCCAGCGTCCAGCCGCCGACCACGCCGTAGAACGCCAGCGCCATGATAGCGCCGACTCCGCCCAACAATATGCCCATCCAGCGCCAATTCCCTGAGTGTCCGGATTCCCGGGCCACGGCGGAGATTGCAGCAGGAGGCCCGGCCGCGCCGCGTCTGCCGACCATGAGTTCGGCCATGAGCATGGGCAGGGCCAGTGAGGCGACGGCGATCAGGTACACAAGTACGAAGGCGCCACCGCCGTTGCTGCCGACGATGTACGGGAACATCCAGATGTTGCCGAGACCGACCGCGCAGCCGACAGAAGCCATAATAAAGGTCAGTCGCGATGACCACTGCATTCCGCCCGATGTCGTCATTTCTCTTTCCCCCTAGGTGACTGCTGCCCGCACCTGGTATTGCGCTTCTTTCCAGGTGCCGTTTGCAAGAATGTCGTACAGCCGATCGACCGCGTCCCAGACATCGGCGTAGCGTATATAAAGTGGAGCGAAACCGAAGCGTACATTAGCCGGCGCACGGAAGTCGCAGATGACGCCGCGATCGTGCAGCGCACGAACGATCGGATAGCCATCATCATTGCTGAATGACACCTGGCTGCCGCGCAGGTTCGCGTCTCGCGGACTGACCAGTTCAAAGCCGAACTCGCCACATCGCTGTTCGACAAGCTCGATAAACAAATCCGTCATGCGCATTGACTTCTCACGAATCTGCTGCATGTCGGCGCGCAGCATGATATCGATGCCGATTTCGGCCGTCGACAGGCTGGCCGTTGGCTGCGTACCGGTCAGCATTTGCCGAACGTCAGCAACGGGCCGGTAGTCTCTCTCGAAATCAAAGGGTGCGGCATGGCTGTACCAGCCGGTCAGCGGTTGTGTGTACTTGCCATGATGTCGCTCGGCAGCAAACAGTAGTGCCGGGGCACCGGGCCCGCCATTGATGTACTTATAGGTACAGGCGACAGCAAAGTCGACATTACAGCCGTTGAGGTCCACCGGCATTGCCCCGGCGCTGTGGCACAAGTCCCAAACCGCGGCAGCACCGACGGCATGTGCTTTCGCGGTGATTGCGGCCATGTCGAGAATATGCCCGGTCTTGTAATGCACATGCGTGATACAGATGGCGGCGACGTCTTCGTCGATCGCGTCCAGCATGTTGTCGGCTTCAGCAAATCGAATGGTATAGCCCTTGTCGAGTTGTTCGAGCAAGCCCTGGACCGTGTAATTGTTGGTCGGGAAGTTGCTGCCCTCCATGACGATCACCCGCCGGTCTGGCTGCATCTTGAGCGCCGCCGCGACGACCTTGTACAGATTGATGCCGGTGGCGTCGGTTAGTACGACTTCGTTCGCCTTGGCGCCGACGATTGGCGCAATTTTGCGGCCCAGCGTCGAGGGCAGGGTGTACCAGCCAGCCGTATTCATGCTGCCGATAAGGCCCTCAGCCCATTCATGTTCGACAACCCGTTTGGCGCGCTCGGCAGCAGCGAGCGGCATCGCGCCCAATGAGTTACCGTTCAGGTAGATGACGCCCTCGGGCAGGAAGAACTCGTTTCGAAACCCGGCCAGCGGGTCCGCTTGATCGAGCACTTCCAGGTCGGTTCTTGCTTTTGCTGCCATATTTGGTAGACCACCAGTGCCGACACCGCCATTTCGCGGGCTTTACCTTACAATAGGATGCGTCATGCCGCACGAAATCAAAAACTACGTTGCTGGTCAGTTTGTGACGTCGAAGTCCAGTTTCGACGATATCAATCCGGTCGATGGCTCACTGGCCGGCACGGTTCATGAGGCCGACCAGGCGACCGTGGACCGGGCGGTCGGAGCGGCGCGGGAAGCGCTGCATGGGCCTTGGGGTTCCATGTCGGCGGCCGAACGCGGTGTCTTGCTCAACAAGGTCGCGGACGGCATCGAGGCACGCTTCGATGACTTCGTAGCTGCCGAGATCGCGGATACCGGCAAGCCGCTGACGCAAGCACGCACGCTGGACATTCCGCGCGGCACCGCCAATTTTCGGTTTTTCGCCAATCTCGTGAGCACGTCGGGGACGGAGTGTTTCGAGATGGGCACACCCGATGGTGCAGGCGCGTTGAATTACTCCGTGCAGAAACCGTTGGGCGTGGTCGGCGTCATCTCGCCGTGGAATCTGCCGTTCCTGCTCCTGACGTGGAAACTGGCGCCCGCATTGGCTGCGGGCAATACCGTAATCGCGAAGCCATCCGAAGAGACGCCGGCAAGCGCCGCGTTGCTTGCGGAGGTCATGCACGAGGCCGGCGTGCCGGCAGGTGTCTTCAACCTGGTCAACGGATTCGGCCCGGGGTCGGCCGGTGAATTTCTCACGACGCACACAGGCGTTGACGCGATCACGTTTACCGGAGAATCCGCGACCGGTAGCGCGATCATGCGAGCGGCTGCAGATAACGTGAAAGCACTGTCCTTCGAGCTTGGCGGCAAGAATGCTGCGATCGTTTTCGACGATGCAGACCTGGATCAGGCCATCGACGGTACGGTGCGGTCGGTATTCTCGAATTGCGGACAGGTCTGTCTCTGCTCCGAACGGGTTTACGTCCATGATTCGATTTTCGACGAGTTCGTGTCACGACTCAAAGTTCGTGCGGAAGCGCTGCGCATGGGGCATCCTGAAGACGAGCAAACCGAGATTGGCCCGCTCGTGTCGAAGGCGCATCGTGACAAAGTGCTGTCTTATTACGAGTTGGCGCGCGAAGAGGGCGCCAACATTGTTACTGGTGGCGGAATACCGGGCTTTGGCGACGAGCGGGATCAAGGCGCCTGGGTCGAGCCGACAATACTCACAGGATTACCCGAATCGGCACGTTGTGTCCGCGAAGAGATTTTCGGACCGGTTTGTCACATCGCACCGTTCGTGACCGAAGAACAGGCAGTCGCGATGGCCAATGACAGTGCCTATGGTCTCGCCGCTGCCATCTGGACGACGAACCTGTCGCGGGCACATCGCGTTGCGCGCCAGATTGAGGCCGGCATCGTTTGGGTAAACACGTGGTATTTGCGTGATCTGCGCACGCCATTTGGCGGCGTGAAATTATCAGGCATTGGCCGCGAAGGTGGCGTGCACTCGCTGAATTTCTATTCTGAACCCACGAACATTTGCATCAAATTATAAAATAATCACGAATGACGGCATTCTCCAAATTGGCGCAAGGGCTCGACGATGCGGTGCGATCGGCGACGGCGATACCGCAGCTCAGCACGACTGAGACAATTTCGATCGACGATGCTTACGAGATTCAACGCTTGTCCATAGCAAGACGTATCGCACGGGGCGAGCGAATCGTCGGCATGAAACTGGGTTTCACAAGTAAGGCCAAGATGGCCCAGATGGGAGTTAAGGACATGATCTGGGGCCGCCTCACCGATCAGATGGCGATCGAGCAGGGTGCAACGATAGACCTTGACTGTTACGTGCGCCCGCGCGTCGAACCTGAAATTGCATTCCTGATCAAAACGCCGCTAAGGGGCGAGGTCACGCTTGACGATGCTCTGGCTGCCGTGGAATCCGTAGCTCCAGCGATGGAGCTGATTGATTCACGCTACACCGCACCCAAGTTCAATCTTGCCGACATCGTGGCTGACAACTGCTCGTCATCGGGCTATGTAATCGGCGCCTGGCAAGAGCCCGCTGGATTGGAACTTGGCAATCTGGATATGCGACTCGAGTTCGACGGTGAGACAGTACAGCAGGGATCATCAGATGGGATCCTTGGCGATCCGCTTCAATCTGTGGTCAACGCGGCGCGTCTCGCCAATGCAGCAGGCTTCGGGCTCGAGCCGGGCTGGATATTGCTGGCCGGAGCCGCAACAGCAGATGAGGCATTGCGACCAGGCGTGCATCCGCGCACGGTCGTCGAGAATCTCGGCATCGCCGAGCTCAGGGTAGGCGCTTAATGCGAAGAGGAATCAGCCAATGACATTACAATCCGGGAAAGTCGTCGCGGGTAAGGCGACGCCGCGCGGCAAGTTTCCGCACCTCAAGCGAGCCGGTAATTTCATCTTCGTTTCCGGTACGAGCTCGCGCCGACCCGATAACAGCTTCGACGGCGTTGAGGTCGACGAGTCCGGCACGACGAAACTCGATATCCGTGCCCAGACGCGAGCCGTCATTAAGAACATTCGCGATATCCTGAATAGTGTTGGTGCCGGTCTCGAGGACATTGTCGACGTCTCGTCGTTTTTAGTGAACATGGACGACTTCGACGGTTATAACGAGGTTTACGCTGACTATTTCGATTACGACGGGCCTACACGCACGACCGTCGCAGTCCGCCAACTGCCGCACCCGCATCTGCTGATTGAAATAAAGGTCGTGGCTTACAAAGAAGACAATGAGGACTCATCGTCATGACGTTCGAACATCACCCTGGGTTGAGTGCATTCAACTTTCAAAATTGGGTAGACGAACACCGCCATCTGCTCAAACCACCGGTCGCAAATCGGCTCTTGCACCAAGATTCGGGGATGATCGTCATGGTCGTCGGCGGTCCTAATACGCGTATGGATTTTCACGACGATCCTGTAGAAGAATGGTTCTATCAGATAAAAGGCGACATGTTGTTGAAGATCGCCGACGGTGGCGAGATCTATGACATACCAGTTCGTGAAGGCGAGGTGTTTATGCTGCCGTCGCACACGATTCACGCACCACAGCGACCGCAGCAAGGCTCGATCGGGATCGTCGTGGAGTCGCCGCGAATGATGGGTATGAAAGAAGGCTTCGAATGGTACTGTTTTGAATGCAAGTCTCGTGTGCACAGGGTCGAGGTCGCGCTGTCGGGTCCGGAAGGAATCGTCGACGCTTTGCCCGGGATTTTCGATGCGTATCATGACGACATGGATGCGCGTACCTGCCCGAACTGCGCTGCGGTCCACCCGGGCAAAGGCCAGGCGCCTGAGGGTTGGGTGGAGCTATGAGCGACGTGCCCGTCATCGACATGCACACGCATTTCCTGCCAGAGAAGTGGCCGGATCTCGCTGAGCGTTTTGGCACACCGGACTGGCCCTGGATGCGACACACTGGGGCTGGCAAGGCGATGCTGATGGTCGGGGACAAGGATTTCCGGCCCGTGTACGACGCCTGTTGGGACGGCAGCCGACGTGTTGAGGAGATGGACCGCGATGGCATCGACCTGCAGGTGATCAGTGCCACACCCATTCTGTTCGCCTATAACCGGCCTGCAGCCGACGCTGCCGATTGCGCACAATTATTTAACGACCTCTCACTGGAGATCTGCGAGCAGGGCAAAGGCCGGCTACTGTCGCTGTGCCAGGTTCCCTTGCAGAACACGGACGCAGCCTGCAAGGTCCTGAGCCGGGCGATGCAGGATGGGCATATCGGCGTACAGATCGGCAGTCACGTCAATGAACGTAATTTCGACGACGAAGGTGTTATCACGTTTCTACATCACTGTGCAGAGGAGGGCGCCGCAGTACTCGTCCATCCCTGGGACATGATGGCCAAGGAGCGCACATCGAATTACATGATGGCATGGACCGTGAGCATGCCGGCCGAAACACAACTGAGTATTGTGTCAATGATCCTCGGCGGCGCCTTTGATCAATTACCCGAACACCTGCGGCTCTGTTTCGCGCACGGTGGAGGCAGTTTCGCGTTTCTTCTTGGCAGGCTCGACAACGCCTGGCGCCGCCGCGACATTGTTCGCGGCAAATCGAAACACGTACCGTCAAGTTATCTGCGGCGTTTCTATGTGGACTCGGCCGTGTTTGATGCGGCGGCGCTCCGCTTCCTTGCGGATGTAATGGGCGAAGACCGTGTCATGCTCGGATCGGATTATCCGTTTCCGCTTGGCGAGGAGTTCGTTGGCGAGCTGATTCGTAATGCCGGAGGCTTTGACGACGCGGCGAAAGCACGCCTCTTAGGCGGCAATGCGCTCGAGTTTCTGAATATTCCTGCGACCAAAAGCGCGTCCCGCTAGCAGCATTACGCCATGCTTCGCATGGTCGGCCGCGACACGCCAACCGTGAGCTTTTCGCTGAGGACTTCACGTCGAAAACGGAACAATTCGGCGGGGCGACCCCGGCCGACAGCGCTGGTTCGTCCGACAGGCTCGACGAGGTCGGCATTGGTTACGAGTCGACGGAAATTTTGTTTGTGCAACTTCACGCCGCCAAGCGCCTCGACAACGCGTTGCAATTGCAGCAACGTGAATTCACCCGGCATCAATTCAAATACGACGGGACGGTACGCAAGCTTGCCACGCAGCCTTCCCAGCGCGGTTGCTAATATGCGCCGGTGATCGGACGCGAGTGGTGTGCCGGTCGCGCCGCCAGAATCTTCGGTCGTTGCATCGACCGCTGCGATCGTGTTGATGCCGGCGGCGTTTGCGTCGCGTTGTGCCTCCGTTACGATGCCTGCTTCGTAGAGCAGTTCGTAGCGTTCAAGAGCCAGCACCAGATCGAGGTCACTCGCATCGGCCTGACCAAACGTAACGTTGACCCGCTCTTCTCGCTGCTTCTTGCTGCGTTGGTCTGCTGGCTGTTTTACCCAGCTCTGCAATGCGGGTTCGATATGCTCGGAGAGGGCGGCGGGGCACCCGAACCGCCAGTCCTCCCACGGTAGAAAACTGTACCAGTCACGCCATTCCGCGTCGGCGGCGCCGACGGCATCTTCGTGGGTCAACGCAATATAGGCGACCGACACGACTCTCGGCCCGCCTTCGATTTCACGCGGATCACGATTGCGATTGCCAAATGTGTACAACTGCTCGACATAGTAGAGGTCGAGTCCGGTCTGCGCCTCGACCCAGCCCCGGAGGCCACTCTCGAGGCTCGCGTGGTGGACCGGGTCGAACGGGCCGCTGGGCAGACCGCGGACACCCGACTGATTGACGAGCAGGACTCTGGGCGTGTCGTTCGTGACCGCAACGATTACGGCGGTCAGGTTGATCACCATGTTGTTGCGGTTATTAGCCATTGACACACTTTATGCTCTCTGCGAGTATATTGGAATATACTCAAATAGAGCATAATAGTTTCGCGGGTAAGTATTTCGCTCGTCGCCCGCAAGATCAGGTGATTTATGAATTTAAATCAAGCACTTACTCAGGATCTTGCCAGGGTGGCGCCACTGTACGAGCGCGTGAAAACGGTGATCCCCGACGTCGAATGGCCAATTCATGCGCGCTACGTAGCGGCTATCAATGATTTGAAGGCGGACCGCAATGCGGTCATTCTCGCCCACAATTACCAGACTCCGGAGATCTTCCACTGCGTCGCGGATATCACCGGCGATTCGCTCGCGCTGGCCAGACAGGCCGCGGCAACCGATGCTGAGGTCATTGTCCTTGCCGGTGTCCATTTCATGGCCGAGACGGCCAAGCTCCTGAATCCCGGCAAGGTGGTCCTGATTCCCGATCAGCGCGCAGGATGCTCGCTGGCGGAGTCGATCACGGCTGCCGATATACGCGAATTACGTCGTAGGTATCCGGACACGCCGGTTGTGACCTATGTGAACACATCCGCTGCGGTTAAAGCTGAATCAGATGTCTGTTGCACATCAGGAAACGCCGTCGAGGTTGTCGAGTCACTCGGACGAGACGAAGTGATCTTCCTGCCGGACGAATACCTGGCGAACTATGTCGCGCAGCAGACCGATGTCAGGATCATTCCGTGGCAAGGGCACTGCGAAGTGCACGAACGCTTCACTGCACCAGAGCTCGAGCAGTATCGCGCTGACTTCGATGACCTGACAATCATTGCGCATCCGGAATGCCCGCCCGACGTACTCGGTGTTGCTGACTTCGTCGGATCGACTGCACAGATGCAGGCCTACGTACATCGTGAAAGGCCGCGGCGCGTTTTGATGGTTACTGAATGCTCAATGAGTGACAACGTCGCTGCCGATGTGCGGGATGTCGAATTCATCCGGCCGTGTAATCTGTGTCCGCACATGAAGCGCATCACGCTGGCGAATATATACGAAGCCCTTGAGTCGCTCGAACCCCGCATCGAAATTGATCCCGGCATCGCGGAGAAAGCGCGCAAGGCGGTCGAGCGCATGTTGGCTATTGGTGGTTAAAGATGTCCCGTGCCGCTGCCAGGACAATGTCTGTGCAACGTGACGACGTTATCGTCGTCGGTTCCGGTATGGGTGGGCTCGTGTGTGCGCTGTCGCTTGCGCCAAGGTCGGTAACTCTAATTACCAAAACACCACAATTGCTGGGCGGCTCGAGTTTGTGGGCACAGGGCGGTATCGCTGCGGCGGTGGGTCCGCAAGATTCTCCGCGAGCACATGCGGCGGATACGCTCTCGGCCGGTGCCGGGCTCAGTGATCCACAGCGCACCCGGGAACTGACCGACGAGGGTGCCGCCAGCCTGGAGTGGCTGGAAAAAGAAGGCATTCCGTTCGATCGGGATTTGCACGGCGCCCTGGCCCTGGCAAGGGAGGCTGCGCATCAATATCCGCGTGTTGCCCATGCAGGCGGTGATACGACCGGCCAGGTTTTGATGCGATCATTGACCGATCGCGTAGGTGAGGCGTCGGCGATTACCGTGCTCGAAGATACCTTTGCGTACGATCTGGTCGTTCGCAAGGGACATATTCAAGGTCTTGTCGCTTTTAGCCGTAATGATGGCTGGGTGTTTCACAGCGCACGCCAGGTTGTCCTCGCGACCGGTGGGATCGGCATGGCCTGGTGGCATACCACCAATCCGGTTGAGGCAACCGGCGATGGCCTTGCGATGGCCGCTCGCGCAGGAGCGAAATTGACCAACCTCGAGTTCGTGCAGTTCCATCCCACGGCGTTAGCTCTGGAATCGTCCAATGGTGCGCGCTTGCCGTTGCTCACAGAGGCGCTGCGCGGCGCTGGGGCTGTGCTGCTTGACGAGTCGGGCAATCGATTCATGCTATCCGAACACCCATCCGCCGATTTGGCACCGCGGGATGTCGTCGCCCGCGCAATTCAGAGGAAGACTCGCGCGGGCGAAAGCGTGTTCCTGGACCTGCGGCCCGTGCTGTCCGGCAAGCACCGCGATTCGTTTCCTCAAGCGATAGAGACGGCAAGATCCGCAGGATTTGATCCATACATGGAACCGCTGCCAATAACGCCAGCGGCGCACTATCACATGGGTGGCATCGAGGTGGACGACGTCGGGCGAACGTCTGTCGATGGTCTTTGGGCCTGCGGCGAGGCTGCGACCACCGGCATCCATGGCGCGAATCGCCTCGCTAGCAATTCGTTATTGGAGGCGCTGGTGTATGCCCGTCGCGTGGCGCGAGAATTGGACAATGAGGACGCAGGCCACGACGATTACGTCGCTGCGATTCCAGCAGGGCCCATTGTCGCAACGACAGAGCGACTCAATGACATGGTCGATGCGACGAGGAAAATCATGTCGCGATACGTCGGCATCCTGCGCAACGGCAGCGACCTTGATTCGGCCTATGACCGCCTGTCGGTAATCGGCCGGCAGATTGGTGAGCTGATTCGTGGCGTCGATGCCGAGTCTCCACCCGCGCCCGATACGATAAAGCGGTGGGCTGAGGCACGCAATCTGGTTCTTGTTGCCCGCCTCGTGACTTTTGCGGCATTGCGCCGGGAAGAAAGCCGTGGCGCCCATTATCGGGATGACTATCCGCTGCCGAGGCCGGAGTGGCGCCATCAACAGTCGCTGACCGTTGACACGCTACTCGAAGCGCATTGAAAGATCTACGGCCCTGATATTTTTGGTCAATGCACCGACCGAGATGTAGTCGACTCCGGTTGCCGCTACAGTGGCAATCTCGTCGAGCGTCAATCCGCCGGAGGCTTCGAGCTCGGCCGGTGGTTCGCCTTCTGCACGATTGATTGCGACGGCCTGCACAAGCAAGTCCGGTGCAAAGTTGTCCAGCATGAGTCTTTCGGCCTTGGCGCTCAAAGCCTCACGTAACTCTTGGATCGATTCGACCTCGACTTCAACCGGCATGTCAGGGTGAAGTTGCCTGGCAGCTGCAACGGCAGCCGCGATTCCGCCGGCACTCATGATGTGATTTTCCTTGATCAGGATCGCATCAAATAATCCAAAGCGGTGATTGACGCCGCCTCCGCAAAGTACGGCGTACTTCTGCGCCTGCCGGAGACCCGGGATCGTTTTTCGCGTGTCGAGGATACGGCAATCGGTTCCCGCCACGGCCTGAACATACTCCGCCGTAACAGTCGCAGTCGCCGACAGCATTTGTAGAAAATTCAGCGCTGTGCGCTCCGCAGTGAGTGTCGACGCGGCAGGTCCGTACAACGCACATATAACTTCGCCCGCGGCAACTACATTGCCATCGTCGTGTCGCCAGTCTATACGAATACTCGGGTCGACCTGCCGGCAGACCTCATCCACCCAGGGCCGGCCGGCCATCGTCATTGATTCTCGTGTGATGATCGTCGCATCGATCGATGCCGAGGCCGGGATGAGTTGCGCCGTCAGGTCACCGTCACCGACATCTTCGCGCAAAGCACGCGAGACGCTTTCTCGGATTTCGGCCAGTAAGGTATCGTCCGTCTGCATTTTGATCCTGATCAGGTCTGGGCAAACGTAGTCTAGCAGCAGGTTTCATCGATCAGGACAAAACGAGACTCACGTTCGAGATTCAGAAGTAATGTCCGAATCTGTGACGGGTTATGTATCGTCACAGACGCCGAAACCCGAAAATTGCCCGGTTATTCAATAACGTGCCGGATCGGTGGATCGGATCATGAAGAATTTTCTTATTTGGGCAATCCTGGTGGGCGGCATTGGCTATGGCGGTGCCAAGCTGTACCTGCACAAGGAAGTCAGCGACGCCATGGATATGGCCGTTCTAATGATGTCGCCCTATGCTGACGTGGAATACGACGGTGTCGGATCAACCCTGTCAGGCGAGCTGACCGTCGACGGTGTGCGGGTTCGTGTCGACGGGTTTCGCGATGACCTTTATATCGATCGTATCGGTATCGACACGCCGAGCTTTTTTTCGCTGCTCGAGCTCAGTGACCTGGCCTCGATGCGAAGTGGCGGCATGCCCGATCACATCGGCTTCCTTATCGAAGGACTGCGTATTCCGGCCAACGCAGACTACTACCAGGAACTCTACGACTTCTCTCTTGAAGCGCGCGGCGTCGCAGACACCTCTGACGCGGCGGTTGAGTGCACCGGCAGGTACGGTTTCTCGCCGAAGACGCTCACTGCGCTTGGCTACGAGGACCAGGTGATGTCCATGTCAATGACCGTGCACGACGATGAGTCGCGCTACTCGTTCGACATGACGATCAGCATGGAGGACAAGTGGGACATGGCTGCCAGCGTCGCGCTCGCCGGCAATCTGATGACTGAAATGGCAAAAGGCCCGATGTACAGGCCAAGACTGCGCGATATGCGAATGGAATTCACGGACAGGTCACTGAACCAGCGCGTCACGAAATACTGCAGGCAGCGCGGCCTGTCGGCAGAAGAAACACTCAAAGCACAAATCGATACCTTCAAGTATGCCGGTGAATCGAACGGCATCGAGTTCGACGATTACATGCTGGACCCGTACAAGGAATTCCTCTTGGGCAAGTCCACGTTGGTCGTAACTGCGAAGCCGAGTCAACCGATCGCGTTCTCGCAAATACACCTTTACAAACCGAGCGACGTCCCGGCGCTCCTTAATTTGGCAGCAACCGCACGCTAACCGCGATTCACGGGGTATGATCTGTCGCACGACAGATCATGCTGGTGAAGCAAGCGATGGCAGCCCAGAAAGGCCAGCTGATCCGCGGCATCGGCGTCATTGGTGGCGCGCTCCTCGTACTCAACGGAATGATCGGTGCCGGGATCTTCGCATTGCCGGCTGTGCTGGCGGAGCGGGCGGGCGTTTTAAGTCCCTGGCTGTTCCTCGGCGCAGGCATCCTCATCATTATCGTCGTATTGACGCTGGCTGAGTTATCGAGCTACTTCAGTGAATCTGGCGGGCCGGCACTGTATGCGACCCGCGCGTTCGGCCCACTGACAGGATTTAGCATCGGCTGGTTGTATTACGTGAGCCGCGCGTCGGCAATAGCCGCGAACTCGCACGTGATGGCCAAGTATCTGGGTGCACTGTGGCCCTGGTTCGATACCGATAGCGGACATGCCGTCGTCATCGTCGTGGTTTGCGGAGCATTGACGCTCGCCAACGTCGTCGGCGTCAAGGGCGGCGTGCGCACGCTGGCATTCTTCACGTTTTTCAAGCTCATTCCGCTCTTGATCTTGATCGTACTTGGCTTGCAGTACGCGAGTCCGGCAGTGTTGTTTCCCGACAGTTTACCGACGATCGAAGATCTTGGCGGCACGACATTATTACTTATCTATGCCTTCATCGGCTTCGAATCGATACTGATCACGGCAGGCGAAACGGAAAAACCGAGGTCGACGATTCCGCACGCGTTGGTTCGCACCGTAATCGCCACGGGCGTTTTCTACTTTCTTATCTCACTCGTTTATGTCGCCGTCTTGCCAGGGGACACCAGTGGCGGGACATTGGTCGATGTGGGGCGCAAGCTGGCAGGACCGGTCGGTGCGGTCGCGATAACGCTGGCAGCCGTATTTTCGATCGGCGGAAATCTATCCAGTACGATGCTGGCGGCGCCACGTCTGACACTTTCGCTTGCTGAAAACCGGCTGTTGCCACAATGGTTCGGCCGCATCCACGACAAATACTCATCACCGGCGAATTCGATCATCTTTCTCGGTGGGCTGGCCGCGATTCTCGCGTTATCGGGATCGTTCGTCCGCCTGGCGATTGCCTCGTCGCTGACCCGGCTCATCACCTTCGCTGTGTGTATTGCAGCCCTTCCCGTGATAAAGCAACAGGCAGATCGTGACGCGTTGGAGCGTGCCTATCGGCTGAAGGGCGGCTACACGCTACCGATCATCGCGCTCGGCCTGTGCGTATGGATGGCCTCACACTCGTCGGCGGAGTCGTGGAAATTTGTTGCAGGTCTGTTTGGGGTCGGGCTTCTGCTGTTCTGGCTGGAGCAGTTTACGGTCAGAAGGTCTGGCGCCAACTGATGTCTGTCGGTCGCGCGGTTGCGGTTGCGAACTAACCGGTACCCTCTATTGGGAGCTGCGCCTGTGCCCAGGCAACAATACCGCCATCCATCGATATCACGTTCTTGTAACCAAGGTCTTCGGCTGTTTTCGCGGCCAATGCTGAGCGACCACCGGTACCGCAGTAAAGAATGATGGTCTGCTCCTCGTGAGGAGTGTTCGGGTCGCTACGCGCAGTATCGACAAGTTTGTGAAGGTTGAATTCGAGCAGGCCGCGAGGGAGATATAACGCACCGGGAATATGGCCCCTCTGAAACTCCGCCGGCTCTCTGATATCGATCCATAGTGCGTTCGAACCGAGGTGCTCGTGAGCCTCAGTCACTGAGCACTCCGTAATTGTCGCTTTTGCTTTGGCAACCAGGTCAGAGGGATTCACTAGCATGATGGCGTTCTCCAGATTCTTGCTTGTATCAGTCGGGCTGCCCGGTCGGCGGCGCATACGGATTTGGCGGCATCAGATCCGGCGGTATTGTGGCGCGACGCCGGTCCGCTTGCGGCGGATAGTTTTGCGCAAGGTAGGCAATGATCTTCGATTCGGTGTCCGGATCGAATTGCCACAGATTCTGTTTTTTTTGCATCCAGCGAATCATGTTCAACCATTGCGCTTCGCTGCCGCGTTGCTGGGTGATCAGTTTCGGTGAGTGACAGGCGATGCAGTTATTTCGCACGAGCTGCCAGTCGCCGCTCATCCTGAGGCCCGTGAATGCGTCGAGCTCAACCTCCTGTGCAACGGCGTCCATTGCCACAACAAATGCGGCACCGAGCACCAGCAAGAGCTTCAGGCTGCCCGACATCAGCCGACTTGTACTGCAATGCGATGACATGCGTTATTCAGATACCCCTTCGGGTTCCAGCCCGGCAGCACCATCGGCTGAGCCTTGCCGGTGCTGTCGGTCGCACGTGCCCAGACTTCATAGTAACCGGCCTCTGGAAACTCGACGTCTGTACTCCAGTGCTGCCAGGCCAGGCGATTGGCCGGTGCGGTCAGCTTCGTTTTGTGCCAGGTCGCACCAAAGTCGATGGACACCCGAACTTTCTTTACCTCGAGGTCGCCAGCCCAGGCATGGCCACGCACTGCAAATTTCTCGCCAAGTGCATGCTCGACGCCTGAGCGCGGAAACGTAATAAGCGACTTGACCGGCATCGACTCGATGATGCACATCTCGTCTTCCGGAACCTGGCTGCCCGGAGCTACTGAACTGCACGGTACGCGATACGACGTGCCGGTCATCTTGGGACCGTCATGCACCCGGTTGCGTACGACGATCTTGTTGAGCCATTTGCCACACACGGAACCGGGCCAGCCGGCGCAAACCAGGCGCAATGGATAGCCGTTCATGTGCGGAATGTCCTCACCATTCATCGCCCAAGCAACAAGCGTTTCATCTTCCAGCGCCTTGGCGACCGGTACACCGCGCGAAATGGGTACCTTGTTCGGATCGCCACTTGCATGTGTATCGGCACCGTAATAGGCAACGTAAACGGCATCGTCGTCGATGCCGACATCCTCGAGTACATCTTTGAGCCGCACGCCGGTCCAGGACGGACAACCGACGGCGCCAACTGACCATTGGTTACCCGAGGCAGGCGGCACAAACTCGCTGCGCCCGTTGCCGCCACACTCGAGCTGCAACTGGTAGGTGTAGTGTTCGAACTTCTCTTTCAGTTCGGCGATCGTGAATGACATTGAACGAGCTGCCGATTCACCGCCGATCTCCAGGGTCCAGGTGTCCGGATCGATAGTGCTCGTTACCGGTGGTCTGCCGTTGTTTCGTACGAACAGATATTTCGCCGGCGTCACGTTATCGTCGAGCAGATGTGCCGGTGTTTCGGCGTTGACCGGGCGGTCGTTCAATATGATCAGTCCTTCCTTGCCCGGAATCTCGAACGGCTGGCTGGATTGTGCGACAGCGGCCGGTATGAGTCCACCCGGCATCAGGTGCGCAAATGGTATAGACGCGCCAACCGCCGTCGACATGGCGATCAGGCTACTTTGTGTAAGAAAACCGCGTCGTGTGAGCGGATCAGTTTGTCTACCCCATACGAGATGATCTGCTGCAACAGGATCTTGTGTGTACAGCTCATGAATGCCAGGTTTCTTGTTTGCCATCGACCACTCCTAGTACAACACGGCAATCAGCGATGCGCTGACGACACCGACGAGCAAAGCGGAAAAAAGCCCGACACCAAGCGGCTTCAATCCGATGCGTACGAGCCCCATAATGCTTGTACCCAGGCCAACCGCTGCCATCGCAACGGCAAGGCAGATTTCAGCCGTCTCTTTCGTGTAACTGACAATTGATTTCCAGGTCTCAGGCTCGATGAGGCCAAAAGCAAGATCGCCCATGTCACCGACCGTCCGGATCAGGCTCATGCAGGCGAAGCCGACTACGAACAACGGGATCATTGTCCACCACTTCGGCGGCTCGCCGGCGTCCGAGAATTTTCGGTGATAAATGACGCTCATCACCGGGATGACGACGAGCATGCCAAGATTCCGCACCAGCTTGGTAACGGTGGCGATATCGAGAGCCTGTGGATCGTTGTAGTACTGCTGGTAGACCATGCCGGCACCCGCTACTTGCGCAGTCTCATGTACCGAGGTGCCGAGAAACAGGCCGCTCTTGAATGTATCGGCATCGAACATCCATTGGGCCGCAAACGGATAGGTCAACATTGCGATGACGCCGAAGATCGTGACGAAGGCAACGGCGTACGCGACCTCATCGTCTTTCGCGGCAATTGCCGGTGCCGTTGCAACGATAGCCGTGGCGCCGCAGATGCTTGTGCCAACAGCGATCAGCGTCCCGAATCTGCCGGTCAGGCCGACTTTGCGGCTCAGGGTCGTGACGATCAGAATCGCTGCCGTAATGGTGCCGACGATCACCGGGAGGGCCTGCAGCCCGATCGAGCCGAGCTCACTGAGGCTCAGACGAATGCCGAGCAGGACGATGCCAAGCCGAAGGACGCGCACCAGCCCAAAACGCACACCAGGCTCAAAAATCCTCGGCAGTGTGATCGTGTTGCGAACAAGAATGCCGAGCAAGATCGCCATCATGATCCCGCTGATGGGGCTTTTTGGTAGCCCCATCCACGTTACGCCAATAAGTTCCGAGAGGATCTGGCCGCCAATAGCCAGCACGAAAGCAAGGATCAGACCGGGGAGAATAGCCATAGCAAATGCAGTTGCCTGGTGCGATTGTTGAGGGACACGCGATCCGACGCGCCGGGGCAGGGCTCCCGGCGCGTCACAACGATGCCAACTAGGCCGCCGTGTGTTTGATCAGGAATCGGTAAATCGAGTCGTCGACCGAATGCTCCATCAGTTCATTACCCGTTTGGCGGCAAAAGGCCTGAAAATCGGCAACAGCCCCGGGGTCTGTGGCCAGTATTTCAAGCGTGCCACCGGCCGGAACTTCTTTCAGTGCCTTCTTGGCTTTGAGTATGGGTAGCGGGCAATTGAGTCCCTTTGCATCAAGTGTGTGGTCAGCCATTTACTGTTGCTCCGATTTGCTGTGTTCTTCTGAAATTCCGATCAAATGAAAAGATTGATTTCTGACTGCGTCGCACATTCGATATAGGTTGCCGCGCCACCCAGTTCCGGACCTTCGATCATGTCATCGAGCGAGTACTCAAAAAGATCCATCGTCATCTGGCAGGCGATCATGCGTACGTCGGCTTCAAGCGCGAGCTCGCGCAGATCTTCGATAGAGGCCACGCCTTTCTTGCTCATCAAATTCTTCATCATCTTCGAGCAGGCGGCGTCCACGCCTGGAATAGCGGTCATCAAATTCGGCAGACCCATGTGGGCGCCCATCATCGGCATTTTCATTGCCGGATTACCGGCTGCTGTCAGTTGCAAATCGAGTTTTTTCAGCAGCAGGGGCAAACCATAGAACGTGAAGAACATCGTTACGGGCAAGCCCATCGCTGCGGCAGTCGTCGCCAGGATAAACGGCGGATACGCCCAGTCCAGGCTGCCTTTCGTAACAATGATCGACATGCTTTTCGTTTCGGGAACGGCAACCGGCGCCGCACTCACCGAGTCTTGGACTACTTGAGCTTCACTGGACATTGGATATCACCTCTTCTGTGTAAGACTTATGGGGCTCCGCAGGGCATATTAGAATATCAGAATTGTCTTTATTAGGGGGATAGAATAGTCTCGGCTGACGTATTTGCCCGGGAATCGCCACTATCGGTCCTGTCTGCATGCAAAGCCCACAACAGGAAAATACTGTAACCAGCACGCCTGCCGTGATTTCTGATCACCGCCAGCCGGCGACGAGTCCGGCCGCGCCGCGCCCCTTGTATGTAGGCAGCGACGTTTTCCGGCGGGCGGCCTTCGGCAAAAACCATCCGTTGAAAATCGTCCGCCATTCCACCGTTCTGGATCTTGTTCGGATACTCGGCTGGCTTCCTGATGACGACTTCCGTACGAGTTCGCCCGTGACGGTGAGTCAATTAACTGAGTTTCATGATCTGGCCTATGTCGAGGCGCTGCAATACGCAGATTCCACGGGGCAGGTCGACCCGGAAATCCGGTCCCGCCACCACATCGGCACGTTCGAAAATCCCCTGTTCCCGGGTTTGTTCGAACGCGCCGCCATGACCGTCGGTGGTTCGATTATGGCGGCAGAACTCGCATCCGAAGGACATGTCGTTTTTCATCCGTCGGGTGGTACCCACCACGGTCGTCCGGACAGGGCGAGCGGCTTTTGCTATTTCAACGACCCGGTATTCGCCATCCGAACGTTCCTGAAACTGGGGCGCGAGCGCGTCCTGTATGTGGACCTGGACGCTCACCACGGAGACGGCGTGGAAAACGCGTTTGTCGACGAGCCTCGTGTGATGACCCTGTCGATTCATGAGCAGGATCGCTGGCCCTACAGCGGTGCCGCGGAGGACCGGCGCAATGGCGGTGCGCGTAACCTGCCGGTGCCGCGAGGCTGCAACGACAGCGAACTCGACTATTTGGTGCAGCATGCGATTCTGCCGCTGGCAGATTCGTTTTCGCCCGATGCCATGCTCATTTGCTGTGGAGCGGACTGCCTGGCTGGTGACCCGCTGTCCGGCATGATGCTGAGCAATGTTGCCTTGTGGGACACGGTCGAAAAACTCACGGCCTTCAAGGTAGCGACGGTGGTGCTCGGCGGTGGCGGCTACAACCCGTGGACTGTTGCCCGTTACTGGACCGGGATGTGGGGCCGTCTGACAGGCCAGGCTATGCCGCAGCAACTGCCAGAGGAAGCACAGATCATGCTTAGAAAGATGTCGTGTGACTTAATCGACGAGGAAGACGTTGAGCCAGCCTGGTTAACCAGCTTGGTGGATTCTCCGTATAACGGGCCGGTTCGAGAGGCGATAAAATCGCTCGCGGCCAAAGTGGTAGCGGATAGACAACCATGAACAAAGCCTGTTCCAAACGGATGCTGTGGAGGCAATTTTGACCTGGCTGGAAGCGCTGGCTGACATCGAAGACCTTGAAGACGCAGTGTTTGATGCGTCTCTGGTCCGTCAGTTTGAAATGGTTGCACAAGGACAGGATCCGCGACCGATCCGTTTTTCCACGCCGACATTCAAGGAGTATGAGAGCTCCGAGCTCAGCGGCTGTAACAAGAACAGCTTCCCTGCGTTTTCGATTACGGCAGGCGCCTGCGGTCTGAACTGCGACCATTGCCAGAAGAAGATTCTCGAGCCGATGATTCCGGCGACGAACCCCGAGATGCTCGACCAGAAGGTCCGGCACCTGATCAATACGCAGCAACTGAACGGCTTTCTGCTATCCGGCGGCTCGAGCAAGCGCAATGAAATCAGGTACGGCCGCTACCTGCCGGTTGTTGAACAACTCAAACGGGATTTCCCCGACCTGCGGGTCGCGGTGCACAGTGCGTTGCTGGATGAAGTACGGGCCAAAGACATGGAGTCGGCTGGTGTCGACACGGTCATGATGGACGTGATCGGGGCACAGGAGACGATTCGCCAGGTTTACAAGCTGGACCGTCCGGTTGCTGATTTTGAAGCGACGCTGGCGGCGCTATGCTCAACCTCGATGGAAGTGACGCCACACATCGTGATCGGATTGCACTACGGTCGGATTCTCGGCGAGGCCAATGCGCTGGATATCGTGAGCCGTTACCCGGTAACAGCGCTTGTGCTCGTCGTCATCATGCCGTTCTACTCCAAACCCGGAACGTTTGTGACACCGAGCACGACAGACGTCGGCAGAAT
Source organism: Gammaproteobacteria bacterium (assembly GCA_029862045.1). Lineage (GTDB taxonomy): Bacteria > Pseudomonadota > Gammaproteobacteria > Steroidobacterales > Woeseiaceae > UBA1847. The sequence continues at coordinate 222,523 of JAOTYE010000003.1, forward strand.
CTTTGGTGAGGCACGTGTAGTTCTCCCGGACCAGCAAGTGCTGCTGGGCTGTGCACGGCCGCCCGGTATGCACAAGCGCGTCACCGATGCCTACGCCATCATGGCGGGCCTCGACGGTATCGCGTTTCCGGCGGACGGCGCGGTCAGCGTTGCGCACACAATCGGGCGGCCATTCGAGCAGGCACATTCCTGTTGCTCGATCAAACTCGGCAGCGATTTCAGGACATCGCCAGCGCGATCCTGCGCAGCGTGACCCGGGGACGGTAGCTAATGGGCTGTATCGAACACAAATCGAACCTGACGCAGACAAAGAGCGAGTCGGGCAGGGACCACAACCCGTTCGACATCATGGAACCGAGAGTACCCGAGAAGACACCTGTTGATCGCAGGAACGGCAAGCGTGTCAAAGCGAATGACATTCCGCCGCAGGGTGTTTACCTGCCGAACAACAACTACCTTACGCCGCACATGAAGTCGCCTGAATTCGTGCAGTTGTCGAATGCTGCCGCAATAACGCTCGGTATCATGAGCGGCCGCATGTATCGCTGCGAGTGCACGCGATGCCTCAACCTGCTGCTGACCTACCCCGAGGGTTGCCGCGCAAACTGTGCGTATTGCGGACTTGCCCGGCATCGCGAGGCGGACCGTGATTATGCGGACCGCAACTTCATTCGCGTCGACTGGCCTGCGGTGCCGATGGCGGAAATTGTTGATATCGTTGCCAAAGATCCTGACACCAGCCCGTTCCACCGCATGTGTATTTCGATGATCACGCATCCGCGCTCGGAAGATGACACGTTCACAGTGTTGCAGCAGTGGACCGAGAAGATTGATCCGGCGGCGATTCCGGTTTCGATATTGTCGAATCCGACGACGATGACGCGCGAGGACGTGCAAAAGACCAAAGACCTTGGCGCCGACATTTTTACGGTGGCGCTGGATGCAGCGACACCAAGGCTTTTCGATCGTACGCGCGGCAAGGGCGTGCAGTCGCCGCACAAATGGTCGAAGTACTGGGAGATCATGCTCGACGCGAAAGACATCTTCGGACCGCAGAAATTCGGTGCGCACATCATCGTCGGCATGGGCGAGACCGAATACGAGATCTTGAATCTGGTACAGGAACTCGTCGATCTCGGTGGCCATAGTCACATGTTCTGTTTCTTTCCGGAGCAAGGGTCGCTAATGGACCATCTTCCTGCGACGCCACGCGACCAGTGGCGCCGCGTGCAGCTCGCCCGTTACCTGATCGACTATCGCGACGTACGCGTCGATCAGATGCGTTTCGACGAACTGGGGCGTGTGACGAGCTACGGTATTTCTGATTCGGAATTGTCGGACATAATCGATGCAGGCATCGCATTTCGCACCTCTGGCTGCCCCGGCAAGTTTCAGGACGATATCTCAGCCTGCGACCGGCCATATGGCGATTCACCGCCAAGCGACATCGCGAGCTATCCGTTCCAGCCACAAAAAAAGGACGTCAGGAAGATTCGCAAGCAACTGGAAATCCCGGTTCGGGTCGAATAAGCGGCGTTTCCCTGCAAGATGGCAGATCCGTTTCGTACCATTGATACCGGTGTCCGCGAGGGCCGCTCGAATATCGCTTTCGACGCGGCGCTGATCGAAGAGCGTCAGGCAAACCGCGTGCCGGATACGATCCGGTTCCTGCGATTTCCGCCGACGGCATTGATCGGCCGGCATCAGGATCTCAGCCGCGAAATCAACCTGGAATATTGTCAGAATAATGGTGTGGGTACGGTCCGGCGGATTACCGGGGGCGGCGCTATCTACCTGGACGAAGGTCAATTGGGGTGGGAATTGGTTTTTGATCGCAAGTCACTTGGCATTGCCGCACTACCTGACCTGGCACGCGAGATATGCAATGCAGCGGCTCAGGGCATGAGCGAACTGGGTATCGACGCGCGTTTCCGTCCACGCAATGACATTGAAGTCGACGGCCGTAAGATCAGCGGCACCGGTGGGTTCTTCGACGGCGACGTTCTTATCTATCAGGGTACGGTGCTCGTCGACATGGATCCGCAGCAGATGGTCAATGTGCTGAATATTCCTGAAAGCAAACTGGCCAAACGCAAGCTCGACTCCGCGGCGGAGCGTATCGTCACGCTCAATGAGCTGCTCGGCGACGAAGTGCCGGATCTCGAGACAATTAAGCGGTCGCTCATCAGAGGGTTTACTGAGGGTCTCGGCATCACGGCCAAACCGGGCAATATCACCGAAAATGAAGAAGCACTCGCGAAGAAGTACTTCCTCGAAGAAATCGGCACCGATGATTTCGTCGCCGAGATCGACAATCCGGGTGATCAGGACGAGTTCCTCGTTGGAAGTCATACGGGTCCTGGCGGGACGATCGAATCGTTCGTCAAGCTGGAAGGCCCGACAAAAAGAATCCTGCAGCGGGTATTGATCAGCGGCGATTTCTTTGTCACGCCGCCACGCGTCGTTTTCGACCTCGAGGCGCACTTGATGGGCACGCGGATCGATGAGGTCAACGCGGAGATCGAGCAGTTCTTTGCTGCGCACGACATCGACATGCTCAGCGTCGCGCCCCAGGATTTTCAGGCGTCGATCGCAGCGGCACTCGAATCGGGAGGCCAGCATGTCTAAGTGCAGTCCCGACGCATTCGCAATGGCGGGCAGTACCGAGACGCCGATGAATGTCGTGGCCGTCATTCAGCACACGTCGGGTGAGTATCTCGGGCTGATGGAAGACCATCTCGAGGGCCGCCGCATCCGTTTTCAGTACTTTCGTCCATTTGCCAGAGGCGGCAAGCTCCCGGCCACCGACTTGCCGGCCGACGCGCTGATACTGCTGGGCGGTGGGCCGTGGGGTACTGCAGGAACACGCGATTTGCCATCCCTGAAAGAGGAAATCTCCCTCACCGCGGCGAGACTCGCGGAGGGCACGCCGGTCATCGGCATCGGCCTCGGCGCACAGATTCTCGCGATTGCTGCAGGCGGCAGCGTGCAATCGACCGAACTCACTCTAGTTTCCGGCGTCGCGACGCGGATTGTCGACGATGCACTGAACGGGTTTCTGCCCGAAGAGTTTGCGCAAGTCGTCTACATGCGCGATTGGCCCGTGCCGCCGGACGACGCGAAGATCCTGGCAACCGATACTGCAGGTCGAACCGCCGTGTTTCAGGTTGGCAACAATGCTTATGGTTTCGCGGGCCACCCCGGGATTAAGCTCGGTATGGTCGAAGATCTGATCATGGAATTCGAGGAAGTGCCGAACACCGCGGCTGCCGAGCTCGAGGTTCTGCGGAACCTGCAGCCGCGCATCGAGGACGAGCTCGTGCCTATCATGACCGGGCTCGTGCAGTGCACATCCCTGATGTCGTCACCGAAGGCGGCGGCGCAGGCCGTGCAGGAATTGGATAAGTAGGTAGTTTAGGATATGCTAATGTGCTGTTGGACGACCGGGTGCTGCCCGTGCCGGCTGACGCCAAAGGAAGAGGCTAATGGCTGAAAAACTAATAATCGTGATGGCGAATACCGACCCACGAAACGGCGAAGAGCTCGGAGCTCCGATATTCCAGGCAACGGTCGCGGCAGCGATGGATTACGACGTCGATGTCATCTGCACGGCAACCTCTGGCCGCTTGATGAAAAAGGGCGTTGCTGAGGATCTGTACGTCAAAGAAGGCTCGCCGAAATCCGTATACAGCTTCATACAGGATGCGCATGAAGCGGGCGTCAAGTTTTTTTGCTGCTCGCCAAATCTCGATTTGTTCGACATGTCGCAGGACGACCTGATCCCCGAGTGCGAAGGCATTGTCGGTGGTGCGCACCTGATCGAACAGGTCATGGAAGAAGATGTTCGAGTCATGACTTACTGATTCGCATCACATGTCACATTCGACTACTTCTCGCATTCAGGAACACATCGGCGACCCGGTGTCGGATGAGTCGCCGGTTGGGCGCGAAAAACTCGAAGAAATATTTCAGGACATTCAGGCGGATCTTCGCTACGACCACGAGCTCAATGGCTGTCTGAACTGCGGTATCTGCACCGCGACGTGCCCAGCCGCACATTATTACGATTTCAGCCCGCGCGAGATCGTCCAGCTGCTCTGGACGGAAAATCTCGAAGGCATCTACGACACGATGCAGGAAAAGATCTGGTCCTGTGCGCAGTGCTATACCTGCGCCGCGCGCTGTCCGTTTGGCAACTCGCCAGGTGGGCTGGTCATGCTGATGCGAGAAACAGCGATCAAGCACGGTATGGAATCGGCGAAGAACGTACTGCGCCCCTTCAGTCGCGTCATGCTGAAACTCATATCAACCGGCAACCAGTTGTCCCCGGACATGATCACCCCTGACGGGTTCGCCGACTGGGGTCCGAACGTTTCGAAAATCGATGCGCCGCTGGAGACCTTGCGCAAGGCCATTCCAATGCCGACGCTGCATACGACGAAAACCGCGTGGGAAGTAAATCTGAAGACATCGGTCGAGTTGTATACGATCTGGGAAGAAACCGGCGTGCTCGACAGCCTTGAAATTATCGACGAGAACCTGTTCGACGTGATCAGCGACATCATGGATGAGAAGCGCGATGACTATGAGGACTGGCTTGACGAGCAAGATGACGACTAGGAGAAGATAATGGCGACAGGAAATGGTGGGGATCGTTTCACTGGTCATGGTTCCGAATGGACCGATGCGAATTTGAGCAAAGAAGATGCTCACGTCGCGACCGTTTGGGTTGACCAGATCATCAACCGTCGTTCTATGTTAACCAACAAGGATCGCGTCGAAGACGTGCGCGACGCCATGTGGGAACTCGAGAAAGATGGCGAAATCGTCGTGCATCGGGTTACTGACCAGCACAAGCCGGTTACCGTCAAAACGCTTTATGGCTGGGACAAGCGCATCCCGACGACGCAGCTTTGGCACCATAAGTCCTGCGGGCAATGCGGCAATATCCCGGGTTATCCGGCGTCGCTGCTCTGGCTAATGAATGAGATGGACATCGAATATCTCGACGAGACCGATCAGACGTCCTGCACTGCCTGGAATTATCACGGCTCGGGCATAGGCAACATCGAAAGCCTGGCCGCCGTATTCCTGCGCAATTTCCATCAGGCCTACGTCTCAGCAAAAGCACAGGGTTTGCCCGACGGGCATTTCTATCCGCTGGTTCACTGCGGCACCTCGTTCGGCAACTACAAGGAAGTGCGCGGTTACCTGATGCAGTCGGCGAAGCTGCGCGAGAGTGTAAAAAAGATTCTCGGCAAGCTGGGCCGGCTGGTTGACGGCAAGTTGCTCATACCTGAAGAAGTCGTGCATTACTCCGAATGGCTGCACGTGATGCGCGATGAGATCAAGAAACATCAGATCATTGACTGCGACCACATTCGGGCCACGGTTCATCCGGCCTGTCATGTTTACAAGATGGTACCCGAGGATGCGATCTACGACGACAATGTTCTCGATGGCAATCGTGTCGCGGTTACGACCGGATTGCTCGAAACGCTCGGCACACAGGTTATCGACTACTCGACCTGGTACGACTGCTGCGGCTTCGGCTTCAGGCACATAATTTCCGAGCGCGAGTTCACGCGTTCGTTCGCCATCGATCGCAAGATCAGGGTGGCCATCGAGGAAGCGCAGGCCGACATGATGGTCGGCCACGACACGGGTTGCATCACGACGCTGGACAAGAACCAGTGGATCGGTGCGGCTGCCGGCAAGCCTGTGAGCCTGCCGATCCTGGCGGACTGTCAGTTTGCCGCCCTCGTTTGCGGTGCGCATCCCTACAAGATCGTGCAGTCACACTGGCATGCGTCCGCAACTGAGACGCTGATGGAAAAACTGGGCATCGACTGGGAAGCGAAGAAAGCCGAGTTCGAGGCCTATTTGAAGGACGTTGAAGCGGGCAGGGGCGAGACTCTGTATGACCCGAGGAAGATGATCACGTCAGGACCCGGGTTCAAGCAAATCGAGCGGTAGCAATGACTAAACCAATATTAATCGTAGGCGGCGGACCGGCTGGCCTGGCTGCAGCACACAGCCTCGGCACGGTGGGCCGATCCAGCATTCTGATTGAAAAAGAAGACAAGCTCGGTGGTGCTCCGATACTGTCCGGTTATGCCAAGCTGGTCCCGACCGGCGAATGGGCCAAAGACGCGATCGGCGGCATGGTCCAGCGCGTCGAGGGGGATAGTAACGTCAAGGTATTGGCGGGAAATACTGTTACGGATTTCGATGGCAGCCCCGGAAATTTCACAGCAAAGTTTTCCAACGGTGAAAGCGCACAAGTAGAGGCGGCGATACTTTGTAGTGGCTTCACGCACTTCGATTCCGTCAACAAACCGGAATGGGGCTTCGGCACGTTCGAGGACGTCGTTACAACGACTCAGGTCGAGCAAATGATCTCGTCGGGCAACGGCGTCCGTTGTCCCTCTGACGGTCGCAAACCGACGCGCGTCGCGATTCTGTTGTGTGTCGGATCGAGAGACCGGCAGATTGGTCGGGAGTGGTGTTCCAAGATTTGTTGCACGGTTTCGTCGAACCTGGCAATGGAAATTCGCGAAGAGCTGCCCGATTGCCACGTTTATATCTATTACATGGACATCCGAACGTTCGGCCTGTACGAAACCAGGTACTACTGGCGCAGCCAGGAAGAATTCAAGGTCAAATACATCAAGGCGCGAATCGCCGAGGTCACCTCTGACGGCGAGAAATTGATCGTCAAAGGCGAAGACACACTGGTTAAACGGCCGATCACGATTCCGTTCGACATGGTTGTGCATGCCATCGGCATGGACCCGAACGTCGACAACACAGATATTGCAGACACCTTCGGCATAGACCTGGAACCGCACGGCTTTATCGGCAGCGGGAACACATACGGCTCGATGGCTGCGACGTCTCGCCCGGGTGTTTACGTCGCTGGCGCCGCAACGGGTCCGGAAACCATCGATGACTCGATCGCCCAGGGTCATGCGGCAGCGATGGCTGTTTTGTCAGGTTTGCATCAGCCGGTCGAAAAGACCGCGTAGGGCCGCCACCCGCCATGTCGCTGCTGTCCGCACTAAGACCGACCTATATCGAGCGCCCCGTGCTCGATCTCTCCGGCGATACGATTCGAATGACAATGCAGACCTTGGTTGCCGGTTCTGAAGAATTGGGCGGCATCGAACGCTATGTCGACGCGATCAAGCTCAAAAGTGCGTTGTTTCAACAAGCGCTTGGTGACGGTGCCATCGAAGACCTGGAGCTGGAAACATTTAAAGGGTTGTGCACGTTCATGGCCACGGTACGGCGCAGGATCGGCAACTGGCTAGACGAAGATTCGTTTGCCGATCTGCGCGAAGGGATCATAGAGCTGTTTGCGGATGACGAGAATATTGATGCGCGCATCAATGCTTTTTGCGCGCGCTTTCCGATCGACAAGCAGCACCGCTGGGTGAGAGATCTTGCGACCGAAATGCTGCACAACGCGGATCCGGAACGTATTCCTCTGATGAACCGCTGGGTCTGGGACGCTGCGGCGAATACGGGCGTCATTCGAGAGATATGGCACGGCGATGATGTCGACCACATCAGGATTCCTGTCGGTGACGGCTATGGGACGTACCTGATGCTGCGCGAGGAACTGAGCCAGTTCCTGAGTGATGAAGGTTTCTTTCGGGATGTATTGCAGTATGTCGACATCCTCTGTGCGCAAGTCTACGCGCAGTACATCTGTGAGCAGGGCGGCAGCTATCTTCGCACGGACTTTTCGGCGCCCGAGGATCCGATGCAACACACGCGACGCTTGCTGGGACTCGACGGCGTCCAGCCCGGTAACGGCAAGACCCGGCTCAAGTCAATCGATGGTGAGGCCTTTGTGATCGACGACTCAAATCCATTAATCCAGGCAAAAAACTAAATGCCCATTCATGAAAAATCGCTGATTCGTCCCGAAAACCTGAAGACTCACGACGAGCTGGTTATTGATGGCATCGATGTCTCCGGGCACTGGAGCACCTTCATCGAGCCACGAGTTGTAACGGATTACAACGAGGCGTTGGAAGAAGAAATAGCGGCTTTACCGGGCGGTGAATACATACATCGTTGCTGGCAATGCGGTTCGTGCACGAATTCATGCACAGTTCATGCAATCAACGAAGACTTCAATCCGCGTTACTGGATTTATCTTATTCGTATGGGTATGGAATCGGAGTTGCTGCGCGACAAGGACATCATCTGGCAGTGCGTCTCGTGTAACAAATGCACCTATGCCTGCCCACGCGACGTGTTCCCTGAAGGCGTCATGAAAGCGACATCACACTGGCTGGAACGAAAAGGCCATACGCCCATGTCGCCGTCAATGCATTTCGATGAAGTCTTCACCGAGCAAATTTTGAAGACCGGCAAGATCGAAGAAAGCCGTACGATCCGGCGCTTCTTCAGTCGCACCAAACAAGGTCTGTTTCAGGGCTGGATGATCGAGATGGTCAAGCAATTGCTTAAGCATCTGCCGATAGGTCTGTTGACGCGTATGGGTCTGGCGACATTCATTGCACCGCGCACCAGAGACTGGTCCCGTGCCGGCAGCGCGATGCAGGAATATATCGACGAACAATACGAGAAGCAGGAACAGGCGCTGACGCTCGCGCAACTGGTCGAAGTGGCACGCGAAGACGCGGCCGCATAGGAACACGATGACAACAAAAGACAAATATAAGAAGGTTGCCTATTACCCGGGCTGTGCGCTCGAGGGCACCGGGCACGCCTACAATCGCTCGACAAAAGCCGTCGGCAAAAAACTGGGACTCGATCTGGTCGAGGTCGAGAACTGGAACTGCTGCGGCGCGATGGAGGTGAAGAACGTCGATCCCAAATTGCAGACCTACCTGTCGTCACGCGTCATGTCGGTCGCGGCTAACGAAATGAACATGGATGTGGTCATGGCACCATGCAATGGCTGTTATCACAACCTAAAAAAGGCTGAGTATGACCTGAAGAACGATGCAGAGTCGGCAGAGGTCGTGGACGGGCTATCGAAAAAGGCCGGCCACAAGACTTATGAATCGGGACAGGTCGAGACGATACACGCACTCGACTGGATCAAAGACGCCATTGGTGAGGACGGGCTTGCCGAACGCGTCAAGAACTCGCTAAGCGGTATCAAAGTGGCGAACTATTACGGTTGCATGTACACACGGCCGCGCCACATCTTCCCCGAGAAGGACGCCGGGCCCGGAAGTGAGTCGACATCGAAGCCACACTTCATGGACGATCTGCTCGCGGCAGCAGGTGCCGAGAATGTTGAGTTTCCGTTGAAGACGGCTTGCTGCGGCGGTGCGCACACCTTGTCGGACAGCGACACGTCCACGAAATTGGTGCTGAACATCCTGCAAGCGGCGAAGCTGGCTGGTGCCGACGTTATCGCCACGGAATGCCCTACCTGCCATACCGGCCTCGAGATGCACCAGATAAGGGCCGAGAAGACGCTCGGCGAGAAGGTCGACATCAAGGTCCTGTACTTTACGCAGCTCCTCGGCATGGCGTTGGGGCTGAAGCCGAAGAAAGTTGGTGTTCACGAGAACATTTCCGACTCGATGCAGTTCCTGAAGGAAAAGGGTCTGACATGAGGCCACTGGTTGACATCGAAACGGGTATCGCGGCGGTCAGCGCCGAGCCGGATTTGCAGGGCGCGCTGGACGAACTGCTGCAGCTCAGTGAGGAGGTCATCGAGCACTGGATCGTCGCGCGCGGCGATGTGCCGACTCGCGGTAAACGGGAAGGTTTTCGATTGCTCGCGCTGCATCGCCAGGGCGCAACAGGCGACCCGAGTTTCAACGCGTGTCGCGAAACCTGCCGCGAGATTGTCTATCACTACAACATGTTGAAAATGCAACCCGATCCTGCGGAAACTACGCATCGTCTTGAAATGATGAAGATGATATCCAGTCATTTGTATTTATTCATTAGCGGCAAGATGCAAGTCGCCGAGCTGGGGGATTTCTGTTGTTCCTCGAAACCGATCCGGTTGGCGCCTGATGTTGCCCCCGAAATCACCAAGGAGGTATAACGATGCCGGTTGTACGCGGATGTAACCTGCCTGACGAACTGCTCTACGACGTCGACAATCACATTTGGTTTCAGGACCAGGGTGACGGTACCGTCAAACTCGGCATGACAACCGTGGCCACGGCGATGGCAGGCAAACTGGTCGCCTATACACCCAAGCGTGTTGGTCGTTCGGTCAGGGCTGGCAAATCCTGTGGCACGCTGGAGTCCGGTAAATGGGTGGGCCCCGCCAAATCGGCAGCAGGCGGCGAAGTCGTTGCCGTCAATGACGACCTGGTCAACAACCCGAGCCTCGCGAACGACGATCCTTACGAAGCCGGGTGGCTTGCCATCCTGAAACCGGATGAATGGGATGCAGTCGTCGGCTCCCTCGTCACCGGCGCTGATGTTACCGCCCTTTACGAAGCCAAGATGGATGCGGAAGGATTTGCTGGCTGCGAATAGCCGCTCTGCAAGAGGACGATTCATGAAGGAAGCAAATAACACCGTCGCGGCTGCTGATTTCGGGCAACTCGGTGAGTTGCACGATATGGCCTCGCACGCTTGCATATTACTAAAGGCGATGGCCAACGAATGGCGCCTGATGATCCTCTGCCAACTGTCGGAGGGAGAGAAGACGGTGAGTGAATTGCAGGGCGTGCTTGGACTGAGTCAGTCTGCGTTGTCGCAGCACCTGGCAATACTTCGCCGCGAGAAAATCGTCCGCTCGAGAAAACATGCACAGTCAGTGAGCTATTCACTGACCGGTGATGAAGCAACCAAGGTAATGGAATCGCTGCACGACGTGTTCTGCGGAGCAGCGACCACAAAGGAGTAAAACAATGAAATCCAGAATCAGACATGCTGTGGCCTTGCTGTCGGCATTCAGCCTGTTTGCGCTCAGTGGTGCTGCAATGGCGACCAACGGCTATTTCACGCACGGCGTAGGCACGGAGTCCAAAGGCATGGCTGGCACCGGTGTCGGCTCCAATGCAGCCAATGGGCCTATCATTGTTGCGTCAAACCCGGCGCTCGGCGTTTTCGCCGACGATAGCTGGGAGGTCGGATTGAGCGCGTTCAGTCCGATGCGTAGCTACAAGGCGACATCAGGTATTGCCCTCGGTAACGGTGGTGCGTTTACGATCGGCGACGGCAGCTTCGACAGCAGCAGCGAGTGGTTCCCGATTCCGTACGTCGCCAAGAACTGGCGAGTGGGTGGCGACAACGCTCTGACGCTCGTATTCTATGGCCGTGGTGGCATGAATACCGATTGGGACAACTCGGACGCCACAGCGCTTTTCGATCCCGATGGGGTGGGTCCGGCTCCTGTAGACGAGTTTCCGGGTCCTTTCGGCGCTGGCGATGCCGGTGTCGATCTTTCACAGGCATTTCTCGCGATCAATTATTCGGGCAAAGCGGGTGATAACTTTGCCTGGGGCATCGGCCCGATTTTTGCAGTGCAGATGTTCGAAGCCAAGGGTGTGGGCAGCTACGAGCCGTACACCAAGACTTTCAACGACTGTTTTTTCTTTCAGGCCCCCGGGAGCTGCGATCCGACCCCAACCTCGCTTACTAACAACGGCCACGATAGCTCAACCGGCTTTGGAGCGGCGGCCGGCATCTGGTGGGCGATGAGTAACTCTGTAAGCGCCGGTATTTCCTACCAGTCGAAGATGTCAATGAGCGAGTTTGATGACTATGCGGATCTTTTCGCCGAGGACGGCGGATTCGATATTCCGGCGAGCACGAAATTCGGCATCTCGTTCAAGGGCAGCAATGATGTCCGCGTCAACCTGGACATCGAACACACGCAGTTCAATGACGTTGCGTCCGTTGGCAATCCGATGGGTAACCTATTCAGTTGCCCCTACGCCGTGTTCGCCTTTACGGGAAGTATCCCTGCCGCCCAGGCAGCGGATCCCGAATTGTGCCTCGGCGGCAAGCGCGGCGGCGGCTTTGGCTGGGACGACATGACGACGTATAAGTTAGGAGTCGAATGGACTCCAAGTGAAACGATGAGATACCGGTTTGGCTACAGCTACGGTGAACAACCAATTCAGGAGGCGGACATTACGTTCAATATTCTCGCGCCTGGCGTCATGGAACAGCACATTACGTTTGGTCTGACCAAGATCAAACCGAATGGTGGGGCATGGAACTTCTCCCTGATGTATGCGCCGTCCAAGTCGATCGAGGCGGTCAACCCGTTTGACCCGACGCAAACTATCGAACTGGAGATGAAGCAACTCGAGCTCGAGGTTTCCTATCTCTGGTAAACGTCAGTGCCCCAATCATGAAAAACATTGTTGTAGTCGCGTTGCTGACACTCGCATTCTGGGTGCCGGCAACGCTTGCCGATGACAGCATCGGTATTTTCGAAACCGTTCTTGAATCGTCGGTCTCGTTTTCTGAAACGAATGCTGCACTTGAGCCGGCAATAAGGGCGTCCGGTCTGACATTGCATGCCTCGCATGTTGTGCGTGTGCCGGATGACAAGCATCAGGCCAGGATCTATGTCCTGACAGCTCCATCCTATGTCGAGGCAGCAGCGGCCGAGTCGCCGCGAACCATTTCTGCGCAGATTCTGCGGATCGCGGTCTTTACGTCGGGAGAGGAACAGAAGACCCTCGTCAACATGGCGAACCCGGTCGCTCATGCGATGGTGTATTACGCCGATTCGTCAAACTACGATGCATTGATCGCTGCTGCGAACGATGCGGCTGAGAAAATCCGCCAGCTGGTCAAGGCTGTGCCGGGCGAAGCGGTCAGTCGGCAGACCGAACCGATGCGAAGCGAAAAGCACTATCGCAAATTCAAAGGCGATGGGCCCGCCAGGATGATGGCGAAATTCAGAACCTGGAAGAAGAGCCAGCTACCGATCAAGATGGGCACTGCCGTTACCTTTCCTGCAATGGTTGACCATGTCGCCTCGGCACTGGAAAGTGGCACGATTGCCGACGCTTCGGAAGCAGAAGGCTGGGAGGTAATCGCGCGGATTCAGCTGCGGGATGATGCGGTGTACTTCGGGCTCACGAACCCGTTTATTGAAGACAAGATGATCCGCATCAATTCGCGTTTTCGAAATGATGCAAAGAGTGACAAATCGCCATTTCCGGGCGTGGATCACATGGCGGCCCTGCCGACCGAAGTACTGGTCGTCGATGACGGCTTCGAGACCCTGGTCTTGCATTACGGCCAGATGTGGCGAATGCAGCTGTACTTCTGGGATTCCGGGTATCGCGCATTTACGGCGAATGTCGGCGTGCCGGGAGATATTGTCAATTCGATCGAAAGTGCCGTTCAGGCGAAATAACACGATACAATCTGGCAATGTTTTCCGGTCCATTGCCCGCCTATGAGCAAAGCCAAGCTTAGTCCTGCCTATCTCAGGCAGCAGATCGTCGGCGTCGATTCAACGTTTGAGACACCATTCGGCGAGCGCCTGATGGTCTATTGCGACTACACGGCATCCGGGCGCTGTCTGCGCTTCGTTGAGTCCTATCTGCAAGGTCTGCAGCGCGTATACGCAAACACGCATACCGAAGACGACATCACGGGTCGCAGCATGAGTCAGCTGCTGCACGAAGCCGAAGAGGCGATTAAAAAGTCGGTCAATGCCGGACCGGGCGGCCGAATCATCGCTTGCGGTACCGGCGCAACAGGCGCTATCGACAAGTTGCAGCAGATTGCAGGTGTGGCACTGCCACCGGCGACACGTCAGAATATCGACCGCATACTGGATGCATCCGGCTGCGGGCTTGACAGCAAGTCTTTCGAAAAACTCCTTGGTGATCAGCAACCGGTTGTATTCATCGGGCCGTATGAGCATCACTCCAACGAGATTTCGTGGCGGCAGTCGTTGGCTACAACGGTCGAGGTTCGCCTCGAAGCCGATGGCAATATCGATCTGACCCACCTCGAAGACCTGCTGCAGATGCCGGAGTACCAGGGTCGCTTGCGTATTGGCTCATTTTCGGCGGCCTCGAACGTTACTGGAATTCGTTCCGACGTGCCGAAGATAGCGAGTTTGCTGCACAAGTATGGTGCGATGGCGTGTTTTGACTACGCCGCGTGTGCGCCGTATGTCGAAATCGATATGAATCCCGCACCGGTCGACGGTATTGACGCATCGATCGACGCAATATTTATTTCGCCACACAAGTTTCTTGGCGGTCCGGGTTCAAGTGGCGTGCTGGTCTTCAATGAGCGCATCTACCATCGTGAACTGCCGCCGAGCGTTAGTGCCGGCGGCACAGTCGATTACGTCGGACCGATGGAACAGGACTATATCAGCCGAATCGAGGAGAGGGAGAAGGCTGGTACGCCAGGCGTGCTGCAGACATTGAAAGCCGCGCTGGTTTTCGAGATCAAGGACAGAGTTGGCGTCGACGTCATTAATGAGAGAGAGCATGAGCTGACTCACCGCGCGCTGACGAGTTGGGGCGACGATGACAACATCGAAATTCTGGGCAATCCGGATGCGGGGCAGCGAGTTGGCATCATGTCATTCAACATCAGGGACGACAGCGGCAATTACCTGCATCATAAATTCGTAACTGCCCTGCTCAACGATCTGTTCGGCATTCAGTCACGGGCAGGTTGTTCCTGCGCAGGCCCCTACGGGCACCGGCTGTTAAATATCGATCTGGCGACGTCCGAGCGCTACCGCAATGTCGTGCAGGAGGGCCACTGCGGCATGAAACCTGGTTGGTGTCGCGTTGGACTGCACTGGGTCATGGACGATGCCGAGGCGGATTTTGTCATAGCGGCAGTACACTTTGTTGCCAGGCACGGGCATCGCTTCCTGAGTCTCTACAACTTTGATTTGTGCACCGGAACCTGGTCGCACAAGCAGGAACGGAGCAACTTGCACCAATTCGATCTGGATACAGCGTTGGGCGACGACAAAGGCAAGCCCGCGACATTGTCATTGCCTTTGCGCAAACAACTGTACAACCATTATATGACCGAAGCGCAGCGTTGGGTCGAACACCTCAAAGAAGAAGGGCCCGAAGCGAACGAGACGCTCGAGGGGGAGCTCGGAGAGCTGCAGTTCTTCGCACTGCCGGCAAACGCGACGCCGAAGCATTAGCGCTTCGCAGGAGCCCGTCCCGGTGGTCGCGTTTCTACAGGACTATTCGATGATATTGTCGGCGACCAGCTCCAGCAGACTTTCCATGTTCTTGTCCCAATGGAAGTGCTCTTTCGCGTCGTTGTAGCTCTGCCTGCAGTTCGAGCAGGTTGAGAGCACAGTGTCGGCACCGCTTGCTTCGACTTGTTCCATCTTAAGTTCGAAGACCTTATAGCGTAGCTTGTCGGCGCGGTGAATCGTTACAACGCCGCCGCCGCCGCCGCAACACCAGTTGAAGTCGCCTGTCGGTGCCATTTCCTTGAGGTCTACGCCAAGCGCGTCCATCACGATGCGTGGCGCCTCAGTTGCACCACCGCGCCTGGCTACCTGACAGGGATCGTGGAACGTCACGGTCTGATCGACCTTTTTGACCTTGAGTCGGCCGGAGCTGATGACATCCGCGAGGAACTCTGAAATATGCTGCACCTTGAACGGCAGCGGCTTGCCGTACATGGCCGCACCCTGCCAGCGCAGCGCACCATAGGCATGGCCGCACTCCGGTAGAACAACGAGCTTCGCGCCGCAATTGATTGCCGCGTTGATCAGTTTCATCGTCGCGGCTTTTTGCCATTCGGCGTTGCCGGCCATCATGCCGAAGTTTGTCGCTTCGTAGCCTTCGGTACGGAACGTCCAGCTCTCGCCCAACGCATTCAGAACCCGGGCGGTCGCACCGATCGAGTTCGGATATTTCATGATTTCGATCGAAGACATCGAAACCAGAATATCGGCTTGTTCCTTGTCGACATTAACGTCCGTCTCGAATTCGTCGGCCATCCACTCGGCACGATCGGCGAACACCTCAGCGGTAGCACCCAGTGGGCTGCCTTCGTCCTTCGCGCGCTGAGCAACTTCGTGCAGTTCATCCGGAATCAATCCTGCCTTGAACATGCCGTGTCGCGCCTGGCCGACCAGGGTTGCAATATCGATGCCCATCGGGCAAATCAGGGAACAGCGTCCGCACATCGTGCAGGAGTCATAGATCAGCTCCTGCCATTCGCCGAGTTGTTCGACCGTGATTTCGCGTTTCAGGCCGAACAATCGGTAAAAGAAACCGAACGGGCTGACTTCGCGTTTGTAGGCCTGCTTGAAAATCTCCAGCTTCCAGATCGGCGTGTACTTCGGGTCCTCGGTCTGTACGTAATAGTGGCAGGCCTCGGCGCACTGGCCGCAATGAACGCAGGCTTCCATATAAGTCGCCGTCGTGCGATTCATGTTCTTGGCGAAATTGGCCATCGCGCGCCGCAGGCGCTCGTTTTCTTCGACATCTCCTTGCGTATCGTGACGGGGATGCGGGTCTTTGACAGTCAGTCGCTGTTCGTGCGTCTCCAGGGGATATTTTTCCGTTATCTTGCTCATACCCTGGCTCCCCTGCGAGTAAAGGTGACGCCGGTCGTATAGCGTGAGCCGAACACAATGATCGAATGCATCAGCTTGCCGAACGGGAACCAGATCAGGAATACGTCGAAACTCAGGATGTGCAGTGCCAGCAGAGTCTCGTAGCGGGCGCCTACGTGGGCAACGGCAAGAAGGCCGGTGATCACAGGCAATGTAGTAACCAACCAGGAGAAGTAGTCGTCAAAATTCGACAGCATCTTGAGCACCGGATGCTGCAGGCGACGACCGAGACCGATCAACAGTGCGGCCAGCGTGAGCGCCGCAGCGACGTGTATGACGATGCTGGGCAGCGGCGCCCATTCGAGACCGGAGAAACTCTCGATGAACAGGATGTGTGGTGCGCCGCCGAGTATGACGGTGGCCAGCCCGACATGCATGGTGTACGCAATGATCGTGCCGTTACGCGTTCTCTCGCGGAATGGTTCGTGGTGCAGGAATCGCGAGAAGATCGTTTTGATTCCACCACGCACCTCACCGCCCTGGCGGGCCTCGGAAAGATCCGTTTTCTTCAGTGTCAGGAAGAGGTGAACCAGGCGCCAGAGCAGTCCGACGACGAATATCGTCACGGCCAGTTGCAGTCCCGGGCCGCGCGCAAAGTCGAGGAGTTCCATCGAAAAAGTCCCCAGTTTTGATTGGTGACAAGATGCTCGCGCACGCAAGCATCCGAGCGCCAAGTATCGTTGCGGAGGCATGATTTTTGGATAAGGGGAATTGCCTATCCCTTGTGCAGTAAGGTATAGAACGAGACGGAATATCGGTATAGCCAATCAGCCTTGGGGCACTGTTGTGTGCGCTCGTCAGGCCTATAGACTTCGGCTAATGAGCGCTCAGACATACAAGAAGCCACCAGAGCCGCATGACGACCCGGTGAATGATTCGGTCGCTGAAGTCACCATGCTGCAGCCGGGTCGGCAGGCCGACAATCGCGACGTGCCTGGTCCACACCTGCGGGTTTACGACAGCATTATTGATCTTGCCCCGAACCCGGATAATCCGACACCGATGGTCCGGCTTAGCGCGCGCTCCAACCCTCATTCTGACTACGAGGTCTTGCTGAAACTCGAAGGCATGAACCCGTTCGGTTCCATCAAGGACCGCACCGCACTTTTCATGCTCAGAGGCCTGCACCTCAAAGCCGACCAGGCGCTGGTGGAGCCGTCCGCGGGTAACACGGGTATCGCTTTGGCTGCTATGGCTAACGCGCGGAACACGCCAATCGAAATCGCTGTACCTGATGGTACGCCGGAAGAGAAAAAAGCACTGTTGCGCTTTCTGGGCGTCGAGTTGATCGAAGTAGAAGACGAACTTTGCCCGTTGTTCCCAACCGAAGGTGCGCGCGGCGTCGTCAAGAGCATGGTGGAAAGCGAGGCATACGGTGGCAAGTACGTCAGTCCGAACCAGTACGAAAGCGAGCTCAATGTTGAGGCACATTACCGTACGACCGGACCGGAAATCTGGAAACAGACAAACGGCGAAATTGACTATTTCTTTGCCGGCATCGGTACGGGCGGCACGATCAGTGGCGTGGGACGCTTTCTCAAAGAACAGAAACCTGACATCAGGATTATCGGTGTCGAACCGGCCAGTCGTCACCATCAACTGTCGGGCCTGAAGCGCATCACCGGGCTGCCGGATGAGCACTACCCGAAAATACTCGATCCCGATTTGCTCGATGACCTGATTTCAGTCAGCGACGAGGAAGCTTACACAGCCGGTATCGAGCTTGCGCGAACGGAAGGCATCATGGTCGGCCCGACTACTGGCGCATTGCTGGCCGCGGCTCTGCGGGCAGATACGCCGAAGACTGGAAAGGCCGTGTTGATTTCGGCTGACAATGCTGCGAAGTATGCCAGCGCGTATGCAAAATACCTCTGAGCGCCGCGAATTCGCGTTTACATTTCAGCAATGAGTCGACCAAATTCGTCGACCTTATTCCAGTCCGTAAATTCTATCGTCGTCTGTGGGTCCGTCGGCCCCTTGGTTATCCACATGATGAGTCTGATCATCTGGCGGTCAATGAATGTGTAGCGCGGATAATCAATTTTTCCGGCGAACACCGCGAGATTCTGCGGTTGCCAGGATATCTGCCTGAGAAATTTCTGCAGGTACGGATTGGTCTCTGGCTGATTCTTCTCCGGCTTTCGGGCCACGACATTCACCGAGAAAAAGGCGCTCGGCCTGGTCTCGAGAATCGATTGCTTGTCGCGAATGAAGTCATAGACCTGCTTCTGATGCTTGCCATAACGAATGCTGGCGCCAATCACGACTTTGTCGAAAGGCTCCAGATCGATATCGGGAGCATCGCTCATCCAGGTCAGGACCACCGACTGATGCTGGTCCTCGATCACCTGTTTTAACCTTTCGCAGATGCTGCGCGTATGGCCGTCCGTTGTTGAGTAGATAATCAATATGTTCGCCATGCGTGAAAGTATATCGGTAAATGCGGACAGACAGGAGACCCGCAATTTCTGAAACTGATATAAAGAGCGTATGTGGTTCGGAGGTCGCGATGTCAGCGAACATATTCCATCACGCATTGATCGGTGCAATGCCGTTTGTGCCGCGACCGCTGATCTGGCGATTCTCCCGACGCTATATCGCCGGCACACACCTGCAAGATGCCTGTCAGGCAGTAGGGGAGATGAATGCGGCAGGTTGCTCGGGGACGATCGACGTCCTGGGCGAAGACAGCAGCAGTGAAGAACAGGTTCAAGCGGCCGTGGACCTGTACCTCGAGACGATCCACGAGATCCACGCCGCGTCGCTGAACTGCGGCATCTCCGTAAAGCTATCCGAGTTAGGGCTGCGCTTCGATGTCGAATGCTGTAAGGAGGCGATGCTCGTGCTTCTTTCAGCCGCCAGGGAGCGCGACCTGTTCGTCAGAATTGACATGGAGGACTCTAGTGTTACCTCCGTTACACTGGATATCTATCAGAATCTGAGAAACCAGTTCGACAACGTCGGCATTGTCATTCAGTCATGCCTTCGCCGCAGCGAACAGGACATTGCCGAACTGTTGCGCGGTGGGCCAACCGACGTGCGGCTGTGTAAAGGCATTTATATCGAACCGGAGGAAATCGCGTTTTGTGAGCCTGACGAGATTCGCGACTCGTTCAGCGAGTTATTGGAGCAGCTATTCGAGGGTGGTGCGAGACGGGTAGGCATCGCGACACACGACCCGATTCTTGTTGCACGTGCTGAAGAGTCGCTCAGCGAATTGGATGTGGGCAAAGAGCACTATGAATTCCAGATGTTGCTGGGCGTTGCCGGGACGCTCCGCAGGAAACTGGTAAAGAGAGGGCATGCGCTGCGCGTCTACGTGCCATTCGGTGAGCTTTGGTACGACTACTCAATCCGCCGACTGCGTGAGAACCCGCACATCGCGGGCCACATCGTCCGGAACCTGTTGAGTCGTGGCTAGGCCGAGGCCATCAGTGTGCTGATATGAATTCCGAAGCCGTTGACCTTTCGTCTGTCGAGCGCGAAAAAACGCTCATCGATTCGCTGCTGCACGAAAGCGTCTATCCTCATCCTGCCGACAACATTCGACTTCTCGAGACGCATATTTCCTGGGTCATTCTGACAGGTAGTTTTGCCTATAAGGTCAAGAAACCGATCAAGCTCGAATTCCTGGACTTTTCGTCACTCGAACGGCGTAAGCATTTCTGCGATGAGGAGCTGAGACTCAATCGACGCTGGGCGCCGGACATCTATCTGGACGTCGTGCCGATCTGCGGAAGCTTTGAGGAACCAAGAATCGGTGGCACTGGTTCCCCCATCGAGTACGCCGTCAAGATGGTGCAGTTTCCGCAATCAGCACAACTTGATGCACAACTCGATGCCGGGCTGCTCGTCGATGGCGATATGGATGAATTGGCCGAGATGATCGCTGACCGACACGCGTCGGCAGCGGTATGCGCTAGGTTGGACGCCGCAGATGCGGTCGAATTAGTACAGCATCCGATGCTGGAAAACATTGAGCACCTGAAGTTGCACGTCAGTCGCGATGAGTTGCAGGGCCCTGCGGCATGGACCGGCAAGAAACTGCGTGAGCTGTGGGCGACGGTGATCCAGCGACAGGACGACGGTTTCATCCGCGAGTGCCATGGTGATCTGCACCTTAGAAATCTTGTCCGACTGCCATCGGGTATCGCTGCCTTTGACTGTGTGGAGTTCAGTGCGGAGCTACGCGACATCGATGTGATCAGCGATGCAGCCTTTCTGATGATGGACCTGATTGCCCGCGGGCGGCAGGATCTCGGCTATCTTTTTATCAATCGCTATCTGGAGTGCACAGGGGATTATCCGGGCATGTCGGTCTTTGGGCTGTACTACGTCTACCATGCCCTGATTCGGGCCAAGATCGCGGCCATTCAAAGCGTTGAGCGGACCAATGAGGCCGACCGACATCGGGACCAGGAAGAAATAGCTCACTATTGTTCAGTCGCGCGCCGCTGGATCGCACCGCGGCGGCCTTGCCTGGTCGCCATGCATGGTTTTTCGGGATCTGGCAAGACATGGTTATCGCAACAGTTGCTGTCACGATTGCCGGCGATACGCGTGCGTTCGGATATTGAGCGCAAGCGCTTATACGGTCTCAGGGAAACCGAGAAGAGTGGTGCTTCTGTCGGTAAGGGCATCTACGATCCGCGTGCACGAACGGGCATCTATGGAGCGCTTGCCGACGCGGCCGAAACTTTGTTGCGGCTCGGACAACACGTCATAGTGGATGCCTCGTTCCTGAATCGTGACGACAGGCAGCTCTTTCAAATATTGGCGAACCGGCTTGACGCGGATTTCGTCATCGTTGCTGCGCGCGCAGAGCCCGATGAGTTGCGTCGGCGGGTGCAAATCAGACAGCGTGACGTGCGCGATGCCTCAGAAGCCGATACGGACGTATTGCAATACCAGTACGAGCATGCGGATCCCTTGGTTGCTGAAGAACTTGAATGGACCATCGATGTTGCAACGGATGCGGATATCGATGCAGATCGTATCGTAGAGCAAATCGTCGCCGCACGGCGCTCCTGAGGCTGCGCACAGTGGACCTGTCCATGGTGCATTAATCTTTACCCGGGACAGGCATGAGCGATGTGGAAATAAATCCAAAATCGATGCGTGTATTCAGAATCACTTTGACAGGTCTTGCGCTGCTGGTCGTGGCATGCCGGCCCGGTTCATTTGTGGAGCCAGAAAATGCTGCAAGCACTGATTTCACCGTGCTAACCCTCAACCTTCATACGTATCAGGAAATCCACAGCGAAGGCGTGGCCGAGTCGGAGTTAACCGACGAATTGGCGCGACAACGGATCGATTCATACGGTCCACTGTTCGACCGTATCGCGGACGGCATCACCCAGCTTGACCCTGATGTTGTCTGTTTCCAGGAAGTCGGCGAATGGTCCGGCGGCAATACGGAGAACCCTGATTCCGTGCTGTTCGGCTCATCGGACAGCAACATGGTCCACCAAATCCTGCAGCGTTTGGACGAGCACTACTTCTACACCATGGATTGGTCGCATTACGGTTTCGATGTCTGGCTCGAAGGTTCGGCGATCCTGAGTAAACACCCTTTCATCGATACCGGATCACGATTCATCAGTAATCCGGACAACGGCCACTACGAGTTCTGGAAATCGCGCAATGTCCCGATGGCGCGGATCGAGCTTCCTGGATCCGGCAGGGTCAATGTGTTCTCGGTGCACACGGGTTGGTGGGACGACGAAGAAGAGCCGTTCCAGGATCAGTACAGGAACCTCCTGGCCTGGGCAGGAGAAATTGCGGAGCCGCACGAGACAACGTTTCTTTGTGGTGATTTCAATGTGCCTGCTGGCAGCAGGATGCAGGAGTTCATGACAAACGGCACGGGCTACTCGGATCAATACGCGCTGGCCAACCCCGATGGCTTATTCGATGCGACGATTGGTGGTGCTATTGATGGCTGGGAAGACAACGATAGCGGTCAGCGCATCGACTACATTCTGATGAACGATGACAGTCTTCTTAAGGTAGAAAAGGCGGAGATAGTCTTCACGGAAGAAACGTACGGAATCGTTTCGGACCATGCGGGAGTCTATGCGCGTTTTAGTCGACGCATCGATAGCTCGGCCCGGGAATTACCGGAGAGGAGACGGCTTGCGGGGCGTGACGACGACTAGTCGACGCGAAATCCGGCGCGTCGCAGCAGTCCGGCGCCGCGGTCAAATTCCTGTCGATCGGCGTACGTCATCACGACCTCGAACTTGCCGGTGCCGCGGCGAAACCAGTCAAGATTCAGTTCCGGGGCGTTTCTCTCCAGCTGCGCAATGAATGCAGTGGCCCGGTAGGGTTCGCCAAAGGAAACGAGTGTGGACTGGCCGAGTTCCGAATACAGTGCGTCGCCGATGGGTTTCGTGCCGGAGCTGCTGCCCAAAACGTAGTTAAGGTGTCGATAGATGTAACCCGAATACCAATTGGCGCCCGTCGGAATGTTCTCGCCACTAGCAGGAATGCGTCGTGGGCCATAGTTGTACGCTGCGAGTGCGAGGTGCAGGTTGCCGCTGTATTGATTCACTAGTTCCTTCAAATAGCGTGCCCCGGCGTCGATATTGACACAGGGATCGTAAAGTTCGCTTAGTCGATCGATGCCGAGATGCTTCGCGGTGTCAGGCCAGAGAATCTGCATGACGCCATGTGCATTGGCCCGGGATCGCGCTGTTTCTTCAAAGTCGCTCTCGCCCCGCGCGACGGCCAGCAGCAGTGTCAGCGGCAAGTCATATTGTAGTGCCGCGGCGCCGAAACAGCTCGCATGCGGAAACCGATAGACTGGTGGCAAATGCGTCTGCGAATTCACGTAAGCGCGCCACGCGTCGTCGAGATTTGCTTCGGTAGTGCTGGCCGCGCTGGTGTGCGACATGAACAACAAAGTGATCAGAATCGACAGTACCGCAAATCGTTTTGCTGTTATGTCAACCATCCGGAAGTTCCAAACCGGTTGCTGCCGAGATTTGCGAAATATTGGACATGATCTCGTTGTCATCGCCATACGCAAATGCGACTTCATAAACACCGGTCTTCACTTTGACTACGCGGTAATCCAGCCCTGTCACTCGCTGTAACTGGGCGACGAAACCAGTCGCGGCAATTTCAGTGCGAAACGGGCTCCAAAAGGCGTACCACTGCTGCGTGTCCTCCATGACGTCGATGTTCTCGGCTGCGGTTTGCTCCGCGGCCGTGTCGACGACTTCCTCGACAATCTCGTCGCTGAAGTCGTCCACGACATTCTGTGCTGGTTCGAGCAAGTCTTGAGGCACGGGCTGAGATACTGAGGGTGTCGGCAACCGGATGACGCCGTTATCGCCAATAGGGGTAACCCGCGACCCGGTCTGTACCTGTGGAATGCCAACAAAGACGACAAGCGCTGCTACGGCCAGGGCGGAGCCCACGAGAACCCCCAGTAGTCGCATCATTGGCCCGCCCTCATAGCACGTCTCTAACTTCAATTGCGCGCCAGTCGACATGCTGCGCCGAACGCGCGGTAAGCATGGCGAACTCGTCGAGCCAGTTTTGTAGTGCGCCGTTTCTCAGTCCGAACCTTACGGCATCGCTGCAGCGCATCGGTAGTTTGTCCAGATGATTCGCCAGGCGGCGCGCCGCGCGTGCGTCAGCGACAGCGATCGCGTAGTACGTATCTGCGCGCGGCGAAACAAGCCACTCATCCGTCTCACGCGTGTTGCTACGTCCCATCGGCACGTAAGGGATTGGAAACTCCATTGGCGAGCCCGTCGTAATTACATGTGCTGCGGTGCGCTCGCGGCATGCGTTGTTCGCAAGCCGTACCAGCCCGTAGTTAGGTTGGTATTGAAGAAAGAACACGATCGCGTCTGCATTCGCGTTGGCCGTCAGCAGCGAACATCCTCGGCAAGACGGCGAATGTTGCGTTCTGAGAACTCTGAGCGGACCGAGCAGCGTGTCTTTGGCAGTTTTGGGCATGGAAATGATTGTGCTCGCCGCCGCCACGGTGTTTTTTCCGCTTAGCCCGAAGCTTGGTAGCGACACGTATGCGCTTGCGCTCAGCGGAGAAAGGTCGCCGTCCGGATTTTTTGGCGTGATCGTCAGCCAGTACTGGAACAACGGTCCGTCGATGCGATGCGCCTTTCCGCTCAAGGTCGCATTGCTTTGCTCATCCTCCGCCGTGAATTCCAGCGTCAGGCGACTGGCAAGATTATTGCTCACGAGCTCGGCAGTACCATCAAGTACGTCGGGCGTCGTTTCGGCTCCGGTTGCCGTGACGATGTAATTGCCACTGGTTTCGCGTGACAGCGTACATGTCATCTCGTGCGCGAGGTGTGCGGCGAGGAGGTCGGTCTGTTCCGCAGTAAAAGGAACATCGCGCGCGCCAAGGAAAGTCTTGTCCGTCTGTATGTTACTGACCGCCTGCCGCTGAATCGGGGTGAGTTTGCCGCGCCAGCTGCTGCCAAAACCGGTCACCCAGGTGCGATCTTCGAGATCGAGTGCCCGGAGGCCGGCACTGTACGTGTCGTCGAGGCGCTTCGACAGTTCAATGCCAATGTAGTAGTGCACATCGTTACGCGTGCAGTCGACTGGCTGAGATCGCTCGGCACCGCCGCCGCGGCCTTGTTGCCAGCCAAGCAGAACGCCGGGAGTGTGCAGAGCCGCATCGAGCAGCCGATCGCGTAACGATAACGCGAGCTCATTGCTGACAGGACTCGGTGCGTTATCGTCGAGAATGACAAACATCACCGTCTCGCCTTTGAAACGAGGATGTTCGACCAGCTGCTGGCGAACGATGGGGATCAATTCGTGCTCGACCCAATGATTGAGATTGCGCTCATTTGCCGCCGTGGCCGGCAACGCCAACAATAGCAACAGTGCGGCGAGAGGAATCCGCATGATCATGATGATTCCAGCCGCAGACTGCCATCGGCGCCGATCACGAGCGCGCCGCCCGTGTGCCCGCGAAGCAATGAATCGAGTTGCTGGCGCAGCCTACCGGGTAGAGTAACGCCCCATTCGATTGCTTTCGTATCGACGCCAGTTCTCGCCAGCGCGTCGATCACGGGGCGCGGTACCGTCATCGTTTCCATTTCGTGAAACGCTTTTGGAGCGGATGCGTCCCAAAAACTGATACGGCTCTCGCTGACGGTCATTCGTTGCGTACGTCCGGTTCCGACCGCATAGAAGCCGACCTGACCGGCGGCGACTAGCCGTGTCAGTACCAGGTCGGATTCAAAACGCAACGTAAATCCCTGTTTTGCAGGCGCGGGTGCTGACGGTGCCGCGGCCGGCACGGGTGGCGATTCTGTTTTCGGCAGCGGCATTGCAGCGACGTTGGGCCGAATTAATTCCAGTCGCTCCGCGGATTCTTCGATTGCCGCAGATGGGGGTTGTTTGGCAGCGGTCTGTGGTGTGACCTCACTTACTGGTGGTGGCACCGCCGCTGCTTGCGATTGCGTCGCTGGCTCGGGGACCAGCGGAATGCTTTGCACGAGCGCAAAGATGGCAACAAGGCACAACGCCAGTATCGCCATGAAACGCATAATGTCGGTCTGCAGATCGGCGGCGCCACCGGCGTCGGTGTCGCTCCGGTGCATGGGATAAAAGAGCGGCGAGCGTGTCATGTCGGCGTTTCATCCACTGTGTGCCGCGCGCCGCGCTCGCTGAGGTGCTCCTCGATGCGTTGCAAGCTTTGCCGCATTTTCGACGTATCGGCTCTCGCAGCGTTGTCATACCGCTGTTGTAATGCGGCGCCCAACGTAACCGTCTTGTAAACGCGCATCAGATAGCCGCCGACGCCACCAAAAATTGTCGTCGATAATGCCAGCAGGATGCCGCCATCGACCATGCGCTCAAGCATTGCGAAAGCACCCTGTTGCAGTGCCATGTCGCGATCGCCGAGCGCAAAGATCAATGCGCTGCGCATACCGATGGCAGTCCAGATGACGCCGGTACCGAAAAACAGCGTTGTCCAGATGTCTATCAGGTGATCAAGCTGCACAATCTGATTAACCGGTTTACCGGTGGCGAGATAACTTCGCAGCCGGCCGAGCGTGACAAAGAACGCCAGGAGCAATACTGCGAACACAGGGATCGACGAGCCGAGGTTGGTGTAGGCCCACAAAAGCCACTCATCCGGGCTACTGACGGCCGTTTCCTCAAGCCGAATCAAGCCGAATCGTGCCAGCATATATAAGAGCGCTGCTCCGCCAGTCAGCGTGGCGAATGCGCCAGCGAACAGGCCCTGTATAAAGACGCGCCCGGACATTGGGCCGCCACCCGCTAGCGGCTTGCCGCGCAGGCGGTGCAGGTGGCCTCAAGCACGAGTTCAACCTCCTGGTACAGGCGGTCGGCACGATAGTACGCATCTGCATCCGTACTGATTTTGAGGAGACCGCGTTCTTTGTCCGAAAGCTCGCGCTCCATATCGAACAACACCTTTTGTTGGTTTGGGCAGGTGTGCGAGCAATTGTTGTAATCGCCTCGCATCGACATGAATTTCACGTTGAAGTAGCGATTGTAATAGTCCTGTGCCTGACGAGTACTCAGCAGTCCCTGTTCGCTGGACCACACCAGAAATTCGCTGAAGGCGCGTTTGTTTTCGGGTTTGGGATCACCTTCGGCGATCATGAGCAAGTCGTCGTAGTAACGATCGAATTGCGCCTGGCAACCGCTGTTGAGAGAACTTTTTACCGAATTGATCGCGCTGTCCAGGTTGCGCGACTGCGGCGAAGAGCAGACCGGCGGATTCGAGGCGCAGGATGCAAGCATCAACACTGCTGCGATCACGCCGATAATCTTGAATGAGTGTTTGTTTGTGTTTGTCATCACGATGCCGCTCCTGAAGGCGAAATTCATTGTTCGAGTGGGCTGCGATAAGCCTGTTCGAGGCTACCGGGAGGCGGACCGGCAACGAGCGCGCGGCTCTCTTCGTCACCGAACAGGATCGACTTGACGCCGCCGACAACTTCCATCATTTCGGGCGTAATGATTCCGAACGACTGGTTCAGCTGCTCCATCAGCGTGGCACGCGCGATTTCCTGACGCGTCCTTTCGATCAGCGTGCTGGTCTCTTCCATGTCGAGGTAAATATCCGACGCCAGTACCGCAAGCGACTGGTCGCCCCGGCTGCCGGACGTAGCGACCAGTTGATAATACTGTTTGAAACGCTCTGAGAGGCGCATGCCGGAACGACCGCGCAATGTCGGTGCTGTCACCGACGTCTCGCCTGTTGCCGAAACTGTGCCAAGCAATGTCTCTTGCAATGTCCACGGTGTCATCTTCTTGCCGATTTCATTACGCAGGCCCTTTTCGAGACTGATACGCGTGTTATTTACGGTGTGTTCCATGTCCGGCAGACGTTCTTCCATGATCGTCAGCATTTCCAGATAGGTTGCACCGATCTGTCGCGCGAGCCGCTGGCAACCGGTGTCGTTTTCGGCGCCGTCGCACTTGCTCTCCTGATACAGCTGCTGTTGCTGGTCGAGTCTCCCGATGACGTCCTGCAGGCCTGTTTCCATGTCGCGGGCAACATTGCCTGTCTGTCGCAGATCCTCGACGACGGTCGTGGGAAACAGACGGATGGTTGGCGAGTTTGTCGCGTATGCAGGAACGGTTATGACCATTGCGATGATCAGATTCAGAGTGATTGCGCTCACATATGATCGCCGCGATCGAACACGGGCGGTGTGTGCGGCACAAGACGCGGCCAAAGAGGGATTCATATCGCCTTCTCCCAGGGTGGGTACTTGCTATGTGTAATTTAGTTATTACGAAACACATTACTGCGGAGAGGCTGAATGAAAGCTGAATAGCAGGTCGGCGTGGTGCCGGCTGCGCCGTTCCCGGCGCGAACCGTATTCACATTGTGCTGCGACAATCGATACGTGCGGCGCGTCAAGCGGCAGGGCCAATGCCTCCCAGTGACGTTTTGACATCACTAAGTAATTGATTTTACTGGGTGAAATGACGATCTCGACGGGATTCGTAAATCCGTGCAGCGGGCCAGGCGAACCCCTGTGCATAATAGCGGTCTGGCGGTGAAACATGACGCGCCAATACCTCGTCCGGAGTCCCAAGTGAACCTAACTCGCCTGGCCCTTTCGAATCCCGTCGCAGTCATTGCGGCGATCCTGATGGTGCTTCTGATGGGCGCCATCGGCCTCGTGTCGTTGCCAATTCAGATGATTCCCGATGTGCAGCGACCTTTTATTCAGATCAATACGGGTTGGCGCGCAGCGGCACCGGAGGAGGTCGAGTCGGAGATTGTTGAGCCGCAGGAAGACATGCTGCGTGGTACCCCAGGGCTCGACAAAATGGTATCGACCGCGTCGCGCGGCAACGCGAGCATCAGCCTCTCCTTTACTGTTGAAACCGATCTGCAACGTGCCTTGATTGAAGTCATGAACCGACTCAATCAGGTACCGCGTTACCCGAATGATGTTACTGAACCCCGAATTTATGCGGGGCGGGACCAATTCGGGACGGCCATCGCGTGGTTCGCCATTACGCCTCAGTCCGGTAACACGCGAGAGATGGCGAGTTATAACGATTTCGTAAGAGAAGTGGTGCTCGCGCGTGTCGAGCGTGTTCCTGGTGTATCGAATGCAGACGCTTATGGTGGGCGAGACAATGAAGTGCGCATTACCTTCGACCCTTACGAAACAGCTGCGCTCGGAATAGATATAACCGCGCTCGCTGGCCGGACGGGGAACAACAACGACACATCCGGCGGATTCAATGATATCGGCCGGCGGCAGTACACGCTGCGATTCGCCGGCAAGTATGAGCTGTCGGAATTCGGCGAGATGGTGCTTGACTGGCGTGGTGGCAATCCGGTTCGTTTGCGGGACATTGCCACGGTCGACGTCGTCATGCGCGACAGCTCCGGGTTCCTTACGAAGAACGGCACCAACTCCATCGCGTTCAACGCACAGGTTGAGAAGGGTGTGAACGTCCTCGATGTTATGGAGGATCTGAAAGCAGCTGTTGAGGAGTTGCGCAATGGTCCCCTGCAGCGCGCCAATCTGGAGATTGAGCAGGTCTACGATGAGACGATTTACATCGACGAGTCGATCGCGATGCTGCGCACTAATCTACTGGTGGGCGTTGCGCTTGCGATAGGAATTCTCTGGTGGTTCCTGCGTCGATTTCGAGCCACCTTCATGGTGGCGCTGGCAATTCCGGTGTCGTTGTTTGTTTCGTTTCTGATTCTGCAACTCAGCGGTCGAACATTGAATATGATTTCACTTGCCGGGCTGGCATTCGCCATCGGCATGGTGCTCGATGGCGCAATCGTCGTGCTTGAAAACATTGTGCGACTGCGAGAGAAAGGTGAGGACGCCGAAGCCGCGGCGCTCAAGGGTGCCACACAGGTCTGGCGCGCCTTGCTCGCCTCAACGGCGACGACTGTCGTGATTTTCGTGCCGATCATCTTTCTTCAGGATGTGTCGGGGCAGCTGTTCGCAGATCTTGCGCTCGTGATCTCGGTTGCCGTCAGCGCCTCGCTGATTATCGCGATTACTATCATCCCCACGGCCGCTGCCAAATGGCTGCCGGCAATGAAACTGGAGGATCCGCACGTCGAGTGGTGGAATAAGGTCACGCGACGCATCATGCGATGGACAGATAGTGCAGCGATGCGTCGTGCGCTGATTGCAACTGCGTTTGCCGGAGCGACGTTCTTTACGTGGGTCTTGTTGCCGCCGGCGGAGTATCTGCCGGATGGGAAACAAAGCTGGATATTTGCGTTTATCATCCCACCGCCAGGACAGAGCGTTATTTCTGCGCGCGAGGAATTTACAGATGTTGTAGCCGAACGAATGGCCCCGCGCCTTGAGGATGGCGCCGATCTCGGGTTGAGAGCCTATTTCAACGGCATGTTTGGCTCATTCGGGTTTCTCGGTGCGGTGATGGAAGATCCCGACGATGCCGATCTGTTTGTCGACAAACTCAATTCCGAGATTCTGGCGGGGTTCCCGGACACGATGGCATTTGCGGACACCTGGGGAATTTTTGATCGCCTTGGCGGTGGTGGCGACGTTGAATTGAATATTCAAAGCCGGGACATGGACGCAATGCTGGCAACCGCGCGCGCAGGTATGCGGGCCGTCAACGAAAAATTGCCGGGGGCACAAGCCCGGCCAGTCCCTGGAGTCGATTTCTCGGAGCCCGAACTTCGATTCATCCCTGACGAGAGGCGCGTCACCGAGGCGGGCTGGACGCGCCAACAGATGTCGACAATCATGCGGTCGCTGGGTGACGGTGTTTTCGTGGGTGACTACTTTGACGGCGACCGCCGTATGGACATCGTGCTGCGGGCATCGGAGTGGACGAGTCCGGAACAGCTGGCGGCCACACCGCTTGCAACGCCGATTGGCGGCATTCAGTCGGTTGATCAGCTCGTTCGGATGCAGCGTACTGCGGGGCCGAATCAGATTCGGCGTGTGGACCGGCGCCGGGCGGTAACACTAGTCATTACGCCACCGGATGACAGGTCACTTGAAGAGACGATACAGATTCTGAAGCAGGACATTGAACCTGAACTGCTGGCACTACTGCCGGACGATGGGGAAATCAGCTACTACGGCAGCGCTGACGATCTGGATATTGCGCTGAGCAGTATGTCGCGCAGCTTTGCCCTGGCAATCGTGGTCCTCTATCTGTTGATGAGCGGACTATTCCGCTCATTCGTCGACAGTCTGCTGGTGATATCTGCACTGCCGCTCGCCACCGTCGGCGGCGTATTCTTGCTGCGTGTGTTGGCCCTGCCGATGGATCTGCTGACGATGATCGGTTTCATCACGCTGTTGGGTCTTGTCGTTAACAATTCGATTCTGCTCGTGTACCAGACGCGAGCGGCAGAACGCGGGGGTCTCGATCGCCGCAGCGCCGTTGAACAGGCGATTCGGCGCCGGCTGCGACCGATATTGATGAGTACACTGACCAGCCTGTTTGCCATGTTGCCATTGCTAGTGATTCCGGGCCCCGGATCGGAACTCTATCGGGGCCTCGCAGCCGTTATCGTCGGTGGAATGGCCGTCAGCACGGTGTTCACGCTGATTCTGCTTCCCAGCCTGCTGCGCCTGGGCGAAAATGTGCCGGCAACGGTGATGACACAGTCGACTTCGCAAGATGCTCCGGCGCCAGGCTGACATTTCTTATGAGATTACTCCAACTATTCGCTCTGCTAACGGTCTGCCTGGTAGCTGGCGCATCTGCCGGCGCGCAGCAGATGCCGCCGACGATCGTTATCGTGGAGGACGCCGGGATGAAGATGCTGGCGCCAACAATTGACGTGCCCGGTACGGTCGTGAGCCGGTTTGACTCGCGACTCGCATCCGAATTGTCCGCCAAGCTGAAATGGATCGCCGACGTCGGCACCGTCGTCAAAGAAGGTGACATCATCGCCAGCCTGGATGACATTACTTTTCAGTTGCTGGAGATGGAAGCGAAGAGTCGGGTTGATCGGGAACAGGCGCGCGTAACGTTTCTACGCGCAGAAAAGTCGAGGCTGGAGAGGCTTGACGAAGACAACCTGTCAGCGAAGAGCCAGCTTGAACAGACGACATCGAATCTGGCCATCGCGGAGAGCGACCAGGCAATTGCTGAGGCGCAACTTGGGCAAGCCAAGGTGGCAATGTACATCACCCGGATCAGGGCACCGTTCGACGGCATTGTGACGGAAAAACTGCGCAATATCGGTGAACGACTGAACGTAGCTGACGAAGTCATTCGTCTGGTCGACCCCAATTCGATTGAAGTCGTCGCGCGCGCTCCGCTGAATACCGTCAACTTCATCAAGAATGAGGACGTACTGGAAATCTACAATGATTACCGCAAGGGTCAGGGTTCAGTCAGAACAACTGTGCCATTCGGCAATCCTCAGTCGCACATGTTCGAAGTCCGGTTGAATGTTGATCCGAGCCTGTGGACTGTCGGCGAGAGTGTTCGCCTCTCGATGCCGACTGCACCAGCCAGAGAAGTAATGGCCGTGCCGCGAGACGCACTCGTCTTGCGTCGTGAGGGGACCTCTGTATTCCGTATCAAAGACGACATGACGGCCGAGCAGGTCAGCGTCATTACCGGTCTGGGCGCAGGCAGCCTCATTGAAGTTATCGGTGACGTGAAGCCGAATGATCGCATTGTGATTCGTGGCGCCGAGCGATTGAGTACCGGCATGACAGTGGACATCCGCGACGATGGCGATGCGGGCCCCGCAGTGAATTCACTTCACTAGGCTCGGCTGCAAGCTAAGCACGACGCATGGAACCGACCGAAACCGAACTATCGACGCTTAGGGACGCCTACAAACAGCTCGAGAATCCGTCGTTGGCGATACGGATCAGTTCGGCTGTTGGCATGCCAGTGGAAGCCGTCACCCGGGAACTTGGCAAGAGGGCGCCTGCGGCAGTTGTCGACGCCGTTAGCAAATCGACCCACAAGGCAATCGAGTTCGTGCTGCAAAGTTCCATGAGGAGTATAAAAGCCGCGGATCAGGCGCCTGCCAGTCCTCGTTGGCACACAGCCGCCGCAATGACCACTGGCGCCGTGGCTGGATTCTTTGGCATTGAAACGCTGATCGTGGAGCTACCGTTGACGACCGGCATCATGTTTCGGTCGATTGCGGATATTGCACGAGCGGAAGGCGAGTCCCCTCAGGATCCTGAAACCATCATCAATTGTATGCAGGTCTTCGCAATGGGAAGTCGTGTGTCGGACAAAGATGACGCGGCTGAAACATCCTACTATGGCGTACGCGTTGCCTTGAGCAAGGCCGTGACGGACGCACTACAGTATGTTGCGTCTCATGGTGCGGCCAGCGCAAGTGCACCGGCGCTGGTTCGCTTGATCTCCGCGTTGGCAAGTCGCTTTGGCGTTGTCGTCACTCAAAAAGCGATGGCGCAGACGATCCCGGTCATCGGCGCAATTGGTGGTGGTCTCGTTAACACAATTTTCATATCCCACTTTCAGGACATGGCCCGCGGACACTTTGCGATTCGCGGACTTGAGCGCAAGTACGATGCAGACGTTATTCGGGAGGCTTACCTGCAACTTGGTCGAGGCGGAGGCGACGTCTATTTTTAGCCGTAAGGGCAGCTATACTGGTTGTGATGCTGTCGTCATAAACGTCGGCAGGCGTAATCTTCTGCTTGGATGAGAATTTATGAGCGCAGATTTCTCCAATAAGGGAATCAAGACAAAGGCGATTCACGGCGGTGAGAATCACGATACGGCTAACCAGTCGTCTGCGCCTGACCTTGTAATGTCCAGTACGTTTCGCGTCGATCGGGAAGTCAGTTTCTCGGCGAATAAACTCGACGCCGATGCACCGTATGTCTACACGCGTTGGGCAAACCCGACGACTGACCAACTCGAGGAAAAGCTCGCGATACTGGAGCAAGGCGAAGCATGCATAGCTTTTGCATCCGGCATGGCGGCAACCACGGGCGTGTTACTCGGGCACCTGTCCAAGGGCGATCACCTGATTATCTGTGATACCAATTATCCCGGCACCGCCGAAGTCGCACGGCAGACATTGCCGCGATTCGACATTGACGTTACGGCCGTTCATACCTCTGATCCGGCAAACGTCAGCAATGCGTTGCGTAACGAGACCCGCATGATCTGGCTGGAGACGCCGTCAAATCCGCTCCTGAATATCGCGGATATCGCGGCGATAGCGAAGATTGCCAGGAACCATGGCGCCCTGTTGGTCGTCGACTCTACGTTTGCGACGCCCATCGCGACACGCCCACTGGAACTTGGGGCAGACCTCGTCGTTCATTCGCTGACCAAATATATTGGAGGTCACGGCGACGCCATGGGTGGGTCCGTATGCGGCGCACGAGAACTCCTCGATCCTCTACGCACTGAAGCGCTGTCTCATTTCGGCGGCGTGATGAGTCCTTTCAATGCCTGGTTGATCATGCGTGGCATGGCGACACTGCCGATACGCATGCGCGAACATGCCACAAATGCAATGACTGTTGCACAATATCTCGAGAACCATCCGCGCGTCGAAACGGTCATTTATCCCGGACTCAAGTCTCACCCGCAGCATGAGCTTGCGGTAAAACAAATGGACAGTTTTTCGGGAATGCTGTCATTTCGTGTTGCTAACAATAAAGATGTTGCAAGCCGGATGATGTCCGAATTCGAAATTATTCACTATGCAGTTTCACTGGGCCATCACCGCAGCCTGATGTACCTGCTGCAAACGGACGATCTGGCAGAAACGTCATTCGGCCTCGAAGGTGCCGAGCTCGAAAAGTATCGCGCCGTCGCCGGCGACGGCTTGTTTCGTTTTTCTGTCGGCCTCGAAGATCCGGACGATATTTGTGCCGACCTGGAAAGAGTCTTATAGCGCCCGGTAAGCGCGAATCCCGCATGTCTACGACGAAGTTCAAATTCACGACGGTTACTGCTGTCGTAATCGCCAACATGGTTGGCACGGGTGTGTTTACAAGTTTAGGTTTCCAGTTGCTGGATATTCAGTCGGGGTTCGTTATTCTGTTGCTGTGGGCGCTTGGCGGCCTGATTGCCCTTTGCGGCGCCATGACCTATGCGGAACTGGGTGCTGCGCTGCCCCGTTCTGGCGGGGAGTACAATTTTCTCGCGCGCATTTACCATCCTGCGGCCGGATTCGCCGCTGGCTGGACGTCCGTAACGATTGGTTTCGCCGGGCCGACCGCGCTTGCCGCGATGACCTTTGCCGCCTACACGACATCGATTCTACCGGGCGTTTCGTCAGTCTGGATCGAGAAGGCCCTGGCGGTGGGTCTGGTCGTCTTGCTAACCGTCATTCATGGCAGCAGTCGGCGCAATTCGGGCGGCATGCAGGTCATTTTTACGGTTCTCAAGGTCGGCGTGATCGCGATGTTCTGTCTCGCCGCCGTATTCATGGTCGATAACCCGCAGCCGATTCGGTTCCTCCCATCCGGCGGCGACGGTGCGCTCCTGACCAGTGGCGCATTCGCCGTGTCGCTTATCTACGTGAGCTATGCGTACACAGGTTGGAATGCTGCGACCTATCTGAGCAGCGAACTCGAAGATCCACAGCGAACGTTGCCGGGTATCCTGTTGACCGGCACGCTTGTCGTGACTGCTCTGTATGTTGCGCTCAATTTCGTCTTTCTTTACTCGGCACCTGTAGATTCGATGCAGGGACAAGTCGAAATAGGATTCATCGCTGCACAATCCGTATTCGGCGATTTGGGCGCGCGGTTTACCGGCTTGGTCCTGGCTTCGCTACTGATCTCGACAGTCAGCGCGATGACGATTGCCGGTCCGCGCGTGCTGCAGGTGTTGGGCGAAGACTTCAAGGCTCTGAAGTATCTTGCGCACAAGAACGAAGATGGAATCCCGAGTCGAGCAATCTACGTGCAGTCGACGCTCGCGATCGCCTTTATCCTTTCTTCCAGTTTCGAATCAGTTCTCGTTTTTGCCGGCTTCACACTGGCACTGAATAGCTTCGCGACGGTCACGAGTGTGTTTGTGCTTCGCTGGCGACAGCCTGACTTGCCACGGCCATACCGCACGTTTCTGTTCCCGATACCGCCGCTGATTTATCTGACGCTGATGGGCTGGACGCTGTGGTTTGTATTGATGAACAGACCAGTTGAGGGACTGTTTGGCATCGGCATCATTGGCTCAGGTCTGCTTGTCTACGTTATTTCGCGTGCCAAGAGCGATGCCAGTCAAGCACGTGGCGACCCCCACTCCCAATGAAATCGGGAATTCGGCGCGGTAAGGCACCGAAAGTGTGTGCCACGTCCCAGATTATGTCTGCTGGGGTGTTCTATGCTGCGGAAACTTACGGCAGTTGCACGTGACCCGGTTCGGCGCCGGGAAGCCTGGTATTGGTCCATCTTGAGTTGGCTTCGCCGGCCTGATGAGCGCGTGCACGTTGATCAACAGGTGATTCCATGCGAAACGCTCAATTCGTCTTACTTTCAGTCCTGATGTGCGTTGGCGCGCCTTCCTATGTGAGCGCGCAAGAACAGGACTCGAACATGTCGCCGGCGTCGCATGGCGATTTGCAGATCGAAATCCAGTCGCCGGCCGCTGACTTTGCCGCGAGCGAGGGTGAAACGACCGTTGAGGTGGAGGGCATTGCGTCGGCTATCGGCGGTGTACGTTACCTCGACATGATGTTCGTAATGGATACGTCGCAGAGTCTCCGCGGCACCGATCCGAAGGATTTTCGCTCGACAGGAGCTATCGGCCTGGTCAGAAACCTCTCGCCGAAAAGCGACATCAAGATCGGTGTGGTCAGCTTTGATAACAAGGGTGAACTGGCACAACCCATGACGTCGGACCGCGACCGTGTCGTCCGGGCGCTGCGGGATTTGCCACGATCCGGAAGTACGAATCTCGCGGCCGGCATTCAGACAGCGCTCGCGGAACTCGATCTGCACGGGCGACCCGGGTCATCGCGAGTGATCATGCTGTTTACGGACGGCATGTCGAACAAAAAAAGAGCGTATGACGCCGCGGTGGAGTCACACTCGCACGGCGTTGCGATTCAAACGCTTTTGCTCGGGTCTAGCAAAAAGGGCGGCGAGATTCTCGATACCATTGCCTGGGCAACCGGTGGCAGTTTCGTCCAGGTATCGGACCCAACCATGCTTCCCCAGGCGTTCCTGGATCTTCGTACGACGGGCGTGGACAGCGTCACGCTGAGTGTGAATGGTTCGGAGCCGGTTGCCGCACGGCTTGCAGGCGGAACATTCGCAGGAAGCGTGCCGCTCGGATTAGGCGAGAATCGAATCGTCGCATTTGCGACGAGCCTGGATGGGCAGACGCAGGAATCTGCCGTAACCGTGACCGTCCGCGATGCGAGTTGTGCCGCGCTGGAGGTGGCAGCTGTGAAGGAGGGACGACCTGTGCTATCCCTCGACGACCGGGCGGTTGAAATCGTCGTTGATGCGTCGAGAAGCATGTGGGGACGCATGCACGGTGAGCCCAAGATGGCCGTCGCCAAGGAGATCCTGCACGATGTTTCGTACTGGTTCCCCGAAGACCTGGACCTGGCGCTGCGCGCATACGGCAGCACCAGCCCGAGCGAAAGCGGCAACTGCGCCGACTCTACTTTACTGGTGCCGTTCGGTGAGGAGAACCGCGAACCCATTCGCCGGGCGATCGCCGGCCTGAAGCCTCTGGGCCAGACGCCCATAGCGTACGCGCTGAATCAGGCGACCCGCGATTTTGGCAGTCTGCAGGACGATCGTGCACTGGTCCTGGTCACCGATGGCATCGAAAGCTGTGGCGGGGATCCCGTCCAGGCGGCGCGCGAGCTCCGCGAGCAGGGCATCATCGTTCACTTGATCGGTTTCGGGCTTGGCAATGCCGCCGATGAAGATGCGGCGAGCTTGCAGGCCGTCGCTAATGCATCGGGCGGCCGCTACGTCACAGCGGGTAGTGCCGAAGAACTCCAAGAGGCATTGGCGCAAACAGTAGCGACCTCGTTCAGCGTATTCAAAGGCAACACAAAGGTCGCGAGCGGATCTCTCGGTTCAGAGGAAATTCTGTTTTTGCCCGAGGGCGATTATCGGGTTGAGCTCCAAAGTTCACCGCCACAAAATGTGCCGATCAGCCTGGCGCCGAGGGATCAATTGACATTGACACTGGAGAAGAATGGCGGCGTCGTGTCTCATTTCGAGCGCCGCGATCGCATGCAGCACAGATCCTGCGAAGACGTCGTCGCAACGATCGAGCGCTTGGAGGCCGGCAAGGAATTGCAGGAGCCTCTCCAGACCGCAACTCACTAACATCTGCGCTCGGGCTGAGAGGCTGGAGAGAAACCCTGGATGTCCACACAGCTGCGCTATGCCGCGTGGCGCTTAATCTTGATCTCGACATGTCGTCCGGTCTTTGCCAGGAGCTTCACGAGTATGTCGATCGAGATATTGAGGACCCAAGCTTTGCCAGCTTTGTCAGGGACAGAGTTTAAAAGCTGTAGATGGCGGACAGCGACACCGTGTCGACGAAGTCTGAGAAATCGGCACCGAGGTCGATCTGGGAGTTCTCGAATGCCATTCCGATACCCAGCGACCAGTGGATAGTATCCGTGCCCGGCGGCAGCAGGGCATGCTCTATCGGCTCGCTGGCTGCTGTGGCCCGTGGGCGATGGTCGGGATCGAGCCACACGCCGAGCCGAGCGGCAACAACGGGTGTGGATCGGAGGAACACGTATTCGCCGCCCAGGTGGAACTCATTGCCGTCGTTAAGCTCGAGATCTTCAGCGTCAAAATCCTCTGGGTTGAGGCGATCGAGGATGGTCGAGTATTCGACCCGATTCCAATCGAAGGCGATCGACAAGCGTTCATTCTCTGATCGGAAGACAAATCCCAGACCGTAGATGTCCGGAAAAGCGCTCGGGGAGGTGCTTTGTCCCACGACGGTGTCGTCAGCTGGCAGGCCGAGGATGGAACCGCTTGGCCCGCTAAGGCTTTCGCCCCGCAACTCGAAGCCAGGGCCCTCCCGATAGAACCCGCCCATCCTCCATTGTGACGACAGCGTCCACAAGAAGCCGGCGGTCAATCCCAAGTCCCTGTCGTCAATGTGCAGCGACGTTTGCCAGGCCATCCTCTCCGGCAGATACGAGGTCGGGGCGAAGACCTGCAGGATGAGGTCCTCGTCGGGCAGAAATGCGTTCCGCACGATATCCACATCGCCTTGGAAATAGACGAGCGACAGGCCAAGGCTCAATGCGTCGGTCAAGCGATAGGCAGCAGAGAGCCCGTAGCTGACGACCGCGAAATCCGTCCGCATCCTATCGTCAGTGAATCGGCAGCAGGTGGCGTCCACGCCCGCAAAGAGCCCCTGCGTCTGGCTAAAAGATTCGAAATTCGCTAGCTGGTGGCGGTAAAGGGCGATCGACCAGTTGTCGTACGGGTAGACAATCGACAGGAAAGAGACGCCCGTAACGTCATCGGAAGAGGTGCCGCCGCTCAACCCGGCCACGACGTCGACGCCGATGCCCGTGGGTTCGCCCTCGACCCGCCCGCGCACCGTAAAGGGTGTGGAGTAGCCCCAGGATCGGCCTTCGAGAGAGACCTCGGCCCTGGCGATCTGGACAAGGCCGGCGGGGTTGGCGAAAGCGGCGGTGGCATCATCGGCCAGTGCAACGAAGGCACCGCCGAACCCCATGCTTCGCGCTCCAGGATTCGAGAAGCTGAACTGCAGGGTGGGTGGCACTGTTACGTCCTGGGCGGGGACGGCGCCAGCCGCCAGACACAACGCCAGGGTTGTGCAAAGGGTTTTTCGGACTATAGGTCCTTGAAAACGTCGAGGAGGGCGTGTGAGAGCGCTAAAATGTTGTCGCAATGTTCCCATGATTCCGCCGACGGGCGACAGACAATGTCAGGTCAAACTGATCCGGAGACTCCCAAGTTTTCTTGCGGCAGGTGATGAACTACCTCCACCACGTCATCAGAAGGGGGAACAGGCGCAAGAATTATCAAAACCAGGAGCTTCGACACCAGTTATTCCCGCTTCTTTATACCCCTGTTCTTATACGCGTCTTGTCGAGTAATGAAATAGCGGCTTGTACGCACTCAATCGACGAAATACCAATCCGCGCTTCGTCCGGATTTGCTTTTCTTGTCGCAAGTCTTCTCATGGCCGTTCTCCGCCTGTCGCGCAGTCGTTTTTCTGGTCGGATGAGTGTCCGCTCCTGCACGGAAGCAGTCTTTCTGAACTGTGCCGATCCCAGGCAGTGTTCATATGCTGAGCAGGGTGGGGCACAGGCGTCCAAAGGAATGAGGGGATTTGGCGCCGGCAATTTTCCGGCACTAGTATTGATTTCTATTTGAAATGGTCGCTGAGACGGCGAATTTCATCCGAGAGTTAGTCGTCTTTGAATTCGGGATGCTCGCTCAGGAACCTTAGCCAGCCCTTTTCCGCGTCGTCGCGAGGAGTTTCCGCTCCCTTGATTACGGCGATGAAACGCTCCTCCTCTGGATGGAAAGGAGTGAGTGTGCCATTTGTCAAAGCCATCAAGTATCTTCCGTAGGTATGGATCGAATACTGTGCAAGTGCAGAGTACTCATCCCCTAGCGACACTTCATAGCCGCCTTGTCGTAGCAATTCCAGCTGGGCCGGCGGAAATGCGTTCTTCACGGTCTCCATACGATTCCGGATATGTGCGGCCACTTCTTCACTGTCGAGTATGTCGGTATGTGTGTTGTCAAAGCCAAACTGCCCACTTGCCTGGCGTTGCGCTTGCGGATGCAATTGACTGGTGAGCGCTACAACGCCATCACTGTTCTCGCCTATTTTGATGGTACCGGGATTTTGGTACGCATAAATCAATTCATGGTGAACGAAACCCGGCAAGGGCTTTCGATACAGATTGCCAATGAATGGATTCTCCGGGTTCAAATCTCGCCACGACGGTAAGACAATCAGGCCGTGCTTTTCTCCAGCCGCCGCCGCCGAATGCCCACCGAAGGGACTTGCCATCGTGACGAACAAATGGACCTGATTTTCACGAAATTTTCCTTCGTATTTATTGATCGCTTCTCTAACAACAAGGCCACCCATACTGTGGGCGATAACTATCATCGGCATTCCGCCCGACTGATAAACTTTTCCCGAGAGGAATATTTCATAAAAAAGTTCGGCCATTTGATCGAGGTCACCACCTGAAGGGTAGTGATAAAACCAGGGCTTGTACCGTGATCGATCCAGCTTCCCTACAAAG
Organism: Gammaproteobacteria bacterium; assembly: GCA_029862045.1. Taxonomy (GTDB): domain Bacteria; phylum Pseudomonadota; class Gammaproteobacteria; order Steroidobacterales; family Woeseiaceae; genus UBA1847. The sequence goes on from JAOTYE010000003.1 coordinate 263,778, forward strand.
GTTGCAAATTCACGAGCGCTTCCGCCAATGCCGTGGACAAAAACGGCAGGAATCTTGTAGCCGAGGTCTTCCTCTAAGGCATAAAACATCGTGGGAGCCTGTTCGAGAAAAGACGCAGGATCGTACATCCCCAACGTTGAGAAGCCGCTGTCGAATATCGGGTCATCCAATGTCCGAATAGTTCCGGAAGGAAAAAACAATGATTCGGAGCGGCCGCGAGTGTCAGGTACGTCGATCGAAACATTCCAATCGATTGTGATGGGTTCCGCTAATTGCACGTCTACCTGACCGAGCACTTTGTCCGGTACTACGGCGATGTTTAACTCGATCGATTGTTTCCCGACAACTTCTGACTCTTCAAATGCGCCGTCGCCATCGATATCGGCAAAGATAAGCAGATCGTAGCGGCCCTCAGGTAAATTCAATCCGAAGTGCGATCCAGACACCTCAAAAGACATTGTGTCTACACGTTCATTGGTCTTGTACTTGCTGGAAAACGCAGCAATAGCCTTCGGAATACCAGCATAGCTGCGTTTTGTATCAATGCTACGTCCATGTACGAAGTACGATTCCCTGTCAATCATGTGCTTTGCATTGACCTGGCCTGGCTCGGCATTCTGAATGCGAGCGTATTCCGCTTGCACGGAAGCATATTTGAGGTAGGTGCAAGAGCAAAGGCAAAGCGCCAGGCACAAAATGAGCATCGGCCTGGTCAGCGCTGTCGGCGGAGCGATACGAAATGTAGCTACTTTTTTCGCATTTGTTTGCGGCCCTATCAGATACCAAAAAGGGAGAGTGTCGAATATACGCCGGCAACAGAGCTTACTTTAATAGTGGGATACCGAATGAGGCCATTCAGGAGAGAATCGGTCGGGGTGAGATGATCGGTTCGCGAACGCGCCTCGGCGAGTAAGGGTAATTCCGAATTGCGCGGCAACCAGAGCGGGCGCACAAATTGCTCACGAGCTGAATTCAATATCAATGTCGTAACGACCGACGAGAGCGAAACATTAGGATCATGAAAGCAATTGTATTTACGCAATATGGCCCGCCGGATGGTCTTAAACAAAAAGAAGTCCCAAAACCGACACCGAAGGACGATGAGCTACTGGTACGTGTTCACGCTTCGTCTATCAATTCCTGGGACTGGGAGTTCCTTAATGGCAAACCGTTCATAAACCGCCTCATGTTCGGACTGCTGCGGCCGAGGCCAGAGAAGCAGATACTCGGCGCTGACATTGCGGGGACGGTCGAGTCTGTCGGTACGCACGTAACGCGATATCAGAAAGGAGACGAGGTCTTTGGGGATCTTTGGGATAGCTGGGGTGGTTTTGCAGAATATGCCTGCGCCAAAGAAGCTTCCATGGAACCGAAACCTGCCAATTCCACCTTTGAGGAAGCAGCCGCGGTACCCCAGGCTGGTGTATTGGCCCTGCAAGGAATTCTAAAAGGCGCACAAGGACGGCCGGGGCAAAAGGTGTTGATTAATGGGGCTGGTGGCGGTGTGGGTACATTCGCAGTTCAGCTGGCCAAACTCTCCGGGGCCGAGATTACGGGCGTAGATGCCTCACACAAGTTGCAAGTAGTTCGCTCGGTTGGCGCAGATCATGTTATCGATTACAAGCAAGAAGACTTCACGACAACCGGAGAACGTTACGACCTAATCATCGATTGTCAGAATTTTCGGTCCATGTTCGATAACAGGCGTGCTTTAAGACCAGGGGGAACCTTTGCGATGGTCGGCGGATCAATTCCACGCGTCTACCAACTCTGGTTCCTGAGCCTGATTGCGTACCTCACTCGCGAGGACAGGAAACTTTGTTTGGTAGCGGAGGGAGCAAACAAAGGTCTGGCCGATCTGAAGGAGTTGATTGAGGGCGGCAAGCTCGTTCCTGTTATCGACAGCATCTATCAGTTAAGCGAAGTGCCTGATGCATTACGATACTTCGGAGAAGGGCGTCACAAAGGAAAAATCGTAATAGCTATGGCTAGCTAGAAGTCTGCCGCCGAACCCAGGCAGTGCTCTCTCAACAAATATTGAAGGGAAAAGGATGTAGGTGTCTAACAAGTCACAACGTGTCAGGACTGATCCCGGCAATTTACCGGCAGCGGGCCATCGCTAACCAGCCAATGCCTGTTGCAATTCCCACATTCGTTCCCGCACCAATTCCACCAAAAGCCCAACCCGTGCAGTCCAGCCGGCGTGATCAGCGGCGATCTGAGCGGCGACGTACATCACATAAGGAGAGCAGAACCACGCCTTTTGAGATTGCCTAATAGTTACCGAGTCTTGTCATGCAAGGCTCTGCGGCAATTCCGTATTCAGCGGTCGCTCAATCGGTGCTAAGAGAGGTGCGACTATCGATGTTTTCGACACCCCGACAAGGACAAATGTGTGTCTCAAATTACCTGTACATCGATCGCGATTGCACGTTTGTTCAACACAATCTCCCTGATTGTCCTGATCGCAATGTCGGCGAATTGCCTGGCCCAAGATGAGAATACGGCTCGGCCAAAAGTCGGTCTGGTGTTGAGCGGTGGTGGTGCGCGTGGCGCGGCTCACGTCGGCGTCATTAAAGTGCTCGACGAAATGCGAATTCCTGTCGACTACATTGCTGGCACGAGTATGGGCGCGATCGTCGGTGGTCTTTATGCGTCCGGGATGAGTGCGTCGGAGATTGAGCAGATTATTCTCGACGGAGACTGGCAAAATTTACTTTCTGATGACCTTCCGCGTGCTCAACGCACCTATCGCCGCAAGGCCGACGATCTCGGGTTCCTGGTCGATTTCGATGTTGGTGTCAGTAAGAGTGGATTGATTCTTCCTCAAGGAATAGTGCAAGGTCAGAATTTCACTATGGCATTGAGACGGTGGCTGCTTCCGGTCGCTACGGTCGACAACTTCGATCGGTTACCCATTCCCTTCGTCGCCATAGCGACGAACCTCATCAGTGGAGATGAGGTGATCTTGGAATCCGGCGATCTCCCCACCGCGATTCGCGCCAGCATGTCGGTGCCAGGATTATTCAAACCCGTTCGATTGAACGATCAGGTATTGGTGGACGGTGGCGTCGCCAACAATCTCCCGGTCGATGTTGCGAAAGCAATGGGTGCGGAGACGCTAATCGTTGTCGATGTAGGCTCCCCGCTAGCGGAGGAGGCGGAACTGAATTCTCCGCTCAAGATCGCCAATCAAATGACGACAATCTTGATCACAGCACGTACTGAGGAACAGAAGCGGCATATAACGCCTCAGGATGTGCTGATCACACCTGAACTTGGCCTCATGAGTTCACAAGCATTCGAACAGGCAGTTCAGGCAATACACCTGGGCGAGATGGCGGCTCGACAAGCCAAGTCTGAACTCCAGAGATTCTCGCGTTCGCAAGCTGACTATGTCGCACACCGTCAGGCGGTACTTCAGGCTCGTCCCGACAGTCCCGTGATCCATCAAGTGTCCATCGATAACGAGTCGCGACTTTCCACCAAAGTTCTGCTGGAGCGGTTAGCAGATCAGCGTGGCCTAACGCTAAACATCGACCAGCTTGAGGCGGACATTGGCGATATCTACGGGTTCAATACGTTTGAGACCGTAGATTATTCGATTTCCGCAGATGGTATTGAAAATGAACTGTTGATACAGAGTAAGGCCAAGAGCTGGGGGCCCAACTACCTCCGCTTTGGTATCAACCTTGAAGATGACTTTGACGGAAACAGTAGTTACAACCTCGCGGCCCGGTTCACGAAAACCGAGCTTAACGCGAAAGGCGGTGAATTTCGCGCCGACATTGTCGTAGGCGAAAACCCACAATTCACCGCAGAGTTCTATCAACCATTGGATTATCGATCCCGCTGGTTTGTGGACCCGAAGGTGAGCTTCCGGCGCGCAAACGAAGGCCTGTTTGACGCCGGCAAGCAAATTGCTCAGTTTCGTTCCGAGGAAACCGTACTTTCCGTGGGTGTCGGCCGGCTCTTCAGTAACTGGGGTGAGCTGCGCCTTACCTTGGCGCGACGCTTCGCTGATGAAGAGGTTCGGATCGGTGATCCAGCGCTTGGTGGCGCATCCGGTGACGTGACCAATTTCACGTTAGGATTTGGCTATGACACGATCGACCGCATCGCTATTCCACGCTTCGGAACAAATCTGCAGGTTTTCTGGGTGGGTCTTCGCGAAGGATTTGGCGCGAACCAGACCGCGGATATCGGACAGCTGGTTTTCTTGAAACCGCAGACTTGGGGCAAAAACACGCTCCTGCATTGGTGGGATCTGGGCAGCACCTCCATACCCGGTGATACGCCCCTCAACGCATTCCGGCTTGGCGGGTTCTTCAATCTCTCCGGCTACGCCCCCGAAGAGTTACAGGGCGACCATCGAGGCATGGGTCGCCTTCTGTACTATCGCCGTCTTAGCGAACGCCCCTTGTCGATGCTTGACACGTCCGTATATGTTGGCGCATCTGTCGAGGTCGGTAACGTCTGGCAATCGAGAGACGATATCCGTTTCAATAACACACTGTCTGCCGGCAGTGTGTTTGTCGTTTTCGATACGATGCTGGGGCCTTTGTATCTGGCCTATGGTGTTGCCGAAGGTGATCGGCGGTCCGCGTATCTCTTTCTCGGACAAACGTTCTGACCACCGATTTACGACTGGTATTTGTGCCGCGGAGTGTCTAACAAATCACAACGCGTCAGGACCGAGTCCGGCAATTTACCGACACAAATATTCGATCGCCCGGCAAGCAAGGGCCTATTGGGACAAAGGCGATCGGGCCTTCTTCAGACATAGATCAATCAAGTCGTCGATCTTCGCGACGCCAACACACATGACGCTGTCTGCGCCCCCCCAGTAAATTTTCACGGTGCCGTCGTCCTCGGCAATAGCACCGCAGGTAAAAACGACATTGTGGACGTAACCGGTCAGCTCCCACGGATCTTCCGGCGATAGTATCCAATCGTCGGCAACACCGAGCACTTTGGCGGGATCGTCCAGATCATGCAGCGCCACCCCCAGGCGGTATACCGATCCATCCATAGTCGGAAAAACGCCGTGATAGATGTTGAGCCATCCCTGCGCGGTCTTGATCGGCGTAGCGCCGGGGCCTATCTTCATTTCATCCCAGTGATACTGGACAGGCTGGATCACCGGCACTGAATCACCCCAGTGAACCAGGTCCGGAGACCAGGACAGCCATATGCACCAGGGGTTGATTTCCGAATGGGGCCGATCCATCCGCGCGTAACGACCGTTAAACGTTTCCGGAAAAATCACGACATTGCGCATGTCTGCCTGACTAATTAGCGACACTCTCTCGACAGTCTTGAAATCGTGCGTTTTCGCCAACCCGATGCGTACGCCGAACCTGGAATAAGCGCTATAAGTGATGTAGTACTGATCGCCTATCAAACAGATTCGTGGGTCCTCCACACCGTACTCCTCGTGAATTGAGAAGTCGCTTTCGCTCGAAGGCACCATGAACGGTTTTGGATCTGCCCGGAACTTGTAACCGTCGTCGCTCCGCGCAATACCGAGAATCGATCGTCCACTTCGCAGATGTGAGCGGAACAGCAGGATGTACTGATCCTCATATTTGGTTGCCGCTGCATTGTGCACCGTCTCCACGGAGTAGGGGATGTCGTGCTTGGTCAGGATTGGATTGCCCTCATACCGTGTTACTAATGGCTTATTGATCATCGCGTGTTTCCCCGTTCAAAATCTCCTGGTAAACGCGAACATAGTCGCGCGCCATACGTGTGCTCGTAAATCGGTGTTCAACATCAGCCCGGCATTCTGACCGGTCAATTGATCTGATTTCTGCCACCGCATTAATTGCGCTTTCAATGTCATCGACGATGTATCCCGTTACGCCGTGTCGGATGAGCTCCGGCATCGAGCCACGGTTAAACGCAACAACCGGTGTTCCGCAAGCCATGGACTCGACCAGGCTCAACCCGAAGGGTTCGTCGAAACTAATCAGGTGCAGTAACGCCAGCGCACCGCCCAGCACGTCCGCCCTCCGATCAGGCCCGACTGAGCCGAGATACTCCACAGACGTGCCGTCTATATGTGGCTCCACTTCCCTCGCGAAGTAATCCTGATCCTGAATGATGCCAGCGATCACCAGCTTGATCCCGGCGCTTTGCGCCACGCGGATTGCCTCGCGGACGCCTTTATGCGGATGGATCCGACCAAAGAACAGGAGGTACTCGCCTGCGGTGCCCGAAAATGGAAATTGTGCGAGATCGATGCCGTGATGGATAGTGGCAATGTAGTCGAGTTCCGCTGACTTATCTGACTCACTGATCGCCACATAGTGGCTCCGGGCATTGTATTTCTTGTAGACGGGTATTATTTTTGATGAAGAAAATCCGTGAATCGTCGTTAGCACCGGGGTCTCGACCAGTCCGGAATACGTTAGCGGTAGAAAGTCGAAATTATTGTGAATGATATCGAATTCAGCGGCCCGCTCGAAGATCTCGGCAATGTGCAGGCATTCAGCGACCTTTGGATCAATTGAGAGATCTTCCGAATACGGGTGTGGACACACAGCGACCAGTCTACCGCTGGTTTGCGAGTCCCCGGTGGCAAAAAGAGTCACGTCCAGACCCATTTGTACGAGTTCTTCGGTGAGAAGACTGACCACTGATTCCCATGGCCCGTAATGGAGGGGCGGAGTGCGCCATGAAATGGGGCTGAGGACTGCAATGCGCATCGACATGCTTGAATCCGGCGATTCTCAGGAACGTGAATCTTGATAAAAGCGTCCGGCGGCCATCACGGCTATAATCCGTACGGTCTGAACCGAGGCCACTGAACCATGAGTATTGTTAGTCAGATTACGTCAGTGCGCAATCATTGATGAGGATTAGGGAACAACGCAAGCAACTGGTCCAGCGGCGGTCGACGGTGCTGAACGCCGAGAGCGCTCGCGTTATTACCCGGCCGCATATTCCAGGAGGTAAAGCGCGTATCAGGGACCTGATCAAGCGGGTCTCGGGCCTGAGTGACGAAGACGTACAGCACCTGCTGGAGGCCGTGATCCAGGACTTCTCAGGGCGTCACAGGAACTTCCGAGAGACCCTGCAGAGGAACTTTGACCGCATTGCAGCACACGCCCCGAAACGTCTTTCTTTGTCATCCGAGAAACAACTGCTGCTCGGTTCCTACGTTACTGCCGAATATTCAGTTGAGGCGGCCGCGCTCTTCAATCCTTCTATAGTTCCGCATCCTGATCAGAAAGGCGTTGAAAAAGGATCACTGCGGTTCGTTATGAGCTTCAGGGCGACAGGTGAAGGTCATCTGTCGTCAATTGAGTTTCGCAGCGGAATTGTTGATGAGAACGACGATATCCTCTTCGACCCCGTCAGCCAATACGTAGCCACGCCGAAGATGCACACGGATCCTGTCTATAGTCGCCTACACTTTCGACGGAAGATTGATGAGATTTGTGCGCATGAACGAGCCATGAATCACCTCCTGGATGGCTTGAAGGACACATTCACCTTTGATGAACTGCAACGCCAGATAAACAAACTTCGCTCGACCAAATTCCGCGTGATCGACAAGCAGCATACCGTCGATACGGCGTTGTGGCTGGCGCGGTCCAATTACGAAGTGATCTTCGACCCGGATGAATTGATCTCTGAGAGGGTGATCTTCCCGGTGTCAGAAAATGAGAGTGCTGGCATCGAGGATGCCCGATTTGTGCGTTTCGAGGGTAACGATAAATCCGTCATCTACTATGCTACATATACTGCATACAATGGCTTTGACATACTGCCGCAGATTCTTGAAACAACCGATTTCCTGACGTTCAGGATGCATACCATCAGCGGCAAAGCTGCGCAGAACAAGGGTATGGCGTTATTTCCGAGAAAGATCAATGGCAAATTCGCGATGTTGTCACGCCAGGACGGCGTCAATAATTACATCATGTTCTCAGACAGTCTTCGCCACTGGGAGAAAGCGGAACTCCTGCAGGAACCTGTTCATCCACTGGAATTTGTTCAGGTTGGCAACTGTGGCTCGCCGGTGGAGACACCTGAGGGATGGCTCGCACTTTTTCATGGTGTGGGGCCGATGCGCAGATACAGCGTCTGGGCCGAGCTATTGGACCTTGACGATCCCTCACAGGTCATCGGTCGGCTGGATGAGCCGATACTGACACCTGACGAGCATGAGCGGGACGGCTACGTGCCCAACGTGGTCTATACCTGCGGCAGCATGATTCACGGGGATACGTTGATAATTCCGTACGGCATTGCTGACCAACGGTGCAGAGTCGCTACGGTCTCTATTTCAGAGCTGTTATCAAGACTCAAGGGCAGTTGAGGTGACCTTAAGCCGCATCCGACTGTCCCGGGAGGTGCTGTTCGGCGCCCGATTCGCTAGCGTGATTGTGGCTCGCCGTTAATCCTCGCAGATTGTAAATAGCGAGCAGCGAGGATAAGTAGGACAGTGTCGATTCCGCGCCCTGATTCTCATTGACACCGTCCGCTTCGAGGCCGTCGCGGCACCCGCCGGTGGCATAATCGTAAAGTTGGAGTTGTTGTTCGTTCTTCCCCAGGTACCAATTGAAACAAATGGATGCCAGCTGCATCCATTCTTTACGTTGAGTGCATTTATAAGCTTCGAGACTGGCGCCAATCATAGCGGCGGCCTCAAGAGGTTGTTGATCGTATTGCGCTTTGCTGCCGGATTTGGGGAACCAGCCCTGATTGCCAACGGGGGCGAACCATCCGTCGGAGGGATCGACCTGCAGGTCTCTTAGCCACGCAAGGACTTCAATACCGAATGACACCATGTCATCGTCCCCGGTAACCCGACCACAGGCCATCAATGCTTCGGGCAGGCGCGCATTGTCGTAGGTCAGCTCGGCTTCGTGCCATCGCCAGTCTTTGGTGGCGAAATGGCGGAAACGTTTCAGCAGTCTGTTGCCCAGCGATTCAAGCAGGCTACGGACCTGGCGATCATTGTCATTCCGACGCAGGTACGCCTGAATTCCGAGAATTGGGAAAGCTAAAGCGCGGGAATCCGAAAAGTTCTCCAGTGCTGGCAGTGCGTCATGAAAGATCGTCGTCGCGAGAGCGGCTTGGCCGGAGTTACGCCCCCGGCCAGCCATCACGCCGAGGGCCCACAGCGCGCGTCCATGAGAATCTTCCGATCCGATAGTCTCCAGCCACTTGCGCTCATAAGACATGAAATTGCGAAATCGCCCCGTTTCCGGATCGAAAGCATCATGCAGGAAGCTGAGATAAGTCGATGACAAATCGATCAGTGACCGATCATTTCGATTCAGATCGCACGCCCTTGTCACGACTATGAGCGCCCGGGCATTGTCGTCTACACAGTACCCATGGGCTCTGTTGGGCACTGTGTACTTGGCGTGCTGGAGCATGCCAGTGTCATCCGTCATATTGCAGAGATGATTCAGGTTGAGCTGCGGCAGTCGCTGTTCCTTTTGACCCAATGTATCGAGTGCCGGGAGATCGCGCGCACGCGCATGTGGTGCCTTGGCCTGCGAAAACAGAGCCAGATAACGGCGGCCCATTTCTTTCATTACCATCGGCCGCGAATACTCATAAGCGGCCCGACGAATCGTGCGGCGCTCCTCCGGAAATTCCAGAAGCTGATTGATCTCCTGCGTCAGAGCCCTGGAATCTTTGAAGGGCACGAGCCTGCCGCGCCCATCGGCCAACATCTCCTGTGCGTGCCAGTAGGGGGTGGACACGACGGCCTTGCCGGCGCCAACCGCGAACGCGAGCGTGCCGGAAACGATCTGAGCCTCGTTCAGGTACGGGGTAACGTAGATATCGGCAGCCCGAATGATCTCAAGCAATTCGTCGCGTTCCAGGA
>JAOTYE010000017.1 GCA_029862045.1 Gammaproteobacteria bacterium
AATTTCGGGCTGATTTGTACTATCGGCTTGGAGTCTTTCCAATTCGAGCCCCGGCGCTTCGCGAGCGCCGCGGCGACATTCCGTTACTCGTGTGGTTCTTTATTTCCGAGCTGCAACATCGACTCGGCAGGATATTCGACGAAGTGTCCGCAAATGCTATGGCTGTCCTTACTGATAATGACTGGCCCGGAAACGTGAGGGAGCTCAAGAATATTATCGAAAGAGCCATGATCCTCTCCCCAGGCTCAACGCTGCAGTTAGGCGACTGGTTCTCCAGCCAGCACGACGTCAACGTTGTTTCTTTTGGGCCTTATGAACAAGCAGGCGAAACGATCGAAGAAGTTGAACGAGCACACATGGAAAGAGTACTAGTGGCGTGCGACTGGAAAATCCGTGGAGAAGGCGGCGCAGCCGAACGCCTCGGACTCAAGCGCACCACTTTGCAGTCGCGAATGAAAAAACTCGGTATCCAACGGCCGACAGCCTGACGGGCTAAGTTGACTGCCGATATTTCGGCCGGGACATAAAAACTCTTCACCGCGATCGTCAGACACTCCCTCTAAATACTCTGCAGTTTCAATGTGATAACGCGAAAGTGAGCGAAGGCGCATCCGACGGCACGCATTTTGCAGCATTAGACGTATCTGGTACTAAATCGGGAGACGTCCGAATGAACCTTTTGCCCAAATGCAGATTGCTTAGCGCCCTTTCTTTGCTGCTCGCCCTGCTCACAGTCGCTGGTATGCCGGCGGCGGTCGCCCAGGAAGGACAGTCATCGGCGAGTGCATCTCAACAAGAGGAAGAGATCGCAAGGCTCAATGAGCTGCTAGACCAGGCTAGGGCTGAGAGAATAGACACGGCTGTCGAGGCAAATAAGACCGGAACCGACCCGCGCGATTTTTCTCTCAAGTGGATGCCTTTTTATCGATACACGGAGCTCGAAAACGGACTGACACAGCAAGATCTGACGGCGTTCGGTACTGTGCCATTCTCCCCTGAACTTGGAATGTTCTTTGAAGTACCGATTGCCCAGTACCGTGATTTCAGCGATATAGAGGGGGTCCCCCGGGGCACCGATGCGATCGGCATCGGAGACATTGATCTCAAGTTCTTGTGGAATCCCAAATCCATGGGCTTCACGTTCGGTGAAGACGGAAAAAAGAGCGGCGCTTGGCTGTTCGGTACAGATTTTGTTTTACCAACAGCGACTGATGATGCGCTGGCTGGCGATTCCTTGCTGTTCGCACCGATAGTAGGCGTTGTCGTGGACATGCCTTTGCATGGCTTTTTCGCGATGTTGAATCTTTACTACGTCGATGTGTACAAGAAGGACTCAGTGCCCGATACGTCGAAGTTCGTTGGACGATGGTTCTATATGCAACCCTTGACGCCACCGGGCAAATGGTGGGGTGGCCTCTACCTAATGCCGGAATATCAGCCGATTTATGATTTCGAGACCGATGACTTTTCCTCATGGATTGGTCTCGAGTTTGGCAAAATGCTGGCGCCGGGAAAAATCGCTTATATCAAACCTGGCTGGGGCATCAGTAATTCGGAACCTACGGACCGAGGCGACACCTTTGAAGTCGGATTTCGGTGGTTTTTCTAATCGGGATAACAACAACCGGAACGAGGAAGTTGCATGGCCAGTAAGGTTCCACAGTCTCTGTTTTGGAAGGTGGCGCTGTACTACGGTGTTCTTATCGTGTTGCTGCTGGTGCTGGTGGGCATAGTCCAACCGGAGTGGTTGAAGTACTTGCCTGTAGGCGGTTTGGATGGCTTGCCAGATAGCACTGAACTGACAGGCGAAGAATTTATGCTGGGACAAGTAATGACGTCGACCCAGTCCTTGGGGTTTTTTGAAAATGCGCTCAACTTGTTCTCTGCCATGATCGGCTCGCTGATTGTCGCGATTCCTCTGCGGTGGGTGTATATGGCTAAGGGTTTCGGCAAGTCCTTTGATCCTGAGATCGCAGACGGCCTTCTGGCGTTGCCCCTGGTGGTTACGGGGATCGTATTCTGCATCAAGTACAGTCTGCCGCTCGCGTTTGCACTTGTCGGAATTCTCGCAGGACTCAGGGTTAAGACGGAGCTGAACAGCAAGTCGGATTCTTACTTCACCTTTGCCAGCATCGGTGTGGGACTGGCGATCGGCGCCGGATATCTTGCCATTGCACTGGTGCTTGCCGCATTCTTTTCTCTCACAATGCTCGTCGTCACGCCGGTGTCCACCGGTTATCGGACCGAGATCTAGACGCGCTCATGTCTACGCACACGAACGGCTGGGAAGGGAAAATGGGACGGCTCGTTTTCCTAACCATAAGTCTGGTCATGTCGTATCAATCGCCAGCGACAGCAGAGGAACCTTTACTTTCCGAGGGCGCGGCCAAAATCATGGCATGAATGACGGATTTTATTTCCACTGCTCCCGCTTTTTCTTTGGTTGCCGACACCGGGCATGAGGTACTGCAGAAAAATGGCCACATGCTCGAGTTTGGTTCACAACTTACATTGGCAATTCAGCGAGCCTTCCATAAAATTTCACGATTCACGCTTCGCCGAAACGTAGGCGCCGACCAGACCGGCAACGAGAACAGCAATATAAAACTGACCAACAACTGCTTGCATGTAAGCGAGGCCCCGAGACGTCGCCGAGACAGGCAAAATGTCGCCGTAACCCAGCGTCGTCATCGTGACGAAGCTGAAGTAGAGCCACTCGCTGTCCCAGCCCTGTTCGGTCGTCGGTGAAAATCCGGCAAACGATCCCGGCGAAACAAGGTCCACCAGGGTGTAGGTCATCGCCCAGATGACACCCAGCAATAGGTAGATGCATATCGCGCCGACAATTCGGTTGGTATTGATGTCGGTGCCGATCGCGACCTGTTGTATTGTGAACAATATTGCTACGAGCAGGAATCCGATTAACAGTAGTATTGAACCGTACTGCAAAAACGGGGCATGCATGTTTATCGCGAGTACATTCAGAAGGACACCAGCGATCACAAATGCCATGCCCACAGTGAAGAAGCGGCCGCCGCCTTTAAGGCTCCACACACCGATAACGAGAAGACAGGAAAACACCAGTCCCCTGACCAGCGGCGCACTGCCCAAATTGAGGTCATCGGCCAGCGGGATAGCGATCAGAAAAATCAGCAGCGCGATCAGTAAGAAAAAGAAATTGGTCCGTCCCACGTTGTGCCTCATCTGTGCCGAAAATGTTAGGATTTGGGGTAGACAACGATAACAAAAATCAGGCCTTGGGGGTCGCGCCAATGCATCATCACCAGTTGCTCATCCTGTTTGCGCTATTGATATTTGCGTTCGGCCTTGTTTCGCGTTTCGCTGAACGTAACTGGATCACAGGTCCGATGGTCTTTATGACGGTAGGAATACTCGGCAGCTCGCTGGCTTTCGGATTCCTGCATGTGACGCCTGATATGGGGCCGGTCAAACTTGTCGCCGAACTGGCGTTGACCCTGGTGTTATTCATCGATGCGACGATGATTAACAGGGATGCCTTTACCAGTGGATCAAATCGAATTCCGGTTCGCCTCCTGCTTATAGGGCTGCCCCTAACAATGATCTTTGGCACAGTTTTCGGGGTGTGGATGTTCGACGGCGTCAGCATTTGGGCCATCATGTTGATGGCGTTTATCCTGTCGCCAACCGATGCTGCGCTCGGTCAGGCAGTCGTAAAAAGCGAAGGCGTACCGATCCAGATTCGGCAGTCGATCAGCGTCGAGAGCGGCTTGAATGACGGCATTGCGTTGCCGCCGATCCTGATCGTAATGGCATTGCTTGGCGCGGAAGCGGGCGAGCACGAAGGCGCCTGGCTCGGCTTTGTTATCAAACAGGTTACGCTCGGTCCTGTCGTCGGCCTTGCTGTTGGCTTTATCGGTGGCAAGCTCATGCAAATCATGTCCGACAAAGGCTGGACCGAAGAGACTTTCCAAAGGCTGTCCGCCTTGCCCCTGGCCATACTGGCCTTCGCATTTGCCGAAAGCGTCGAGGGTAACGGCTTCATTGCTGCGTTCGTCGCCGGTCTTGGGCTCACAGCTGCAATCACATCCCAATCCGTGAAGCACCAGGTGCAGGAATTCGGCGAGACCGAAGGCATGCAACTGATACTGGTTGTGTTCCTGATCTTTGGTCTGGCTATGGTGCCGGCTGCGGTGCCGTACTGGGGAACTCGAGAAGTTGTGTATGCGTTAGCTAGTCTCACAGTGCTAAGAATGCTACCTGTGGCGATTTCGTTGATAGGCGCCAAACTTGACTGGCAGACGATCACGTTTATCGGCTGGTTCGGACCCCGAGGCATCGCGTCGGTGCTGTACTTGCTGATGGCTGTTGCCGCGATTGGGCAAGTAGGATTCGAACGCGTTATGTCAGTGATAGTCCTGACTATTATGATCAGCGTCTACGCACACGGCGTCAGTGCAATGCCACTGAGTCTTCGCTACGGTGCGAGTAGGCCATCGCGCGACATGTGAGAAGAGATCGCTTCTGCCTCATCGACAAAGACCGAATAGTCTTGTCTATGATCGTAGTCCTGGACAATTTTGGACTTCGATTCAATCGCCCAAACCGGCTCTCTATTGAGTACGGAGTAGAGTTGAGTCGCCAGCACTAGCGTATGACTGAGCTCCATACTCTGCGGTTCGACATACTCTGTTAATTCGACGCTCCATACATTGTAGTAATACGTCGGTCGGATGTTATAGGTGGACTGAGGATTCATGTCCTGCATTTTTGATCCGGTGTTGAGGCTCACAAGTTGCGTAACGAGTACTGCGTCCGAATTGAGTTTTTCCACCATGTCTACAAATGTCTTTCGGGTTACAGGCGTCTTGGTGTTCATCATCGAGGTGCTTGCGACAGCTTTGACGCCGAGTTCTGATAACTGTCCGACGACTTCTTTTTCGAGGTAACGCCGCATATCGAACGACTCAAATAATGCAACGACCAGAATATTTTCATAAGGCGCGTCTGCGGACTCCTGCAGTTCCTGAACCGTTGTGATCTGTGGCCCCGAGGCGCACGCACTCAGAGCGACAGCCAGACCAATAACCAGCAGTTTATTAATCACGGTATCTTCTTTGGTAAGCTTTGAGTGGGGCTGCCTGCCTGGCGAATGGCAATGATAGTGGATCGGACCTGATCGAGAATCTCCTTGGTGTCTTCGGGCCCCAGCCGTTCGACTGCACTCTGTTCAAGATTGAACAATGCCATCAGATGTTGTCGCATCTGTCGAAAGGCTTCGGGATTCGATTTGCCGCACACGCTTTCATCGTTCTTCAGGATGCGTTCTGCTAGACCCGGCCTGCCCAGTTCGATATCGCAGGCGATAGCGAGCATGGACAGCTCATGCGCGAGACCGTCGAGCTGCCGCCCCCAATAGGCGTGTTTGTGTTTGGCCATCGGTGGTTCCGTCCTAGTGATCCAGGTACAGGTAGTTCTGCCAGCTCGACATCCGCAGCAAAATCTGGCGCATGATCGCGACATGGTGAAAGTGGTCAGAGTAAACGGCCACTTGCGCACGCGATCCGGTTGCCAGGTTGTACTCGGACATATCGTCGAGTACCTCGATGACGACCGGGACGCGGCCGATACGCTGAAAGCTCTCAGTGCCTACAAGGTTTCCGCTGGTCTGCAACTGGCCCTCAGCCATATTGGGAAGAACACTGACGACTTCCCCTTTGAAGACTCGGCCCGGAATGCTCGGGTAGACAATTTCAGCTTCGTATCCGGCTCGCAGTCGCAACGCTGAGTTTTGCCGAAAGGCGGCGATCATCGAAGCCTGTTCATCGTGCACGAATACCATAACGGGTCGCAATGGCAAGTTTGCCGCCATCATGCCGGGGCGCAGCAACAGCTGACTGACGTAGCCGCTGGTTGGCGCTCGAATAATTGTCCGCTCGACATCGTAACGGGCTTTCTCGAGTTCGGCCTGCAGACGCGCAACCTCTGGATTCTCACCATCGATTCCGGCTTCGAATGCGATTTGCGCGCGTTCGAAGTCGGCTTCTGCTCGTTCCAGCGCTGCCGCGTCGGCGAGATACGTTTGACGCTGGTTTTCCATTTCGTTCTCGCTGATCGCCCCGCGATCGAAGATTGATTCATAGCGCTCAAATACGCCCTGGCTTTGGTCGCGATTCGCAGAGGCTTGCACAACGCTTGCACGTGCGGCGGCAACGGCCTGTTCGAGTTCGCGAACACCCTCCCGGGTGCCTGCTAACAGTGCCTGCTTCTGCCGCACGATGGCCTCGTAAGGTTTCGGGTCGATGCGGAACAACACGGTGCCTTTCTCGACAACCTGGTTCGGCTCGATCTCGACACTTACCACGATGCCCGCGACGGCAGGGACTATTGGTGTCGTAACGAAATACTCGCGCGCCATGTTGGAGTAGGGGTGGTTGTAATTCATCAGGAGTACAAGTGCGCCGACGAGGATGACGCCGCCCAATGCTGCTGTCGGGACCGTCCACTTGGTCAGCGGAATCTTGAAGATCTTGAAGACCGCAATGCAGATAGCCGTGTAGGTCAGGATAAGTAACAAGTCCATGGTTACTCTCCCTTAGCCGTTTCAAGATCGGCAAGTCGTGCCTCGATCGCCTCGAGGCGCTCTCCGAGTTCGCCACCGGTGCCTTCGCCGCTGCTCGATGTGTCGATGCCCCAGCCGCGGTCTTCGCGATACATCATTGCCCATATCCAGAGGAACGGCCAGAGTGCATGCAGCGTGAACAGACTCACCCAACCGGCAACGTGCAACACATCCTGGTGCGGATGATTGCGCTTGACGGCGATTTCATACGGGATGTCGTGGATAGCGATGATGCCGTAAAAGAACACCAATGCGACGAAGACTAATATGAACAACGCGACGTATTCGAGAACCATGATTTCTCCTTAATCTGCGGCGATTCTAGCACTTGTTATACTCCCAACACGGCTAAATTTTGGACGGAATTCCTGTGATTACACACAAACTTGCGGCGGCCATTGTCCTGCTGATGTTGTCAGTGTTGTGTCTTGATGTGGCGGCCCAGGAAGGTCCGGTTATCCCCGCCGACGATTTCGACCGCGGTACGCCTCTACGAAGTGCAAATGGTTTTCAGGCCGCTGTGGACGAGGGGAATTATGGAACTGCAGCTGAATACCTGGATCTCCGTAACCTGCGGGGTGCAGCCAGTGAGATGACGGGCGAGCAGCTCGCGCGCCGATTATTCGTGATCATCAAGCGCGCTACCTGGGTCGAAATCGACGAACTTGTCGACGACCCCGCTGGTCGCAGCAACGACAACCTGCCGGACTATCGCGACTCGATCGGCGTCGTTCTGGATGAAGGCAAGGAGGTGCGGCTGCTCATGCAGAAAGTGCCCCGGGGCGATGGAGTATTCATTTGGAAGGTGTCGAATGCCACGGTCTCTCTGATACCGGAACTCTATGATGTATATGGCTACCCCGAGGCCGTCGAAAAACTACGACGCAACCTTCCCAACATAACCATCCTCGGATTCGAACTATTCAAATGGGTGCTCGTAATCGCCGCCAGCATCTTTGCCTACGCGGTGGTCTTCCTGGTCGCGCTCGCGACTCGGCGCATGCTTGGTGATCCGCATGCGCCCTCGCACCGGCGCGTATTCAGGTATCTCGTGGTTCCTGTCGGGGTGTGGGCGGTCATCATCGCGGCAAATGCCGTTGCCACCTCGCTTGGCAGGGGCGTCACGGCCGAAGCGTGGCAGCAAGTCACGCCCATCCCGATTCTGGTAACGGCCTGGGTAATGTTCGGTGGCATAAACCTCTTGCGGGACATCTACTCAAACCGTCTTCGGCAACGGGAGCGACCGGGTGCAGCAGTGCTGCTCCGTCCCGTCGGCAACGCCATCAAACTGCTGGTCGGTGCTGGTGCCACACTGTTCTACCTGGATCAGCTAGGTATCAACATCACCGCAATGATTGCAGGTTTGGGTGTCGGCGGTATAGCCGTTGCCCTGGCGTTGCAGAAACCGATGGAAGATGTATTCGGCGCGATCACACTCTATACGCAGCAGCCGGTCCGGGTAGGGGACTTCTGCCGCATCGGCAACTCGATTGGCACGATCGAGGAAATCGGTCTGCGGACCACGCGAGTCCGGACTCTCGCAGATACCGTCATCGCGGTCCCCAACGCCCGGCTGGCAAGCGAGCCGATCGACAATATCTCAGCGCGCGACAAAATCTTGTACAACCCGATTTTGCGGCTGAGGTATGACACGACTCCGGAGCAACTTCCGCAGATACTGGACGGCATCCGGGATTTGTTTGCTACTCACGAACGGGTTTTGAAGGACGGCCAACGGGTGCGGTTCCACGAGATCGCCGACGACGCTTTACTGGTCGAAGCTTATGCGTACATCGATACGACCGACTGGGACGAGTACCTGCAACTCGCGGAGGAGCTCAACATATGGATTCTGGAAATTATCGCGCAGGCAGGCACCAGCCTGTCGTTGCCGGCCAGGTCACTGCATATCGAACAAAGTGCCGACATTGCTAAAGCAGTTCTGGAATAGTCAGAGTACACGGCCGGCTACAGCCACACATACACGTAGCTCAGACTGAGGTTCTCGAAGTCGCCGCCTTACTCGGCAGCTTCCACTCCGATTGCGACAGCCTCTGTGTACTGGATATCCACCAGATCACCCGGACTTAGTTTGCGCGCGAACGCCTGACCTTCCTCACGTGGGACATCAATGGATTGCAGCATCCCATCGGCGTCGCGAAAGCTGACGGCTTTGGCATCTGGCGCGATGGACAGGATTTCGACCGTCTGGCGCATCGTCGCGCCCACCATTGCGCCCGGACGATCGCCTTCCTCGGCGCGACCCGCCACGATTTCGGCGTCCGCACCTGCGTTACCTGGCTCCGCCATGGAAAAGACGAAACCGGTGTAATAGCTGACACGCAAGATGTCGCCAACCTCGACCTGGGGCAGATTGCGAACCTCAGGACCAGCCCGCAGTGCAACTTCGTTCCCGGCGGGCCCGCGCAAGACCAAGAGTCGGGACTCCGCGTTGACAGCGATTACCGTTGCTTCGAGCTCTTCTACGTCACTGACCTCGAGCGGCTCCGGAGCCGATGCACAACCTGCGATTACAGCGAGAAGAATTCCAATGGCAAGAGCATATTTTTTGTTCATAGTATTTCGTCCATGTTGGTTGATTCTGAATTGTCGGCTGGCGATCGGCATCGATTCCGAGGTTCAGAAGCGAAAGACCAGCCCGGCCCGTGCCTCCCATTGCGTGAGAGTCCTGGCGTCCACCTGTATCAGGCAGGCGCCCCCTCCTGAGGAGCTGGCGCAAAAGATATTGCTGTCATCCTCCACAAAAGTCGTGAACGCCCGTGCCTCGAGTCGAACACCCAGTCGCTTGGTTGCGTTCAACTGAACGCCACCGCCAAATGAGACGGAGAAGAAACTTTCCGAGTTCGAATCGGTGATGCCGGGATCAAACTGGGTAAGACCGAGAGTTAACGCAATGAATGGGCGCGTATTGTCGCCCTCAAACAGATAGGTGCCGCCGAAGTGGAAGTGCTCGACATCCATATCGATGGTTGGGTCACCGACCAGGAACCCTTCGGTGGCCGCGTCCGTGCTTTGACGTGAGTAGAGCAGTTCATACTGGCCATTGGGGTTCGCTTTGATATTGAACATGATTCCCTGAGCATTGGAGTCATTCAGCTCAACTCGGCCATCACCGTCTTTTTCATCGAAACTGCCACCAACCCGATATCCGGCAAAGGGCGTCAGTTCGAACTTGAACGGTTTGTCCTGTGCTTTGGCCGGAGTGGGGTGACAAAGCGTCGCTGTGGCCACAATAAGCACTAATGTGCAATGTGACTGGAAATTCTTTGGGCGCAAATTTCTCATTGCCTGGAAGGTTCCTGTAGTTTTCCACGGACAATTCTACAGAATGCGGTCAAGCGCTGTCGCACTTAGACACACTTCTTGATGATCTTTCGCTCGACTTTTTTGGGGTCGTCGATCAGGTCGTAAAACTTGTCGATATAACGGACGAGATTCTCGCGCACGCGGGGATACAGTCCTTCTTGCTCATTAATCAGCGCATAGATTGAATCGCGGCGGTCTCTGAACCTGCGCAACGAAGCCGGTACGTGTTCGTTGTTGACGCAGCGGCCACGGTACAGCCGCTGTCGTACGGATCGAATGCGAAAACGCTGATTAGGTGACGCATAGGGTGCGTCAACGAACCCGGACTGATCAAAATCGTAGGGGATTGCTATCACCGGATCGACATCATTGCCAAACAGGACATAGTTGTGACAGCAGTCGTCATCCGGTGGACCGGCGATTGGCGAGAAATCGGTATTGCCAATCAAGAACGCGAACACCGATGTCAGGTTCAGCCGGTCCGCTTGTATGGACGCGACCGTCGTGCGCTCGATCTCGAGATCCTTCAAATCATATCGCTTCGCGAGGCGGTTCTTGTGTTCAATTAGAAACCCATAACGTACCTGTCCGCCTCCAGTCACCTCATTGTTGACATAGGTGACACGCAACAGACGCACCCGAAAACTCATATTGGTGACGGCGTTGAGGATTCTGTAAGCGAGATATTCTCTGAGTACGACTTGCTCGTATCGCTCAGAGAAGTCGCAATGGATGACGAGCTTCAACTTGTTCTGCTTGTCGAACAACGTCCCATCCGTCTGCGACTTCTTCAAGTTCAGGCTCAATGGCGGGTATTCGCAGGTCCTGTGCCGGAAATGTCCCCGCGTACGGACTTCAAGATCGAATTTGACCGTGGTGCCATCGGTTCCCGTGTACTCGAGCACACCGGGTAGATAATCGTCTTTCGGACGTTCGCGGACGAGCGTTGTAAACGGAGCTGTGATCGTTACCGGAAGCGTTTCATCGTCCTGAAACAAAAGGTCAGGTAATTCATTCACGTCCGCCAACGCCGAGGCAGCCAGGAATCCGAATATGACTATGACGACGGTGCGGTACAAGAAGGGTATCTTTCCCTCTCGATCTAGTTACTTGGAAGCTGCTGGGTTGCGCTCGTCGGCGACGACGGATGGGTCAAGTCGGCGCGTTTTTTCGCGAGCCGTGCATCGTCTATCGGGTTTCGTCCGAATTCCATTTTCCACAATACTGCGTTGGCATAACAAAAGAAGACTGCCATTACTGCTGCGATGCCAAGGTGGCCGATACCGGCCGCCAGTCCTACGCATATAGACGCGAATATAAAGATGCCATCTATGGCCTCCTGCAGTGCGACTCGAAACCTCACCGCGGCCACCATTGCAGCCAGGCCAAATGCAAGCGCCAGGTTGTTCTGAATCAGCATTACGATCGTGGTGGCGCAGATCGGCAATACCAGCAGAGCACGCGCAAAGCTCTTTCGATAGCCGATTTCCCGCTTGATTGCGGCATATGTCCAGGTGATCGGTAGCATGACCAGAATCGTGCCGCCAAGACTGGACGAGAGAAACAGGGCAAGAAGGCCAATCTGCCCAGCTGTCGGCGCCTGCCCAAATCCAGGTCCTTCAGCCGGCGTCAAGCGGTCGATCAATGTTTGCTCGTTGCGCTCAATTCCCAGTACTTCAAAGGCGTCAGTGCCACCCAGCGGCATGAGGGACAGCGCCTCCGGCTTCATCATGCCAACGGCAAATAGGGCACCGAACAGCAGCGCAAAGTAAGCTGTGAGCGTTACAAGCAAACTTCTTGCGGTAACGGTTTCGTGAGTCACTGTTGTTCTCCTGAGGCGTTGGACCAGGCCTGAGTATCGCCTTGATTGCCTCTTACGCCATCACGTACGTCTTCTTTATACCGTCTCCACGATCCGAGAGTTATTAGTAATAGTTCGCCGGCAGTTCCCGCGGCGGCACGGTGTTTTCGTCTGACACCGTGATGATGACCCTGTCGAGTTTTCCATCAAACTTGAAGATGCCGGTGTACAGATCGGATACCTGCGTTCCCGTATCCCTGCCGATATCAAACGTCTCGGCGAGCGAGTAGGTGGCGACATGCATCTGGGGCATTTCGACTTCGTCGACTTTCTCGCCGTTGACGTAGAGTTCGCCGTCGCCGCCAAACTGTTTGGTCTTGATGAAGTTGAATTTCAGCTCCGTCTTGCCCTTCGGCAGGGGCGATGACTTCAGAATGTAATGCACGCCATCAAGGAAGTTGTAGTCGTAATAGAGGCGATGATCCTTGATGAACATCGTGTAGCCGCCGGTCATGCCGCCCACTGCAGCGATGACCCCTTCCTCGTCACCCTTGAGATCGATCTGCGTTTCGATCGTGTGCGCGCGGTTCTTGACCGGTGCCGATGATTTCTCGGCGATGCGGATTGCGCCCGGTGCGTAATAAATGAACTCTTTCTGGTCACCGAACAGACGATCCTGCTGTGCACCGAGGCGCTGAATCATGTCGTCGTACAAGGGATAGACGTTGTACTTCCAGGCTTCCTCGTCAAATATCTCGATGAGCTCCGCGAGCTTCTCCGGATACTCTTCGGCGAGGTTCGTACTCTCCGAGAAGTCCTCAGCGACGTTGTACAACTCCCACTCATCATTTTCGAATGGCAGCACGACGTTGACGTCCCATGGCATGCGTTTGGCATGCAGAGTAACGGCCTTCCAGCCATCGACCCAGATCGCACGATTGCCGAACATCTCGTAGTACTGCCGTTCCTTTACGTTCGGTGCGTCCGCGTTATTGAAGGAGTACATCAATGAATCGCCATCCATTGGTTGCTGCGGCACACCGTGGTATTCCTCGGGAACTTCAATACCGGCGGCTTCCATGATGGTTGGCGCAATATCGCTGATGTGATGATACTGATTTCGAATTTCGCCCTTTGCCTCGATTCCATTCGGCCAGTGCACAACGAGGTGGTCTGCTTGTCCGCCACGGTGTTCGCTCTGCTTGAAATAACGGAACGGCGTGTTGCCAGCCATCGCCCAGCCCGCGTGGTAATGCGGGTAGGTGTTTTCGCGACCCCAGTCTTCCTGAGCGCGCAAGTTGGCTTCAAGCGTTGTCTGCAGGCCGTTCAGAACATAAGTTTCGTTGAACGTGCCCGCGAGGCCACCTTCGCCGGACGCGCCATTGTCAGCGGTCACAAATATTAACGTATTTTCCAACTCACCAATGCGGTCGAGCTCAGACACGACGCGACCGATCTGCATGTCGACCCATTCCATTTGGCCGGCGAACACTTCCATTTGTCTTGCATACAAAGACTGTTCTTCGGGTGACAGCGAGTCCCAGGCCGGAATCTGATCGATGCGTTCTGTCAGCTTAGTATCTTGCGGGACGATGCCGAGCGCTTTCTGGCGTTCGAGGATTTGCACGCGCGCCTCGTCCCAGCCCATGTCGAACTTGCCTTTGTATTTGTCGATGTGGCTGTCGGGAGCATGATGGGGCGAGTGCATCGATCCCGATGCCCACAACATCATGAAGGGTAGGTCGGGTTGAAGCGACTTGTGACCCGTGATCCACTCGATGGCACGGTTTGCCAGGTCCTGGTCGAGATGCACGGACTTGCGGTACGGCTCCGGCGTGTGGTCGTTCCACATGACCGGCACGAACTGGTGCACGTCGGCGGCCATGAACGTGTAGGCATGCTGGAAACCTTCACCACTGGGCCAGCGGTCGAACGGGCCGGTCTGTGAGACCTCGTAGAGCGGCGTGTGGTCCCACTTGCCGAGCGCGTAATTGATGTAGCCTTCCTGTTCCAGGTAATTGGCGACCGATTTGGCGGACTCCGGCATGATCGCGTTGTATCCAGGGAAGCCCATGGCGGTCAGCGCATGGCTGCCAAGGCCAATCGAGTGCGGGTTACGGCCGGCCATCAACGTTGCTCGCGACGGCGAGCAGAGGGCCGTCGTGTGGAAGTTGTTGTAGCGCAGCCCGTTCTCGGCCAGCGCGTCGATGTTCGGCGTGCTGATTAAACCGCCAAAACTTTCAACTTGAGCGAATCCCACATCGTCGAGCAGGAAGATGATGACGTTCGGCGCGTCTTCATTCGGCACCTCATAGGGCGCCCACCACTCCTGAGAATCATCATAGCGTTCGGCTATAACTCCTTTAAATCCCTCAACATTCTTGGTCTTGACGCCGGAGTCAGAGACTGAGAATTCCTCAGTGGCAGAAGACTCGTCGCTGGCTGTGTTTGTGGTGGACTCTCCGCCGCACGCCGCAAGGAAGAGGGCAGCCAAAATTGTGGCTGAAGTTCTGAAATCGCTCATGAAAAGCCCCTGATTCGGAATTATTTAGCGATGCATTGTAGTCGATGGGGTTACAGGATCATATCCGGAATGCGGCTTGGAAAATGCGGTGCCATGGGCAACGTGCAACTTGCACAGTAGATCCGGCTGATCACCGTGTAATCAGGTTTCGGCAGGCTGAGCGGACTCGAGTTCGGGTGCATCCGGCGCCATCCACGCGGTGACCAGTTCGTAGCCGAGTGCGAGCACTACCGCGCCGATGAACAACCCGATAATGCCCTGCGACATCGCGCCGCCGATGGCGCCGATCAGGATGACGAGCATCGGTACGTCGAGGCCGCGACCCAGCAACATCGGCTTGAGGAACGCGTCGCTGGCGCTGACGATCAATGCGTAAACCAGGAAGATGGTCGCCGGCACTCCGTCCATCACGGAAAAAACCCAGATGGCGATCGGGCCGAGAATCAGGATCGGCGGTAACTGAATGATGGCGAGCACGAGTACGGCGCCGGCCCAGAGTCCGGCGGCGGGCACACCAATCGCGACCAGGCCGATTGCCGACAAGATTGCCTGAATGATGGCGACGCCGAGGACACCTTTGGTGACGCTGCGGATCGTCAGGATCGACAAATCCGTGAGCTTCTCGCCGCGCTCGGCGCCGATCAGGCTGACGGCGATGTTACGCGATGCCTCGTAACCTTTACTCGCTGATGTCAGGAACACGCCGGCAATCAGGATCGCAAAAACGAACTGCAAGACGCCGACTACCGTGCTGCCGGCGAACGCAAGCGCGGTTTGTCCAAGGGACTTGAGCTGCGGCGTGTATTTGTTCAGGGTCGCTTCGAAGTTTGTCGCAGCACCGTTCCACGCGGCGTAGAGGGGCTCGCCGATCAGCGTCCAGTCGGCGACGCTTTCTGCCGGAGGCGGGATGCTGACCGCGCCGTCTTCGAGATCCGATGCAATGTGCCGCAGCCCATGGAAGGTCGAATCCGCCAGATACCCGGTGGGCACGAGCAGGATGGCGAGGCCAGCCAGCACGAGGAGGGCGGCCGACAATTTCTCGCGACCTCCGAGCCTGGCGCTCAACACTACGTGTGCCGGGTAAACGGCGACACTAATGATCAGTCCCCAGACGACGACGTTGATAAACGGTGCGATGATCGTAAAGCACCAGTAAAGCAGGAGGAGTACTGCGCCAATCTGGATGAACGAGGCCATCGCATTCGCCAGGAAACTCTGGTCGACTTGCGAGCTATCGGCGCTGGTCATTGTTATTCTCCCGAGCTTCTAATTGAGGTCCTCGTCCTGCCAGTACTTGGTGCCCTGCAGTGTTATCTGAAGCGCGAGGCCCTTGTCAGTCATCTGATAGACCGTGACAGCCTCGTTCAGCCCGATCGCCGCTTCCATCGAACCGGCCTGTTCCTTCTGTTCTGAATCGGTCGTCGCCGCCGCATCCGCCTGCCCGGAGAAGTTCCAGCCTTTCTCGACGAACTGATCGAAGGCGTCTCTGCTATGGAAAATGAAGACGGCACTGAATTTCTTGACGCCCATGCCGACGCCGCCGCCGGCAGAGAACATCTTCATGAAAGTATCCTTGTCGGAACTGTTGTCGTGCGCAATTCCAATGCCGTTCGCGGTGGACACCAGCAGCAAATTGACACCGGTGTTGGAAAAGACGGCGTACCCGACGCCTTTGCTGATCATGTCTTCAGCGGACGGTTTCTCATCGTACAGCCGCGCGAGCGTTTCCTCGCGCATCTCGAGAACTTCTGCCCGTTCCTTGTCGACGTTCTTTTTGCCGAAAATGGCCTCGGCTTCAAGCGCGTAGAACGATGCAAACAATAAGAATACGATCGATGCTAATGACGTAGTTTTCATTTGTCGTCACCCGTGGCTCAGAAATTGAATATGACGCCGATAATCGGGCCGTGCGTCACGGTGTCGTATTGAAAGAAACCCGGTTGGCCAGCAGCGCCCGTTTCGAAATCCACCCACAGCGCCTTGTACTGCAGATCGAGGTCCATCAATTCGGTCATCTTGAATTTGAATCCGGCAGCGGCCATCGCGGTGAAGTCCGACTCAACTCCGAGGCCGCCAACGTCACCTCGAAGTTGAAATGTCCACTTGTCGTTTATCGAATTGGCCCAGCGAACGCCGATGACGATGTCGATCCAGTCTTCCTCGACTTCGGCGGTCGCCGTGCCGGGCAGGATGGCCGGATCGACGTCCACGTCAATATCGTTGTCCCACCAGCGCACACCGGCCGTGAAATCGAGATGGCCGTTGCCGGACGACTTACGGCGTACCAGCAACGCCTCGAATACACCCTGGCGCAGGCGCGCGTCCACGACACCGCCACGCGGGCCGGAAATATCGGCACTCAGGTCCATGAAGCCGTAGTCGAGTGCCACGCCCCAGCCGTTGCTGTGGTGCGCCTCGAAATGCGCCATGAACCCGATATCGAGTACCTCGAGGATGTCGCTCATATCGACATCGACGGCCACACCAGTCGCACGACCGATGCCGGCATCGCCTTCAATGCTCGAGGCGAGTGCGTAGGGCTCCAATTCGTACGTCCAGTCGTCTCCGATTGCGGCGGCCGGCATCGCCAGGAGCGCGAGGGTAGCCACGGCAGGGCTAATAGACTTGCTACTCATCGTCATCGTCCTTTGTGATTGATCTTCATTCCTCAAGGCGTGTACCAGATCGGCGAGGTGTAGGCGCGCTCCTGCGTCGTCATTGGCACATCGGGCGATGGCATGTCGATGCCGAAACGCTTGGCCTCGTAGGCGGTCCAGCGTGGCGTCGGAATTTCGAGAACGCGAGCGTAGTAGACGGCGCGAAGTTTTGGATCGAATTCAGGATCGGTCCATGCCGTGATCAACTCGGGGCTGCCGATCGAGTTCGTCCAGGTCGCGTTGGCGACATCGACGGTGTTTCCCACCGGCGGCAGTTTGCCGTTGTCGCCCGGGCTGCGGTCACCGGACCAGGCCACGTCATAGACTTTTTCGTGACGCTGGCCGCGGCCGTCGACCCAGCCCTTGACGATCTGGATGCGGTCGAGGTTGCCCGACAACGGGTCTTTGAGCGCCGCGACGAGGAACGATGGTGCCTTGCCTGACGGTGCACGGGTGAGATCACCGCCCATCGGTACACCTTTCATGTAGCCCACATCCGCTGGCAGACGGCCTTGCGCGTCCGCTGCCTCGAAGTCCCAGCCACCGAAGAAGCGCACGAGCATGCGCGGCCCGGTCGTGGCGTAGGTCTCCTTGCGCATCATTGCGTCAAACAGCGCTTCGCGCGTGTTCTCGGTCGCCCAGATGCCCTGGTAACCCGAAGCGACCATCGACCAACCCGGATATTCGTTGTCACCGACCTTTGCCATTGCGTGATAGACGCGTTGCGGATTCGGTTCCGCACCGGAGTGCTTGCCGAAGAAGTTGTCTTCTTCAGCAGTGGCCAACGCGGTGTGGGTGTCGGTCGCAGCGACTAGGCCAAACTTGTACGGGTTGGTACCAAACTTTTCTTCGAGCTGCAGCCCCATCTGCAATGCGCTGCGGGCATACTCGCCGGCGAGCATGCTGTCTTTTTTCAGTTCGCTCAGGTCGAGGTTGCCGACAGCCCAGGTCTCGTAGTCGGCAAACTCATCGTTCGGTGACAGGTAAGGATGGGTTTCGCCATCGCCCTTGATCTGTGTGGTTTCGTAGAGCGGCTCCCAGCGGGCGCGGGTCTCGGCGTAGTTGCGGTCCACACGTCCGCCGGTGACCGTGCGGTCCATCGGGAACATCGTACCGTTGCTCATGTTGCCGTTGTGGGCGATCGCCAGCAGGCGGCCACCGCTCTTGTCCTCGTAGGACTGCATCCAGTTCCACAGCTCGCGTGGATCCGGGCTGCCGAACGGCGATAGCGTCGTGTAGGGCTCCATCATCAGTGCGCGCACAGCGTCGTCGCGGTAGATAACGTTGCGGTGCAAGTTGTAGCCCTTGTTGGTTGACGTCCATTCGTAACCGATGAACGCGGTGAAGTTACCCGGATCATTGGCTTCTTCGGCCGCCTTGACTGTGAGCTCCCAGGCCGAACGATAGGCATCGGTGCCCGGCAGCGCAGCCAGCGCCGGTGGGAACTTGTTGGCCGTGACCGCCTGGATAATCTCCACGGCAGCCTTGACGCCTTCCTGTCCGCCAGCGTTGATCATGTCGTACCAGCGCCTACCTGTGGGGTCGGCCAGCATCGACGGTTCGCCGCTTATCAGACGCGGAAAGAAACCCATGTTGTCCGAGTGATCGGACACGACAAGGAAATCGAGTGGCCGGCTGAGCTTGACGTCCTGGCCAGTTGACGAGGTCAACTGCTCGCCGCGCGCGAAGCGGTAGGCGTCGGCCGGTTCCAGCCGCGCGCCGAACGCGCCGGCATCCATCGACAGGCCGGTGTGCACGTGCGTGTCACCCCAATAAACGTTCGTCGGGAAATTGCGGTTGGCGTAGGGCGAGTAGTCATCGCGTTTCGGGTAGGCGTCAAGCAGCGATTCTTCGGCCGGGACAGGATCTGATGCCACTGCGGTGGCTGACAGCAGCGTGGCGATCAAAGCGCCAAAAAAGTATCTTTTCATGTCTGAATCCTTTTTTCCTTTTTCTCGCGAATCCTTGCCCGGTTTTTCTCGGCCCTCCCTAGGCCCAGAAGCCCGCGACGCGGGTGATCATCCAGTAACTCGCTACACTGCCGATAACGAAACTCGCTGGCGTCGTTAAGGCTGACCAGTGCAAATCTCCGGCTTCGGCCGCTTGTGACACGCGCAGATACCCTGCGCGCAGCACGAAGAAGCCGACCAGCAGGGCGAGTACGAACAGGATCTGCCCGATCTCGACGCCCACGTTGAAGAACAGCAGCGCGACCGGCAGCTCCGTTTGCGGCAGACCGATATCGCGCAGTACGGCCGCGAAGCCGAAACCATGCAGTAAGCCGAACGACGCTGACACGGCGATCGGATAGCGATGCGTCAGCGAATTCTTGTTGCCCTTGGCGATTTCCCAGGCCATGAACACGACGCTCAGCGCAATGGCGGCTTCGACAGGCGGCGTGGGTACGCGCACGAGATCGAGCGCCGACAAAGCGAGAGTGATCGAATGCGCCACGGTGAATCCCGTGATCGTAATCAGCAGGCGGCGCGACGTGCCGGCGATGAACACGAGGCAGGCCACGAACAACAGGTGGTCGATGCCGATCCAAATGTGCTCGACGCCGAGTGCGGTGTATTGCGTTGCGACGGCGAACTGGTTCTCGGCGTCGGGTACCGTCCACTCGGTCTCACTGGGTTTCAGGATGCGCAGGTGCTCTTCGCCATTGCCGAGTCGGATCTTGTACAACGTTGACAGCGACGGGTTGATGATCGGGAATTCAATGCCGACAACGCGACCCGACAATCCTTCTTCGCAACGAAACACCTGCTGGCCGACGTATTCCGCACCCGCCTGCTGCCACGCGGGTTGACGGTCGGCGACGCAATTCTGAGGCAGCGTCGGGTAGGGCAAGGCGCTGCCGGGCATACTGGCCGGCACCTTCCACGACACGCTGAAGGTATTGGTGTCGGTCTCCGTGATCTGCACGTAGTTTGGCCGCGCGTCGTGCGCCTGCGCCGTCGACGCGAGCAAAAAAACGGACAACACGAAGAAGCGACGCAGGATCATCACAACTACCCGATCACGTCGCGTTCGAAAGTTCGACGAACCTCGTAGGTGTCGACAATCGCCTGGATGGCTTTGTCTTTCTGCTCGGCAATCGCCTCGCGCTCGGTATCGTCACGCACGATTGCCTCGATTTCTGCGAGCTCGGGAAAGCGGCCCTCAGCTTTCTTCGCCAGCAGGACGAGGTGCATGCCGTATTCCGATTCGAACGGGCCGTGCCAGGTCGTATCGCCGGGATCCAGCGCGAAGACCTGCTCGGCCATCGGCACGCCGAAATGGCTGGCAACGAACTGCGGATCACGCTCGACATAGTTGACGAAGTAGGGGAAGCGGTCGCCGTGGCGGGGCGCATCACTGAACGCCACCTGTTGTTCATTGAGCTGCGCGAGCTTCGCTTTGGCCAATCCGAATGCCTCGTCACGACTCTGGCGCTCGCCGTCGAAGAACACATGGGTGAAGGTCACGAAAGGCCTGATGTAATAGTCATCACGATTGGCATCGTAATAGGCCGATACATCCTCGTTGGAGACGTCGACCGCAGCGGTCACGAAACCATCGGTAATGAACTCGATCGACTGAATCATACGACGCTTGATGATGTAGTCGTTCTGGTCCATGCCGAGGGCTTTTGCCTCTCGATGCAGCGCTTCCTCGCGCACGTAATCGGCGATCAGGCGGTCGAGTTCATCCTCCGGCATGTTATCGAGGCGTGCTGCCGCGGCTCGAGGCTCGAACGCGCGGGACCGGTATTGCACGAACGTCAGCAATGCATCGCGATCGACGTTGATGACCCTGCTGTCGTACGCTACCTCGTCGCTTGCGACGATATCGAACAGCACGAACAGGCCGCAGCCGATCGACAGGAAGTAAATGAGCGGATCTCTCAGTATTCTTGTCATCTCGTTTCCGCCGTCGTATCAGATCTAGGGCGTGTACCAGATCGGTGAGGTATACGCACGTTCCTGGTGGATCAATTCCACGCCCTCGGGAATCTCGGCACCGAGGCGCACTTTGTCGTAGAGCACCCAGCGCGGCGTCGGGATCTCGAGTACCCGCACGTAGTAAAACGCACTCTCACCGGCATCGAAATCGGGGTCGGTCCATACCCTGGCGAGTTCGGATGCACCGATCGTGTTGGTCCAGTTCGCGGCCTCGATGTCGACGGTGTTGCCGACAGGAGGCAGCTTGCCATTGGCATCGGGTTGCCGGTCGCCGGACCAGGCCACGTCGTAGACCTTTTCCTGCAGATTGCCCCGGCCATCCATCCAGCCCTTGATGATCTGGATGCGATCGAGGTTGGCGCCGATGGGATCGCGCAACGCATAGACCATGAACGTCGGAGACTTGCCACCCGGCGCCATCGTCAGGTCAGCGCCCATGGGTACGCCCTTTTGGTAGCCAGGGAATGCCGGTTGACGGCTGCGCAGATCGTCGTCATCAAAATCCCAGCCGCCAAAGAACCGTACCGTCATGCGCGGGCCCGTGGTGGCATAGGTCTCTTTGCGCTCCATCGCATCGAAGAGCGCTGCGCGCGTGTTCTCGGTTGCCCAGATTCCCTGGTAGCCCGAAGCAAGCAACATATCGCCTTCAAAGGCGCCGAGTGCCGATTTGACGAACGGATGTGAGACGCGCGTTGCCGAGGGTTCAACACTGGTGGATTTGCCGAAGAAATTTTCCTCCTCGGCGGTCGGCAACGAGGTATGGGCGTCGGTCGCGCCGACCATACCGAACTTGTAAGGATTCGTGCCAAACTTCCTCTCGAGCATCAGGCCGCTCTTCAGCCCCTCGCGCGCATATTCGCGGGGTAACATATCCGGCGTTTTGAGTTCCGTGATATCGAGGTTAGCAACGTCCCAGGTGCCGTAGTCGGCAAATTCATCGTCGGGCGACAGCGTCGGGTGCGTTTCACCATCGCCCTTGATCTGGGTCACCTCGTAAAGCGGCTCCCATTTGGCCCGCAGCGTTACATACTCCTTATTGACCCGGCCGCCGGCGTAAGTTTTATCGACCGGGAACATCCAACCATTCGACAGGTTACCGTTGTGGGCGATCGCAAGCGCCCGACCGCCGGTCTTTTCTTCGTAGTCTTCGAGCCACTGATACAAGTCTAGGGGATCAGTGCTGCCCAGAGGGGCCTGAGTGACCATCGGAACGACCTGTCCAGCTCGCTCACCGCCGTCACGCAAGATTACATTTCGGTGCAGGTTGAAGCCTTTCGGCACGGAGGTCCACTCGTAGCCGATCAATGCCGTGAAACGGTTGGGCTCGTTGTAAGCTTCGGCGGTTTTGACGATCTTCTCCCATACACTGTCATAAATCGTTGAACCTGGGCTGTATTGTTCGAGCAATTCAACGGGAACCGTGCCCTGCGAGAAATTTCCGATCAGGTCGAACGCTGCCGCGGCCGCCGCCTGGCCGCCCTTTGCGAAGCCTTCGGCCCATTCCTTGCCTTTTGGATTCGCGAGGATGTTCGGCGCCCCAGCCTGGATATCGGTCGCGATGCCCATCATGTCGGAATGGTCGGTGATGACCAGCCAGTCGAGCGGCCGGCTGAGCTTCAACGGCTGGCCCGTCGACGTGACAACCTCTTCGCCGCGGGCCAGGCGGTATGCTGTCTCGTGCCCCGTTGTGTTGCCGAACAAACCGGCATCGAGTGAGAGTCCCGTGTGCAAATGGGTCTCACCCCAGTAGACCTGGCTGGGGAATGAGCGCTGGGCGTAGGGCGAATACGCCTTGCCGGGATACAGGCCCTCGATGTCCTCGATTTGAGGTATTCCGGCGTCATGCTGCGCCAGTGCCAGTCCGGGCGACAACAATGCAAACAGGAAGGCGAGGGCGCAGATCGTCGGGAGCAGAATTCGACTCACGTTTTTTCCCTTATTTTTTAATTATTTATCTAGTTTTCTTAATCTATTTTCAGGTGCTTGATTCTTTTCAGTTTGCCGTTGAGTTGTAACGCACGTAGTTACGATCGTAGCACTTGCTTATGAAAGGATCTGCAGTTAGCGTCACGACGGATTACATAACTGGAACTGGTCGGCAGATGACACGCTGAAAGCGGGCTGGCGTCTATCCACATTGCGCCAACCGCGACGAGGGCTGAGGGGCTCGAAAAATCCGAGGTTTTTAATGAACTACGACGAATTTGCCGCCGATCTCCCGGCCGATCGAACCATCGAGTTCACCACTGTCGAGAAGATGGAAGAGACGTTTCGAGAGTGGGGCGTTGAGCAGCCGATGCGCCAGCTGGGAAATGGCAGTTTTCGATCCGCGCTGGCGGTGCAGAGCACGAAACAAGCGGACCTGTTTTCGGACCGATACAGCACCGCCATATCTGTTTATCTGGAGCCGCCGCCAGGCAACGTCGGTTTTCTGTTTCCCCGGAGTGCCAGTGGACAGTTCGTGACCAACGGCGAGGATGTGGGCAATGACAAGCTGGTCGCCCTGTCCGACGGATCCGGCGCGGACATCGTGGTTCCGGCCCTGGCCGGCTCCGAAACCATCATCGTTCCCGAAGCGCGATTCATCGAGATGGCGGGAGTGCTTTGCCCGATGGCCGTCCTACCGGAAGTCACGTCCATCTTCGAGGGGGATTGCGCACAACTGCACGCATTGAGAAAGGCCGTGGCCGACCTGGTCGCCCAGCCGGAGTCGGACGTGCAGGATAAGGATGTAGCCAACGTCATCGCTCAGACCATCGGTTGGATGGGCGATTCCCGCTGTCAGTCGAGACCAAAATACCTCAGCGTGAATCAGGCTCGAGTTCGCGTTGCCAGGTTGGCCCAGGAGTACATTGAGGCGCATTATTCCGAGGCCGTCCACGTTGAGGATCTCTGCCGCGTCACGGGGGTGGGGGTCCGGACGTTGCAGCGTTGCTTTCGAGAGTATTTCAACCTCACTGTGTCGGATTATCTCAAGACCGTGCGGCTGGACTCCGCGCGCCGCGAACTGGTCGCCGCACATCCGACAGAAACTTCCGTCACGAGAATAGCCATGCGGAACGGATGCACACACCTCGGGCGGTTTTCTGTCGAGTTTCGCGAGCGCTTCGGGCAGTCGCCGAAGGAGACACTCGCGATGCAGGCAGGCAATAGGTAGCATCGGAGATCGCATCCGAAGCACGAAGCCGTGCTGATCTCCGCATGCTTTATTCTCGTAGTGCCTCGGCCACACGCTGCAATCGCTGTCTTGCATCGGTCGCAACACTGCGGAGTGTGTCATTGGCGACCAGCTCTTTCGTTTGCATCATGATATCGGGATTCATAATGCGGACGAGGCTCCCGTCAATATCGGCCTCCACCGTGACATTGCACGGCAGCATCAAGCCGATTTCACGTGCCGATGTTAGCGCGGCATGCGCCAGTTGCGGATTGTAGGCGCCCAGGATCGTGTAGGGGCGAAATTTCTTACCGATCTTTTTCTGAAAAGCCTGATCGATTTCGATTTTCGTCAACACGCCGAAACCTTCGGCTTTCAGCGCGTCGGTGACTTTGTCGATGGCCTGGTCGTGCGAGTCCGTAAGACGAACCTCAAATCCGATATTTTCTCTCACTGTTCTGCCCTACTTGTCATTGCCCCCTGATTTCGGTTTCTTATTCCCTGCCCAGCAGATTGACCACGTAAGCTGCAACGAAGAATGCAAAAGCCACCAGACTTACCGGTGGGATGCCGCCGTGCCAGCCTGACGGGTTGAGCCAGCCTTCGTAGCCCATGAAAAACAGGTGCGCACCTCCCAGTATCATCGCCACGAGCATGAACCGGCGCGAGGTAATAAATTGAATGAAGGCCTTGTCCTCGCGCAGGTGTGTCTGAAAACTCAGGTTATAGGCCCAGAGAACTACGAAGGCCAGGACGCCGCCGAGCATGCTGAGCCCGGCCAGCAGCGTCAACGTCCCGTCCGTTTGGAAGAATTTGCCGTACACATTGGGGCTGAACAGCATGAAGCTCATCAGCGAGTGAATGAGCACCAGTAGAAATCCCGTCATACCCAGCGCTTTGCGCGCGTTGAGCCACCCCTGAGGTACCTTGACGCCGAGGCTGTGCAGTGGGCCGAAAATCAAAACGATAAGGATGATCGAGCCGGCTGAATTCTGTGCTTTTTTTGTCTCGGTACTCATTTCCCGAGCTGATTATTGATTTTGTGTCGGCATTGACTTTAGCAACTTACGCCGGCCTGCCGTATCTGCTATCCACTTTGCGACAATAGCGGTTCTAAGCGTTGGGACCGCCGAGTTGCATGAAATACAGCGTAATAAGACTTACCAGCAACAGCCAGTTCACGATGGCCACCGCGGCGTGGATTGTTGGGTTTGCTGAAATTCGCAATACTAAGGCGCTTGCGAGGAACGCGGTCAGCAGCGGCAGCGTCGGCGCGAAAAAGCCGTGCATAATCGGCGACGAAAATATTGCCCAAAGCCATAGTAGAACCAACACGGCAGAGTAGGTGGTTCGAGACGAGAGAAAGTGTTTCTTCAGGTCGCTACTGTCGTCGTCGAAAACCGGCAGCAGAATCGCGGTCCCAACGAACAACAAGATAGGGCCGGTTAATAGATACAGAAACGTCAGGAAATTGATCGTCGCCGCACCGCGAATGCTGTAAAGCGTCCACCAGAACAGGATATGCAGCAGGAACTGATAGCCTGCCGACAGCGTGAATACCCAGTAGTGTGTCACCTGCACTGACTGTCGACGTCGCAGGTACTCCGCAAAACCGCTCAGCCAGCGTACGATGCCGAGGCCATTTACAACGGCCGCCAACGTTATGACGAAGGCAAATGACTGGTAGTCGGCGGGCATCGATTGCTAAAAGTCAAATTTGAGGAATACGAGAGCGCCTGAGTACCGCCAGTCGATTGCTCCGTCGAAACTGCTTTTTGTGGCGCCCACATCGATAGTCACGGTGTTGAAGCCGATGCCGAGCGACATATTGTTGAACACTCTGTAGTCGAAGCCTGCGTACATGTCGACCAGTGAACCGTCGACGTTTTCGTACTCAACAAAAAAGAACTCGCCACTGGCTCGAAAGGTCCATCGATCGGAGAGCGCATATTGGCCTCTGAGACCGATCACGGGTAGTGGCGCCGTCAATTCGCCGACCTCGGCCTGCCCGAGGTTCTGTTCGGCAAGGCCCGCGCTCGCATCTGCGACGTAAACACCGATAGTCGCACCGAGGTAGCCCGTATCCCGTTGCAGGAACGAGTAGGTGTACGCCGCTTTGTAGATTGCCAGGTCGACGCTGGACTCGATGACTGTGTCGATGCTGTAAAGCGTGTCACCCCACTGGATATCTCTTTCTATCTGCTTGGAACTCTTGCGCGACAAGTCGAACACGCTGAAGTCTGCACGGTGACGCTCACTGAAACGGAAGTAGCCGTCAACCCGGAATACCGTATCGGAGGCATTGAGGCCCAAATCCGATTCGAAATCCAAATCGGTGCCGTCACCCAGTGACGAATCGAAGCGCGTATCGGTATCACGATCGGTAATAAACACGCCGGGGCTCAGGCTGAAGCGATCGCCGTCTAGTGATTGGGCGCTTGCTTGCGGCGCCAGGACACACCCCACCAGCAGAACTAAAGCAACTCTAAGAATCATTTGTTTCGGCTAATCCAAGCATACGGAATAGCACTAGAATCTCACGATCGGAGCGATCTTCCAACACGCGCAATACGGATATTCAGAGTTTGCGCTTAAGTGTATGCTGCCGAGCATGATAGAGCCTCTGCGCAATCGTCTGCCCACACTTGCCGTTCTGGCAGTGCTACTCGCGCCAGCAGCTTGGGCAGACGGCCCTGCAGAGACCGGCGATCCGGGAGAGTCCGTCGCCAATCCCATTCCCGATATACGCGACGACGAACTCAAGCTCAAGCTGCAGAAAAGGAACTGGGTCATCGTTCCGATCCCGGTGTCCAATCCGACGCTCGATACCGGATTGGTCGTGGGCGGCGCGTACTTCTATCCACAGACAGAAGCTCAAAAAATGGTGCAACCGGCATCCGTGACAGGGGCCGGAGGCTTCTACTCGAGCAACAAGAGCAGTGCGTTCGCGATCGCCCACCAGAGCTACTTCAGCGAGGATAAATGGCGCATCGGTGGCATCGTCGGACATGCCGACGTCAAACTGGACCTGTCGACGCCAGGCACAGGCGGCGGACCGTCGGTCGACTGGCTCGTCAAAGGCGAATTATTCGCGGCAGGAGTGTCCCGAAAAATCGCGGGAAAATGGTACGCGGGTGTTGTTGCCCGTTACGCCGATATGCAGCAGACTTTTGGCATCGCTACGCCCAGTGACGAGTTCAACATTGATTTAGAAACGGTCGCGGTGGGTCTCGGTATTAACGCGGAGTATGACAACCGGGATAAACCGTTCAATAGCTACACGGGCAGAAAATTCAAATTCAGTGCTGTGACGAACAGCGAGGGTCTGGGAAGTGACGATACCTATCAGTCCTATAGCGCCAGTTATGCTTCGTATCACTTAATACGACCGTCGCTTGTACTGGCCTGGGAACTTCAGGGGTGCAGCAAATCGGATGAAGCGCCCCTTTGGGATGCATGCCGTTTGGACTTGCGCGGTTTCTCGGCGACGGATTACCTCGGCAGGTTGTCCGTGTCAGGTCAGGTTGAAGTACGCTGGAAATTCCATCGCAAATGGGGCGCCGTCGCGTTTGCAGGGAGTGGCTACTACCGAGATGCTTTTAGCGAAGTCCGCGAACGCGAAGCGATTCCGAGTTATGGTATCGGCCTGAGATTCATGGTACTTGAATCGCAACGTATCAATATGCGACTCGACTACGGAAGATCAACCGACAGCGACGCCGTCTATTTATCGGTCGGCGAGGCTTTTTGAATTTGTGCGAGGAGACCAAAAAAATGAGAACTCTAATTGCGACCATGTCCATGTGCCTGCTCGGCATGTCTGCGGCGTCCGCACAGGGCGGCAGCACATTGGCGTCGACCATGGACGTGTATGTATTTCCTACAGAAGGTCAGCAATCGGATCAGCAGTCCAAAGATGAAGCTGCGTGCTATGAGTGGGCAACCTCGAATACGGGCAGCGACCCGTTCGATCTGGCTAAGCAGGAGCAGGCGGACCAGCAGCAGACGCAGGCTGACATGCAGGCTGCCGAGCAAACAGGCCGTGGAGCAGGCGCGGGTGGCGCCCTTAAAGGCGCAGCGGCAGGCGCGTTGATCGGCGAGATCGCAAACGACGATGCGAGCGAGGGCGCAGCCTGGGGTGCCGCGGCCGGAGCCATAAGAGGCCGTCGAAAGGGCAGAGAGGCGCAGCAACAAGCGCAATCGCAGGCGGCCGCGCAATCGGAGCAGCGGCAGGAAGCGACGGCAGAGCAACTCGAAAATTTCAAGAAGGCGTTTTCGGTATGCCTCGAAGCCAAGGAGTACATGGTCAAGTACTAGGCGACCAGTAAACCCCTGGCGCCAAAAAAACGGATAACGGGAGAATACGAATGAACAAGCAGATGATCTTCGCCGCAGGCATATTGGCATTTGGCGTGGCAGCTGCCGAGAATCTCGAGGGGGTTGACGAAATGATTTGTTCCGTCGCCCAGGCTCAGATATGTCTCGAGACCGGCGACTGTTACTCGGTGGTGCCTTGGGAACTGGCCGTTCCGGACTTCGTCGTCATCGACACGAAGAAGAAAACCATCTCCACGACGAAAGCCAGCGAATTGAACCGATCAACCTCGTTTAACAATGTCGCCAAAACGGCTGGCCTCATCTACTTACAGGGCGTTGAAGGTGGTCGTGCCTTCAGTTTCGTCATCGATGAGGCGACCGGGCGAATGACTGTCGCCGTTTCCCGGGATGGCTTTTCAGTGTCAGTGTTCGGTGCATGTACGGATACCGATATTTGAATGAGTCGACCGATCACTCATTTCCAACAGGACAAAGACAATGACAACACGAATGAATCTTCTGGGCATGGTTTTGGTCTGCGCGGCACTTGCGGCTTGTGCCTCCACGTTCAAAGCAACGTATGACCACGATGCAGGCCATGATTTCACTAATTATCAAACGTTTGCGTGGATTTCCAAGAATCCAATGCAAGTTGGTGCGACGAATCGGATTCCGAACCCGATGCTCGAACCACGCATCATGTCAGCGCTGGAAGAAGCACTGGGCGCCAAAGGATACCAGTGGGTTAAGAAAGCGGAAGACGCAGATTTCGTCATGTCGTTTACGGTTGGTTCAAGGGAAGAAATCAAGATCGATTCTTATCCGAGCACGTACGCAGGTTATGGTGCGGCCTATCCGCGGCGCTGGGGCGGCGCTTACTACGGTTATGGAACGGAGACGAACGTTCGGCAATACACCAAAGGAATGTTGGCGGTTGACGTATTTGACGTCAAAGAACGGCGCCCCGTGTGGCACGGCGTGGCCGAGAAAACAATCAACGAAGCCGACAGAGAAGATGCCGAGGGTACGATCAAAGCTGCTGTTGACGCAATACTCGCCGGCTTTCCGCCGTCGTAGGTGACCGGGGGTTAAGGAAACCAAGCCAATGAACTTGCTTTCACGCGTTGTCTCGGCCGCGACCGCTTTGGCGTTGGCCGCCGCTGTCTTGCCGAGCGCTGCGCAGGATGTGGAAAGCGTGGCAGCCGCCGCGCAGCCGGAGCCGATCACGTTTCCTCGCACGCTCACGAGCGATGCTGGCACGGTCGTCATGCATACGCCGCAAATTGATTCCTGGAATGACTACGCGAAACTCGAAGGACGCATCGCGGTCGAAGTGACGCCCGCAGGAGAAGACGACGCGGCGTACGGTGTCGCTGAGTTTACGGCGGACACAGACCCGAACCTCGAACTGCGTGTTGTCGCGATCGAAAACACGGCGATAACGGTCACGAGCTTCCCGGTCCCGGACGACGCGCGGCGTGAACAACTCGACGCCGTCGTCCGGTCAACCGCGCAGCATCGCACGCACTATGTGCCGCTGGACGTCATCCTGACGTACATCGCACCGAATGCGTCCATGCCCGAAGAAGAGGGGCTGTCCTTCGAGCCGCCGCCGATATTCTATTCCGGTACGCCCGCGCTCCTGGTCATGACTGACGGCGAGCCGCTATTGGCGCCGCTGCCGGACACGAAGCTCCAGTACGTCGTGAATACCAACTGGGACCTGTTCCGCTACAAAGACAAGGAATGGTATTTGCGCAACGACGATCGCTGGCTCAAGAACAAGGAGCTGAGCGGTGAGTGGGACTATGACAGCCGCTTGCCGGGCGATTTCAAAAAGCTTCCGGATGACGGCAACTGGGTCGAGGTCAAGTCCGCGAATCCACCGGCCAAGGGCGACAGTACCGAACCGACGGTATTCGTCAGCAATCGCCCCGCGGAACTGATCCTGATCGAGGGCCAGCCCGACTATCGAACGACCAATAACGCCAGTCTTCAGTACATCTCGAACACCGAAAGCGATGTGTTTCGCTACCAGGCCAAGTTCTACTACCTCGTGTCCGGGCGCTGGTTCCGTGCTGCTCAACTGCGCGGACCCTGGGAACATGTGCAGGAACTGCCCGAGATTTTTGCCTCCATCGACCCGGATGGCGAAAAAGGCCATGTACTTGCAGCCGTGGCGAATACTGACGAAGCTCGCATGGCGGTGCTGGAAGCTTCAATACCGCGCAAAGCGACCGTAAGCAGGGACGCGGGTGACAAGGTCAACGTTTTTTTCCAGGGCGAACCCGTCTTTGAAGAGATTTCGGGTACCAGCGTGCAACGAGCGGTCAACAGCTCGAACGACATTCTCAAGGTCGGCGAGGAATACTACCTCTGCGACAATGCGGTGTGGTACGTCGCCATGAGCACGGACGGGCCCTGGCTCGTGGCTGATGCCATACCCGCCGCCATTTACAGCATTCCACCGTCCTCGCCGTCGTATCACGTAACGCATGTGCATATCTACGAGAGCGACGACGACACAGTCTCGACCGGTTATACGAGCGGCTATTTTGGCGTGACTGTGGCCTTCGGCGTCGCCATGTACGGCAGCGGCTGGTATTACCCGCCGTACTACGGCCACTACCCGTACTACGGCTACCCGTATTACCCGATCTATTATCCGTACCCATACAGCTACGGCGCTTCGGCCTGGTACAACCCGAATACCGGCATGTACGGGCGTTCAGCCAGCGTCTACGGGCCGTACGGCGGTTACGGCCGCGCGGCTTCCTACAACCCGCAAACCGGCACCTACGCCCGTGGCGAGGCCGTTTGGGACAACAACGAAATCGCCGGCAGGGGCGTGGCCTACAACCCGCGTACGGGCACCGGCATTGCCACCAACCGCTACGCGAACGACAAAGGTGGCTGGGGCGAGTCGCTGATCACGCACAACGACAAGTGGGTCGCAACTCAGAGCGAATGGGGCAAGAACTGGAGTACGACCGAATTCGAAACGTCCGAAGGCGGCAGCGGCACGATCGAAAGGCAGCGCGAGGGCGATACGGTGTATGGCTCCGGTGAATTCGAGCGCGGCGACGAAAGTCTGTCGACGCGTTCGGCCCGCAACGAGCAGGGCGGGATTGTCGTCGGCGAGACGGGTTCCGGCGAGCGCGGCATGATTGGGCGTACTGACGAAGGTGATCTTTACGCCGGTAAGGACGGCAGCGTGTACCGCCGCGACGAGGACGGCTGGCACGAGAATACGGGCGGCGGCTGGAACCCGGTCGAAGTACCCGACGAGCGAGCGGCGCAAATGGACCAGGCGCGGGATTCATTTTCCACCAAACGAGACAGCGCCTCACAGTCGCTGTCCGCGGATCGGACAACACGCTCACAGGCACAGTCGACGCTGAGTTCGAGTGGATTTGCCGATAGTTACGGATCCGCTCGTTCCGCGGACAGTTGGTCGAATCGAACCTATGACAGTACGCGCAATCGCAGTTCATACGATGGCAGCCGCCGCAGCGAACTCGACCGGAGTTACAACGCACGATCGAGCGGCTACGAGCGCTACAACAACCGCAGCAGTGCCGGTGCGGGCAGCTTCAATCGCTCGGCGGGCAGCCGTCCTGCAGGGCGACGCCGTCGCTAATTGATTGCCCCGCGGACTAGTAGTTTCAGCAGTCTGGAATGGTCACCCGGCTGGTGCCGTCCTGCAGAATGGCTGTCAATAGCGCCGACGTACAGGGATTGTCGACCACGCCGACGTGGCTGTCGGCTATGCCATATATCGCAGTTGCGTTACCTTGCGCTGATTCTGTCAGCTGACTTTTTACGGTAACAACACCATCGTCACCCTCGCTTTTTCCGTCTGCCTCGTGGCTGAAAGTGAAAATCAGGTGATGCCTGGGTCCCTGTGACAGGTCCAGCCTATCGATTGTCTGTAGGTACGGGCTGTTGGGCGTCATCGCCCACCAGGCTGGCGCAACAACAGGCGCCCATCTGGCGCCCGATGCGAGCGATGCATGACCACCGAACGGCGATGCGATGCTGGTGAACAGCCGCATCCGTTGACGTGTTGTCGCATCCGCCTGATAAATCATGCCTTTGCTGACAAGGCCGCCCATGCTGTGCGCGATGATGTCCAGCTGCGGTATTTGATTGCGACGAACGAGTTCATCGAGCACTTCGCTAAGAACATAAGAGGTGTGTTCGAGTGGGAATCCACTTGGGTAATGAAACAGCAACAACTGATAGTCGGAAGGAATTGCATTCGCAAGGCTTTCGAATCTGCGTGGTGTGTCGAGAATTCCATGTACCAGCAGAACTGACTTTTGTGTCGGATCGAATTCCCTCAGCACATAGAGACCGAAGCCAACTTCTTCTTGAAACGTGATCGGTTCCCACATGCCGCGTTTCATGTTGTCAGCCGAAAACTTTTCATCGTCCCAGGTTACGACGCGCAAGAAATTCTCCGAAGCTCTGGGCGCTTCGCGCAAGGTCGCGATCGAAAAGTCGAGTTTCTGGTCGAGAACAGTGTTATTGGACAATTCGATCTGCTGGACCTGCATCGCCTCATAATCGACACGATCTTGCGAGGGCATGTCGCTGAACCAATTGATGATGGGGTCATTGACGCGAGCTGCGGGCTCACCCGGCTGATAAGCGAAGTCTCCATTCGAATCAGCAAACGCCAATACACTGTAGTCTGCTTTTGGTACGAGCATGTACAAGGATTCGCCCGAGCTGACGGTTCGGAAATTGGCGATCGTCATGCTGTCTTGCTCGCGCCTGAACAGTCCGATCAGCACACCGGAACCATCATCGGTTCCTTTAGCCTGACCTTTGAAGTAGCCATACTCTTCCTCGGCTACGTCAAGGTCGTCCTTGAGGTCTTTTAAAGCACACGACGAAACAACAAGTCCGAATATCATGAGAATCAATAGGAGGAACAGCTGTCGTATAACAATCATTTACAACTTCCGAATACGAGTGATGCAAGGCCGACATTATGTGTGTTACAGCAAAGTAGTGCCAATGCAAATTCCCTGGCGTAAAGTAGCTATACGGTGCTGAAATTTTTTCGAATAGGTTTGTGGGTGCTGGCAGTCATGATTGTGCTGACCGCCGGGCTATTCACTTATCTTCGAAGCGCGGACTTGAGTGTCTACGAAGATCAGATCGAAGCCTTCCTTTCTGACAAGATCGGTCATCGATTGGAGATCGACGGACGGTTCGAACTGCAGGTCCGTAATCTAACCGGTCTGACGGCAGAGGATGTCACGCTGTCAAATAGCGATTGGCCCTCCGAACAAGCAATCGTGAAAGTTGGCCACGTTTCAATCACGATCGATCTCTGGTCGCTAATTCGCGGTCCCTTGATCATCGAGGAACTCGACGTGCGCGACATCAGGGCGTACCTCGAGCGTGATGCCGAAGGGCAGGCCAACTGGATGACGGGCAGGCCGGTCAGCGCTAAGGCTAACGAACTCGATACGGAGCTGATCGCGTTCAGGGATGTC
Source organism: Gammaproteobacteria bacterium (assembly GCA_029862045.1). Taxonomy (GTDB): domain Bacteria; phylum Pseudomonadota; class Gammaproteobacteria; order Steroidobacterales; family Woeseiaceae; genus UBA1847. The sequence goes on from JAOTYE010000017.1 coordinate 33,839, forward strand.
AATATTGAAAGCGTGCAGATTCTCTACGTCGACCCGGCACGCCGCCTGCCGCTCGACATTTCAATCGAGCAACTGGTCGTCAGTCCGGATGAGAACGACATCCTCGATCTCGACCTCCAGGGTGCAGTGAACGAATTGCCACTGTGGGCCGATGGCAAACTCGGTCCATGGCAGAACCTGCTCGAGGGTAAGGACCTAACGGCCGATCTCGATATGACGTTGAGTCAGGTTCGACTGGCAGTGACGGGATCCGCCGAAGACATGCGGACTCTTGCAGGGGTGGAGGCAACGATCGATTGGAGCGGCCCATCGATCGGTCGTGTCACTGACCGCTTGGGCTTGCCACCGTTTGCTGAGGGGCCATTTAAGGTCGAGGGTCGGCTGCGTAAACTCGGTAGCGGAAACCAGGTCAGGCTCGAAGGAATTTTTGGTGAAATTAATGTCTTGGTGAGCGGTTCCGTCGATAGCCTGCGGAATCCAAGCGATACGGCACTCGACTTCAGTGTTACCGGGCCGAATACGCAGCGTGTCGCTGAGCTGCTCGGCATTGATGGTGCGCCCGCCGTTCCGTATCAGATTACGGGCGATTTCAGCCAGCATGGCCGTCGGCTCGCTTTCAACGGAACACGCGCACAACTTGGTGAGAATTCAGTTGCTTTCGACGGCTGGGTGGATTCTGGGCGTGCCCCGCGTGACCTCGATGTAACGATCGATGCAGCGGGCCCGGACTTCTCGGTGTTTGGACCGTTCATCGGCGTTGACGGTGTGCCCGCGGAGGCGTTTGATATCGAGGGCCGGATTGGGAAGACCGGCAGCGATTGGCGATTTGACGATGTCACGGCGACAGTTGGCGCCAACCGCCTCGTCGCAACCGGGTCGATCAGCGGGGATGATGATACCGAGATCGTCTTCAGCGCGGTCGGGCCCGACAACTCTTTCCTGCATGCAATGACCGGTTTGGAAGGTCTGCCGGCACGGCCGTACAACGTTAGTGCGCGTATCAGACCGGATCGAAGCGGCGTTCAACTGAAAGACGCCAGCGCTTTATTCGGTGAGCACCGCATTGACGTCGATGGCATCGTCGCTACTCGTAAAGGATTCGTTGGTACGCGGCTGGACGTTCGCGCCAGCGGGCCCGAGCTGCGTAATGTGGCGTTATTGACCGGGCTACTGTACGTGCCTGGGGGATCCTACGAGGTGACCGGCGGGCTCGAGATCGATCGCGCTGGTCTCGTCGTGACCGATCTAACCGCGTCAGTGCACGATATGAAGGGGTCGGCCAATGGCAGGGTTGGCCTTGGCGACAATCTCGGCGATTTCGACGTCACTGTCTCGGCGCACGGCCCCAACTTTGCAGGTCTGGCCAATTTCGATTGGATGCAGCGATTGTCTGGCGAATCGTTCTCTATCACCGGGCGCGGAAAGCGCCGCGGCAAGCATTACGAACTCAATTCGGTCGATGTATCGATCGGGACACTACAGGCCTATCTCGAGGGTTCCGTCGAAAAGGATGGTTTTTCCGCAGATGTGCTCGTTCGTGGTGTTGCCGATAGCCCGGATGTACTCGGGAAGTTGTTAGGGTCCAGTGAAATGCCCGACGGTGCGTTGGCCGCCAACGCTCAGTTAAGGTTTGGTCAAGGCGAACTGGAGCTGACTGATAGCGAACTTAAAGTAGGCGATTACATGTTGATTGCCAACGGCACACTGAGCTTTAAACCGTTGTCGAACGACAGCGACCTCAGGTTCTCTGCGTCGGGCCCGAATCTGGACCAAATCGGCAGGGCGTTCGGGTTGGACGTATTTCCAGCCAAGCCGTTTACGGTGGCGGGAGAGTTTAGTGGCACGCCCAGCGGTTTTGCGATGCGAGACTTTATCGCTACGATTGGCAGCAATGATGTGAACGGTACGTTCACGGCCGACCTTCGCGATAAACCCGACATCACAGGCACGCTCTCTTCCAATTTCCTCGACTTAACCGAACGATTGCAGCAGGCGACCGAACAATTGGAAAATGACGACGCCGAACCGGACGAATTGCTATTCCCGGACGAGCCGTTGAAACCAGAGTGGCTCGATTTTGCAGATGCCGACTTTGACGTCAACGTAGGCAAACTGAAGGTTAACCAGACCAGCGTTAACGATTTTCACGTAAGGCTGCAGCTAAGTGACGGAAGTCTGACTATCGCTCCATTGTCGTTTCGTGACGCGGAGGGTCGCATGGACGGGTCACTGGAACTTCGACCGCAGAACGGCGACTACGAGCTCATCGCGTCGGCGTCCCTGGAGAATCTGCGCCTGGGACTGCTCGGATCAGGCGAACAGGACATGTTGCGACGCCCGCCGCTGAACGGCACGTTTGAGTTACGCGGTGCCGGGAATTCGATACACCAGATCATGGTGTCATCCAGTGGTCGGCTGTCGATGCGACATGGCTCTGGCCAGATACCCAATCAGTCGTCCCGGTTATTTGGCGACCTCATCTTGGAAGTACTGCGAATTTTCAATCCCCTTAAAACGGAGAGCGAGTTTCGCAATTTCGACTGTGGCATCTACGACGTAATGATCGACGACGGGGTCGCAACGATCGAGGATTTCGATATTCAGACCGATGCTCTGACGACATTGGCGTCGGGCAGCGTCAGCTTCGACACAGAGCGCGTCGATATTTCTATTCGGGCCAAGCCGCGTGAGGGCATTGGTATTAGTATCGGTGGTCTCGCGAATTCGTTCGTCAAGGTCGGCGGCACGCTGCGGGCGCCGAAACTAGTACTCGACGCCAAGGGAACAGCCGCAACCACCGGCGCAGCTGTTGCGACGGGTGGATTGTCGATTCTCGCCAAGGGTCTGATGGATCGCCTTTCGGCCGCTGCCGACATTTGCGCGCAGGATGAGGCCAACGAAGAGGACTAGGCGTCGGACAGGTGATCGTCGATGCCGGCGGCGCCGAGTTGCCGCAGCACATCATTCGACAGCGTAATGAAGATCCGAAAGCTCTCGTCAGCGGCCAGTTTCTCGTCGACCAGCAGGTCGAACGCCTCATTTTGCAGCTCCCGGACTTTCACGATCGCTTGCTGGCGCTCTGCCGGGTCATTCGAATCTTTGATAGTTCTACGAACATCGATTGTGGCCGCGTAAAACCGGTCGATGCGGTTCTTGCGCCGTACTCTGAAAATTCGAACGACAGCGATGAATGCGCTGCCCAGCGCCACGATCAGAGTGACGCCTACTTCGGCAACGCCTGAATAGCGCTCGTAGACCGTCGGTGCGGATCGCTGCAGGTAGGCCTGTGTTCCGGGATGTAGTATGAATCGGGACCGGCTCGCATCGAAGTCCTCGGATAGCTGCTGAAACAGCCCGGGACGCTTCGCGGCCAATGCCGGGCGCAGTCTCAGGATATCGTGGATCAGGTCGTAAACAACGGAGCTGTCAAGGTTGTTTCTCGTGACCAGAATCTTGTCGACGGCGATCGTAACAATAGGATCTGGAGTAGCGTCACCGTACGTGCCCATCGGGATGACAAACGGCCGAAAATTAGGATTTAGCAACACGGCGGCATCGACGATGCCCCCGGCGCCTACGTCGTCGGGTGTTCCTATCGAAGACAAGACCAGATCTGGAAAGTTTGCGATTTGTTCGGGTGATATCGGCGCGAAAACAACCACGACGTCTGCCATCTCGCTTGTATTGCTTATATATCGATACTCGTCATCCTCAAGACCGATGCGCTCTACGATGCGTTCGAAGATGAGCCGTGAGGCGGACCCTTCCGTCCCTGCGAAAACCGCTGCGTCGCGTAACAATTCCGGGCCAGCAAGCGCATCGTTTCCTGCGCGACGCGCAATGTGCAGGACGGTTGGATACAGCGGCATGACTGTTGCGATGTCTCGACGAAATGCCAGGTTGTTCGAGACGAGCGCGATATCGGCCGCACCTGACGCGATCGCATCCAGCGCCGCTTCTTCAGATAGCGGTTCTTCGGTCAGTCGGACTCGGGTCAGCACCCGTTCGCTCTCGAACAGCTCACCGAGATCCTCGACGATACTGCGATCGATCGGGCTGGATGGCGTAACGAGTATGAGTTCGTGTGGGCTTCGTTCACAGGCCTCGAGCGCGGCGAGGCAAGTCACGACCAGGAGTATTCGGGTCATCTGCATAATGATTGGCGAATCCACCGCAGGTTAGGATACGCTCGATACTACCCAACATGACCACGTCCAGACCACAGGTATTTAGCATGACACGAACAACAGCGGCCCTGATTGCGGCGCTTATGGGTATTTCCATGCCCGTCATTGCGGCAGACAAGACGGATATCTTGACATTCATCAACGGTGACCACCTGACGGGCGAAGTAAAGTCGCTGGAGCGTGGTCGGTTGCGCTTTAATACAGATGCAACCGGTACGATTTCGATCGAGTGGGATGATGTCGCTTTTCTGAAAAGCGATCAGAACATCCAGGTGGAGACGGAGAACGGTGTTCGCTACCTTGGCCATCTGTCCGCCTCGACCGACGAAAAACAGATCATCGTGGAGACGGGCTCTGGCCCTGTTGGTCTTGAAACCGATCGTGTCATATTGATGACACCGATCGAAGAACGCGGCCTGGATCGGTTGGATGGCGACATATCGGCCGGCTATAATTTAGCGAAAGCTGACAACGTCACATCGACTCATCTTGCGATTGATCTGAACCACCGAACTGAAGCTCGAATCCTTAGTTTGGAGTTTGACTCATTACTTACCGACAGTAGTACGAACGAACCGAGTCAGGACATTAGTCTGGATCTGGACTGGACGCGCCTATTGGCGAATCGATGGCTGGCTGGCGGTTTCATTTCTTTTGACCGGAACGATGAGCTTGGCCTCGATCTGCGAACCACGATCGGTGCTGGCGGTGGCCGGATACTACGACAGTCGAACAACAGTGCATTATCACTCATTGGTGGTTTGCAAGTGAGCCGGGAAGATGTGGGTGCAGATGTTTCGGACGAGAATTTTCTTGAGGCATTTGCCACGTTGCAATGGGACTGGTTTCAATACGATACGCCGGAACTGGACCTGACGACGTCACTGCAGATTATTCCAAACCTTACCGATTCGGGAGAATACCGCGGTGAATTCAAGATCGAAGTCAAATGGGAAATTATTGAGGATTTGTTCTGGTCCTTAACGATCAACGACAGCTACGATAGCAAGGCGGAATTAACCGGTGGCGAGAAAAATGACTACAGCATCATCACGTCACTTGGCTGGGACTTCTGAGTGTCGCTATTTGCCGATCAGGTTGTCGCGGTCCAAGCGGTTAACAATGGTTGCGGCCGTTTCGTCGATAAGCAGGCCCAGATTGGTTTCGCCTTTGCTTGAAGATTCCATCGACCAGACGATTTCCTCAGTTGCTGCGCTATATAACTCCGTGGCCAGGGCGACGTCGGTCTTGAGATCGATCGAACCAGGGTTCTTGTAGTCGGTGTAGTCGTACCGGAACAGGTTGACGAGCCTGCCGCCAATCGGCGTTGCATCAATCTCCTCTCTGTCCTTTTGTACTTTCGCGTCGGTCTGTGTTGCCAGTACTCGAGTCACCAGCATGGCATCGAAGTTACCGGACTGCACGGCAGTGCGGATATTGTCCGGTGTGATCGGCTTGTTACCAGCAACGACTGAGTGGTAAGTGCTCGCGGAAGCACCTTTCCTTCTTAGCTCCGAAACGGTCGCCCTTTCGAACTGGGCACGCGCGTTATAGTCAACAGCCACACCAATCACAAGGAAATTGGAAAACGACGCTTCTCGCATGTCGGGACGAGAGTCGGTGCTGGTTGCGGCGCAGCCGCTTGCGAGAAGAGAGGCGAAGGTGAATGTGAATAGAACCTTTCGGGATAATGCGGTCAAACCAATCTCCTGGTTACATTTGGAAACACAATAGGTTGTTTGATTCGCGTAGAATCCTATACTACTGGCCACGTAATATTAAGAACAGGGGAGCACACATGAAAGACGAGCGAATTTTTGCCCAGATCGGCATTGGCGGGCTCACACTCTTGGCATTGGGACTCGCGGGATGTGCGGCATCGACGCCGACGATCGACACGAGTCCGGAGGCCGAGCTCACGTATGATGGCCTGCATCCATTAAAAGGTACCAGAGCCGACGCAGCTTGGGTAAGGCCGGGATCGGACATCTCTCAATACTCGAAAATCGTGCTGCAGGGCGTCGGCGTCGAATATCGCCCGGGTGGTGAGTCCGGTAGAACCTTCCACGACAGAGCACAAGGTGGTCCTTTCGAAGTCACGCCCAAGCAAAGGGAGAATTTCGAAAGAGTCGTGAGCGAGGCGTTCCGCGAGGAACTCGCACGGAGTGAGCAATTCGAGCTCGTGGAGGAAGCGGGCCCTGAAGTTTTACTAATTATAGGCGGGTTGGTTGACGTTGTTTCTTACGTGCCACCTGAGCCCGCCGGCATGGCGGAGATCTATCTAAGCAGAGTCGCGGAAGCGACGCTCGTGCTGGAAATTCGTGACTCGATCACTCAGGCGACACTGGCCCGTGTGGTGGACAGACGTGCCGCAGAGCGTGCCTTCGAAATGACGCAGTCAAACAGGGTTAACAACAAGTCCGAGGTCCGTCGTTTGGCCAATACCTGGGCGCGATTGTTGCGTACCCGTCTGGACGAACTCGCTTCACGGTAGCAGCAGCAGCCGCCTGGTCGTTCAGTGGCCGAGATTCTGGTCGAGGAACTGACGAAATAGCGCCGCCCAATTTTGGGCGGCGGCTTCGACACTGCTCCAGTCGGTGGTAACGCCTTCAGCTGTCGCGAATGTCGGCGTCTGAGCGCTGTCGGCCGCACGAGCGAGGACAGTGCCGGACTCGGAGTCGCTCAACTCCATCAGGAATAGGAGCTCGCCCTTCGACGCGATATCGCGCAGCTCCTCGCGTACGCTCATCAGACTGCCTTCGCCGGGATCCCGGAAATCAATAAGCGTAGCCTGCACTGTCATAGTAGTCGGGCCGGCCGTATCGACGATTGCGTAACCTTGCAGCTCACTAAGAAACGCGTTACGAAATATCTGCCGGATGCGCTGCGTATCTTCGGGTGGCGTATACGAGTTCTGCGGGAAGAAGATACCCATATCCTCAGCGTGCAGGCGGTCGTACTTGCTGAAGTCGGCGTTACTGGCAATGTAGGCCGCTTCGACCTTGGTATCTTGAGGGACATTAAAACTCTGCGTCTCGACGGTCGTACAACCGGATAAGGCCATAGAAACAAATACAAATGCCCGGATCGACCAGGCCGATCGGGTGTCGCTCTTGCATGTTGGGTGATCGGGCGTCAACATCGAATTGGTCCTTTTTCGTAAAGCCAGAGAACTGCTATCGGGTTTGGCAGTCTACCCCAACAATGGTTCCCGTTTCGATTTCCCGGCTGGAGTATTTCTAATGAGGCACAACACGATTCGACAATTGTTGACGGTACTCGCAATTCTTGGCAGTACAGCTGCCCTTGGGCAGAACACCGGCTCGAGCGTCCTGGAAAATCAGGAGCTCGCAAATGCGCGTAACCTGTTGCAGGCGGGCCGTGCTGAAATCATTCGCGAGGATCTGCGACTGACTGACGAGGAGTCTGCAGGGTTCTGGCCGGTCTACGACAAATACCATGCAGAAATAATGGTCGTCCGCGACCGGCAGGCAAAGATAATCGCTGGATTTCTCATCACCTATCGCAAAGGTGCTCTTGACGAGGAGTATGCGACGGGCCTGATCAAAGGGCATTTCGAAACAAAGGGCGATTTACTCAAAATCCAGACAAAGTTCCTGCGTCAGTTCCGCAAGGTGCTGCCGGAACTCAAGGTTGTTCGTTTCTATCAACTCGAGAACAAAATGGATGCGGAGATCGACGCTCAGCTGGCTCTGTTCGTGCCGCTTGTAGAGGCGATGTAGTACACAAAACCCGCATGAACCGGCCAAATAGGCACTTTTGCGTATTACGCATTGTTAGCGATGAGCGGAAAATTAGGTAGGATTGTGTCTTCGAGAGAGGGGATCATCATGACTGACGGAAAAGTAGACGCTGCGGGCAAGGCGCCATTGCGATCAGTGCAGACAAAACGCGAGCAAAAAACCGATGGTGGTTCGGCCGCGCATGCTCTGGGTAAGATGCGGCATAGCCCCGAAATGATCCGCGAGTTGTTTCGCACCGGACAATACCCTTACAAGACCAAGATTCGTACGTCAGCCTACAACCAGCACAAAGCGGAGCTGCAGGTCGAGCTTCTCAAGGTGCAGAACTGGGTCAAGCAAACCGGGCAGAAAATCGTCGTCATATGTGAGGGCCGCGATGCGGCCGGCAAGGGTGGCACGATCAAACGATTCATGGAGCATCTCAATCCTCGCGCAGCGCGCGTTGTGGCACTCGAAAAACCGACCGAACATGAATTGGGGCAGTGGTATTTCCAACGCTACGTCGACAGTTTGCCGACCAGGGGCGAGATGGTGTTTTTTGATCGCTCCTGGTACAACCGCGCCGGTGTCGAGCGAGTCATGGGTTTCTGCAGCTCGCTCGAATATCTCGAATTCATGCGCCAGGTGCCCGATCTGGAACGTATGCTGGTCCGCTCAGGCATAAAGATGTTCAAGTACTGGTTTTCCGTCACGCACGAAGAACAGAAGCGCCGTTTCGAATCACGCCAGGCCGATCCGCTAAAGCAGTGGAAGCTGAGTCCGATTGACGAACAGTCGCGTGACAAGTGGGACGAGTACACCGAGGCGAAAGAGGCGATGTTCTTTTATACGGATACGGGAGATGCGCCCTGGGTTGTCATCAAGTCCGACGACAAAAAACGCGCACGCCTGAATTGCATGCAGCATTTTCTCGCGCACCTCGACTATCCCGACAAGAACAAACACGTTGTGCACGGTCCGGATCCACTAATCGTCGGTACGCCTTCCCAGGTCATCGAGAAGGACCGTCACCTCTGGGGTTGATGTCTTGCTATTCGCCGAATACGTAAGACAGGGAAATTCGAATAGCGTATTTGGTAGTAAACTGCAGCTGGTCATTCAGGTCACGTGACACGGGTATCTTTGCCGAGGCTTTTAGCGCGAGTGTATCGTTTATGTGGTACTGCACCGCAGGTATCACATCCAGCCAATTGCCGCCCGTATTCGGAATGTCGACCGAGTTTCTCTGGTCGCGCTCGGCGTGTCGGTACGCCAGCTCAAAATTAAATCCCCAGGGCGATTGCGTCTGGTAGCTCGTGCCAATGCTCACGGTCGTCGCATGGCCGAACTGATAGTCCCGGTCGTTCTCATCATTGTACGTGTAGCTTGCCATTCCATAGAGTCGCAGGCTTGTGGAGTCGTTAAACGCGTGCGCTGCGTAAGCCCAGGCAATTCCGCCATATGCCCCGGTTGAGGGCTGCAGGTCTTCGGCCAGCGTGATGCCTTGACTCGACGCGTCGTCTTCTCCGATCGGGAGACGACTGCCGATTCCGAATGACAGAGAATTTTTCGAATACAGAGAAATGGTCTTTGGGGAGTACTTGGCCATGAGAATTGCATCGCCGAGCCCCGATGCGCTGTCCTTCACACCGCTGATATCACGTTCGTGTTCGACGGCGGAGAGCAGCGCGGAAAACGACCAATGCTCTGACAATCCCTTGCTGGCTTCCAGAATCAAAGCCTGCGAAGTACGGTCGCGTCCTGTCTGATCAGGAACTGACGATGAGCCACTGACGAGGTCACTCAGGTCGTGAAATTCGTAGGTACTGGCGAGGAACCACTGATTGTCATTTGGCGACGCGGATTGCATTGCACCCAGAATCGGCACGCCCGCACAACTACAGGTTGTGGCAATCGCTGCATGTGGAAGCATGGCCAGCAGCGTCGTTGCACTTGCAAGCGTGGCAATTTTTTTCATGTTGTTTCCCTGATTGATGTTTGCAGACCAGTTAGCGATCCGGCTAGTTGAAGTAAATCTCGGCGTCCTGGAAGAACGCAGCCCATGCAAACCACATCGCTGTATACGATCGGGTCATATCCAGTTGTTCACCGGCTCGTGGTCCGGAAGCGGCTGTGCCGAAAATGTCCCACACATTGCCTTCGTCGTCGCTCATGACGTTGGGGAGGTCGCCCTGTATCGGGCTGAAGTTGAGGATTGTCCCGTCAGACAGCACGCGACTGTATATCGCCGCAAAATCTTGTGCTGTATCGCCGACTACAACGATCGACTGGTCCTCGAACTGATCATTAATGGCCTGCGTCAAATCGCCAAACCCGTCCAGTTGATAAGCCCTGCTGCTTGTACTTGACTGAATGCCGATGACACGGGTTTTCAGATGCAGGCGATGGTCCTCGACAGATACCGGGAAAAGAAGAAAATTGTGTGAGAGATAGAGGCCATACGGGTAGTCGTCGTAGTCGCGATTCCAGCCTGTTTGACGCGTCATGACCTGGGCATCGGGGTACATTTGCTGCAACGTAGAAAACGGCATTTCGAGGACTTGAATGCGTTCCGGTTCCTCCCCGGCGCGCTCTCCCCAAACCGACTTTTGCAGCATCTGCGACCAGCGACTACCTGTCGTGCGATCGTAGAGAATCAGGTTCGAGTTATAGAGTAATCCCGACACGCCGAATGTGCGGCGAAACACATTGGCATCAGCTCGCCAGGCGACCGCAGAGCCCGTCAGCGGACAATAACTCATCGCGAACGGATCATCGTTCGGCCCATCATCGACAATTTCATGCCAGTTCATAATGTCGTGCGGATAGGCTTTGATCTCGCCGCCGAAGCGCAATACGACCACCAGCGTGTCGGCAGCAACGCTGGTGATTGCCAACGCGGCCTCGAAATGAGGCTCTTCAATCGCCGGGATACCGTCCTGGCCCGGTCCGCCGTCGAAAATTTCGGCAGACGGAATCAGCCATACGAAAGCATCGTCCGGGTTGCCGCCGCCGCCGCCACCGCCGCCACAGCTCGTGATCAGCAGTGCGGCAAGGACAGAGAATACGGCGCGCCCGGGAAGCGAAGCTGGTTCGATCATCGAGAGGGCCCCCAAAAAAAGGATTCACACATTGGTAGTTGACCGCTTGTTGCCGGAAACTATTACAGCGAATTCGCAGAAAATCAGCTCAAATCAGGAATTCATTGAGTCGCGGCGCCGATGCGGCGATAATCGCGCCCGGTCCGCGTCGGCTTCCCCGCGACGGTCAGCCGTGAACTCCGCCAGGCCCGGAAGGGAGCAACGGTAGCGGTGATGCCGGGTGCCGGGGAGTCGCTGGCGCGGGCCACTTTTCAGAAACGCGACTCATGGCTATTATTGGGGCCGCTTCTTGGCTTGCTCCCCACGGCCCTTGCGCTACACTGACCTCTTCGCATCCGGGCATCTGCAGCCCCTCGGTTTCACGTATGAGCTATCTCGTTCTGGCACGCAAATGGCGGCCAAAAACCTTTGCCGACACCGTTGGTCAGGAGCACGTGTTGCAGGCCCTGATCAACGCGCTTGAGTCAGGACGGCTGCATCATGCCTACTTGTTTGCCGGCACTCGCGGCGTCGGTAAAACCACGATCGCGCGCATACTCGCCAAAGCGCTCAATTGTGAAACCGGTGTAACGGCGCAACCGTGTGGCGAATGCAGCGCCTGCAAGGAAATTGACGAAGGTCGCTTTGTGGATCTGATCGAGGTGGACGCGGCATCCAGGACCAAGGTCGACGATACGCGGGACCTTCTCGACAACGTGCAATACGCACCGGCACGCGGACGTTACAAGGTGTATCTGATCGACGAGGTGCACATGCTTTCGAGGAGTTCGTTCAATGCGTTGCTGAAGACACTCGAAGAGCCGCCGCCGCACGTCAAATTCCTGCTCGCTACCACAGATCCGCAGAAGCTCCCGGTCACCGTGCTGTCACGTTGCCTGCAATTCAACCTGACGCGACTGACACCGCGGCTGATCCAGGATCGTTTGGCCAGGATCTGCGATGCCGAGGGCATCGATTTCGACGGTCCGGCCCTTGCGATGTTGGCTCGCGCCGCTGACGGCAGCTTGCGTGATGCACTGAGCCTCCTGGACCAGGCAATCGCTTATTGCGGCGGCAAAGTTGAGGAGGCGCCCGTTTCGACAATGCTCGGTACCATCGATCGTGATCATGTGTCGAAGCTAATCACATTGCTCGGCATCGGTGATGCGGCGGGGATCATCGATGCTTTGCGCGAGATTGACGAACAATTTCCCGATTACGCGCGATTACTCGAGGATCTCGCGCGCGATCTGCAACAGATCGCCGTGTATCAGGTCGTGGGAAGCATCGACAGCGATGACGACATGAGTGATGCGCAGATCAGTGAACTTGCCGAGTCTCTGTCGCCGGCGGATGTGCAGCTTTTTTATCAGACCGCCCTGATCGGACGCCGCGATCTGCACCTTGCACCCGACCCGAAAAGCGGTGCCGAGATGACATTGCTGCGCATGTTGGCATTCCGGCCCGCGCAAGCAAGCGGCGCTGGCAATACAACAGGCTCCGGTGGCTTATCCGACGCAGCGGTTACCACGAGAAAAGCTGCGGCGGCACCCGTCGCGAAAGTCGTGCAGGCGCGAAAAACGACGCCAGCAGACACAGCAAGTTGGCAGGAGCCCGACTGGAAGGAGCTGATTCCACAACTTCGCCTGGCGGGTGCGGACAGGCTACTGGCCAGCAGTTGCGCACTGTTGAAACGCGAAGACAACACAATCTTCTTCAGTCTTGATCCGGCGTCCGAGTCCTATCTGACGCGGCAGCGCAAAGAGTCTTTGGCCGCGACGCTGTCGCGCCACTTCAACGAGACGTTAACGGTCGATATCAGCATCGGCAAGGCGGCGGTGGAATCGCCGTTGCAGGAGGAATCGCGACAGGCGGATGAACGCTTTGAAGCGGAGCGCGTCAAACTCGAGGCAGATCCGAACGTGCAGACGCTCAAGGATATGTTCGGTGCTGAACTGAAGACTGAGTCCATCAAATTGAATAACCCGCGGCAGAGCGAATAGGTCAGGAGCAGAGAATGAAAGGTGGTATTGGTCAGCTCATGAAGCAGGCTCAGGAGATGCAGGCCAACATGAAAAAGGCCCAGGAGGAAATGGCGTCGTTGACAGTGACCGGCGAGTCGGGTGCCGGCGTGGTGCGAATAACGATGACCTGTCAGCATCAGGTTCGCGCGCTCGAGATTGATGACTCGATGATTGGCGACGACAAGGAAATGCTCGAAGACCTGATTGTCGCGGCATTCAATGACGCGGTGCGCAAGGTGGAAGCGACCGTGCAGGAGAAATTCTCTGGAATGGCATCGGGCATGGCGTTGCCCCCCGGAATGAAGCTACCGTTCTAGAACGCATGTCGTATTCGCCGCTTCTCGTTCGCATGATCGACGCCTTGCGCTGTATGCCCGGCGTAGGACAGAAGTCGGCGCAACGCATCGCATTTCATCTGCTCGAACGTGATCGTGACGGCGCGACCAATCTGTCATCGGTGCTGGCGGAGGCTGTCAAAGGCATCGGGCACTGCAGTCGCTGCCGGATGTTTACTGAACATGAACTGTGCTCCATTTGCTCAGCCAGCGGTCGAGATGATGCTCAGCTCTGTGTCGTCGAGTCTCCGGCCGATGTCATGGCGATTGAAGACGCAACGGGTTTTCGTGGCCTGTATTTCGTCCTCATGGGTCATCTGTCGCCACTCGACGGTATCGGCCCGGAAGAGCTTGGCCTGAGTGCTCTTGAGGAACGCCTGGGCGAAGGTACTGCAAGCGAGATGATCATTGCGACGAATCCGACGGTAGAGGGCGACGCAACAGCCCACTATCTGGCGGACATGGCTGCCAGACACAACATTCAGGCGTCGCGCATCGCGCACGGAGTCCCCCTGGGTGGCGAACTCGAGTACGTCGATGGCGGCACTTTGTCACACGCGTTTTACGGTCGACGCGTTATCGACTAGGAGAAAATGATGATCCGTGAAGATTGCATGTTCTGCAGAATCCTCGATGGCGAGATTCCCGCCGACATCATTCATGAATCCGATGCAGCTATCGCGTTTCGTGATATCAATCCTCAGGCGCCGACGCATGTGTTGATTATTCCTCGCCGGCACATTTCGACAATCAATGACCTCGATGCCGGGGATGAGGAAGTCGTGGGTAGCCTGTTCATGGCGGCGAAAGACATCGCGCAGCAAGAGGGGCTTGCGGAAGACGGATACCGCGTGGTCATGAATTGTGGCGAAGGAGCGGGGCAATCGGTGTTCCACATTCATTTGCATCTGTTGGGTGGCAGATTGCTGAACTGGCCTCCCGGTTAGCCGTCGGAGTCTGCTACAGCTGCCTTTCCAGCTTTTCGGTTAACGCCAATAGGCGTCGGTACGACTCATAGCGCCGTGCGCTGATCGTTTCATTTTCTACGGCTGTCTTTACGGCGCATCCGGGCTCGCGCAGGTGCCGGCAATTCGCGAAGCGGCAGTCATGCCCGGCTTTTTCAATCTCGCGAAATCCCTGAATGACCTCCGGCACCGACTGCAGAGCGGGCGCGTAATCGCGAACTCCTGGAGAGTCGATGATCGCGCCGCCATCCGGCAGCGTCAGCATCATCGAATTGACGGTTGTATGCTTTCCTTCGCCGGTTTTGCCCGATATTTCTGCCGTGCGTTGCGTCTCTCCACCCATTAGATGGTTGATGATGCTCGACTTGCCGACGCCGGATTGACCGACAATGATCCCGGTTTTGCCGCGAATGGTTGCCTGGATTGCGTCGATGTTACTGCCTGTTCTGGCACTGCAACGTACGGTCGGATAAATCCGCTCGTAGTCGCGCAGGGCAGATTCAATTTTCTTGTCCTGCAACTCCAGATCCGTCTTGTTGTACACAACGGCTGCGGGAACTTTCATGCTCTCGGCCGCGCAAAGGTAGCGATCGACGATGAACCAGTCAGGATCCGGCGAACCGGCAGCAACGACGATAAGGAACTCGACGTTTGCAGCGAGCACCTCAGTCTGGCCGCGCATGTTGGGGCGATTGAGCGAGTTGGCTCGATCGAGGATTTGTGTGATCAGCCAGTCGGATTCTTCCTCGATCGGTTCGGCCACGACCCTGTCGCCGCAAACGGGTTTGAGTCGTTTGCCCTTGATCCGGGCATCGACTTCGCGACCATCTTCAAGCCGCAATCCCATGCGGCGGCTGTAAGTGGCGATGACAACGGCGTTTTCCTGCGGCATCTGTTTCCGGTCTCTCGGCATCTGCTGCAGAGTATGCCGCGATGGCAGGAGCCTTGCACACTCAGGAAAGGTAAACTATCGCCACTTTGGAAAGCGACGGCTAAAGGACGTACATGAGTAACAGCAAGACCGACAATGATCGTGCCGGCAACCTGATCTGGATTGATCTTGAGATGACCGGTCTCGATACCGGGACGGATACGATTATCGAGATTGCAACGATAATCACCGACCGCCACCTCAACGAACTAGCGGCAGGCCCGGACCTGGCGATAGGGCAGTCGAAGACCGTGATGGATGGTATGGACGAGTGGAATACGCGGCAGCACGGCGAGTCGGGACTGACAGAGAGAGTGTTGCAAAGTGCTACCACGATGCGCAATGCAGAGTTGCAGACCCTGAATTTTTTAGCAGAGTGGGTCGACGCGGGAGTGTCGCCGATGAGTGGCAACAGCATTTGCCAGGATCGCCGGTTTCTCGCTCGTGAGATGCCCGAACTCGAGCGTTATTTTCACTATCGCAACCTCGACGTCAGTACGCTGAAAATACTCGCACAGCAGTGGGCGCCGGACGTCGCTGCAGGCTTCGCGAAAGAGTCGTCGCACAGGGCGCTCTCCGACATCCGTGATTCGATCGCCGAACTTGCCTGGTACCGTGAGCAACTGCTCGACAAGTCCCGCCTGACCACAGCAAGGTATGAATGAATCACAAACCGATCGCACCGGCGACTGAGCGCAATAAGCAATCTATTCTGGGCGTTATCCGCGAGGAATTCCGGGAGCTCGAGTCGATTCTCGAGATTGGCTCGGGTACTGGCCAACACGCCGCACATTTTGCTGCCGAACTCGATCATCTGACGTGGCAAACCAGTGATCTCGAAGAGAATCACGCCGGCATTCGTGCGTGGCTTCGTGATGCCGCGCTTGGCAATATTCGTGAGCCGGTCGTACTCGACGTATTGACCGATCGCGTTCCGGACAGGAACTATGATGGTGTCTTTTCAGCAAACACGGCGCACATCATGAGTTTCAAAGCCGTCGAAAAGATGTTCTCGCTGGTGAGCGCGGTACTAAGCGATGGCGGCGTTTTTATTTTGTACGGTCCGTTTCGTCAGGACGGCGAATTCAATACGGCCAGCAATGCCGAGTTTCACCGCTCGCTGCGACAGCGCGATCCTGATATGGGAATTCGCCACCTCGAAGATCTTGATCGTTTGGCCGAGGCAGGCGGCATGCGTCGCATGCGCTTGTATGCGATGCCCGCAAATAATCATATTGTTGCATGGGTGAAAAAAAACGGCAGGAACGAGCAATGACAACACACCAAGGTGGCTGCCACTGTGGCAGGATAAGATTCGAAGTCGATGCGCCGGCGGATATCGAAGCAGATCAATGTAACTGCAGCATCTGTCGTATGTCGGGATACGTGCACTTGATCGTATCGAAGGACGACTTTCGACTGCTTGGCGGTCAGGACGATATTGAAACGTATACGTTCAATACCGGCATCGCGCAGCACTACTTCTGTCGGCATTGCGGCATCAAGTCCTTCTATGTGCCGCGCTCACATCCCACGGGTATCAGCGTCAATGCCAATTGCCTGGATCCTGCAACGATCAGATCGCTCAAAGTGACCGCATTTGACGGCGCGAACTGGGAGCAGAATGTTCATAGCCTGTCGCCGTTAAGAGACTGATTTGTATGATTTTGTGTGGCACGGGCGCTCACCATGCCTTATAGTTGCCGCATTCGAAACCAGACCCTGAAAGATGCCGTTGACTACTAAGATTTGGGCAATTTGCCTGCTTTTCCTTCTCTCTGCCGCCCAGGCGGCCGCCCAATCGGCGTGGGTAAGTGACCAGTTCGAGGTCATGTTGCGCACCGGCCCCAGTACGAGTAATGCAATCGAGCGCATGCTGCGGAGTGGTACTGCGCTCGAGGTGATCGAGCGCGACGATGCAGCCGGTTATTCACGGGTTCGTACCGCGGCCGGCACTGAAGGCTGGGTACTTACCCGATATCTGATGAATGAGCCCAGTGCTCGTGAGCAGTTAGCGACCTTGACGGGCCGCCTGACCAACGCCAATGCGCAAGGCACAACGCTGACCTCGCAGCTGGATGCCGTCAAAGGTGAGTACGATTCGGCGGCACGTAAGATAACGACGTTGGAGGGCGAGAAACGGCGACTTGAGCAAGAGCTCGCCGAGATTAAACGAACGGCGTCGAACGTTTTGTCAATCAACAACCAGAACAAGGAGTTGCGTGAGCAATTGGCTGATGCCGAGATTCAGACGGCGACGCTCGAGCAACAGAATCGCGAATTGACGGGTCAGACAATACGCTATTGGTTCATGACCGGTGCGTTGGTCCTCGTTGTCGGTATGGTCCTTGGCATCTGGTTGCCGCGCATACGCTGGCAGCGCCGCTCGCGCTACGATCGCTTCTAGACAGACTCTCCAGCCAGGAACATCCAGGTCTCGACGACGGTATCGGGATTCAGAGACATGCTCTCGATGCCCTGCTCGAGCAGCCAGCGCGCCAGATCAGGATGATCGGACGGGCCCTGCCCGCAGATGCCCACGTACTTGCCCTGTTCCTTGCAGGCCGTAATTGTCATCGCCAGTAACGCTTTTACCGCATCGTCGCGTTCGTCGAAGATATCGGCGACCAGCGCCGAATCGCGGTCGAGTCCGAGCGCAAGCTGAGTCATGTCATTCGAGCCGATCGACATGCCGTCGAAAAGCTCGAGATACTGGTCGGCAAGCAGCGCATTGGTCGGCAATTCGGACATCATGATGAGCTTCAATTTGTCCTTGCCACGTTCGAGTCCGTTTTCTGCCATCAGGTCGATGACATCCCTGGCCTGCTGTACCGTGCGGACAAACGGGATCATGACTTCCACATTAGTGAGGCCCATGTCGTTGCGAACCTTGCGAATTGCAGCACACTCGAGCTCGAAGCACGGCCGGAAGCTGTCCGCGACGTAGCGACCGGCGCCGCGGAAGCCGAGCATGGGATTCTCTTCGTCGGGCTCGTAGCGTTCGCCACCGATCAGATTCGCATACTCGTTGGACTTGAAATCCGACATGCGAACGATAACCGGCTTTGGATTGAACGCAGCTGCGATCGAGCTGACGCCCTCCGCGAGTTTGTCGACGAAGAACTGCACCGGGTCGCCGTAACCGGCCATTTGCTCATCAACAGCGGCGCGCGTCGAGCTGTCAAGCTTGTCGTACTCGAGCAGGGCCTGCGGGTGTACGCCGATCATCCGATTGATGATGAACTCGAGTCGTGCAAGACCGACACCATGATTCGGGATGCCGGCGAAATCGAACGCCCGGTCAGGGTTGCCCACATTCATCATGATTTTGACCGGAATATCCGGCAGCGAATCCAGTTCGATCTGCGTTTGCTCGAAGTCGAGCTTGCCGTCGTACACATAGCCAACGTCACCTTCGGCACAACTAACGGTCACGTCGTGGCCGTCTGCAATGATCTCTGTCGCCTTGCCACAGCCGACAACGGCCGGAATACCGAGTTCGCGCGCAATAATTGCGGCGTGGCAGGTTCGACCGCCCCGATTGGTCACGATCGCCGCGGCACGCTTCATGACCGGTTCCCAGTCCGGGTCGGTCATGTCCGACACCAAAACGTCACCACTATGAACGCGTGCCATTTCGCTGACATCACGAATGATTTTGGCGGTACCGACGCCGATTTTCTGACCGATACTGCGGCCGGTGACAATAACGTCGGATTTGCCCTTTAGCGTGAAGCGTTGGATGGTTCGCCCGCTGCGACTCTGCACGGTCTCGGGCCGCGCCTGCAGAATGTAGAGTTTGCCGTCATTACCGTCCTTGCCCCATTCGATATCCATTGGCCGGCCGTAGTGCTTCTCGATCGTCACGGCCATGCGCGACAGTTCGATAACGTCTTCGTCTGACAAACAGAATGTCTGGCTGTCACTCTCGTCCACGTCGACCGTGACAACAGTCTTGCCTGGCGTCGGGTCGTCGCCGTAGATCATCTTGATTGCTTTGCTACCGAGGTTCTTGCGCAAGATCGGGAAGCGGTTGTCCTCGAGAGCGGGTTTGTAGACGTAAAACTCGTCGGGATTGACGGCACCCTGGACGACGGTCTCTCCCAGGCCATACGAAGCCGTAATGAACACTGCGTCGCGAAAGCCGCTCTCGGTGTCGAGAGTAAATACCACACCTGCTGCGCCGACGTCGCTGCGGACCATAGTCTGTACACCGACAGACAATGCGACCAGCTTATGGTCGAATCCCTGGTGCACCCTGTAGGCGATGGCGCGATCGTTGTACAAAGAGGCATATACCTGGTGCAGTGCTGCGACGAGATTGTCCATGCCACGCACATTGAGAAAGGTCTCTTGCTGGCCTGCAAAGGATGCGTCGGGCAGGTCCTCAGCGGTGGCGGACGATCGCACAGCGACAGAAATATCATTGCCGCCGGACATTTCCGCCCATGCAGTGTCCAATTCTTCTCGCAGGCGGGTGGGCAGCGGGGTGTCGAGAATCCAGCTGCGAATGGACTGTCCCGCGGTCTTCAATGCCCCTATATCATCAACATCGAGGGTATCGAGAAGCGCCGAGATGCGCTGGTCGAGTCCAGCGGCGCTGAGGAACGCCCGATAGGCAGCCGATGTTGTCGCGAAGCCCCCGGGGACGGTCACGCCCAGGCCGCTGAGGTTGCCGATCATTTCTCCGAGAGAGGCGTTTTTGCCGCCAACGATTTCAACATCCTTCATACCAAGCTCAGCGAGCTTGATGACATATGGCTCCAATGCTTGCTCCCTTGTGTTCCCTTACAGGAAATGGACAATCGATCTCGAGTACGGGCAGGACGGCTATGCTCATTATCGCTGCATTCCGGGATTTCCGCTAATGAATGAACGCACCGTTTTCTTTCTTTCAGATCAGACCGGCGTCACTGCTGAAACGCTGGGACACAGCCTCATCACCCAGTTCAGCAGCCACGATTTTCGGCACGTGACTTTGCCATTTATAGATTCCGATGGCAAGGCGCGTGAGGCGGTACAAAAAATCGACGAGTCCGGCGCCAGCGACCGGCGCCGGCCGATCATTTTCTCGACAATTGTGCAGCCCGAGTTTCGCAAGATCGTTAAAGAGGCCGATGGCCTGCACCTGGATATCTTCGACGTGTTTCTCGAGCCTCTCGAACAGGAGCTGGAGCAGCAACCGGCCTATGAGTCGGGCCGCGCACACGGAATGAGCGACATTGAGGCCTACATGAAACGCATCGAGGCGACGAATTTCGCATTGGCAAACGACGATGGCGGCATCAGTCGCAATTACGATATGGCAGACGTCATACTGGTTGGTGTTTCGCGATCGGGGAAGACCCCCACCTGTCTGTATCTCGCGTTGCAATACGGCGTGTACGCTGCCAATTACCCGCTTACCGAAGAAGATTTCGAATCCGGCAAGTTGCCGGATTTTTTACTGAAGTTGACACATAAGCTGTATGGATTGACGATTGCGCCCGACCGGCTTCGCCAGATTCGTAAGGAGCGTCGAGCGCTGGGCAAGTACTCGTCCGCGCAACAAGTGCGCTATGAGCTGCGCGAATCCGAGAAAATCTTCAAGCGTTATGGTATTCCGCGCGTCGATACCACCGAATTCTCGATCGAGGAAATCTCGAGTCGAATACTCGATAGTACCGGCGTTGAGCGACGAGTGCGACCTTGAATTTTGGTTTTTGTGACGTGTTTGTGGAACGTTAATTGCACGCCTTTTACGCACGAATCGCTGTGCTATATTCACTGCATGTTGCTTGATTACCAACTCGTTCCACAGACGATCGTCAAACCAAAAAGTTTCGTTGGTTTGATGGCTTTGTATGAGAGCAACTACCTTCGTCTTCTGCAGTTGATTCCCGAGCTCGAACGCCTCGACGGTTGTTTTCGCTCGCGCGTTGCAGGTGCCTGTGAATTGCATGTCGAGATTCTCGAGCGGTGCAGATACACGGTTACGATGTCACTTACGTACTATTTCGAGAATGGTGACGAGCGTGTGGCGGATCCGGACATGACAGTTCGCGTTTACCTTGACGGTCAGCTGGCGGAGGTGATGTATTTGGGCGGCGATCATCGCGATGCGGAATTGCGTCGGCTGGCGAAAGTGCATCGTCTCGAACTCGATGGCCGCTGGGAGAAAAATATCGTTCTCAACAAGTGGCTGGACTATTTGACTCATCAGGGTCACCTGATCCTCGAGCGCTAACCTGCGTGCGCTGGTTCACCGCATCTGACAGTTTGCAAAACTGTCGATTCAAGCAGAGTTTCCCAACCGATCCGTTGTCATCATTCGACAGGTATCCCTTCAGCCGCCACATCTTGGCGCCCGGGATTATGTTAAGAGGAATGACCGGTGACGAGCCTTACAGCCATTTTTGGAAACTCGGACGAGAAGCCCAGTGAAGAGGAGAGCGACAAGCTCCTCAAACTCTACTGGAACCGCGCCGAACTCAAAAAGGAATTCGCCGGGCTGCGCGACGAACAGTTTCGGCTGCAGGACCGTATCAAGGAGGAGGAGGGCGCGGCGGCACGAGTGCAGCAGAAGCTCGATCACCTTGAACGGCTATTGCTCGACCCTGAGTGGGTATACAACGTCATCATCTACTACCAGCTTCGCCGCCTTAACCTGCGTTGCCAGGGAAAGATTGAGGCGTTTGCAGAACAACTGAAACAGCAACGGGAACAAAGACAACACGAGCAGCGACTGGTCGATTGGAACGAAAGCCGACGGCAAGAGGCAGCATCGATCGAGGACAAGATTGGTGAACATCGCCTGCAGGTTCAGATGCTCGAGGACCAGTTGCAACATGAGCGGCATCGGCAGATGTCAATGAGCGGCTTTCTGAAAATTTTTCGTGGCCGCGCTATCAACGGGACTCTCGACGGCCTGGCGGAGTCTATCGCAGCTGCCCAGCAAGACGAAGAGCAATTGCTGTTGCAGTACGACGAGATTCAAAACCGTGTTCCACCTGATACTGAAGGTCTGGACACATCGACGAAGCGACGCATCAATTTCATGGTTCTCGCGTTCGTACAGCACGTCTATTTGCATTTCTACGATGATGAACTGGCCAGTATGGCGAAAGAAGCTGGTGAAAAAAGTGTTGGCGCTATCAACTACGGCACCAAGCAGGAATGCGATGTAATCGTCGCTCTTGTTCTAAAACGTATCGAATCGTTCGACAAAGTGACAGATTTCGCCGACGTCCTGCAGCAACGCGCCAAGCTAATTGAAAAAAATGCAGTGTTTCTTAGCGATGACGATGCAGTACCGGTGTCCAGCACGGTTGCAACGCTCTTCGAGATCAGCAAAAAAGGCGTCATCAAAAAGAGGGACGCCAATCTTCTCGAGGAAAATTACTGGAATGTGTCAGAAATCCTGAGCCGCTGATCCAACGCGACGTCGCAAGAGCCAGCCGCCGTGGCAAGCTGCTGCAGGCGGGCGCCTACAGAAATCTCCCCGATTCAGACTAAATATCGGTGCGGAACATATGCCGCCGAAAGCGTGGCAGGTCACTTGCCGAGACGCCGGGCAGGCGTGTCGCCATGTCAGGCATGTCGGTGTTGCCTAGTGACGCTTTGGCAGATGCTTTGCTCTCCTCAGTCGCCGATTCTGTCGTTTCAGCACCTGCATCAGCCAATGAGGGCAAGGTAACGATGTCGGAGGAATCCAGCGTTTGCAGAGTTGGCGATGTTGCATTCTCGTCGAGAATATCGTGCAGGGAGGAGGTATCGCCGTGCGCAATCAGCTCGGAATGCGGCACCTGAACCTCGCTGGATGCGAGGGCGGCAGCACACCAGGCACTGAGGCTGAACAGAGCCGTCATGCTTAGTGCGGCGTTGGTCTTGCGTGCCTGCCGTGTTGTCACGGGCCCTCCGGGTTGCTGCAATCAGCAAGGTGTTATGGTGAAGTATAACACCAGTATACCGCCTTGCAAACGCGCTTCTTCAGGGCCGAATCTGGGCGGTCTGTGCCGGAATGGCCTCGATTTCGCGCATCACCGCCAAGTCTGTAACAATCCCGGCCGCCTGGTCAAGCGGCACGTCAGGGCGTTCTTCTTCGTCGAGGTCCTCGAGACTCAGAACAGGTTCAAGAGACAGCGCCTTGCGACGCTCGTTCTCGAGTTCCAATGCTCGCTCCAGGTCTTCCGCCCGATCGGCGCGTCGGGCTTCGATATTAAGGGATATCGACGTATGTGAGCGCAATTCGCGATCGTCCTCGATGTACTGCATGAGGTACTGGAAATTCGGGTCCTCTTTTGCGCGCTGTGAATGGCTGGCTGTCAGCGATTGAATCGTGTTGTCGAGCGGCTCGCCCGGCCGGAAGCGAGTGGTCTTGATCGTGTCCCACGGCAATGCGCTGTCACGCACGCTCTCGCCGATCTCTTCGGAGTCAATAGGAGACGGCAAATTGATATCCGGGTTCACGCCGCGGTGCTGCGTACTTTCGCCCGTCACGCGATAATACTTTCCGATCGTAAGCGTCAGCTGTCCGAATCCCCTGTCATCTTCGGGCTGCAGGTACTGATCAAGTGAATACAGATTCTGCACCGTGCCTTTGCCGAATGTCTCCTGGCCAATGATCACGCCACGCGCATAATCCTGAATCGCAGCCGCGAAAATCTCGGATGCAGAGGCGCTGAATCGGTTGACGAGAACGGCTAACGGTCCGTTGTATGCGACTCGGGCAACCGGGTCAGGATCGTCCAGGCGACTGATGCGGCCGTTCGAGTTGCGCAGCTGTACAACCGGACCGTTGTCGATAAACAGGCCCGAAAGAGCGGTTGCTTCAGTCAGATGGCCACCCCCGTTGTCACGCAGATCGATGATCAAACCGTCAATGCCTTCCTCTTCGAGTTCCATGATCAGGCGCTTCACGTCTTTCGTCGTGCTGGTGTAGTTCTTGTCGCCATTGCTCAGCGCACGATAGTCACGATAAAAGCTCGGGACATCGATAACGCCAATCGACCAGTCCCGTCCATCTCGGGGGACCGTAACGATTTCGCTTTTTGCTGCCTGCTCTTCGAGCCGTACCTGGCCACGCGTCAGCCTGATTTCTTTGTTGGCATTGCCGGGGAGGGTGCCCGCCGGGATGATGTGTAACCTGACGACAGTGTCCGCAGGACCACGAATCAGATCGACAACGTCATCGAGGCGCCAGCCGATGACATCAACCATCTCTCCCTCGCTGCCCTGTGCAACGCCGATGATCTTGTCTTCGGGGCCAAGCGATCCGTCGATTGAGGCCGGGCCGCCCGGAATAATGTTGACGATATGGACGTAGTCGTCCTCGGTCTGGAGTGAAGCGCCAATGCCGAAATAGGAAAGGCTCATCTGGATCCGGTATTCCTCCGAGTTTCTTGGCGAAAGATAGCTCGAGTGCGGGTCCAGCGTATGTGCGAACGCGTTCATGAAGGTCTCGAACACGTCATCGTTTTTCACCTGATCCATGCGTTTCAGGTAGCGCGAATAGCGTTTGATCAGGACCTCGCGGGACTCTTCCCACGGCTTGTCAGTCAACGCCAGATTGACTACATCGTTCTTGACGCGTCGGCGCCAGAGTTCGTCGAGTTCGGCCGTCGTCGTTGCCCAGGGCATTTCTGCTCGGTCAAACTGGTAATCTTCATCAACCAGCAAATCCGG
Source organism: Gammaproteobacteria bacterium (assembly GCA_029862045.1). Lineage (GTDB taxonomy): Bacteria > Pseudomonadota > Gammaproteobacteria > Steroidobacterales > Woeseiaceae > UBA1847. The sequence continues at coordinate 58,767 of JAOTYE010000017.1, forward strand.
CTCGTCTTCGAGCTGCGTCAACGCGAACTCGAACCGTGCCCGCACTCGGGCGCGGTAGACCGAGAACATGTCAAAGACCGGGTCCAGTGGCTGACTCTTGACAACGTCATCCAGGTCGTAACGAAAATCCTCGAAAAATGCGATGTCGCTGGCGAGCAGATACATGCGATTGCGATCCAGCGATTCGATGTACCTGTCCATCACACGCGACGATAAATCGTCGTCTATCGTGACGTGCAGATAATGTGACTTCTGAATGAACTGGGTAACCAGTTCGCCAATATTCTCGTGTCGCGACTCAGGCGACAGGGGCCCATCGGGGACAACCGCCTCGGTGCTCGCCATGACGGGCGCTACGAGGAATCCTAGCAACAGGCCAGCGAACCAGGCGTTACGACGGGTCTCAAGTGCTTTCAAATCTCTCTCCAATATCGGCGGACGTATTTTATGACCGAGCCTAATGGGCTAGGCTAGATGCCCGGCGCGCTTCAATCAAGGGCGTATTTGGCATAACCATCACCCACCTGTTCCGGTGATAAATAGACCAGAGTGGAAACTTCTCTATGCGGCCATTGACTGTGATCACCGGCATCTTGCTTGGATCTTGCCTGGCAATCACTGTCAGCCTTGCGGCAGTACTGTTCGTCTTCCTGGTCCTCGGCGATGACTACCCGCGACTGCAGCATGAATTCAGACCCCTGTTGTCCAGTGTGCTCATCTTCTTCGGTATGACCAGCATTTCGGCCGTGAGTTTCTACGCACTGCTGATTAATCACCCGGCTCGCTGGTGGGGACAGGCACTCATGTGGTCAGGTCTCACGGTGACAGGCTGGTATTTCTGGGTCTAGTCAAACAGGCGAAGATCGGACCTGCCGTCGTCTACCTTGCGGCCGCGTGCGCGGCGCCGACGCATGCGTGACTGCAACTCCTCGCGACGAGCGTTGAGCCATTCTTCACGACTGCTCGCAGCACGTGGGCCACGACCGACCCGTTTGCCATCTCTGAAATCACAAAAGTCCAGGTACGCCTCAATCTCGTGTTTCAGCTCGCGAACAACAAGTTCAACCATGATCGCATCGTCAAGAAACCCAAGTCCGGGAATGTGATCGGGAATCAGGTCATCAGGCTCAGTGAAATAGGCGAGGGCATTCAGAACCCGGGTCGCCTCCTGATGCGGTAGCCGCCAGTCGAGATCAGATAACATCTTGATCAGCAGGCGCAGTTTTTGAATTCGCTCCAGAATGAAGCCCGGCGTAGTGCCTGCGGTAAAATCCTGCAGCAAACTCTCAGCAGTGGCGACAATATCTTCCGGCGCCATGTGCGCCGCGGCCTTGCGGGCCTCTCGCATAATCAAGCGAAAGTGTGTCAGATCGTTTTCATCAAGTTCAAACGATACTCGCAAGCTCATCTTTCAGCTGCCCTACTTAGTTCGTTTGTCCCAGTGTTTTGAGCGATCGAACTGGCCGGTGTTGTACGGATCCATGCCTTCTTCTTCATTCGTCTCGATCACCGAATCGTCAAGGATTTTGAGCGTTTCGTGAGTACCGGTATCTTCGCGCACGAACTTGGTGCGAATCAGAACGTTTTTCCCCGGACCGGCGTCTTCGATACGACCCTCGACGTGTGGATCAAGATCGACGTATTCCGGCTGACGTCCGGGCACGGCTTGCCTGGGTGGGGCGGCTCGTGGCGCCGCTGTATGACCGCCTGTGTGACGCAGATGAGAGCCTGTTTGGCGAAGATGCGCGCCCGTGCTACTCAGATGCGAGTCTGGAGAAGCCTTCCGTGGCGAGATCTTGCTGGTCAGCCAGTTCATGAAACGCTTCATCATTGTTGCTCGCGGGCGTGCTGGTACTTTGTGGCGTCAGACGTAACTATAGAGCCTGCCTCGGATCAGCATGCATCATTGTTAACTTAATATCTACAGAAACGCTGTAAGTGTGCTGTTGTTAAAGAAAATAGTGTGATACTGGTCACAAGTTTCCTGGTTTGCTTGCGGGCCCGAATTCGGCTAGCCGGGCGACCTGCGCGTGGCGCGCCAAGCGAAGAGTGTCAGCCGCAACGTTTGCCAGGCCAGATAGGGAGAAAGAATGAAGAACCAGGCGACGAGGTCGCCAGATCGGATTTTCGCGCTCAAAGTCCCGAAAAAATCGCCGTAACCGTAGCCGCCGTAGCGACCGAACACATCCTGGCCGACCCAATAGATCGCAATCGGCATCAGTACGAAACCGAAAAAGAGCAGCCCCAGAAAGAGTGCTGTTTCCTTGACTGCGGCTTGCTTCAGGGCGTTTTGACTCAAGGTAACCGTCTCTGCGGCGTTGGCAGAGGATATCGTTGCCCACGGCCCCGGAAAGATCAAGCTCTAACGGCGATGACGCCGCCGATACACCAGTATGCCCATATGCAGACATGCGCCCGCAAATAGCAGGTAATGCGGGAGTACCCAATACCAGTTGCTGATGTAGAGCGTGGCCAACAGTGCGGCAACGCCGGAAAAGAGGTAGAAATAGGGCAGCGCGGCGTAGAGCAGTTTCGGCAGCCAGATCTTGTGCGAAATCAACTTGCCCGCGTTGTGTGCGACCTGTTGAGCTTCGCTGAGAGTGCCCGGCTTCCCTGCCGTATTACTGAACATCATGTCCCTGATGTGCTCCATGCGACCAGATAGACACGATACTGCGAACGGCAAAAAATTGCCGTGATTACGCTCACATTCCGGAGCGTCGATTGCGTCAGATTATGCGTCGCGTTTGGGGCGTTCTTCGTAGCGGAAGTCGGCAGTACCAATGGTCATGATGTCGCCGTTTTGCAGGAAATGTTCAGTAATCCGTTTCGAATTGACGAACACGCCGTTCTTGCTTCCCCAGTCGATGACACGTGCTCTATCACGCTCCGTTACGATGACAGCGTGTCGCCGGCTGACATAGGACGCTTTGAGCTGAATATCGTTCTGCTCGGTACGGCCGATCGTTTGTCGATCCTTGAACAATGGGAATCGCAGTTCCTGACCGTCGATTGAGCCGATCAATACGCGCGTGACACGTTCCCGCTCCTTACCTGACCGCTCATCGATGCGTTCCGACATGCGGTCGTCAATCTCATGGATAACTTCCTCGATCTCACCGATCGAGTCAATCTGCTGCGATTTCTTGGCGAGCTCCTCGAGCAGGCCATTGATCGCCTCACTCTTGTTTTCAAGCTTCTCTTCATTCTCGGCCGCCTCGCGAAGCAGCTTGCGGTTCTCTTTTTCCAGTCGCTCGATACGTGATTGACCTTCTTCTGTGGACTTGTTGAGCATTTGCTCGAGCTCATCTCTAAATCCGCGCGTATCAATAAGGTCTGAAGCGAGCTGTTCGGCAATAAGCTTGTTTTGCGCCACGGTTTCCTGCGCTGCGCCGAGTTCAAAACGCACCGCGCCAATTTCCTCGGCATACGCGTCTTTCCGTTCCTCGAGTTCCCTGGCCAATGCTGCGTTAGTGTTCTCCAGTTCGGCCAATTCCGCATTGCGTTCTTCGAGTTGCCTGGCAGCGTGATCAAGGTTCAGCTCAAGGGACTCACGAGTGTCCTCGGCTTCACTCCTTGCTGTCATAAACCTCTGCAGCTTCTGTCTGAGTGAGTCCGCGTAAGATTCTGTATGCTCAATCCGCGCCTGCTGTTCTTTGATCAGCGTCTGGGCGCCCGCAATCTGGCCGGTCCGCTTTTGTCGTGCAATAAGGTGTTGCTCGGATTCAGCCTCGGTGCTTTCCTTGTGCGATACGAGTTCGTCTTGCAAGTGTTCTATTTTTTCTTCGCATTCAATGATAGATGCGTTGAGTTCACCAACCTTGTCATCGCGGTCGCGAATCTCAGCCTTCAGTGCCTTTATCGATTGGTCACGCTTTTCGATCAGTTTTTCTTTTCGCGCGAGCCTCTTCTTCGTATCGTCAAGGTCCTGGTTCAGGTCACGGGTGAGTTCTTCGCGGGCTTTGATTTCCGCCTCGAGTCCTGTCCACCTGGCACGTAGCTGCTCAATGTCATATTGCAGACGATTAATTGTTTCCGAACGTGTCTTGAGATCGGACTTCAGATCTGAAATGGATTTATCGTGATCTTTGTTCTTGCCGATAAAGTCGTACGTGGCCGCAGAAGATTCCGACATATCGTCCTTGTCGCCCTGCGAAGGCGCTTCTCCCAGGAAAAGCACTTCGAGTTCCGCCGTAGGATCGTCATCATCCGAGACTAATTGGTTTATGTTTTTCTTATCATTAGTCATCCACCCATACTACCACGGGTATGAGGCTGGGAGACGTGCCCGATCGGGACCGCCGTGTTACGTCAAATGCGGCCGGAACTCGGCTAGTCGCAAGCAACCGTGCGGCCGTCAGCCCAGCGCCTGAGCGCCCCAATTTGCTCTTGCATCACGATGGACAGCGGCCTGGTTTGCTGCACCTCACTTAATATGTGGTCAGTACCCAGCTGCTTTTGTTGTGAATGGGCGGCATAGAACGCGGCAACCACGGCCTGTTCGATCTCGGCGCCTGAAAACCCGTCCATTGCGTCCGCCAGAGCCTCAACATCGAATTCCCGGAGCCGCTGCTCCCGGCTGGTCAGGTGAATTGCAAGTATGGACGCTCTTACTTTCCTGTCAGGAAGGTCGACGAAAAATATTTCATCGAATCGTCCTTTGCGGACAAGTTCGGGCGGCAACGCGCTGATGTCGTTGGCCGTCGCGACGACAAACACCTGGCTCTTTTTTTCCGCCATCCAGGTGAGAAATGTTCCGAGCACCCGTTGTGTGGTCCCCGTCTCGCCGCCACGACCCGCAATACCTTTTTCGATTTCGTCAATCCATAGTACACAGGGCGACATGACGTCCGCGGTATTCAGTGATTCCCTGAGTTTGCGTTCGGTCTCACCGTGATACTTGTCGTAGATTGCGCCGAAATCCAGACGTAACAGAGGAACACCGAAAATGCCGGCCGTCGCCTTGGCAGCGAGGCTCTTGCCGCAGCCCTGAATGCCCAGCAGCAGAATGCCTTTTGGAGAATCGAGATGCGCGGCACTTGCGTCGCCGCGGAATACGGCTTTGCGTTGTGAGAGCCATTCCTTAAGGCGAGTAAGGCCTCCGACATCGATGAAACGTGCGGTGTCATATTCGAACTGCAATGCGCCACCGCGATTTAGAAGTTCGTATTTCGCCTGCATCACACCGGGCAGATCACTCTTGGTTATTGCTCCATCGACATAAATAGCGTTGCGTGCAAGTTGCTCGGTGTCGTTATAGGTCAGTCCGGCGAGATTTCGAACCAGCAATTCATAGGCTTTTGCGTCGGCCTGGACGCGTGCTCCCGGATTATCCGCGGTCCATTCATCGGTAACTCGCTGAATAATCTGTCGACGTTCGTTCCCGGTCGGGAGCGCCATGTCGAAGCGTGCACTAAACGATTCGAGTTCGCTTGGTAGCTTTACCGTATGGCTGATCAGCACGATTTGCCGGGGCACCTCACGATAACGAATACAGATGTCTTTGATCAGTCGAACGTGTAACGGGTTTTCGAGGAATGGGTGGAAGTCCAGGAGCACGTATACACCTGGCTTCGTGACGGCTCGGATGTGCTTGAGAACATCGCCAGGTTCCGAATTCAGTGGCTGCGGTTCCATTTTGATATCAATGCGCTGCAGTCCGTCCGTTACGGTCCAGCGAAAAAGTGGCAGATAATTCGGGCTGGCGCTCGAAATCGTGATCGACTGCAGCATCTCCAGCATGCGTGCCTCGTCCCTCGTCTCGATAATGACGATCGGGGTCCGTGAGCGCAGTACGACTTCAAGATCGTGGCGTCGGTCCATCGAAGTGTCTAGGTCTCTTGATTACCAGACGCGATATTACGACAGCCTGGCAGGTTGTTTATGTGCAGTGTGTCCAGTTTGTCGCCCACTAGTGACTCTGCAACTTCGGTTAGACGGTTGAGATCGACAGCCGTGCCAGCTCTCGTAAGTTCTCTGACGACGTCATCGAGACTGGCCTCGCCAGCGGAGTTTTCATGGAGTTCTTCGTTCAATGCCGAGAACTTGCCAACCGCCATTGCGGTTGTTGCTCCTGTCGATGTCTGGCGGCAAAGCGTCGAGGCAGTCTTTGCCCAGTCGGCCAGGTCGGATTTCGCGTGGGCCAGACGCGAATCCGAAATTGTGCCGCTACGATTCAGTATTTCCAGGCTGTAATACTCGGCCAGGCCTTCGACGATCCAGTCGAAGCCATTCTTTGCCGACAGCCCAAAAGACAGATGCATGATTTCGTGGAGTAGGGTGCTCGTGGCGTTTTCGCTGATTAGCGGTCTGTCGGCGTGCACATAAAGCGACTGCGGCCCTGACAATCCACCACGCCACATGGGCTCTCCGGCACTAACGATGGTCAGCCGGGACGGCATCTCCGGAAGCAATCGCGCCAGTTCGGGAAGCGTCCAGTTAAGTAATGCCAACGTGTCCATGCGGCGAACGGAGCTGTTTACAGGTCCAGCAACGGCAACTCGAACACCCGCGATCTCTTCCCGTCGAACGCCGAGTTCTCCGATCACGAGCCAGCCGGATGGCTGATCAAAACGCCGCTCCGGATTGTCAATGCGAAATTGTCCGCTCTTACCGTAATACTGAGTTACGACGGACCAGCTGCGCGGCAAATCGAATCTCAGCCGTGTGTCACTGCGGGCGCCTTTGAGGGTGCGCGTTGCGGCTCGCGGGACAATGTCCTCGGCGCGGAACAGGCCCCATTTCATCCCAAGCCACGCATCATGACCATTGCCGTTCCTGCGCTGTGCCACATCGACATGCCAGCGAATCGTGCCGCCAATTGCCTTCGGTCTCCAGCGCACCATGCCATTGCTAATGTCCAGGTCACCGTCTGCGCGGATATTGGATACGCGAGAATCCGGTCGCATCGTCATCTCACGCAGCAGGGCGCGGCTCTGTGACAGTTTGAGTGTTACCGCAACCGTACCGTCGGTCGGGTCCGGACTAACGACATAATCAACGCGGTACTGCAACGGGTCAGTGGGGGCCAGCGGTTCTGAAGCTGGCGCGCCGCAAGCCACGCACGACGTAAGGCACAGCATCAAAACGCTCTTATGCTTCAAACTTGAGATGCAGTTCATACGATCTTCAGGTCCCGTTGCGTATTCTTATCGCTCTGTGACGAACGGACGTGGCCGTTATGATATCTCAGCCAGCCAGTATAGTTCGCAGCGTTGTCCTGATCGCGCTCGTCGCGACCGGAAACGTCGCATGTTCGTCGAATCCGCCCTCACGATCTGAGTCAAATCCTCAATCAGGATCTATTGTGAGGCAGAGTAACGGCGCCGTCGTCAAAAAGAGTGATCACTCAGCGGTGGGTAAACGCGCAGCTGCGGTCGCCCTGAAGCAGGTAGGTGTGCCGTATCGTTACGGCGGCAGCACGCCACGCGGCTTCGATTGTAGCGGGCTGGTTCATTACTCCTACGCTAACGCGGGCAAAGCCGTTCCCCGCACGACAGCCGGGCTTTGGGCTAACCTCGCTCCGGTCGAGACGGGTCACCTGCGGACGGGCGACCTGTTGTTCTTCAGTATCTCGGGCAAGATGTCACACGTTGGGATGTACGTCGGTGGCGGCCGCTTTGTGCATGCGCCATCCACGGGGAGAGTGGTATCTGTCGAAAGTCTGGAGGCGGACTATTACAGCAAGGCATTTATTCGAGCAGGCCGCCCCAGGTAATCGTACGAAACGGATGTTCGGTGTTACACCGACTCGTCCTGCACTATAAAGCTGTGCAACTGATCGGCGAGTGTCTTGCAGGCCTTGGATTGTGTGCGCGCGATAAACGGCAACGGGATGACCAGGGCTGGCATGAAGGACGTGCCACTGACATCTGCCGACACCGTTCCGGCCGATTCGAGGCCTTCCAGATCCCATACTGATGCATCGTAATCTGCGTCGTTTTGCCACCATGCAAAACCGAAGCAGCCGCCGCCGCCTGGTCCGGCAGCACACGACAAGCTGCCGCCTCCCGCAACGCGATCGGTATCGCCGTCGAGCCAGATAATGTAACGAATGCCTTGTTCAGCGATCTTGTCGGCAACTCCCGGCCGGTCCATCAGCTTCGCCAGATTCTTGGTTTCAGCGGGCGCGGTGCGTGGCTCGAACCAGGGAAACAACGAGTCGATAAATTCATCGTGAGGAATGACGCGCAATCCCTTACTACCCCGCGCCAGGTTGTCCTCTATACAACGGATGTACTTCATCTCTGTCTCGTTACCCAGATGGTAGCTCTTGGCCATGATGACGACGGACTCGCCCTCGTTGATACCGGTCAGACCTGTGCGGGCATCCTGCACCGTCGAGGTCACGCAGGCAGTCGATGACAAGATCATCAGTGCGAAAACTGGTGCTTTGATAAGACGTTTAGCCTGCTTCATCCTGGCTTCCTTCAAGGGCTGTTGTTTGTACCTCGGTGTCTTCCTCTTCGTCCGTTTGCGACGCGTCAGCGGGCTCGGATTCAGTTCCCGGCTGATCGGCCAACGCGCTGATTCGCGTTACGTTGTCGAACTTCATTATCATCAACGCGGCCGCATCCCGCATCGCAAGAATCGCGGCCCGTTCCAGGGCGTCGGAACTGTTCATTTTTGTGGTCAGGCTTTTGCCATAGGCGCTGACCGGCCAATTCGAAACCAGTTTGCCCTCGCGATCGTAGACTCTCAGTCGATAGCGAATCCACACGGCGAACGCATCAGTTTTGCTTTGATCCGGTGTGGAAAACTCAAATGCATCGATACTCGGCTCAATCAACGCATCCAATGGTAGCAATTGTGGATCATCGTTTGGCCCGAGAACGGTTACATCAGCGAACATGTGTCCGAACAGCTGTTCGAAAAATGCGGCGTTCGATCGTCCGAGATTAATCGACCATTCCTCACGCCCGTACACCTTTTCCTCGTGAACAAAGTTCTCGAAGTTCTCCGGCATGCGGAGGCCGATTGACATCGGGATTTGCTCGAGAAGCGGTTCCGGAATCGTCGGAGCCTTGAGCGTGACATTCGAACCGCAGCCGGATATCAGCCCGGCAAGCAATATTCCGAGTAGTGCTGTTCGATTCATGGCTTTCTATTAGACGCGTCCGGCAGACATTATCGGTCGTGCGATCCTTATATCAGAGCGTTCGCAAGCTATAGAGTTCCGCCCACTGACGCGAAAAAAGGAATAGCTCCACTGTAGTGTGGCAGGCCTTGAGAATCAATGTGTACGACTGCTTCACGAAGTTCGCCTGGCCCGGTATAAAGGCCATTCTTCTCAGTAATCATGAGTTTTGACCCAGGAATCGATGGCCAGGCCAAAAATACTTGTATTTCAACACGTTCCCTACGAGCCTCTGGGGACTCTCGATCCGTTGCTCAAGGAGGCCGGGTTTCGAATCCGTTACGTCAATTTTGGTCGTGAACCGAAAGTCAGGCCTGCATTGGACAAATACGCCGCGCTCATCGTACTGGGTGGCCCGATGAATTCCGATCAGATTGAAACCTATCCAAACCTGATTACCGAGGTTGATATCATTCGCGAGGCCATCGACCGGGATATGTCGGTACTGGGTATCTGCCTCGGGGCGCAATTGCTTGCGAAAGCGCTCGGCGGTTCGGTGAGTCGCAATGCGGTGCGCGAAATCGGCTGGTACGACGTCAATCTCACCGCTGAAGGTGTCGCGGATCCGGTCTTGTCGACGTTTGCAGAGCGACAAGAGGTCTTTCAGTGGCATGAGGACGGTATCGAACTCCCGCCAGGAACGGTTCACCTGGCCAGTTCGCCGGCAAGCAATGTGCAGGCGTTTCGCTATGGAGAGCACGCGTACGGATTTCAATTCCATCTCGAAGTGGACAGTTCTCTGATAGAGCGCTGGTTAACTGTTCATGACAATCAGGCAGTTCTTGATGATGAGCGGCACAACATCGACCCAACGGCGATTTGCGCACAGACAGATGGGTCGATAGATGCTCTGCAGAACCTGAGCCGACAGACTTTTTCACGATGGATCGATCGTTTCGAAATAGCGCCGCGGCGACGGAGACTGCTTTCCAGGTAGCGCCCTGAAGAAACAACGCCTCTCAGTCGGCGTGCCATTCGAGCGGTGGCTCCTGCATCAGCGCAACCTGCTCCCGCAGGGCCAGTACATGTTCGTCCCAGTAGCGATTCGAATCAAACCACGGAAACGCAATCTTAAAAGCCGGGTCTTCCCAGCGCCGCGCGATCCATGCGGCGTAATGCATGATCCGCAAACTTCTCAACGCTTCAACGAGGTGTAGTTCACGTGCATCAAAGTGTCGGAACTCTTCATAGCCTGAAAGTAGTGCGTCAAGCTGAGGTGCCTGTTCTTCCTGATCACCCGATAAGAACATCCACAAATCCTGAACCGCCGCTGCACGCCGTGTGTCGTCAAGATCGACTATGTGTAATCGCTGGCCGTTTACGAGTACGTTTCCCGGGTGAAAATCTGCGTGGAGCCGAAACTGGTGGACCGTGCCAGCACGCGCAAAGCTCTCCTCAATTGCCGTGATGACGTGATCTGCAATGCTCTCATATGCGGCGTGCAACTCGTACGGAATGAAATCGTGCTCCAACAGATAATCGCGAGATGAAATTCCATAACTATCGATATCGACGGTGGGTCTGTGCGCGAAATCCTGCGTCTCGCCTATCAGGTGTATTCGTGCAACCAGCCTGCCAAGCTGTCGCAGCAGATCGAGGTTGTCGAGGTCGGGTGCGCGACCGCCGTGACACGGAAAGACGGAGAACCGAAAGGGACCGGAGTAATGCAGGGTCTGCCCATCGATTTCCAGTGGCGCAACGACTGGCAGTTCGGCGTCACTGAGTTCTCTTGAGAAGCTATGCTCTTCGAAGATAGCGTCATCACTCCAGCGGCCCGGCCGATAAAACTTGGCAACAACGGGAGCACCATCTTCGATGCCAACCTGATAGACGCGGTTCTCATAGCTGTTTAACGCCAGAAATCGGCCGTCGCAGCGTAACGACAGATCATCAAGTGCCTCGAGAATATGCTCGGGTTGCAGACCGGCGTAGGCGAGGGCGTCATTGTCAGGGGTTCTAGTCATGAATTGGACGTATTAGTATGCAAGGCTATGAACACTACAGCAGAAAGATGGGTAGTCGCGATTATCGTTTGCATGATCGCAGCTTGCAGTACAGAAGAGCAGGGGCTGGACCTTGAAGCTTATGAGGCCGACATACTGCAGTGGCGCGGAGAGCGCCTCGCGCGCCTGAAAGGTGCTGACGGGTATCTTAATCTGGCCGGATTGTTCTGGCTCGAGGAAGGTAGCAGCCGCATCGGTTCGGCTGCCGACAATGACATTGTTTTCCCCGCATACGCGGCTCGGTACATTGGTGAGCTGCAGACATCAGCGGAAGGTGTCGTTCTGCTTGCTGAGCCAGGCGTGGACGTGCGCCATGAGGATAATCCGGTCAAGTCATTACTGATTTCGGACGATACGACCGACAATCCCGTGACAATCATGCATCGCTCATTTGCCTTGACAGCTATCAATCGCGATGGCCGATTTGCTCTCAGGCTGCGTGATTTCGAGAGCCCGGCCATCGCTGCATTCCCGGCGATTGACTACTTTCCGATTGACCCGGCAATGCGGGTAACCGCGACCCTGGAGCGTTTCGATGAGCCGAAAGTGCTCAATGTCGACACAGTTATCGAAGGGCTGGGCTACCATCCTGAATCGCCCGGGCGCGTTGCATTCGAAATCGGGGGAGAAACCCAGGCACTTGAGGCTTATGCGTCAGGAGACCAGCTGTTCTTCGTATTTGGTGACGCTACAAGCGGGCACGAGACTTATCCGGCCGGGCGATTCCTCTATGCCGACGTTCCGGGCGAGGATGGCAAGACAGTCCTCGACTTCAATCGGGCATATAACCCGCCGTGTGCATTCAACGACTTCGCGACGTGTCCGGTCGCTTCGCCGCGCAATCGCCTGGCAGTGCGTGTCGAGGCGGGCGAGAAATTTGATCCGGATGTGCATTCGACGCCGGATGGGCACCACTAGCGCTGCTCGCCGCTGCGGTGTGCGCCGGCCCGGAGGTCTTTGGCCAGCATTGCGACTTCTTTGCTGCCGCCTGCCGTGAATTGTGAGCCAACCTGGCGAAATCCGAGGCGCTGGTGAAACTGCATTGACGACTCGTTCGGTGGCTGGATATTGACCTCGCAGGTCATGAATTCGACCGTTGCAGGAACCGCGGCTGCGAAATCGTCATACAGTCGAGACGCGAGCCCGAGGCGACGTGCGAAGTCGGCTACAGCCACCCGGTCGACATAGGCGAAATCGGCATAACGGTCACAAAACCAGCGATAGTTGGGGCTCTCATAGCTCGTGCCGGGCCGCATGCCGACCAGGAATGCAGCGATTCGATCGCGAGTGCAAACGACGCGAAAGTACGCGGCATTCGATGCGAACCATTGCATCTGTTGCAGGTCGACATTCCCGACATGCGGCACTTCCGATTGGTTCAAAAGCAGAACTGCGTCAAGGTCCGGCGCCTCGATATTGCGAATAATGTAGTCCATAGGCGCAGTGTAAGATTGTGCTGCAGGTGGCGCAAAGCGTATACTTCACTGATGACGGCAGTCGACCCGTTCGATTAACAACAATCAGACCGTCGCAATTCGCTACTTTACTCGCCAAATATTGGAAACCAGGGTTCCACGTTGGAGCTTTGTGATTGTAATCTGTAAGGAAGCCGTTTCATGTTCAAGTTGATTAACACCAAAGTAATTCTTGCTGTCGTTGCCAGCGCATTCATGCTTGCCGCGTGTGATAAGTCTGAGGATAAGGGCGACGCTTCTATTCTCAGTTCCGAGGACACGATTTTGCAGTACGTGCCGGCTGACACGCCCTATGTCTTCGCCAATGTTGAGCCATTGCCCGATGACCTGATGGACAAGCTGGAGCCGAAGATCGAGCGTCTGCTGCAGTCCTACCAGAGCATGCTGCACGCGGTCATAGCGACCAAACAGGCAAAACTCTCGGAAGAAGAACGCAACAGCGAAAAATATCAGAGCGCCAATGCCGTTATCGACGAGTTAATGACGATGTTGTCGGTAGAGGGGATGCGAGAAGCGGGTATCGCTCGCGATGCCACGGGCGTGTTCTACGGCAACGGACTGTTGCCGGTTGCGCGCGTCGAATTATCCGACGGCGCTCTGTTTGACGCTGCGATCTCGCGTCTCGAGAAGCAGGCGGGCCACGAACTTCCTGTCGCCGACATCGGCGGCAACTCGATTCGCTACTTCGATGCAGACAAGATCAAGATTGTGCTCGGTGTAATGAACGATCAGGCAATCTTCACAATGGTTCCCGCGAGCTTCGACGACGGTCAGATCGGTCAGGTACTCGGATTGGAGCTACCGGACAGCAACATCGCCGCATCGGGTAAATTGCAGAAGATCGCGACGGAATATGGTTTTACCAATCATTACGTCGGGTATTTTGATGTCCAGGCAATCGCTGAGCGGTTTGTCGGTGCAGCAAGCGGGCTCGACGCTGATCTGCTCGGATTGATGGAACACGATCAGCAAGAGCTTTCCGATGTTTGCCGTGCGGAGATTCGTTCGATTGCGGCAATCGTGCCCCGCATGGTGCTTGGTTACACGGACATCAGTGTGGACAAACTGGACTCGACCGTGGTCATTGAAGTGCGTGACGACATCGCGGCCGGGCTGCAGGCCCTGCCTGCAGCGGTTCCAGGTCTTGGCGGGGACAAAGGTGCGCTGATGTCGTTTGGCATGAGCATCGACGTCAAAGCGGCTCGTGACTTTGTTGAGGCGAGGCTGGACGCAATGGAGGCGGAGCCGTTCGAGTGCGAGCATTTTGCGGAATTGCAGGCCGGTGTTGCGGGCGCGCGAGGAGCGCTGAATCAGCCCGTGCCGCCGATGGTTTACGATTTCAAGGGTTTTCTGACTGTGATCGATGAGATTGAAGGGCTGGACGTTGCTACCCAGACGCCGCCAACGTCGGTCGACGGCAGTTTCCTGCTGGCGATGGACAATCCGCACGCGCTGGTGTCTCTCGGCGCGATGTTCAGTCCCGAACTGGCCGGCATGAACCTGCAACCCGACGGCAAACCTGTGCCGCTCGACTTGCCGCAGATGCAGGCGATGGGCATTGCCGCGTTTGCAGCACTCACAGACAGTGCGCTGGCGATCTCGGTGGGCGACGACGCCGCGTCGGAACTCAAGAGCATGTTGGACGCTGATGCATCGGATCCGTCACCGTTTCTGAGCTTCAGCATGGATGCCGCGAGGTACTACGGGTTCCTTGGCGAGGCCATGGCAGCTGGCGGGAAGAATAAGGATCAGGAAAATGCGCCGTCGCCGGAAATGCAGGCAGCGATGCAGGAGATCATGGAGGCGATAGCGGCTGTGTATGATCGGATGTCAGCCGATATTCGCCTTACCGCTCGCGGTGTCGAGGTCGAGAGCTCGGTTACGTTGCAGGACTAGGCGCAAACGGAGGAGCCATGAAAAACCCTTCATATTTGCCGCTGTTACTCGTGGCAATCGGCCTCGCAGTGCATGCGGACGAAAGCCCGGTCGATGTGGGCGAGCGCATTCATGTCGACGTTGGTGAGGTGGTCGCCACGGGCGAGGCAGTGCCCGTTGACGGGATCACATCGTCAGGTCAGCCGGATGAGGCTGCATTGCGCGTGTTCGCCAACGCCGGATATGTGGCGATTATCGACATGCGCGGGCCAGATGAGGACCGTGGGCTTGACGATGAACGCGCCGTCGTCCAGGCACTGGGCCTGGACTATGTGCCGTTCCCGATCACAGGCCGGGACGAAATCAATTTCGACACGGCAAAGGAACTGGACGGGCTCTTGCGGGGCATCGATGGTCCTGTGCTATTGCATTGTGGCAGCGGCAACCGTGTTGGGGCCATGTTGGCACTGCGCCAGAGTTTGCACGGCGCCGACGATGATGCGGCCATCGCGTACGGCAAGGATGCCGGCCTTACGAGACTTGAGCCGTTGGTCAGAGAAAGACTGGACGACAAATAGTACAGCGCACTATTGAGAAAAGGGCTGCCAATTGGCAGCCCTTATTGTTGGTGGAGGTGGTGGGAATAAGTTGGAATCACCTTGTAAACTGAGGTCTACGAGTGGCCGCAAGTAATCGACACCGCATTCCCTACTTTTTTAACTCAACTTGGTCAATCGCGCTGGCGTCTGATGGGTCTGGCACTCGCTCGGCTCCATGCAGTAGAAGTGGCGTCTGACGATGCGGCGCTGCATTGATCCAGATTCTGTCGCTTGCTTGTCATCAGTGCAGCCTGTCACGCTGCGATGCAACCGCCCGGCTGCGTTTGACCCGGCGCAGACGTTTCCTGGGCCATATTATGTAACAGTCGGTATAAGTCACAATTGACGCTTTTCTTCCGCTGCGGCATAAGGTTCAGCCAATGCGCACACGAGTATTCCTGACAAGAATCAAAGAAGCATCGCTTACGGGATCTCGCTTTTGGCGGCGTTTTCTTCCACCGAGAACTCGCCATGATCGCCGTGTCGCCAAAACATACAGAAATTCCGGGGGAGATAGTCTAATGACGATTTGCTTTCAGTTCGTAGCCCGAGCTTGGTATTCACTTTCATCGCAGCATGTATCGCGCAAGCGGGCATGGAACTGGACCGGTGCGTTCTCCGCGCTCGTGATGATCATCGGTCTGGCCGCATGGTCCACCGAGGCGTCGGCTTATGAACGATATAAGAACGTCGCTGAGGATCCCGGCTCAAACTGTTCGGCGTGTCATGGCGATTTCACCGATGGCACCTCGCCGAAGGGCAACACAATACCAGGCGACAACAAACATGAGATGCACAGATCCTCCTCGGCTATGAATAGCACATGCAATCTGTGCCACACCAATGCAGACGGTCGAAATCCCTTTATGGGTTCTTCACAGGGAACCAGCAACAATGCAGGCGTGGGCTGCACCGGCTGCCACGGGCGCAATGAAGATGCGGGCAACGATGGCCTTTCGCCGGGCCGGGGCGCGGGCCTGCGCCAGCATCACACGAATGCAGGTGTAAGCGAATGTGCCGGCTGCCACAGCGATGCCAACCCTGCCGGGTATACGCCGGTGGGTGAGGACGTTTCCCCGCCGTACTATGGCGACGCGGCGGATACGCTGGCCAACGAGCCCTGCAACCTCATCGCTTCGCCCACCCTTAACGAGAACTGGACGATTGGGGACTTCGAAGGCCTCGACAACGACGGCGACGGCCTCTACGATGTCAACGACCCCGACTGCGCAACAAATCAGCCACCGACCTCGGATCCGAACGGGCCGTACACGGGCACCGTGGGCGTGGCGATCACCTTCGACGGCTCGGCTTCAAGCGATCCCGAGAGCGGTGTGTTGACCTACGCCTGGGACTTCGGTGATGGCAGCACGGGCGCTGGAGAAACAACGACGTACATCTATAGCCTTGTGGACGTCTTTACGGTGACCTTGACGGTCACGGATGATGGCGGTGCGACGGATACGGCGAGCACCACGGCGACGATCGTGGCGGCAAATGTGGCCCCGACGGCGGATCCGAACGGGCCGTACAACGGCACCGCCGGTTCGCCGGTGAGCTTCAACGGTTCCGGCTCGAGCGACAGCGACGGCACGA
>JAOTYE010000018.1 GCA_029862045.1 Gammaproteobacteria bacterium
ACTGACATCTTTGAACCGGGTTCGAGTATCAAGCCGCTCATCGTCGCGGCAGCGCTCGAAAGTGGCCAGTATCGACCGAGCAGTATCATCGATACGGCACCGGGCTCGATTGTCGTCGGCCCAAAGACGATCCAGGACAGTCGCAATCTGGGTCGTATCAGCCTGACAACAGTACTTGCGCGCTCAAGCAATGTCGGTGTGACGAAACTCGCGATGACTCTGGAGCCCGATCAGCTGTGGAGCACGATGACCCAATTCGGCCTGGGGTCGCTGACGTCCAGCGGGTTCCCGGGCGAATCGGCCGGCCTGTTGACCCATTACAACCATTGGCGGCCGATCAGCCAGGCGACGCTGGCTTACGGTTACGGTGTCTCGGTAACACCGTTGCAATTAGCACAGGCTTACTCGGTTCTTGGGAGTAATGGGGTGTTGCGGCCCATTTCCCTCGTCGCAATGGACGCGCCAAGCGACGGCGATCGCATCCTGTCATACGACGCGGCAGCCGCAGTGCGTCGCATGCTCGAGGAGGTCGTCCGGCCGGGCGGCACGGGTACGAAAGCGGCTGTGACGGGTTACCGCATCGCTGGCAAGACCGGCACTGCCTGGAAGTTTGCGGCGGGCGGCTACTCTGAGGACAAGTACATCTCGATCTTTGCCGGGTTGGCGCCGGCGAGCGATCCGCGCCTCGCGGCCGTTGTTGTCATCGATGAGCCGAGCGGCGAATTCTACTATGGCAGCGACGTTGCGGCGCCCGTTTTTGCAGGCGTCATGTCAGAGTCGCTGCGTCTGCTCGCAGTGCCACCCGATGCACTGCAGGCCAGAGATCCCGGCAGCATCGTGCAGGCAATGAGTCAATGAGCATGCCGGCCGAACAATTGACAACAACGAGATGCCTTTCCGAATTACTGCGAGGCTTCGCTGATGCGCCGGCGTGCGACGTATTTGGCATCGCCAGCGATAGCCGATCGCTCAAACCCGGCGATCTGTTTCTTGCTTGCGGCGGTGAGAACAATCACGGACTCGACTATGTCAGCGACGCTTTGACTGCCGGCGTTGCGGCGATTGCCTGGGACTCATCGACCGCTGCGGCGCCCAAAGTCGAAGTGGGTATTCCGCTGGTCGCCGTCCCCCGCTTGGCCCGGCATCTCGGCGACATCGCCAATCGGTTTTACGGCCACCCGTCTGCGACGGTGCGCGTTGCGGGCGTTACCGGAACCAACGGCAAGACAACTGTCGCATGGCTGATCGCGCAATGCTGTGAGCAGCTGGACTTCCGCTGCGGTTATGTCGGCACGCTCGGCACCGGTATCGGCGAGATCGAAAGCGGTGCAGGCATGACAACGCCAGGGGCCGTCGAGCTCCACGGCAGCCTGGCAGATTTCAGAGATCAGGGTGCAGTTGCTGCCGTTATCGAAGTGTCGTCGCACGCGCTGGCGCAGAATCGTGTCGATGGTGTTGTTTTCGACTCTGTGCTGTTCACAAATCTGAGCCGTGATCATCTCGACTATCACGGCGATATGCACAACTACGCAGAAGCAAAGGCGAAGTTATTCCTGGAGCACAGCGCGAAGCACCGCATCATCAATCTCGACTCGGAGTTTGGTACGCAACTTGCTGACCGGTGTGGTCAGGATGTCGTTACCGTTTCCACAAAACTCGATCGCGTCGAGAACGGCAGACCCTATGTCTTCGTGCGCTCTGTCATCGCGAAGAATGGTGGCTCGAAAGTCGGAGTCAACACTGCCTGGGGCGACGGAGAATTCGCATTGCACTTGCCCGGCGACTTCAATGTCGCTAATGCTGTCATCGTCCTTGCGCTGCTGCTGAGGCAAGGCGTGCCGATGGACAAGGCCTGCGACGTGTTGTCGACCGTCAGCGCACCACCGGGTCGCATGCAGCGAGTTGCCGCGCCGGATGCTTCGCCGTCCGTTTATGTCGACTACGCCCACACGCCAGCAGCGATCGACGTCGCTCTGCGCGCACTCAAAACGCATTGCAAAGGGAAACTCTGGTGCGTGTTTGGTTGCGGTGGCGATCGCGACGCCGGCAAGCGAGCACAAATGGGAAAAATGGCGGAGCGTCGCGCCGATCGCATCGTCGTGACCAGCGATAATCCGCGCAACGAGGAGCCTGCCGACATCATAGCCGCGATTGTTACAGGCCTGGGTAGTCCGGAGCGCGCCACGATTATCGAAGATCGAGCAGCCGCAATCGCCTGGACCATCGCACAAGCTGCAGCAGAAGATGTCGTCCTGATCGCGGGCAAAGGCCACGAAAACTATCAGTTGATAGGCGCTGACCGAATCGATTTCTCCGACTACGGTGTGGCACAGGCGAATCTGGCGCGCAAGGTGGAGACCGGCGAATGAACGCGACGCTGTCATTCGCCGCAGATTCTATGCAAGGAACCTTGCACGGCAATGATCGTAATTTCGATGGTGTGAGCACGGACTCGCGCACCCTGGAAAATGGTGAATTATTCGTTGCGTTGTCAGGGCCGAATTTTGACGGCAATAAATTTGTTAGCCATGCGCGTGGCAAAGGTGCTGCCGGCGCCGTCGTCGATTCGCTGGTCGACACGGATATTGCGCAAATCACCGTCGACGATACGCGGTTGGCACTTGGACAGCTTGGAGCGGCGTGGCGCGGCCAACACTCGGCGACGGTCATCGGCATCACGGGCAGCAATGGTAAGACGACGTTAAAGGAAATGACGGCTGCGTGTCTGTCGAAGACGGCGCCGACGCTTGCGACGCTGGGCAACCTGAATAATGACATTGGCATGCCGTTGATGATGCTGCGTATCGATGATTCGCATCGCTTTGCGGTACTGGAAATGGGTGCCAACAAGGCGGGCGAAATTGCTTATCTGACGTCACTCGCCAAACCCGACATCGTTGTGATCACGAACGCGGCCGCCGCACATCTGGAGGGCTTCGGCTCGATTGAGGGCGTCGCGCGTGCCAAGGCGGAAATACTCCTCGGAGAACCAGGACCCGAGATCGCGGTTTTGAATTCAGATGACGAGTTCTATTCGTATTGGATATCACTCGTCGAGGGCGTTGACGTTTTGAGTTTCGGACTTGGCGATAATGCGGATATTCGTGCGGAGGATATCGAGACCGGCAAGGGTGAAACGCACTTCACCCTGCACCTGCTCGACTCGACGATCGATCTTACTTTGCCGCTCGCGGGTGCGCACAACGTGCGCAACGCTTGCGCAGCGGCTGCCATCGCAGTGGCGCTCGATGTCCCGTCAGACAGGATAAAAGAGGCACTCGAATCCGTAAACCCGGTCGCTGGGCGCATGCACCCGCTACAAGGCCAGAATGGTTCGACACTCTACGACGACAGTTACAACGCCAATCCGCTGTCTGTCATCGCTGCGGCCGAGTTTCTGGCGTCGCTATCCGGGGAAAGTCGCCTCGTGCTCGGAGACATGCTCGAACTCGGAGAGGATGCCGCACAGCTGCATCACGATGTTGGTGACGCCATCCGCAACGCCGGTGTCGAGCGACTTTTCACGTATGGCGAACTGAGTGGCAACGCAGCCGAAGCCTTCGGCGACGGTGCGTCGTCATACGATTCTATCGAAGCCCTGGTCAGTGACGCTTCGACCGGGCTGTCCGAGAATGTCAATGTGCTCGTCAAAGGTTCGCGCTCCATGCGCATGGAGCGCGTCGTCGATGCACTGCGTGCTCCAGAGCAGCAGAGAAGAGGCGCCTGATTATGCTTCTCTATCTCACTAACTATCTCGCGCAGTTCGAATCAGGCTTCAACGTTTTCAGCTACCTGACGATGCGCGCGATTCTCGGTGCGCTGACGGCATTGGTGCTGTCATTCGTCATCGGTCCGCGCATGATCAAGAAGCTCAGTGTCAATCAGGTCGGCCAGCCCGTTCGCGAAGAAGGGCCCGATACGCATTTGCTCAAGGCGGGTACGCCGACGATGGGTGGTGCACTGATTTTAACCGCAATCGCGGTCAGCACCGTGCTGTGGGCCGATCTCGAAAACCAGTTCGTGTGGATCGTGCTATTCGTCACGTTGGCATTCGGCATTATCGGTTATGTCGACGACTATAAGAAGCTCGTGCTGCAGGATCCGGCGGGAATTTCGGCGCGACAAAAATTGTTCTGGCAATCGCTTGCAGCGACGGTAGCCGCGATCGCGCTGTATTATTTCGCCAGAGAAAACGGCACGCTCGACACCGCAACTGCGCTGCTTATTCCGTACTTCAAAGACCTGAGCATTCCGCTAGGCGTGTTGCAGATCTTCGTTACCTATATATTCATCGTCGGCTTTAGCAATGCCGTGAACCTGACCGATGGGCTGGATGGCCTGGCGATCATGCCGACTGTGCTGGTTGGCGGTGCGCTTGGTGTATTTGCCTACGTAACGGGCAATGTCAATTTCTCGGGCTACCTCGGGATTCCTTACGTAGCTGGCACGGGCGAAATTCTCGTGTTCTGCGCGGCGCTTGCGGGCGCCGGCCTGGGTTTCCTCTGGTTCAATACCTATCCTGCGCAGGTTTTCATGGGCGACATTGGCGCTTTATCGCTCGGTGCTGCGCTCGGTGTTGTGGCTGTCATCGTCCGCCAGGAAATCGTGCTGGCGATCATGGGCGGCGTCTTCGTCGTAGAGACGCTCTCGGTCATCATCCAGGTTGGCTCGTTCAAACTCACGGGTAAACGCGTTTTTCGCATGGCGCCGTTGCACCATCACTTCGAACTCAAAGGCTGGGCGGAGCCGAAAGTCATCGTTCGCTTCTGGATTATTACGGTCATCCTGGTGTTGATCGGTCTTGCGAGCCTGAAAATACGATGAGTGCCGTGAAAAAAACCAAGTCGACACATAAGGACCTCGTTGTGGGTCTTGGGGCGACGGGCCTGTCAGTTGCGCGCTATCTGCGAAGGAATGGGCTCGATGCCGCTTTTCTCGACACTCGCGACCGACCGCCAGGCATTACCAAGCTGGCGCGTGTGTGGCCGGATGCTTCGATCACGATCGGCAAATCGGAATTACCCAAAGGCATCACCCGTATCGTCGCCTCGCCCGGTATTGCTGACGGCCATCCGCTTCTGGTCAAGGCGCGCAAAGACAATATCGAGATTGTGTCCGACATCGAATTGTTCGCGCGCGAAGCCAACGCGCCATTTGTTGCGATCACGGGCTCAAACGGCAAAAGCACGGTAACGACTTTGCTTTATCACATGTGCCGCGCGGCAGGTCGCAGGGCACTGGCGGGTGGCAACCTCGGCGAGCCCGCCCTCGATCTTCTTGAAGAGGACGAACCCGACATTTATGTACTCGAGGTGTCGAGTTTTCAGTTGCAGCGCACTGAGACCTTGCCGGCTGAAGTCGCCGTGTTGTTAAACGTCTCGCCGGACCATCTCGACTGGCATGCTGACGAAGACGAATACCGGCAGTCGAAATATCGCGTCTATCGCGAGGCGCGTGCGGCCGTCGTCAATCGCGCTGATCATGAGGCGGCGAGGTACGCAAAGGACATAGACAGGGTCATTACATTCGGATCCGATGAGCCTGGGCAAGACCAGTACGGTATACGGCGTGACGACGATGTCGTGTACCTTGCGCGCGGCGACGCGTTGCTGATCGCAACGAGCGACATGGCCATGGTTGGTCTGCACAACCAGGCCAACGCACTGGCTGCGCTCGCGGCTGGCGAGTTGTTGGGACTTGAAATGCCGGCGATGCTGCAGGTCGTCGGTGAGTTCCCGGGATTGCCACATCGAATGCAGTTCGTCGCGCGCAAGGCAGCCGTGAATTACGTGAATGACTCCAAAGCGACGAATGTGGCGGCCGCGGTCGCTTCGATCGAATCGATCGATGGCAACGTCGTTCTCGTAGCGGGTGGTGATGGCAAAGGTGGTGAATTTGGTGACCTCGCAACGGCGCTCGAAGGAAAACTGCGTGCCGCTGTTTTGATCGGCAAAGATGCCGCAGCTATCGCCACTGCGCTCGACACGGTCATGCCGGTGTATTTCGCGCAGGACATGGTCGATGCCGTGTCGCAGGCATCTGCATACGCAGAATCGGATGACACAGTACTGCTGGCGCCGGCTTGTGCAAGCTTCGATCAATACGCGAACTACGGTGCTCGCGGCGATGCGTTCTGCGACGCGGTTGGGGCGCTGCCGAGATGACAACGCGAAGCATAACAATGCCATTTCCGGCGCGCCTCAAGACCGAGCTCAAGCTCGACCCGGTCTTGCTGACGATCGTCACGACGCTGCTACTCGGCGGCCTCGTGATCCTGGCATCGGCGTCAATCACAATCTCGGACAACGCGACCGGGAATCCGTTTTTCTACGTCGAACGCCAGCTGATTGCGGCGGCAATCGGCATCGCAGCAGGACTGTCGTGCCTGTTTATTCCAATGCGCGTGTGGCAAAGCCTCGGTCCGCTGATGTTGCTGGTCGGACTCGCGCTCCTGTGCGTCGTGCTGCTTCCCGGTATTGGCTACGAAGTGAATGGCAGCAGGCGCTGGGTACGTTTCGGCATCGTGAATCTGCAAGTCTCGGAGCCGGCGCGACTGTGTCTGCTCGTGTATCTCGCCGGCTATGTCGTGCGCCAACAAAAAGCCCTCAGAGAGAAGTTCGTTGGTTTCCTGCGACCGATGCTCGTGCTGAGTTTCGGCTGCGCGCTGTTGCTCGCTGAGCCCGATTTTGGTGCCGCAATTGTGCTGCTCGCGACCGCGCTGGTGATGTTGTTTGTTGCCGGTGCACGCATTCGCGATTTTCTGTTGTTTTTCTCGACGACCGTGATTGCGATGCTGGCGTTGGCATTGACGTCGCCCTATCGCATGAAAAGGCTCACCGGATTCCTGGACCCGTGGGCGGATCCGTTCGACTCCGGATTTCAGTTGACACAGTCACTCATCGCTATTGGTCGCGGTGAGTGGTTCGGCGTCGGCCTTGGTGACGGCGTGCAAAAACTCTTTTACTTGCCCGAGGCACACACGGATTTCGTGTTCGCTGTGTTTGCCGAAGAATTCGGGCTGCTCGGTTCGGTTGTGCTGATCGCGTTGTTCTTGGCACTTCTCTGGCGCGTTTTCAAACTCGCGATGCGCGCAGCCGATTCCGAGCGGTTCTTCGAAGCTTATCTTGCGATCGGTCTGGGTACCTGGCTCGGTTTGCAGGCGTTTATCAATGTTGGTGTGAACATGGGGTTGTTGCCGACGAAAGGGCTGACGCTGCCGTTGATCAGTTATGGACGCAGCAGCCTTATCGTCACGATGATAGCGTTTGGCTTACTGCTGCGAATTCATCACGAGCTCGTAGTTGACGCGAAACCCGTCAACCGCAAACGGAAGCGCAAACGATGAGCGGCCGGCCAATTCTCGTGATGGCGGGCGGCACCGGCGGACACGTTTACCCGGCGCTTGCGGTCGCACGCGCTCTCAAAGCGCACTCGCAGGACGTTGTCTGGCTTGGCACGCATCGGGGTCTGGAATCGACGGTCGTACCGGCCGCCGGTATCGACGTCGAGTGGATCAGCGTCAAAGGTCTGCGCCGCAAGGGCATTACTTCGTTGCTCATCGCACCTTTCCAGCTTGGCTGGGCGCTCATGCAAGCGCTCGGCGTTATCTTGCGTCGTCGTCCCGCTGCCGTGCTCGGCATGGGTGGCTTCGTTTCAGGGCCGGGTGGACTCGCCGCCTGGCTTACCCGTCGGCCGCTCGTGATTCATGAGCAGAATGCGGCTGCCGGCCTTACAAACCGTCTTCTGGCGCGTCTTGCCCGGGTTGTGCTGCAAGCCTTCCCGGGCAGTTTTAATTCCCGTGTCAACGCGGAAACCGTGGGCAACCCGGTTCGCGAGGACATCGCAGCCGTGGCATCGCCGGCTGATCGTTACAACAGCCGTAATGGGCCGCTGCGCTTGCTGGTTCTCGGCGGCAGCCAAGGTGCGTTGGCACTTAACCAAACGGTTCCCGAAGCACTATCGAAACTGCCAGCGCACGAGCGCCCCGTCATTCGTCACCAGTGTGGCAGTCGTACGCTCGATACCGCACGTGACAGTTACGAGAAGTATGAGGTCGACGCCGAGCTCATGCCCTTTATCGACGACATGGCGTCTGCGTACGCCTGGGCCGACCTCGTCGTTTGTCGAGCTGGGGCGCTGACGGTCGCCGAACTTTGTGCCGTGGGCCTGCCCGCCCTGTTCGTCCCCTATCCGGGGGCCGTCGATGACCATCAGACAGCCAACGCGCGGCCGATGGCCGACGCGGGCGCCGCTGTGATCATCGATCAAAGCATGTTGACTGCGGATGTCCTCGCCGGACAGCTCAGAGAGTGGCTGTCTTCTCGCGCGGATTTGCTTGGCAAGGCAGAGAGGGCACACGGGCTGGACAAGCCGAGTGCACTGGCGCGCATCACTGAACTTTGCCTCGAACAAGCGGGAGGCGCGGCATGATCAAGCGCATGCGTCGAATTAACTGTGTGCATTTCGTTGGCATCGGCGGTTCGGGCATGTCCGGTATCGCAGAGGTCATGCTGAGCCTCGGCTATAAAGTTCAGGGTTCGGACCTCAAAGCCAATAAACAGACACGGCGTCTTGAAAATCAGGGCGCCACCGTATTCATCGGCCACGCTGCTGCAAACATCGAGCATGCTGATGCCGTTGTCGTATCCAGCGCGGTCGATGAAACCAATCCCGAAGTAGCCGCAGCGCGCGAACGGCTGATGCCCGTCGTGCCACGAGCCGAGATGCTCGCCGAGCTGATGCGCTTTCGCTATTCGATCGCGGTGGCAGGTACGCACGGCAAGACCACGACAACGAGCCTTGTCGCAAGCGTGCTGGCCGAAGGCGGCCTCGATCCGACGTTCGTTATTGGCGGGCGGCTCAAGAGCGCCGATGCCAACGCGCGACTTGGCCAGGGTGACTATCTCGTCGCTGAGGCGGACGAAAGCGATGCGTCGTTCGTTCATCTGAAGCCGATGCTCGCGATAGTCACGAATATCGACGCCGATCACATGTCGACCTATGACGGCGATATCGAAAAGCTGCGCATGGGTTTTGTCGAGTTCTTGCACAACCTGCCGTTCTACGGTCTCGCGGTTGTCTGCACCGATGACCCTGGTGTCAACGAGGTGCTTGGCAGCATCGGCCGTTCCGTCGTGACTTACGGCACGAATGATGAAGCAGACGTGCGTGCCGAAAACGTTCAATTCTCAGAAGGGCTTGCGCGTTTTGATGTCGTACGCCCTGGTGCTCGTGATGCGCTCCACGTCTCTTTGCAGTTGCCCGGAATGCACAACGTCCGCAATGCGCTGGCCACGATAGCCGTCGCCGACGAATTGCAGATCGGTGACGATGCCCTGGTCAGCGCCCTCGACAAATTTGAAGGCATAGAACGTCGGTTCCAAACCCTGGGTGAGGTCGACACTGTGGCTGGCAAGGTCATGCTCGTCGACGATTATGGACATCATCCGACAGAGATTGCAGCGACATTGTCAGCCGCTCGTTCCGGCTGGCCCGAACGCCGCGTCGTACTCGTATTCCAGCCTCACCGCTACACACGAACTCGTGACCTGATGGACGATTTTGCCACTGTATTGTCGGAAGCCGATGTGGCGATCGTGCTCGATGTCTACGCCGCCGGGGAAGCACCGATTGCGGGGGCCGACGGCCGGGCCATTACGCGCGCGGTTCGAACTCGCGGTGCGGTCGAGCCGGTATTCGTGGAGACGCTGGATGAACTACAGCCAGTGCTCGAGAGCGTAATTGAAGAGGGTGACCTCGTCCTGACAATGGGCGCAGGCGATATCGGTGCCTATGCGGCTGGCCTGGCCGGTCTTCTGAGCAAGAAACCGACCCTCAAGGTGCACTCATGATGACCGCGGAGCAGACAGACGTGCACGGCGAGCTCAGGACAAACGAGCCGATGAGCAAGCACACGTCCTGGCGCGTTGGTGGGCCGGCGGACAGTTTCTTCGTGCCGGCCAGCATCGACGACTTGTCGCTGTTCCTGCAGGAACTCGATCCATCCGTACCCGTGTTCTGGTTCGGCGTGGGCAGTAACCTGCTGGTCCGCGACGGCGGCATTCGCGGTGTCGTTATTGCGGCGGCGCGCATATTGCGAAACCTTGAAAAGGTTGACCACTATGTCGTCCGCGCAGGCAGCGGCGTGCCGTGCACGCAACTGGCGCGACAGTGCATTCGTTGGGAACTGGGACCGTCCGAGTTTTTCGGGGGAATTCCCGGAACGGTTGGCGGCGCACTTGCCATGAACGCAGGGGCTCACGGCGGAGAAACATGGGAGCGTGTTGAGTCGGTACGCACGATCGATCGGTGCGGCGAGATTCACGAGCGTGCGCCCAGAGAATACTCAGTTGCCTATCGCAGCGTGACGGGACCAACGAACGAGTGGTTCATTGAGGCGATGTTCCGCTTCGATCCGCAGGTTACGCCAAGTATGGACACCCTGAATAGCATGCTGGAGCGGCGCAAGGCGACGCAGCCTCTCGGCCTGCCGAGCTGCGGCTCGGTGTTTCGTAATCCACGCGGTGATCACGCGGCACGCCTGATTGATGCCGCGGGACTAAAGGGATATTCGATCGGCGGTGCCGAGGTGTCTGAGAAGCACGCCAACTTCATCATCAACAAAGGCAACGCAACAGCGACAGATGTCGAAGAGCTGATCGAACACGTACGCCAGACGGTTATCGAAGCACACGGCATCGAACTCGTACACGAAGTTCGCATTGTCGGCGAGGTGGCGCAGTGAGCCGCATAGCCACAGTGCGCGAGGAACGCACCGTGATTGGCAATGCGCGTGACTTTGGTCGTGTCGCTGTCATGCTTGGCGGCACGTCGGCCGAACGCGATGTCTCAATTGATACGGGTAGTGCCGTACTCAAAGCGCTGCAAGCACGAAGTGTTGATGCGTGTGCATGGGACCCCGCCGAACACAGCCTCACCGAATTCGCAGCGGCCGGGTTTGATCGTGTGTGGGTCGCCTTGCATGGCACAGGCGGCGAAGACGGCACGCTGCAAGGCGCATTGCAATGGCTCGACATGCCGTACACGGGTAGTGGCGTGATGGCATCGGCGCTCGCGATGGACAAAATTCGCAGCAAGCATCTTTTCGAGGCCTGCGGAATTCCGACGCCCGACTATGCCGTCGTGCGGCACGATGCGGATGCCATTCTTGCTGCCGAGTCGCTGGGTTTTCCGATAATCCTGAAGCCTGCAGAGCAGGGCTCCAGTGTCGGTATGTCGAAAGTATTTGAGCAGGATGATCTGGCCGAGGCTGTTGGTCTCGCTTTGGGCTACGGTGGTGTTGCGCTGGCAGAACGCTGCATCGTTGGCGACGAATTCACGGTCGCTGTGTTGCAGGGCCAGGCTCTGCCGAGCATTCGGATCGAGACACCACGCGTGTTCTACGATTACCGCGCTAAATATGAATCCGATCGCACCGAATATTACTGTCCGGGCACCGTAACTGCGGAAACTGAGGCGCTTTACGCCGATTTGGCGATCGCCGCCTTCAATGAGGTGGGCTGCTCGGGCTGGGGTCGCGTCGACTTCATGACCGGTGACGACGGTCAACCGCAGGTGCTCGAGGTCAACACGATCCCCGGTATGACGAGCCATAGCCTGGTGCCAATGGCGGCCAAACAGGCGGGCATAGATTTCGAAGAGCTCTGCTGGCGCATCCTGGAGACAAGCGTCAGCGAGGGCGTTCGGTCCAACGAGATCGAGGTGGCAGCTAATGACGCGTAAACAAGCACGACGCAGAAAGCAAAAAAAAGCGGCACGGTTCACGACGCCGAAGATTCGTGTAGCGCATATCGTGACGCCAGTCATCGCGGTGGCAGCCGTAATCGCTACCTATCTTGCGAGTGCCAGCATGCTCGACCGCCCGATCCGCTCCATTGAAATCCATGGACCATTTCAGCGCGTTACAGCGCTGCAGATTGAAGAGGCGATCAGCGATGAACTCGAGGACGGTTTCGTCAGTGCCGATCTCGGCGGCATACAACGCCACATTGTCGAATTGCCGTGGATTGATCAGGCGATGGTTGCCCGGCGTTGGCCAAGTCGGCTGCGGATTGACGTGACAGAGCAGGTGCCAGCTGCAATCTGGGGTAAACGCGGGTTGCTGAACGTACGCGGTGAGTTGTTCGTCAGGAATGCGAGACATGTTCCGGCAGAACTGCCACGACTCAGCGGTCCGGAAAATCGTTCCGCTGATGTGGCGAAGCGCTACCTCGAGGTTCGCGATCGCCTGATACCGGTCGGTCTTGATCTGCGTCGTGTACATCTCGATCCGCGCGGTGCCTGGGATATGACTTTACAGAACGGCGTGGAGGTACGCCTTGGGCGCCGTGAAGTCGATACGCGGACCGAACTGTTCCTCGATATCGTCGCGGACATCATTACCGGTCGTGCGGCCGAGATTGAATACGTCGACATGCGCTACAGCAATGGCTTCACGATTGGCTGGAATAACGGCTCGCGCACTCCGGTTGAGGATCCGCAAAAAGAAATCGACGAAATGCTCGCGTCGCGAGGTGATCGCTGAATGTCCAAGCGCGTTGACAAGAATCTAATCGTAGGGCTCGACATTGGTACGTCGAAAGTTGTTGCGATTGTTGGCGAGATCAATGAGGAAGGCGGAATCGAAGTTGTCGGCATTGGCTCGCATCCATCGCGTGGCCTGAAGAAAGGCGTTGTCGTCAACATCGAATCGACCGTACATTCGATTCAGCGTGCCGTCGAGGAAGCCGAGCTGATGGCCGGTTGCGACATTCATTCTGTTTATACCGGCATCGCCGGCAGCCACGTGCGTAGCCTCAATTCACACGGCATTGTTGCTATTCGTGACAAGGAAGTCAGTGCAAGCGATGTCGATCGTGTGATCGATGCAGCACGCGCTGTCGCGATTCCCGCCGACCAGAAGATCCTGCATATCCTGCCGCAAGAGTTTCTTATCGATAACCAGGAAGGTATTCGCGAGCCGGTCGGCATGTCCGGCGTGCGCCTCGAGGCGAAAGTGCACATGGTGACAGGCGCCGAAAGCGCGGCGCAAAACATCGTCAAGTGCGTACAGCGTTGCGGACTCGAAGTCGACGACATCGTTCTCGAGCAGCTCGCATCGAGCTATTCGGTCCTGACGGACGACGAAAAAGAGCTGGGATCCTGCATTGTCGATATTGGCGGCGGCACGACCGACCTTGCGGTTTTTCTTGGCGGCGCTATCCAGCACACGGCCGTCATTCCGAT
The DNA here is from genome assembly GCA_029862045.1 of Gammaproteobacteria bacterium. GTDB lineage: Bacteria > Pseudomonadota > Gammaproteobacteria > Steroidobacterales > Woeseiaceae > UBA1847. The sequence continues at coordinate 13,246 of JAOTYE010000018.1, forward strand.
CGCGGGCGACCAGGTAACCAACGACATTGCAGTCTCGATGCGCACACCGACGCAGTATGCGGAGGAGATCAAGATCAAATATGCCTGCGCGTTATCGCAGCTCGCGAACCCCGACGAGACGATCGAGGTTCCAAGCGTCGGCGAGCGACCGCCACGGCGCCTCGCACGTCAGACACTCGCCGAGATTGTCGAGCCTCGTTTTGAAGAGCTATTCGGTCTGATCAGCGATGAATTACGCCGCTCAGGCTTTGAAGAGTTGATTGCCGCCGGTGTCGTCATCACAGGTGGTAGCGCGAAGATGGAAGGTGCCGTCGAGTTAGCCGAAGAAGTATTCCACATGCCGGTGCGTCTCGGCGCACCCCAGTATGTGGAGGGCTTGATGGATGTGGTACGCAACCCGATCCATGCGACAGGTGTGGGTTTACTCCTGTACGGCTATGAAAACCTGACACGCCGCAGCACGCGCGCGACGCCAATCAGCCACAACCTGAACGATGTGTGGGATCGCATGAAAACCTGGTTCGGCGGACAGTTTTAGGAGTCCTTGCAACGTGTTGCAAGGAAATGAGAACGGGAAACAGTGAGTTACCCATTAAGGGACCAACAGCGGAGGAAGTACAGATGTTTGAATTAATGGATGCGCATAGCCAGACAGCGGTCATCAAGGTGATCGGCGTTGGCGGTGGCGGTGGTAATGCCGTTGCTCATATGGTCGATGCCGGGATCGAAGGTGTCGATTTCGTCTGCGCCAATACCGACTCGCAAGCGCTGAAGAGCGCCCGCGTGCGGACGGCGTTACAAATCGGCTGCAACATCACCAAAGGACTCGGTGCGGGCGCCGATCCTGATATCGGCCGCCAGGCAGCGATGGAGGACCGTGACCGGATTCACGAGGTCATCGAAGGTGCCGACATGCTGTTTATCACCGCGGGGATGGGCGGCGGTACAGGCACCGGGGCGACACCCATCGTCGCACAGGTTGCCAAGGAACTTGGGATTCTAACCGTTGCGGTTGTTACCAAACCGTTCCTGATGGAAGGTAGTAAGCGAATGGCGATCGCCGATCATGGCATCGGCGAACTCGGCAAACATGTTGATTCTCTGATCACGATTCCAAACGAGAAGCTGTTGACCGTACTCGGCGGCGAAACGACGTTGCTCGACGCGTTTCGTTCGGCGAACCAGGTGCTGCAAGGTGCAGTGCAGGGTATTGCAGAACTGATCACGCGGCCCGGTTTGATCAATGTCGACTTTGCCGATGTCAGAACCGTCATGGCTGAAATGGGCATGGCGATGATGGGTTCGGGAGTGGCGTCCGGCGAGGACCGGGCCCGCGAGGCGGCCGAGGCTGCCATTTCGAGTCCACTGCTCGAGGACATCAATCTTGCCGGCGCGAACGGCATTCTTGCCAATGTCACGGCGGGTATGGATCTGTCTATTGGTGAATTCCAGGAAGTCGGCAATACGATCAAGGAGTTTGCATCGGATGATGCGACCGTCGTGGTCGGTACGGTGATTGATCCTGACATGACGGACATGATTCGCGTGACTGTGGTTGCGACAGGTCTTGGCCACGCTGCCGCGAATGCCGAATCGCCGATGCGAATCGTGCGTCGTCCCGCTACTGCGGCAGCTGCCGAGCCGAACTATCACGGTCTCGACAAACCAACCGTGCAACGCAAACGCGCGGTTGGTGACGGTCTCGGAGATGCCGGACTGCAAGAAGAGTTACTGGACATTCCGGCGTTCCTGCGTCGCCAGGCTGACTGACGAGAAGGACGCCGTCAGCGCAAAACCTCCGCTCGCCGGCCCGGGTCATCCGGGCCGGCAGTTTCCTTCCCGGCGGCTCCATCGATTGACTGATCACCGACTCCGTCGATTGACTGGTCACCGGCCCCCCGATTTCGCGTACCACCTGATCGATCTTCTCTAAGAGTTTGAATTCTTGAAGTTTTTCGGTGATGTGGTAATCTTGCGCCCGAAATTCGCGGATTCCCATACTCGCCAATGCTACGACAACGAACTCTGAAGACAGCTATCCGGGCAACCGGCGTCGGGCTGCACACTGGCGAAAAGGTCTATATGACCCTTCGTCCGGCCGCGGAAAACTCGGGAATTACCTTTCGTCGTGTCGATCTCGACCATCCCGTTGACCTGAAAGCCGATGCGCGCCTCGTTGGCGAGACCATGCTCGGGACAACGCTCGTGCAGGACGGCGTCAAGGTCGCGACGGTCGAGCATCTGATGTCGGCGCTTGCCGGTCTGGGCATCGACAATATTTATGTTGACCTGTCGGCACCGGAGGTGCCCATCATGGACGGCAGCGCTGGTCCATTTATCTTTTTACTGCAGTCGGCCGGTATTGAAGAGCAGAATGCCGCGAAGCGATTCATTCGCATCAAACGTAAACTGCGTGTCGAGGATGGCGACAAGTGGGCCGAACTCGTACCATTTAACGGCTTCAAGGTCAGCTTCGAGGTGCATTTCAACCACCCCGTATTCAATAAACTGAAGCAGGACGCGACGATCGACTTCTCGTCGACGTCGTTTCTAAAGGAAGTAAGCCGCGCCCGGACGTTTTGTTTCCTGCGCGATGTCGAAGCTCTGCGCGAACGCAATCTGACGCTCGGCGGAAGTATGGATAACGCGATTGTTCTCGACGACTATCGAATTCTTAATGAAGACGGTCTGCGCTACGCGAACGAGTTTGTTATTCACAAGATTCTCGATGCCATTGGCGACATGTACCTGCTCGGCCATTGCGTGATTGGCGAGTTCCGTGCCTACAAGTCGGGCCATGATCTGAACAACAAGTTGTTGCGGGCGCTGCTCGAAGAAAAGTCTGCCTGGGACGAAGTGACCTTCGAAGACCCACAGCAAGCGCCGATCTCCTACGCGACGCCTTCTTACGCCTGACCGGATTTCAATCTTGACTGCTGAGCTGTTCCGCGAGGACTCCTACATCAGGGAGTGCGATGCGACTGTTGTGGCAGTGGACGATACGGCTGTGATACTGGATCGGACGGTCTTCTACCCGTTGGGCGGTGGCCAGCCGGGGGATACCGGCAAGATCAGCTGGGATGGTGGCAGCGCCACAATCGTTGCTACACGGTACGGCGACGACGGCACGATTCGCCACATTCTGGCAGACGGCGAAGCAGGCCCGGCCGTCGGTGACGACGTGCACACGGTACTGGATTGGGATCGCCGCTATCGACACATGCGCATGCATACGGCGATGCACCTTCTGGGTTCTGTTCTGCAGTACGGCGTTACAGGCGGCAATATTTCTGCCGACAAAAGCCGTCTTGACTTCGATATGGAAGACACGGTGGATAAAGAAGCCGTTGCTGACGCCCTTGAGGCGCTGGTGGCCGAGGACCACGCCGTGACTTGTCGCTGGATCAGCGACGAGGAACTCGATGCTCAGCCCGACCTCGTGCGTACCATGTCAGTCCAGCCGCCGCGCGGCAAGGGCAGTATTCGCCTGCTTGAGATCGAGGGCGTGGATCTGCAACCCTGCGGCGGCACGCATCTGCGGACCACCTCTGAGGTCGGCAAAATCCGTATCGGTAAAGTCGAGAAAAAGGGCAAACGCAACCGACGCGTCAATATCCACCTCGACGACTGAGTACAGCGATCAGCGAATGGCCGGCGGCGTATTGCTACCCCGAGGGCACGTAGTCGGCTTCATGGCTCGGTTGACCCGCAACATCCTGTTGCCGGCCCTTCGGGTGCAATGCGTGCGTCCAAGATCGCTCCAGGCCATCTTGTCGCTGCGCTTTACTTCGGTCGAAGAACATCCCGCCCGCAGGCATTGTTCTCCTCGTCAGCGCTAAGCGTCTTTGCTTACCCGGATAGTGCAGTTCGTAACTTCAACACCCGTTTTCCTGGCCGCTTCGAGCAACGTGTCGGCCTCGAAGCGCAGTTTGGCGGCCCAGGCCGGTGAGCTGGCGAGCACCACCAGGCCGCCGTCGTCGCGAATATTGGCAGCCTTGACGCTAATGGCCACATCACCCGGCAACGAGTCCTGCAGCATCTGAACCAATTCGCCCATATCCTGGGCATGTCGGACGATCTCGCCTAAGCCCCCGTCTTCATTAGGGTTAAGCAGATTTTGGAGGCGTTTTATGGACATAAGAATGTGACGTAGTTGGCATTTTCGGCCGATTCCGGGCGACTCAGATCACCCTTCGGAGGCGCTTATCTTGTATTAAAAACCGACATTATGCATATTGTCTGTCTCGACAATGGCAAACCCGCTGAAAGGCGGGGTCGCAAAACCACCGGTCTAAGGGACTTGGTCCTAAGACAGCGGGGCTACCGAAGTGATTATTGAACGCAGGCCAACAACTATAAGCAAGTGCCAGGGATGGTCAATCGCCAGCCGTTCAGTACAGAGAGATATGCAGAATAACGAATCGATGCAAGCGCATTTGGGGCGTACTCGATGAATGTAGTGATTTTCGGCAAGGGCTTTGGCAAGCCCAGGCAACTTAACCTGTCCGGCTTGTCGGTCTGGGCTGTTGCCGTCGTTTCTGCCGGCATTCTCTCTGCGTTCGGATTTGCCGGCGGCTACTGGTACTCGACGGTCAATGGTTCAGGTGTCAGCAGCAACGAAGTCGAGCAGTTGGCGGTGGAGTTGCAACTAGAGCGCGACAGCATCAATTCCCTTCGGCAGGGCAACGAAGATACGCTCGATGCGCTGGCGATACGCATCGCACAAATGAACGCCCGCATCATCCGGCTGGATGCGCTCGGACGCCGACTCACAGGCATGGCGGATCTCGAGGATGGCGAGTTCGACTTTGATTCCGCGCCGGCTCTCGGTGGTCCCGAGGAGCCAGTGGCAAGCGGTTCGAATGTCGCGATCCCGGAGATTGTCGAGTCCATGCAATCACTTGGCGATCAGCTCAACAATCGCGAGGCGCAGCTTGGCGTGCTCGAGAGCGTGCTGATGGGTCAGAATCTCAAAGACCGCGTGTATCCGCAGGGACGCCCGGTAAATTCAGGTTGGATTTCGTCCTATTTCGGCAAACGTACGGATCCATTCACCGGTAAGCCTGCGAACCACACCGGTATCGATTTTGCCGGCAAGCTCGGCGACCCGGTCGCAGCTGTCGCCGACGGCGTTGTCACGTGGTCGGCGAAGCGCTACGGCTACGGCGTGATGGTCGAGATCAATCACGGCAACGGCTATTCGACTCGTTACGCCCACAATGCCGAGAATCTCGTCGCGGTCGGCGATGAGGTCAAGAAAGGACAGGCCGTAGCCCACATGGGTGAGACGGGTCGCGCTACCGGGCCGAACCTGCACTTCGAAGTGCTGAAAAACGGCCGCCGCGTCAATCCCGTAAACTTCATCCGCGAATCGTCCAAATAGTCGCGTCCCGGCACGTTCTGTCCTCCGGGCGACTTGTGATCCCGGAAATCACCCTAATCTGGTCTATCGTATCCCGTTGAGAACTCTGAACGGCTCCCCTAATCATTGAGACGGTGCCTAGTTCAGATAGAATAGCGGGCTTTGCATGCCCGCGTTCAGTCGGGCGATCACCGGAATCTCTTGCAGGAGCCCAAGTGGCCACTTTCTTGACCAGTATCTTCGGCAGTCGTAACCAGCGACTTCTGCGCCAATATTCAAAGATCGTCAGCAGGATCAACTCGCTCGAAGCGGGCATACAGGAGCTTGATGACGCTGCGCTACGCGCCAAGATTGACGAATTCAGGCAACGCTACAATGACGGCGAAACGCTCGAGGATCTGCTCCCTGAGGCATTTGCGGTAGCCCGCGAGGCAGGTAAGCGAGCCTTGGGCTTGCGGCCGTTCGATGTGCAGTTGATCGGTGGCATGGTCCTGCACGACGGCAATATTGCCGAGATGCGCACCGGTGAAGGCAAGACACTTGTTGCAACACTGCCTGCTTACCTCAACGCCATCAGCGATGAGGGAGTCCATATCGTCACCGTTAACGAATACCTGGCGCAACGCGATGCCGACTGGATGCGCCCGGTGTATGAATTTCTTGGGTTGAACGTTGGCGTATCGAAGAGCGGCCAGACGCAGGAAGAGAAACGTGCGGCCTATGCGAGCGACATTACGTATGCGACAAACAATGAACTCGGTTTCGATTACCTGCGCGATAACCTGGCTTTCTCGCTGGACGACAAAGTACAGCGCGACACGAACTTCGCAATTGTCGACGAGGTCGACTCTATTCTGATTGACGAGGCGCGTACGCCTTTGATCATCTCCGGTCCTGCTGAAGCCAGTACCGATCTCTATGCACAGATCAACAAGCTGATTCCCAAGCTTAATCGACACATCGAGACAGAAGCAGCGACGAACTACGACATCCTTGTCAAGAACGTTACGCTCGTCGATGAAAACGGCAAAGCCGTCACGGTTGCAGGAGAGGATGGCGAGCAAAAAGACGTGATGAGCATCGACGAGGCCGTCGAAATCGGCGATTCACGACTGGCTGACGTTGTACTCGTGGACGACAGCAAGAACGTCGCCGTGTGCAAGCTCGCCAAACGCGGTGACTACACGACGGACGAGAAGGCAAAGCAGGCCTATATGACTGAAGACGGTCATCAGAAGATCGAATCGCTAATGGCAAAAGCCGGTCTGCTCGAAGCAGGCGATAGTCTTTACGATGCCGCCAATATTCGTCTCCTGCACCATCTGAACGCGGCACTCCGGGCGCATGCGATATTCCAAAAGGACGTCGACTACATCGTCAAAGATGGCGAGGTCGTCATCGTGGACGAGTTTACAGGTCGCACGATGGCGGGTCGTCGCTGGTCGGACGGCTTGCACCAGGCAATCGAGGCCAAGGAAGGTGTGTCGATCAAGAGCGAAAACCAGACGGTTGCGTCGATCACATTCCAGAATTATTTTCGTCTCTACAACAATCTGTCCGGTATGACAGGCACGGCGGATACCGAGGCGTTCGAATTCCAACAGATCTACGGACTCGAGGTTGTCGTCATACCGACGCATCAGCCGATGATCCGCGACGACGCCGCGGATCTTGTTTACCTGACGGAGAAGGACAAGTTCGAGGCGATTATCGAGGATATCTCTGACTGTCGCGAACGCGGTCAGCCCGTGCTCGTTGGCACGACGTCGATCGAGACGTCCGAGTTGCTGTCGTCGTTACTCAAAAAGCACAAGGTCGCTCACGAAGTATTGAATGCCAAGCAACACGAACGGGAGGCCATCGTCGTGCAGCATGCCGGACGCCCCGGCGCCATCACAATCGCCACCAACATGGCGGGTCGTGGCACGGACATAGTGCTCGGCGGCAATCTGGACGCTGAACTGGTGGAAGCCGGCGAGGATGGTGATCCGGATGCGGTCCGCGCTGATTGGACGAAGCGGCACGCGGCGGTCATTGCATCAGGCGGTCTGCATATCATCGGCACCGAACGCCATGAGTCACGCCGTATCGATAACCAACTTCGTGGCCGTTCCGGCCGCCAGGGTGACGCAGGTTCGTCCAGATTCTACCTCTCCATGGAAGATACGCTCATGCGCATTTTCGGTGACCCGGACCGTACCAAAGCGCTGTTGTCACGCGCAGGTATGCGCGAGGGTGAGGCTATCGAGAGCAAGCTGCTGTCGCGCCAGATCGAACGTGCGCAGCGCAAGGTCGAGGCGCATAACTTTGATATCCGCAAGAATCTGCTCGAGTACGACGATGTCGCGAACGATCAACGCAGGGTCGTCTATCATCAGCGCTCCGAACTCATGGCAGCCGATGAGATCGAGGATTCCGTCGCTGCGATTCGAGAAGAGGTCGTGGCGGCGACGGTGCAGTCGCACATACCGCCAGGGAGTCTTGAAGAACAGTGGGATATTGACGGTCTGGGTCAGGAACTCGAGTCCGAATTCGGTTTGCGGCTTGATATCGATCGCTGGATTCGCGAGGACAAGACACTCAATGAGGACGGCATTCTCAAGCGTTGTGTCGAGGAGAGTGACGGCGCCTATAAAGCCAAGGAAAGCTCAATTGGCGCCGAGCTGATGCGCAACGTCGAAAAGCAGGTCATGCTACGACAGCTCGACCTGCACTGGAAAGAGCACCTGGCCGCGATGGATCACCTGCGGCAGGGAATCGGCTTGCGATCGTATGCGCAAAAGAACCCCAAGCAGGAGTACAAGCGCGAGGCATTCGAGATGTTCGGCGCGATGCTCGAGCAGGTCAAGCATGACACGATCAGTATCCTGACGCGTATCCGCATCCAGGGCGAGCAGGACCTGGACGATTCCGCTGAGCGGCGCCGTGCGGCCGAGGCGATGAGATACCAGCACGCTGAGGCCTCAGCCCTTGGTGCCCAGCCCCAGCCTGGCCAACCGCAAGCAGGTGCTGCGCCGGCAGCAGCACCGGTCGAACCGTTCAAGCGTGAGGGTCGCAAAGTTGGCCGTAACGAGCCGTGTCCGTGCGGGTCAGGCAAGAAATTCAAGCAGTGCCACGGCAAACTGAGCTGAGCACCTCGCTGCGATGAAGCATTTTCACGTCGCGGCAGGCATTTTGCGCGATACCTCAGGCCGTGTCCTGATTACCGAACGCATTTGCGATGGTCGGTTTAATGGCCTCTGGGAGTTTCCCGGTGGCAAGATCGTAGCAGGGGAGAGTCCGCTCGACGCGCTGAGACGCGAACTCGCAGAAGAACTCGGCATCGAAGTCACGTCCAGCCTGCCGTTTATGGATCTGCACCACGAATACCCCGACCGCACGGTGGATCTCGAGTTTTTCCTCGTCACCGCCTGGCAGGGCGAACCACAAGGACTCGAGTCTCAAGGCCTGCGCTGGATTACGACCGATGAACTGGATGCTGACGTGCTGTTGCCTGCGGACAAGCCGGTGGTGCAGGCACTGCAGGTCTTAGGGCCTTCGACCGGGAACCTCGTCGAGGGAAGTAAAGCGCAGCACCGCGAGCCATGACCGCGACGAGGTTCCCGGTCGAATGGTCGTGTGTTCGTCTAACAGATACTGATTTGGAAGGGCACGTCGTGCCCGGTTTGCACAGCACGACTGTCTATCGTTGACCACTCGAGGAAGCGCACCGTGAAACGGTGTTGGCTGCCGCTGATCTCAGGATAAAGCGAATTGTTATCCGGTAGATTGATCCGTAACAGGCGGCAATGTGCGTCCTTTTGCATGTTGTGTTGATACATGCCGTTGATCGCGAGTTTGTCGACCGGTCGGGCGCTTTCGCGAATCAGCCATAACACTTCGGTGACCGCGTCGCACAAAGGCCGGATCGAGCCGATCCACCGCGCCAGGTCTTCCCGGCGCCTCTGATGCGGCTGCCGCAACCAATGGCTGTATTCGGGCAGATCGAATTCGCAGGTACCACCTGGAATGGCGCTGCGGTTTTTGATCGAGTTGAGAAAATCAGACTCTTTGAGGGGCTGCAGGAACTGAGATCCGATCCCGTCAATCTCGGCACGACTTTCGATCAGATTGCGAATCAACGTGTCAAGGCGGCGTGCGTCTACGCCAGGCTGGCTCTGAAATCGCTGCAATTCGTCAAGCTGATGATCGAGTTCCTTGTGAACCTCGCTGCGCAAGTCGCCGCGCGACAAAATAGCCATGATCTCGAGCAGACCAGAGACAGTGGCTCGTGTCGCCCAATTGTTATCGAGCTCACTGTTGTAGAGCATTTGCTGATAGAGAAACTCGAGCCGCATGAATGTCCGCATACGCTCTGATACAGGCTGCTCGTAATGCATAGGCCCGTTGTGGGCTGTGTGGGGCTCGATTTTCTCGGCAGGTTTCACCATTTCCGTATTTTGCGCTACAGCACCCTATCAGGCAAATGCACGGTCACGCCCAAAAAAGCCGCGCCCGGCATGCCTCTCATCTTCATGGCTCGCTGCGCTGCGCTTTACTTCCGATGAGAGGCATCCCGGCCACGGCCCTGCAAGTCCAGATATCGCTTGTGCAGGGTCTGTACCTGCCGTTGGGTATCGGAGAGCGTGCCGTCGTTCGTGATGATGTCATCAGCGATAGCCAGACGCTCGCTCCGGCTGGTTTGAGCCGCGAGGATACGGCGTGCCTGTGCTTCGGATTCCGCATCGCGTTCGAGCAAGCGGCTGAGTTGTGAACTTTCGTCACAATCGACGACCAGAATACGATCCACGAACGATTTCAGGGACGATTCGACCAAAAGTGGTATTACGATGATCTGATACTCACCACCGGCTTCATTGGCTTGACGGCGCGTTTCTTCCTGAATGCGTGGATGCAAGATCATTTCGAGCCGCAGGCGCGCAGCATCGTCTGCAAACACGAGCTGCCGCATTGCGGCGCGATCGAGCACCCCGTCATCGTCGATGGCGGATTCACCGAAGGCCCGCCGAATCTCGCGCAGCGCGGGTTGGCCCGGCATGACGACTTCGCGCGCGATGACGTCTGTATCGACGACGGCCACGCCGAGCGCGGCGAACATGTCCGCGACCGTGGATTTGCCACTCGCGATACCGCCGGTCAGACCGACCCGCAGCGGCTTGTCGGCTTTCTGCGTATCGACCGCCACTTACAGGAACATGTCCAGATACGTGTTCTTGATGGTCTCGCCGTAGAGCATCGTGATCCAGCCCGCGGCTGCAAGATAGGGGCCGTACGGAATGGGCAACTGGCGGTCGCGACCACGGAACACGATCATCGCAATTCCAATGACGGCACCGACAATCGCGGACAGCAGGATGATCGTCGGTAATGCCTGCCAGCCAAGCCAGGCCCCAAGTGCCGCGAGAAGCTTGAAATCGCCGTATCCCATGCCTTCTTTACCGGTGACGAGTTTGAACAGTTGATAGACACTCCAGAGGCTCAGGTAGCCCGCCAGAGCGCCAATGATGGCGTCCTGAGGGGCAATAAACAGCGTCTCGGCGCCTGCGAGAGGGTGCAACAAGCTCATCACGAGCCCGACCCAGAGCAGCGGAATGACAATCGAATCGGGGATGATCTGGTGATCGACGTCGATCAGGCTGATTGCTATAAGGACGCAGCTCAGGCCGATCGCCAGCAGGGCTTCCCAGCCAAAGCCGAAGTGCCAGGCGCACACGGCGGCGGCCACGGCCGTGAAAGTCTCCACCAGCGGATAGCGCACGGATATCGACGCCTGGCAGTTCGCGCATTGTGCCCCGAGCAGCAGGTAACTCAGCACTGGTATGTTTTGCCAGGCTTTTATTTCCTTGCCGCAGGCCGGACAGCGCGAGCGTGGCACGACAAGATTGAAGTGGCCCTCGGGAAGGTCTGGCGCCGGTGTGCTCAGCAGCTCATCACACTGTTCACGCCACTCACGCTGCATCATGATCGGCAGCCGGTAAATCACGACGTTGAGAAAACTGCCAATCATCAATGCGAAGGCAAACGCTACGCCAATGAAAACTGTAGGCGATTGAGTGAACAGTTCGACCATTCGATTCCTCCGGCTTCACGTCCCTGGCGCAATAGAAAACGGCGTCCCGAGTTTCCTCGGAACGCCGCCTAGATGCAAACGCGTTGCTTGCTGCGTTAGATAACCGAACCCATCTTAAAGATCGGCAGGTACATCGCGACAACGAGGCCGCCGACAAGCACGCCGAGAATTGCCATGATCATGGGCTCGAGTAAGCTCGAGAGGTTGTCAACGGCGTTGTCTACGTCTTCTTCGTAGAAGTCCGCGACCTTGGCTGACATATCGTCGAGTGAACCGGATTCCTCACCGACCGCGATCATCTGGATCACCATGTTCGGGAACAGGTCTGTGTTTTCCATGGCCTGTTGCAGGCGCTGGCCGGTCGATACCTCGTCACGCATTTGCAATACGCCGACCTCGTAAACGATGTTACCAGTTGCGCCAGCAACCGACTGCAGCGCCTCGACCAGCGGCACACCGGCAGAGAACATCGTCGACAGCGTGCGCGCGTAGCGTGCGATCGCGGCTTTCTGCAGTATTCCGCCGATGATAGGCATCTTGAGGGACATCCGATCGATCCAATGACGCATCGTCCGTGAACGCTTATGGAAATAGAAGAAGGTGCCAACGCCGGCACCCATCAGTATGGCGATATACCAGCCCTTCTCACGCACGAAGACCGACAAGTCGATTACCATGCGCGTAAATGTCGGCAGGTCCGCACCGAAGCCCTTAAACAGATCTTCAAACGCCGGAATAACGAAGATCAGCAAAATCGTCGTAACGACGAAAGCGACGACGAGAACGGCTGCCGGATACGTCAGCGCCTTTTTGATTTTCTTCTTCAGTGCCTCGGTCTTTTCCTTGTAGGTCGCGATCTTGTCGAGCAAGGTCTCGAGGGCACCGGCCTGCTCGCCAGCCTCAACGAGGTTGATGACCAGGTCGTCAAAATATAATGGGTGCTTGGCCATGGCCTCGGCAAGTGCGCTACCGCCCTCGACATCGCCCTTGACTGCCATGATCAGCTTTTGCATGGCCGCATTTTCATGCCCGGTACCGACGATTTCGAAGGACTGCACGAGTGGGATACCGGCCCCGAGCATCGTCGCAAGCTGGCGCATGAAGATCGCTATGTCACCGGGTGCAATTGAACCGCCACCGCCAAACATGCCTTTCTTTTGTTTCTTGATGCGGGATGGGACAACGCCCTGACGCCGCAAATCGGCACGCACGGCAGCTTCGCTGATCGCCATGCTCTTGCCCTTGACCTTCTGTCCCTTTCTGTCCGTACCTTCCCAGACAAAGGGCATGCTGCTCGCAACTGCTGATTCAGCCATTTCTCTTAACCCATATAGCGAGGTGTTAACCTACTCAATTGTAACCCGATTGATTTCCTCAAGGCTGGTAACCCCTTCCTTGACTTTGTTCAATCCCGCACGTCGTAAATCGTATACCCCCTCAGCTGCCGCCTGATCAGCGATCTGCATGGCGTTGCCGCCTTCCATTATAAGTCTGCCCATAGCCTCGGACACTTCCATGACCTGGAAAATGCCGATTCGACCCTTGTAGCCGCCATTGCAGCTCTTGCATTCTTTGGGGCCGTAAATACTCAGTCCAGCCTCGAGATCCTCGGCCTCGAAGCCTTCTTTCTCGAGGGCCTCACGAGGAATGTCCCTGACCTCTTTGCAGTTATCGCAAAGGCGCCGCGCAAGGCGTTGCGCAATGATCAGGCTTACAGATGTCGCGATCGCGTAGGGCTTGACGCCCATGTCGACAAGGCGCGTCAATGTGCGCGGCGCGTCATTGGTATGCAGCGTCGACAGCACAAGGTGACCCGTCTGAGCGGCTTTGATCGCGATCTCTGCGGTCTCGAGGTCACGAATCTCACCGACCATGATGATGTCGGGATCCTGGCGCAGGAACGCTCTGAGCGCCGACGCAAACGTCAGTCCGACCTTCGGATTGACGTTGACCTGATTGACTCCGGGCAGGTTGATTTCCGCCGGATCTTCGGCCGTCGAGATATTGCGCTCAGCGGTGTTGAGTATGTTCAGCCCGGTATAGAGCGATACCGTCTTACCCGAACCGGTCGGGCCGGTCACAAGAATCATGCCGTACGGTTTCGCGAGGTGCTTCTCATACATTGCCCGCTGTTGATCTTCGTAGCCGAGCATCTCGATGCCCAACTTGGCGCTTGACGGATCGAGAATTCGCAATACGATTTTCTCGCCGAACAATGTCGGGCAGGTATTGACTCGAAAATCGATCGCTCTGTTCTTTGACAGGCGCATTTTGATGCGGCCGTCTTGCGGCACACGTCGCTCAGCGATATCCATGCGCGACATGACCTTCAGGCGTGCGCAGACTTTGTTCGCCAGCACCACCGGCGGCTGCGCAATCTCCGACAACACGCCATCAAGACGTGTCCTGACACGAAAGAACTTCTCGTAGGGCTCGAAGTGCACGTCCGACGCGCCGCGCTTAATCGCATCGAGCAAAATCTTGTTGACAAAGCGAACCACGGGCGCATCTTCGATGTCGTCGCGACGAACCTCATCGTCCTGCTCGTCTTCCCCGCTTACGTCGAGGTTTTCGAGGTCAAAGTCATCGTCATCCATGCCCGACATGCTGGTGTCGACAGCTTCAATGGCTTTGACGATAACTTCTTCGAGCTTGTCCTGTTCAACGACGACCGGGTCAATACGCAGGCTCGTCTGAAACTTGATGTCGTCGATTGCCTGCAGATTGGTCGGATCAGAGATGCCCAGGAACAGCCTTTGACCGCGTTTGACCAGCGGTAAGACGCGGTGCTTGTTGACAAGCTTCTGATCAACGGATCGAACAACCTCGAGATCGACCTCGATGGCATCAAGGTCCAGCAAGGGCACACCGAATTCGTGAGAGGCGGCGACAGCGATCGAGCGCGCGTCAGCCAGTTCCTGATTTACCAGGTACGCAACGAGCGGCACCTTCTCCTTCTTGGCGCCGTCGGTCGCCTCGAGAAGCTGTGCCTCCGAAATCAGCCCGTCCTGCACAAGCCGCCGTGGCAAGCCTGCGAGATTGGATTGTGATGCCGTTACTGCCATAGGGTCCAGGGTGCTCAAGGGTTTCTTTCAGCGTCACAGTCTCACTGATCTAAGACCCCGGATCAACTGCATTTTGTGCGGCCGTTCACAGTTAGGGGATTTGATTAAGTCAAACCCCGGAAATTGCCTGAAACAGGCATTCTTGAACGCGTTGGACGCTCTAGTTGCGGCAGCTCGTGGGCAGGTAACGCGGGCTGACCGTTGGCAGCAAATGTACGCTGTCGACGCCTCCGCCGCTCATTTCGGTCGTGCCGGGCAGGATAGGAGTGGTGCCACAGCGCCACACGACACTGCCGGTGCCGGACAAATACGGGGTTACCGAAAGAGTCTGACCAAAGATGTCCTGGTGAGCGTCATTGCCGAACGTAACGTCGAGGCGACCATTAACAACAGCCACCTGTCCAACATATTTGCCTTGGGTATCGGTCGCCAATGGCGTCATACCAGCTGCGGCCCGATCGGCGGGAGGCACGCCGGTCATGTTATAGGCATCCGCGATCGGCGTCTTGGCGGAACCTGCCATGTTGACGCCTTCCGCGACTTGCGCCCTGACGATATAGGTCTGGTAAGCCGACATGGCCATTGATGCGAGAATGCCGATGATCGCGACGACGATCATCAATTCGATCAAGGTAAATCCACTGTCCTTCTTGTTCACGCTTTCACCCCGATGGCTTCCCTGGGCCCCTTCAGATTCGCACATGATACGACATTTGCCGGTGCCACCGCCGCAATGATTGCGCAGGCTGTTGAAACAATGTGACACAGTTCACAATCTGCATTTCGATAAAAAAAGCCCCGGGCATGCCGGGGCTCTTTCGATTTCTTGGTTGAGCATAAAGCTCGAATGAAATCTTAGGTGCGGCAAGCGGCCGGCAGATGCTTGTTAGCAATAGACGCCGCCGCGCTGTCACAATCCCATTGGACGCTACCAGGCTGAGCTGTATTGGGTGTCAGCCTAATGGTCTGGCCAGCGATTGTCGCGTGCGCGGAATTACCGTAGGTAACCGTGATAACGCCATTAAGCACAGTAACCAATGTGACGTACTTGCCCTGGATAGCTCCAGCGGCTTCAAGACCAGCCAGCGAGTTGTTGGTCGGCATCGTGCCACGATCCTGGAAATATTCCGTTACAGCAGCTTTTGCACCACCCGACAGGTTCAGGCCTTCAGAAACCTGAGCGCGGATCGTGTAGTCCTGGTAAGCAGGAATAGCGATGGCTGCCAAAATACCGATAATCGCGACAACGATCATCAGTTCGATAAGTGTAAAACCTTGTTGCTTCTTCATTTGTCGTTCTCCATGAAAATGAGGATTGTCTACAAACGGCATTCCTGCCTGTACTGTAGATAAAGCAATCCCCATGCCAAGATAGGGGATGCCGCCTTAACTTATTGTTTATTATGCAGTTTTAGAAATCATAGTGATTTTCTACTGCGACGAGAGTGTTGCAATAATCACGCGCGGTGGTCACGACCTGTCACAATCTGACAATTATTGTCAGTGCCGTCGGTCTATGAAGACGCTGCTTATGGCAAAGCCTGCCCGTGGCTTTATGCCTCAATCCCCAATTTCTTGATGCGATAACGCAGTTGCCGAAATGTGAGTCCAAGCAGTTTGGCGGCAGCCGTTTTGTTATAACGGGTCTTCTCGAGTGCTTCCATGATCGCCTGCCGTTGCACGTCCTCGACCTGATTGCCGAGATCCGTGCTCGTAAACGAGGCCGGGCTATCCTCGTTCGAGGCAGACGGCCGCAAATTGAGGTCGGACTCGGAAATTGTGCCGCTGGTACACAGTGTGACGGCACGCTCGAGCATGTTCTCGAGTTCGCGGACATTGCCGGGAAAGGGATAGGTCAGAAGCGCCTTCCTGGCACTGTCATCGAGCGAGACGCTCGAACTGAGTCTCTCGAGAATGTGTTCCGCCAACAGCAGAACATCATCAGCACGATCGCGTAGCGCCGGTACCGGCAGTTCAATGACATTGATACGGTAGTAAAGGTCCTCGCGAAATTCCCCGATTTTCACCATTTGTCCGAGCTTCTTGTGGGTGGCGGAGAGTATGCGGGCATTGGCCGGTTCTTCCCGGGATGCGCCGACCGGGCGGACCGTATTTTCCTGAATGACACGCAGCAGCTTGACCTGCATCGCAAGCGGCAGATCAGCGATCTCATCGAGGAACAAGGTACCGCCGTCGGCGCTTTGCACAAGGCCGAGCTTATCGCTGACGGCACCCGTGAAGCTGCCTTTACGATGGCCGAAGAACTCACTTTCCATGAGTTCCGCGGGAATAGCACCACAGTTGACGGGTACGAACGGGCCATCTGCCCGTGGTCCGCTGTCATGAATCAGGTGCGCTACGAGTTCCTTACCGGTGCCTGACTCACCCGATATATGCACCGGCGCCTGCGAGCGGGCGACTTTGTCGACCATGTCACGCAAGGCCTGCATTGGTGCCGAGTCACCCTGCAACCGCGATTGCTGTTCCTTTGGCTTTTTGACCTTGAGCGCGCTCGCGATGATATTTCTGAGGTTGTTGAGGTCGAGCGGCTTCGAGATGAAATCGAACGCGCCAAGCTTGAGCGCCTGCACGGCAGTTTCGACATTGCCATGCGCCGTTATCACAGCCACGGGTACGCCCGCGGCGTTTGTCTGCATCCACTCGACGAGTTCGAGGCCGTCCCCGTCAGGCAGGCGCATATCAGTCAGGCAGAGGTCGAACTGGTTGCGGCCGAGCAACGCCTTGGCGCCGGCGACATCTGCTGCAGTCTTCGTACGGATATCCATGCGTCCCAGCGTTAGCGTCAGGAGTTCGCAGATATCCGGTTCGTCATCAATGACCAGTGCCAGTGGTTCGCTCATGCTTTAGTCAGCCTCCCATCTTTCGGGGTCGGTGAAGACGATACGGAAGATACTGCCTCCACCGGTCCGGTCAAGATGCAACAGCGTTGCCCGATTAAGTTCGCACAACTCGCGCGAGATATACAGGCCGAGACCCGTGCCACCGGACCGCTCAGTGTA
This sequence comes from Gammaproteobacteria bacterium, assembly GCA_029862045.1. Lineage (GTDB taxonomy): Bacteria > Pseudomonadota > Gammaproteobacteria > Steroidobacterales > Woeseiaceae > UBA1847. The sequence goes on from JAOTYE010000018.1 coordinate 30,763, forward strand.
GAACGGCTCAAACATCTTGTCGGCCGTGGATTCGTTCACGCCAAGTCCGTGATCGAGAACCTCGACATACGGCCGACCCTGGCCTTGCATACGACCCGCCTGTATTTCGACGAGAATTCCGCCCGTTTCACTTGCGTACTTAACGGCGTTGTCGCAGAGGTTCCAAAGCACCTGCCGCAGGTGAGACCGGTCCATGCGGACTTCCAGGTCCTGTGGTACGTCGTTGGTCGTGAGCTCACCCTCTTGCAGTTCGAGTGTGCGCGTGAATTCTTGCGCGAAATCCTCGAGCCATGGCCGAAGCGACAATATCTCAGGCTGGCTCGATTCGCGCCGCGATAACTGCAGCACGTTATCAATGATGTGGCTGACGCGGCCGGAGTGCGACTCAATAATCTCAGTCAGCCGTTTGTCATCGTCGGTGAGTCCCTCCGACTCGCGCAGCAACTGCGCGGCATGGCTCATTGCTCCGACCGGATTGCGAATCTCGTGCGCAATACTCGCGCTCAATCGACCCAGCGAAGCGAGTTTCGACTGCTGTACGCGCTCATTCAGACGGCTCGCGTCTTCGAGGAAGACAAGCACGGGCCCGCCGCGCACGCCATCCTTGCCGAGCGGCGCCAGATGCGCCGTAATGTGTAGATTGTCGCCGGATGTAATAACCGTGAATTCATGATGCGCGGATTGATCGGGGTTCGAGCGCCACTTGCGCAAATAGTCGTCGAGCGGCTCGAAAACAGTACGCACAGGCAATCCGCGGACTTCCTGCGTCGCGCCAAGTAGCTGTGTCGCCGACGCATTACTCAAACGAATCCGGTCGTCCTCATCGATGACCACGATGCTCTCGCGCAGATGCTGCACGATGTACTCATTAAGCTCCGACAGGTTTTGCAGATCGACACCGCGTTGCGTTGCCAGTGCTTCACTGGCCTGAATCCGGCGCCCGAGCGGCCGTGCCGCAAGGGCCATCGCAAAAATAACTGCGCTGAGAATGCCGGCTGCCGGGTAGTTGGACGCGGAACTGACACCGCCAAACTGAGCCAATGCCTGTTCACCCAGTATCGCGAACGTGGCGATCGCTGCGAGCACGGTCGGATACTGTATTGGAAGCACCAGGCTGCCGGCGCCCACAAATACGATCAATAAGCCGCCAAGGCCGCTCGAAATACCGCCGCTGGCGTGCATCAGGATGACGATGGCGCCAATATCGACCACCAATTGCGAGGTGGCCTGGACAGCGACGGGGAGCCAGCGTTGCTTGAGCGTGACCGCCGAGAGAACTGCGAAGATCAGGTAAGCAGCGGCCGTAAGCCAAAACGCAGTAGGAAAATCATCGCCGAAGACCCGCGGCTCGCCGCTCGCAAAGAAAACTACCAGCAGCGCAAAGGCGATAAACGCGCGAAACGTATTCAGCGTGCCAAGTACTCGCCACGTTAAGTCGGGTTCCTCGGCCGCACGCTGCAACAATATGTCGCGGCTTTGACGCAGTGTTTGCCGGCCAAAGTTGTCCGTCGTCGCCTGATTCACCGATGCTCTCTGCCCAATATCGACCACCTGTCGTGTGGGTTGCGCCGATTGTAGACGAAGGTCGGCATCATTGCGGCCTAAATCCGCTTTGCGTCCACTCCTGCTTTGCTCCAAAATATCCCGTGCTTTGTGCAGCATGCTGCACGTCACTGACTGTCAATTCCATGAATCTGCACGAGTACCAATCGAAACGATTGTTTGCCAACTACGGCATACCGGTGCCAAGGGGCATTCCTGCCAAGAGTCCGAACGCGGCGGTGGACGCGGCCAAGGAGCTCGGCGGTGATCTTTGGGTCGTCAAGGCGCAAGTGCATGCCGGCGGGCGTGGCAAGGCAGGGGGTGTCAAACTGGCTCGTACCAGGGGTGAGGTTCACCGCTACGCAGAGGCCATGCTCGGCACACAGCTAGTGACGCACCAGTCCGGACCGGAAGGCTTGCCCGTCAATGTGGTCTATGTCGAGGAGGGCTCGGACATCGATCGCGAGTTGTATCTGTCGATGCTCGTGGACCGCGAAGTCAGTCGCGTCGCGTTCATTGCCTCGGCCGCCGGTGGAATGGATATAGAGAAAGTTGCCGCCGAGACTCCGGAGCGAATTTTTACAATCACGATCGCGCCGGATGCCGGACTACAGGACTATCAGGCACGGCAGCTGGCGTTCGGTCTCGAGCTCGACAAGAAGCAGATGCGCCAGTTCGGTGACCTGATTAAGCGTCTGTACAAGTTGTATATGGAGACTGACGCGAGCCTCGTCGAAGTCAATCCGTTGATCGTCACGAAGGGCGGTGACGTTATCGCGCTTGATGCCAAGATCAACATCGACGGCAATGCGCTGTATCGGCAGCCGATACTCGTAGAGCTGCGTGACATTACACAGGAAGACGACAAAGAGCGTGAGGCAGCGGCACACGACCTCAACTATGTTTCGCTCGATGGAGACATCGCATGCATGGTCAACGGCGCCGGGCTTGCGATGGCGACGATGGACCTGATCAAGTTGCATGGTGGCGAACCGGCGAATTTCCTCGATGTCGGCGGCGGCGCGACCAAGGAACGAGTGGCCGAGGCATTCAAACTGATCCTCAGGAACAGGAATGTCACCGCAATCCTGGTCAATATTTTCGGTGGCATCGTTCGCTGTGATCTGATCGCCGAGGGCATCATCAGTGCCGTGAAAGAAATCGGCGTTAGTGTTCCCGTCGTGGTTCGACTCGAGGGTACCAATGTCGATAAAGGCCGAGAGTTTCTTGCCAACAGCGGGCTCGATATTATTGCGGCTGAAGATCTGACCGATGCTGCCAAGAAGGTGGTCGCGGCAGCGACCTGAAGAGCAAAAGTATGAGTATTCTGGTCAACAAAGACAGCAAGATCATCTGCCAGGGCATAACGGGCAGCCAGGGAACGTTTCATACCGAGCAATGCATCGACTATGGCACGCAGGTCGTCGGCGGTGTGACGCCGGGTCGAGGCGGCAGCGAACATCTCGGTGTGCCGGTATTCAATACCATGCGAGATGCCGTGGATCAGACCGCTGCCGACGTCAGCATGATTCTTGTGCCGCCGCCGTTTGCCGCTGACGCAATCCTCGAAGCGGCCGACTCCGGTGTGAGTCTCGTCGTCTGCATCACTGAAGGTATTCCGGTGCTTGATATGGTCAAGGTCAAGTCGGCTTTGCGTGATTACGATTGTCGCCTGATCGGCCCCAACTGCCCGGGCATCATCACACCTGAACAATGCAAAATCGGCATCATGCCGGGCTTCATTCATAAACCCGGACGAATCGGCGTTGTGTCGAGATCGGGCACGCTGACGTACGAGGCCGTGTATCAGACGACGATCAACGACCTCGGACAAACCACATGTATTGGCATCGGCGGCGATCCTGTTCGCGGCATGGATTTCATCGATTGTCTCGAGTTGTTCGAAGCGGATCCCGACACCGACGGTGTGATTATGGTCGGTGAGATCGGCGGTACCGATGAAGAAGCAGCTGCCGAATTCATACAATCCAACGTCTCCAAGCCCGTTGTTGCCTATATCGCTGGTGTTACCGCACCGCCGGGCAAGCGCATGGGCCACGCCGGTGCCATTGTTGCGGGCGGTAAGGGCACGGCGGCGGACAAGTTCAAGGCGCTCGACGCAGCCGGGGTGGCAACCGTACGGTCGCCGGCCGAACTCGGTAGCAAGATGCAGGAGGTTCTTGGCGGCTAATTCGAACCGCGAGGCGGCGCTGCAGCAATGAACAACAAATTGAAAGTCGCCCTGGCGCAGGTCGATCTTGCCGTCGGCGACGTTGCGGGCAATACGGCGAAGATTGTCGACTACGCGGCCCGCGCGCGGGATGAGATGCAGGCAGATCTTGTCGTTTTCCCGGAACTCAGCGTTTGCGGCTATCCACCCGAAGATCTTCTGTTCCACGCCGGGTTGCGCACGAGAACCGAACAGGCGGTTGCGGAGATTCGTGAGTCCGTCCGTGGTATTGCCCTTGTGATTGGATTTCCCGAGTACGTCGACGACAAGATCTACAACAGTTGTGCCGTGTTCTCTGACGGCGAATTGCTCTGCGGCTACCGCAAACAACTATTACCGAACTACCGTGTATTCGATGAGGAGCGGTATTTCACGGCCGGCAGGGACGCTGCGGTATTCCGTCTGAATGGTGTCCGCATCGGGCTGACCATTTGCGAAGACGTGTGGCAGCCTGGCCCGATTGCGGCAGCCCGCAGCGCTGGTGCCGAATGCGTCATCGTCATCAACGGGTCGCCGTTTGAGCTCGATACACAAGAGCGGCGTGAGGAAGCCGTGCGGGCCCGGATTCTGGAGTCGCGTATTCCGATCCTCTACCTGAATATGGTCGGCGGTCAGGACGAACTCGTATTTGACGGTGGCAGCTTTGTCGCGGATGCCAATGGCGAAATCCGCTTCCGTGCGCCCGCGTTCGATGAAGGACTGCACGAGGTCGTCCTTGCGGCCTGCGCTGACGGTATCGAGCCCGGGACTGCTCCAATTGCCGGGCATTTGTCGGTCGAGGAGAGTGTGTACCGTGCTTTGATCCGCGGCACGCGTGACTATGTTGGCAAACACGGTTTCCCTGGTGTCGTCATCGGTTTGTCGGGCGGCATCGACTCGGCGTTGGTCCTCGCCGTCGCCTGCGACGCGCTTGGGCCAGACCAGGTACGTGTCGTGATGATGCCATTTCGTTATACCTCGACGATGAGTCAGGAGGACGCTGCGAAGCAGGCAGCGGCGCTGGGCGTGCGCTACGATGTCATTCCTGTTGCGCCGATCTACGACGCGACGGTCTCGCAACTCGCGTCGATCTTCGAGGGCCGCAAGGAAGACGTTACCGAGGAAAATATTCAGGCAAGGTGCCGCGGCTTGCTGCTCATGGCGATCTCCAACAAGACCGGCAGAATGCTGCTGACGACGGGCAACAAGAGCGAGATGGCCGTTGGTTACGCGACGCTATACGGTGACATGGCCGGCGGCTTTGCACCGATCAAGGACTGCAGCAAGACACTAGTGTATCGCCTGGCGCGGTATCGAAATACGCTGAGCCCGGTCATTCCCGATCGCGTAATATCGCGCGAGCCATCGGCGGAATTACGCGCCGAGCAAAAGGATAGCGATTCGCTACCTTCTTACGATGTTCTCGATCCAATCCTTGAAGGGTTTATCGAAGAAGATCTGTCCGTTGAGGAAATCGTCGAGCGTGGCTTTGACCGGGACACGGTGATACGAATTCTGGAGATGGTAAAACGTAGCGAGTACAAGAGACGCCAGGCGCCTCCCGGTATTCGGATCAGTAGCCGCGCCTTTGGTCGTGACTGGCGCTACCCGATCACATCGGGTTATCGCTTCCCGCGCTAACCCCCCCCAGGAAAATTCAGCTCGAGGACGCGCCTGGCATCGGCGGCGAGATCCTGCATGCCGAGTTCCTCGTAGGCCGCGGCCATGATCCTTAACGACTCGGCGTTGCCCGGCGCACCGTTGTATTCCTCAAGCGCACTCTTGGCACGATTTAAAGCCGCGACGTACGCGCCGCGTCGCAAATAATAGTCAGCAACGTGATTCTCATAGGTGGCCAGTCGATTCTTCAGATACACCATGCGCTGTTCGGCGTCTGGCGCATATTGACTGGCAGGATATCGATCCACCAGGCGCCGCAGCGCGGAATACGACTGGGCGACTTCATTCGGCGGGCGTTCCGTTACGTCTTTCTTGAAGCGGCGCTCAAGAAATCCTGCCTCGTCCTCGAAGTAGGCAAGTCCCTTGATGTACAGCGCGTAGTCGACGCGTTCATGAATCGGATTCTCACGCATGAACGTGTCGGCCGCTTCAACTGCCTGTTCGTTCTGACCTGACTTGTAGTACGCGTACATGAGCTCAAGCTGGACCTGTCGGCTCAGTTCACTGAACGGATAGCGAGCCTGGATCGCTTCGAAAATCTGAATGCCGCGACGGTAATTCTGACGTTCGATCGCTGTCTTTGCCGCCTCGTATGCCTCGGTTAGATTGTCGACAACGGTGTCCTGCTCCTCGTTGCCGGCGCAACCGGCCGCGACGGTCAGCGCCGCCAAAACGGCAGTCAGCCGCAGCAGTTGCCGTGTGCGCATACCAATTAGCCTGATAATTTTTGCTGTATTCATACGAAGGTGTTGTACCGAATGCCGCCCTTATCGCCGTATTACCTGTGCGCCCGGGTCGGCCAAGTCGGCGAGTATACCGTAGACTTGGCGTTGCGATGAACGCAGACCCGACAATTAGGACGATTCCAATTGAGCTGGCCGGTCAACGATTGGACCAGGCGCTGGCGAAGTTGTTTCCGGAGTATTCGCGCAGCCGTCTTAAGGCCTGGTTGCTCGATGGGGCGATCAGTGTCGACGGCTTTAGCCCCCGCCCTCGGGACCCGGTGCAGGGCGGCGAGCAAGTCACCCTTCAGGCGGAGCCCGAGGTCAGTGTAACCGCAGAGCCTGAAGCAATCACTTTGCACGTCGTTTATGAGGATGACTCTCTGATCGTGATCAACAAGGCGGCAGGACTTGTGGTGCATCCGGGTGCCGGCAACGCCAGCGGGACGTTGCTGAACGGCCTGCTTCACCATGCACCCGAACTCGAGGAAATACCTCGCGCCGGCATCATTCATCGTCTCGATAAAGACACAAGTGGCTTACTGCTTATTGGCAAGACGCTGCCCGCGCATACGGCTCTGGTACGCTTGCTGGCGAATCGGGAGATCGCGCGTTTCTACCTGGCTGTGTGCAATGGAGTGCTGACCGGCGGTGGCACGATCGACGCACCGATTGGGCGGCATCGTGTAGATCGGAAACGCATGTGCATACGCGACGACGGCAAGCCAGCCGTCACCCACTTCACGGTCCTCGAACGTTTTAGCGCGCATACTTTTGTAAGAGTCAAGCTGGAAACGGGCCGGACGCATCAGATCCGAGTCCACTTCGCCCATCGACGGCATGCGTTGGTCGGTGATCCTGTGTACGGGGGACGTCTTGCACTACCGGCGGGTGCCAGCGACGATCTCGTCGCCATGCTGCGCCGTTATCGGCGCCAGGCACTGCACGCGACGAAGCTCGAGTTCGTGCATCCTGACAGCGGCGAGGCGCTGACGTTTGAAGCACAGCCGCCAGCCGACTTCGAGAAGCTGCTCGCTGTATTGCGTGAGAATGGCGCGTGAGTGACAAATGGATTCGCGCGGACTGGCCTGCGCCCGCCGGAGTGGTCGCCGGGACGACGCTGCGCGGCAGCGACTTCGAGCTTCCCGTGAAGCCGCAGTGGCTCAACCAGGTGCACGGTGCACGCGTGGTTCGTTACGGATCGAAGGATTTCGATACCGGGCCGCCGGATGCCGATGCCGTCGTCGCGAATCGCGCCGGTGGCATCTGCGTCGTACGCACGGCTGATTGCCTGCCGATTCTCCTGTGCTCGACGGATGGTACCGAGATCGCCGCCGTCCATGGCGGTTGGCGCGGCCTGGCGGCGGGTGTCATCGAAGAGACTGTCGCCGCAATGTCGACATCGCCAGGAGGAATTCTGGCGTGGTTTGGACCTGCGATCTCGCAGCCCGCATTCGAAGTGGGCGCCGAGGTTCGTGATGCATTTTTGGTGGCAAATCCGCTTGCCGAGGCCGCCTTCGTCCGCAACGAGCGTGGCCGCTGGCAGGCCGACCTGTACAGGCTCGCGGCACAGCGGCTCGGTAATGCGCACGTCGCCAGTATCTTTGGTGGCGGCCTGTGTACCTACGCGGACAGGGAACGCTTCTATTCCTATCGCCGGGATGGTGAGACCGGCCGCTTGCTGAGCTTTATTTTCCGCCGCGAATGAGGCAATGCGCGATCGCGGACTGCGTCTCCTTCAGCACAGGGATTTTCCTGAGATACCCTTGAAAAAGCCGGCTCCTGACGTCATTTCTCGATAAGTTTATGACGCCGGGAGGCCGGTACGAGGTTTTGCAATGCGTTTGGACAAACTGACAAGCAAATTCCAGTTGGCGCTCGCCGAGGCGCAGTCACTCGCTGTCGGCCAGGATCACCAGTTCATCGAGCCGGCACATGTCATGGTTGCGCTGCTGGACCAGCAGGGCGGCACTGTGCGCGGTTTGCTGACCAAGTCGGGCGTCAATGTCAATTTGCTGCGATCCCAGTTGGGAGATGCCGTCGATCGGCTGCCCAAAGTCGAAGGGGCTGGTGGTGACGTTCACATCGGTAATGATGTGACCAGGCTCTTCAATATTACGGACAAGCTCGCGCAGCAGCGCGACGACCAATACATCTCGAGCGAGCTGTTCGTGTTGGCGGCGATGGACGAGAAGTCGCCACTGCGGTCGATCATGGAGCAGGCTGGTGCTGTGCGCGGCGCGATCGAAAAGTCGATCGACGACCTCCGTGGCGGGCAACAGGTCAATGACCCGAATGCCGAGGACACGCGCCAGGCGCTGGAAAAGTACACGATTGATCTTACGGAGCGCGCCGAGCAGGGCAAGCTTGATCCGATTATCGGTCGCGACGACGAAATTCGCCGCACGATCCAGATTCTGCAGCGCCGCACCAAGAACAATCCGGTCCTGATCGGTGCACCGGGTGTCGGTAAGACCGCCATCATCGAAGGGCTTGCGCAGCGCATCGTCAACAATGAGGTACCTGAGGGGTTACGCGGTAAGCGCATCCTGTCGCTCGATATGGGCGCGCTGATTGCCGGTGCCAAATTCCGCGGTGAATTCGAAGAACGGCTCAAAGCCGTATTGAACGACCTTTCGAAGCAGGAAGGCCAGATCATTCTGTTTATCGACGAACTGCACACGGTGGTCGGCGCCGGTAAGGCAGAGGGCTCTATGGACGCTGGCAACATGCTGAAGCCCGCGCTCGCACGGGGTGAGTTGCACTGCGTCGGCGCGACGACGCTCGACGAATATCGCAAGTACCTCGAAAAAGATGCAGCGCTCGAACGACGCTTTCAAAAAGTGCTGATCGATGAACCGACCGTCGAAGACACGATCGCAATTCTGCGTGGACTCAAAGAGCGTTATGAGGTTCACCATGGTGTCGAGATTACCGACCCGGCAATCGTCGCCGCCGCTACGCTGTCGCATCGTTACATCAGTGACCGGCAGCTACCGGACAAGGCCATTGATCTGATCGATGAGGCCGCGTCGCGCATCCGTATTGAGATCGATTCCAAGCCTGAAGCAATGGACAGGCTGGAGCGGCGCATCATCCAGCTCAAAATCGAACGTGAGGCCCTCAAAAAGGAATCCGATGAGGCATCGCGCAAGCGGCTCGAGGATCTCGAGACGCAGCTCGGCGATCTGGAGAGGGAGTTTGCAGACCTCGAGGAGGTCTGGAAAGCCGAAAAGGCGGCAATGCAGGGGGCCGCTCACGTCAAGGAAGAACTCGAGCGCGCTCGTCTGGAGCTTGAAACCGCGCATCGTGCGAATGACCTTACGCGCATGTCCGAACTGCAATACGGCCGCATCCCCGAGCTCGAGAAGCAGCTCGAAGGCGCTGTGCAGGCTGAAAACAAGGAAACGACGCTGCTGCGCAACAACGTGACCGACGAAGAGGTTGCCGAGATTGTCTCTAAGTGGACCGGTATTCCGGTGTCGAAAATGCTCGAGGGCGAGAAAGAAAAACTGCTGCAGATGGAGTCCGTCGTGCAACAGCGCGTTGTCGGTCAAAGCGAGGCCGTTACTGCCGTTGCAAATGCGATTCGCCGCTCGCGTGCCGGCTTGTCAGACCCGAGAAGGCCGATCGGCTCGTTCCTGTTTCTCGGACCAACCGGTGTCGGCAAGACGGAACTCACCAAGGCACTGGCGAATTTCATGTTCGATACCGACGACGCGATGGTGCGCCTCGACATGTCGGAGTTCATGGAAAAGCACTCCGTCGCCCGGTTGATTGGCGCGCCGCCGGGATACGTGGGCTACGAGGAAGGTGGTTACCTGACCGAAGCGGTTCGGCGCCGTCCCTATTCGGTCATTCTGCTCGACGAAGTTGAAAAAGCGCATCCTGACGTATTCAATGTGTTGCTGCAGGTACTCGACGACGGTCGCCTGACCGATGGCCAGGGGCGGACAGTCGATTTCCGCAACGCCGTCATCGTCATGACGTCAAACCTCGGTTCACAGATGATTCAGGAGATGGCTGGGGAAGATAAGTACGAGGAGATGAAAACGGCCGTTATGGACATCGTCGGCACACACTTTCGGCCCGAGTTCATCAATCGCGTGGATGACGTCGTCGTGTTCCACCCGCTGAGTCGTGAACATATTCGATTGATCGTGGATATCCAGCTTGGCTACCTGCACGACCGTCTCGCTGATCGAGACATGCGCATCAATTTGTCCGATTCCGCGCGAGACAGGCTCGCAGAGGCCGGGTTCGATCCGGTCTATGGGGCACGCCCGTTACGGCGCGCGATCCAGCAACAGGTCGAGAATCCGTTGGCTCAGGAGATTCTGGAAGGCAAGTTCCAGCCCGGTGACGTCATCGAAGTGGGCGTGGCCGATGACCGCCTCGATTTCCAGAATGCGGCATAGTCAATTCGCCCGGCTCTGATAGTGTCTCCGGCGCCAGTCGATTGCCACAATGTACTAATATTACGGCGGGCCCCTACTATAATCCGCGACACCCGAGGAGTTTCGCGCATGCCGATTTATGAGTATGCCTGCAAAAAATGTGATCATAGGCTTGACGCGCTGCAGAAGATTGCAGATGCGCCGCTTGTGGATTGTCCGGAGTGCGGCGAGCCTGGCCTGAAACGGCTGTTGTCCGCGCCACGTTTCCGGCTCAAAGGGGAAGGCTGGTACGAGACCGATTTCAAGAAGGACAATCAGCGTAATCTGCATGGCGAAAAGGCGCCGTCGAAGTCAAAGGACACGGCGGCGACGGACAAGAGTGACGACAAGGCGAAACCAAAGCCGTCATCGGACAAAAAAGCGAGCAAGGCCTGACACCACTATGATGAAACGTCTCCGTCGTTATCTCGTCGCTGGACTGCTTGTGTGGTTGCCGCTGGGCATCACTATCTTCCTGTTCCGCGTGTTAATCGGCCTGATGGACAGGTCGCTCAGATACGTGCCGGAGCGTTTTCAACCAGAGACGTGGCTCGGAGTATCGATTCCCGGACTCGGCGCAATTCTGACGATCATTGTGCTGCTGGTGACCGGCCTGCTCGCCGCAAATATTGTTGGCCGCAAATTCATTGGTGGCTGGGAATCACTGATGGACCGGATTCCCGTTGCGCGATCAATCTATTCGGCGGCGAAGAATTTTGCCGAGATCGTGTTTTCCGATTCGGGCAAGGCGTTTAGCAAGGTCCTGCTCGTCGAGTACCCGCGTAAGGGAATTTATACGCTGACGTTTCAGACCGCGACCGATGTCGGTGAAATTCAAGGCCGCACGGGCGAGGATGTCGTGTGCTGTTTCGTACCGACAACACCGAATCCAACGTCAGGTTTCATCATCATCGTGCCAAAGAAAGATGCGATCGAACTGGACATGGAAGTGGACGAAGCCGTAAAACTGATCATGTCGCTCGGGGTGGTCGTACCAACCTGGTCGAAGCAGCAGACTGCTGAATTGCCACTGAAAATGCCTGAGGAATAGCCGCGACCGGGACGCTACTTATCTTCATGGCTCGCTGCGCTGCGCTTTACTTCCGATAAGCAACGTCCCGGTCGCGGCTGTTACACCCGGCGCTCCGGCGGTTGTATATTCACCGCTCAGGCCGTACCATTCCGCCTCTTTTTTGGGCCGGATTCTCGGAACTTACGATGCGCAGCCACTATTGCGGACAAGTTGATGAAACGCTGATCGGACAGGACGTCGCGGTCTGTGGCTGGGTGCACAGACGCCGCGATCACGGTGGCGTGATCTTCGTCGATCTACGCGATCGCGAAGGACTTTTGCAGGTCGTTTTCGACCCCGATCGCGCGGAGATTTTTGCCGAGGCCGAGCGCATTCGCGGCGAGTACGTGTTGGCGGTCAAAGGTCGCGTTCGTGAGCGGCCCGAGGGCACGATCAACCCGAATATGAAGACGGGGCAGGTCGAGGTGCTGGCACACGAGTTGACCGTTCTGAATCGTTCGGAAACGCCACCGTTTCATCACGATGAGCAGGCAAACGAAGAGCTGCGTCTCAAGTATCGCTATCTCGACCTGCGTCGCGAGGACATGCTGAACAACCTGCGCCTGCGGCACGAAGTGACAATGGCGATGCGCGAGTTCCTCGACCGCGATGGTTTCGTCGATGTTGAGACACCGATGTTGACTCGTGCGACGCCTGAAGGTGCGCGCGACTACATGGTCCCGAGCCGCACGCATCCGGGCAAGTTCTTTGCGTTGCCGCAGTCGCCGCAGTTGTTTAAGCAGCTGCTGATGATGTCGGGCCTCGATCGCTACTATCAGATCGTGCGCTGCTTCCGTGACGAGGACCTGCGCGCCGATCGCCAGCCCGAGTTTACCCAGCTCGATGTCGAAATGAGCTTCGTCGACGAAGCAGGCGTTACTGGCGAGATGGAACTGCTCGTGCGACATCTGTTCAAGAAAGTGCTCGACGTCGACCTGCCGTCGCCGTTTCCGCGCATGAGTTACGCCGAGGCGATGCAACGATTCGGCTCGGACAAGCCGGACCTGCGCATCGACCTCGAGTTGGTCGAAGTCTCCGATCTGGTGGACTCGGTCGAATTCAAGGTCTTCGCCGGGCCGGCCGCGGACCCTGAGGGCCGCGTCGCAGCATTATGCCTGCCCGCTGGTAACGAACTGACGCGGCGGGAAATCGATGCCTACGCAGCCTACGTCGAACGATTTGGCGCGAAAGGTCTCGCTTACATCAAAGTCAACGACGTAGCCGCCGGCCGCGATGGCTTGCAGTCGCCGATCCTGAAGTTTCTGCCGGACGATGCTGTGAGCGGCATCCTCGAGCGCACGGGCGCCAACACGGGCGATTTAATCTTCTTCGGTGCTGACAAAGCTCGCGTCGTTAACGATGCGCTCGGTGCACTGCGCGTGAAACTCGGAGAGGACCGCGGTTTGATCGCAGACGGCTGGGCACCACTTTGGGTTGTGGACTTTCCGATGTTCGAGCAGGATCCAAAAACGAAGTCCTGGGATCCGTTGCATCACCCGTTTACAGCGCCAGTGAATGATGATCCGGAAGCCTTGCTCGCCGACCCTGGTAACGCCTTGTCTCGCGCTTATGATCTGGCGCTAAACGGACTCGAGTTGGGCGGCGGATCGATTCGTATTCACGATCAGCGTATGCAATCGGCAGTTTTCGAGTTGCTCAGGATCAGTGCGGAACAGGCCGAGGAAAAATTCGGATTCCTGCTGCGTGCGCTCGAGTACGGTTGCCCACCGCACGGCGGTATCGCCTTTGGCCTCGATCGTATCGTCATGCTGATGGCAGGCGCCGAGAGCATTCGCGACGTCATCGCGTTCCCCAAGACGCAGTCGGCGCATTGTCCACTGACGAACGCACCGGGTGAAGTGTCTGCAGAGCAGCTCAAAGAAGCCGGCATCCGCTTGCGGACGCCGCGCACCGAGTAGGAGCCGCCTGCCAGGAGACTGCTCTGGCGGGCGAGAATTGACCTGATGTCTTATCGTCGCCCGGTTTCCGTACTCGTTGTTGTTCACACCGACGATGGCCAAGTCCTGTTGCTGCGACGTGCAGATCCTTTTGATTTCTGGCAGTCGGTAACCGGCAGCCTCAACGAAAATGAGTCTCATGCGGAAGCCGCGGCTCGTGAACTGTTTGAAGAAACCGGGCTGACGCATGAGGGTACGCTCACCTATGCTGGCGTGAGCCGAACATTTGTCATTGATCCACGCTGGCGAAATCGTTTCGAACCTGGCGTGGTCGAGAATGTCGAACATGAATGGCGATTCAGCTTGCCCGCCACGTTGGATATTGTGCTGGACACGAAGGAACACACGGAATATCGCTGGCTGCCGATCGCAGAGGCAGAAGAGAGAGTATGGTCTTGGACGAACAAGGAAGCATTGCAATTGCTGACACGATGAATTCGATCCATACCGTCATATGTATCCATGGCATCTGGTCGCACACGGTGGCGATGACGATGATCAAGCGTCGGCTTGCGAAAGAGTACGGCATGCAGGTGCTGTCGTTTAATTATCCGTCAGTGCGAGGCACGCTCGACGACAATGCAGCGGCACTCACAAACTTCATTCATGAGCAGGGGCTCGAGGCGACCCATATCATCGGTCACAGTCTCGGCGGTGTCATCGCGTTGCGCATGCTCGCGAACGACCCTGACGCCGTGCCGGGTCGCGTTGTGTGCATCGGCTCACCCCTGACAGGATCGCGGGCTGCGACTTTTCTAAGCGAGCAAGATTGGGCCGAGCCGTTTCTCGGTAACTCGCTGCCCGCGGGCGTGATTCATGAGGCCGCCAACGTATGGGCGTCACATGTGTGCGACGTCCGTGACGTCGGTGTGATTGCAGGAACGGTGGGGATAGGTGTGGGCCGACTCGTTACGACATTCGACGGCGACAGTGACGGCTCGGTCGCCGTGTCGGAAACGCGACTCGAAGGTGCCAGAGACCATATTTGCATGGCGGTCAGCCACAAGGGCATGCTGATCTCGAGCGATGTCGCTGATCAGGCCGCGGCGTTTTTCAAGCGTGGGGAGTTTCTTCGAGACGAATAAATGGGGACATTCCTGATTTGGCGCACTAATGTCCGAAATCAGGAATGTCCCCATTTCTGCACGCGTTTAATCAACTTCCTTGAGCTTATACAGGGCGTCCAGCGCCTCGCGCGGGGACATCGAATCCGGATCCAGATTGTCTACGGCAATGCGAAGTGCGTCATCGATCGCCGGCTCTTCGATCGTCAATGGCAGCTGGCCTTGCGCGCCGTCACGTTGGGCCACCTGCGATGACTCGAGTGTCCGCAGGTATGTCTTCGCGCGACGGATGACCTCTTTCGGTACGCCCGCGAGTGCCGCCACTTGTAAGCCGTAACTCTGATTGGCCGGCCCGGGCCTGACGGCATGCAGGAAAACAAGCTGACCATCGTGCTCGGTTGCATCGAGGTGCACGTTGCTGCAGGCGGGCAGTTCCTTCGCAAGCGCGGTCAGCTCGAAATAGTGGGTTGCGAACAAGGTAAACGCGGTTGCCGTCTCGCCCATGTAATGCGCGGCGGCCCAGGCCAGTGACAAGCCATCGAAAGTGCTCGTGCCGCGGCCGATTTCGTCCATGAGCACGAGACTTTGCTCTGTGGCGTTGTGCAGAATTGTTGCCGTCTCCGTCATCTCGACCATGAACGTCGATCGGCCGCCCGCAAGATCGTCCGACGCGCCGATGCGCGTAAAGATGCGATCGATCGGACCAATACGCAGGCTCTCAGCCGGCACGAAGCTGCCAATGTGCGCGAGAATGGTGATCAACGCAGTCTGCCGCATGTAGGTCGATTTGCCGCCCATATTCGGCCCCGTTATCACAAGCAGCCGCTGCGATGCATCGAGCGATACGTCATTGGCGACAAACGGTGTCTCGATGACCTGCTCGACGACGAGATGCCGACCAGCCGTGATTTCGATACAAGGCGTGTCAGCAATTGTGGGCTTCGACAAGCTCAGGGTTGCGGCGCGTTCTGCGAAGCAAGCAAGGACATCGAGTTCTGCAACCGCGAACGCGGTTTGCTGCAACTCCGCGAGAACCCCGTGCAGTTGGTCAAGCACGTCTTCATACAATAGCTTCTCGCGAGTCAGCGCACGCTCACGCGCGCCGAGGACTTTGTCTTCAAATTCCTTGAGTTCGGGCGTGATATAGCGCTCCGCCGCTTTGAGCGTCTGCCGGCGCACGTACTCGACCGGCGCTTTGTCAGCCTGGGTCTTGCTGATCTCGATGTAATAACCGTGGACGCGGTTGTAGCCGAGTTTGAGTGTCGCGATACCGGTGCGTTCTTTCTCGCGTGCCTCGAGATCCAGCAGATATTGATCCGCGTTCGAGGCGATCGCGCGCAGGTCATCGAGTTCGTCGTCATAACCGTTGGCGATGACGCCACCGTCACGGATCAACATTGGCGGGTTGTCGATGATCGCCTTGTCAAGCAGCTCATGTTGCCGGCGATGCTCGCCAATTCGTGCGCACAGCGCGGCGAGCAATGGCGAGTCGAGTTCACCAAGTTGCCGGCGCAGTTCGGGCAATCGTGATAACGCGGCTGTGAGTTGACGCAGGTCACGAGGCCGCGCGGAACGCAGCGCAACACGCGACAGGATGCGCTCCACGTCACCGATGCCATCGATCCTGGCCTGCAGCTCGCATGCCGATGCGGTGGTGAGCATCGTCTCGACTGCCTGATAGCGGCCCCGCAGCACGGCCGTATCACGCAACGGGCGTTGCATCCAGCGGCGCAACAGTCGCGAGCCCATCGGACTCTGACAATGATCCATGACGCCCGCCAGCGTGTGCTCGTGATGGCCGCTCAATGACTCCTCGAGTTCGAGATTGCGCCGTGTCGGGCCATCCATGATGACCGCCTCCTCACGTCGTTCGACAGCGATCGACTGCAGATGCGGCAGGGCGGCTTTTTGCGTGTCCGTGACGTATTGCATCAGTGCGCCGGCAGCAGCGATGCCGCGCGAAAAGCCCTCACAGCCAAAACCGCTCAGGTCGCGCGTGCCAAACTGCGCGCATAGCAGCCGTGTCGCGCTGTCGAGTTCGAAATGCCACGGTGGCCGCCGTGTGACACGAATGCCGTTTTTGAAAGAGTCGCCAAGTATCTGGTCTTCGTCGACGATGAGTTCGGCCGGCCGCAAGCGTTCGATCTCGCCGCCAAGCGCCTCGATATCGGGCACCTCGGTGAGTTGAAAGCGCCCGCCGGCGAGATCGAGCCAG
Source organism: Gammaproteobacteria bacterium (assembly GCA_029862045.1). Taxonomy (GTDB): domain Bacteria; phylum Pseudomonadota; class Gammaproteobacteria; order Steroidobacterales; family Woeseiaceae; genus UBA1847. Next base: position 47,661 of record JAOTYE010000018.1, read on the forward strand.
GCGATGCCGATGCGATCGCCGTCGGCGAACACCGCAGCGACCAGGTTGTCGCGCGTTTCGGCAAGCAGTGCTTCGTCAGTGAGCGTGCCGGGCGTGACGATGCGCGTTACTTTGCGCTTGACCGGGCCCTTGCTTGTCGCCGGATCGCCGATTTGCTCGCAAATCGCCACTGACTGTCCCTTGCGCACGAGCTTGGCGAGATAGCCCTCGACAGCGTGATACGGGACACCGGCCATGGGAATGGGGTTGCCACCGGACTTGCCCCGTGAGGTCAGCGTTATATCGAGCAGTTTTGCGGCGCTTTTTGCGTCTTCGTAGAACAACTCATAGAAGTCACCCATGCGGTAAAACACGAGCATATCCGGGTACTCGGCCTTGATGGCCAGGTACTGCCGCATCATCGGCGTGTGAATTGCTTTCGGCTCAGTGCGCATCGATCGGAAGCTTAGTCGAGATTGGGCAGTCCTTGGAGCACGAGCAGGTAATAACTCACGATTCCGATGACATCGTCGTGGTCCACAACCGGTGCGTGGCTGATGCCGAACCTGTCAAACAGTCTCGCGCAATAGCGGATGTCCATATCGGGACGCACCGTAATCACAGGCTTTGACATGATCTCGAAGACATTGACGCGTTCGGGTGCCCGGTCCTTGGCGATCACCTGTTTCGCGATGTCCGAAAACAGCAGCATGCCGATCTCGTCGTGCTCGTGTCGCTTGTCAACGATCAGGGAGGTGGCTTGCACACGCTTCATTATCCGTAATGCTTCGAAGACATTAGTGCGGCCATCAACGTGTGTAACTTCCGTGCGCATGACCTTGCGCACGGCAACCCATTCAGGATTACTCATAGTTGTTCCTCCACGATTTCAGCAAGGTGCTCGGCCTGAGTCAAAACGCCGATGGCGTCCTCAACGTCCAATTGCACGGCGAGCCCGGTACCGGGCTTGGCGTCGAATTCGCCAATTACGCCGATGCGTTCCAGTATCTCTCGGCTAAGGTGCTGTTCGACCAGCAATATGAGGACATCTCTCTGTGTGCTCAGCGTCAGGCCGAAGAAGCTCTTTGGCGCATCGTATCCCTCGCCGCGAGCATTGCTTACGACAGTGCATCCGGTAGCGCCGGCTTTACGGGCTGCCTTGATGACCTCCTCGGTTTTTGAATCTTCGACGAAGACAATCAATAGTTTGAAATGCATCAGTTTTCCTCCAATAGATCAGGATCGTGCCGATCTTTTCCTTTGCGTCGCCGCGCAGAGCCTAGGCGACTCATTATGGCGCCAAGTTGCGCATACGCGAGTACCGAAATGATCGGGAACAGGCAGGTGAACGCAACGAGGCCGAATCCGTCCAGCAGTGGGCTTCTGCCCGGTATCGTTTCTGCCAGACCCAGTCCAAGGGCCGTGATCAGTGGCACCGTGACCGTGGACGTAGTCACGCCGCCAGAATCATAGGCGAGCGGAATGATGAGCTTGGGCGCCCAGATCGTCTGTACGACAACGATAAGGTAACCCACCATTATGAAGGTTTGTAACGGCAATCCGGCGATGATGCGGTAGCTACCGAGGCAGACGCCGACCGCGGCGCCGATCGCAACGGCAACGCGCAAGCCCCACACATGGATGGCGCCACCCGACACGTCATGCGCTTTCATGGCAACGGCGAGCAGGGCCGGCTCTGCGATCGTCGTGGTAAAGCCAATTGACAGCGCAAACACGTAAACCCACATGTAGGCGCCCCAGTGCGAAACGTCCGCGTCGCCCACCAGCGCCTCCGGCGCCGTGAGCTGTTCGGCCATCAGGCGGCCGACCGGGAACAGTGCCTGGTCGAGTCCGATCAGGAACAGGCCGAGCCCGATAATTACGAATGCCAGGCCGGCGAGTACACGGCGGATGTTCGGCAGCGGTTGCCTGATCACGAAGGCCTGGAAGCCGAAAATAAAGACTATGATCGGTAGCACGTCGATGCCGGTGCCGACGATCGTGGCAAGTCCGGATCGAATCAAATCCATTGAATTATCCCGCCGTATGCCATGACGAAGATCATCGGTGTCAGCGATGCAAATGCGATCAGGCCGAATCCATCCGTCATAGGGTTGCGGTCGCGCAGTGACGAAGCCAGGCCGACGCCAAGTGCGGTGACCAGCGGCACCGTGACCGTCGACGTCGTGACACCTCCGGAGTCGTACGCAATGCCGACGATGTCGGTCGGCGCGATCGCGGTCATCGCCACGACCATCGCGTAGCCCGAGATGATCATCATCGGTAACGACCAACCGAGGATGATGCGCAGCACGCCGAGGACAAGCGCGGTTCCAACCGACAAAGCTACCGTAAGCCGCAGGCCGAGTACGTAAGCACTGCGTGCGTCGGCGGTATCCGGAATCGCGCCGTCCGCCGAGGCGACGAGCGACGCTTCCTTGGCGATTGCCGTCAATGCCGGCTCGGCGATCGTGGTGCCGAAACCCAGCAGGAACGCAAAAGTCAGCAACCAGAATACGCTGCCCTTGCGCGCCAGCGCAGCCGCTACCGCGTCACCGATTGGAAAAAGAGCGAGTTCGAGTCCGTAGACAAAAAACGTGAGGCCGATAACGACCATGATGACGCCGAGGACGAGACCGAACGCACCGTCAGGAGGTTGCTGCAGAACCAGGAACTGAAAGAAAGCAATGACCAGAACGATAGGTGCAAGATCGCGAATACTCCCTTTTGCATGCGTCCAGAAGATCGAGAGGGTCTTATTCATCATCAGGTGGACAATCTGCCGGCGCGCATGAGTCTCCAGTGTGCGTCGATTCGAGCTATTATGGCTTAGGGCGCTGTTCTTACTCGTAACGATGAAAATACTGCATGTCGAAACCGGACGCCATCTTTACGGTGGCCCGCAGCAGGTGGTTTACCTCGGTTCCGCGCTGATCGATCGTGGCCACGACTGTACGCTCGTCTGTCCGCCTGATTCGGGGGTCGACTCGGCAGCCCGTTCGGCCGCTATCCCGGTGCGCAACCTTTTTTGCGCGGGCGACCTGGATCTGCCGTTTGCCTATCGGCTCACGCAGTATCTGCAGTCGTCCAAACCCGATCTGGTGCACTGCCACAGCCGGCGGGGCGCCGACATGCTCGGCGGTATGGCCGCGAGTTTTGCCGACGTGCCTGCTGTCGTGTCGCGCCGTGTCGACAATACCGAGATGCGCCTGATGGCGGCACTACGCTATCGTCCGTTCAGGAAGATCATCGCGATATCCGAGGCGATCGCCGAGGTTCTTCGTGAGCATGACGTTGATGATGCGCGCATCGAGGTGATTCGCAGCGCAGTCGACACCGGGCAATATGCGACGCCGGTCGATTGCGCTGAATTTCGGGCCGAATTCGGTATTCCGGACGGCGCGATTGTCATCGCCGCGGCGGGGCAGCTGATTCCGCGCAAAGGCCATCGCTACCTGCTGCAGGCAATTGCCGGTCTCAAGCATAACCATCCTGAGTGTCGGCTGATCATTTTTGGCGCGGGCTACCTCAATAACCAGCTTCGAGCGCAAGCCGCATCACTGGGTCTCGGCGATATTGTGCAATTTGCGGGATTCCGCGACGACCTCGACCGGCATATGCCGTGCTTCGATATTTTCGCGCACCCGGCACTCGCCGAAGGACTTGGCGTCGCAACGCTTAAGGCGGCAGCGGCCGGCGTACCTGTGGTCGGGTTCAATGCCGGTGGTTTGCCGGAGGCCGTCGTCGACGGCGAAACCGGAGTCCTGGTTGCGCCAGAGAATGTCGCGGCCCTGCAAGATGCGATCGCTACGCTGATTGACAACGGCGATCTCCGGCAGCAAATGGGCGCGGCGGGCCGCGAACGGATGCAAAAAGAGTTCTCGATAGATACGATGGCCGACAAGCATGTCGCACTCTACGAGTCGGTATTGAATGGCTGACAACGAATCGATCAACAAACTGGCCGCCGCGGTCGTCGCTGACCTGACATCGGCGAGCAAGGCCGTCTCCACGGCTGAATCCTGCACGGGCGGGTGGATTGCCAAGGCCATCACTGATGTCCCGGGCAGTTCCGTCATGTTTGGCTACGGTATTGTCTGCTACTCGAACGGTGCCAAAGAGTCGATGCTCGGTGTGCAAAACCAGACGCTGGTCGATCACGGCTCCGTCAGTGAAGCTGTCGTCGAGGAAATGGCCGTGGGGGCACTGAACCTGAGCGGATCCGATATCGCGGTCGCGGTCAGCGGCATCGCGGGCCCGAGTGGCGGCACCAAGGAAAAGCCGGTCGGCACGGTTTGGTTTGCGTGGGCTGTGAGAGACGGTGGCAAAGTCAAAACCGAGACGAGTTGCCAGCAATTCGCCGGCGATCGCGAATTTATTCGTGAGCTCACGGTCGCACATGCGTTGCAGGGCGTTCTGGATCGAATGTGAGTACCAGGCGCCTGTTCTTCGCTCTGTGGCCGGACCACCGGCAGCGCGATCGCATGCGCGATTTCATCAGTCCCCTGGCGAATCTCGTTGAGGGCAGGGCGATTGATCGACGTAACTGGCACATCACACTGGTCTATATCGGCGAGTTTCCCGAGGACCGCATCGACGAACTGCACGAGGCGAAACAGGCGGTTACGGTTGAACCGTTCCGGCTGCGCTTCGACCGCCTCGAATTCTGGCCGCGGCCGAAAATCGCGGCGCTGGTCCCTCCGACTATGCCGCCGGAACTGGAACGCCTCGTAGAAGACCTCAGGGGTCGGGTATTTGCGGCAGGCGTCAACCCGGAGCACCAGCGCATTTATCGCCCGCATGTCACCATTGTACGCAATGCCAGACCATTCGAGACACAGCGATTGGCGCAGTCGGCGGTCGTGGAATGGTCGAACTTCGAGCTGGTTGAGTCGGTGTCCGAGACGGGTGGCGTGACATACCGCCCACTAGTCAAAGACTTCTGACTTTTTGTTCGCGTTTCTTCAAATACTGGCCGGATAGTCTCGCGGCCGCGTGCTGCCCTGCAGGGCCCTTTGTGGAATAATTGCAGGCCTCAGAACTCACCTACCGGATGGCAACAAACAATGGATGACAACCGCAAAAAAGCACTCGCCGCAGCCCTTGGACAAATCGAAAAACAGTTTGGTAAAGGCTCGGTCATGCGCCTTGGCGATAATCCCATGCCACGCGATATCGACGTTGTCTCAACGGGATCGATCGGGCTCGATGTGGCGCTCGGAATTGGCGGAGTGCCGAAAGGAAGGGTTGTCGAGATATATGGTCCGGAAGCCTCAGGCAAGACGACGCTGACACTACAGATAATTGCCGAAGCGCAGAAAATTGGCGGTACGGCGGCATTTGTTGACGCTGAGCACGCGCTTGACCCGACCTACGCTGAAAAGCTTGGTGTTAACGTCGATGAGCTGCTGGTATCGCAGCCGGACACCGGCGAGCAGGCGTTGGAAATCACCGATATGCTGGTCCGTTCAGGCGCAGTGGACATCATTGTTATCGACTCCGTTGCGGCGCTGACGCCAAAAGCAGAGATCGAAGGCGAGATGGGTGACTCGCACATGGGCTTGCAGGCTCGGCTGATGTCGCAGGCACTCAGGAAACTGACCGCCAATATTAAACGCTCGAATGCGATGGTCGTCTTCATTAATCAGATTCGCATGAAGATCGGTGTCATGTTTGGCAGCCCTGAGACGACGACGGGTGGCAACGCGCTCAAGTTCTACTCGTCGGTTCGCCTCGACATTCGCCGCATTGGCGCGATCAAGAAGGGTGATGAGGTCATCGGCAATCAGACGCGCGTTAAAGTTGTCAAAAACAAGGTCTCGCCGCCGTTCAAGATGGCCGAGTTCGAGATCCTTTACGGCCAGGGCATCTCCCGCGAAGGTGAGATCATCGACCTGGGCGTGCAGCATGGCTTGATCGACAAAGCCGGATCCTGGTACAGCTATGGTGATGATCGCATCGGCCAGGGCAAGGAGAACGTCCGCGAGTACCTCAAAGCGAATCCGGAAACGGCCGCTGAGATCGAAACCAGGATTCGCGCGGAGCTGTTGCCCGACACGGTTGCAGCGCCTGCAGCTGACGACAAAGAGGCTGTAGCGAAGGAAGCCTAGCCGATCGACGACGATCGTTTCGAAGATCCTACCGAGGCCCGCAAGAAGGCGATGGACTATCTCGCCCGGCGCGAGCACGGGCGCGTCGAACTCCACAACAAACTTACGAAGTTTGGCTTCGATACCAATATTGTCGACGACGCGGTCGCCCAGCTTGTTGCGGACGGATTGCAGAGCGATCAGCGTTTCGTCGAGGCGTTCGTCCGGTCACGGATTAACCAGGGAAAAGGCCCGGCGAGAATTCGCGCGGACCTGCTCGAAAAACGCGTCGATGACAGCATCATTGCCGAAGCCCTTCAGGATGTGGCGCAGGACTGGTACGACCTCGCCCGAGAAGTGCACAAGAAAAAGTTTGGTAGCGAACGCGCCGCGGACTTCAAAGAGAAAGCCCGGCAGATGCGATTTCTCCAGTCCCGGGGATTCGAACCCGATCATATTCAGGCAGCTGTTTCGGCTGACGACGATAAAGCATAGAATCGCCCGATGAAATTCATGACGAGCAACGAGTTGCGCCAGGCGTTTCTGGACTACTTTCGCGACCATCAGCACGAGGTCGTCGCGAGCTCTGCGCTCGTGCCCGGCAATGACCCGACGTTGCTGTTCACCAATGCCGGCATGGTGCAGTTCAAGGACGTGTTCCTGGGCTCGGACAAGCGCAAGTACGATCGCGCGGTTACATCGCAGCGTTGCGTTCGTGCTGGTGGCAAGCACAACGACCTCGAAAATGTCGGCTACACGACAAGGCATCACACGTTCTTCGAGATGCTCGGCAATTTCAGCTTTGGCGACTACTTCAAGCGCGATGCGATCAAATACGCGTGGGAGTTTCTGACCGAGACTCTTGGGCTCGAGCCGGAGCGATTATGGGTGACCGTCTTTGAGGATGACGACGAGGCAGCCGATATCTGGCTCAAGGAAATACAGGTCGATCCCGAGCGCTTCTCGCGCATGGGTGAGAAAGACAACTACTGGTCGATGGGCGATACGGGGCCGTGCGGGCCGTGCAGCGAGATTTTCTACGATCATGGCCCGGACGTCGAAGGTGGCCCGCCGGGGTCGCCGGACGAAGACGGTGATCGTTACGTCGAGATCTGGAACCTCGTCTTCATGCAATTTGATCGCTCAAGCACTGGCGAGATGGTGCCGCTGCCAAAGCCATCAGTCGACACTGGCATGGGGCTCGAACGCATCGCAGCTGTCATGCAGGGCGTGCACAGCAATTATCAGATCGATCTGTTTGCGAACGTTATTGAGGCTGCCGCGAAGATACTCGACGTCAAGAACGACGGTTCCAGTTCGCTCAACGTTATTGCCGATCACATTCGCGCCTGCGCATTCCTGATTGTCGACGGCGTGCTGCCAGGCAACGAGGGCAGAGCTTATGTTCTTCGACGTGTCATTCGCCGTGCGATTCGCCACGGTAAAAAACTCGGGCACGACGGCTTGTTCTTTCACAAGTTGGTGGCACCACTGGCGAAAGAAATGGGTGCGGCCTATCCCGAGCTCACAAAAGGTCAGGCGCACGTCGAGAGGGTACTCGAGCGGGAGGAAAAGCGCTTCGCCAAGACGCTTGACCAGGGCATGGAGATTCTCGAGGTTGCGATCGCTAATCTCGTCGGTACCGAAATCCCGGGCGATATCGTGTTCAAGCTCTATGATACCTATGGCTTCCCGGTCGATTTGACAGCCGACATCGCCCGCGAGAGAGGGCTTAGCATCGATCACGCGGCCTTCGAAGAAGCGATGGAAGGGCAGCGCGCTCGAGCAAGAGCATCGAGCAAATTCAGTCTTGTAGCTACCGGCAAGTTGGGGATCAAGAGCGATGCGCCAACTATGATTTCAGGAATTGAGTTTTCAGGTTACGCATGCACCGACGACACGAGCGAGGTCGTCGCACTATTCCAGGGTGACGAGCCGGTCGACGAATTGGCCAAAGGTGACGTCGGCGCCGTTATTTTGTTATCAACGCCGTTTTATGCCGAAAGCGGTGGCCAGATAGGTGACACGGGTGTGCTTGAAAATAAGGTTGCATCGTTCAGCGTCGTCGACACAAAGAAAAGCGATAACGCGAACGTCCACTACGGTTCCGTACTCAAAGGCATACTCAAACTCGGCGATACTATCGATGCACACGTCGACGCCGAGCGACGCCAGGCGATTCGCCTCAATCACTCGGCGACGCACTTGATGCACGCCGCACTGCGCTCGGTACTCGGCGATCACGTGCATCAGAAAGGCTCGCTCGTCGCGCCGGATCGATTGCGTTTCGACTTTTCACACGATGAAGGTGTTACTCCGGAGCAGCTGCAGAAGATCGAGGACATCGTCAACGAGCAGATTCGTCGCAATGTCAAGGCCATCACTCAGGAGATGAGTTATGACGACGCGATCGAGTCGGGTGCTGTTGCGTTGTTCGGCGAGAAGTACGGTGACAAGGTGCGCGTGTTGAACTTCGGTGATTTCTCCGTTGAGCTCTGCGGTGGTACGCATGTGAGCCGCACTGGCGATATTGGTGTATTCAAGATTACGCACGAAGGCGGTGTTGCATCTGGCGTGCGTAGAATCGAGGCGGTCACTGGCAAGGGCGCAATCGACTGGCTTGATGCCAACCAACAGGCGCTTAACAACATCGCGGGACTACTGCGCAGCCCCACAGACAAAGCCCCGGTAAAAGTAGAGCAGCTTGTAAAGCGCAACAAGGAGCTCGAGAAGGAACTCGCGGCTGCGAAACAGGCACTCATCACTGGTTCATCCGCTGATCACGGGGACGACGTGCGGGAGATCGACGGCATCAAGGTGTTGGCAACGCGCATCGATGGCGCTGACGCCAAGACGCTGCGTGAAGCGGTTGATCGCTACAAGGATAAATTGCAAAGTGCGGTTGTGGTTCTCGGCTCTGTCGACGACGGTGTCGTGCGCCTGGCAGCGGGTGTGACCAAGAACAACACTGACCGCATCCGCGCGGGCGACCTGATCAAGCCGGTGGCCGAGCAAGTCGGCGGCAAGGGTGGCGGACGGCCTGATTTTGCCCAGGCTGGTGGCAGCAAACCCGAGGCCCTGGATCAGGCGCTCGATTCTGTTCCTGACTGGGTAGCACAACATCTGGCCAAATAGCCTGTCTTAAGCCGTTGCCAGGTGACCTCAGGATTCCGGGTTGTGCGTGAGATCCTTGATTTCCAGCAATAGCTGCTGCATCTGCGCAGGCTTGCGAAAACAGCGCGTGAAGCTGTTTTTCTCGTCGTCGGAAAGCTTGGACGCGGTCAACGCGACGATCGGGCCCGCATATTTCTGATCGCGGAGCGCCAACGCAGCATCGATGCCACTCATGCCGGGCACGTTCACGTCCATTAATACGATATCGGGTTTGTAATTTACTGCTTTTTCCACAGCCTCGGTTCCCGAGGATGCGGCGATCAGGGCATAGCCAGCGCGATGCAGATAGTGTTCAAGGAGAGCCAGCATGTCTTCATCATCGTCGCAGACCAGTACGGTCTTTGACTGCGTTGCGTAGGTGGCTTCTTCGGGCGGTGACAACGCATCGTCTACGGCTCCGCCTTCGGCGATTGCCATGGGCACGTGCACGCTCACTGTGCAGCCCTGGCCCGGCAAAGAATCCAGGGAGATTTCTCCGCGCATTAGTTTGGCAAGTTGCAATGTAATCGTGAGACCTAGGCCGGCTCCGCGGAGAGACCCGTCACGATCGGTACCGCGCTCAAATGCACGGAATACGCGCTCCTGATCCGCGACACTGATACCCGGACCTGTGTCGCTGACGGTAGCGACCAATCGACCGTCGTTGTACGTCAGGTAAAGCCGGATGCTGCCTTCCTGCGTGAATTTCACGGCGTTGCCGAGCAGGTTAATCAGAATCTGCCGCAAACAGACATCGTCCGCCCTGACTTTATGCGGCACGTCAGGATCGACCAGTGTCGCGAAAGAAAGGCCCTTTTCGGCAGCAAGCGGCGCCATCATCGCGGCCAGATCATCGAGCAGCTCGAACAGGTCGAAGTCTCTCTCGCGCAATTGAATCTGACCCGCGTCAAGACGCGCTTCGTCAAGAACCGCATCAACCAACGATGTCAGGTGACGCCCTGATCGCGAAATGGCCTCGATGCTTTTTTGTATGTCCGCAGGACCGGAGCCAGGCTCAAGGGCGAGATCGGCATAGTTGATAATCGACGCGAGTGGCGTTCGAAATTCGTGTGACATCATGGCGATGAAACGGCTTTTGTTGGCGCTGCTGCGTTCGATGTCGCGGCGATGATGGTCGAGTTCCGCTTTAGCCTCGACGAGCTCGGCGATCAGGTCTCGTTGCCGGGCGATGAGTTTCCGCTGACTCCCATGCAGTAGCCGCAGTTCGTTGGCCGACTGCTGTTTCTCCTGCCGGAAATCATGTTCCTGTCCCGCATCGAGCACGATCGCGTAGTGACCATCCTGATGCGGCATCGTGATCAGATGTACGACAGCGCCGTCACCGGTTGAGATGAAACTGAGTTTCTGCGGATCCGAGCCCAGTGCGCCAAGTAAGAACGGCGCGTGATCGAGCATGTTTGCGCCGACGTCGGCGCTAGCGAGACCAGACCAGTCGCCGTCACCCCATGAGTCCACGAGCCTGAAGTCGCTGTCGACCAGAAAACAGAATGGGCGCGACTCATTGACGAAGTCACTTTGCAGGTATTCGATGACCGACGGCGGCAAGCTCATTGCTGGTCAGCGAGTGTCTGATCGATAATCAGTTCGGCCAGCCGCGTCAACGCATTCTCAACGTCGGCGCCGGTTTTCGCGCTGGTCAGGAAAAGTGCATCGAAATCCGTTTTGAGTTCCTCGATGATTTGTTCAGTAACGTCCCACGCGTCACTTAGATCGTGTTTGTTGATGAGCAATACCGATGGCTTTCGCCCATAGCGTTCGTCAATGCGCACGCCAAGTTTCTGTACCGTGCCTAAAGTGGCCGGGCGCGTGCCGTCCGCGACGAAGATATGGCCCGAGGCTCCGCGAAGATAAGCGAACTCGGTTTCGCCGAATTGATCCGAGCCAGCCACATCCCAGAGGATAAGTTTCAGCTGCACGCCACTATGCGGCAGGTCGATCTCTTTCGTATCGACCTTGACACCTATAGTGGTGAGGTATTTTTCGGAAAACTGATTGTTGACAAATCGCTCGACGACACTGGTCTTGCCAACCGCAAAATCGCCAACGATGCAGACTTTGCTCGTGATCATGGTCATTGTGTCGTTTCTAAATCAATACTCTGCAGCTCAACGACGGCGCGCCTCATTCCTGGATCGATTATCGGACTATCTGTTTCGTTCAAAGGGCTTTCGAGTGTGACAATGGTGCCGCCCCAACCCTGATCCACAAGCACTGCTGCTATTGCTTCGGCCCGCCGCATCGCGATGGCGGAATTAACTTCCACGCCGCCTACGGGATCAGCGAACCCGGTCACGGATACCGATAAGCCTTTGCCGAATTTGGCAAGAGCTGCAGCCGTCGTGTTTAACTGGCTTGTCATCTCGTTGAGTTCCCGCGCGCTCTTCTCGGTCAGGATCGCTCCCGAGGCAAAGAAAAACGCTCGGCCATTGAGTTGCCGGACGTCTTCGGCCAATCCTCGCAGCTCGACCACTCGTGCAACCGCAGCCTGCTCTTCAGGGGTCATCCTGAACTCAACGCTCTCGATCCCTGACAACGCGTTGTATGACGCCATTACCTCGTTTTGCCAATCGGCTGAAGCAGGGCCTGAGACGATCAGGCGCGAATCTTCGACGACAAAACTGATGCCATCCGGTGAGCCGAATCGCAACGCTGCACGTTCTGCAATCAGTGTGGGATCGAGCGAATGAAACGCCTGCATGTCCGCGGCTATTTCATCATCAGTCAGCCCGTTAGCGGCGGCGACCGCAGCCACCGTAGGCGCTAATGGATCCCTCATGCCACGCACCAGGAATCTCTGACCGTCCATGCGCACATCCGTTACGTACAGGCCCGGCGTGTTTTCTAGTGCCGCGGTCAGTTGGTCGAGTTTTTGCCCCTGTAACCAGGCGCTAACAAGAAAATAGCCGATCGCGCCAGCGATGAGCAACAGGATTGCCAGCAGCGGTAATGACACCCGTTTTTGGGATGCAGCCTCTTGCTGCTTCGCCTCGAGACGTAGACAAGCAGCAAGTTCTTCCTCGACGTCAGGTACCGTTGCCGTTTCGCCGGAGTAAATGCGGATGGCGTCGCCATAGCGAAAATGAATACGCTCGAGAATGGCGCTGAGTTCTGTTCGCAGAGAACGTGGCGGCACGCCGCGGATAACACAGACGAGCAGCGCGTGCGGTCCATGAACGGCCCATAATGTGAACTCACCCATATCAGCCGTTTCGAGTCGACCCGTGCGGTCCGGTGAAAACGATTCCTTCACGAAATCCTGGATGGCCGTGAACATCGCCGAAACCGCATCGCTGTCTTTAATTCGCGCGACCTCATGTTGCGCGTGGCCGACCAGAAGGCCATTCTCCCGGCTGATCAGATACGCTTGCTCAACGCGATAAAGCAGGGTCTTTTGCATCACAAAGTCGCCGAAAGGCACCCCTGCACGCCATGCTTGCAGTCGCCATTGCAATCCCTTTGGTGTCAGACTTTGTTCAACAGCTTCATTGATCTGCTGCGTAAAGGTACGCAGTGCGTGCATAATGGACTTGCGAATCGCCGGGCCCATGACCGGATAAAGAGCATCGCTGTAGGTTTTCGGATCGTCGCGAATCGCTTGTTGCAGGCACTCGCCAACAGGCTCTCGCAGTGCATCACCGAGGTCGCGGCCGTTGCGATGGCTCGTGCGAATCGCTTCCGGGAGAATGTCAGCAACGTCCGCTGAGCGCAGTTCACGACTTTCCACTCGCTCTGAAATAGAGTCGAGCACCTGCTTCTCCGCACCAAACAGCAGGTCTTTCAATTTGTCGAGATCAGTCACAATGTTATACCGTAGCCGTCTCAGCCTTTCGGCAACTTGAAGTCTTTCTTCAGTCGCATCGCGACTTCAGATAACAGGCCAGCCAAATCTTCGCGCGCGAGCATGGCATCGGTCAGCTCGCGGGTTTCATTGGTCAGGGCCGCACTCAAGTGATCGCGGGTTTCGGCGATTAGTGCTGCGAGCTCTTCATTTTGATCATGTATCGCAGTGCGAAGTTCTTTCGACTCGACGTCGAGACGATCCTCGACTTCGCCAAACCAGACCTCGACCTGTTGTGTAAGGTCTTTCAGGTCACGCGATCCGCTCTTGTTGTCGGCGATACGGTCTTGACGTTCGGCCTTGACTCGCTCGGTCAGTTTGTCAACTTCTCGCTTTGCATAGGTATTCAGGCGCTCAATCCGCTTGTCAAGCTCGGCACCCATACGGTCGATTTGCTGCGACAGTCGTTTTTCGAGGTCGACAAAACGTCCCTCGTAGTCACGCATTTGACCACCGAACAGAATGTCGCGGATCTTGTCGACGTTGCCGTCGATGTCATCGCCCGATGGTCTCATTTTCTGAGTTTGTTTCTTTGCCATTATCGTCGTCTCCAGCTTACTTCTGCGACGCAACTGCTTCGCGAGTGTCAATCTTCTCAATTCGATAGCCGTGCTGATAAATTGCCGACAGTTTCCAGCCAGTCGCGTCACTCAGAGCAAGCTTCTTGCGCAACCGGCTTACATGTGTGTCGACTGTTCGGGTCGAGATGTCCTTGTTCTCAATTCCCCATATCTCTTCGAGAATATGGTCGCGCGAAATCATCTTGCCCGCATTCCGAAACAGAAAAACAGCAAGTGCAAATTCACGATTTGTCAGCGAGATTTCCTCACCGCGCAATGACACCACGCGCTTGTCGAGGTCTATTTGGTAGGGTGCCGCGTCCAACGCGCCTTGCGCATTGGATTGACCAGCTACGCGACGCAGGATTGCGTTCACCCGCGCAACCAGTTCATTGCGTCGCATCGGCTTCACAATATAGTCGTCTGCACCTGCTTCCAGCGCACGCACCACATTTTTCTCCGCGTCCTTTATTGTCGCGACTATTACGGGAGTGGTATCGGCAAATTCGCCGCGCAATTTCTCCAGGGCCTCTATACCGCTCAGGTCCGGCAGTACCCAGTCAAGCAGGTACAGGTCAAAGCTGTCGCGACGGACGGCACGCAAAAAACTGTGCGCATCGGCGTAGCAAAATACCCGGCAACCGGCGTCTTGCAACCAAAGTTGGGCAATCTCCGCCTGATCCGGGTCGTCTTCAAGGATCGCGACTCGCAATTGTTCTCCCTGTTGTCGCAGTGTATTGCGACCGGCTGCGTCTTATTGTCGTGGTTTGGCGCAGCTTACAGCGACATTATACCTGCTCAGGAGGGGTTCGAGTGTTGCCCGGCCGGAGCTTATGTTTAGCGGGCTGGTAAAAAAACCGGGTTGGCTATGCTAGGTGACAGTCACTCTGGTGACGAATCGCTCCAGTTCGTCGATGAGGTCACTGACTTGCGCGGTCTGTTGGGACTTGGCGGCTTGCTCGAGCTTCGCCCCGAGAGCTGATACTTCCTCGAGCCCATAAGCGGCGCCGGAGCCGAACAAATTGTGGCCGGTCAGCTGGATGCTGGCGAAGTCGTTTTCGCTCAGCGCGGAGCGCAGGCGCGCGAGATCGGACTTGCGTCGCTGCAGGTACTGATTGAGTAGCCGGCGGGCGAACGGATCCGCGACTTCGATCGGACTTTCCGTGTCTTGTTTCATGGTCAGATCAGATGCATCGCTATCGTAATCCATTCAACCCGCGGCTCTCGTCGAGTAGGGCATTGACTGTTTGCTAGTCCCCCAAGCCTATCTTTTTCTTCAGGTCTTCCTCGAGATCTTCGGCTTCTTCCATGGCCTTGTCAGCGAGATCGTCGAGTTGTTCCTCCGACATATCCTCACCCGCTTCCATGGCGGCATCCAGCATCTCATTGCCTTCCTCTTTGGCGGCTTCAAGCATATCACTGCCACTTGCATCGATTTCTTCTGCAGTGTCGGCCGCCTCACTTTGTATGGCGTCGACTGTGTCCGATACGCCGTTCTCCGTGCCCGATGTTGAGTCGCCCCGATCGCCACAACCGGTCAACAACAGAAGTATTGCGAGCGGTAGGCCAAGTGTTGATTTGTACATGAATGTCTCCCTGTGATTTATAGTTTTCGTTCTACTCATGTCTATTTGTTCTTGCGCAGATTCGTCAGCCAATGCTCCATATGTCTGCCGGCTGCTTCGCGGCCGCCCAAACCGAAGGACAGAGCAAATGCGACAGCGACGGCGCCCAATACCAAGCCAAACGCCAGGTTGACGATATCGTCAGCAATGCCCATCGCGCGCAGTCCCATCGCCAGGACCAGGCCGATGATTGCCGCTCGCAAGATGCCGGCTACTGGCGCTGCGTCGTCACCGCTGACTTTGATCACGGCTGTATGGGCCAGTCCGGCGAGCCAGAATCCGGCCATCAGAATGACACCACCCAGCAAGACCTGACCCGCGAACCCAATCAGGGTCGAGACGATTTCCGAAACCTGGACAAATCCGAGCTGATTGGCTGCTTCAACCGACGCGAACAGAATAATGAACACGCTAACGACCTTGCCGACGAACTTCGCGAGTGAAAAGTTACTTTCCGCAACTGTTGTAAGACCGAATTTGGCCGGCAGACTGTTTGTCCCCAGTCCGTCGAGCAAACTCGCTACCAGGCCAGAGATGAACTTGGCGAGCACCACGGCAATGCTGAGGATGATTACAGCGGCAAATATGTCAGGAATCGCCGCCATGAACGCACCGAGCATCTCTGTCGCCGGTGCTGATATTGCCTCAATCTGCAATGTATTGAGCGAAGCAACCAGCGCTGGGACGAACACAAAGATGAATACCAACAGTCCGGCGAGTTGCGACAAGCTGACCTTGCCGCTTAGTCCTGCTTTTTCGCCGAGGCTGTCGAAGCCGACGGCACCAAGAAGATTCTGCACGAGGTCGCGGAGGATTTTGGCAACGAACCAGCCGACGAGGCCGATTAAGCCCGCCGCAAAGATGTTCGGTAACATCGCCAGAATCTTGTCCACCATGCCTTGCACAGGGATAAGCAGCCCTTCCATTTGTAGCGTGCCGAGAATGGCTGGCAGGAACAGCAGAATAATGAGCCAATACAGCACATCGCCTATGCTGTGGCTGACAGGTTTCATGTCAGCCTCTTTGCTGATCTTCTCGTCGAGATTGGTCTTTGACAGCGCGCTGCTGATCAATCCACGTGCGACACTGGCGAGAACCCAGGCAAGGAGTGCGAGTACGGCGGCAGCGAACAGGCTTGGACCGAACTCGAATACCTTAGTGACCAGGGCCTGCAAAGGTGCCGAGACGATTTCCAGATTCAAAACATTGAAGAACGCGATTAGCACCAGCAACATTACTATCCAGAAGACAGCTGCCGCACCCCACGATTCGGCATTTATTTCATTTTCAGTGCTGCTGGCGATGCGCTCGTTCAACCTTACAAGCTTAAGTAGCCGGCGCGTACCTGCACGCAACAAGATTGCAACAAACCAGCCGACAACCAGAATACCCACTGCCCCGAGCAAACTGGGCAATGTGTTGCCGAGTGTGCTCTGTAAGGATTCAAACATCGATTCTAGATTCATGACCGCGTTCCCCTTTTGTTTGTGAACAGCGGTGCCTTACGGCACCACCGTCATTTTGCCGTGCGGTACCGGATTCAGTAGGTCACCTTGGGCGGCAACTTACTGGCCTGCGAGATCCAGTCTTGGACAACCTTCACCGAAGGCGTGCGACGCACGAGGTTTTTGCTGTCGTTAACTTCGGTCATCTTCGCCGCGAGATTTTCAGCGTTGCGATGTTGCAACTCTTTGATTGTGTCGACACCCGCGCACTCAAGCAGTTCGGCATACTGACTGGCAACGCCGTTGATGCGAAACAGGTCGGCCATGTTGACGTACTTCAGTACGCGAACCTCGCTGATACCTGTCTTTTCGGCCAGCGCACCGCGTGCCGGCTTGCTGGCAGCTGCGTCAAGCAGATCATCTACTGTCTTGATTCCGGCGCCCCGAAATGCTTCGCCAAGTTTCGGGCCGATGCCCTCGATACTCTGAATACTCTTTGCCACGATTTATCTCCAATTTGGTGTTAATGAATAGTTCGCTGTGCAGTCTAGATCAGCGGTTGTGATCACGAAGACATGTTCACAAATGTTCACATTCAGACAGCTCTCGAGTTCTATCGAAGGACGAAGGTAACTTTGAGAGTGACGCGGTACTGATCCACCTTGCCGTCTTTGACGGTCACCTTCATGTCCTTCACCCAGGCGCCTTCGATCTGGTCGAGCGTTTCGTTCGCCTTCTCGATGGCGTTGTCGATTGCTGTCTTGAAGTCCTTCCTTGAGTCCGAGGAAATCTCTGTTACTCGCGCTACGCTCATTTTCTTCTCCCTGTTTTGTGGAATGGTCTCTAGTTCTGTTTATTTGCCCGACCCGTCGCGGCAAGCGATGCCGGCGACATCTGGCATAAAGTGTCCCGTGACAGGGATCGTTGGACAATCGAAATCGGGCCAATGGAACAATTGTT
The DNA here is from genome assembly GCA_029862045.1 of Gammaproteobacteria bacterium. Lineage (GTDB taxonomy): Bacteria > Pseudomonadota > Gammaproteobacteria > Steroidobacterales > Woeseiaceae > UBA1847. The sequence continues at coordinate 65,331 of JAOTYE010000018.1, forward strand.
AACAATTGGCCGCGACCGGATCGGCGGCTGGGTGGGGGAACATCCTGGCCGCCGGAGTGGTCCAGGCCACCTCTGGGGTTGAATTCGAGGCGATTCAGGCTACTAGTGGGCATCTCGGCCCAAAATCGGCTAGTATTACAACGGTTTAGGACGTACGACGCGTAACAAGAAAGGGGGCGGAGCCCCGAAAAGGCAGGAGCAGGAAATCATGCTTATTCTGACGCGACGCGCTGGTGAGACGGTCATGATCGGGAGCGATATCACGATCACCGTCCTGGGGGTCAAAGGGAATCAGGTACGTATCGGGATCAATGCCCCGAAAGACGTCGCTGTGCACCGTGAAGAAATCTACGAGCGAATTCAGAGCGAAAAAGCCTCGGAAGAGGCAGAAGGAAGCGGTTCCGACGATTAGTATCGCGGGGCTTTACCTTGAACTATCCGATCAGTACTATGTGCGCCGCTGTGAGAGTAGCGCTGTGGGAGCGGCCTTAGCCGCGACTCGAACCGGAGAGATGGCTGAGTGGTCGAAAGCGCTCCCCTGCTAAGGGAGTAAGGGTTAAAAGCCCTTCGAGGGTTCGAATCCCTCTCTCTCCGCCACAATAATATTTGGGCCCTCAGAGAGGGTCCAAATATTATTGTATATAGATAGAGTTCGAACCCTCGTAGATAGATAATAGGGTTCGACAAATCGGCGGAGCCGATTTGGACGCACGAAGTGCGCCCGAAGGGTGAGCGAGTGGAACGAGCGAATCAATCCCTCTCTCTCCGCCAGAACAATTTGTAGGAGCTCACAGAAACTGTGGGAGCGGCTTTAGCCGCGACAAAGAACAATGCGCCCGTAGCTCAGCTGGATAGAGTACCCGGCTACGAACCGGGCGGTCGGGAGTTCGAATCTCTCCGGGCGCGCCAAAAAATATAGGGACCCATTCGGGTCCCTATTTTTTTGCGGCCGAAGAGATCGAACTAAGTCGCTCGCAGAGCGACCGTTCGACAAACCGGCTACGCCGGTTTGGACGCCGCAGGCGCCCCGAAGGGGTGACGAGCGTAGCGAGGAATCAATCTCTCCGGGCGCGCCAATAACTGAAGGGCCCCTTGTGGGCCCCTTATTCGTTTAGCAGTGTCCCAGGTAACGATGAGAACTCCTGTTCGACAAATCTACAGATGACCCGATACCTGCATCAGTACATCCCGGAATTGACGTCTTTTCCGATTGAAGCGCATGCTAGCGTTTGAGAAAGGCAAATCCAGCCAAAGCTGGAGACGCAAAGCTACGGGTCCTCGCTTCCTCCGCGACGCGTTCTGCTGC
>JAOTYE010000019.1 GCA_029862045.1 Gammaproteobacteria bacterium
TAGCACCAACGATATTCCCTGGCTTGACGCCGTGCACATGACCGACCTCTATCCGGTACCGTTCCGCGCCACCCTCTACATCCCGAAGAGGCTTCATCCTGGCTTTGCCCGTGTTCTTGTCGGGACCGAGCAGCATCGGCTTGTCACCAATGGTCATTTTCGCCAGGGCGGCTGCAATCTCGACTGCAGGAACGTCGTGCTCCTGCCGGTATTGCTCGACGAGGCCCTGCATGAATCCGAGCTCACCGATGGCAAGCGTATCCGTAATCTTCTGTTTGAAATCGGCAACGCGTTTATTGTTAACCGCTCCCGTGCTCGGCAACACCATCTGTTCGATTTTCTGCCGCGTTGCTTTTTCGATCGCCGACAACATGCGTCGTTCACGCGGCGCTACAAACAGGATGGCATCGCCACGTCGCCCCGCCCGTCCCGTACGGCCGATGCGGTGAATATACGCCTCGGTGTCGTATGGAACATCGTAGTTGATGACATGACTTATCCTGTCTACGTCGAGACCGCGTGCTGCAACATCGGTCGCGACCACAATATCCAGTGACCCTTTCTTCAATCGCTCAACGGTTTGTTCACGATGCTTCTGAGCCATGTCGCCGTTCATCGCTGCGGCAGCGTAGCCGCGGGCCTCAAGTTTCTCGGCAAGTTCCGTTGTTGCGGTCTTGGTGCGAACAAACAGCAGAATGGCATCGAAGGTTTCAACCTCGAGTATCCGCGTAAGTGCGTCAAGTTTGTGCAGGCCACTAACCTGCCAATAACGTTGGCGAATGGTTTCTGCTGTTGCGGTGCGCGCCTTGATCGAAATTTCCGCTGGGTTATTCAGATAGCGCCGCGCAATTTGTTCGACCTCCTTAGGCATCGTTGCGGAGAACAAAGCCATTTGACGTTTGTCGGGCGTCTGATCGAGTATCCACTTCACTTCATCAATGAATCCCATGCGTAGCATTTCATCAGCTTCGTCCAGGACCACAGCCTGCAGGCCGCCGAGCTTCAGAGTACCTCTGCGCATGTGGTCCATCAGACGACCGGGGGTTCCGACGACAACCTGTACGCCCCGTTTGAGTTGCCGAATTTGACCGCCATATTCCTGGCCACCGTAAACGGGCAGCACATGAAATCCTCTGATGTGGGACGCGTAATGCTGAAACGCTTCGGCCACTTGAATGGCCAGTTCACGAGTAGGGGTAAGCGTCAGGACCTGAATGTTTTTGTTCTGCACGTTAATCCCGGACAGTAACGGCAAGGCGAATGCGGCTGTCTTTCCAGTGCCCGTGGGGGCATGCCCCAGAATGTCCCGGCCGTTCATCAATAGCGGTATCGCCTGGCTTTGAATCGGGGTCGGTGTTTCATAGCCGATCTCATCCAACACTCGTATCAGAGGTTCGGATAGCTTGAGATCGCGGAAACTGGTCGTGCCTGGCTTGGCATCAGACTTGGACATCGTATTGCTCTGGAGTAGGAAAAAGCCGGTGGAGACCCCACGGGCGGGCGAAGCATGGTAGCATCCGGCCGCTGATTCACCCCCGCCCGGCCCAAACCCATGATTTCTGCAAATAATCTGTCGATTCAGTTCGGCGCTAAACCCCTGTTCGAGAATGTTTCCGCGACCTTCGGCAACGGCAATCGCTTTGGCCTGATCGGCGCGAACGGTTGCGGCAAATCAACATTGATGAAAATACTGGCCGGAGAGCTGGAGCCCTCTGCTGGCAACGTTTCTATCGAGCCCAATGCCCGCGTCGGGCAGCTTTCGCAGGACCAGTTCGCGTACGAGGAATATCGCGTACTGGACGTGGTGATGATGGGATACGAGAAATTCTGGGCCGTGATGCAGGAACGTGATCGCATCTACTCGCTGCCCGAGATGACTGACGAAGAAGGCATTCTTGTCGCCCATCTTGAGGGCGAATTCGCGGAAATGGACGGCTATTCGGCGGAATCGCGCGCAGGCGAGCTCCTGGAGGGCATCGGTATCCCGGTCAATCAGCACCATGGACCAATGAGCGCCATAGCACCCGGCTGGAAGCTCCGGGTGCTCCTCGCACAGGCACTGTTCTCCGATCCGGACGTGTTGCTGCTCGACGAGCCCACCAACAACCTCGATATCAACACAATCCGATGGCTGGAAGATTTCCTGGATTCCAGCAAGTCGACGATGGTCATCATTTCGCATGATCGTCACTTTCTAAACCGTGTGTGCACGCACATGGCCGACCTGGACTACGGCAAGTTGCAGCTTTTTCCGGGCAATTACGACGAGTACATGACAGTGGCAACGCAGGTGCGTGAGCGAATGTACGCGGACAATGCCAAGAAGAGAGCCAAGATGGCCGAGTTGCAGGCATTTGTTAGTCGTTTTTCTGCCAATGCTTCAAAAGCGAAACAAGCCACGTCGCGCGCCAGGCAACTTGAGAAAATTCAGCTCGAAGACATCAAACCGTCGAGCCGTGTCAGCCCGTACATTCGTTTCGAGCAGGCAAAGCCACTGCGTCGTCTCGCTGTCGAAGCGACGGGTTTGAGCAAGAGTTTTGATGATGGTCCGCTCTTTGAGAACCTGGATCTCACCATCGAGGCGGGCTCGCGTGTCGCGATTCTTGGTCCGAACGGCATCGGCAAGACGACGCTTCTACGTTGTCTGCTGCAGGAGCTCGATGTTGATAGCGGCGAGGTCAAGTGGGCGGAGAACTCACAGCGTGGCTATTTCGCCCAAGATAACGCGCACGAGTTTGAACACGACATCAGCCTGTTTGACTGGATCACACAGTGGCAACCGACCGGCTCACCCGAGCAGTTGCTCCGCGCCACGCTCGGCCGAATGTTGTTTTCCAGGGACGACAGTGAGAAATCAGTGAAGGTCGTATCGGGCGGCGAACAACGTCGCTTGATGTTCGGCAAGCTGACTTTGCAGGAACCGAATGTAATCGTGATGGACGAGCCGACGAATCATCTCGACATGGAATCGATCGAGGCCCTGAATCTCGCTCTCGAAAATTACCCTGGCACGCTGATCTTTGTCAGCCATGACAGGGATTTCGTAGCGTCGCTTGCGACACGCATCATCGAAATGACGCCGCAGAAGATCATCGACTATTCGGGTACCTACGATGAGTACCTTCGTTCGCAGGGACTAATTGAGAGGACTCGCGCCGCTTAAGCAGATAACGATCTCTCCTTTGAATTAGCTCTCTTCACCTGGAGTGAACCGCTGACACGCGGAATTTCAGAACGCTAAGTATCTGATTCAGATCTTATTGATCAACACGTTACCGGGGCGCCCGTTCCTGTAAGTGCATGACTGTGAAGAACGATGCACAACTGATCTCCGCAAAATCCACGCTGTCAGTTAGCTGACCGCCCCTTCCCGTATCTTGCAATTTTTCTGTTACCTTAATATAGTCCGAATCGGACTATTGGGGTAAAAATGAAATATTCGCTGATTGCTCGACTTCTGATTGGTGGACTGGCTTTTGTCTCCTTCACCGCTTGTGTGAAGGTCGAACCGGCGCCTAATCAGATCGGTGACCATTTGTACTTCGCCGGCGATAGCGTTCGGCTCAGTACAAATTCCGACGGCGCGCACGTGTTCGTCACGGGGTTTGTCGGCTCCAAGCGTCCATTGAATTTCATTGTCGACACCGGGTCTCCCGTCAATGTGATCGACCGTGAGATCGCCGAGACAATGGAGTTGAAAAAGATTGGCGAAAAAGAAGTCCTCTCTGGCGGTGTCGAACCGTTGACAGCCGACATTGTTGTGGTTCCGAATGTAACGGTTGACGGTCTCACCATTAAGAACGCCGAGTTTCTGACAATGGAACTGAGCGCCATGTCACGCGGGCAGCTTCAGGGTGTACTGGGAATGACGTTGTTTGACCAGTCAATGATCACATTCGATCCCGCTAATGACCGCATCGTCGTTTCCCAAGCCGAGTTGACTGCAGGAGATGCAGGCGTGATCGCGTACGACAAGGATGCTCAGTCTGGATTTCGAATCGAGGCGGAAGTGGTCGGTCAACCGGTAACAATGAATCTTGACACCGGTGCCCCATCCAGTTTCACCTTCCCGCTGGCCTTAAGCGCGACGATACCTCTGCAAGGCGCGCTGCGCGACGGGCCGGTCGCACAACTTGTGGGAGGCCAGCGTTCAATCCAGCTCGGCACGGTCGACGGTGAAATTAGACTCGGAGAAATCAAATACGACAATGCACAAGTTGCGTTTATCGACCCATCGACGACTCATGGAAACATCGGCAACGCCGTACTGCGAGACCTGGTTTTGAGCATTGATCAACGCAACGGTTTGTTGCAGCTACAAAAGAGTCCGGCTAGAAAAGTGACCCGCGTAGCCGCCGCAGAAAATGTCGGCGAGCCGCGACGGCTTGGAATGCAGCTGCGCTCGCTTCCTGCCGGCACTCCGCCGACAGTCACCATGATTGAATCCGGTTCTTTGAGCGAGCGTGCTGGCCTTAAAGTCGGCGATGTACTGGTGAGCGTCAATGGACAGCCAATGCAGGATCTCGATTTCAACGAACTGAGGACGTTGTTCAATAGCGCGACGCCGTTGCGTTTCGTAGCGGAACGTACCGGCGAGCCATTTATCGTTGAGATCCGCTGACATGGAATCAGATTAGCTATGCGAAAACTCAGTGAACTAGAGGGCGTTGCGGTTGGCATTATTTCCAAACGCCAACCCTGCACCGCATATGCATTGCGTATGGAGCTGAAAGCATCGCCGTCTTCTCATTGGCGGGCCTCAGCCGGGGCGATTTATCCACTACTGTCCCGATTGGAAGACGAAGGATTAATTCGCTCGACCGACGATAGCAGCGACGGCCGTGGGCGAAGGCCGCTGTCGATTACACGGGAAGGAAAAAAGGCGCTCAAGGCGTGGATCAAGGAAATAGCGAATCCCACTCTACTATCGGAAATATTCGATCCATTACGAAGCCGTATGTTCTTTCTGGGTGCACTGGCACATAAAGAACAAATAGCGCTTGCTGAGAGGGTCCTGACAGATTTGGCCCTTCATCTTGAGAATAGTCGGCAATACGTGCGTCAAAATCCAGTATCGGATGATTTCTTCGAACATCTGGGTGCCGTAGGTGGCGTAATTAATGCAGAGAGCAGAATCAAATATCTGAAAACGGTGTTGACGCAGATTCGCGAACAACAGACTTGAAACAATCATCAATTGGAGGAGTCAAGATGCGCAATGCCACTTTTTTTCTCGTAATGCTTGCCGGCTGTGCAACCGCCAGCACAGCTACCCAGCCGCTGGCGATTGGGGATGGCCGAATCGATGGAAGGAAAATTGCCGGCTATGAACTGCAGTGGCAGCAATGTGCCTTGACGGACGGGAACTGGGTCGACGGGGGAATGCTTACCGAGCAGGTCACAGTTATCGGCGATCAGATTTTGCGGCTGCGTCAAATCGCCGAAAGACAAGGCGGCCCGACGACCGTTGCCACGACCTATTTCGAGCGCGATACCTTTGGACCACGGCGAATGGAGATTGTCGCGATCATGCCTGACGCGTCTCGAAAACTACTTGCGGTACAAGAATTGAATTCGGATGGCTATCAGGGCTGGAGCGCACTGGGTGGCGCGCGCCAAAACGTACAGGGAAAAATCAACTCGAAGATGATGCATGGCGGCGCAATGGGGCTGCCGCTTGCCACACTGGGTTATCAGGAATCACCTGTGGAGTTTGCGGCGTCAATGATGAACTTTGATGCCACTTACCGGGTCATTGCCAGTTGGGTGGGCCGGGAAACATTTGACTACAACGGACAAAAAATCGAGGCGCTGCTGGTGGATGTAGAATGGCATCATCACGAATCCGGGGATGTCTATCCGCCGGGACCAGATGCCAGCGGTGGCCGCTACTGGCTCGTCCCGAATCCACCGGAGGGCTTCCCGAACGTACCGCGTTATCAGACGGATACTTATACGGTGGAATTCGTAAGGGGCGTTTGTCCGGAGACTGAAGCTGCCGCCACTGCAGCGTCTCAACCGTAAATTCGATTGAGCGAACGGCGAAATGAATGGGCCGGAAGTCAGGCCTCGTCGAGGGTGAGCGTTACGGATATGTATTCCAAGGTCGAGAGCAGGACCTGTCCGAATGGGAAGCTCTGGAAGCAGGCTGCAAACACATCACTCAGCTCGTCATCCTCAGACTCACTGACGCAAAATCTCAGGCGACCTGTGCTGCTCTTGTAAGGGAGGAGCTCGATGGAGAGAGACGTAAGTATTTAGAATGAATGGTGGCCAGGGGCAGAATGGACTCGCTTCGCTCGCCCTGCGGGCGCACTACGTGCGTCTGTCGGCGCTGCACGCCTCGGCTGAACTGCCGACACGCGGGTTTTCAGAACAGGGAATCGACAACTTACCGTAACCCACGATCACCTAACGTTACGCACTGTGGCGATTTCGTCGCTCGGTAAGTTCTCTTGAGTTGCGGTGAGTTCTCCTGGATTTGGCACCGAAGCGGGCACCGGAGATCGACCAGCCGCTCAGCTACCACTCACTGACGGAGTTGTTGCTCGCCGCCGAGTGCGTCGGCACTGGAGAGGGTCTCGAGTCCAAAATACGTATAAGCCACTGTCCGGACCGCCGCCGGAGCCCGGCGCGAGGCGTATAGTGGTAGCGTACTGTGGATCACGATCGAGGTGGACACTATGCCAGCACAGACACTCAAGGGTTTTCTCGACAGCAACCACGTCAAGTACACCACCATCACTCACTCACCCGCGTACACGGCACAGGAAGCCGCTGCAAGCGCACACATCCCAGGGAAGGATCTCGCCAAGACGGTAATCGTCAAGGTCGACGGTGAATTCGCGATGGCTGTACTTCCCGCATCCAAGCAGGTAAGCCTCGCGCGGCTGAGAGAAGCCGCCGGAGCCAGCGACGCCGAAATCGCGTCCGAGGAGGAGTTCGAGAAGCTGTTCCCGGATTGCGAACTGGGCGCCATGCCGCCGTTCGGCAATCTCTATGACATGCCGGTCTTCGCCGCAGAGGAACTCACCGAGGACGACGAGATCGCCTTCAACGCCGGCTCGCACTCAGAACTCGTGCAGCTTGCGTACGGCGATTTCGACAAACTGGTGCAACCGAAAGTTGTGGCGCTGAACTAGCCTCCAGACCCCAAAAGGCTGGAAAGGCGGTGAGGCACGCGCAGCCAATAGCGCGCATCTCAAACGCCAATAGACTGTGATTTCGGATAGGGAGCGCTGTGAACGCCGATCTCTTGCAGGGATTCTACCTCGGAGATCTGCTCGTCGAGCCACTGAAAGGTGAAGTCACCGGTCGGGCAGGCTCCAGGCACCTTCCGCCCAAGGCGGCGGAAGTACTATTATGTCTTGCGCGCGCCCCCGGTGAGCTCGTTGCGCACGAATCGCTGCTGGAGTGCGCCTGGGGACCGGGTCATGGCAGCCATGAAGCACTAAGTCACGCGGTTAGCGAGATTCGCCTCGCGCTCGGCGATCACGCCGACGATCCGGTCTTTATTCAAACGCTGCCAAGGCTCGGCTACCGCCTGGCGGTTAGTCCCAAGCTCCCGGGTGAGCACGCAACAAGCGTTGTCATCGGCGCCCAGGGCGGAGTTGGCGTCGAAGACATCGGCTTGTTCGAAAACCTGCAGCGCCGCGGCGTGCTCGAGACGGCTCTCGCCTACCTGATAATCGGCTGGCTGCTCGTTCAGATCGCCGACACTGTCTTCGATCAATTGCTTTTGCCGCAGTGGGCCGGGACCTTCGTGACGGTACTGGTTATCTCGGGGTTCCCGATCGCGCTCATACTGTCCTGGTTCCTCGAGTTTCGCCGCGGCCTGGCCATCGTTGACAAGCTGTCTACAGCGGACGACCGCAAGCGCCGCTTCAGCCGGACCTATATCTCTGTCGTCTGCTCGCTTGCGATCGCGGGTGTCATGGTCGCGATCTATGACCAGGTCGTCGGCCTGCCCGAGGGCGAGCCGACGGTAACGACCGAAGTTGTGCACGAACCACAGCCGCCGCCGATCGTCGAAAACTCGATCGCCGTTCTGCCGTTCGTAAACCTGGATGGCAGCCGTGAAACACAGATTTTCGCTGATGGCCTGGTCGAGGGCGTGATCAACCAGCTGTCGCGCGTCCCCGGACTACGCGTCGCATCGCGCGGCGACTCCTACACCCTGGAGCCGAACGCCCCGTCACAGGAGGTTCGGGACCGCCTGCGTGTGGAGCTATATCTCGAAGGCAGCGTCGAAATGAACGCCGATGAAATGCGCGTCACGGTGCAACTGATCAATTCCGAAGACGGCTTTCATATTCTGTCTCGCCAGTTCGACCGGCCTCGAGAGGATTTTTTCAACTTACATGACGAGATTACGAGTCTTACAGTTGCGAACGTGCGTGTCTCCTTGCCGCCCGCGTTACAGGCGTCATCTTCCGAGCCCGTGGAAGAACCGTCTCTTAACGCCTATGTGCTCTACCGCCAGGGAATAGAGGCGTCGCGGCAACCGACGTCCATCAACACAATCGCCTCGGCACTCGGCTGGTTCGATGCGGCGCTTAGTGTCGACCCGGAATACACGGCAGCGCATGCGGGCAAGTGTGCCGTCTATGTCAAAGGCTACGGCGAGGTAGACGATCCGTCGTACATCGAGAATGCCAAGTCATCCTGCGCGACTGCACTCGCGCTGAATCCTAACCTCGATGTCGTTCACACCTCGCTCGGCAACCTGTACAGATCGACGGGCCGGTACAACGATGCCGAAGCTGCCTACCTGACGGCGCTTGCCAACGACCCCGCCAACAACGACGCGTTAAAAGGGCTCGGGATCGCCTATCAGCGCCTTAATCGGCCGGAAGAAGCGGAAGCCGTCTTGCGCAAGTCCATCGATATCCACCCGGGCAACGCCGGGCTGTTCAACTCGCTCGGCGTTTTACTGTTTGAGTGGGGTCGATTCGATGAGGCCGCGACGCAGTACGAATATGCCGTTGCTCTCAGGCCCGATGACATGAAATACATGACGAACCTTGGCTCCGCTTTCATGTTGCAGGGCAACTTCGCAGCAGCTGCGAGGTACTTCCAGAGAGCCATCGACATCAGGCCCACGAAGAACGCGTACAGCAATCTCGGCCTGATGCATTTCTACGTCGGGGATTACGAAGCGGCGATCGAAAGCCAAAAGGCCGCCGTCGAACTGCAGCCCAACGATCATCTTGCCCGGGCGAATCTCGGCGACACGCTATTGGCGGCCGGGCGCGCCGCAGAAGCCCGGCAAGCTTTCGAGGAAGCGAACAGGATGGCGGCGAGCGCCCTGCAGGTAAACCCGAACGATCCTCTGATCATCATGGACCTTGCGTGGATCAAGACCGGGCTCGGGGAACAGGATGAAGCGCGAAGACTCATCGACCGGGCCATGAAGCTCGTGCCGGACGATCCTTATGCGCATTACTACAACGGCCTCATGCACAATCGGGTGGGCAATAACTCGCAGGCCTTCGCGGCGCTGCAGACCGCTGTGGACCTTGGTTACTCGACGGCCTTGCTGGCCGGCGATCCTAACATCGAGAATTTAAGAGGCGACTCCCGTTTCCGCGATATCGCCAACGGGTTGCAATGAGCGATATGCAGAGTCGCCATGGGAGGAAAGACAATGAACAAGACTTATCTCTGTGTATTGCCGCTGACGGTCTTTCTGGCAGCGTCATCAGGTTATAGCGTCGCTCAAGAAACCGAGTGCGCTAAGGACCCTGCCAAAACGCACAAATGCAAGGGAGATCCAAACGCACCGATAGTCAACTTGAACCTCAACACGATGAAAGCCAGTCCGCATTGCGTCCTTGCAAAGCCAGGAACGACCCTCGTGTTCACGCTAACCCCGAGGAAGAACCTTAAACGCAACACGGTGGAAATCCTTCCCAAGGATGATTTCGATGAATGGCTTCAGGGCAAGAACGAAGACTTCGAGGACCTCATCATCATAAGGATTCCACACGATTTTAAACCGAGCGAGGAACCCTGGTCCTCCGATCATGCCTACAGCATCAGGGCTCCCGGCAAGTGCCTCGACCCCAGGGTGCACGTGGAACATTGATCGCGCTGCAGCCCACGGAGTACGTGGCGCAGAGCCTATATCAGGCAAAAAAGCCGGGCTAACGCCCGGCTTCGACAATTGCCTGATCCCGAGGGGGGTTAGATAGGGGTCAGGCAGCTTTCAGGGCATCCCCGGCGGAAAGATATTCGTATCCGAGATCACGGGCGACAGCCACCAAATGCTCGAGTCAATCGAACCGAGCTAGTAGATGCGGTTACGTGAGGACGACACAAACGTATCTATTGAGGGGACACGCGGATTTTCAGTGAACAGGTTTCGCGATCCAGCGTAACTCAAGATAACCCAAGAGCATGTAACGCGTCAGATTTGTGGCTCGGTAGATGCTGGTGAGTGACGGTAGGTGATGGTGGTTTGGGCACCAAAGTGGGCACCGGGATTTTGCGATAGCTAGCGCGACATTTCGCTGGCTTTGTTCAATTGACACATGGCACTCAACGCGATGTCGATAGCGATTTCTATGCTGGCTGTATAGTCAAAAATAACGGTGCTGGATGACGGCTTGCTAATGATGGGGCAAATGGTGCCCACGGGGCAGCCGAGATGACCGGCAATGTGAAACAATAAGCTCGATTCCATTTCCATATTGACGATTTTGTGCTGCCGCACCTGTAGTGCAGCCAATTGTGTCTTGATGGAAGGAACCGTATTCGCCAATCCTTCGATGTGCCGGCCAGACGGGCCGTAAAAACCCGGTGTTGCCGCGGTGATCCCTGTTACATATTCGACATTGAGAATCGCTGCGTGATTCGCTAGCTCGGCAGCGACGTCCGGCGATGCCTTCGAGGCATACGGAATGATTTTTTCTCTAAACCGGGAACCGGAGGGCGTGGCAGACACAACTATCTTGAATGCCTGCTCCTCAATGCTTGTAACGACTTTGTCTGCCGGAGGATGGTCGTAATACAGACCGGCATTATCCAAACCTAGTCCATAGGTCGAAATCGCCATTGTTCCGGGTTCGATGTCCTCTTGGACCCCCGCCGACGTACCTATCCGAATAAGCTTCAGCGGCGGTGTCCCTGACTGATATTCACTCTTGTCAAAGTCAAAAGCATGTACTGCGTAAGCCTCCACCAACGCGATTTCGACATTATCCACGCCAATACCTGTGCCTATTACAGAAACCGGCATGCCGTTGAATCTACCGGTGATAGTGACGTACTCCCTGTTCCTTACCTCACAAAGAATGCTGTCGAATCGTTTCGCTACGCGAATTGCCCGAGCAGGATCACCCACCAGGAAGACATTTCCTGCCAGCTGCCCTTTGGCCAAACCCAGGTGTAAGACCTTGCCGTTCTTAACGACGATTTCCGAAGTCATAGTTCGCTGCCATCCGCGAAAAGAGAAAATTGCTCGTGTTGGTTATTATGCTTGGACCACAAACGTAGTTACCAAAAGGGTGCTTGGCTAAATATTAATGTAAGAAGGACAGGATTTCGCCGCATAAGTGTTTGAGAAGAATGGTGGCCAGGGGCGGAATGGACTCGCTTCGCTCGCCCTTCGGGCGCACTGCGTGCGTCTGTCGGCGCTGCGCGCCTCGGCTGAACCACCGACACGCGGATTTTTAGTACTTTTCACAAAATGCATATTAGAAATACCGCGTAATACTCAGCTGCACGTAGTCGTCCTGCTGTAGCCAGTAGGTCGTGTCGCCCTGCTCTGCGCCTGAGAATGCTCGTACACGTAGCTCGCCAAACCAGTCCTCACCAAAGCGCCGTTCGGCCTCGATGTTGACGAAGATCTCGCCCGTGTCGGTGTCGTAGGAGAATCCTGCCAGCACGGCCGTGTCCTGAACGTCGTTTAACGCGAGCCGCGTACCAATGAACACGTCATTGTCGTTGATCGTTACCGGCTCGAACTCATCACGCCCGTCGTACTGGTATTCGAGCAGCAGGCCAACATCGGCGGATGATTCACTAACCTGGTACATCGTGTACTCAAAGCCACCAACAGCAGCGGCAAATGTACCCGAGTGACCGTCGCGTGCAATGGCCTCGAGCTTCCACAACCAGGAATCCTCTGTGTATTGCAGGTCGAGGCCGACCTGGTCGATCTGATCGTAGACCGGTAGAAGCGAGGCTCCATCAGGTGCCAGAACAAATCTTGGCTCGCGGCTCGTTCCTGAGAACACATTCAGACCAATGTCGATATCACCAATGTAATGGCTGTAACGCAGTGCCAAATCGACGTGTTTTTCCATATCTGAAGACTCGTACAGCGGGTTGTCGGTATCGACCGGTAACAGCGGACGAAAACGCCCATCCACACCGGCAAACGTGCGCTCCCGGAAGTACGGCATGACAAACGCACTGATCTCGCCCCAGTCGCGTTGCAGCGCGAGGCTGACCATCGGCTGGCCGAGCTTGTCCTCGCCGTCAATATCGCCGGCGAAGTCGGTCTGGTTGATGATGTCGACAAGGTGCACCGACTCGGTCACACCCCAAAACACGGTGTTGGCGCCCACGAGCAGTTCGTAGTCATCGCCCTCGAAGGCCCAGTAGGCTTCCCTGAGGTCGGAGAGCGAGCGCTCGTCGTCGCTGGCGTCCCAGCGCAGGTACGGAATCAATGACGCGCGCTGGTTGCCGTCTTCATTCCGCCACCGAAACTCCGTAATCGATACCACCGAGCCTTGCAGGGCCTGGTCGTCCTGGCCGACCCACTGAGGGTCGTTCCAGAACGCCCGGGCCTGCATCTCAACACTCGCGGAGATGTCCACCTCCTCGCCGCGCGCAGGGGATTGGGGGAGTAGCGCGGCGAGGAGGATAACCAACAAGAGAGTACGCATGACGCTTACCTCAGGCGGCTCAGCCGGCCCTTGACGAAGTCGTTCTCGGCGAGACCTGTGTTAAAGGTGTAATCGCCATAGATCAGGTCGGTCTGCTTGTTGGTCTGGACGTTGCTCATCGAGAGCGTGTGGGCGCGCCAGATTCCTTTGTAGTTGCGATAGTCCTTGAGCTCGAGCACCTTCAGGAGGTCACCGCGGCGGTCGTAGAACTCGACCTTGCGGATCTGGTAGTCCGTCTGGTCGACCCACGACACCTGCTTGGTGTAGCCCGAGTTCTCGTAGCGCGGCGTGCGCTCGAGCACGTCGCAGGTCAGGTCGCCGCAGGCCACTTCACCCACGTACGTGTAGTCGAACTTGTTGAGCTCGATGGCCGTAAAGTCCTCGAACGCGAATTCACTGCCCACGAACGGGCCGGACTTGTTCGACGATGAGATGCGCTTCACGCGCTTCAACGCCGGCAGGTACAGCCACTGGTCGTCAGGATCGAGAATCTTGGCGTGCGACAGCAATGCCGTGCCCTCGATGTCGCGCGGTGTGTCAAACACGACCAGGCTCTTGTCGCCGACGGTCTCGTCTGGCTTTTCGAGCGTGGCGATACGCAGTGCACGTGTGGACTCTTGTCCTGCGGCATTACGCAGCACCATCTGCAATTCGACGTCGCTGTCACCAAAGCCGAGGTCGGTGCGGTCCGACCGGGCCGCGATGTCAAAGCCTTGGGTGTCGTCGGCGGCGAAGACGGCGCCCGCCGTGCCGAGCAATACGGCAGCGACGAGCGTCAGGATCATTACTCTTGTGCAATTCATGGTTCTTACTCCTTTCAATGATTCGATTAGGCGGTCGACGGCAACAGCTTGGTGTCGCCCGCAATTTCGGGTTGCTCCTTGTTACGGCCGAACAGCAGCAGGGCCGGCAGGAACAGGAAGTCGAGGATCAGTGCGCCGACGATCGACAGGATCGTCATCAGTCCTAAGTCGACGTTCATCTTGAACGCGGACGTGGTCATAACGAAGAAGCCGGCCGCGAGGATGATCGTGTTCACGACGATGGCCATGCCGACGTTACGGAACGCGTAGCGAATCGAGTCCTCGACACTCAAATTGCGTTCGTCGCGTGCACGCACGTACTTCGACAGCCAGTGCACGGTGTCATCGACAATGATGCCGAGCGAGATCGAGGCAACCGTTGCCACCGAGAAGCCCACCTCGCCAACCAGTAGCGCCCAGGCGCCGAAGGTCGTGAGGATTGGCAAGCCGTTCGGTATCAGGCTCAGCGTGCCAAGACGCACACTCCGCAGCGAAAACATCATGATGAGCGCGATGGCCGCGATCGCGAGAATCGTGCCCACCACCATGTTCTGCATGTTGCGCTCACTGATGTAGGTGAACATCACGGCCGCACTCGTTGGTTTGGCATGCATGTAGGACGGCAGGTTCTCCTGCATGAAGGCATCGACATCGTTGAAGAACGCCTTGGTCTCGGCGGATGTCGCCTGCTCAATGGTAGCGGTCACACGCGTAGCCGACTTGTCGACGTTGATACGGTCGTTGAGGTCAAGCCCGTACGGCAGCGAGAGCTCATACAGCAGCAGGTACTGCGCCGAGAGTTCACGATTAGCCGGGATGCGATAAAAGCCGTCATCGTCGGCATGCATGTTGCGATTGAGGCGCTTCATGATGTCCGACAGCGAGTACACGTGCGTTACGAGTTCCTGCTCGCGCATGAAATCCGTCAAGCGCTCGAGGTTGGCCAGGTACTCGGGCTCCGAGATACCACCGGGGCCATTCGCCGGGATCGAATACTCGATCGGGTACAGGCCGAAGTGGTTCATGGCCTGGTCCGAGTCGACCCGAAACTCAATGCGCTCGTCGAAGTACTCCACCCACTGGTCATTGAAGTCCAGCGTTGGAATGAATGCGATCAGTGCGAGCGTTGGCAGACCAACACCCACGAGCAAACCGCGATAGCGACGAATGACGAACTCGGACAGCCGGTCCATCGTGCGCACCGACCACTCGGTGCCCTGTTTCTCTTTGACGCGGTACGGCAGGACGCTGATGGCGGCCGGCAGTACGGTTACTGAAAAGATCCAGGCCGCGAAAATACCGACGGCCGTGATATTGCCCAGGTGCCAGTACGGCGGCGAGTCGGAGAAGTTCAGCGACAGGAAGCCGACGATCGTTGTCAGTGACGTAATTGTCACAGGCAGGAAGTTGATACGCACGGCCTCGATGAGCGCTTCGTGCTTACCCAGCCCCTCACGCATCAGGCTCCTCAGCGACATCAGGATGTGGATCGAGTCGGCCACGGCCAGTGTAAGAATCACGATCGGCGCCGACATCGCGATGGGCGTCAGTTTCACACCAAAGAACCCGGCCGTACCCATGGCCACCATCGTTGATAGACCAATCACTAGTAAGGTTGAGAACGTCGCCGTCAGCGACCGAATGATCAGCCAGGTCAACAAAAAGATGACGCCGAACATCAGTGGCATCAGTGTGGCGCCATCGGCCATGCCCGTTTCTGCAAATGCGTTGTTGAGCATCGACACACCCGTCAGATGGATCGTCAGCTGCGGGTACTTCGCCTCGATGTCTGTTCGCAGCCCGCGAGCGAACTCAACGGCTTCGGGCACTTCCGTGAAAGCCTTCTCGGGGTACTGAAGTACGACGTTGATGGCCGTGACGTCACCATTGGCGGTCAGGATCTGATTGCGCAAGAGCGGTTCGGCCAATGCCACATCGCGGCGCTCTTCGAGGAAACCGGCGTCCCTGCCTTCGGCATCGCGCACGAGGTCCTCAACAATGAGGTCGTCCTCGGTCGCGTAGGTGTGTTGGAAGTTCGACACAGAATCGACACGAATCGTGTACGGAATCTGCCAGGCCGCCTCGGTCAGTTCCTCGACCGCGGCCATGGTGTCACGATCGAACGCTTCGCCAGAGGCCGATTCCACGACAAAGAAGAAGTTGTCGTTCTTCGTGTAGGTGTTCTGCAATTCCTCGAAGGCCTGCAATTCAGGGTTGGCCTCCGAGAAGAACACCCGGTAGTTGGTGGAAAACTCGAGCTTCGAAGCGCCCGAGCCAAGTGCACCGGCAATAAGAACGGCGCCAATAATCACCAGCCACCGGTTGGCGATGACCCGGCGGGTTAATGCTGCCGCGAAGCGGTCTATCGCCTTGAAATACGTACCCATTGTTCTCTACTCCAGTTATTACTTTTAGTTACAAATCATGACCAATCGGTCATAAATTAGACAAAAAAACTCAAACCCAGGAATCGATCAATTCGTTCATCGTTTCCTTAATTTCTGCAGGTGCCAATACGCCCTTCACCATCGCGGCACCACCGGCCATCGTCATCATGAGCTGGCGCGCGAGCTTGTACGGCTCTGTTTTCACCGAGATCTCACCAGCCTCCTGGGCTGCGGTGATCATCTCGATGACAGCGTTCATGCGTTGCTCGCCAAAACCCTGCAAGGCGGCTTTGACGGCCGGATCGTGCGGGGCCAGCTCGACCATTGAATTGATCATCATGCAGCCCTTCTCGCCCGTGGCGTCGTCACAGATCTTGTTCACCAGCACCCGGATGATCTCTAACGGCGAGGTCAAACCCTCCAACACGGCCGTCGTCGCGTGAAACTCCGAGTCGGCGTAGTGTTTAAGGGCGTTCATGAACAGCGTGTGCTTGTCACCGAACGCCTGGTACAGGCTGCCCTTGTGCAGGCCCGTGCAGCAGCACAGGTCCGCCATGGAGGTCGCCTCGAAACCCTTGGCCCAGAACGCATCCATAGCTGCCTCCAGGGCAGCTTCCTCGTCAAACTCGCGAGGCCGGCCTACATGCCGTGATGTCGCTTTCTGTGCCATAACTCGATCTATTGTTGAACGAACGGTCTTGAATATAATACTGATCGGTCAAGAATGCAAGGGCGAATATGTATCTATTGGCAACGACTTTGGATCACTGTGGTGGCCAGGGGCGGAATGGACTCGCTTCGCTCGCCCTGCGGGCGCACTACGTGCGTCTGTCGCCGCTGCGCGGCTCGGTTGAACCACCGACACGCCGGTTTTCAGAGCGCCAAGTGATCGGTTCTGCTCTTAAGGAGTGCCGGCAGCAGATCGCACCGCCCAAAAATATTCTATAGTGTCTAAAGAACGAAAAGAATATGTCGCCCATGCGGTACGCAACCACGGGGAAACCTCATGCATAGAAGAAAAGTGATCAAGGGCCTGATGGCTTTGGCCGGTTCGGCGGGCGCCGGCCGTTTACTGGCGCAGGATGCCGCACCCAGCGCCACCGGCGCCGGTTCCTGTCGGCTGATTTCCCAGGATGTCACCGGTCCGTTTCACACCGAGCAATACCTGGAGCGTTCCAATCTCATGGACGGACAGAAAGGCGTGCCGCTCACGCTCAATTTCCATGTCAGGGATGTTTTGACATGTAATCCCCTGGCGGGCGCCAAGGTACTCATCTGGCATGCCAACAACGAAGGCCATTACTCGGGCGTGGAGAACCTGATGCTGAACGCGGACGGTACGGCGCAGGAAGGGATGCTCGACCTTCGTGACGAGACCTTCTGCCGGGGCATGCAGACCTCGGACAAGCAGGGGCGCGTGCAGTTCGTCACATCGTTTCCCGGCTGGTATTTCCCGCGCACCACTCACATTCACCTGAAAGTCTATCCGCCCGGTTTTGGCGAAGTGGCCACCACCCAGCTCTATCTGCGCAACGAGAATTGCGACGAGGTCTACGCCACGAAAAATTACCGGCATCGCGGCCCCAATCCGACCCGGCGCAACCCGGGCGACGAGTCTGGCATCTTTTCCTACGACGAAGGCGATCTTTGGCTGAATATCGTGAAAGACGCGGGTGGCTATGCGGCCACCCACGAGCTTGGCGTGATCTTTTACGGGGGCATGTTCGGAGAATTGCCGGATTACTATCGGCCGGGCTGATCCGGAGCCGGTGAGAAACGTCACATACGTCAAGACTCAGTAGATGCCCGTAGCAACTGACACTGAGTCGGGTATCGGACCTTGAAAAGAACGGTGACCAGGGGCGGACGGATTTGCATCACTGTGCCTAACAATGCACGGCTGATTCACGCAAATCTCACGCATCTCGTTTTTTGCTCACGGCCCGTCGCGCATACATCAAGCCGCAACGTTGCGATAGAATCTCCTATCGATAGGTCGTATTGCTGATCGGCGTTTGGATCCCGATCACGACGTTTTGCGAGGTGGAATGCATGCGCTTTTTTTCTACATTCGGCGCCCGTGCCTATAAGAGCTGCTGGCTCCCTTTTGCCCTGTGACCCTCGAGCAGCTCGGCAATCTCGGAGAACTCGTCGGCGCCATCGCCGTTATCGTCTCGCTACTTTACCTCGCCGTACAGATCCGGCACAGCAGCCGCGTGTCGCAATTTGAAGCGCATCGCAACATCAGTGAGTCGATCGCGTCGATCATGGGAGATATCGCCCAAGACCCTGATCTGTATCGGCTATGGAAGGTCATGACCGAGACACCAGAGGAAGCAACCCATGACGATCGCGAGCGCTTCGGCATGCTGTTGCACCGTTTCTTCACCGTGTTCAGCGACGCGCATCGATTCTCGGACACCGATCCGCACCTTGCCGTGCGTTACCAGACCTTCATTAAACGTCTACTCGTGATGCCGGCTGTGCGCGACTGGTGGAGCCGTCAAGGCGTCTTGTATAGCGATCCGTTCAAGCCTTTTGTCGATGAAATCGCCGCACAGGCTGAGATCAGTTCGAACGACGCGCAATCATCCTGATCTCAGTCACGTCGTTTAATGCGGCTAGCATTATCGCTTACATTAAGCCGGGAATGAGCCGTTATTGTGGTGGCCAGGGGCGGACCGATTCGCGAAGCGAATCAGGACAGCGTAGCTGCCCGTAGGGTGAGGATCGGCCCAAGCCGGTCCGAATCACAAAACGCGCAAGCGTTTTGGACGCCGAAGGCGCCCTTTAGGGTGAGGACCGCCCCAAGGCGGTCCGAATCAATCAACCACCGACACGCGGATTTTCAGTGAACAGATTTCGCGATCCGGCGTGACCCAAAGTGACCTAACAGAACGTTTGGAGGCAGATTCCGAGTCCGGTAGGTGCTCTTGAGTGACCGTGGATGATCCTGGTTTGGGCACCAAAGTGGGCACAGTGAAAGGTGGAAAATCGGCTCGACCCTGTATGCTCTGATGTCTTCTCTCCGGCGTGGATCCTGAGTGGGACGGTCGCCAGGAGGTGAATCGAATGGCGAAAATCGCTTACCATTGGCACTGCCCCCGCTTGGGCGTTCACCACAACTTGGGAGTACATCAATGAGTCCGATTATTCTCGTCGGTGCCGGCATTTTGTTACTCGGTCTTGGCTTGGGCTTGGGTTATTGGTTCGCACACAGTCAACGCAGGCGCGAAGCAACCAGGGCCAGCGATATCCAAAACGAGCTGGATGACTATCGGCGACACGTCACTGAACATTTCGGCGAGACGGCGCAACATTTCCAGACGCTTGGGCAACAATACCAGTCGTTGTACAAGCACATGGCACAAGGCGCCGATGCTCTGTGTGACCCGGCTCATTCCGATGCTTTGCTCGGCTTTGCCGCTGGTAATGCTGCAGCGATAACGGCGAGCACCACCGACGAACCAGAGGAGCCGCCGGAAGTGATCAGAGACTACGCGACTGAGGAAGAGATCGAGTCACCGAAGGTGGAACCGGAAGTCGAATCGTCAAATACGTCCGAATCGCTAGAGAATTCGTCTGTGCCCGACGACATAACGGCTGAACCTCCCGCGGAAGAAGTTGTCGCGGACCAGGTCGACACACCAACCCCTATCGAGAAAGAACGCACGGTGCATTAAATTCACGCACGTTTCTCCTACAGAATCCGCACAGCCTGGCCGAGTGGCAATTGCGGTGTCCAGCTTGGTGCTGGTTCCACCCGGCCGAAGCGAAATGAGCGCCTGGACGAAATCGGGAGCTTTGTGATGACGCCGGTTTCGGTGTAACTCTCTGATTCGAATTGGTGGCCGTCTCGATAGAAGCGAATTACCAGACGCAACGAACGCCTCTCTGACCTGTACGGCGGACCGATTCGCGAAGCGAGTCAGGACAGCGAAGCTGCCGTTCCATCAATCGAACCGTCCGGAGTAGATCGCCAAACTCACAGTCAAGCTGACCTCACTAGCGAAACACGCGGATTTTCAGTGAACAGATTTCGCGATCCGGCGTGACCCAAGGTAACCCAACAGAACGTAATGCGTCAGAATTGTGGCCTGGTAAGTTGCCTTGGGTGACGGTAGGTGATCATGGTTTGGGCACCAAAGTGGGCACCAGCAATTTTGACTGAAGCGGGGTCGAATCGCGGCTATTATCGAGACAACGGTTCGACCCCAATTTTTCAATTTTTGGAGGTAGAGTAAACGTCGTGAACGATCCCGACGTGAAACTGCTGATTCTAATCGTGCTGGCTGCCGGTCTGGCTGGCGCGCTCTGGTATTTCCGCGACGACATCCTTCCTCCGGCCGACGAGCCCGTTGTAATACAGCCCGAGCCCGTCGTTGAAGACGTGGCCGCGCAAAACGATCCGATACATCCGATCATACCGTCGAGATCATCAGGGTCCTTCGACGGCGAACTCGTGCCATTGCCGCCACTTGACGACAGCGACAGTTACTTCCTGCTGGCGCTGATCGATATCTTTGGCGCCGACGTCGAACATATGCTTGTGGACGAGGCGCTTATCGACAAGTTCGTGACAACGGTGGACAACCTGCCCCGCGCTCATGTGACCGAGAAAATCCGGCCCGTTGGCAGGCTATCCACTGCGTTTGGTGTGGATGCGGCGGGTAATGACGGGCAGTTCTACCTGAACCCTGATAACTACGAACGATACGATTTGCTCGTCAACCTGGTAGCCGGAACGGACCTCGAAGTTATCGCTTCAATGTATCGTCGCTTCTATCCGCTGTTCCAGGAGTCCTACGCGAGGCTTGGCTACCCGGACGGTTATTTCAACGATCGTGTCGTGGAAGTCATTGATCACCTGCTGATGACGCCCGAACCAGATGAGCCCATCCGTCTTGTCCAGCCGCACGTGCTCTATGAATTTGCTGACGCGGATCTGGAAGCTCTTTCGAGCGGCCAGAAACTCCTGCTCCGAATGGGCGGCAAACACGCAGCAAAAATCAAGCGAGTTCTACAAGGCCTGCGGGCGCTTATCTCACGGCCGCCGGGATAGAACGGGTTATATGCGAACATTTCCGTCAGATCGAATAGGTCGAGGTTCCCGCCCGCGACGGCGACGAAAAAACAGAAAGAGCCGCGGTTTGCTGAAGCGGCTCAGACGCTGGTTTTTGGCAGGTGGCTTGTCGGTTTTCGGTCTGAGTCTGGTGATGGTAGTGCCATTTCACTGGATCGATCCACCAACAACGGCGTTTATGCTTCAGGATCGAAGCAACAGAAAACCCGTGTTGTATGAATGGTTGTCCTGGAAAAACATGGGTGTCGCGCCCCCGATTGCCGTAGTCGCCGCGGAGGACCAAAAATTCGCGAGCCATTTTGGGTTTGACGTGAAATCCATTCGTGAATCGGTAGAGGATTTCAATGACGGGGCAGCCCTTCGCGGAGCATCCACAATCACGCAGCAGGTTGCTAAGAATTTATACTTGTGGCCGAGCAAGAGCTTTTTCCGAAAGGGGATTGAAGCGTATTTGACAGTCTTGATTGAGGCGACATGGTCGAAAAAACGCATTCTCGAGATATACCTGAACATCGCTGAATTTGGACCGGGAATTTATGGCATGGGTGCAGCGAGCGAAATGTATTTTGGCAAGTCACCGATCGAATTGAGCGATGACGAGGCGGCGTTGCTCGCAGCAGTTCTTCCAAACCCTAAGCGGATGCATGTTGATCACCCAACTCCATACATACGCGAACGACAGAACTGGATTATTGCGCAAATGCAACGATTGCGTCGCGAACAGTGGTTAATGTCGCTGGAATGAAATGACTACGGCACATTGATGGGGTCGAACCGCAATTTTGGGCGTCGACCTTCTGTCCTTTGACTCATAACGTGGCCAAACGGCGACCTTATGCGTCAAGGACACTCTTCTTATTGCTGATGTGAAATGGTGGCCGTCTCGATAGAAGCGAATTACCAGACGCAACGAACGCCTCTCTGACTTGTACGGCGGATCGATTCGCGAAGCGAATCAAGACAGACGAATGCAATGAGTCTGCCCGTAGGGCGAGAGCCGGTCTCAGCCGGTTCGAGTCAATGGACTCGCTGCGGGCGCACTGCGTGCGTCTGTCGGCGCTGCGCGCCTCGGTTGAACCTCGCTTGGAAGAACTCAGCGCCACTCGGTTAGGGCATCGTAACTTTCTGCTGGACACGCGGATTTTCAGTGAACAGATTTCACTATCCAACTTAACCCAAGATAACCCAAGAGCACGTAACGCATCAGATTTGCGACTCGGTAGATGCTCTTGAGTAACGGTGAGTGATACTGGTTTGGGCACCAAAGTGGGCACCACGGTTTGGGGACCGGCTGCGACGGCGGCCCTCGAGATGTGGGAGCGTTATCAGCGCTGCGCACCTTTGAGTACGAAGGCGTCACTTAAGCGGGCTAAAAAATCTAGTTTCCGGATATCAGAAGGATGCAGGCCGCGCCGGCGAAAGCGCTGCCCGCGTGACCAATGTTTTGTCAAATACCGCTTGAAACAGAGCGGTTGCTAGCTTACGTTGGCCTTACTGACAAAGGCAAACCCGTCGAAAGACGGGGACGCAAAACCACCGGTCTAATGACGATGATCGTCTACGACAGCGGAGTCGCCAGATGAAACTCGCGGATACAGGGTTGCGCAAACAACCGTTTCTAACTCAGGGGAAACCACTGGTACTGGTCCCCTACTCCTCCCAGAAAAACGCCATCCATTTTCTCGACGAGACCCGCGTCAACAGACGTGGCTTAGGCTTGTTCCATGGCCCGCCGCTCTCCGGCAAGACCACGATCATTCAGCAATTCGCGAGTTCGCTGCCGCGCGACCACGCGGTGGCGATCGTCGACGGGGCGCGCACGGACCCGGCCAAGCTCCTGAAAGAAATCCTGGGCCAGTACGGCTACGACCATGGCTTCAATAGTGCCAGTGAGCGTTTCAACATGATCCGGGTGGTCGCATTGCAGCAGGCTGCGAGCGGCCAAGCACCGGTACTCGTCATCGAAAACGTCCACAAGATGAGCCCCGTTCTGCTGGAGATGCTCTGCGAGCTGGCCGAGATGTCGTTCGATGGAACCAGCGCGCTGCGGATCATTCTCTCAAGTGACCGACCGATGCTGCCCATCGTCGAAGCGCCGGCCATGCGGTCGATCGAGACCCGCCTGACGGGCAAGTTCCTGTTGAAACCGTTGACGCGGACCGAAACGGCCGCCTACGCGCACAAGAAACTCAAGAGCGGCGGCTGTAGCGACCCCAGGGCCGTGATGCCACCGGCGGTGTGCGATCGACTGCATTCGGCGTCGGGCGGCTGGCCCGGTGTAATCGATCGGCTGGCAATGATGGCGCTGGCGAAAGCCGAGCGCATCCCCTTGCTGGTCGAACACATCCCTAAAAAGCCACCGAACAAACAGAAGCCGCCAAACGTCGTCGAGCCGACGCCGCAGCTGATCCTGACCTTCAAGCGAAAGACGCTGAAAAAGATCAGTCTGGACAAGCCGCGCTTTTTGATCGGACGAAACGCGCTTTGCGATATCGACATCGTCCACGAATGGATTAGTCGGCATCATGCCCTCGTCATTCGGAACGACGAATCGACGCTGATCGTGGACTTGAAGAGCCGCAACGGCACCTGCGTCAATGGTAAGCGCGTAAAGAACCACGTCCTCATCAACGATGACATCATTTCCCTGGGCGATCATCGCCTCAAGTTCGTTGATCCGTCCGCTACCAGTCGGACCACAATGCGCGGCGCCGGATGGGACGACACGACACTGGCCGAGTCGATCAAGGATTTCCGCAAAGGGTTATTGCGTCAGTTGAAGAGCGCGAGCTAAAGACTCGCCCCGGTGTACCGGGAAACGGCTTTCGAACTCCAGAAAACACTCGCGATCGCCGACGACGATTTCCTGTATCGGGACATTTCTCATGGCGCCGGATCGGAACCCGCTGATCACCCGCCTCGGGAGTAACTACACAATCTTGGAGACGACGCAGGTCGTTGAAAAAAATGGTGGCCAGGGGCGGATCAGTTCGCGAAGCGAACTAAGACAGCGAAGCCGCCCGCTAGGGTGAGGATCGGCCCAAGCCGATCCGAATCACAAAACGCGGGAGCGTTTTGGACGCCGAAGGCGCCCATTAGGGCGAGGATCAGCCTTAGCTGATCCGAATCACAAAACGCGGGAGCGTTTTGGACGCCGAAGGCGCCCATTAGGGCGAGGATCAGCCTTAGCTGATCCGAGTCAATCAACCACCGACACGCGGCCCAAGTACTATCGCCATGTTCCCTATACGCGCTGCAACCAGACGGGATAGGAAAAAGAGGCTTCCCGACTGAGGCTCAGCGGTGGTGGCTCTTTGAAGAAGTCTTCGGTGACAAGCTCGAGGCCATCTTGCATCGTCTTCTCATCGCCAAAGGCCTCGAACGACAGGGTCCACCAAGGCTCCGCTTCGGACTGATCCTGCGTTCGGGACCAGGCCCTGATTGCCGTCAATTCGACCTGGCAGCCGCCTGACAGCCAGCCGTGATCTGGTGCCACCTCGGCGGGTTCCTCACCTTCCAGCGAGACCAGTCGCAGTTGCCGTAACTTGCTTACCGAGATCCAACGGTCTTCCGCACGCCCGACGAGTCGGCTGCTGGTATCGATATCGATCTTTGCGCTGGACCACTTGACCCATGCGTCTCTTAAGCCGCTGATTCCGTGGTGGTAGGTCACGGAACCTGGTGACTGCGTCAGTGCCTTGACCTCGAACCGGCCATCGCGCAACTTCACACTTGTCGTCACGCAACCGGGCAACAAAAGATAATCATCCGTGCGTTGCGGCTCCGTTGTCGCCAGTCTCCCGGCCTCGAACCACAGCTGCATGTCGCCAGGCAGCCGACCCCTGAAAAACCAGCGAACTTCAGCACTGTGATACATGCAGACTTTCCTGTAAGAATCAGCGCACACAGATCCGATGATGCTTGGTATACAGCGTCGGGCGAGCGTGCCATATGCCGGAAACTACGACTACTCAGAGATGCGGCTGCGATGCGATAGTTACCCAGTGATTGACCGGCGATGGCCGTCGAGAACCGACAATGACCGAAGTAGAGGCCAAGTTTCTGATCCGTTCGAACGAGCAGATCGACCAGGTACTGGCGACTCTCGACGAGCTGGGCTACCTGAAATCGGCCGGTGAAACCGGGCGCCACGTCGACACGTACTTCGACACGTCCGAATTCGACATCCTTCGTGCTGGCTGGACGTATCGGTGCCGGCAACGAGGGGGGCAGAGTACGCTCAACCTGAAGGCACGCGGCAGACACGACGGCCGGGTTTTCGTACGGGAGGAAATCCAGCAGCCACTGTCGCGCGACGCCGTAGCGACGTTGCACAATTTGCCGACGGGACCGGTAAAGAATTTCCTGGACAGCATTGTCGATATGCGGCGCAGTCGAAAACTGTTCTGCGTTGCGAGCCAGCGTCGCGTGTTTGCCGTGACGTCCCCGGGAAGCAAGCCGGCACAGATAGAACTCGATGTCGATCGAACGAGAATAACGGCCGAGAAGGCGAACGACAAAGCGCCGGGAAGTTTCGAGTTCATGGAGCTCGAACTGGAACTCGCGTCGGGTGACGCGAGCGCCGTCGGCGAGCTCGCAGAGGCACTATTCGATAAATTGCGGCTCACGCCGGCGCAGTTCAGCAAGTTCGATCGCGGCATTCAGGCGGCAGGGCTATCGCGCAAAGCGCTAGCCACGAAACGCGACAAACCAACCATCACGGAGACGGATCCGTTCCTCGATCTCGTCTACCTTTTCTTTGACCGCCAGTTGCAACGAATAAAGAGATTTCAGCCGATTGCCTGGGAGGGCCTGGATCGCGAGGGCGTTCATAAAATGCGCGTCGCCATTCGACGATTTCGCACCATCCTGAGAGCTTATCGCGACGTACTCGGCAAACAGGTGGTCAAACCAATCAACAAGGAACTGCGCTGGTTGTTCAAACAGCTCGGCGAAGCCCGGGATGCCGACGTCGGTGAGATGGCGATACGGGAGTTCATTGCGTCCCTGCCTGCGGATGCCGCACGAGCAGCGGCACCTTACGAGGATCATATACGCCAGAAAACCTTCGACGCGTACACGAACCTCACGGAGGTATTTGTTGGCGGGCGATACCGCGAGCTGATCAACACGCTCGAGGAATTCGTTGCTGCGGGACCGCAAGAATCGATGCAAGAACGGGTCGGCGACCTGACTATTGCAGAAGCTGCCGACAGGGACATCCGCAAATCCGCACGCCGTGTGATCAAGCGCGGCGATCGTGTCATCGCCGAATCGCTCGTCGAGAAGCTGCACAAGTTGCGCATCGAAGCTAAGCATCTGCGTTACTTGCTCGACTTCTACACGATGGCACAGCCGGTGAGATGGAAAGAGTCCATCAATGAGTTGGACAAGCTGCAGGACCTGCTCGGCTGGCATCAGGACGCGATCACGTCGCGGGAGCGGCTCGAGGCTTATCATGACTCCTTGCCCATAGCCGGCGAGGACTGTGTGCTCCGGTTATCCATCGACCGACTCATCAGCACCGAGAACGAGCGTATGGAGCAGTGCCGCCGCGAGTTTCCGGCCGCATGGCGGCAGTTCAAAACGGTGTTCGAGCGCCCGACGTTCTTGCTTCGTTCTTAGCGTGCCGTGGCCAGCGACACTCCGATCGCTGCGCCGACGACGACGTCGCTCGGATGATGTAATCCGAATATGACGCGCGAGCGTTTTGGACGCCGGAGGCGCTCTTCAGGGTGAGGATCGCCAAAAGGCAATCCGCGCCGAGACCAGCGAAGCCGTTCGACAGACGCCGCAGGCGAGGCAGCGCAGCTGCCGTTCCATCAATCGAACCGTCCGGAATAGATCGCCAAACTCACAGTCAAGCTGACCTCACTAGCGAAACACGCGGATTTTCAGTCGCGAGCCGGATCGCCTGAGGCTATATATTTCAATGAGTTACCGGGGCGTCTGTTGCCCAATTTGCAGCACAATGCAGGACTATGCAGAGCTAGTTCACGCAAAATTCACGCACAGCTAAGGTAACTCTCCAAAATCGCCACAAGAATCGCAGTGGTCTAAAATACAAACTACACACCTTACGCGTGTCCGGTTTAAGCAACTGAATCAGCGATGAAGCGCCGAAAGTTTCTGCTCGATTACGGCAAAATCCTTTTGTTGCTCTCGAGCTCGAGGTTCAGTATGGGCGACACAATCGCCAAGCCATCGAGTGCGTCGGCACAGATTACCTTGTTTATGTGCGGTGACGTCATGACCGGGAGGGGCATCGACCAGGTGTTACCCAGACCGTCCGATCCCCGCCTCTACGAATCATTCGTCAAAAATGCCACTCGATACGTCGAACTTGCGCAATCGGTTAATGGCCCGTTCCCAAAGCCGGTGGACTTTTCTTATCCATGGGGTGATGCCCTCGACGAACTTGAACGTGCGATGCCCGACGTCAGGATAATCAACCTGGAAACGGCCGTAACGGTCAGCAACCATTACTGGAAACGCAAAGGTATCAACTACCGCATGCATCCGGAGAACATTCTGTGTATCAAGGCTGCCAAGATCGATTGTTGCGTGATTGCCAACAATCACATTCTGGACTGGGGATATGCCGGTCTTGAAGACACTTTGGCCTCGTTAAAGCACGTGAACGTCACAGGCGCTGGCGCGGGCAGAAACATCACCGAGGCGGAGGCACCGGCAGTAATGAACGTAAACGGCAAGGGACGGGTACTGGTGTTTGCGTACGCATCGCCGACCGCCGGCGTGCCGCGGGATTGGGCGGCGACGAATAGTCGAGCGGGCGTCAGTTTTCTGGCGGACTTATCGCACAAGACGGTTCGCCGGATCACGGCACAGGTGCAGAAGGTAAAACGACAAGGGGACATCGTCGTTGCGTCTCTCCATTGGGGCGGAAACTGGGGCTACGACATTCCCGATGAACAAAGAAACTTCGCCCATTGGTTGATCGATGAAGCCGGCGTCGATGTGATCCATGGGCATTCTTCTCACCATCCGAAGGGCATCGAGGTCTACGACGACAGGCCAATTGTGTATGGCTGCGGTGATTTTCTGAATGACTACGAGGGAATTGGCGGTTACGAAGAATATCGAGACGACCTGGTGCTGATGTACCTTGTAACCATGCAGCGGTGGACGGGCAAGCTCGTGCGGTTCGAGATGGTTCCGTTCCAGATTAAACGATTCAGATTGAATCGCGCATCAAGGGAGGATGCTCGATGGCTCGAGCGAACCATGAACAGGGAATGTGCGAGGTTCGGCGGCCACATAGCACTGAGCGAGACCGATCGCTTGATGCTGGACACAGCGGATAGCGCCGCGATAGCAGCACTGACGCGTGACCGAGACATTAACCAGGCCTAACCCCGAAACTTCCAATCTTTGCAACGCAGCCAGGCGAGGACGCGAGCCGGCATTTCTTGGCGGTTATCGTGAGTAACTTCCCACAGGGTACTCCCCGGCCACCGTTTGAGCTCAGCGATTGGCCCGCCTCCGGAGCGTGCGATCGTGCCAACGATCGTGCACGGCCCATCGAGCAGCCCGCGCAGCGCGTCGATGAAGCGTGTGGACATACATTCCATCTTGCCGACTTCGTCCACCAGGTAAATGTCGGCCGGAGGCTCTTGCGAAAGCGCAGTCTTCGAGAGTTCGTCGATGGCCCCCACATCCACCCCGTATCGGCCAACGCGATAACGCTTCGGAAACTCGACATGCGCCATCACGGTGGAGCCGCCACGAAAGCCCTCCAAGCGAAACCCCTGCCTGATACCCCTATGCCGAATCTCCTCGGTACAGAAGCCGCCCAGGCTGTGGTTCGGCAGGGCCTCGGCCACTCGCTGGATCACCGTCGTTTTGCCGACACCAGGTACACCGGTTAACCAAAGCACGGGCGTCGCTTCATGGTCGTTTCCGTGCTCGCTCGTTGAATTTTTGTAGGGCATTACTCAGCGGTTTCTGAGCGCAGCTTTGCGATTATCCAGACGATACAGACCCAGGTTCTCCGCCCAAGCAACTGCCCGGGAGAATTCACGGCCCATGATCGGGCGGTTGAGTGGCGGGTTCTTGTCCGCTCGATAACATGGACGGTACTGATCCATGAGATTGACGTAGGTATCGGATGAGATTTCCTTTGCGAGAAACGCGAGCACACTGTCGGTGCCTGACATATTCTCCGGCAGCACGAGATGACGGACCAGCAATCCGTGCAGCGCGATCCCGTTCTCATCCGTAGTGAGATC
Source organism: Gammaproteobacteria bacterium (assembly GCA_029862045.1). GTDB lineage: Bacteria > Pseudomonadota > Gammaproteobacteria > Steroidobacterales > Woeseiaceae > UBA1847. The sequence goes on from JAOTYE010000019.1 coordinate 29,416, forward strand.
GCCGACCTGCCTGTGCATTTCCTTTACCGCCGCACGATTGACTTCCACGTAGTTCCGGACGTGGGAGAGCTGATGCGCCTTCCTGGAATTACCGTACTTCATGTCAGGCATATAGATATCAACAATGCCGTCGAGTAATTGCAGCGCTTCCAGGCTGTCGTAGCCACCTGTGTTGTAAACGAGCGGCAAGCCAAACCCTTTGCTCGCCGCAATCTCAACCGCTGCAATGATCTGCGCGACTACATGACTTGGCGACACGAAGTTGACATTGTGGCAACCCTGCGCCTGCAGGCCCAGCATCATATCCGCCAGTTCCTCCGGCTCGACTTCGTGGCCCAGCCCCTTTTGACTGATGTCCCAATTCTGGCAATAGACGCAGCGAAGATTGCACCAGCTAAAGAAAATCGTGCCAGAGCCATTCCGGCCGCGTAACGGATCTTCTTCGCCGTGATGCGGGCCATGGCCATGCACGACCGCTCGATCGCCTGTTCGGCATACGGCGCCTTTGATTGTCTTTCGCCGGTTCATGCGGCAGTACCGGGCACAGAGGTCACAATCCTCCAAATGTCGCCAGGCGTTGGAGACACGAAGCGCGAGTTCGCCCGATTCGGCGAGGTTGAGATAACTGGGCTTCACGGCAGTCAATAATACTATCTACATGCAATACGGATGCCGGATTTAATCCGCGGCATCTTTCGCTTTGACGGCTCTGGTAATACGGTCATGATAGGGCATGACATGTCCCCGGTTCTAACATGAAAGACGAGCAATGCGTGCGCTTTCTACAGTGGGCGTTACCGCAATTGCGCATGCGTTGGCCCGGGTTTCGTAAGGTGCGCGGACAGGTTTGCAAGCGCCTCGACCGGCGTATTCGGGATCTTGGGCTGGAAGGTGTTGAGGAATACCAGACCTATCTGGGAGGTCACGCCGATGAATGGGCGTGCCTCGATCCCTTGTGCCGAATCAGCATCTCGCGGTTCTATCGCGACAAAGCGGTATTCGCATCCCTGGCACAGGAAGTACTGCCATCGCTGGCGCCTGCTGTACGCGAGCGTGGTGATAGTGCGTTGCGTATTTGGAGCGCCGGCTGCGGGTCCGGTGAAGAGCCCTATACGCTTGCAGTCCTGTGGGCCATCGAACTTCAATCACGGTTCCCGGAGATGACGCTGGACATCGTGGCCACCGATGCTGATCTCAGAATGATCCGGCGTGCACTCGATGCCCGGTACAAATTCAGCAGCTTGAAAGACCTGCCCGAGAGTTGGCGCAATCTGGTCTTTGCGCGGGAGGACGATACCTTTTGCATCAAGCCAGAGTACACGCGCGAGATCAAATTTCTGGAGCAAGATATTCGCCAGGAACAACCCGGAGGTCATTTTGATCTCGTGCTCTGCCGTAACCTGGCATTTACCTATTACGATGATGCCCTTCAACGCCAGGTATTAAGGCGTATCGTCACCGCCATGCATGGCGGCGCGGCACTCGTACTTGGAGTTCATGAGCATCTGCCAGAAGGCGCACAAGAGTTGTCAATATGGCTCGACAAACAACGCGTCTACCGAAAGAGCAGCAGTACGATTTAGGACATGCTCGAATGGAACTCGCCGAACGAAGTGTCGATTCTGAACGGCCGGCCCTGGAATGCCTCGACGGAGTTGAACGCTTTCTGCAGTCATCCGCCAAGCGAAGACAAACGCGGCGACTGTGGAATGGACCTTAGTCGAGTGCTGGCCATACGAAAATGGGCACAGAGAAAGCTGGAATTTCGGTTCGATCCCTCTTTCTCTGTCAGGGATGAACCCCGGTCGCATGCAGGGAGAATTCGATATCGGTCGTGGCACCGCTGCCGGTGACCGTTGTGATAACCAACAACACGCCGGTATCGCTGTTCGCGTCGTAAGTGCAAAGGCCTGGGCCCAAGCTGTTGCCATCGGCGGTAATAATGGCGCGGGGAATTGCAGCCCCATTGGTGTCACGTGCAATTGAGGCGGTTGCGAAATCGTCAAACGAGAACACCATGCAACCCTGGTGCCCGGGATCCGCCGCTAGAATGATCGGCGTGACCACCAATATGATACTGCCATCACGCGCGACCGAGATATCCGCTTGTTCGATAGTATCCACGCCGAGATCAGCCGCATCTTGCCCATCAAGAATGGTGCCGACATAGTCATAGCCGGTCGGTGTTTGTCGTAACAACTCTGTGCGTTCAAGATCGGTCCGTCGACCCGCCCCATCGACAACCAGACAAGACGTTGCGAAGTACGTTTCGCCATTGAAAGCAAACATGCCTGGCTCAGTTTGCAAAATGCAGTCGGCGAGTTCCGGGATCGCGTTGAAATCAATTGGCGCGCCCCAGGACGGAGACGTCGCTGCAAACTTGCCCCAAACGACGCTGTTGTCGCCGAGAAGATCGGGTGTCACTGCTGTTGTGCGCCAGTAGAGAAACTCCTGGCGTTCGTCGACACCGGTAACGGTTCCAAACGGGTTGAAGTATTTCAGCCACAAAATCTGCCACGATCCTGTCGGCTCTTTCACCAGAGTTGACACTTCATGCGTACTCCACCCCATTACACCAGTGTCAGGATGTGCCTCCATCTGCATATCATTGACCGTGCGCACGAAAGTAAAGGACGCGCCATTGTCATCACTGCGAGCGAGTCGGGTGCGTACGCCAAGATCGAAAACGGCTGGCGGACCCGCGTCACTGACTTGTGTATTGAGCCAGCTATACGCCAACCATAGCGTTCCTGTGGTGACGTCATATTCGAGACTCGGATCACCATAGCCACGAAACGGATCCGGCGCGTTGTTAACTACAGAGTGCGGGTCGCCAATAATCAACACCTCAGGGCAGGAAGCGTCCTTGCTGCAGTGGAATGTGATAGGGCCGGGCGCGGGAGGTGGCGCCGCATCGCCACCGGAGCTACCACCACAGGCAGATAGACAAAGCAAAAAAGAGAAAAGTGCTACTGCTCTCGAGACATATGGATACATGCGAAGATCGTATGTCAGCTGCATCGCGCCTAGCCCGTGCACCGGTCGCAATTATCAGCATTGTGCCTTGTTGGGGGTCGAGCCCACTTACTCCAGCATGCTGGCTCATAGAGCCGGCAAATCGATTTGACCCCTTCTTAATAGGAAATTCCCGAAAATTGGTGGCCAGGGGCGGAATGGACTCGCTGCGCTCGCCCTGCGGGCGCACTTCGTGCGTCTGTCGGCGCTGCGCACCTCGGTTGAACCTCGCTTGGAAGAACTCAGCGCCACTCGGTTAGGGCATCGTAACTTTCTGCTGGACACGCGGATTTTCAGTCGCGAGTAGGATCGCCTGAGGCTTTATATTTCAAAGAGTTACCGGGGCGCCCGTTGCCCAATTTGCACTACAATGCATAACGATGCAGAGCTAGTTCACGCAAATCTCACGCATCCCGTCTATCGCTTACGACGGTCGAATCGTCGCAGATTAAGGTGCTATAGAATCTCCTATTCTTAATTATTTGCTGAGTGACATGCTATTCCTTGTAAGTGGAACCTCCAGGTCTGGAAAGACACTCATCGCTAAAAAAATCCTCGCGGACAAACAGATTCCGTACCTGTCTCTTGATTGGTTGATGATGGGGTTTAATGATGGGATACCCGAATATGGAATTCATCATCTACTGTGGCCAAACGAAATTGCCGAAAAGATGGGGCCTTTTTTGCTAGGCATGATCGACAGTATGCTCATTGATGGCATGGATTATGTGATTGAGGGCGAAGCAATGCTTCCTCAGCTGGTCGCAGATTTAGTCGAAAAACATCCTGACAAGATCAAGGTAGTGTTTGTGGGTTACACCGAAATCAGTGTAAAGGACAAAGTTGCGCTGGTTAAAAAGCATGGCGATGGGGAGAACGACTGGCTGACTAATGAATCAGATGAATACATCAGAGACCATATCGGAAATATGATTGCTTATAGCAAGATGATCAAAAACGGATGTGAAAAACACGGATTGTCTTACTTTGATACTTCTGAAGATTTTTTGGGGGCGATTGAAGCAGCAACAGACTTTTTGGTTGGGGATTTGAATTGAAAAGAATTTTGTAAACGAATGGGTGCTACCGCAATTTGTTTGGAAATGGTGGCCAGGCGCGGACCGATTCGCGAAGCGAATCAGGACAGACGAACGCAGTGAGTCTGCCCGCAGGGCGAGAATCGACATCAAGTCGATTCGAGTCAATCGAACCACCGACACGCGGATTTTCAGAACGCTAAGTGGTTAATCTCGCCCTTATTTTTTAACCAGTTACCGGGACGTCCGTTGCCTTGATTGCATCACCGTGCATAACGATGCACAGCTGATACCCGCAAAACTCACGCGACCCGCCTATCGCTCACGACGCTCGAATCGTGGCCGATTGACCAGTTCGGGCGGTGGATCCTGGCCTTCGGTGTTGTTACGCGTGAATCTCAGCGTTGAGCCATGCAGACCGAGGCGTCGACAATATGCGCAAGGGCGCGGAACTGCCGACAGCGATCCACGGAAATCAGACGAACGCGATCCCGATCCGAAGCAAACATACTCGGCATTCGACGGCTCAACAGCATCAAGCTGGAGCGATCGCCCCGCTCTGAAATCGAATGCCGTCGTCTTCAGCAAACCAGCTTTCAACAAGTTGCCGAACAAACTTAAAACGGATGCCCGAAGTTGGCGGACCGCTTGCACAGTTACCATAGCTTGCGTCCGCGCACGGTCGGTGGACCCCTACAGTTGATCAATTTGACAATAGTTGACTTCAGCGCAGTGCGGGTCCACATTTGGTGGAAAATAACCACTAAAGAACGTACCCGCACTGGTCCCGATCTACGCGGCGATTCGCCGCGATCAATGAACGGCACGGGGTATTCCGGTATGCGACGTACCCTTGAAGGCACGGCGATCGGCGATTTCAGCGCCGGCGCCGCGATTGCAAACAAATTCGGTGTTCCGGGCACCCTGGGATCATTCGGTCTCGCCCGGGACGATGACAGACTCGTGCTCCTGACGAGTCATCATGTGTTATTCGGCGCCAGAGCCGGAGAGCACGACACAGTCTGGGTCGCAGTGACCGGCCGTCAGCGATCGTTTCAGCGCGCCGCACAGACACGCCATGGCCGATGCGGAACGGTATGTTTTGGCGGGATCGACGTGCACATCGATTGCGCAACGGCCGAGCTTCGCCAACAACGCGTGCCGCACGGTTTCCAGGTAACTCCGGAACCCCCCGCGGAAACGCTGCTGCCCGGCGACCGGGTCTCCAAAACAGGCGCTGCCACGCAGACTACCGAAGGCATCGTCGTCGACACGAACCATACCGAAACGGCGTGGGTGCAGGGGCGCAAGCGCGTGACACCCGTGCAGATACTCATCAAGTCGGCGGCGCCAGCTGATGCGTTTTCTGCCGACGGCGATTCCGGCGCCATCGTGCGAAATGCGGCAGGCGCCGCCGCTGGTTTGCTCTGGGGTATCGACCGGCGCGGGTTCGGTCTCGCCTGCCCAATAGAACCGGTGCTCGATGTCTTGCATATTCGTCTCGCAAAACTGGCACTGCAGGAGATCAATTGATGGCCTCGCGTGATGAGTTACTTGAGGCGAACACAGCGATCCGTAACGTACTGGATGCCGGGGCCGAAGCCCGACTGCGGAGTATCCCGGGTGTCCGGCACGTGAGCGTAGGGCTGAAGATTGCCGGCGACACAATCACGGACGAGCTCTGTATCCATGTCTACGTGGCAGCAAAGCGGCCCGATGCCGATCTGCCTGCGGAGGAGCGCATACCCAAAGAGATCGACGGCGTTCGCACTGACGTGAACGAATTGCAGAAGGTGGATTTCACGGTCGACACGAACAGTTATCGCCCGCTGCAGGGCGGCTGCCTGATCGGCAACGACATCATCGATCTCGACCCCAGCGGCACCCGATCGCAGGTCGGCCCAGGAACCTTCGGTTGCACGGCAACGCGCACGGGCGACGGCGCACCCGTTCTGCTCAGCAACTGGCACGTCCTGATGAAGAACGGGGCGCGCCTCAGCGACCCGATTTTCCAGCCGCCAATGGTCAGGATACCTAATTTCGACGCGAACATGCTGCCGCGGCGGCCGGTCACCGACGACGACGCCATCGCCCACATTGTCAATGCGCGAATCACGAGCAAGGTCGATGCCGGCATTGCCAAGCTGGATGTGTCCTCCTGCTGTCGTTGCTGCGGCCTCGACTATAGCGACGAAATCATCGGACTTAGCGAGGGCGGCACGCCGCCCTCGAACCAGCCCGCCGGAACCCGGGCCGCCGTGCCCGGTTCGACCGTCATCAAGGTGGGCGCCGTCACCGGCCGCACCGTCGGCAGGGTCGTCACCAATTCGGCCGGCCCGTTGGAGGGCCAACAGGACGGCGTGAACTTTACGCTTGAGGACCAGATCGAAATCGAAGGCCAGGGCGCGAGCCCGCGTTTCTCGGCCAAAGGCGACTCCGGTTCCGTCATCATCGACGAAGACGGCTTTGTCGTCGGATTGTTATTCGGTGAGACACCCGTATCCCCCTTCCGCACCTTTGCCAACCACATTGAAGACGTGTGCGACCTGATGCGCATCACCATCAACTCGGCAGAGTCCCATGACACCGCCGGCTCCCGCGTTGCCTTCACACCCACGACCCTTCCGCCACTGTCACCGACCGGCCAGCAACTCTATGCAAAAACCCGCACCCGCCTGCTGGCCGACCCGGCTGGTGCCTGGCTGTGGTCGATGGCGGAGAAGTACCGTGAGGAGATCGTCACGCTGGTGACGACCGAGCGGCGCGTCAGCGTCGTCTGGCACCGGGTTGGTGGTCCGGCAGTGTTCGCCACCGCGCTGGAACACCTCAGAGCGGGCGACGACGACACCTTGCCCGTCCCGCCGAACGGCGTGTCGCTCGCCGACGCGCTCGAACGCCTCCGCGTTGCTTTGACGACGCATGGCAGTGACGAACTCAAATCCGCGATCGCCGAGCATGGTTCGGCGCTGGTTTCGGCGGCGCGCGGCAGTGAGACGCTGACCGACTACCTCGAACGGTTGCGCCGGCTTGCGCCTCGCCACGAAACCGCGGCACCCGCACATCCGTTGCCCTCGTCACTGGCGAGCGACACTCTATGAAAACGCCGCAGAAGAGCAATGAAGACATCCGTTCGGACGGTGACGCGTTCATCGATGCCTATCTGAGGGCACGCGATGAACTGGGGCGGCTCGACGGCGTCGTTGCCGTCGGCTTCGGCCGCAAGGAGGTCGTAGACAAACTTACCGCGGACCTATCGATAACAGCCTTCGTGCTGGAAAAGATACCGGACAGCGAGATTCCTCCGGATCAGCAGGTGCCGCCGACTTTCGAAGGTTACCGTACCGACGTCAGGGTGGTGCCTGACATTACGCCGGCCAAGTGTGACAACGAGGACAAATACGATTCCATCGAAGGCGGCATCCAGATCCAGGCACGCAACGAGAATTCCTCGTTTTCCGGCGACGACGGCAAGGGGACACTGGGCTGCATTGTCAGGAAGCGCGGTAACGACAAATTCAAGAATCATTATCTGCTGACCGCCGATCATGTACTCAATACCGATAACGCCAGGCGCGGCGGCCTGGTCCATCATCCCTACGCGCCGCCAGCGGGTGATACGACGGGTAGCCAGGTGATTGCCTTTATCGAGGATTACGGCTGGCGCGAGTCGGTCGACTACACGGCCCACCGGCCCTCCGGCGAAGAGTTTCCCATGAGCGGCTACATTGACTGCGGGATCGCGCGACTCGACCTCGAAAGCCGGTGCTGCGGTATAGCGTGCAGTGCCGACAACGTGCAATTCGACACCACGATCACTGATCTCGACCCGGACGACGCCACCAACAATACAATTGCGGACGTCAGGGACCTCAGTCTCGACTTCGCGATAGCCATGCCTCTGGACGACATCGGCACGGCGACCGACGCCAACCGTGTCGTCAAGGTCGGCCGCACCACCGGACGCACTGTGGGAATTGTAACCGCGGTCAATTCCGCCGCCCTGGACGGCGGCGACATAATTGCAGGCCTCCTGGAAGTCGAGTTTGATCCGGCATCAACAACCGATGGCGTAAACTGCAAGGGCAATGCGTTATTCATAGAAGGTGGCGATTCCGGCGCGTTGGTGCTGGACATGAACAACAACGCGGTCGGATTGGCCTTCGGAACCAAAACACGCCCGGATGACGGCAGGATTTCCTGTTTTGCCTGCCACATCGTGGCAGTACTAGACACACTGCGTATCAGCATCCCAACAACCGGAGGCACAAGCCACGGCAGCACTCTCGCGACGGACGGCAGCGGCATCGCCCGCTACGGCGGCTCCATCGCCGATGTAAGCGATAGCGGAAACGTGCTTTTCTCCTCGCAGGCCGTCGCGGGGACGCTCAAGAGCGCTTCGCCGGCATACCCCCCGAGAGAGCTTCAGCTGGTCGAGGACTTCGTTAATCGACTGCGCGAGACCAGGGACGGGCAATTTCTTCACGATGCCTATGTCCGTTCCATCCGTGAGATCGGCTACCTGATTCGCAACAAACGCCAGGTCATGGTTACCTGGCACCGCAACAAGGGACCGGCGTTCCTGGCCGCGATTGCGGACCACCTGCGTGGCATTGCCACATCGATACCGGTCGAGATCGATGGCATCTCACGGACGACAATGCTCACAAACTTGGAACGGGTTCTGCTCGAACACGGCAGCCGGGAGCTGCGTGACACCATCGAGAGCCAGCGCGATGCAGTGATGCGCTGCAACGAAGCGACGACCGCCGAGGAGTGCATCCGAATCCTCGGCTATGCCGAAACAGAGGCAATCGCGTGAGCGAGCAGACCGATACCCTCGCAAGCGTTGCCGTCGAACTCGGCAAACTGCTCGAACCTCTTCGCACCGAGATAGTTGAGCCGCGCACCCGCGGGTTTTTTTCAGAGATCGGCATCCCGCTGACGAATACCCAGGCTACGGCGCTCGGCGCACCCCTTACGACAATCGTTGACAGCACCGATGAGCTCCTGACGCTGATCCCCGACATCATCTCGGCCATCGACGCCGAAGACTGGGGCACGGTTGTAGAAAAGGCGATCCTTGCAACGGTAAAGGTCGGCGACGCTGTCATCGCAATGGATGCGCTGGCCGCTGCCGCCCAGGGACTCGCCGTTCCGGATGCAGACGTCCTGGCAAAACGCATCTTCGACGCTCTGATCGCGCGCTATCTCAACGCAATTCGCGGCCTCAACGATGTACTGGAGTTCATCGGCCTGCTCGACCGAGAAGACTTCAATGTCGATTCGGTAGATCCGGCGAATCCGTTTTTCACGCTTCACACCTTCGATTTCGGCGCTATCGGCGACTGGCTCAGCGACCCGGCGGCCAAAGCGGCGGCACTCTACGGATGGGGGTCCGGGTTCGATGGCACGCTGCTGTTCCCGCGGCTCGAGCGACTGATTGCGCACCAGGGCCTGCCGGTGTTCTACGACGCCGCGGCGGGCAGCCTGAACCTCGTCTATGTCGAGATGCTGCCGACCACGTCCGGTGCGGCTGGTATCGAGATCCGCCTGGCCACCGACTTCGATCCGGGTGCGATCTCACTGCCGCTCGGGCCGGACGCAACGCTCGAGTTCGACGTCGCGGCGTCGATGCCGCTCAATACGAACCTAACCATCCGCAGCGACGGCAATGTGAGCTTTACACCGCCAACGGCCAGCACCTTCGGCGGCGAGTTGGCTACCAGGCTGATCGTTCGCCGCAACCCGCCCGAGCCGTTTGTCCTCTTCGGCCAGGCGGAGAGCAGCCGCCTCGAATTCGGCGACTTTGTGTTGTCGGTGCTGGCACAGCTGCAAGCGTCAAGCGGCGGGGCCGATGGCCAGCTCGACATCAGCGGCATGCTCAATGACGGCAAGGTCGTCATCGACGGCAGCGACGGCGACGGTTTCATCGGCAAGATCCTGCCCGGTACAGAGATCGAGGCCGATTTCTCGGTGCTCATGGGCGTGTCCACCGAACGCGGCTTCTACTTCGGCGGCAGCAGCGCGCTCGAGGTCAGGTTGCCTACGCACATCGAACTCGGGCCGATCTCAATCGATGCTTTGACACTGGGTGCCGGGCTCGAGGACGGCGAAATTCCACTGAGTCTCGGCGCGGACATCGGCGCCGAACTCGGTCCTATCTCGGCCGTCGTGCAAAACATGGGTGTCACCGCGACGCTGTCCTTCCCGGCCGGCAACGCCGGCAACCTGGGACCGGCGCAGTTCGACATCGCGTTCAAACCGCCAAACGGTGTGGGGCTGCGGGTCGATGCCGGCCCGATAACGGGTGGCGGCTTCCTGTCGCTGGACTTCGAGAAAGGCGAGTACATCGGCGCGCTCGAACTGTCGTTCAAAGGCGTGTTCACGTTGAAGGCGGTCGGCATCATCAATACGAAGATGCCCGATGGCAGCAAGGGCTTCGCGCTCCTGATCCTCGTCACCGCAGAATTCACGCCGATACAGCTTGGATTCGGCTTTACGCTGATCGGCGTCGGCGGCCTGCTGGGCCTGAATCGATCGCTCCACTCGGATGCACTTCGGCTCGGCGTACGGACGGGTTCTGTCAGCAGCGTGCTGTTCCCACCGGACGTCGTCGGCAACATCGTCCAGATCGTCAGCGACCTCAAGTCCTTTTTCCCGATCGCCGAGGGGCACTTCATCGTCGCGCCGATGGGCAAACTCGGTTGGGGGACACCGGCCCTGATTACGCTGGAGATCGGCGTCATCCTCGACATCCCGGTGCCGCAGTTCACGATCATAGGCGTGTTGCGCGCCATCCTGCCGGAGGAAGACGCCCCGATTCTCAAGCTGCAGGTGAATTTTGCCGGCGGCGTGGATTTCGACCGCGGGCTGATCTGGTTCGACGCGTCACTCTTCGATTCCAACCTGCTGGTGTTCACACTCAGCGGCGACATGGCACTGCGCATCGGCTGGGGTGACGAGAAGCTGTTTGTCATCAGCGTCGGCGGGTTTCACCCGGCATTCAAGGAAGTGCCTTCCGACCTCGTCGGCATGAAGCGGCTCGGCATCTCACTCCTGTCCGGCAACAATCCGAGACTGTCTGTCGAGACTTACTTCGCGGTGACTTCCAACACCGTGCAATCGGGCGCACGGGTTGAACTGTATGCGGGCGCCGCCGGCTTTAACGTTTACGGTTTCCTCGGCTACGATTTGCTGGTCCAGTTCAACCCGTTCTACTTTGTTGCCGCCATCTACGCGGGCCTTGCGTTGCGCAAGGGTTCCAGCGTCATCGCGGGCATTGACGTTTTCTGTGAACTGTCGGGGCCGACGCCGTGGCGCGCGCGCGGCCATGCCAAGTTCAAGATCCTCTTTATCACGATCAAGATCGGTTTCGATGAGGAGTGGGGGCAGGACCCTGACGCCCTCCCGGTCGACACGGTCGACGTACTCGCACTCATGGAGGCAGCGGTGAGGGACGGGCGCAACTGGACGACCGCCCTGCCGAACAATGCGAGCCAGACGGTCACGCTGCGCCAGACCGACCTTCCCGACGATGCCCTGCTGCTGCACCCGTTCGGTGTGCTCAGTGTCAGCCAGAAGGTTGCGCCGCTCGGCCTGCCAATCGACAAATTCGGCAACCAAGTGCCGGCGGGTGACACGACATTCACGATCTCTCGCGACGTCGGATCGAACGAGAACGCTCAGGAAGAGTTTGCAATAGCCAATTTCCTGGAGCTGTCCGACAACGAAAAGCTCTCGCGAAAGTCTTTCGAGTCGATATGGAGCGGCTTGCGTTTCGCAACGGGTGATGCTTCCGATACCGGCGCTACGGTCGACAAGGATATCGACTATGAAATGGCCTACCTCCGCCGCAAGGTCACGGTACCAGCCGGTCGCTTCAATCTGCCGAAATCCCTGTTCGACATCATGTCCGGCGGCGGCGCGGTCATGAGCAACTCATTGTCCGTTGCGGCCCGAAAGGCCGGCGGCAACGGCCCGGCGGCCGTTGGCCTCGCCGATGGCGGATACCAGGTGGTCACCGTCGAAGACCTGTCGCCAGCGGCGGACGGGGCCAGTGCCGGCAGCCAGGCGGAGGCCTTCGCACTTCGCGATCAACTGGTCCGCGAGGATCCTTCCCTGGCCGGCAGGATCCAGGTCGTCGCCGATCATGAACTGTTCATGGACGACGTCGCATGACGCTTACCGTCGGCAAATACACATTCAGTTCCTGGCTGCGCCGGGGAATCGGTCGGGACATTGTTGAAATCGATACCCTGGGCGCCGCGAACGGGTCAGTGCTGGAACGCGCCGTCGTGCCCGTCGAGGTCAACGTCAACACACGCCCAGTACGCAAGGAGTTCCCGCTGCTCGGTCCGGGCGACGTTATCGGTATCAGCCCCGACAACGTCGTTCGCACGGAACCGCGGCACTGGGTCACCGATGCCGAGCCGAACTACCTGGCCTTCGTCGAATTTTACGATGAGGATTTCCTGTGGCGGTTCACGCCGGCAGACGCGGCAGGCAATCGCCTGCGCCCGTGGCTCATGCTGGCGATTCTCGAGGAAGAGACGGCTGACCAGGCTGGCGAATATACGCGCAGTGACGCCCGGCTCCCGTTGCCGTCGATCACCGTATCGTCCACGGCCGCGTTGCCGCCCCATACCCAGACCTGGGCGTGGTCGCACGTACATACCAACGAGACGTTCTCGGACGCCACCGAGTTCGAGCGGTTCCTCGATTCCCTGAATACTCCGGATCACCCGAATGCCGACCGAATAACCAGTCGGCTGATGAGTCCGCGAAAGCTGCAGCCGAACACCGCCTACGGTGCATTCGTCGTGCCCGCCTTCGAAACCGGCCGGCTGGCGGGGCTGGGACAGGATCCGCAAGCAGCAGCCGCGCAGCAACCGGCCTGGACCGACGCCGCGGGTCCCGTCGAACTGCCGATCTGTTACGAGTGGCGCTTTCGTACCGGCGAAAACGAGGACTTCGAGTCAATGGTGAAACGGCTTGAGCCGCGCATTGCCAGTTCCGCTGTCGGAATTCGAGACATGGACGGCGAGAAGCCCGGCTGGGGCCTCACGGAAGGCACCGATATTGGCCAGATCGTACCCACGGACGCGAAACAAACGGTTATCGGTCTCGAAGGTGCGCTGAAGGCACCGTCAACAAGATCGCGGCCGTTGAACATCGACACGAGCAAGCCGTTTTTCACTCAGCTTGTCACAACGCTCAATCTGCCCGAAGAACGACGCAACAACCCAGCCACCGCAGATCTGCCTGTCATCGCGCCGCCCATTTACGGCGAGCACCATGCGTTGACGCACGAAGTAGACGCAGCGGGTAACGGCTGGCTCGACGTGTTGAACAGCGACCCGCGCAACCGTGTTCCCGCGGGATTTGGCGTGCGCGTGTTTCGCGAGCACCAGGAAAATTACGTCGCTCGCGCCTGGGCGCAGGTCCAGCGGATCCTCGAATCGAACAAGGTCATCCACTTTGCCGCGGTCGCCATGCAGGTTAGCCAGACCGTGTATGCAAACCTGGCCGCAAAACTCTCGCCGGAACGCTCCGTGATGTTCTTCTCCGCCGCACTGCGTAAGGTCCGCGGCTCTCCGACGACGCTGCAACACCTGCTGCAGACAAGCACATTGCCGCCGGCGGCCGTCAGCGGGGCATTGCGCCGGTTCCTGCGCCCCCGCGGCGCTTTCGCGCGACGCATCGCCCGCGCCCACCCGGCTTTTTCGCAGGCGACGCTCGTGGCGGGTCTGGCGGACGGAACCTTGAGCGCGGCGCCGCCCCGGACGCCCGCCGGAGACCTGGCCATCGACACGGAAATCACCGACCGCGTTCCGTCGCACATCTTGCCGGCCTGGTTGCTCTGGCTTATCCGCAACCGTTGGCTGTTTGTCATTGTGCTGCTGGTCGTCGCGCTGCTGCTGTGGTTATTCGGCGGCGGCTTGATGCCGGCCGCAACGCTGGTCGTTTCGGCGGTCATCTTGGTGGCTGCAGCCGAGCGATGGGCCAGGACCTATCCAGTCGACACGAATTCCGGACCGGGCTCGATCGTCGATCCGGAAACCGTGGCCGAAGTACTCGAGGCGACGCCGCCACGTCAATCGTTCAGATTCGTCGAAACGGATCCCGTCGTACCGCCGCAGTCCGGCGCCGGCAGGGAGGTAACGACCGACACCGAAAAGACATCCGACTCGGCAGACGCCGTAACTTTCGACCGCTTTATCTCGTTTACGCCGGGTGAACCGGGCGAAGACAGTGCCGAAGCGAAGGCGTTCCGCATCGCAGCAACCTCGCTGAAACAGCGCCTGTCGTTCGAGGCCCCGGCCGCGGAGCGCGCGACCTTCGACCTGCAGAATGCCCACGCCAAACTGACGGCGGCCGTCAATCCGCTCCGGGCGTTTCCGCGTCGCGTAAGCGCGACCGTGGGTTTCGCCTTCGACCCCGGCTGGCTGCTCGAGCCCGAGCATCTCGTCCCGGCGATGGCGTACCCCGACTTCGACGACCCCATGTACGAAAGACTGCGCGACCTGTCCTCCGAGTTGTTGTTGCCAAACCTCGAACTGATACCACCTAACAGCATTACCCTGCTGGAAACCAATCCGCCGTTCATCGAGGCATACGTATGCGGCCTCAACTACGAAGGCGGCAAGGAGCTGTTGTGGCGCAAATATCCGACGGACCGGCGCGGCAGCTACTTCCGGCAGTTCTGGGATACCCGGGGCATCCTCGCCCGCGACAGCGGCGAGTCCGACGAGGCCGTCTCGGAGCGTTCCAAAGACGTTACGCCGCTGGACACCTGGCCGTCGAGATCGGCACTCGGGTCCCATCGCAATCCGTTACGCCCGCCGGGCGAGCAGCTGGTACTCACGGTCCGCGGTGACCTGCTCAAGAAGTACCCGAACACCCTGATCTATGCCCAGAAAGCGCACATCGGCCGCGATGCCGAGGGCAACCCGGTGCCGAGCAGAGACCCGGTGATCGCCACCGTCGAGAGCGAAGAGGATATCGAACGCGAGATCAGGTTCCCGGTGTTCAAGGCCGCTGTCGATCCCGACATTCGGTTTTTCGGATTCGATCTTTCGATTGAACAGGCGAAAGGTGCGGAGGACCCGCAAGCAGAGACAGACGACTGGGGATACTTTTTCATCCTGCAGCAATTGCCGGGCGAGCCGCGGTTTGGCATGGACCTGGAATTCTCGCCCGATAACGATGCGGAGACGCCGATTACCTGGAACGACCTGGCGTGGACGATGTTTGCCGAGGGCCAGCCGTTCATCGACACCGGCGTTTTGCCAGGATCATTCACACCGGCCGGTCCCGGAGAAAGCCTGGCGCAGTGGGGCAGCAACTCGGCGCGCATGGCGTCCATACTGTTCCAGGCGCCGGTCATGATCGCGGTGCACGCGACAGAAATGCTGGATGCCACATGACGGACTACGCCGAAGCCGCATTGGCAGTACGCCGAGCCCGCGAAGCCCGCGACGCCGCCGCGGACGATCTTTATCGGGCACAACTAAACGGCCTGGCTCTGGATGCGGCGCGGCAGCGCGAAGCCCGGGGTGAAGGCGTATTTGATCCCACCGCGGAATCGACGCTGCGTCGGCTGCAAGGTCAACGGCAAACATCCGTAGCTCGGCGTCAGGCGGTGATGTCACGACTGGATGGGCTGGCGTCCGTGGATGCAGACGTAGATCGGCTCGAGACACGCCTGACTGTCGCACCGGAGGCAGAGCAGGCGTTGGTTGCGCGAATCGCGCAGCTCGCCAATGCACTGGAATCCACAGACGAACCCGCGGATCGGCGTCGGCACCAGGCCGAGCTGCAGACGTTGCAGCGACAACGCGCTGCGCTGGCCAATGCGGTTTCGAACGACCGTGAGGCGCTGACGGCGGCACGCGACCAACAATCGCTGACCGACGAACTGCGCAGTGAGGCGACTGAACTCGCCGCCAACATATCGGATATACAGCATGCCATCGAGCACGAAACCGGGCGCGCACGGGAGGTCGATCTCGACGCCGTTACCGCCGAAACAAAACGCGTAATCGAAAATGCGAGAGACCTGAAGTCCCTGCGCGAGGCCGATATCCGGGCTGCAATGGAAGTGTTATACGGCGATCGCCCGCCGCAGGAACTGATCGAGGCATGGGACGACGAAATACCGATCACGCTCTTGCCGCTGCGACTCGAGACCCGCTGGAAGACCGATCCCGGTGCGCCGCCCCAGCTCTGGGTGCGTGTCTATCCGGACGACATCGGCGTGCACAATCACGAACCTACGCTGACCGTGCCCGAAGTAACGCACGGACAGCTTTACTGGACCGTCACCCGGGAGGCTGCCGGCGATGCGGACAGCGAGGCGGTCGCGTGGGACGCCCTGGCGCGGCGCTTCGGCGGCAACCGCGCCGCCTGGGTCGCACGCCAGACGCAAGCACTGAACTGGGATGAAGCGCTTGCCGATACTGATGTCGTGCTCGACTTTCCGGACCTGCCGACCAAATCCGACCCGTGGACCGTGGCTCCGCACAGCCGCGTGCTGCCGGACCGATTTGTCCTGCTGGCCTGGCGCGGTGACGAACTGCGTATCAATGAAATCGGAGAAGTCGTCGACGATGTCGTGGTCCTGGGCCCGTCGCCTGTCGATGCCACTGTTGGTGAAGCGGCCATCGGGCACGAGGACGAGAACAATACTCTCGAGTTCGGCGAGGCGTTTCGCTGGGTGCGGGATTTCGACAACGCGGTCGATCGTGGCATGGGATTTCGGGTGGACATCAGTGCGGAAGACGTGGACGCGGGCTTTGATCGGTTGCTGGTGCTTGGTCTGAAGTTGTCGGCCGACGCGGCGGAGGCCCAGGCGATGGTCGAGACGCTGATCGCCAATCACCAATATTCAGAAGACGGCTTCGAACTGATCACGCAGGGCACGCCCACGAACAACACCGGCGGCAACGATTCCGGTTACACGCGCGCCGGTGAGACCGGCGTCGCCGGCGCGAGCCCGCCGCGGTTTACACCTGGCGACGATCGTTCAGCGGCCAGCGACGGCCAGCGATTCGCGGATTTTCTCGGTATCGACTACACGACACTGCAGCACGTCGATGGCAGCGACCACAACGACCATGTCGAGGCCGTCGCCATGAACCGTGCGCTGTACGCCGGTACGCTGGGTTATTACTTCGATCACATGTTGAACGAGGTCATCGACGAAAGCACCTTCAACACACTGCGCCAGCGCTTTACTGACCAGGTAACCGGCCGCGGACCGGTCGCTGCCATTCGAGTCGGCGATCAACCCTACGGCATCCTGCCGACGAGTTCGATGGCGCGCTGGCGGACGCCCAAAATCAGGGAGGACGATAACGGGAACGCGATGCCGGCAGAGCCGGTGGAGCGCGCGCTGGTGAGTACCCTGCGGGCATTTGACGAGGCCTGGACGTCGTTGCTGCCCGGCGTGTCCCAGCTCGGTAGCGGGGAAGACCCTTCGGCGAGTTCGCTCAAAATACTCGGTTTGCACCCGACGTCGGCGGAGTTCCACCACCGCGTGGGTTACAGCTACGACTACCTGCGAAACCTCGAGGAGTTTGCCTGGGGCGGCGAGAACATCGGCGACGTTATCCGGATGGCCCTGGAGGGCATGGCCGCGCGCGGTGTGTTGCACCGATTCGGCTATACGAGCGCGCGTGGGGACGGTACGTCGAAACCCGACCCACTGCTGCTGCAGCTTATCTGGCGGCACTACCAGACAGCACTCGACCCGCTGCAACTCATCGACGGCCAGCCCTTGTCGGAAGAAGCGACCCTCCAGCCCTACAACGCGGCGGGCGGTAATTATCTTGACTGGTTGATTGCCAACTCGGCAGATGCCGCTGCTCTCGAGGCCCAGGATTTCGACGGTGCGGACCGGCCAACGGCACTCTTATATATGTTGCTGCATTTTTCGCTCGTCATGGAGGGCAGCCGCGCCATTCATCACTGGCTGGGTGACCGCGAGGTGAATGCGGACGAGCTGCTGCGCTCGCGCAAATTCCTCAATGTGACGGGTGCATCCCCTTCGATCTGGGAAGTGTTTCACGCGCCGGCAAATCGTGTTGTAAGGACCGAGACTGCAACAGACCCACTGTATTCACTGATGCACGCGCCACAGCAGGCAGCAACCACCGGCAAATGGGTGCAAAAGCAACGCGCGGCGCTGGAAACGCTTCGGGAACTGCCAACGGCGCGTCTCGAACGGGCGTTGGTCGAACATGTCGACACGCTCAGTTTCCGCCTCGACGCCTGGCAAATAGCGCTGTTTGCCGATCGGCTGCAGAAACAGCGCCGCCTGCATGGGCCTGTCGAAGAACGGCGTACGGGTCTGTACCTGGGCGCCTACGGCTATCTCGAAAACCTGCGCCCCAGCGATCGCGGTCGCACGCGCGTCGAGGAACCGGTGGAGGACGATGTTCTGCCGCAAGGCGCGAGGCCAGACCTGTACAGAGAGGCCGGGAATGGCGGGCGCGTGATGACGCCGACGCTCAATCACGCCACCGCCGCGGCATTGCTGCTCAGCGGGTATCAGACGCATGCGGTACCGGAGGACCCTGACGCACTTGCCGTCAATCTCTCATCCGGACGTGTTCAACGGGCGAAAGCCTTGCTCGAGGGCATTCAGAACGAACAATCCCTGGAGTCGCTGCTAGGTGCGCAGTTCGAGCGCGGACTGCAGGACTGGACGACACGATCGGTCAATCCGGTCGTCCTGAGCCAGCTCAAACCGCTGTTTCGTGCACGGTTCCCAATCGTGCGCACGCGCGTGCCGCAGGCCGCCAACGCGGCGGCGGGCGCCGCGGAGATCGAGGAAGATTACAAGGTGGTGAACGGCTTGGCTCTCGCGCAGACGACGACGCCGTTCCCCTGGGGGATTGCCGAGTTGTCTTCCCTCAGTGCCGCGCAGCAGCAGGCGCTGCAAACGGAAAAGGATGCGATCGAGAATACGCTCGATGCACTGCGCGACCTGCTGACCGCCGAATCGGCGTATCAGCTCGCGCTCGGCAATTTCGACAGGGCGGCCGCTGTTCTGCAATCCACCGGCAATGGGTCGTTGCCTCCGGATATCGAGGTCATAAACACGGTACGGGGTACGGGTGTCGCATTCACGCAGCGACTCGCGGTGCAGTTCGACGACAACGTCGTCGCGAATCCCTGGGGTGCAACACAAAGTGCCCGCGCCGACCTCGATCCGCCACTCAATGCGTGGCTCGGCGACTTGCTGGGAGCGCCGGATCTAATTGCCTGCCACGTAGCGGCGGTTGATGCCGACGGCGCGGTCATCATCGACGGCGGCGGGCCCGTCGAAGGCACGATTACACTTGAAGACCTCGACCTGCAGCCCGTCGATTTTGTTTACCTGGTGCGCAGCCAGTCGGAGCCAAGCGGCGCGGCGGAACTCGAGATGCGGGTACGGTACCGATTCGTTCGCGACCGTGCGTTGCCCGACGACACGATTGTTCGTATCGCGTTTGCCGATGACGGTGGCGTTGCGGACATGCGCTCGTTTGCGGAAGTTCTGCCGCTGGCCGATCGACTCCGCAAACTTCTTGGTACAGCACGACCGCTCAACGCCAGCCATTTCGACAGTGCGTCCCACGATGCTCCCGGAAATCCGGACAACCCGGGTCGTATCGATACGGCGGAACTGATCGCCCGGATTACCGCAAGCATCACCTCGGTTCGCGCCTTGTTCCCGTTGCTGCAGACCGCCACCGATGCTGCGCGGCTGGCCACCGACACCGCAGTCCTCGACGCGCTGCGCGATGAGCTGTTTAAAGTCGCCCGTGGCGGGGTGTCCTTTGCGATGCCACGTTCGGCGGTCGGGGCCGGGGCGGAACCGCGCGACGTGCTCGTCCAGCAAGCAGATGAGCTCCTGGCGCGAGCCAACGTGCTGGGACCGACAAGCGATGAGTTGCTCGGCAAAGCGGCGGCGGCAACTCGCGCAGAGCAGGTTGTGTCGGAACTGGAGCTCGCGGCGAGGGCCTGGATGGGCGGCGATCTGCTGATTGTGCCGCGCTTCGATTTTCGCGACCCGGCAACGGTTAACGCAGCCCATGCGGCCAGCAACGATTTGTTGCATCACGTTCGCGATGTCGTGGGTGTCCCGTTACCGATGGAGGAGTGGCTGCACGGTGCGGCCTGCGTCCGGGAGCGCGTGGGCGATTTCGAAATCGCCCGTGCGATGGCTGACGCGGTGCGCGATGATCCGCTGCCGCTGGCACCTGTGCAGTTTCCGTTTCGCAGCGGAGATGCCTGGCTGGGTGCGGAATACCCGCCCGACATCGAGGTAGTACACGACACCGTATCCGTCGTCCGCCACCTTCCGCAGGGCTTTGACGCGGCCGGCGCGCAATGTGGACTGCTGATTGACGATTGGACGGAGTCCGTGCCACTGCGCGAGCAGGTCGCAGGACTGTGTTTCAATTTCGATGCCCCCGACAGCGCGCCACCGCAAGCGCTGCTGCTGGCGATCACCCCCCGCGAGACCGGCAGCTGGTCGTGGGACGATCTCGTCGATACCGTTCTCGATACATTCCGCCGCGCAAAATTGCGTGCTGTCGAGCCCGACGCCATCGGCGAATTGCCCGGTATCGGTACCCTGCTCCCCGCGGTTGTAGCCGAGTTCAGCACCAGTGCGGCAAGCGTGTCGCTCGACTATTCAATGACCGTACCGGAGATCGGCGCGCCCGTTGTTCAAATGATGGCCACGCCGTGGACCGAAGGATGAGCCAATGGTGCAACTGACAGAAGTAATGCTCAACACTTCGGAGCTCATGTTCGAGTGGTATCGCGAGCCTGCGATAACCGCATACAACCGTCTCGAAGCGCGCCCTCGTGCGCACGACTTTACGCGCAGCCTCCGCGCCGAGGTGCGTGATCCGCTGTGGATGCTGACGCGCCAATGGCAGCTCGGTGAATTCACCGCCGAAGACGCAGGGACACCCATCGACGCGCGGCTGGTAACTCGAAAACTGAGCGTCGATCGTGTGCAGCTCGGCGATGGTTCGCCGCAGACCTACGACGACAGTGTCCCGCTCGAGGCGGCCGTGGAGCGTGAACAGGTCCCGTTCACGCACACCCTGCGTGTGCAGGCAGCGCAATACTTCCTGCGACTGCACACGGCCGCGCTGCGGCAAAAGTACCTGCCGCGTTACAAGACACAGTATCCGCTCGTGCAGGATGCTGAAGCGGAATTCCGCGGCCAGGTCGACGGCCTGAATTTCTATCTTGCGACCCGACGCGCATCCTTCGATGGGGAACGGGTGCTGGCAGCGATCGACGATGGGACCTTTTTTGCGGACGTGCCGATTGACGCCGGCGACCTGGTGGACATGCAGCGAATCACCGCAGCATTCGGACAGTGGCTGCAGCGGCAATACCTGCAGCCGAGCACCGCCGCGCCGGCCGCGTGGGACTCTTCCAAACTGAGTTATCCGGTGCAGGCCGCCGCCCCCGGCGACGGCGACGAGCAGGTTGTCCTGAGCGCGCCTCGTTATCCCGGTGGACGCCTCGACTGGTATTCGTTCGAGGTGGACGAGGGCGGGGCTGCGCTGGACATCGCTGACGACGACTATGTGGCTCCGCCGCCGGTCCGGGAGGCGATCTCGTTTTTACCCGTGCCCGCATCGTTCAAGGGCATGCCGAACCCGCGTTTCTGGGAGTTCGAGGAACGCCAGGTCAACTTCGGCGCGCTGGATGCCCAGACGACCGATCACCTGCTGCTGGTGTTCGCAGAACTGGGGCTCGTGTATGGCAACGACTGGTACGTAGTGCCTTACTCGATACCGGTTAATTCCCTTTGCGAAGTTCAAAGCCTGATCGTGACGGACGTGTTCGGCGATCGATTGTTAATCGATGCTGCTGACGAAGGCGAGGGCAACGACTGGCGGCGCTGGAGCGTATTCGGGCTGAGCAACCGCGACGAGCCGGGGAGTACCAACGAACAATTCTTCCTGCCATCGGCTGTAGGCGCAATCCAGGAAAGCGATGCGCTGGAGCGTGTGCAGTTTGCGCGCGACGAGATGGCAAACATGGTGTGGGCGGTAGAGGAAGTGATCCCGGATGCAACCGCGCGCGGCATCAACGGGCACGACGCCGCGGACAAGACAGCCATACTGCCTGACGAGATTGCAGATTCGCCAGCATCCATCCGCTATGTCCTCGGCACGACGGTGCCTGAGAACTGGATTCCGTTTGTGCCCGTCCACCGTCCTGGAACCATCCAGGACATCACCTTCCAGCGGGCCGCCATGCCGACGATGGGTGTGCCGCCGCGCGAGATTATCAACGCGAAAGGGGTGCTGTTGAACGAACCCGGGCTGCCCTGGTTTATCAACGAGGAAGAAGTTCCGTTCACAGGCACCACAATTGCACGCAGCTACCAGCGTGTGCGTTGGTACGATGGCCGGACCTTCGTCTGGATCGGTCGGCAGCGCCAGACCGGGCGTGGCGTCGGCGGCAGCAACCTGCGCTTTGACCAGATACTGCCCACGGAGTCCGCATAGAACCGCGGGATGTCCTGTTTGTCGATCAGCTGCAGGTAAACGATCTGGTGGCGATCGTCCGTGGGCTCGTTGTCAAAAGGCGCATGTTCGTGGGCATCGAGCGCCGGATTTGCCTTATTGCACGTACGCGCGTTGGCTGGGGCCGCTCGAAAACCCGTTCGCTGCTAAAGTGTTACCTATGTGTCCGGAACAAGGTGTAAACCATGTGACCGGTATACACCTGAAAAGATTGGTGGCCAGGGGCGGAATCGAACCACCGACACGCGGATTTTCAGTCGCGAGTAGGATCGCCCGAGGCCCTATATATCAATGCGTTACCGGGGCGTCCGTTGCCTAATTTGCAGCACAATGCAGGACGATGCAGAGCTAGTTCACGCAAAACTCACGCATCGCATCTACCGCTTGCAGCAGTCGAATCGTCGCGGGACTAGGGACTCACGCTCATCCCGACAATGTTCGATAACACCGTAACGGCGATCCGTGTCCCAAAATGTTGACGCGCCGGTCAGAAACCCTAACCGGCCATAGCCTTGCGGAGCTGATCTCCTATCGGCAGCTCGCGGAAGTGCAGGCCGCCGAGTCGATAGAAGTCGTTCTTCACGTCGTCCTCGCGGAACCACACGAGCTGGATCGGCCATCAGTTTGCTTCAATATCCAAGCCTGTGCCGAGAACAGGCTGTCCGACGCGCAGCGCATCTACAAATTCGTCCAATCGGAATTTCCCGATGGCCGTTCAAACCTCTGGGTCGCTCACAGCATCATGAGTCAGAAGGAGCAAGCGATTGAGACGCTGCTCGATCTTGATGAGAGCGAGGATATCGGGTCGTTGAGCGTATTTCTGGTCTACGCCTACTTCGATGCGAGGCCATTTCCGAATCTGATGGCGCTGCTAAAGTCGCAGGGCGTTGTGCCGCGCCAACCGCGTGACATTCCGTGCCGCTGCAAACTCTGATAAGCGAAAGTGGTGGCCGGGGACGGAGGCGAGAATTGCTTGTTCAATTCTGAACACGATGACGACGCCAGGAATGCCCGAGCGCTGCTGCGCCACATAACGGCGCACAGCGTCATTCCACAACCTGCCTTCATGTTCGGTTACGCAACAAGGCCATGCTGACCTCGAAAGACCAAGTGCTGTTCGCGGTTGCACTCGACCAAAAATGGGCTATATTGAACATCGAGCTTCGCGAATTTTTTTCGACAGACAATGCGGACAGGATAGACGGGACCCGCGGTCTGGCAGCGCTCATGGATTCGCAAGCTTGACTGAATCGCCGGTTTTTGCCCTGTTCCGAATCTCGCTTTAGGTCGTCGCGTGACCAGGACATCCAAGGAGGAGATCATGCCGCACGTAACTTTCATTCACGGAATCGCCAACAAGCCGCCCAAGGAAAAGCTGCTCGAGGACTGGAACGATTCATTGATAGACGGCGGCCTCGACCTCGTCAGTTCCGGCGTAACCACGTCCATGGTCCACTGGGCGGACGTCATGTATCCCGAGCCCGAAGAGTCCGGTGGCGGCTACGAAAGTGTGGATGCCGGATTGGGTACCGAAAGTTCCGATGACGACGATATGGAATGGGCCACGGATCTGCCCCCCGACGAACAGGCCTTCGTCAACAGCCTTCGCGAACGGCTTCGATTCGATAAGGACTCACCAGACGGCGACGAATTCGTGCCGCCCGCCCCGCCCGAGCCGGGCTCCGCGGAAGAGGCAATCGCCTTCGAGGCCGTACCGTTGCCCTGGTTCATCAAGCGCCGGGTCATGAAACGTCTTCTCAAAGATGTCTACTATTACCTTTTCAACAAAGATTTTCCGCACGCAACCGACGGAAACGTAATCAAGGTGCAGGATTACATCAGAGACCTGTTTGTCAAGCAGTTGCAGGAAGACGCCAGGCAGAATTCCGGTGGAGCACATGTGGTCGTGAGTCACAGTATGGGAACCGTGATTTCCTACGACTGCCTTAAGTATGTCGATGACTGTCCACCCGTAACCGGTTATATGACCGTGGGCAGTCCTTTGGGTCTAAGTGAGGTTCACGACAATTTCCCCGGCTATGACAAACGTGATGCGTTTCCCGGAACAAAAGTGGCCTCGAGCTGGATCAACGTCTACGACAGGCTCGATCCGGTCGCATTTGACTCCCGGTTGGCTAACGATTATCAAAAGAGCGGCGAAAAAGCGATTCACGATCAAAAAGTTCGCAATGAAGGCGCATGGCGGCACAGCAGCTGGAAGTACTTCGGCCAGGAAACATTGTGCAACCATTTGCGAACGCTCCTGGATTTATAATCGCCTGTGACACGCAAAAAGAGTAGCTCTCCGCTGGATGATCTGACCCAGGCCATCCTCGATGGGGATGCGTCCGGTATTGACCGAGCGGCCAGCGAGCTGAGGGCGGAGCCCAAGTCTTCGCCGCCCGATCCGAAATTCCTTGTCAAGATGGTGAAGGAACTCTCGGCAGCTGGCTGCGATTCCTTGATCGCCGCGATTGCCGGTGAATACACGGCCCGACTTCGTTCGGACGTGCTTATGTATCCGCAGACTTTTGCAACGGAAATTGCCAGGGCCGCCAACGAATTCGATAAAGAACGGGTTACGGAGCTCTGCAGTCAGTTTATTCAACATCAGCGTACCGCCGACAAACCTTTTCCGCTGCCCATCCAAAACTCGATCCTTTACGAACTGCAGCGAAAGCGATATTTCGACCTGATGCTCAAAGTGGGCGATACGCTCATTTTGCGCAATGGGCTCACAAAGAAGAATGACAAAGTAGCGACGAAGAAGGACAATCTGGCAGTCAGGCGCCGCTACGCTCAGGCGCTCATCGAAACAGGCCAACTGGCCGCCGCCCTCACATTCCTGATCTCATTGGCCACCGAAGCCGAGGCCAACCAAGTGCCCAAAGAGCTGGCGGAAATTCAGGGCCTCATCGGCCGAACGAATAAACAGTATTACATGGATGCGGCGGCTCAATCGGATGGCGCCAAGCTCGGCGACGCACACCGGAACGCCCTGTCCGACGCCATTGACGCGTACGGAATTGTCTATGACGGTGACAATTCAAAAACCTGGCACGGAATCAATACTGCCGCATTGATTCAGCGCGCCAGCCGCGACAAGATTCGATTGAAAACAATAAGAAAACGCAGCGCGAACCGCATTGCGAAGAACATTCTGAAACGCATTGACGGTCAAGACGGGCCGGCCAATCTCTGGGACAGTGCGACTACCGCGGAGTCGAATCTGGTACGCGGCAATTACGACCAATCGCTCAGACGCGTGATCGACTACACGAACGCGGCTGGCGCAGATGCGTTCGAGTATGCCAGCACGCTGCGACAGTTCGAGGAAGTCTGGCAGCTCGACGACGAAAACGCTGAACACGCGAAGATTCTTCAGCTTTTGCGTGCCGCACTGCTCAAGAAGGAAGGCGGTGAAGTTGAAATTCACAACCTCGACCAGGAAGTCGAATCTGCCGAGCGAATTTCAGCGGATGCAAACTTTGAAACGATATTGGGCAAGGATCGCTACAAAACCTACCGTTGGTACGTTCAGGGTCTCGATCGGGCGACGGCTGTGGCAAAGATCTATGACAGAGCGGGCAACGGCGTCGGCACGGGATTTCTGGTCAAAGGCACGGTCGTTCACCCGAGCATAACGCAAGACTGGGTTTTTGTGACCAATGCACACGTCATAAGCAACGATCCGGAGGAACAAAACGGCTCGCCGCGAGCGCTGCCGCCTGAAGATGCCGAAATCATCTTCCAGGCAGGTACTGATGCCAATAAGAAGTTTGGCGTCGAGCAATTGTTATTCACGTCGCGACGAACCGACCTCGATTGCACGATTGTCACTCTGGACAAGTCATTGTCATTCGACAAGGCGTTCCGCGTTTCCAAGTCATTGCCACCGGTAGGCAACAAGAGTGATCATCGTGTGTATGTGATCGGTCATCCAAAGGGGGCCGGACTGGCATTTTCGCTCCACGACAATCTGCTACTGGACCATGAATCGCCCAAAGTCCACTACCGGGCGCCGACGGAGGGCGGCAGTTCGGGCAGCCCGGTCTTCAACTCGAACTGGGATCTGATCGCGCTTCACCACCTGGGCGGCAAATCCGTACCAAAACTGAACAACAAACCCGGAGTTTACGGGGCAAACGAGGGAATTTTTATTCAGAGTATCCTGGGCGCCGTCGCAAGAAAGCTGGGCTGAGTCGTCAACATGGACGTTTTCATCAGTTATAGCCATAAAGATCGGGATTGGAAAGAGCGCATCGCAACGTTCATGCGCTGTATGCAAATCCAGAATCGTTTCGATTATGCGACCTGGGACGACGGCGAAATCAATCCCGGGGAGGATTGGCGCGATCATATTATGAACGCGATCGATAAATGCAAGATTGCGGTCCTGCTCGTGTCCCCGGACTTCTTAGCCTCCGAATTTATTCTTAAACAGGAAGTACCACGGCTGGAAGATCTGCGAGATCAGGGGCAGGTTCACATCGTTCCCGTAATAATCCGGCCCTGCACATGGGAAATCGTGGATCTCCTCGTCAAGCTGCAGCTCCACCCTGCCGACGGATCGGCTTTGTCCGGAAAGAGTGATATGGAATCGAGGAACAACTGAAATTATTGTGTCTTGAAGTGAACCGCCTGATCGGACCGCCCACCGTCCGAGAGACCAGCAATACGGCGCGTGCCGGCAATGTTTCCACTTCATCGAAGTTGAAGTTTCGGTTTTTTTCTCAAGAGCAAATCGGCGACTTTCTCAACGCGGAATTCGGCACCGTGGCGCGTGAGTATTTGCAGATTTTTGACACCCGTTTGCAGAAAATCTGGCTTGTCCGGACCGAGGACGATCGTCTGTATTGTTTCCTCGATTCCGAGACAACGCAAACAGCCGGCCAGCTCGATCAATGGAGAATCAAGTTGAGACCAGGCATCACTGTAACGGTACGACCGAGGTCCCGTTACAAGAACTCGGGTACCGTTGATATAGGCAAGCGCCAAAACTGGCTTTACAGCAAGAAGTTGCACCCCGACCCGCAGGAACTCCAGCGGAAGATACGCTAGATGATCGCCGTTTAAACGTCGAGCGACACTCTGCCACTTTAATTCGTGCCGAGTTCTCTAATTATCTCGTCCAGATTGTCGATGGCGGTGGTATCTTCGTGAAATGCATTGCGCTGAATTTTCATATTCTTGGTGGTGGTATCGCGCATCCAGCCGAATGCGGGAATCGCGATCAGATCGATCAACAGATCCTGTGCCGTTTCCCAGTCTTTCGCCGCCGTGGCCAGCTCCAGTTTGGTGGCAATCTGCCAGTATCGTTCCATTTCGCTGCCGCCTTGCGGCGCACGCTCAACGGCAAATCGCACAACCGGGACATAGGTCGTCAGGAACTCGAGATCTTCTTGCTTGCCGCGCACCAGCCGCAGGGTCACGGCATTGACGCCCGGGTAGTAGTCACGTGGATCCGATCGAAATCCCTCTTCATAGCTGTCGATCGCACGCCGTAGCATTGCATTCGCTTTGACGGTGACTTTCTCGTGCGCGTCGATTTCCGCATCGTACTGGCCTTTGTAAATGCGGCCCAAAATACCGTGTGTCTCGCTGGTTCGATGTTCGTCGCGAACGCCCTCGAGGGTTTCAAGTGCCCTGCGCCGATATCGATCAGCTTCGATCTCGTCACCAGCCCTGGCGCTGCTCTCGGCGAGGCGGTTGTATGCGAGAGCTAGTTGTTCGTTTGCCACGGGCTGGTTTTGTAGCTCAGTCGGAAGCCGCCCATGCAGCTCGACCATCTCGGCATAGGCCTTATTTTCCCGGTAGCCCAGATACACGGCGAGGAGTGCCGTGTGCAATTGCGCGACTGTGTCCGGTCCCGCGTAAATTTCGTTTTCGATTTGTTTGAGTACTGCGACCGGATCGTCGGCATCGTTCAAGGCGTCGGCAACGCGTTCGCCGATTTCACTGGCGTATCGCATGCGATGCAGAAAAGTGTCCGTCTTTTCGTGATCAACACGGCCGCCCGGTACGAATGATGTCACCTGCATTACCGGGTTGTCGATCGGTAATTCGCCGCTGCGTGCGGCCATGAGCTGCGATGCCAGCGTTTCGGTCAGTTCTGCCCGCCCTTGCTCACTCAGACCGCCCTGATTGTCCGGCTCGTAAGGAATGACCCTGAAAGGCGCAAAGTCGAACGGCAGCTTCTGCAATGCCTCATTCTGCGCCCCGATCAGTATCGTGTGTCCGGAGGAGACCCCGTGGCGAAGACCGACTTCATACGCCACGTTCGGATTGGCGAATGTCAGATCGGCAATGACATATTCGGCAAGGAGCAATCGTTCGAACATCGCGCGATGAATGAAGCCGCCACTGGTTTCGAAGTCAGCCCGGATCGCCTCCAGGCCGGCCGATTCGATGGCGTCGGCGATTGCCTCATGAATGGCATCGAAGTCCAGCACCGGTTCCTGCTCGCCGGGCGGCGCTTTCCTGCCGAATGGCATCGCAATAAAACACACGGGCCGGATCCCGGTATTTTTTTGTTTATCAGCTACTTCAGGCAATATCTTCACCTCCGAAGAAGATGCGGGGCCATGTAATCCATTCGATCGGCAAAGTCCATCGTAACGCTATTTCGTCCTTCGCGGCGCAGCTAAACCGACAAACTGACAATAGTCGGAATTCACGGCGTCGGCCACTATCGTCGGACAATCGATTTTGGCTTTGCTACGGAATATGCCCGCGGCATCTGACTTGCCTACCGCGCACTCCGTGGCGTAAATTTGAGTTTGAGGCTCCAGAATTCCAACGATCAGGAGAAACCAGGATGCCGCATTCACCAAACGTTAATCAATGCTTCCTATGTGGACAGATTGCCGGAGATGCGTCGCGGGACCTCCTTGCGCAAATGCTCCCGTCGCATCTCTATCGGCGCCGCGTGATTCTCGAAAACGAGACATTTGCGGTCATCCCGAGCCTTGGTGCGCTATCGCCCGGGCACGTGCTTCTTTGTCCCAAGGTCCACGTGAAAAGTCTTGCTCAACTGGGCAGCGGCTTGGCAGGTAACGTCGAAGGCGAATACTCGGATCTAAAAATGAAGCTCAGGCGCTTGCTCGAGACGCATTACGACGCGGACGTTCACTATTTCGAGCACGGCATGGCTACGGTCTCAAGTCATATTCCGTGTACGACTGAGCATGCGCACCTGCATTTCATTCCCGTGCCGCGATCCGTCGCGGTTGTCGCAAATGAGGGCGGCACGTGGAGTACCTGCAATAAGTCTTTGACCGCTATTGCGGCGTATACCGGCGATCAGGAGTATTTGCTGCATGAAACGCCCGACGGGGTTACTCGAATTGCTACCGGCCCGGCCGGGAGTTTCCCGTCGCAAAGCATGAGACGCCTCTTTGCGTCGCGCCTAGGTTACGGCGACTTGTGGAATTGGAGAACGAGCCCAAGGCCCGAATCGGCTGATAAGACCTGGCGAGCACTGCAGCAAACGGCGGCGGCGAACGAAGACGAATCGGCCGACGCGCAGGTCTTGACCACCGTCTCCGTCACCTAGTCATCTGACCGGCATGACGGAGAACAACACATGCTTCGTCATCATGCCGTACGGCGTGAAAGAAGACATCGATGGCAACAAGATCGACTTCGACGGCATATACAAGAACCTGATCAAAAAGGCGTGCGAGCAAGTTGAGGCCCTCAAGGTGCTTCGCTGCGATGACATCCAGAAGCCTGGATTTATTCACGAGCGTATGATCGAGCACATCCTCGAGGACCGCGTAGCCATCGTCGACACGAGCACGCTCAACGCGAATGTGTTCTACGAGCTTGGGGTACGGCATGCTCTCCGGCAATCGGTCACGGTGCTTGTGCATCGTCAAGGCACGTCCTGGCCGTTCAACATCGCCGGTTTGTCCTCCATTGAATACGGAGAGTCCCCCGCGGAACTCAGAGCTGCGCGCAAGACGTTGTGCGCGTACGTCAAAAATGCGCTGGACGATCCCGATAACGTCGACAGCCTGGTCCATGTAACGATTCCCAATTTGCGCGTCGAACGCGGCCCGGATCGCGTGCCGAAGAGAATCACACGATTCGGAACCGACGAGTACCCGCTCGTGGCACAAGCTCAGAAACGAATCGGCTTTGTCACAGGGGATTACGAGGCGATCAACATAGCTGATGTCTGGGTGACGTCCGAGAACACCGACATGCAAATGGCAAGCTACTACGACAAGTCCACGTCGGCGACGGTTCGGTATCTCGGTGCCCGAAAACATCCGGTGACCGGCCGGGTCGCCGAGGATACGATCGCCGATGAACTCGCGTCGCTGATGGGCGACGAAAAGAATGTCGCGCCAGGTACAGTCGTCGTCACCGGCGCCGGCGCCCTGGAAAGCAACAACGTCAAGTGGATCTTCCACGCGGCGAGTGTCATAGGGCAACCGCGGGAGGGCTACAAGCCTATTGAGCGTATCGATCGATGCGTTCGCAATGCACTGAAGACGGCGGATTCGACTGCTGTGCAAAGCGACCCGCCGCGCTCGATTCTGATGCCACTGTTCGGCACCGGCCCGGCAGGGGGCGACCTCGAGACGCACGTGACCAAGTTCATCGCCGCCGCGGTCGCTTATCTCGAGAACCACCCCGACTCGAATACTGAAACCGTATATTTTTACGTGTGGAGCGATGTCGACCTTGAAACCTGCCATCGGGTAGCTCAAGAGTGCGATAGTCTCGGTCCACAATCGACGGGTGACGGGGCTGGTGGCTAACGACACTAACGGCCCGCCTAATGCCGCGGATGACCGCGAGCAACTTGAACTCGATATTATCTCCCCGGTCCGGGCGAGTGTGTTCTTCAGCGGGCCGCCGCCAGGCCCGAGTTTGGCACCGTTTCTGCGCCACCTGGACCAGGCTGGTATCCGCGTTGTAAGCGATGTCGACGACATGGACGGCGATCCGCCTCGTGTGCGCCGGATTATCGGTGGATGCGGCGGTTTGATAACGATGATTTCGCTCGAGCACTTACACGACATCAGGGAATCCGGAACTGATCCCGTCATAGTCGAGACCGATAATACAGACCGCCCGCATCTCGTTCTCGTTGAAAAAGGGCTTTCGTTTGATACAAATTGCCACGACAACAAGGCGACTGTCTCGATCGACAAATCCACGTTTTTTCATACGACCCGAACTTCGTTGCATGGCCCCCACGAGTTTGAGCTCGAAAGCTCCGAACTTGACGCGGGGACTCGCGCGCTTGTCGATTCGTTTGTGGCTCGAGTCTGTGAAATACCAGTAGCGGAAGCGTTCGCGTTTATGATTGGCCGCCTCGAGCGGGACTTCGCGCACGCGCGCGAGGCAATTCGTGCTGCCGTCGAGCTTGAAGCCGGGATTCCGTGCCTGTGGTCGGACGACGGCCGCCATCGTATAAAAACGAAGAGCGTGCGGCTAACCACGCAATTGTTGTTGCAGCACGCCGAATTCGTAATTGCCGACCTGACGCTGGGACCGGAAAACCCTGAAAACGAGAACCCCAGCCGCGCCCACGAGATCGGAATAAGCGTTGCGCACCATCGTCCGTTGATGTTGTGCAGCCGCGAGCCGAGGCGATACCCGTATTTCTCGATCGGCGATCTGCAGATGTTCTTCTGGTCCGACGAACGCGACCTCTATGAACGCGCCACGGAATGGTTGCGGGCCGAACGCGCATCGATTGGACGGACAGTACTGAACAACCGCCTGCGCGAATGGCTTCCAGGCTATCATCCTGTCGTAAAACCGGTGGAATTCGCGTTTGATGCCAAGCGTCGTTATCTCTGGCCACTGACCCGACCCTATTCCGATCTGGAAATCCTCGCGATGTCCGCCAGCATCGGCGGCATCGCCCTGTCAGCAGCGCTCACGACAGACTTGGGCGATCGCCTGGGCCCGGCAATTTACCCGGTTGCGGGCCTGACGGTCGCCGTAGCATTGGTTGCGCTGCCCCGTTGGTCCTCACGATTACGGGCTTCGCTCGGCCAGATCGCCAGCCTGGTGCCGGTCGCGCTGGTGATAAGCGCGCTCGCCTTCGCGACGTTGGCCCTCATCGAATAATCCTGAATGAATTCCGAAGGCATACCGATCGACGTCCAGGCACGCTGCGTGTTTTGCCTGGATAACAACAACTTCCGGGATGAGCAGATATTGTTCCGGGGGTCGACATCCTACCTGGTCGCCCCTCTCGGTCAACTCGTCGAGGGCTATCTGGCCATCGCCCCATACGCTTGTGGCAACAGTCTTTCGCAACTGCCGCCAGCGGCATTCCCGGAAATCGCGCGGTTGCAGAAGATGGTCGAGGACTTCTACCGAGTCGAATATGCGAGCGCCGACTCAACGTTTTATGAACAGGGACGGGCCGGCGGAGGCGCCCTCTATGACCAAACAGATGGCTTTCCGTACCACGCGCATCTCTGCGGTCTGGCCGTAACCTGCGATATGCACGAAATTCTGGGCCAGACTTTTCGTCGTCTCGATCTAAACGAGCTTGCCGACTTGCCGTCAGCCGTGGGTGTGCAGCCATACCTGTATGTCAAGACCGGGAATGGGCACTGTGTGTACGTTGGTGATTCCGAGTCCGCCCGGCAAGCGCTGGAGCACTCGCGGCTCACACCGCAGATCGCGGAACATCTGGGAATCGAGGATCGTGGATCCTGGAGAGACTACCCGGGCGAACGTGAACTCGAGAATCTTCTCATTCTATTCCGGCAGTATCAAAAACGTTCAACCGGTTCGGGCGCGCGTCCCCATTCGACCTAGTCGGTGCCAAGCATAACCCGGATTACACGAAATCCGGCCATCGACCGGGCACGGTAGACAAACGGCAGGTCTTTCCAGGGGACCAGGAGCGGTGACACCTTTTTTTCCTCATTGCGCACCGTCCCGTACTTCCACCCGGCCGCGAGTCGCGCCACCCGCCACGTCTCGTGTTCATCCTCTGCCGTCAATTCGGAATTCTGTCGCAGCAATTCGATCTGTCGAAACGAGTCTTCTTTCTGCCACGCGTCTTCGGGCAGCTCATGCCAGAACGGAATCTCGTCATCTCCGCCCCTGCGAATGGATGCAATGAGATTGTGCGTTGCCTCAGCGATTTCCTCATCGGAAAAGCCGGGTTTCGTTTTATCTATCGCCATTCGGTCTCCGCATCGAATCGGCACGACCGTGCCATCGTGTACCGGGACTTGAAACCTGTTTGTACTAACAGACAATACTAGATTACTGGAAGAACAAAAAGCCCCGATCGTCTGTCGGTCCGGAGCAGCTTCGAGCGATGTTTTGCCTGTCAAGCCCAGAGTTTGCAGCATTTGCTGACAATGCGATCGGCAACGTTTCCAGCCTGTGCCGGACCTGGATCGGCCGGCAGCAACACCCGCTCCGTTGGCTTCGGCAGGCCAGGGCGCCTCCGGTACACGCGCATCGGATCGAGAGCAACGCGCTTGGTACCGCGACCGCTTCCGGCCCACTCCCGCCCAGTCCAGTTTTCACCGTCGATTTCCGAAGGCGTGCCATAGAGATTGCGCCAAACACCCAGCACGGCGCTACACTGATCGAGCCCCTGCGCGAGGAGTTGCGTGAGCTGTTGGTCGCTCTCCTGAGCGAGCTTTCGTCCGCCAGTCCCCGCAAGCGCGACACGATCGAGCCAGACGGCCACACCCCTTCTAGCGAGCTCGATTGCAAGCTGATCGAGGAATTTAAGTGACTTGATGTCGTCGAAATCATCATGCTTGTAGCTGATGAACATCGATTGGCGAATCGACGCCTTGGCCAGATCTTCGAGCGGCCCTGCACCCAGTGACGACTTCTGGCCGGCGACGTCGTGGCCGACCGGCGCGATTCGCATTGGGTTCTGCAAACGCTTGCCGTGCTGCGAATTCCAAGGTCGTCCGGCGTCGGTCGACGGTAAACGCCAAACTTTGCTCTTGCAATTTATGAACGCGATTTTCGCCATCGCATCCACGGCGTCGTTCAGCCCGAAATGACAGCTGCCCGGGTAATGACCCAGAACGCCGCGCCAGCGTTTGCCATCCTCACATTTGGAGTAGAGACTATCAACGTTGATGCGCGCGTCCAAAGTAGGTTGCCCTGCCCGGCCTACGCCCACTACCCATACTACGGCATTCTTCTCAGCATACTTCTTCCAGGCGCCAACATCTCGGAAGATATACCGTACGTCCTGCGAGCCGTTCGCCGATCCGAGGACGCTGTCAATACGCCAGCTGCGACGCGTGTTCCAGGTGTAGTACGTCAGCAAATGAACCTTATTCA
The DNA here is from genome assembly GCA_029862045.1 of Gammaproteobacteria bacterium. GTDB lineage: Bacteria > Pseudomonadota > Gammaproteobacteria > Steroidobacterales > Woeseiaceae > UBA1847. The sequence continues at coordinate 64,319 of JAOTYE010000019.1, forward strand.
AGTCGACACCGGTTTGGGCCACGCAGACAGACAAATCGGGCTCTATTGGAACGCAAGAAGGCTCCGCACAATAAAAAGAAGGTGACTACATCGTTTACAACGACGCCGACGGCCTTGACACCTACACTGTATCGGCGGAGAAATTCAACGAGCTTTACGAATCGATTGATTGAGGGGCCCCACGGGTTTGAGAATTTCGAAGCTAGTGCAGCTCTTCCAATTTAGCACTAACCTGGACAAGCACCGCTTCGCATTCCGACTTACTTAGTTGGTTAAGGGACTTGTTCGGGTCTTTCAGGAGCGACTGAAATTTCGCGATTTCTTTGTGACTTCGCATAACCGTGCTGGGACGCACGGGTATCCAAAATATTTTCTTTCCTTTGTTCTCGGCGTCCTTTAAGAGCTTGGGTAGCTCGAACTTCTTTATGAAATCGGAAATCAGAAAGTCCTGGCTAATCAGGAGGACGGCGGCTTTCGCAGATTCAAGAGCCTTCTGAATCTCGGCCTTCCAATCAGACCCGGGTTGGATCTTCGTGTCGTCCCAGAATTCGATGACGCCCTGTTCTTCCAGAACATAGAGAAATTTCTTGATCAGTGTGAACCACTCTTCGTCAACATGACTGTAACTGATGAAGAAGCTTTTCTTCGGCTTGAACTCGGGTGCGGCGATGCTAGCGATGTAGAGGTTCTTTTCCTCCTTGGCGATTCTAAAATCGATCAGTATGGTCGGGTCCGGATGCGTGTAGAGGAGTGACTTCCCGTCTTTGGATGAAATACGGTGCGGCCAGTGCATCGGGTCACACGCGAGACCCCGCAAAATTTGATCCAGCATCGGATAAAATTCAACGGGTATTTCCGCCCGGTGCGCAGCCGCGTCATTAGAGATCTTGAGGCCGTAATTGGGGTAGGCTTCGTCGTTAGGCACGAGACTAACCCCTGCTGCTCGTATCGGACTGACGAGACCCGATCTGCGCAATCTGAATTCGTTGATCGGCATCATCAATACGAAATTCAATTTCCGCAGACGTATCTATTACACGTAGGCGACGCAGATCACCCTCGACGTCCGGGACGCTTCGATTTCGCTCGATCTCAAGATTATTCACCAACTTGAAGATCTGTTCATCGACCAGGTTTTGCTCATGGACAGGTAGTTGGTCCTTAGCCTCCTGAGCCGCGAAGCTCATTTGTACGGCATAGC
>JAOTYE010000020.1 GCA_029862045.1 Gammaproteobacteria bacterium
CCGAGTCACACCTACGCGGCGTCTGGTCTTTACACGGTCACCCTGATCGTGACCGACAATGACGGTGCCACGGACAGCGCCAGCACCACGGCGGACATCGCGGCGATCCCGAATGTGGACCTCGACATCGTCCAATTCCGAGTCACCAAGCATGTACGGCTCGCCAAAGTTAAACCTATCGGGATTAGTGTTGTTGTCAGAAACGCTGGTGCTGTCGAGGACGAAGCGCCGGCCACGGTAGTGGGTATACAAAACGGTATTGAAGTCTACAACCGGACTCTGACAGTCTCTGATTCCAGCGGTAACGGCCGCACGAGGTTCGACTTCCCGAGCCTCAGGCCAGGGGATGCTGGTGACATCCTGTGGACCGTAACACTCGTTGATGGAGATCCGGATATTGACCGGGCGGTCGCGACGACAACCGTCGTGCAATGAAACCAGGCGGGCGTTACGTATAGCCCTGTAACACATCCGCAGTGGAAGGGAGGGGTGAAAACCCCTCCCTTTTTTTGTGCAGCAGATACACGGCGAATGGAAGCCGCTGAATCGTACTGAGGTCGTTTCTTCGCCTCTGGCCGGCACAAGTCAATGAAAAAGGGCCACCCGTTGGATGACCCTTTACATTGTTGGTGGAGGTGGTGGGAATCGAACCCACGTCCGCAAGTCCTCTGCCCCAAGATCTACATGCTTATTCCGTCTTTAATCTCGCTATGCGCTACCCGACGGGCAGGGAAAACTCATAGCCAGCTCAGGAAGGATTTAACGGTTCGGGCCCTGAACATGCCCTTGCCGCGGTCCCGTGTCGGTGACCCCTGAACCCCGAACGCACAGGCACATCCGGTCAGAGGGCGCTAAACTGGTTTTTAAGCAGCTAGTGCGTAGTTGTCGTCGTTGGCAACTATAGGTTTTACAGCTGGATTAACGAGGTAATCTGTCCCTCGGCATGCACTCGGAGTTTCGCGACCCACGTCGAAGCCATGTCACCCCCGTGTCGCTCTAGTCTATGGCCGCGATGCTGAAAAACAATGTGGATAGCTCACATTCGGCACAAATATCGGGTGCCCGGCACCGACATTGTTCGAGACTATACTTTAAATTGTATCCATAAGTTTTTGTTATCTATTAAGATCCTTTAAGAATTCTTTCTTTTTGCCGCTGCCAGTCGCGGTCCTTGCTGGCTGCGCGTTTGTCGTGCTGTTTCTTGCCTTTCGCCATACCAACACTGAGCTTCGCGCGGCCCTTGTGCCAGTGCAGGTCGAGCGGGACCAGCGCCATACCCTTGCGTTCGACCGCACCGATCAAGCGATCGAGTTCCGGGCGATGCAGCAGCAATTTGCGTGTGCGGGTCGGGTCGGCCTTGACATGCGTCGATGCGGAATTGAGCGGTGAGAAGTGGGCGCCAAACAACCACGCCTCACTGTTGCGGATGTACACGTAGCTCTCCGTAAGCTGCACATTGCCGGCACGCAAGCTCTTGACCTCCCAACCCTCGAGCACGAGCCCGGCCTCGAAGGTGTCTTCGATAAAGTAGTCGTGGCGTGCCTTGCGGTTTACTGCGATCACATTGCCGGCAGGCTTTTTCGACTTTTTGCTGCTCATCAAATCAATCAGGTGCGGCGTGAACGGGGACGCGATTATACGGTGCGTGCTGTTGTCAGTCCCCTGTAATTGTATGAGAATCGCGGCAATCATTGCTGATACGAGAATCATAATGCTGAGCAATCAGGCAGCCGATCCAGCGAAGCGAACGTCTTTGCATGGTCACTGGTCATCCAGGATGGCCTTCATCCTGGCAGTTACGGGCTCGGCGGTCGGCCTCGGAAATATCTGGAAGTTTCCGTACATAGCGGGGCAGAATGGCGGCGGCGCGTTCGTGCTCGTCTACCTGCTGTGCGTTTTTCTCGTTGGCATGCCCGTGATGATGTCGGAAGTCCTGATTGGGCGCAGGGGGCGCCGCAATCCCGTGGCAACGATGGCGCTACTGGGCCAGGAAGAGGGCAGTTCGCCCAACTGGAAATGGTTGGGTGGCGTGGGCGTTCTCGCGGGCATTCTGATTCTTTCTTACTACAGCGTCGTCGCAGGTTGGACGGTTGCATATGTCTTCAAGAGTGCATCCGGCGTATTTGCCGGCGCACAAGCGGAGCAGGTGAGCGCTCAATTTGGCGGCTTCGTGGGCGACTGGCGCCTGGTAGGCTTCAGCCACACGTTATTTATGGGGCTGACGACGTTCGTCGTTGCTCGCGGCGTCGAAAGAGGTTTGGAACAAGCCGTGCGGTTCATGGTGCCGGCTCTTATGGTACTCCTGTTTGTGCTTCTCGGTTTCTCGATCTCCTCGGGTCACTTTGGCGAAGGCCTTGCGTTCATGTTTACGCCCGACTTCAGCAAACTGACCTGGGACAGCGTGTTGGCGGCGATGGGCCAGGCGTTTTTTACATTGTCGATCGGCATGGGCGCGATCATGGCCTACGGTGCTTACCTGCCGGAAGAAACCTCAATTACGGGGGCCTCGGGCTCCGTTGTTGTCGCGGATACGTCGATTGCAATATTGGCGGGGCTCGTGATTTTCCCACTTGTTTTCGCCAATGGCCTGGACCCGGCAGACGGCCCCGGGCTCGTGTTCGACACGCTGCCATTGGCGTTCGGACAAATGGCCGGTGGCGTGTTCTTTTCGACGCTATTCTTCATTCTGCTGTCGTTCGCGGCGTGGACATCAGCAATTGGCCTGATGGAGCCCGCAGTGGCCTGGCTCGTCGAACATCAGTTTCGCACCCGGGCTCAGGCCGCGGTCATGGTCGGTGGTTTGATCTGGTTGCTGGGATTCGGCTCAGTCCTGTCGTTCAATGTGCTCAGTGACTTCAAGTTCTACAAGGGCACGATTTTCGACAACGTCGATCACCTCACAAGCAACGTCATGTTGCCACTGGGTGGAATGTTCATCGCAATTTTCGCCGGCTGGGTCATGTGTCGGAATTCCACGGCCGATGAACTCGGTAGTTCAGGCACGCTGTACAAGATCTGGCGAATACTGGCTCGGTTCGTCGCGCCGGTCGCCATCCTGTTTATTTTCTTGAAAGCCATTGGGCTATTACCGGACCTTTCCTGATTCCGGAGATGGCGCACAGGCACTGCTGAGATGCGTAAGGTCAGTCGTAGCGCATTGGTTCCATACGTGGCCGAGGATATGTACGCCCTGGTCGAGGATGTCGATTCGTATCCAGAGTTTCTGCCATGGTGCAATGACGTTGAGGTGCATTTTCGCGAAGGCAATGTGGTGGAAGCGACGCTCGAGTTGCATCGCGGCCGTCTCAGCAAGCATTTCCGCACGCGCAACACGATGCATCCAAAAGACTCGATGGATCTTGCGCTGGTTAGCGGGCCGTTCCGGCATCTCTCGGGCGGATGGCGATTTCGGTCGCTGGGGGAGGCGGGCAGTAAGGTGTCAATGCACCTCGAGTTTGAATTCGATAGCCGCATACTCGACGTGATGATTGGCGCGTTTTTCGAAGAGACCTGCAATTCTCTTGTCGACGCGTTTACCCAAAGAGCGAAAAAAGTTTACGGATGACAGTATAGCGATGGCCCGGAATATTAATGTTGAAGTCGTATTTGCGTCGGCCGCCAGTCAGGAATTGGTCAGCGTATCTCTGCACGCCGGCGCAACAGTCGCAGACGCTATAACTCTGTCAGCGATTGCGAAGAAATTTCCTGCCGAGGACCTGGATGCAATGCGAACCGGCATCTGGGGACGCACTGTTGATCGCTCCGCGAGTGTCAGACACGGCGACCGCGTCGAGATCTATCGGCCACTGTTACGTGATCCGCGGGATGCGCGAAGGGAGCTCGCGCAGTCCGGTCTTACTATGCGCGAGGCAGCTGACGACTAGCGACGTCAAAGATTCGGATCGAGTTCCTGATCGGTTCGCAACTCGGTGACGATGTCGTCTGCGAAGACTATTGTAACCCAACGCTTAAACGTCGCATCATCACGACCAATTCGAATGTAGTAAATGTAGTCCCAGCGCTCCTGGTGAAAGGGGTCATCGATCAACGGCGTGCCGAGCAAGAACCGCACCTGGTTGCGTGTCATGCCGATCTCGACCTGATCAAGATCTTCCTGCTCGAGCAGATTGCCCTGAGAAATGTTAGCGCGATAAACGCAGCCACTCGAGAAAGCGAGTGTTGAGAAAATCAGGGCCAGTGTTAAGAGTCTGCGCATAACGTATTCGGCTTGGACATCCGGTTTCAATTGAGGTTTCGTCGGGCAGCGGCAGATCGGTGGTAGAGCCAGGCTGCCAACTGCGTCATAATAGCCGCGCATCATACCTTCTTGCCAAACGGCACGACAGCCGTTTTCTGTTTGTCGAAAGAGATCAAGCGCATGGAGCAACGCCAGGAATTACGCAAGGCCGGCCTCAAGGTCACATTGCCGCGCCTCAAGATCCTCGAGATTTTCGAGAATTCAAATCTGCGGCATTTGAGTGCCGAGGACATGTACAAGGAGTTGCTTGAATCCGGTGAGGATATTGGGTTGGCGACCGTGTACCGCGTGCTGACGCAGTTCGAGGCGGCGGGTCTCGTTACCCGGCATAACTTCGAAGGTGGACACTCGATATTTGAGCTCGATGATGGCGAACACCACGACCACATGGTGTGTGTGGAATCAGGTGAAGTTATCGAGTTCGTTGACGAGGAAATCGAAAAACTGCAGCGCAAGATGGCCAAGAAACATGGCTACGAGATTCTCGACCACAATCTGGTTTTGTACGTCCGGCCACTGACGGACTCAGACGAAGTCGACTAGCCTCTTCGCTAACACCTAAGCGCGTTTTCTCGCGGCGCCGGCCAGCATCTCTGCTGCATGCTCAATCGTCTTTTGCGTGATCTCGACTCCGCCGAGCATCCTAGCCAGTTCTTCGATGCGTTCTTCCTTACCCAGGACGCTCACGCCCGTCCGAGTGGCCTTGCCGTCGGTAACTTTGCTGATGCGAAAGTGCTGATCAGCAAGGCTCGCCACCTGTGGCAAATGTGTGACGCAGAGTACCTGACGGTTTGCTCCGAGCTCACGCAGCCTTCTGCCGACCATTTCCGCCACGCGACCGCCAATCCCGCTATCGACTTCGTCAAACACCATCGTCGGAATTGCGCTGCCATCACTTGCGATGACCTGAATCGCGAGACTCATCCTTGATAACTCACCACCGGAAGCAACACGAGACAGCGGCATGGGCGGCTGTCCCGGGTTCGCGCTGATCAGGAAGTCGATATCATCTACTCCCCAAGGTCGCGCCGCACTCTCAGGTAACGCCGATACGTGCACTTCAAATACGCCGCCAGGCATGCCGAGTCCGGCCATTGCCTCTGTTACTGCAGCGGAAAAATCCTTCGCGGCCTTTTTGCGCTCTCGCGACAGGGTCGCGGCGAGTTTTCGATATGCCGTGCTCGTTTGTGTCACTTGCTCTTCGAGTTCTCTGCCACGCTCTTCGGCATGACTGAGTTCGTCGTGCTCGGCCCGTAGCTTGTCGCTTAATGGGCGCAATTCTTCGGCCGTAACCCGGTGTTTGCGCGCGACCGATTGCATGGCGTCGAGGCGATCTTCAACCCAATCTCGTCGCGCGGGATCCATGTCGATCGTATCGCCGTATCGTTGCAGTGCATCCGTGGCTTCGGCGATCTGAATAGTTGCACTGTCGAGCAGTTCGCAGACGGGTTCGAGTTCGTTGTCGTATTCGACCAGGGAGGCAACGGATCGCGCCGCCTCGGCCAGCAGGCTGCTTGCGTTGCGTGCATCATCCTCCGACAGACTGCTCAACGCCGTCGCCACGCCGTCGGCCAACGTACCGCTGTTCCTGAGCTTTTGCCGTTCGGCTTGCAGGCTCTCCAGTTCTCCCTCTTTGACGTCGAGTGCCACCAGTTCCTGCAGTTGAAATTCGAGTAAATCCAATCGCGACGCCTGATCCGCATCTGCTGCCCGGAGCTTGTCCAGGCGTTCTTGCAGCAACTGCCATTTCTCGAATGACGCTTCGGTTTGCCGCCGCGTGTCTTGCAGTTCACCAAAATAGTCAAGCAGGTCCCTTTGCACGGGCCGACGGCCCAGTGACTGGTGAAAATGCTGGCCGTGAATGTCGAGCAGCAATTCGCCAAGCGATTTCAATTGCTGCACGGTGACGGCATTGCCATTGATGAAGGCGCGTGAACGGCCGTCTGCCCCTATCACACGGCGCAAGAGGCATGCACCGTCCTGGTCGAGCGCCTGAGCTTCGAGCCAATCACGAACCTCCGGCAACGCTGATACATCGAATTCGGCACTGAACTCTGCGCGTTTGGCTCCGCCTCGGACCAGCTGGCTACCACCGCGCTCGCCCAGAACGAGGCCTACGGCGTCGACGAGAATTGACTTTCCCGCACCAGTTTCTCCGGTGAGTACCGTCATGCCCGGGTCGAACTCGACTGCTATCTGGTCGACGATGGCGAAGTCGCGTATTTGCAGACTGATCAACATCGCTTAACCAGTATCCTCGTTGCGTTTACGACTGTCGCGACCCCAAAACAGCTTGGTTCGCAGAATGCCGTAGAAATCGTAGCCCGGCGGGTGAATCAGGTTGATGCGGTTTTTGGCTGCGTAGATCGTGAGTAGATCATCAGCGTGGATCGCACCGATCGAGTGCCCGTCGATCATAACTTCAGCCTGGGTGTCTTCGCGCTCGAGCAGTCGAATTTCGATCGGCTGATTGGCCGCAATGACAATCGGGCGGTCCGTCAGAGTGTGGGGGCAAATGGGTACGACGACAACGGCATCGAGTTGCGGCTCGATAATCGGTCCTCCACAACTCAGCGAATAGGCCGTGGATCCTGTCGGCGTTGCAACGATCAGGCCGTCACCGGAGTGAGTATTCACAAACTGACCTGCAACGCTCGCTTCGATGTCAACCATTCTGCCGGTTTCCCGGCGTTGCAGAACAACGTCGTTGAATGCGGTCGCGGTTCTCGTTTCGCCGTCAGCTGTACGCAGATGCGCATCGAGCAGAAGGCGCGATTCGATCGAGTACGCGCCACCAAGAATGTGGTCGACGCTCGCGAGCATCTCGTCGGGTGATACGTCCGCAAGGAAACCGAGCCTGCCGCGGTTGATGCCGAGGAGCGGAACATCGCTCTCGAGTGTGAGATGGCCGGCGTACAGCATCGTGCCGTCGCCCCCGATCGCGATCATCAGGTCAGCCTCGGAGGCGAGGGACGATTCCGCACGCCGCGTGACTGGCAGATCCAGATCCATCTCATTGCTTGCCAGTACTTCGATGCCAGCTTTTGTTAAGTGCCGGGCGAGCAAAGTCATGGGTTCCGCGACGCCCGGATCGTCGTGACGACCCAGCATTGCAACTTTCTGAAATTCGCCGCCCATCGTTAGTCTGTTATTCCCTTGACCCGCCGCCAAGCCGTTGCTAGCGTGGTGAAAGATACCCTAACACAGGGACCGACTTGCGAATTTTTCGTAATTCTCGCGAATGTCTGCAGAAGCAACCAGTAACCCTCCGAGCGATCGCGCCCAACACCTGTTGCGCGTATTGATCCAGCGCTATATCCGGGATGGACAGCCCGTCGGTTCCAGAACACTGTCGAAAGATTCCAGTCTGGATCTCAGTCCTGCGACCATTCGTAATGTCATGTCGGATCTCGAGGACATGGGCATGGTGTCGGCTCCGCATACGTCGGCCGGACGCGTGCCGACGGCCAAGGGTTACCGGCTCTTCGTCGATACGCTGGTCCGTTATCGCCAGCCGAAAGACGGCGACATCAAGATGCTGCAATCGCAGATCCGCCGCAAGGTCGACGACGCTGATGCGCTCGTCGCGTCGGTATCCAACATGCTCTCGGAATTTACGAGCCTGGCCGGTGTCGTCACTATCCCGCGTGGACAGCACGCAGCGCTTCGTCAGATTGAGTTCTTGCCGCTCTCGGAAAACCGCATCCTCGCGATACTCGTGATCAACGACCGCGAAGTGCAGAACCGCATTCTGCACACGGAGCGCGACTATTCTCCATCCGAACTGCAACAGGCCGCAAATTACATCAACGAGCATTATGCGGGCGTCGAAATGCCACAGGTCAGGGACAAGATCGTCGCCGACCTGGAGTCGACAAGGCACTCGATGAACCAGGCGATGCACGACATCATTGCCGTTGCCCAGTCCGCCATGGCGGGTGCCGCGCATCCGGGCGGCGAGTTCGTTCTGGCAGGTGAGACCAACCTGATGCACTTTGCCGAATTGTCCGATGTCGACACCCTGCGGCGTCTGTTCGAGGCGTTCTCCCGCAAGCGTCTGATTCTCGACCTGCTCGATCGCAGCATCAATGCTGATGGCGTGCAGGTGTTCATCGGTGAGGAGTCTGGCTTTCAGATACTCGACGATTGCAGCGTGGTGACTGCTCCCTATCATCTCGACGACGATACGGTTGGCGTGCTGGGCGTTATCGGGCCGACACGCATGGCCTACGATCGGGTAGTGCCGATCGTCGATATTACGGCGCGTTTGCTCAGATCTGCGTTAAACCAGTAATTTCCCGCACAAATCTGGGTCGCAGCCCTTGATATTTATGGCTGGGTCCCCACACTGCACACTTCATCTGAGCAGGCCAACGCAATGGGAAACAAATGTCGATGAATGGACAGCCCGAACGTCCTGAGCCCGAGTCCGAGGACGACAACCTTGAACTGCAAGCCGTCGATGCCGAATCGCCTGTAGAAGGCGATGATCGTGAGACTGCGCTTGCGGAATTGCAGGCAAAGGCCGACGAGAATTGGGACCGCTACTTGCGGGCGGCCGCCGAGGTCGAGAATATCCGCAAGCGAGCGAGCCGTGATGTCGAGCATGCACGGAGATTCGCGTTGGAGAACTTCGGCAGGGAGCTACTGGCCGTCAAGGACAGTCTGGAGATGGGACTTGCGGCAAGCGAATCAGCCGATGCACAGAGCCTTCTTGCCGGCAGTGAGGCGACTCTGAAATTACTGGCCGGCACGCTCGAGCGTTTCGGCGTGACCGAGGTAGATCCTGCGGGAGAACCGTTTGATCCGGAGCTGCATGAGGCAATGACAATGCAGCCCTCCGCCGATGCCGAACCCGGCTCGGTTCTGACCGTTATCCAGAAAGGTTATGTGTTGAATGGGCGCCTGTTGCGACCGGCTCGCGTGATTGTTGCGGCTGAGCCGCCGCCAGATACCGCCGATGAGTAGCACAGAATCCGCCAAAGCAGCTTGAAACAAGCGCTTCCGGCCCCACTTATCACCCAGATTTGTCAAACATTTAAAGAATTCGGAGTAAAGACATGGGCAAAGTGATTGGTATCGACCTGGGTACCACCAACTCCTGCGTAGCAGTGATGGAGGGTGACTCACCCAAGGTCATCGAAAACAGCGAGGGTGATCGCACGACACCTTCGATCGTTGCATTCAGCAAAGACGACCAGGTGCTGGTCGGGCAGTCGGCGAAACGCCAGGCTGTGACGAATCCGAGCAACACGCTGTTTGCCGTCAAGCGGCTAATCGGCCGGCGCTTTAAAGACGATGTCGTACAGCGAGATATCGACATGGTGTCTTACACGATCGTTGAGGCCGACAATGGTGACGCCTGGGTAGAGGCGCATGGCAAAAAGATGGCGCCGCCGGAAATCTCTGCACGCGTGCTGATGAAAATGAAAAAGACGGCCGAGGACTATCTTGGTGAAACAGTTACCGAGGCGGTTGTAACCGTACCTGCCTATTTTAACGATTCGCAGCGCCAGGCGACCAAGGATGCTGGCAAGATCGCGGGTCTTGACGTTAAACGGATCATTAACGAACCAACTGCAGCAGCGCTTGCTTACGGCATGGACAAGAAACGCGGCGACAAGAAAATCGCCGTGTTCGACCTGGGTGGTGGCACCTTCGACGTCTCGATCATCGAGATCGCCGAGGTCGACGGCGAGCATCAGTTCGAAGTACTCGCGACGAACGGTGACACGTTTCTCGGTGGTGAAGACTTCGATATGCAGGTCATCCTGTATCTGACGTCAGAGTTCGAGCGTGAAAGCGGTGTCGATATCAGCAAGGACCCGCTTGCGATGCAGCGCCTAAAAGAGGCGGCCGAAAAAGCGAAAATCGAACTTTCAACGCAGCAGCAGACTGAAGTGAATCTGCCGTATATTACGGCCGACGCCAGTGGCCCCAAGCATCTCATTATCAAGTTGACACGTGCCAAGCTCGAGTCGCTCGTTGACGAACTGATCGATCGAACCATCGGACCGTGCAAGATCGCACTCAATGATGCCGGACTCAAAGTCAATGAGATCGACGACGTGATCCTCGTCGGCGGCCAGACGCGCATGCCCAAGGTCCAGGAAGAGGTGCAGAACTTCTTCGGCAAGGAACCACGCAAGGACGTTAATCCGGATGAGGCAGTAGCGCTGGGCGCGGCGATTCAGGGCGGTGTTCTTGCTGGCGATGTTAAGGACGTTCTGTTGCTCGACGTAACACCGCTTTCGCTCGGTATCGAGACGCTTGGTGGCGTCATGACCAAGCTGATCGACAAGAACACGACAATCCCGGCGAATGCCGAACAGGTGTTCTCTACAGCCGATGACAATCAGACTGCTGTCACGATTCACGTACTGCAGGGTGAACGCGAACGTTCGTTAGACAACAAGTCTCTGGGTCGCTTTGACCTGGCGGACATACCACTAGCGCCACGCGGTCTGCCGCAAATTGAAGTGACATTCGATATCGATGCGAACGGTATTCTCAATGTCTCGGCGAAGGACAAGGCGACTGGCAAAAGTCAGAACATCGTCATCAAGGCGTCGAGCGGACTATCGGACGAAGAGATCGACAAAATGGTCAATGATGCCGAGAGTCACGCCGAGGAAGATCGTAAGTTCCGTGAGCTGGTCGATGCCCGTAATCAGGCCGACGGCCTCATCCATGCCGCAGAGAAGACACTGAGCGAACTCGGTGAGAAAGCGACCGGCGAGGAGAGACTCGGCGTCGAAAACGCGATCTCGGACCTGAAATCGGCACTCGAGAGTGACGACCAGGACGCGATCCGGACCAAGACAGCGGCACTGGCAGAAGCCTCAGGCGGTCTCGCGCAGAGACTCTACGCTGAAAAGGCGGAACAGGAAGCGGGCGACGGCACAGCCGAGGCCAAGACTGACGATGTTGTCGATGCCGAGTTCGAGGAAGTCGACGAAGACAAGCCGACGTCTGAGTAGGCGCCGGTATCCTGTGAAGTAACCGAGGGCGCCGCATGCGGCGCCCGGCCTTTAAGAAGCCATGGCAAAACGTGACTATTACGATGTACTTGGGGTCTCGCGGACGGCATCCGCCGACGAGATCAAGAAATCGTATCGCCGTCTTGCCATGAAACATCACCCGGATCGTAACAAGGACGATTCGAGCGCCGGGGGCAAATTCAAGGAAGCCAAAGAGGCCTACGAAGTCCTCAGGGATGCGGACAAGCGTGCCACCTACGACCGCTTCGGTCACGAGGGGCTCAGCCCTGGTCCTGGTGGTGCCGGTGGCTTCAGCGCTGAAGGCTTCGGCGACATCTTCGGTGACGTATTCGGCGACATCTTTGGCGGCGGCCGGCAGCGCGGCAGTCAGGTATTCCGTGGTGCGGACCTGGGCCACGAATTGCGTCTCGACCTCGAAGAAGCGGTAAGCGGCGATTCCGTCACAATCGACGTGCCGACGCGAGTGTCCTGCGAAACCTGCAATGGCAGCGGCGCGAAAAAAGGCACTGAACCGGTCAAGTGCTCAACTTGTGGCGGTGCGGGCCAGGTGCGCATGCAACAGGGCTTTTTCTCGATACAGCAGACCTGCCCGGCTTGCAGGGGCGCGGGTACGATGATTGGTGATCCTTGTGCGGATTGTCATGGTCGTGGCCGCGTGCACAAGACCAAAACCCTGTCGGTCAAGGTCCCGGCGGGTGTCGACGATGGCGACCGGATCAGACTGTCAGGAGAAGGCGAGGCCGGCCGCAACGGTGGCCCGCCGGGCGACCTCTATGTCGAGATTCGGGTGAATCCGCACAAGTTGTTTACCCGCGATGGTGCCGATCTAGCGTGCGAGGTGCCCGTGAGCATGGCGACGGCGACGCTCGGCGGCGAAGTTGAACTGCCGACGCTAAACGGGCACGTGTCGTTGAAAGTGCCGGCTGGCACACAATCAGGCAAGGTATTCCGATTGCGCGGCAAAGGTGTTTCGACGGTTCGCGATGCGCGCCAGGGTGACTTGTTCGCCAAGGTCTCTGTCGAGACGCCCGTCAATCTGACGGCGGAGCAGAAAGATCTTCTGCAGCAGTTTGAGGAGTCTGTGCAGGCGGGCGGTGAGAAGCACAGTCCCCGCACCGGTGGCTGGCTCGATACCGTGAAGCGATTCTTCGATAGAATCAGTCAATAAGCGTCGAACAGGGAACACCCAGATCAAACCACTCCGGATAGGAATTGCGGGCAGGGGCCGCATGGGCCAGGCCCTCATGCGCTCGATTGCCTCGCAGAATGATCTGCAACTGGCGGGCCTTTGGGTGCGTAATGCAGAGCAGGCCGATAGCATGGATCTGCCAGGCGACGTTGTGATCAGCGATGACGTCGATCAGATTGCCGCCGTTGCCGAGGTCGTCGTCGATTTCAGTCTGCCGGAGGCGATGAGCAATGTTCTCGCGGCGGTCACAAGCCACGGCAAGCCGCTTGTTTGTGGCGTCAGCGGCCTTTCTGCAGCGCTACTATCCGAACTCGATACCGCAGCTCAGTCGGTTGCTATCGTGTACGACCGTAATATGAGCCTCGGTGTCGCTGTTCTTGAAAATCTGGTGCGCCAGGCGGCCGCAACTCTCGGCGCCGGTTTTGAGGCCGAGGTCCATGAGACGCATCATGTCCACAAACTCGACTCGCCGTCAGGAACAGCGTTGCAACTGGGCGCGGCCATCGCAGCAGCGCGCGGCTCTGCCGCGGGCGAGATTCGGTACGAGGTCGAGCGGCGGGGCGAGGTACCCGGAGACCACACCGTTGTGCTGTCCTCGGCTACAGAGCGCCTCACATTGGGGCACAGCGTGACAACAAGGCAGGTATTTGCCGACGGTGCGCTGCGGGCGGCGCGCTGGGTCATTGACCAGCCTCCCGGTCGCTACCAAATGAGTGATGTATTGGAGCTGTAAAGCGATGACCGGGACACCCGTCATCGGAAGTAAAGCGCAGCGTATTCAATAGGCAGTTGAGTTTCGGTCGGCACATCAACAAGCTATCGGACCGAGCCATGAAGATGATGGGTGTCCCGATCATCGCCAGTGGGCACAAAAACTGCGATTTCTATAGCGCTCTATCGTTCGTTTCAGTAAGATACGCCGGATCGCTTAGCGGTCAGCGAAATCACAAGCGGGAGGCATTGTCCTTCCGCTTTTGTGCATCTGAACTCAGTAATCAGGTATTGGTAATCGAGGATCGCTGTTGAGTACGCCTGCTGTTCTGGCACTTGCTGATGGAACAATCTTTCGGGGCACCTCCGTGGGGGCCGATGGCCAGACCATTGGTGAAGTAGTCTTCAACACGGCGATGACCGGGTATCAGGAGATCCTGACCGATCCTTCCTACTGTCGACAGATAGTCACACTGACCTATCCGCACGTCGGCAACACTGGCACCAATAGCGAGGACATGGAGTCGTCGCAGGTACACGCATCCGGCCTGATCATTCGCGATTGCTCGATGGTTAGCAGTAGCTGGCGTTCGGAACGGACATTCGACGACTTTCTCAGGCAGTCAGGAACCGTCGCGATTGCCGATATCGACACGCGCCGGCTGACTCGCATCATTCGTGAGAAGGGCGCGCAATCGGGTTGCATCATGACAGGCGCGGCGAATCCCGAGGTTGCAATCAAGCACGCCCGGAAATTCCCGGGTATCGCCGGCATGGATCTGGCCAAATTCGTCACGACTGATCGGTCTTATCAGTGGTGCCATGGCGTGACGTTTGGCCAGCGGCCACGAATTCTGAGCCGCCGCATAGCGGCGTATCACGTCGTCGCGTACGACTTCGGTATCAAGCGCAATATTCTGCGGCTGCTGTCCGATCTCGACTGCCGCATGACCGTTGTGCCCGCAACGACGAGCGTGGACGAAGCGCTCGCGATGAGACCTGACGGGATTTTCCTGTCCAACGGGCCGGGTGATCCGGAACCCTGCGAGTATGCGATCAACGCGATCCAGGAATTCCTGGATGCGGGTATGCCGGTATTCGGCATCTGCCTGGGTCACCAGCTGTTGGCACTGGCCGCCGGGGCGAAAACGGTCAAGATGAAGTTTGGGCATCACGGCGCAAACCATCCGGTGCAGGACCTGGAGACCGGGCAGGTGATGATAACGAGTCAGAATCACGGTTTTGCGGTGGATGAAGAAAGCCTGCCCGACGGCGTTCAGGCAACACATCGCTCGTTGTTCGATGGCACGTTGCAGGGCATCGCAATCAAGGACCAGCCCGCGTTCAGCTTTCAGGGGCACCCGGAGGCAAGCCCGGGACCGCACGATCTGTTGCCGTTGTTCGAACGATTTGTCCAGGACATGGAAGCTCAGAGGCGCAGCTCTGCTCGTGTGCTCATGTCAACATAGACTTATAAAACAGTAGATTAAGAGATTTTATTAAAGTGATTTATCGTTGATTGACGTGGATAATGCCGAAGCGAACTGACATAGACAGTATCTTGATTATCGGTGCCGGCCCGATCGTGATCGGGCAGGCCTGTGAGTTCGACTATTCGGGGGCACAGGCCTGCAAGGCGCTCAAGGAGGAGGGTTACAGGGTCGTTCTGGTGAATTCGAATCCGGCAACCATCATGACGGATCCCGAGACGGCCGACGCGGTCTACATTGAGCCGGTGCACTGGAAGGCGGTCGAGCAGATCATTGCGAAGGAGAGACCCGACGCGTTGCTGCCGACCATGGGTGGACAAACGGGGCTGAATTGCGCGCTTGACCTGGCGCGAGAGGGCGTCCTCGATAAATACAATGTAGAGATGATCGCCGCTTCGCGAGAGGCGATCGATATGGCCGAGGACCGGGACCTGTTTCGGCGGGCAATGACCGATATCGGGCTTGAAGTGCCCAGAGCCGAAATCGCACATTCGATCGAACAGGCGCTCGAAAAGCAGAACAGCATTGGATTCCCGACGATCATACGGCCGTCATTTACGCTGGGCGGCACTGGCGGCGGTATCGCATATAACCGTGAAGAGTTCGAGCGGATTGTCACACACGGCCTGGAATTGTCGCCGACGACCGAGGTGCTGCTCGAGGAGTCCGTCATCGGCTGGAAAGAATTCGAGATGGAGGTTGTTCGCGACAAGAATGACAACTGCATCATCGTCTGCTCAATCGAAAACCTTGATCCAATGGGAGTTCACACCGGCGACTCGATTACCGTGGCGCCAGCGCAAACCCTGACGGACAAGGAATACCAGCGTCTGCGGGATGCCTCAATCGATGTGTTGCGCAAGATTGGTGTCGAGACGGGCGGCTCCAATGTGCAATTTGCGGTGAGTCCGGAAGATGGTCGCGTGTTGATTATCGAGATGAACCCACGCGTGTCACGTTCATCCGCGCTGGCTTCCAAAGCGACGGGTTTTCCGATTGCCAAAGTCGCGGCGAAGCTCGCTGTTGGCTACACGCTGGACGAGCTGCAGAATGAAATTACGGGTGGGACGACACCGGCGTCATTCGAGCCGACGATTGACTACGTGGTCACCAAAATACCGCGCTTCACGTTCGAAAAATTCCCGGGCGCCAACGATCGGCTGACAACGCAGATGAAATCGGTCGGCGAAGTCATGGCGATGGGACGAACTTTCCAGGAATCATTGCAGAAAGCGCTGCGAGGGCTTGAGACTGGCATCACGGGTCTAGACGAGCTGGTCTATTCGATCGCCACAGACGCCGAGCGCGACCATCTACGCCAGGAGTTGCGTATCCCTGGCGCTGATCGAGTGCGTTACGTCGCCGACGCGATGCGGCTCGGGTTTTCATTTGCAGACGTCGCCAAAATAACGCGTATTGATCCCTGGTTTCTTGCGCAGATTGCTGACCTGCTCGAGTCCGAGCAGGTTGTTCGCGCTGCAGGTTTGGCAGGGCTGACAGAGCCAGTACTGCGTTCGCTCAAGCGCAAGGGTTTTTCCGATGCACGAATCGCAGATGTCCTGGGCATTGCGGAGAAGGTCGTACGCCAGCGCCGGCTCGAACTGGATATTCGCCCTGTGTTCAAGCGGGTCGATACCTGTGCCGCCGAGTTTTTAACAACGACCGCGTACCTGTATTCGACTTATGAGGAGGAGTGCGAGGCCGGGCCTTCAGACAATCCGAAAATAATGATCCTTGGGGGCGGTCCAAATCGAATTGGCCAGGGAATTGAGTTCGATTATTGCTGCGTGCATGCGGCGCTTGCGCTGAAAGAATCGGGCTACGAGACCATCATGGTCAACTGCAACCCGGAGACCGTTTCAACCGACTACGACACGTCCGATCGACTTTACTTCGAGTCGCTGACCTTTGAAGACGTAATGGAGATTATCGACAAGGAGCAGCCGAAGGGCGTCATCGTCCAGTACGGCGGCCAGACACCCCTGAAGTTGGCGCGTGAACTCGAAGCGGCTGGAGCGCCGATTATTGGTACAACACCGGACTCGATCGATCTCGCCGAAGATCGCGAGAGGTTTCAGCAACTCGTCGAATCGCTGCAGCTCAAACAACCGCCCAATTGCACAGCAAGAAATAAGCAAGAGGCCCTCGATTCGAGTGCCGACGTCGGCTACCCGTTGGTTGTGCGTCCGTCCTATGTGCTCGGCGGCCGCGCAATGGAGATCGTTCATTGTGACGAAGACCTCGGCGCCTATATGGACGCCGCGATCAATGTTTCCAATGACAGTCCGGTGCTGCTTGATCGTTTCCTCGACCTTGCGATTGAAGTTGATGTCGATTGTGTCTGCGACGGCGAGCGTGTGCTGATCGGTGGTGTCATGGAGCACATCGAACAGGCAGGCGTTCATTCCGGCGACTCGGGCTGTTCATTGCCACCGTTTAGTCTGACCGATGAGGTGCAGCAAGAGCTTGTCGAGCAAGTGATAAAACTCGCCAAAGGATTGAAAGTTGTTGGTCTGATGAACACGCAGTTCGCCATTCAAAACAACGTCGTGTACCTGCTCGAAGTTAACCCGCGTGCGTCGCGAACGATTCCGTTTGTTTCCAAGGCGATCGGTATCCCGCTGGCCAAGATTGCGGCGAAGGCCATGGTCGGTGAGTCCCTCGCAAAGCAGGGGTATGTGAATCAGCGCGTGCCGGAATACTATTCAGTTAAGGAATCCGTGTTTCCGTTTGTCAAATTCCCCGGTGCCGACCCGATCCTCGGTCCCGAGATGAAGTCGACGGGCGAGGTGATGGGCGTCGGACGCTCGTTCGGCGAAGCCTATGCCAAGGCACAATTGGCGTCGGGCGTCGTATTGCCGCAGCAGGGAGCCGCGCTGCTGAGTGTGCGCGATCGAGACAAGGATGGCGCGGTCGAACTCGCGAAAATTCTCGTCGAGCAGGGCTTCGACATCGTTGCGACGCATGGAACAGCACAAAAGCTAGCAGCCTCTGGCGTATCATGTCGTCGAGCGAATAAGGTTCGCGAAGGCCGGCCGCATATCGTTGACATGATCAAGAACAGTGAAATCGATTTGATCGTCAATACGACCGAAGGTAAGCAGGCGATCAATGAATCGACCTCGATCCGTGCTGAAGCGGTTCGCAGAGGCGTTACTTACTATACGACTCTTGGCGCGGCGATCGCGACGTGTAAGGCAATTGAACATCTGGATGACAGTGACGTGAATCGCTTGCAGGATTTGCACAATGAGGTGGCGGCATGAGCAAGGTACCAATGACTGTTCGTGGTCACGAGCTTCTTCAAGAGGAACTCAAGAAGCTGAAGTCTGTGGATCGGCCGCAGGTGATTGAGGCGATAGCTGAGGCCCGGGCGCATGGTGATCTGAAGGAAAATGCCGAGTACCACGCAGCCAAGGATCAACAAGGATTTATCGAAGCGCGCATCAAGCAACTCGAAGGCAAGTTGTCGCACCTGCAGGTAATCGATGTCACAACAATCGATGCCAAAGGAAAGGTTGTTTTTGGCTCTACGGTCGAACTAAGCGACGAAGATACCGGCAAGAACATCTCGTACAGAATCGTTGGCGAGGATGAAGCCAACATAAAAACAGGCTTGATTTCCTACACTTCACCGATTGCGCGGGCATTGATCGGCAAGAACGAAGGTGATGTCGTGTCGTTTCAGGCGCCGGGCGGCGAAAAGACGTTTGAAATACTCGAGGTCAAGTACGTGTGACGTGTGTCGGCTTGCGGTTCGGAATGACGATTTTATTTTTCTTTTTCTCGGGATTCTCCCGATACAGCAATGCCACGTTACCGACGCGCTGAATGAGGGCTGCCGAACCAAGCTCGCAGAGCTCATTGATAATCGCATCTCGTGCTTTTCTATCACCAACCCGGACACTCACCTTGATTAGTTCGTGGTGTGCGAGCGTCGTCTCATATTCAATAAGCAATGACTCGGACAAGCCGGAATCTGCAACCATGATGAGCGGTCTCAAACCGTGGCCGAGGCCGCGCAGGTATTTCTTTTGTGCTTCACTGAGTGTCATGGGCGCGAAGTGTACCAATGAGTAAGCCTCGAGGCACTGGCCTGGCGTACGAATCGGGTAATGCGTGATGAGTAAACCCCGAGGCACTGGCCTTTCTTGGAAGGACCGTCAGGAGCGCGATCCCTATGTCCAGCAGGCTCGACGAGAGGGCTGGCGTTCGCGAGCCGTGTACAAGCTCGAACAGATCGAGCAGAAAGAGCGCTTGCTGAAACCCGGTATGGTCTGTGTGGATCTCGGTGCTGCACCAGGAAGCTGGAGTCAGTACGTCACCGAGAAGCTAAAAGGACAGGTGCGGATCGTCGCGGTGGACCTGTTGCCGATGGACGCGTTGCCGTCGGTTGAATT
This sequence comes from Gammaproteobacteria bacterium, assembly GCA_029862045.1. Classification (GTDB taxonomy): domain Bacteria; phylum Pseudomonadota; class Gammaproteobacteria; order Steroidobacterales; family Woeseiaceae; genus UBA1847. The sequence goes on from JAOTYE010000020.1 coordinate 19,050, forward strand.
CATTCAGGGCGACTTTACGGATGACGATATTCTTGCGGCGATGCTGGAGGCGCTGGGCGATACGCGTGCCGACCTTGTAATCAGCGATATGGCCCCCAATATCAGCGGCAATCGATCGATAGATCAGCCACGGTCGATGTATTTGGCCGAACTGGCGCTGGAGTTCTGTCGACAGGTGCTTGGGCCCGGTGGCGGGTTTGTCTGCAAGCTGTTTCAAGGTGAGGGCATCGACGAATTCATCGCCACAACACGAGGCGTGTTTAAGCGTGTCAAAGTCAAGAAACCCAAGGCTTCCAGGCCAGGCAGCCGTGAGGTTTACTTGGTAGCGAGAAACTATCAATTGTAGTAGTGTCTAACAGCTAGAACCTGTCTAAATACACAGTGCTTTTGCGCCTGCCACCGCGGATTCTCAAATTGAATGATCTAACCAAAAATATTCTTGTCTTCGTCGTAATCATCGTCGTACTTCTGTCCGTGGTGCAGGGCCTGTCGGGTGTCAGTGGCGGCAATCCTCAGGCCAAGGACTATTCGGATTTTCTCGACGAGGTGAGATCCGGCCAGGTAAGAATGGTCGAGATTGAGGGCGAGCGAATTCGCTTTGGCAGCCGTGAACCGCTGCCTTACTACACGATCAGCCCCGAGACCGACAACAACACGCTGATCGGCCTGCTGGATGAGAACGACGTCCAGTTCGGTGCCGCGGAACCGAAGTCGCAGAGTCTTATCGGTCAACTTCTTATCAGCTCATTTCCGATACTCCTGTTGATCGGTGTATGGATCTATTTCATGCGCCAGATGCAAGGGGGTGGTGGTGGACGAGGAGCGATGTCCTTCGGCAAGAGCAAAGCAAGGCTCCTCGGAGAAGATCAGGTCGGCGTTACGTTTGCGGATGTGGCTGGTATCGAAGAAGCGAAAGCCGAAGTGTCTGAAGTCGTCGACTTCCTGAAAGACCCAAGCAAATTCCAGCGTCTCGGTGGCAAGATTCCGAAAGGGGTATTGATGGTCGGGCCGCCGGGTACCGGCAAGACATTGCTTGCAAGAGCGATTGCCGGCGAAGCCAAAGTGCCGTTCTTCACGATTTCAGGTTCAGATTTTGTTGAGATGTTCGTCGGTGTCGGTGCATCGCGCGTACGCGATATGTTCGAACAGGCGAAAAAGCAAGCGCCGTGCATAATCTTCATCGACGAACTCGATGCCGTCGGCAGGCATCGTGGTGCAGGGCTCGGTGGTGGTCACGACGAGCGTGAGCAGACACTCAATCAAATGCTTGTCGAAATGGACGGCTTCGAGGGTAATGAAGGCATCATTGTTATCGCCGCGACGAACAGACCTGATGTGCTCGACCCGGCATTGCTGCGGCCTGGCCGCTTCGATCGCCAGGTGGTCGTGCCATTGCCGGATGTACGCGGACGGGAGCTGATTCTCAAGGTTCACATGCGCAAGGTGCCACTTGACGATGATGTCAAGCCCAACTTGATTGCGCGCGGTACGCCAGGATTCTCTGGCGCCGATCTCGCAAACCTCGTCAATGAAGCGGCGCTGTTTGCAGCCCGCGCCAATCGGCGTGTAGTCAGCATGGATCAGTTCGAGAAGGCCAAGGACAAGATCATGATGGGTACCGAGAGGCGCTCCATGGTCATGAGTGAGCAGGAGAAACTCAACACGGCCTACCACGAATCCGGTCACGCCATCGTTGGCTACCTGGTGCCCGAACACGATCCTGTCTATAAGGTCACGATCATTCCCAGGGGCCGCGCACTCGGCGTCACGATGTACCTGCCCGAGGAAGATCGTTACACCATGTCCAAGCAAAGGCTCGAAAGCGCTATTGCAAGCTTGTTCGGTGGCCGTATCGCGGAAGAAATGATTCTGGGCCCCGGCGGGGTAACGACAGGTGCGGCCAATGACATCGAACGCGCAACAGATATTGCTCGCAATATGGTTACGAAGTGGGGGCTGTCTGAGCGCCTCGGGCCGCTGACCTACAGCGAAGATGACGGCGAAGTATTCCTGGGTCATTCGGTGACACAGCGCAAGCAGGTTTCTGACGATACCGCTCACACAATTGACGAAGAGGTTCGTCGTATCGTCGATCTCAACTACAAAACAGCGAAATCCATTCTCGATGAAAATGTCGACAAGCTGCACGCGATGGCAAATGCGCTCGTAAAGTACGAGACGATCGGTGACACCCAGATCAAGGACATCATGGAAGGCAGAGAGCCTCAGCCGCCCGAAGACTGGGACGACTCACTGGATTCGAATCCGGATCAGGAAGCCCCGCCGGCTGAAACTGAAAAGACAGGTTCAATTGGCGGCCCCGCCAGCGAACACTAGACCGCAACAAGTCACAGAGGTCAGCGCGCTAACGCGATGCTAAGTCTGGGTTCCATCGAACTGGATTGTCCTGCAGTCATGGGCATTCTGAATACGACTCCCGACTCGTTCTCGGACGGCGGCTGTTTTACGGCGCCGACGGCCGCGTTGCTGCATGCCGAACAGATGGCGCGTGACGGAGCAGCGATCATCGATGTCGGCGGAGAGTCGACGCGTCCTGGCGCCCAGGCTGTCAGTGAGCAAGAGGAGATCGACCGGGTGGTCCCGGTGATTGAGGCGCTGCGTGGTGCTGTGGATGTACCGATCTCGGTCGATACGAGCAAGCCGGGCGTAATGCGGGCTGCCGTAGCGGCCGGCGCGTCGATGATCAACGACGTTCGTGCGCTTAGGACCGGCGGCGCGCTGGAGGCAGCGGTGAAGCTGCAACAGCCGGTCTGTCTGATGCATATGCAGGGCGAGCCCCGGACGATGCAAAAGGATCCGCAATACGACGACGTTGTGCGCGAGGTCACACAGTTCTTGCGGGATCGCGTGGCACAATGTCGTCAGGCTGGCCTCGGTGAAGACCTGATCGTCATCGATCCGGGTTTCGGCTTCGGCAAGTCGCAGAAAGACAATATCGAGTTGCTCGCGAATTTGCGACAATTACTGGATATCGGGCCGCCGATCCTGATCGGAGTTTCGCGCAAGTCGACGCTCGGAGCGATCACAGGTCGCGAAGTTGATGCACGATTGCCGGCGAGTGTTGCGGCGGCAATCCTGGCAGTCGATCGAGGGGCGAAAATTGTGCGTGCGCATGACGTTGCGGCGACAGTCGACGCATTGCAAATCGCGCAAGCAGTTATTGAAGCGGACAACAGCGAATGAGCAAAGAGCATTTTGGGACGGATGGCGTTCGCGGCATGGTCGGTACGGATCCGATGACAGCGGATTTTGCGATGCGCCTGGCCAGTGCGGCAGCACAGGTATTGGTACCTGAAGGCGGTACCGTGGTGATCGGTAAGGACACACGGCTGTCCGGATACATGTTCGAGTCGGCGCTGGAAGCCGGATTCGTCGCCGCCGGCGCCGATGTTCTGTTGATTGGTCCATTACCAACGCCCGGAATTGCCCAGCTCACACAGCAGTTTGCGGCGGATCTGGGCGTGATGATTTCGGCGTCGCATAACCCCTACGACGACAACGGCATCAAGTTTTTTGACCGCTCCGGATCCAAGCTGAGCGATGCTGTCGAACGCGAAATCGAAAACCAGCTTAAACACAGGGCAATCACGCTTGAATCAAGCAAATTGGGCAAGGCCAAGCGCATCGACACAGCCAGGACTCGCTACCAGGAATTCTGTGCCTCGACCTTCCCGGACGATCTCACTCTCGATGGCGTCAAAGCGGTTTTCGATGGCGCCAATGGCGCGGGCTACAAAGTCGGGCCACGGACGCTCGCCAGCCTCGGGGCGGAAGTGATTCCAATCGGTTGTTCACCGAATGGGTGCAACATCAACGACGGTTGCGGCTCGACAAGCCCCGAGCTGTTGCAATTGACCGTGCCAGCTGTCAAGGCAGATGTCGGGATCGCGCTCGACGGTGACGGCGACCGCGTGGTGATGGTCGACGAGGGCGGCAATCTCCTCGACGGCGACCAATTGCTGTACATCCTCGCGACAGCCCGCCAGCGCGACGGACGCTTGAAAGGCCCCGTCGTCGGTACCGTCATGAGTAATCTCGGACTCGAACACGCGCTAAGCGAAGCGAAGATCGATTTTCGGCGTGTCAGCGTCGGTGATCGATACGTGCTTGAAAAATTGAAAGAAACCGGCGGCATCATCGGCGGAGAAACCTCGGGTCACATGATCATGCTCGATCAGACGACGACAGGTGATGGCCTTGTCTGTGCCTTGCAGGTGCTTGCGGTCATGAAGCAAACCGGCAAGACGCTCTCCGAGTTGGCCTCAGGGATGCCCAAATACCCGCAGACGATGGTCAATGTTCGGACCGAGAAACGACTCGATCCGGGTGCTTCCCCGGCCATACAGGATGCTGTCGTGGCTGCGGAAGTTGAACTCGCGGACACAGGCCGCGTCGTACTTCGGGCATCGGGCACCGAGCCCGTGATCCGGGTGATGGTCGAGGGCGAAGACGAGGATCAGGTCCTCGCCCTGGCCAAACGGCTTGCTGCGGTGGTCGCCGAGACCGCGACCTGAGATTCTGCGCACCCTTTTGGTCGTCTTTGTACGTTGCTTTGCCGGGTTAGCCCCGGTATCCTTGCGCGCCTTTTAAACTCGGGGTTACACCACCATGCGCGACTTTCTCGTTGCCGGCAATTGGAAAATGAACGGCTATGCAGCCGGCAATACGGCATTGGTTGCCGGCATTGCTGCTGGCGTGCCACATTCGGCCAGGGTGAAGGTACTGCTTTGCCCGCCTTTTCCGTACCTTGCATCAGTGGTTGCACAGTTGCAGGGCAGCAACGTCGCGGTCGGTGCGCAGACCGTCTCGGAGCACCAATCGGGCGCGTTCACGGGCGAGGTGGCACCAGCCATGCTGCGCGACGTGGGCTGCGAGTACGTTATTGTAGGTCACTCGGAACGGCGTGCTCTTTACGGTGAAACCAGCGCCGCCGTTGCCGGAAAGTTCAAAGCGGCACTTGGCGCGGGTCTGAAACCGATTCTGTGTGTGGGCGAGACGCTCGAAGAGCGCGAGGCCGGCAGTACCGAGTCGGTTGTTGACGAGCAACTTGGCGCGGTTATCGACACGGTCGGAATCGCGGCATTTGCCTCCGCCGTTGTCGCTTACGAGCCTGTCTGGGCGATCGGTACCGGTAAAACGGCGAGCCCGGAGCAGGCGCAGGAGGTACACCGACACATTCGTGCGCTGCTGGCGGGGCACGATGCCGACATTGCTGAGTCGACACAAATTCTGTACGGCGGCAGCATGAAAGGGGAAAATGCGGCAGGATTGCTCGGCATGCCGGACATCGATGGCGGACTGATCGGCGGCGCATCGCTCAAGGCAGTGGATTTTTTGGCGATCGCGAATGCGGCCGCACAAGGTTGAGGACTAAATGGATACCATTCAAAAAGTTGCATTGATTGTACATACGCTGATCGCGCTGGGCATCATCGCGCTGGTACTGCTGCAACGCGGCAAGGGAGCGGATGCCGGTGCGGCATTTGGCGCTGGCGCGTCGGGCACAGTATTTGGTGCTCGCGGTTCCGGCAGCTTCTTCTCGCGTGCAACAGCGGTGCTGGCGACGGCATTTTTCGCGAGCAGCCTGACGCTCGCCTATCTGAGCAGTCAAAGGACGACCGGACCGGAGAGCCTGCTCGAAGATGCGCCGATCGTTGAGGTGGAGGCCGATGAGCCGCCAGTCGCGACCGAGGAAATGCCGGTTGGGGACATGCCTGCGCTTGAGGCAAGCGGCGATTCGGAACAGCTTCCGGCGCTCGACGGTGATCTGCCGGCACTCGAGGACGATACGCCGCCGGCAGAAGACAACCAGTAAGCGCACAGGAAGGTCCCACACGATTAATGCTCTGGTGGTGGAATTGGTAGACACGCTGTCTTGAGGGGGCAGTGGCGCAAGCCGTGCGAGTTCGAGTCTCGCCCAGAGCACCATTCAATTTTGTAGCGAGCAACCTGCGCAAGGGTGTATTCATAGTGCGACACACTGATACAATGTCGCGCTAAATCAGGGGCGAATCTCCGCACCAGCACTCGGGCAATAATGCTACAAGAATACTTTCCCATTCTGGTTTTTCTAGGCGTCGCAGCGGGCATCGGTCTCTTGCTTCTCGGCCTCGGCTTTCTGATCGGCAAGGGCGGCAAAGACGCTGAAAAACTCTCGCCGTACGAATGCGGCTTTGAGGCGTTCGAAGATTCGCGCACCCGGTTCGATGTTCGCTATTACCTCGTTGCGATTCTCTTCATTATCTTCGATCTCGAGATTGCCTTCCTGTTTCCGTGGGCGGTATCGCTGGATACTGTCGGTCATTTTGGCCTGATCTCGATGGGCCTGTTTCTTGCGATCCTCGTCGTCGGCTTCATCTACGAATGGAAAAAAGGAGCGCTGGAATGGGACTAGCCAATTCAGTCGATACCGCGGAACTTGGGTCAGACGACGGTAGCGAAGCGGCGGGCGATAGTCTGCAAAAGAAGGGCTTCGTCGTCACAAGCGTGGATGCGGTCATGAACTGGGCGAGAACCGGTTCGCTCTGGCCAATGACATTTGGGCTCGCCTGTTGTGCGGTTGAAATGATGCAGGCTGGCGCATCGCGCTACGACCTGGACAGGTTTGGCATTATTTTTCGCCCCAGCCCGCGACAATCTGATTGCATGATCGTCGCCGGAACGCTGACCAACAAGATGGCGCCGGCGCTCAGAAAAGTCTATGACCAGATGCCGGAGCCGCGTTGGGTCGTATCGATGGGCTCTTGTGCCAATGGCGGTGGTTATTACCACTACTCGTATGCGGTGGTGCGGGGTTGTGATCGCATCGTCCCGGTCGATGTTTACGTTCCGGGCTGTCCTCCGACGGCAGAAGCCCTGATCTATGGGCTGATACAACTACAAAATAAAATTCGTCGCACGAGTACGATAGCAAGATAAAAACAAGAAATGACTGACCGGTACGAGACATTAGCGGCTCGGATAGACGAGCGCTTCGGCGCGCAGATGACGCGTGTTGCGTCGAGCTGCGGCGAATTGACTTTCGTGGTTGATAAAGACGACCTGCACGAAGTCGCAACCGCGTTGCGTAATGACGGCGAATTTGGTTTCGAAATGCTCATGGATGTCTGCGGTGTCGACTATCTGAGCTATGGCAGCGACGAATGGACGACATCGAGCGCGACCGGTACCGGATTCAGCCGCGGCGTCGAACGCGAGCCCGTCATTCTCGATGAGGCGGATGAATTTGACGCGGAACGGTTTGCCGTCGTTTACCACCTGTTGTCGCTGCACCACAATTTGCGTCTGCGACTGCGCGTGTACACGGGGACAAACAATCCGCCGGTCGTAAAATCAGTCGTCGATATCTGGAACGGTGCCAACTGGTTCGAGCGCGAGGCGTTTGATCTTTACGGAATCTTATTCGAGGGCCACCCGGACCTGCGGCGCATTCTGACAGACTACGGTTTTATCGGGCATCCGTTCCGCAAGGATTTTCCACTGATCGGAAACGTCGAGGTGAGCTACGACCCGGAGAAGGGAAGGGTGGCCTATAAGCCGGTCAGTATTGAACCTCGAACGCTCGTGCCGCGTGTGATTCGCGACGATAACCGCTACTCGGCTGATCTCAAGGGCGCGACCGATGGCTGAAATTCAGAATTACACGATGAATTTCGGGCCGCAGCATCCCGCGGCACACGGAGTACTGCGGCTTGTACTAGAGCTTGATGGCGAAGTCATCCAGAAAGCTGATCCGCATGTCGGACTTTTGCACCGTGCAACCGAGAAGCTGGCCGAGTCCAAACCGTTTAGTCAAAGTATCGGTTACATGGATCGCCTCGATTACGTTTCGATGATGTGTAACGAGCACGGTTACGTCATGGCCATCGAAAAATTGCTTGGCGTGACCGTGCCGCAACGAGCGCAATACATTCGCGTCATGTTCGACGAGATTACTCGCATCCTGAATCATCTGATGTGGCTCGGTGCACACGGGCTCGATATCGGTGCGATGACAATGTTCCTGTATTGCTTCCGTGAGCGTGAGGATCTGATGGACTGCTACGAGGCAGTATCAGGCACGCGTATGCATGCCACGTACTACAGACCGGGTGGCGTGTATCGAGATCTGCCGGAAACGATGCCGAAGTACCAGGAATCAAAGTTCCGCAGCAAAAAGGAAATTAATCGACTCAATGCCGCTCGTGATGGCTCGCTGCTCGACTTCATCGAAGCGTTTACGGACAAGTTTCCGGGATGCGTCGATGAGTACGAAACTCTGCTGACCGATAACCGCATCTGGAAACAACGCACAGTCAACATTGCTGTTGTGTCTCCGGATCGCGCGATGCAACTCGGCTTTTCCGGGCCGATGCTAAGAGGTTCCGGAGTTGAGTGGGATCTGCGCAAGAAGCAACCTTACGAAACATACGACCAGGTAGATTTCGACATTCCGGTTGGCGTTAACGGCGATTGCTATGACCGTTACCTTGTCCGTGTTGAAGAGATGCGTCAGTCAAATCGTATTATTAAGCAGTGTATCGATTGGTTGCGTGAGAATCCGGGTTCGGTGATGGCTGACGATCACAAAATCGTCGCCCCCAGTCGTGTCGAGATGAAAGATGACATGGAGTCGCTCATCCATCACTTCAAACTCTTTACCGAAGGCTATTGCGTACCGGCCGGTGAGGCTTATGCCGCAATTGAGCATCCGAAGGGCGAGTTTGGTGTTTACATCGTTTCCGATGGCGCGAACAAACCGTATCGAGTAAAGATCCGCGCGCCAGGTTTTGCCCACATTTCCGCCATGTCTGAAATGGTCGAAGGGCATATGCTGGCCGATGTGGTTGCGGTGATCGGAACGCAGGACATTGTTTTTGGGGAGGTGGATCGATGAGCAAATCCGATCTTCTCTCCGCTCACGTCAAGGAAGAAATCGAGCACTGGAAAGCGCGTTTTCCGGAAGGCAGGCAGCGATCCGCGGTCATTAGTGCCTTGCACGCCGTACAGCACGAGAACGATGGCTACCTGACCGCGGAGCTTATGAACGCAGTCGCCGATTATCTCGACCTGCCGACGATTCAGGTTTACGAAGTCGCGACGTTCTATTCGATGTTCCAGACCAAGCCCGTTGGTCGTCACAACATCGCTATCTGTACCAATGTCTCGTGCATGCTGCGCGGCGCCGACGGCATCGTCGCACATGTCGAAAACAAGCTTGGGATAAAGCTCGGTGAAAGTACCGAAGATGGTCGCATCTACCTGAAGACTGAAGAGGAATGCCTTGCGGCCTGCTGTGGTGCACCGATGATGATGGTGGACCATAAGTACCATGAGAATCTGACGCCGGATCAGGTTGACGACATTCTGGACGGACTGGACTGATGGCCGTGGAACAGAATCTCGTTTGCTTTAATACGTTCGGCCAGGAGCGGTCATATTCGCTCGACACGTACGAAAAAAACCATGGTTATCAGGCGTGGCGCAGGATACTCGCGGGCAAAATGACACCCGAGGAGATTATCGACGAGGTCAAGGCGTCCGGACTACGTGGCCGCGGCGGCGCAGGTTTCCCGACGGGTCTCAAATGGAGTTTTATGCCACGGGGTGCCGATGTGCAAAGGTACCTCGTGTGCAATTCGGACGAAAGTGAGCCCGGCACCTGCCATGACCGCGACGTGCTGCGCTACAACCCGCATGCACTTGTCGAGGGCATGGCGATTGCGTCCTACGCGATGGGTGTGACAGCCGCGTACAACTATATCCGCGGCGAGTTCATTGATGAACCCGTGCCACGCTTCGAGGCTGCTGTAAGAGAGGCTTATGAAGCAGGCCTGCTTGGCAAGAACATTCAGGGATCAGGCATTGACTTCGACCTCAACACGTTTGTTGGCGCGGGGGCGTATATTTGTGGCGAAGAAACTGCGTTGCTCGAGTCCCTCGAAGGTAAGCAGGGCAAGCCGCGCTTCAAGCCGCCGTTCCCGGCGAATTTCGGCCTGTACGGCAAACCGACCACGATCAATAACACGCAAAGCCTTGCGAGTGTGCCCGCGATCATTCGCAATGGCGCAAGCTGGTTCGCTGCCCTGGGCCCTGAGGGGTCGGGAGGCACCGCGCTGTTCTCTGTGTCGGGACACGTTGAGAAGCCCGGTAATTACGAATTACCGATGGGCATATCGTTCAAAGACCTGCTTGATTTTTGTGGAGGCGTCTGGAAGGGTCGCAAGCTGAAAGCTGTGATTCCGGGCGGTTCTTCATGCAAGGTCATGCCGGCAGAAATCATCATGGACTGCACGATGGACTACAACTCGCTGCAGCAGGCAGGTTCATCGTTCGGCACCGGTGCGGTCATGGTTATGGACGAAACGACCTGCATGGTCAAAGTGCTGCGCCGCATCTCGCGCTTTTATATGGCTGAGTCATGCGGACAGTGCACACCGTGTCGCGAGGGCACGGGCTGGCTCTACCGCATGCTGACACGCATCGTGGCAGGCAAAGGCCAGGACGAGGATCTCGACAAGTTGGTTGATGTCGCCAACAAGATAGAAGGCCACACCATTTGTGCGCTTGGCGACGCCGCTGCCTGGCCGGTGCAGAGTTTCCTCAAGCATTACCATCACGAATTCGAGTACATGATCCGCAACCACGGCCGCAGTATCGTCGATGACACCACGGAGGCTGCCGCATAGCCGCTATGAGTGATGACATCGTAAATATTGAAGTCGACGGTCAGCCGGTCGAGGCTAAAAAAGGCCAGATGGTTATCGAGGCGACCGATGCTGTCGGTGCTTACGTGCCACGATTCTGCTACCACGAGAAGCTCAGCATCGCGGCGAACTGTCGCATGTGCCTCGTCGAAGTCGAAAAAGCGCCGAAACCTTTGCCAGCGTGTGCGACGCCGGTGGGCGAGGGCATGAGGATATTTACCAAGTCGGCGAAGGCCATCGCAGCGCAGAAAGCAACGATGGAGTTTCTGTTGATCAACCATCCCCTCGATTGCCCGATCTGTGATCAGGGAGGCGAATGCGAACTGCAAGACTTGGCAATGGGATATGGCCGGGACATAAGTCGGTACAACGATGGCAAGCGAGTTGTCAAAGACAAGGACATTGGACCTCTGGTCTCTACCGACATGACGCGGTGCATTCATTGCACGCGTTGCGTTCGCTTCGGCGAGGAAATTACAGGCATGCCCCAGCTCGGCACAACAGAGCGCGGCGAGAATATGCAAATCGGCACCTACATCGAGAATAGTATCGATCATGAGATGTCGGCCAACATTATTGATCTGTGCCCGGTAGGTGCATTAAATAACAAACCCTATCGCTACAGCGCACGAGCGTGGGAAATGGTGCAGCGAGCAACCGTCTCACCGCATGATTGTGTTGGCTCGAACATGTACGCGCATGTTCTTCGCGGTACGGTCAAACGAATAGTGCCAAAAGAAAACGAGAGCATTAACGAAACCTGGCTCGCAGATCGCGATCGCTACAGTTACGAGGCGATTTACAGCAGCGACCGTCTGCAAACGCCGAGAATCAAGGAAAGTGGCGAGTGGCGCGAGCTTGCGTGGGAGGAGGCACTTGCTGTTGCGGCGGAACGCCTCAAAGACGCTGCTGGCAATAAGATCGGTATCCTCGCGTCTCCGAGCGTGACGATCGAAGAAGCGCACCTTGTGTCTCGCATTGCTGCACACCTGGGTACAGCGAACATAGACCATCGGATCGAACGGCGCGATTTTACGGATCAGGATAACGATCCAGTCTATCCCTGGCTTGGCTGCAACATTGCTGACATCGAAAGCCAGGATGCAATTCTTGTGATCGGTTCGAATATGCGTCGCGAGGCGCCGATTCTCGCGCATCGTCTGAGAAAAGCCGCGTTGGCGGGTGCGACGGTCAGCTTCGCGAGCAGTGAGAAACACGAGTATTTCTTTGACGTCGCAGACTATCTGTCGGGTGCGGGGCTCGTCGAACTCTTATCCGGGGTTGCCGTGGCGGCAGCCGGCAAAAAACTGCCCGCGTCAGTCGAGAAGATCTGCAACGGCGTCAAAGCGACGCAAGAGCAAAAAAGGATCGCGGCATCGCTCAAGGGTGCCGATAGTGCTCTGGTCCTGCTAGGCAACATCGCGATTCGTCATGCTGCGTTCGGTGTCGTTCGTGCCCTGGCTGCCAGCATCGCTGCTGCGACCGGCGCGCGTTTTGGCGGCCTCTCCCAGGGCGCCAACAGCGCTGGCGCACACCTGGCCGGCGTGCTTCCACATCGTGGGCAGGGTGGCGCGAGTCGCGCTACGCCGGGGGCCGATGCGGGCGCGATGCTCGATCAGTCGCTCGATACGGTTGTGCTTCTAAATGTCGAACCCGACGCGGATCTCCTGGCCGTTGACGATGCGGTTGCGAAACTCAAGAAGCAGGATTTTGTCGTTGCATTGACACCGTTTACATCAGACTCATTGCTTGACGCAGCAGATCTGCTGTTACCAGTCGGCACATTTGCCGAAACATCCGGTACGTATGTGAATATCGCCGGCACGTGGCAAGGTTTTGCAGGAGTGGCGAATCCGGTCGGTGAAGCTCGCCCGGCGTGGAAAGTACTGCGTGTTATCGGCACTTTGCTTGAAGCGGCGGATTTCGACTATGTCACGTCGGAGGACGTTCGTAACGAAATCGCCGCACAACTGGGCGAGGTCACTCCCGACAACAGTTATGCGGGCAAGAACAAGTTCGCGAAACCGAATGGCGAGGACGCGTTAGCGGCCGAGATCGACATTCCGATTTATGCAGTGGACGGAATGGTACGTCGCGCCACGGCTCTGCAACTGACGCCGGTAGCGAGGCGAGACGCCGGCGAGGATGACGCGTAATGCTCGAATTTCTCGCCAATCTGATTCCGACGTTCATCTGGGATATCTGGAATTCGCTGCCGCCATTGGTGCAATACCTGACAATCGTTACGTGGAAAATCCTGTTTGTAACGATTGGCGTAATTTTGATCGTCGCGTTCTCGACCTACTTCGAGCGCAAAGTCATCGGCAGCATGCAGGCGCGCATCGGACCCAACCGGGTTGGGCCACTCGGCCTCGGACAACCATTCGCGGACGTCATCAAGCTGCTAATCAAGGAAGTCGTTGTTCCGTCGCAGTCGAACAAGTTCCTGTTCGTCATTGCGCCGCTCCTGACGTTGATTCCGGCTCTGGCGGCATGGGCGGTGATACCACTCAATGACTGGTACGTGATCGCGGACATCAATGCCGGGCTGCTTTACGTGCTGGCGCTAACGTCTGTTGGCGTCTACGGCGTCATTCTTGCCGGTTGGGCGACCAACTCGAAATATGCATTTCTCGGTGCCATGCGATCTGCGGCGCAAATTGTTTCGTACGAAATTGCGATGGGCTTCGCCCTGGTCGGCATTCTGATGGCAGCCGGTAGTCTGAATATCGGCGACATCGTTCGTGCGCAGGCAGGCGGGTTGAGTAACTGGTTCCTGTTCCCGCTGTTGCCGCTTTTTCTTGTGTACTGGATCTCGGGCGTTGCAGAGACGAACCGTGCGCCATTCGATGTGGCGGAAGGCGAGTCGGAAATCGTCGCGGGCTACCATGTCGAATATTCCGGCGTCGCGTTCGCAATTTTCTTCCTGGCCGAATACGCCAACATGGTCCTGATTTCGACGTTGACCGCGATCTTTTTCCTCGGTGGCTGGGCGTCGCCGTTTGAAGGACTGGCGTTTCTCTCGTCGCTGGCAAGTATTCCGGTTGTCGGTCTGCTGGTGGTTGGCGGTTTGCACTGGCTGTTCATCAAGATGGCGTTCTTCATGTACACGTTCTTTTGGCTACGGGCGACATTCCCGCGCTATCGCTACGATCAAATCATGCGGCTGGGCTGGAAGGTTTTCATCCCCGTGACCATCATCTGGATCGTAGTGGAAGGCGTGATGGCATGGTTCGAGGTCGGCCCCTGGGCCGGGCTGACGGGATAGTGGCAGGCGGGCAGAGATGAGTCGGGTAATCAGCTACATCAAGACATTTACCTTGTGGGAACTCTTGAAGGGATTGTCGATTACGCAGCGCAATTTCTTCAGGAAGAGCATCACGCTGGAATATCCTGACGAAAAGACACCGCAGTCGCCTCGTTTTCGCGGCCTGCATGCATTGCGCCGTTATCCGAACGGCGAAGAGCGTTGCATCGCTTGCAAGCTTTGTGAGGCAGTTTGTCCGGCCCTGGCGATCACAATCGAATCTGACGTTAGCCAGGATGGCACACGGCGAACGACACGTTATGACATTGACCTCTTCAAATGTATCTATTGCGGTTTTTGTGAAGAGGCGTGTCCGGTCGACGCCATCGTCGAGACTCGCCTGCATGAGTACCACATGGAAGCGCCGGGCGAAAACATCATGACGAAGGATAAATTACTCGCCGTCGGCGACAAATACGATGCGATGATCTCCGCGGATAAAGCGGCGGATGCGAAGTACCGATAGGGCACACGATGTTATTTCACGCAATTCTGTTCTATTTCTTCTCGGTAATCCTGATCGGTGCAGCGTGCGGCGTTATTTTCTCGAAAAATCCCGTGCACGCGATCATGTTCCTCGTCCTGGCGTTCTTTCAGAGTGCCATGTTGTGGCTGTTGGTCGAAGCCGAGTTTCTCGCGATCGTACTTGTGCTTGTCTATGTCGGGGCAGTCATGGTGCTGTTCCTGTTCGTTGTCATGATGCTCGACATTAACGTCGAAGCGATCCAGCGCAGTCTGACGCGATTCGCCCCATTTGCTATTGCCGTGGCATTGCTGATGGCCATCGAATTGGTGCAGCTGATCTGGCTGCGCAGTCGTACAGATGCCGGGCCCGGTGTGTTTGAGTCCTATCCGGAGGGTTACAGCAATACGAAGGCACTCGGGTCAGTGCTCTACACGGAGCATGTCTATGCGTTCGAGATCGCGGCCGTTGTGCTGCTGCTCGCGATTGTCGCCGCTATCTCACTGACGATGCGCAAGCGCCCCGGCCTCAAAGTCCAGAACATCGGTCAACAGGTCGCGGTTCGGGCGAAAGACCGTCTTCGTGTGGTCAAGATGGAATCGGAGAAAAAGCAGTGATCGGCTTGCAGCACTACCTGACGCTTTCAGCAATGCTGTTTGTTCTGAGTATTGCCGGCATTGTGGTCAATCGCCGCAACTTGATTCTGCTGCTTATGTGCATCGAACTGATGTTGCTTGCTGTGAATTTCAACTTCATCGCGTTCTCGCGCTACCTCGGCGACGATACCGGACAAGTGTTCGTCTTTTTTATCCTGACTGTGGCCGCGGCAGAGGCTGCGATCGGCCTTGCGATACTCGTCGTGTTGTTCCGCAACCGGCGCTCTATCAATGTGCAAGAGCTGAACACGATGAAGGGATAGGGGCAGATGTATAACTATTACCTGACAATCGTACTTGCACCGCTCGCCGCGGCGATCGTCGCCGGCTTGTTCGGCAAGCAGATCGGACGGGCGGGATCCCACTGGATTACGATTCTGGCGGTGGGCTTGTCATGTGCTTTGTCGCTGCTCGTGCTCAAGAACATGTTCTGGGGCGGTGCCGAGTCTGAAAACATCAGTGTCTACACCTGGGCCGTCACCGACGGCCTGAAAATGGAAGTCGGATTCCTGGTAGATCGGCTGACGGCGCTGATGATGGCGGTCGTGACGTTCGTTTCCCTGATGGTGCATATCTACACGATCGGCTACATGCACGACGACCCCGGCTACCAGCGTTTTTTCAGCTACATCGCGTTGTTCACGTTTTCGATGCTCATGCTCGTGATGTCGAACAACTTCCTGCAACTGTTCTTCGGCTGGGAGGCGGTCGGCCTGGTCTCATACTTGCTGATTGGTTTCTGGTTCAAGCGCGAGTCAGCGATTTTCGCCAACCTCAAGGCGTTCCTGGTCAATCGGGTCGGTGACTTCGGCTTCATCCTCGGCGTCTCAGCGGTCGTCATGTTCGCCGGCACGCTCGATTACGCCGAGGTGTTCGCCAGTGCAGACAGCATCGCGGCACAGGAGATCGAGGTGATCGCGGGAACGCCCTGGAACGCGATGACCGTCACCTGTGTGCTGTTGTTCATCGGCGCCATGGGCAAGTCGGCGCAGGCGCCGTTGCACGTCTGGCTGCCCGATTCGATGGCAGGCCCGACACCGATATCGGCACTAATCCACGCGGCGACGATGGTCACAGCAGGCATCTTCATGGTGGCGCGCATGTCGCCGCTGTTTGAGCTTTCCGCTACCGCTCTGGCTGTCGTTATTACCATCGGCGCAATTACGGCGTTCTCCATGGGATTGCTCGGTATCGTGCAGAACGATATCAAACGGGTTATCGCGTACTCGACACTGTCGCAACTCGGCTATATGACGGTGGCACTGGGTGCCTCCGCGTATAGTGCGGCGATCTTCCACCTGATGACGCACGCATTCTTCAAGGCGCTGCTGTTCCTTGCGGCAGGCTCGGTCATCATCGCGCTGCATCACGAGCAGGACATACGCAAGATGGGCGGCTTGCGTAAGTACATGCCGGTTACTTACTGGACAGCACTGATCGGTTCGCTCGCATTGATCGGCTTCCCAGGGACGAGCGGCTTCTTCTCCAAAGACCTGTTGATCGAAGCCGTCAAGGAATCACACTGGCACGGGCAGGGCGCTGTTTACTGGATCGCCTACCTGAGCGTGTTGCTGGGTGTGTTTGTAACAGCGCTGTATACGTTCCGCATGTTCTTCCTCGTGTTCCACGGCGAAACGCGCATGGACGCCGAGACCAAATCGCATGTTCGCGAATCCCCGTGGGTGGTGACAGTGCCGCTGGTGCTGCTGGCAATTCCTTCGGCGATCATCGGCTGGTTCACGGTCAGGGATATTCTGTTCAACAACTACTTCGGGGATTCGATTGTCGTTAGCTCCGCGCATGATGTCCTTGCGCATATGGGTGAGACTTTCCATGGCAGCCTGGCGCTATTCCAGCATTCGGTGCAGACGCCCGTTTTTTGGCTGGCCGCTGGCGGCGCTTTATCAGCCTGGTTCCTGTACCTGAAACGTCCTGACATTCCTGCGACGATCAAGGACAGGGTATCGGGCCTCTACACCTTGCTCGACCGCAAGTACTACATGGACGATCTGTACATCAAGGGGTTCGCAGCGGCAGGCCGCTCGATTGGCAATCTCCTGTGGCAGAAAGGGGACCAACTCGTCATAGACGGTGTACTCGTCAACGGCACGGCGAACTCGATTGGCAAACTCGCCGGAGTCATGCGACAGATACAGACGGGGTATCTGTATACCTATGCATTCGCGATGTTCATCGGTCTGACGATGCTGCTTAGCTGGCTTATCTGGTTCAGGTAGGTCAGGAACGGACATGGACTTCTCGCAATCTCTCCTGAGTATTCTGATCTGGCTGCCGATCGCCGGTGGAATTCTGTTGCTGGTTATCGGTGACGACAACGATGTGAATTCATCAAGATCGATCACGATGCGCGTTGCCGCGCTGGGTATAACGGTGCTGACGTTCGTCTTCAGTATTGCCCTGTACAAATGGTTCGACAACGCGACGGCGGCCATGCAGTTCGTTGAGCGGGCGAGCTGGATACCGGCACTGGACGTCTGGTATTACCTCGGCGTCGACGGTATTTCGGCGCCATTGATCCTGTTGACGACGTTTATTACGCCGTTAGTCGTTATCGCCGGCTGGGACACGATCAAGGTACGCCCAGCACAGTATTTCGCCGCCTTCCTGATTCTCGAAGGACTGATGATTGGCGTCTTTTGCGCGCTCGACGGCCTGTTGTTCTATGTGTTCTGGGAGGCAATGCTGGTTCCGATGTTCCTGATCATCGGTGTGTGGGGTGGCGAGAAGCGTAT
Source organism: Gammaproteobacteria bacterium (assembly GCA_029862045.1). Taxonomy (GTDB): domain Bacteria; phylum Pseudomonadota; class Gammaproteobacteria; order Steroidobacterales; family Woeseiaceae; genus UBA1847. The sequence continues at coordinate 36,935 of JAOTYE010000020.1, forward strand.
TTACGCGACGCTGAAGTTCTTTTTGTACACATTCCTCGGCTCGGTACTGATGCTCGTCGCATTCATCTATCTGTACGGTCAGACGGGCAGCTTCGATCTGTTCGGGTTCATGAACGTGCCGCTCGGCATGACGGCACAGAAGCTGATTTTCATCGCGTTTTTGCTCGCGTTCGCGGTCAAGGTGCCGATGTGGCCGGTGCACACGTGGTTGCCGGACGCTCACGTCGAAGCGCCGACTGGCGGCTCGGTAATCCTGGCAGCCATCATGTTGAAAATGGGTGGCTATGGGTTCGTGCGCCTGTCGTTGCCTATAGTTCCCGACGGCAGCGCGTACTTTTCGGGTTTCGTCATCACCTTGTCACTCATCGCTGTCGTCTACATCGGTTTCGTAGCTTTGATGCAAAAGGACATGAAGAAGCTGATTGCCTATTCGTCTATCGCGCATATGGGCTTCGTGACCCTGGGCTTCTTCCTGTTCTGGTCGATCAGTTCGGGCACCGGAGCCGGACTCGGCATGACCGGCGGCATGGTGCAAATGGTGTCGCACGGGCTGATCTCAGGCGCAATGTTCCTGTGTGTCGGCGTTCTCTATGACCGCGTTCACAGCCGGCAGATTGCTGACTACGGCGGTGTGGCCAACACGATGCCCAAGTTCGCGGCATTCATGGTGCTGTTTTCGATGGCCAACGCCGGTCTCCCGGGAACATCAGGCTTCGTCGGCGAGTTCATGGTGATTATCGCGAGCTTCAAGGCCAACTTCTGGTATGCATTCCTCGCCGGAACGACGCTGGTTCTCGGTGCCGCATACACACTGTGGATGGTCAAGCGGGTGCTCTATGGTGAAGTGGCCAACGACAACGTTGCTGCGCTCGAGGATCTGAATCAGCGCGAATTCATCGTCCTCGCAGTCCTCGCAATCTCAGTATTGCTTGTTGGGCTGTGGCCGGCACCGCTCGTCGACATGATGAACGCAACCATCGAACAACTGATTCAACAGGTAGGGCAGTCCAAGCTCTGACAGGTTTTGCTATGAATTTGACGGACTACATATCAGCTGCACCAGAGATAACCCTGTTGGGTCTGATCTGCGTGGTGCTGATTGCCGATCTGTTTGTGGATGACGAGCACCGTGTAATGACGTTCTGGATGAGCATTGCGGCACTCGCGTTGACTGCCTGGTCTCTTGTTGCGACGGCGCCCATTGAGCGCGTGGTGGTATTCGACGGCAGCTATGTCAGCGATCCGCTGTCACAGGTTCTCAAGCTAACGGCTGTCGGATTCGTTGCGATTGCGTTCTTGTACGCACGAGACTATCTGCGTGCGAACGATTTGCATAAGGGTGAGTACTACCTGCTTGGCCTGTTCGGGCTGCTCGGCATGATGATCATGACTTCAGCCAATAGCCTGCTAACGATGTACCTTGGACTCGAGACGCTCGCGCTGTCGCTGTATGCACTGGTAGCAATTGATCGCAACAATGCGACCGCAGCCGAATCGGCCATGAAGTACTTCGTGCTGGGTGCCATTGCGTCGGGTGCGCTGCTGTACGGCATTTCCTGGATTTACGGCGTAACAGGTACGCTCAAGTTTGATGAAATCGCGACGGCGATCGCCGCGAATCCCGACCTGAACAGTCTGCCCCTTTGGTTTGGTCTCGCGTTTTTGATCGTCGGTATCGCTTTCAAGTTCGGTGCAGTGCCGTTCCACATGTGGTTGCCTGATGTTTATGAGGGCGCACGCACGCCAGTCACGCTGTATATCGCTTCGGCGCCAAAGCTCGCGGCGCTCGCGTTTACTTTGCGAATTCTCGTCGATGGTCTCGGCGGTCTTCAGGATGTCTGGGCCGACATGATCATGGTTGTCGCCGTGCTGTCGTTACTTGTCGGTAATGTCATCGCGATAGCACAAACTAACATCAAGCGCATGCTCGGCTATTCGGCGATCGCGCATGTCGGGTTTATATTGCTCGCCATTTTCTGTGGCACGGACAAAGGGTATGCTGCGGCGCTTTTCTACACGCTGACGTACGTCGTTGCGACGGCCGGAGCGTTCGGTATCGTCATCCTGCTTAGCCGCAGGGGGTTCGAGGCCGAGAACCTCGCTGATTTCAAAGGGCTCAACGCACGCAGTCCGTGGTTCGCGCTGATGATGATGTTCCTGATGTTAAGCCTCACTGGCATTCCGCCATTCATCGGCTTCCTGGGCAAACTGAATGTCATCGACGCGGTCCTGAGTTCGGGTTATGCGGGATTGGCCGTGCTGATGGTTATTGCGTCCGTCGTAGGGGCGTTCTATTACCTTCGGGTCATTTGGTACATGTACTTCGAGCCGCGTGAGGATCAGGCTGTGCTGCAGGCCAGCACCGATACGCGTCTGGTGCTGAGCCTCAATGGTGTCGCGGTTCTGGCCCTCGGCATCGTCCCGGGCTGGTTGTGGACACTTTGCACTCAAATTGCCTTGTCAATGCGCTAACTTGTCAGTAGTATCCCGTTCCTGCCGATGCGGGGTGGAGCAGTCTGGCAGCTCGTCGGGCTCATAACCCGAAGGTCGCAGGTTCAAATCCTGCCCCCGCTACCAAATGACAAAGGGTCCCTTTTAGGGGCCCTTTTTCATTCTTGGCAATGGGAAGATGTTTGAACCTGGTGCGCCCCGCAGGGGTGAGAATCGACCATAGGGAGGTTCGAATCAATCCTGCAACGGCCGAATGCCATCCTGCCCCAGGGTAAATCAGGCTCCGCGGTGCGCAGGAATGCGATGCAGCGTTTCGCTTGGTTTCTCCCCGAACATATGGCGATAGTCGGAGGAGAACTGACCCATGTGCGTGAAGCCCCAACCGGAAGCAATTTCCACGACTTTTGCTGTACTGACATCGCCACGCAACAGATCGTTGCGTGCCGCATTCAACCTGAGTACCTTGGTGAACCGTTTGGGGGATGTGCCGAAGTAATCCCTGAACGCGTACTCGAGCGTGCGACGGCTGGTGCCGGCAACGCGGCAAAGATCGTCAATGGTTTGCGGAATCGCGGGATGGTCCACGAGATGCTGTTCAACACGGCGCGCGGCCTCGATTCTCGCGGAGCTGGATCGGTTTTCTTTGCTCGACGATGGTTGACTAGCTCGCAGGCACGCCGCAAGTCGGCGAATGAACTCCTGTTCGAGTTCCAATGCCCGCCCACTTTTGATTTCAGAGTCACCTCCAAAACCGTCAAATTGTTTGGCGAGCCAGGCTTCAATCTCACGCAGCGCATCCGGATCGCACGAAATTGGGCGAACCGTGTTGCGGAGCTTATCGGCGAGTATCGGTCCCCCGAGATTCCTGAGTGTCACTTCGGCGTCGCCAATGACCGAGATGCAGAACGCCGCAACTCCCGGCGGAACGACCAGGTCAAAGTTTTCGGCTGCGTTGGCGGCGAGTACGTCACTCGAACTTGAGGAGATGCCATGCCACGTGGGCGACCCTGACGCGTGGGACATGAAAGAAACGGTCAGGAAGTTCACAGCGCCCTGTAAGCGAAGGCGCTGGTTAGATGTAATGAGGCTCGCCAGTACGTTGCGTACCTTCAACTGCGAGACGTCGCTTTCAAATGAGCCTGCATCGAGCTGCGTGATGTCCATGTTGACGCCACGCGCGATGCGTTGGAGATCGAGAATGTTGGTCAGGCGAATGCTTCTGATGTAGTTCTGGGTCGCCTGATTCATGTAAGGGATTCTAACTACTATTGCGCAAATTCGATATTCGATGTGGGTCCATGCTGGAAAATGGAATTACGAAATATCGCACGCACATTGCCCAACTGGTCAATGTTGCAACAACGAGGAAGCCGAAATGAATTTTCCGAAATCTGTTCTCGCTGCTGTTTCCCTCTGTGTTTTTTCAGGTGTGTCACTGGCACAAGATACTGGAACGTTGGACCAGGGCAAGGTGGTCGAGCAGCCGAAATCCTATTCCCCCTACGTGGATCAACACTTCCCGCAGCGCGTGCTCTTCGGCGATATGCACCACCATACGTCGTTATCGGTGGACAGCGGCCTGATCGGGAACAATAACGGCCCGGAAGTGAGCTTTCGGTTTGCCCGGGGCGAGGCGGTCACCTCCAACACCGGCCAGCCGGTAAAGCTGGACCGGCCGCTGGATTTCCTCGTGGTGACGGACCACGCGGAATATCTCGGTATTGCCAAGCTTCTTAACGAGGCAGACCCCACATTGCTGGCAACCGACATCGGCAAGGAGTGGTACGCGCAAATGCAGGGGAGCCCGGAGGAAGCCTGGCAAGCAGTCGTTTCCATGCAGCAGGACTTCGTTTCCGGCGTACCGAAATTCGATAACCCCCAGGTCAAACGTTCCGTCTGGGACGACGTCGTTGACATCGCCTCCGAATACAACGACCCCGGTACCTTCACGGCTCTCAACGGCTACGAATGGTCAACGGTCAGCAGTGGGAAAGGCGGCTCGGGCCCGGCAGGCGCCAACCTGCACCGGGTCGTCGTCTTTCGCGACGGGCCCGATCGGGTGAAGCAGATTCTTCCCTTCAGCGCTTTCGATAGCGGAGACCCCGAAGCCCTCTGGGCGTTCATGGCCGATTACGAGAAGAACACCGGCGGCCAGGTCCTGGCGATCCCCCACAACGGTAACCTCAGCAACGGCCAAATGTATGCGGAGACCGTCAAGGGTAAGAGAATGACCCGGGACTACGCTGAGCGTCGCGCTCGTTGGGAACCCCTGCTGGAAGTTACCCAGGCGAAAGGCGACGGCGAGACGCATGCTTTTCTGTCGCCGGTAGACGAGTTCGCGGACTTCGAGACCTGGGACTTTGGCGATTCCTTTGGGAACCCCAAGGAAAATGGGCAGCTGCAGTACGAATACGCCCGTTCGACACTCATGAATGGGCTCCGGCTGGAGGACAAGCTTGGCGCCAATCCCTTCAAGTACGGGATGATCGGCAGCACCGATAGCCACGTCAGCCTGTCCACCACCCGCGAGGACAACTGGTTCGGCAAGCTTCCGAATGGGGAGCCCTCGGCCGAGCGGAGCTCGGCGGTGTTCGTGCGCGACAGCGAGACCGGCGATGCTCTTGTGAGCGACTGGGAACTGAGCGCCGCAGGGCTGGCCGCGGTCTGGGCGAAAGACAACACGCGCGAAGCGATTTTTGACGCCCTGGCCCGCAAGGAGGTCTACGCCACCACCGGTAGCCGCCTGACCGTGCGGATCTTCGGCGGCTGGGATTTCGAGCCTGACGAGGTTGAGCGACACGACTTCGCCCGCACCGGCTATGCCCGGGGCGTCCCTATGGGCGGCGATCTCACTAACGGACCGGACGGCAAGGCGCCGAGTTTCATGATCCGGGCCTTGCGGGATCCCGACAATGCCAATCTCGACCGCGTCCAGGTCATCAAGGGCTGGCTCGACGGCAACGAGACCCATGAGCGCATTTACGACGTCGCCTGTTCTGACGACCGCGCCATCGTTAATCGTCGCTGCGAACGCGAGGTCGGCAGTACGGTGGATGTCGCCGACGCGAGTTACACGAACACGATCGGCGATCCATTGCTCACAGCTCACTGGGTGGATCCGGATTTCGATCCCGATCAGCGCGCCTTTTACTACGTACGCGTCATCGAGATTCCGAAACCCCGCTGGACGGCCTATGATGCGAAGTTCTTCGGTATCGATTTGCCAGACGACGTGAGGATGACCACGCAGGACCGCGCCTATACCTCGCCCATCTGGTACACGCCCTAGAGACTGACGTGAGCGACGACCAGCAAGAAAAGCACCTTCGCCAATCAGCCAGCCTGATGCGTATCCTGGGCTGGCTGTTGGTCGTCGGCCTCGTGCCGATGGTGTTCATCTACTCCCCGGGGTTCATGTGGGGCGCGGCGCCGGAGGGCTTTCCCTACATTGGGCCGGCTCACGCGCCTTCGCCGTACGATGGCCTGCATCCTTACCTGTACATGCTGGGTGCGCTGTATGTCGCCTTCGGCATCCTGTTGATCCGGGGCGCCAAAGACCCTCGTCGCAACGTTGCCCTGTTCGACTTCGGCATCCTGTCCAGCGTGTTGCACGGTCTTGTGATGGTGCCCCAGTCCTTCTTATACCCGAACGAACACGCCCACATGTGGTCCGACGTTCCATTCATCTTCCTGATGGCTGTCGTGTTTTGGATCTGGCATCCTAACCGGGTTAATGGACAGTCCTGATGGTTCAACCCATCCTGTAGCAACCTTATCTAAGGCGGATGCGTGTCAGTCTTGTCGGAACAGTGCAAAGCGGGCCCCCGCTACCAGGAAAATAGGCCGGCCCCATTCGTGGGGCCGGCCTTCTTCTTGCCCGATAAGGGAGCGTTCGGCAACTACGGACTCCGATCGCTGCCGTTTCAGTCTATGCTTTAAGAAATCCGATGATCGCGGAAGGGGTAGGTATGACCCAGGTTCACGCGCGACACGATCAGACCCCCAACAGCACCAAGGCGGAGAGAATAAAGACGTATTGCCTGATGTGCTCCGTTCGCTGCCCAGTTGACTGCCGGGTGGAGAATGGGCGACTTGTCGATGTAATTCCCGACACCGAGCATCCGCTCGGCGGAACGATTTGCGTTAAAGCGACGGCGGCACCGCAATTTGTCATGGATCCCGAGCGTCTCCGCTACGCGATGAAGCGGACAAACCCCAAGTCTGCCGCCGACCCTGGATGGGAACGCATTTCGTGGGACGAGGCGCTGGACACTGTGGCGAAGAAGTTGCTCGACGCCAAGGCATCTTACGGTGCGGAATCGGTCGTTTTCTATCGGCCGGCACCTGGTGGCAGCGGGGCTTCCGATTACCACTTGTGGCTGATGCGCCTGGCGCACGCGTTCGGATCGCCAAACATTGCGATGACGACGCACGTGTGCAACTGGCATAGGGATGAAGGCTCCGCGTTCACGTATGGGGTCGGCATGCCGCAACCGGACTACGATCATGCACGTTGCATTTTGTTATGGGGTACCAATCCACACAGCACGCATCCGCGGCATGCCCGCGATATTGATGCCGCGGTTGAACGCGGCGCAAAGCTTGTCGTGATCGATCCGCGCAGAATCCCAGCTGCGCGTAAGGCAGATTCATGGCTGCGAGTACAACCTGGCTCGGATCTACCTTTGGCTCTGGGGCTGATCAACCGGCTGATAGGGAAAAGCTATTTCGACGAATCGTTTCTGACAAAGTGGACCAATGCCCCATTCCTGATTCGCAGCGATAACGGACAGCTGCTGACTGCAGCAGATCTGGGCGGCCCCGATTCGGACACACAGCGCTACGTTGCCAGAGATGCGTCCAACGGAGAACTCGCGATCTTCGATCCTGCGATGGTTTCCTACGAGTCAGAGCCTGTAGCGCCCGAGCTTGAATGCGAGCTTAAAGTTCCACTTGCCGCAGGAGGAGAAATTCATTGCCGCACCGTGTTCTCGGCATTGCGGGAGCTGGTTGCACCGTTCACGCTCGAGCACACATCGCGATTAACGTCCATACCGGAGGCTGATATCGCAATGGCGGCCGAGCTAATCGGCACGTCCGGCCCAGTTTGCTATTACACCTGGAACGGTGTGGAGCAGCACACTGATGCAATGCAAACCAATCGCGCGGCCTGCATTCTGTTCGGGCTTACTGGCGATTTCGATCGACAGGGCGGCATGGTGCTTTTTCCCCGTGTGCCCATGAAGATGATGGCCGGTATGCAGTTCTTGCCGGCTGACGCATCCGGCAAGCGGTTGGGAGCTGGACAGCGGCCGCTAGGGCCGGCAGGTGGTCCCGGCTGGTTCGGCGCAGGGGCGGTCCAGGCTTACGACGTGTACAAAGCGATCACCGAGCAGGACCCTTACCCCGTCAAAGCCCTTGTGAGCTGGGGCGGGAACCTGATTTGCTCCAACCCCGACACGGCCAGCGGCGCGTCGTCGCTTGAGAATCTCGATTTCTACGTCCACATCGATTGTTACGAGAATCCGACGGCTCGATTCGCGGACATTTTGTTGCCCGCGGCATCGGCGTGGGAGAGCGAACTCGTCGGCAAGATGGACTGGAGAGACAAGGGCTACTTACAAATTCGACGTGCGGTTGTGGCGGCCGAGTACGAGCGCCGCTCCGATCTCGACGTCATGTTCGATCTGGCTGTGCGCCTCGGACTAGGTGATGCGTTCTTTGAGGGCGACATCGAAGCCGGGATGAACGAAATGCTGTCGCGTGTCGAAAAGACCATGGACGACTTGCGACAGGAGCCCGGAGGCATTTCATTCGAGCTCGAGCCGTCGTATGTGAAGTACGCGAAATCCAACCCGGATACCGGTCACAGCAACGGATTCAATACTCCGTCGCGGCTGTTCGAGATCTACTCGTTGACCCTCGCAAAACATGGCTACGATCCGCTGCCACAATACGAAGAGCCCGAAGAGAGAACCAGCGTGGACCGCAGCAAGTTTCCATTGCTTTTTACGTCGGGGAAGTCAGCTGCCTATACCCATGGCTCATATCGGTCAGTCCCAGCCTTACGGCAGGAGGTACCCGAGCCGTACCTCTACATGCACCCGGATACGGCGAGGCAGAGGAGTGTCAAAGAGGGCGCCTGGGCAGAATTGTGCACGCCGGCTGGCTCTATTCGACTCAGGGTCAAGCTGGATGAGTATCTCGATCCCAAGGTTGTCACGGGAGAAGAAGGCTGGTGGCAAGGATGCGACGAACTCAGTCTTCCCGACTACGATCCGATCAGCTCAGACGGGAGTAATCTTAATCTGATCATCAACGACAAGTTGATCGACCCTGTGAGTGGATCGTCGCCGCTGCGCGGCCAACCTTGTGACGTGAGGAGACTCGCGTCCTAACGGACGTAATGAATCGAAATGTATGACATGCTAAGCAATGTCTCGCGACGGCCCGAGCCGTTCTCTCGCTACACCGTGAAAGAGTTATGGACTCGGCCGCATCTGGCGCAGCAAATGCTTGCCTATCACCTCAGCCAGGAAACCGATCTTGCATCGCGGACATATGACTCGATTGATCGCGTCGTTGAATGGATCGATACCCAGCTGGGATTGTCCGGAAAAAGCCTGTGTGACCTGGGTTGCGGCCCGGGTCTCTATGCTCAACGATTCGAGTCCAAAGGCGCAAATGTCACGGGCGTTGACTTTTCTGAAGTTTCAATTGACTACGCAAAGACTCAGGGTCCGAGCACAATCCAATATATTAGCGCTGACTACCTTGTCGATGATCTGCCGACTGGTTTTGATGTGGTGACGCTGATCTACACCGATCTGTGCGCGTTGTCGCCGGAACAGCGACAACTGCTATTGCGACGAATGCGGGACATGCTCAATCCTGGTGGTCGAATCGTTTTCGATGTCGCCGGGCCAGGTTCATTCGATCAAAAACAAGAAGCAACTATCATTGAAGACAGGATGATGGACGGTTTCTGGGCGCCTGGTCCGTACGTCGGTATTCAACGAACATTCGTATATGCCGAGCAGCAATTGTCTCTGGATCGATACGTGATCGTGGAACCCGATGAAACCTGGCAGGTTTACAATTGGTACCAGTACTTCTCCCCGGAGCGCATAGAGGCAGAATTGCAGGCCGCGGGTTTCGCAGTTGACCAGATGGCTGGAGACCTTACGGGCGCTAAATTACAGCCGACGCCTGATTTCCTGGGGATCGTGGCCCGGGCGGCATAGGTAATTCGTAAAGATGGCTAAGGGAGACCAGCGGCACAGACATCACGTCAAGAGCGCAAGAGTGGCGGCGACCTTGCTGGCCGGTTCCGGGACGCTGGCGGAGATCACGGATCGTTATTACGCGTATTTGAAGGCGCTCGGTTTCTTGCGAATGGGTGAGCGTCTGGGCCAAAAGCGGATGAAGACCGTGATAGGGCTTCTCAAAGCGACGGTAGATCAAGGCTGGGTCTCTCTTGAAGGGGGGCGCTACGCGCTGACGCCAGGGGGTCGCAAGGAGGTAGAGGCCAGACTATCGGAACTCGGTGAGACCGGCGCATTGCTGCGCAGGTCTCTGCAGCCACAGACGGTGTCAAAAGTTACGCTTGGAGTACACCTGGGGCTAGCGGCACTGAAACTGCCTGCCGGAATTCTCTCCGGCAGCGTCGCACTGATCAACGATGCAGCAGACACACTTCTCGACGCGATATCCAGCCTTGTGGTTTATGCGGGAATTCGTTTCGACCGGGAGCGCGGTGCGAACGTCACCCTGGTGCTGCTGATGCTCGCAACTGGCGGTTTCACTCTTTACGAGGCGCTGCGACGCTTTTTCATCCCATCAGAGCTCACAATCGACTGGTTTGCCTTCCTGGCAGCGATACTCTCGGCACCGATTTGCGCGATGCTGTGGGCATATCAACGCTACGTGGGCCTGCACAGTGGCGTGATGGCGTTGATTACACAATCGGTTGATTCTCGCAATCACGTCATCATCTCGGGCGGAGTTATTGCAGGATTGGTGGCCGCTTATCTCGAATTTCCGCTGCTCGATACCGTGGTTGGACTTGCCATAGCGCTACTCATCCTCAAGAGCGCGCTCGAGCTTGCTGTCGAGACAATACGTTCTTTCGGGGAGGAGGAGATCGATCTGTCCCGCTTCGAATTGGGGATTGCCGCGCAGTATGAGCAGTTCCGTGGCGCGCAATTGCGCGATTGGATGCTTTACCAGGTAGAGAAACAAGGGGTCGATTCCCGTTCCGAATTGATAGATCGCGCCCGCCAGGCTATTGACTTCAACAACATCGCGGCGGCACGGGCAATCGGTCTGGGTCAACAATCGACCAGAACCAATGAGCGAATTGAGCGGTCACTGTCGGAATTGAAAGAGAACGGTTGGTTGACAGGGGAGGGGCGACTGGCAGTCACGAGCTCTGGGAAACAACGCCTGAATCAATGGGCGTGAGAGGCGTCGAATTGGTGATGACACTCTAAGGAACGCTGCATAGAAAGGCTCTGGCGCCTGTTAGGTACATCCCAGAATTGACACGATTTCTGTCGTCCTGCGTTAATCGTAGCTACCACGATGAAGGCAAACCAGACCAAAGTCAGGGTCGGTCGTAGCGTCAGGCTGTTAAATATTACAGAGTTGGCCGCATGGGAGACGGAATATGAGCATTGGACTTTTTCGGTGGTACGCACCGGACGCTAATTTTCGGCGTGCCGCTAGTTATCGACTAAAGGAACATTTTCCGGACAAGTCGGCGCAAGTCTGGCGCTCAACGCGCTCGTGGCAATCCCGATTGGCGCCCAACCGCCCCCGCCACAGCGCCAGCGTAAACCTGATGATGCGATACATGGAATGGAGTTGCGCGCTCTATCGAGCCGTGCAGGAACACGGCATGAACCAAGCCGAGGCCGCCGTGCTCGTCGAGACGATCATGTGGGACGCTTTTCAACCCGTGCCGGCTGCATTGTTCAAACTCTCACGGCTCCGCAGCGCCAAACGAGAAACCAGGGTCAGATGGCTGCTGGGTATGATGACCCGGCGCTTCTTCACCTCTCCGTTCTGTCATCGGCATTTCCCCTCGGAGACAGGCATGGCGTTTGACGTGACCCGTTGTCCACTCGCCGACTACTTCAAGGACCAAGGCGTTCCCGAGCTCACCGAGCCTGCGGCGGGAAACCTGGACTACCGCATGGCGCGCGAATGGGGCGTCGAGCTGGTTCGCACACAAACCATCGCGGATGGCGCTGCGCATTGCGACTTCAGATGGAAATTCCCGGCAACGCGGGCGGATTGATGCGAAGTTCGGCTGCTTGAGCTGAAAGGACGCGCGATCTCCATCGAAGCGACCAAACACATTCTTACTCCTAGCGGGAGAGAAACATGAAAGTGCTAATTTTTGGCGCGACCGGCACGATCGGTCGTGAGCTGGTGACGCAAGGACTTGAAAAGGGACATTCAGTTACCGCATTTGCCCGCGATCCATCGAAATTGGCGATTAGTCACGCTAGCCTCGAAATTCTCGAGGGCGATGTTATGGATTCGGTGGCCGTCGATCGGGCAGTGGCGGATCATGATGCTGTCCTGATTGCGTTGGGCGCAGGCAGCAAAGGTCAAGTTCGCTCGACGGGTACTCACAATATCATTCAGGCAATGCAAAAAAGTGGCACGCGGCGGCTTGTTTGCCTCTCAACCCTTGGCGTAGGCGACAGCCGCGGCAATCTGAATTTTCTATGGAAGTACGTCATGTTTGGCATGCTGCTACGCGCGGCATTCGCCGATCATGTCTCTCAAGAAGACCATGTAATGCGAAGTGGGCTGGACTGGACGATCGTCCGTCCAGCGGCTTACACCGACGGCGAACGTACCGGTGATTACCGCCACGGCTTTCCGGCGACTGAAAAGGGGCTCAAGCTCAAGATCTCCCGTGCTGACGTCGCCGATTTCGTATTGACCCTGCTGGCAGACGATAGCTACATTCGCAAGACGCCGGGCGTTTCGTATTAGGCCTGTACATCCACGCTACTGAGCCAGTCATCGACATTGAGGTTCCCGCTTGGGCGGAGGACAGCGACTCGATCCACATTTCTGTTGGCGAAGCATTCTAGTTCGCGGGTGGTATGTCCCTCCGGGCAATGTTCGTTTCGGCGAACGCGAACATCAGGCGACTAGCGGGAATGGCGCGATATCGATCTGCATATAATTCGTATAGCGCGCCCTCGCGACCAAACAAAAAGGCCGGGCCCCAATGGGGTCCGGCTTTTTGTTTTCTAGGGCAGGAATTGAGCCAGGGAGGAAGCAGGTTCAGCCGAGGCGCCCCGACGCGGAGCGTCGGTTAACAGACGTCGAGACTAACTGAGCCCCGCAGGGGCGAAGGCAAATCCTGCCCCCGCTACCAAAGATATACATGTTGCTCACTTATTGATGGGAGCGTATTGATGATAGCGACAGTTGCCCGTCCGTTACCCGGGAATACATACAATAATCATCGGTTTTCATGACATTAACTGTACGATTTCAAAGACATCTTAAATTAACATTAGCGTAATATCGGTCGACCGCGTATAACTTTAGACTGAGAATAAGTAACAACAAGCGCGCTGCGGGACCATGAATGGCGCCCGGCGGCAACCGTGCTGAAATAAATCTGACCATTGGCTCTTCATTAAATCTGGGACCGCCACGCGTCCATTCAACTACCGCTCCGCGATGCCGGAGTACATGGACGACTCTGGAATATACGTCCGAGTCGCTGACCAAACCTGAGCAGATCCATCGTTCTTGTTCTTTTGGCCCTCGGTCATAACCACATCCGACGCAACTTAAGTCGTTGATGTGTACTGGGGGTTAAGATGCATACGAGTCGATCTCGCACGACGGTTTCTCTGCGGCAGCCATTTCTGGCGGTCGTAGTAAGTCTGATAGTTTCTCATCTGGCATTCGCGGATCAGGATGTTCCGGTCACGACGATCTCCGGCACGGATGGAGACGACGTTCTGGATGTCAATGCTGCGGCAAATGCCGCGACCGGCGAAGTGCTGAGCGCGATCAGCGAGACCACCACCGCGACGGGCACCGTTGTCGATAGCGAGGATGGCGACGATACTGTTACCGTCGACGCGGATATCGACGCGTCCGCAAGTATCCTGGCCGGGATCATTAATAGTCCTGCGCGATCCGAGAATACGGCAAGCAGTATCGGCATCAATACTGGCGATGGCGCCGATATAGTCAACAGCTCAGGACTGAATACGACCACGGCGACGTCGAACGTCGCTTATCAGGCGGTCGTTGCTGTTGACATCACGTCAGCAGAGATAGGCAGTGACGAAGTAGACGTATCGATCAATTCCGAGGCCAACTCGACAAGTATCGATACCGGCGACGGAAACGACGTCGTAGTTAGTTCCTCGACCATAACCAGCACTTCGACGTCGCGAACCGGCGGCGTCGCCGCGCCCGTGAATGCGGATTTTTCCGAATCTGTGACGACCAACGCAGAGTCCAATGCCAGTTCGAACGCAACTGGCATAAACTCTGGCGCAGGTGACGATCAGGTAACGAGCAACGAGGCGATCACGACGAATTCCACCGCAACCAGCGGCGTCGTGGCCGTCAATGTTACGGCGTCCGGAGACACTGATCCCGACGAGGAAATTCAGAACAACCTGGAGGCGAGCGCAAGTTCCGAGGCTACGTCGACGGGAATTGACACGGATGGCGACGGTACGAGCAGCGACTCGGATATTACGACCCGGCTCGTGGACGGCGCACTGGAGATCACGCGCGATAAGACGGAAACGGCGACCAGTGGGAACGACACAGTCACGAATACCAGCAGCATAACGAGCACGTCGCAAGCGCTGAGTGACGCCACCTCCGTCTCTGCAAGCGTCACCGCGAGCGGCTCGGTGAAGGCGACGCTTAATGCAGAAACGACCGCCAGTAGTCGTGGCATATCAACCGGTGGCGGCAATGACGTTGTCGACAATAGCGGAAATATAACTGCCGATTCATTGGCCACGGCGTTGGCCGTCGGGTCGACGATCGCGGCGGGGCAGGGCGGCGATGACGATGCGACGTCGAAACAAAAGACCGAAACCAGTACCAATGTGACGTCCACCGCAACGTCCACCGGCATTGACGCGGAAGGTCCCGCTCAGAGCACCCAGTTTACGGGCGTAACGTCGATGGGTGCGACGGGGATCTCGAATACGCGTACCACGAGTTCGACGGCGAGTACCGGTGCCGACGACGTGCTCAATACAGGCGCCATCAATGCGACGAGCACAGCACGAGTCGGTACGGTAGTACGGAACATCCAGATTGAAGCTGAAGGTGCTGCGGCCTCTGATGCCAATTCAACAGCGACATCGCAAAGCGTCGGTATCAATACGGGTGGCGGCAACGACATCGTCGACAACGACGGCGCCATCACGGCGGACGCGACGTCGTCGGGCGGCGCGATCGGGATCGCGTTTTCACAAGGCGGCACTGATGCCGAGTCAAAGGTCGACGCCAAGGTAACCAGTGATTCTACGGCGGTCGGTATCGCGGCCGACGGGAACGCGATTGATGTTGAGACCACGTTCTCGACATCGATCGACGACAGCGGCCTGACAATCTCACGCAGTCATCAGGAAACAGCGCAGCACGGCGACGACGACGTCACAAACACCGCCACGATCAATGCAATAGCTGACTCCATCAGCGGCGCGGTGGCGGGTTCGGCAGCCATCGACGGTGCTGCCTCGACGGATATCACGGCAACTTCAACCTCTAATGCAGCGGCAATTGATGGCGGTGGTGGCAACGACATCATCGACAACAACGTCACCGACGCCGAGGGTCTGAAATCATCCGCAACGTCAAACGCTGGTGCGCTGGCGGTGGGTTTCGGTCAGATGACCGAAGAAAAGGCCAAACCTAAAGTTGAAGTAAAGGCAGCAGCGATAGCTGAGTCTGAAGCCACCGGCATCGCCGGTGACAGCGGCCAGGATGTGTTGAGCACATTCGATCTTGACATCGGGGCGAGCGGATTGACCCTGTCGTTACTTCGTGAAATTACCGCGCAGAGCGGCAACGACATCATCGACTCGATTGGTTCCATGACAATCAGCGCTACTTCAAATAGCGGCACCTTGGGTGCCGCGGTCACGATTGACGGCGCGGCCAATGCGGACGTAGCAGCAACGGCGAATAGCAAAGCCACTGCCATCAGCGGCGGTGGTGGCAACGACGCCATTACCAGCGACGGCGACCTGATAATCGTAGACGCGAACTCGACATCGGCAGGAGTGGCGGCGGGTGTTGGCAAGGCATCCGCGGACAAGAGCAAGGCCAAGACCAAAGTCGCGGCTGAAACTACGGCGGAAGCCTCAGCAACCGGCATTGCGGGCGATGGCGGCGTTGACAACAGTTCCCTGGCAGTCGATCTCACGATTGACGAATCAGGCATCCACGCCAGTTATTCCAATACAACCACGGCGGCGACCGGGGATGATTCGCTGACGAATTTCGGTGATATCAACAGCACGGCGACGGCGACAACCCTGGCAGCTGCCGTCGCTGTATCGATCAACGGTGGCGCAAGCGCCGATGTTGACTCGACCGCCAAAGCCAATGCGCGCGGTCTTGACAGCGGCGGCGGCGCCGATGTTGTCGACAACACGGGCATGCTGACTACGTCGGCTACGGCAACCGCAAACGCTGTTGACGTCTCAGTGTCGACAAAGGGCAGTGCCTCGTCAACCGTCGGGCTTCTGGACGGCGGCACCTCCGCCAGCGCCGATGCCGTCGGTATCTCGAGCGCGGGATCCGATCATTCGACGTCGACGAACGTAGTGACGGACATCGACTTTGACGACTTTGGTGTTGTCGTCAGCTACGAAAAGATCGAGGACAGCGTTTCGGGCGATAGCGCCGATGTCATTAACAACAGCGGCGAGCTGATATCGACAAGTTTCGCCGAGACGGCTGTTTTGAATGTCGGCGTATCCGGTAACGGCACGGCGCTGACGCTGGGTCGCGCCGAGGCAGAAGCCCACGCCGGTGGCATCGAATCCGGCAACGGCGACGACGTCATTGACAACACGGGCAAGCTGACCAGTACGTCTGAATCCGTCGCGGCGGGCGCGAATGTCTCGGTTACGGCGAAGGGAATCGGCGTGGCGGGCAATGCTGCCTGGGACGGCGGCACGACCGCAACATCCACCGCCACCGGAATCGATGCGGATAGCGGCAGTATTACAACAACCCGCGTAGATGCAGAAGCAAATCTGGACCGTGCGCAAGTGGTTTACGAAACCACTGAACAAGCGGCATCCGGTAATGACGTCGTTATCAATGCTGGTGAAATTACGGCGCACGCGATTTCGGATGTCGGGACAGCATCCGTCGCCGTTTCACCGAAGGGCGTCGGCGTTGCAGTTTCGACGTCTACCGCCGAGGCGGAAGCAACGGGCATCCGCGGTGGCGACGGTGACGATCAAATCGAGAATTCGGGTGTGATTACGAGTACTGCCGACGCAGACGCGCTAACCGCAAATGTCTCGGTAGCACTGAAAGGCGGCGCAGTGGCTGCTGATGCTGTTTGGGACTCGGGTACCACGGCGGATGCTACGTCAATCGGTATCGCCGGAGACGGTGGGGATCAGACCAGTGTGACTAGAATTGCGGTCGGCACCGATGAACTGAGCTATAGCAACACGAGCACTATCGCGAGCGGCGCCGACACAATTACAAACTTCGGCGCCGTCACGGCCAACGCCAATGCGACAGCGGCATCACTCAGCGCGGCAGTAACGGCTAGCGCAGGTGTGTCAGTCGCAACGGCAACATCAACTGCTAATGCCAATGCCAGCGCGATCGACGCGGGTGCCGGTGACGATGTCGACGACGTCTATAACAGTGGCGTCTTGAATGCTACCGCGATCGCCGACGCCGCATCCGCGTCACTGAGTGTCACCAACATTGGGGTCAGCGTGGCCGCCGATTCGGTCTGGGATGGCGGCACTACGGCGACTGCAACAGCACGTGGTATCGACGTTGGTAGCGGCGGGGAGACTATCGAAAACCACGGCGCGATCAGTTCACTGGCCGACTCATTCGCCGGGTCCGTTGCGGTAGCGGCCACGGTAACCGGCGCCGCCGGTGCCACGGCGACGGCAACCGGACAAGCGGACTCGACGGCGATAGATGCGAGCGGGGGCGATGACGACGATGTCGTGATCAACTCCGGCGCTTTGAGTTCGATCGCTGACGCTGACGCGGCGGCGCTGAGCGTGTCGGTCGTCAACACCGGGTTTGCGGTGGCGACGGGTGCGGCATGGGATGGCGGTACAACATCTAATGCGATCAGCCGCGGTATCGACGTGGGTAACGGGGCGGACCAGATCATGAACTCCGGCGATATTTTTGCGCAGGCCGACTCCGATGCAAAGGAAGCTGCCGTGAGCGTGGCAGTCACGGGAGTAGCCGGCGCGCTTGCGGCGTCAACCGCAATGGCCGACGCGATTGCCATAGATGCCGGCGATGATGATGCTGCCGACGTTGTGGGCAACAGTGGCAAGTTGACGGTACTGTCGGAAGCCACCGCGTTGACCACCAGCGTCGCTGTCACGACAGCCGGGGGCGCTGTTTCATGGGACGGCGGGACCAGCGCCGAAGCGTCGGCCAAGGGTATTTACACAGGCCAGGGCGCGGACACAATCCAAAATGACGGCGAGCTGCTGGATGTTGACGCCGATGCGACGACCACGTCATTGGCGGTCAGCGTCGCTCTGAACGGACTGGCCGTTGCGTCGGCGAGTGCGAGCGGCGATGCGGAGGCTGTAGGAATTGATGCAGGCTCCGGCAATTTCGACGATGTGGTGATCAACAACGGCGAGCTCGATATTGATGCCAGCAGCCTGGCTGCTGCGGCGTCGGTCACGTTTACCACCGTCGGTGTATCCGTCGGTGTAGATGCTTTCGAAGGTGGTACGACGTCTGATACGACGGCTCGTGGTATTCAAACCGGCGGCGGTGCCGACATCGTCGAGAATTATGCAGTCATTAACAGTACCGCTGACTCGACCGCCGCCTCGGCTGCAGTCGCAGTTGCACTGACAGGCGCTGCGGGTGCGGTGGCTACCTCGACCAGTCTGAGTGACGCGAGTGGCATAGATACCGGGGACGGCGCCGACGCAGACTCCGTGCTTAATACTGCACTGGTTAACGCGGAGGCAAGAAGCACCGCAGCCACAGCTACAGTATCTGTGACCGCGGCTGGCGGTGCCGTTTCGGCCGATGCAATATTCGATGGCGGGACAGGCGCCGAGTCCAGTGCAAGGGGTATCGAGACCGGTTTCGGCGCCGATATCATCGAGAACCGAGAGGGTGAAGTCGTCTCGACCGCCGAATCGACCGCGCTATCAGCTTCAGTCAGCGTTGCTGTCTCGGGTGTATCGGGTGCCATATCGACGTCGACATCGATTGCGGACTCGACAGCTATCGCCGCCGGCGACGATGATAGCGACGATACAATACTCAATACCGGCATCGTCACGGCGAACTCCGATGCGGATGCTGCGTCGGCGGCTGTATCTGTCACAGTTGCGGGGGTCTCGGGCGCAAGCGGGACACCGTGGAACGGTGGCACGACGGCTGAAAGCAGCTCTGTCGCTATGCAATTGGGCGGTGGCGAGGATACGGTCATCAGCGATGGTGAAGTAACCGCGGACTCGGATGCGACTGTTGCCGGGATATCCGTCGCCCTCACTCTGGAGGGCGTCGCCGGCGCAATTTCTTCTTCGAATGCACACGCGGATGCGACCAGTATTGATCTTGGCGCGGGAAATGACGTTATCGACAGCGCGGGCCAGATAACAGCATCGTCGGACGCGATTGCCACTTCTGTCAGCGTAGCAGCCGTCAAGTTTGGTGTGTCGGCGGCCGGCGGCAGTTCATGGGAAGGTGGTACGAGTGGTGACGCCGTGGCTACTGGTATCAGCGCAGGCACGGGAACGGACGCCATTTTCAACAGCGCCAATATCGACAGCACGGCGTCGGTGATAGCTGATGCCGTTGGCGTGAGTTTTACTGTGGGGGGCGTAAGCGGCGCGAATTCGCGAGCATCAGGGGATACCCGTGCCACTGCCATCGAGGCTGGCGCGGACGACGATCGAGTCGAAAATCTCGGTGATCTGACAGCCACGGCAGATACCAAAGCGGTTGCGGTGAGCGTTGCCGTGACAGGCATTGGCGTCGGCGGTGCCATTGGCGCTGCCTGGGACGGCGGCACGACCACCAATGCAACGGCCAGTGGCGTTCGCGGCGGTGACGGCAATGACGTCATCCTCTCGGGCATCGTTGCTGAGGGTGAACCAGAACCCGAGGCCTCGTCGATAACGGCGAATGCCGAGTCCACGGCGGTATCGACTTCCGTCTCCGTGACGGTTGGTGGCGTTGCCAGTGCCATCTCCACGTCGACCGCAAATGCAGGTGCTGCCGGCATCGATGCTGGTGAAGGCGATGACCTGGTTATTAATGATAGCGACGTGACCGGAAATGCGATTGCGACGTCTGCCAGTGTCAACGTTGCCGTTACCGGCGTTGGCGGTGCGGTCGCCGGCGATGCGTCCTGGGCAGGCGGGACAACCGCAGATGCCGATGCATTCGGGATCGCCGGCGGAGCCGGTGCTGACGAGTTGCGCAATACGAACACTGTAACGGCTGACGCACACAGCGAAGCTAAATCGGCCGCTGTTGCTGCGACTGTCGGTGGCGTAACTGGCGCAAGTGCGGCTGCTACGTCGACGGCGGATGCTACGGCACTGAGCGGCGACGAGGGCGATGACTTGATCGTCAACGAAGGAACTGCCAATTCCTGGTCGCTGGCAGAGGCCGACGGTGTAAGCGTGGCGGTGACGGGCGGCGGCGGCGCGGTTGCGGGATCTTTTCTGGATAACGGCAGCACGGCTGCGGCCACGTCGACAGGCATCGGCGGTGGCGACGGCATTGATACGCTCGCCAATATGCTTGGTGCTGCGATTGACGTCAATGCCACAGCGGAGTCGAGGGACACCTCGGTTGCCGTAACGCTGACCGGCATAGCGGCTGCCGGATCGGCAGCGGCGGCGGTTGCTGACAGTTTCGCGATGGCTGGCGGCGACGGCGATGACGTCCTGATGAACGACGGTTCGGTAAGCCAGGCGTCCGTGGCGGACGCGCGGGCGCGCAGTATCGCCGTGTCGGGATTCGGCGCCGCAATTGGCAGCGCGGGTGCGCTCGGCCATGCCATCGGCACCGGCCTCGCAGGCGGTGCAGGCAACGATGAGGTGCACAATTCAGGTGACATGACGCTGACCTCGACAGCCAGTTCGATCGGTCAGTCCATTTCGTTCGTACAGGGCGGCGGTGCCGCAGTCGGTGACGCCAATGCCGAAGCGATCGCAGAAGCAGCGGGACTGCGTGGAGACGGCGGCGACGACATGTTGACGAACTCCGGCAATCTCAGCGCCACGACACAGGCAAATACCGTGGCACGCTCGATCCAGATCAATCCCGGCATCGGTTTTTCGCTCGGCGAGGCCAACTCCGTGGCGACGACAGACGTCAACGGGATGCTCGGCGGAGACGGCGACGACGTAATTTTCAATGCCGAGTCAGGGGTGATTGATTTATTGGCCGCGGCAGATGTCAGATCCGTCGGAGCGTCCGTCGCTGTTGGTGGCTTTGCCAGTGCCGAGGCGAAAACCGTCGCCAATGTCAGTGCGACAGGGCTGGCCGGAGAGGCCGGCGACGACCAGATTCTGAATGAGGGCGATCTTGCCGTAAATGGCACGTCCATCAGTGATGCCGATGGCGGTTCCGTGAGCGTTCAGGGTATCGCCAGTTCCAAGGCGGGCACCGAAGTGGATAGCACAGCCGTGGGTATCTCCGGGGGGTTGGGCGCGGACGTTATCGTCAACTCCGGCCGAATCTGGGTAGGGCCGCTCGCCGACATTAACGCGGCCGAGTGGATGCCGGTTAGTGGCGCCTGGATGTCGGTGCTGCAGACGGACTCGGCGTCGATAGGCTTTGTTGGTGCGGTCGACGCAGAATCAGCCGCATACGCAAGAACGACCTCGACAGGCATTAGTGGTGGAGACGCCGACGATCAGATATTGAACGACGGTGCTGTCACGGTTATAGCGACCGCACTCAGTGACGCCTCCGCGAGTTCGCTCGGCATATTCGGATCTGCGGACGCAACCGGTGGATCCGGCGCGTTTACAAACGCGACCGGTCTGGCCGGTGGTGCAGGTAATGACATGATCGACAGCTTCGGGTCGCTGGATGTCTTCGCGAGGTCGCGGCTGACCCAGGACAGCACCACATTCGAATTTGGCGGATCTGGCGACGCCGGCGGCTCGCTCGAAGCCGCGACGGATGCTGTTGGCATCAGGGGTGGTGCCGGCCAGGATCAGATTCGCACCGATGGCCAGGTTAGCGTAACCGCGGAGTCAGATCTCGATTCCGAAGGCGGCGGCACGACCATATTTGGCGGATCTGATGCGACGGCGCGCTCGCGCGCGGTCACGCAGGCCACGGGTCTCGACGGTGGCGATGACGATGACGTGATCGAAAACCGGGCCACCGGTGTGATTGAAGTAAACGCCGCTACGACGGTCAACGCCGATTCGGTCTCCTATACGCTCGGCGGCATCAGCGGATCCGACAATCTTCTGAGCGGAGAATCATTCGCGGACGGAATAGTCGGGGGTGAGGGTAACGACCAGCTCATTAACGACGGATTCCTCAGCGCTTCGGCCGATGCAGTTGTCACTGCGATCGCCGGCTCCGACGCAACATTCACCGGCGGTGATAATGTCGACGCGACGGGCAGATCTGTCTCATTGGTACGCGCATCCGGTATGACTGGTGGCGATGGCGATGACATAATCGTCTCCAGGGGCGCGACGGTTGTAGAAGCTACGACGGTGTCCGACTCGCGAAACAGAGCGAGCAGCGCGGCCTCATTTACCAGCGAAGGATCTGCCGCATCGACCAGCAACGCGACGGCAGACGCTATCGGCCTGGACGGAGGTGCGGGATTCAACACGCTCATTAACGAAGGCAATGTGACTGTCAGTGCGACCAGCATCGCCTATGCGTTCAGTTTTTCGAACGGTGCGACTGTCTCGATTAGTGGTGATGCCAAGGCCAATGCTGCGAGCACTGCGCGGTCAACGGCAACGGGAATTATCGCCGCGAACGAGGATACGCTCGTAATCAGCGACACCGCCGATGACGAGAGCATCGATGTGACCGCCATGGCGGGTACGGCAAAGGACCTGACGACGACGCTCACGGTATATCGACTGCAGGGAGAAAATAGTGAGGACGACGAGCCAACAGACCTAGATCAACGTGCCGTGACCTTCGAGGAGCTTCCGGACGTTGTCGATGCGGATGGCAATCCGCTGTTCGCAGAGGGTGACATCGTCTATTGCACAGACGCCAGTTGCGTCGTCGACGAAGACGTCAATTTCGCTGGCAATCATTACGTCTACAACGTTGTGGAAACGGATCCTGGCGATCCCGGCGATGACACAGTAGACCCACCAATACCACCGACACCACCGACGTACGACTACAGTTGGGTCGTTGTCGATGCGGTGGAAATCGAGCCTGACTGGAGCGATCCACTCGCGCAGGCGAACTATACCGACGGTCAGATCGTGGCCTGCAAGTCCTGCGGCGACGGTTCGCAAGACGACGTCAGTGCGACGTACTACATAGTTGAGGTCGATCCCGGTCCCGATCCGGACGACCCGACAGACGATGTGTACACCTGGATGCCTTTTGACGGACTTACTATCGAAGTCAACGTGGAGGTTACCGAGGCGAGCTTCCCGACCTATGCTTTTGCCAACGGTAACGGCCTGAGCGGCGAAGGTGGCGCCGTCGGCTCAGGTGTCTCTGAGGCGATCGCCACAGGCGTCAAACTCGGCGACGGAGATAACAGCGTGATGTCCGGGAACATGAACGTCCAGGCAATCGCGAATACCGTGGTCAATGTCGGTGCGGATGCGGACGTGTTCGGGGACGCCACAGGTCATGTCGTTACAGACGAGGCGATTGCCAGGGCGGTAGGCATCGAACTGGGTAATGGCGACAACAATGTCATTAATACCGGTGGTCTCACGGTAACTGCGACGCCGTCCGCGCAAGCATTCAGTGAGGTCAGTCCGGGCGGTGGCGTGTGTATCTGGTTCTTCGGTTGGTGGTGCGGCGGAGCAGGCACGCCGGACGCGCTAGCAAGTACGCTGTTTGTCGCCGACGCCAGCGGAATAACAACGGGCAATGGCAACAATTCGATCACGAACGATGGCTCGATCACCGTCACGGCGATGCCGGACGTGGCATTTGACAGCCGGCGGAACGACGAGTATGTGATTCGAATCGAATCAAAGGGCGTCGGATCGCCCGTCATCAGCATAGACGCGCGCTCCACGGCATTGGGCATCGGTACCGGTGACGGAAATGACGTGATAATCAATAACGGCAGCATTGACGTGTCCGCTTCTGATTTGCAAAGCGGCTGCGCGAGCGCGAATGGTTGCGGAGATCTTTCGGGTGCGCAAGACACACTTTGGGCGATCGGCATTCAGACCGGTGACGGCGACGACGTCGTTGCGAACTATGGCGCGATCTCGGCGGTTATCTTCGAGAACAATGTCGGTACCAGCCACGTTGGCATCGATCTCGGCCTCGGCAACGACGCCCTGACACTCGGTGGCATCTCGTCGGTATTTGGCTCGATCGACCTCGGTGATGGCGACGACTGGCTGACACTTACAGGAACGCCTACAGCGATGGAGACCGGTGTCGGCATCTTCGAATTGCAAGCTGGTGCTGGAATGGACTCCCTGTTGCTACTGGGCGCCGGAGAATTTACCAGCTCGCTGATAAGTTTCGAGAACGCGACGAAGTCGGGTGAAGGGACATATTCCCTGACGCAGCCGCTCGCGACGCTCAACTCTCTGACCATCGACGGTGGCGTTCTTTCCCTGAGCTCTGACTACACGTTTGACGGCGCGGGGTTTTTCTCCACCTACATTCACAGTGATGGCGACGAAGGCTTGCTTGACGTGATCGGCAGCGTATTCGCCAATGGCGCGATAACCGTCGAAAGACGGGGAGAGAGCTATATCGCTGACAGGACGAGCTTCACTATCGTCAGCGCCACGACTGGTGTGGTGGATGAGTTTACAGACGTCACTCTGCCGGAAGCACGCCCGCTGCTGAGCTTCGAGCTGCAGCAAGAAGACAATCTCATAAAGATCGTCGCGGTGGCCCCGGCGTTCTCAACGGTAACGAGTAATTCGTCCTACAGCGAGGTTGGTGACAATGTCTTCGGTCTCACAGGTGTCGCAGTTGGTGACTTCTCGAAGCAGCTCGGGACTTTGCAGTCGATGGATTCGGGATTCGACCGTGCATTGGCAAGCCTTAGCCCGGATTCTTACGAGTCGCTTACGTCGAACACGCTTGCATTAGGACATCAGACGACGCAATTGTTGCGTACGCATCTCGGCAATGCGCGCGCTGTTCGTCGCGGTACGAAAGCACCCTATGCGGCCTATGAGCCGGTCGTGCTCGCCTACAACGCCGGCGAATTCCGGACTAACGGCGCCGCTACACAGTCGTACATGATGGGTCAGACAGGTCCAATCCGCGATGATGATCCGGAACTGACCGGAGTCGATAGCGGCGGATCCAGGCGTCTTATGACACAGACATGGGCGTCCGCGTTCGGTGCGAGCGGCGACTACGACGCCGTTGACGGACTTACCGAATACGATCATGACTCTGCCGGATTCACGGTTGGCGCCGACCATTTGTACGGCGAAGATGTGATCGCGGGCATCATGATTAATTACTCGGAAACCGACATCGATCAACTGCAGGCGTCTGCAATTGGCGATATCTATTCATGGAGCGCTGGTCTGTACGCTACCAGGTTCTGGGACGACTCCTATCTCGAGGGTGGTATTACCTTTACAGATCAGACCTTCAAGAACTGGCGCCTGCTGGAGATCGGAGCTGACGAACGTTGGGCGATGAGCGAACACGACGGCAATACCTGGATGGCATTTGTTGGCGCTGGTCGCGAATTGAATTTCGGTACGTGGCAAATGGAGCCCTACGGAACTCTGTACTATTTCGACATCGAAGAGGATGCCTTCGCAGAAACCGGCGTAGACAGTCTCAATCTGGTTTTCGAGAAGAAATCGACAGACGTGTTGCTTGGAGAAATCGGCACAACGTTTGTTCGACTGCAGGATGTCCGCAGTGGCGTGATCGATTGGCACGCATCGCTCGCCTACAACCATGACTTCGATATCGATGACGGCAGCATTGCATATGCTTATTCGGGCCAGCCGGGATCTGTATTGCGGATCGACGATCGGAATATTACCGCCGGAAGTGCGGTTATCGGAGCTGGGTTTGCCTATATCCGAAAACGCAGCGCCCTGGCACTCGATTATCGCGGTCAGTTTAATAGCGACTATCGTCAGAATATCGTCGGATTGCGCTTGGCATACTCCTTTTGATCATCCGGCGATTTTCTGGAGTATGGCGAATTGTCATTTAAGCTATGACATGACGCTCAATTCAGTCGGGTCCGCTGAGGCCCTGTCGGAACAGTGCAACAAAACGCGTTAGCGTTTTGGACGCACGTAGTGCGCCCCGAAGGGGTGAGGATCGACCTTAGGGAGATCCGAATCAATCACGCCCCCGCTACCAGGAAAACAGGCCGGTCCCAGTCGTGGGGCCGGCCTTTTTCCTGTCGGTTACCCCGACGATGGAAATCGTCAGGACGCGCTTAGCGGCTTTTCCCATGCTGCTAGCGCCATTGATTTGGCGTCTGTTTCGATCAGGTCTCCATGGGACAAGACGATTTTGTCGAAGTCCCATTTAAGAATTCTCTGCAGCGACTCGCGTGCTGCCGCCTTATCTTTCCATCCCATCTGGTATTCCGGCGCGGGCTTCGGGTTATCCCACATATTAAAGACGACCTTCCACCATAGCTTTAACAACCAGTTCACGTTGGGGGTCTGGTCAGTAAAGTTCTCGATCAGATCAACCACCAGCAGCGTCTTGCTCGCCTTGTGGAAAAAAGCCACCTCCCAGATGAACTTATTACCCCTGACCAGGACCTGATCGAGGACCCCCGCCCAGGCTGCCGGAGGCCGATCACCGAGGAACCAATCAAAATCCAGGTCAGGCCGCTTTCTTTCGATGCCAGGGCATATGTAGGTGTCCGCATCAGGGAAGGCTGCTTGGGCAGAGGGGACATAAATATGGTGATAGGAGCCTGGAGCGACGATATAGGCCACATCTCCGAGTGCTGAAATTGCGTCTCTTGTATCAGAGTCGATCTCGCAAGGGGAATGGATCATGAGTTCCGAATCGGTGACCCTTATCACGGCCATGCGGGCATCGAAATCACAGCCTGCGAAGTGAATCGGGTATTCCTGCAACCACACTTGGTCGGGTACAAACTCGCTTAACGGCATTACTCAGACTCCAATTCCGATCCAAAGAAGCCGGATCCCTTCAT
>JAOTYE010000004.1 GCA_029862045.1 Gammaproteobacteria bacterium
GGCGCGCTATGGCGTTTAACGACTCACCTTTCTACCAGCGATCCCACATCCCGGCTTTGTCTGACTCGGTGAAGTATCTTCTCGTTCGGTACTTCATAAGCAACACCTCCTTCTCTAGTGTTAGAGTTTAGGTGTTGCATCAACCGATTGATGTCACAACCGAAAGCTGCCGCTCTGAATCCTCGATAATCGGCCGTCTTAATGACCGCTTTAGGTGAAAGCAGACGTTCAGAATTAGCTGCTCGAAAATTCGCCGCTGAGTGTCCGGTATACGCCCGATAGCGGCCGTTGGCCTGCTAGACTCCCAAGAGGCTGCTAATGACCTGAAACGGGCATTGGTCGACCTAGTTCGTATTGCCATATCAAAAACGCCATGCCAGGGTCGCGCCGATACGCGTAACTGAATCGCTGGAGAGTCGCACTTGACTATCATCCAACAACGTTACGTCGTACCGATTGTGAAATTGCCAACCGACGCTGCCCGTAACCGTAAAATGCTTATTCGCCTGCCAGTTGAAGGTCCACTCAACCAGTGACGCCTCGTAGACTAATTGGGACTGTTTTTCCATACCCTCATTCTTGATATGCCACTCATTGCCATCAGGAGCGAGCCGCAATGACGAATTGAAATTCTTTGATACGTGGTAGGTCAATCGAGTCGTTGGGAAACCGAATTCAATCGTCCAATCAACATGGGGCTGCCATGCAATGCTGATCGAAGGATATATTTCATAGGTACCGAAACGATGGTCGCCACACACACCGTATCGAAGCGTCGTCCGGTCGGACAGATTCCTGCTCCAGACCAAAGCTGCCAATAGTTGAAACGTTTCCGCGCTGTACTCGCCGGGATCTTTCATGACGTTGGAAGAAGCCGATAGCGCAGGCGCGATGCTGAAGCGAAAACTCTTGCTAGCAGACTTACTTTGTTTGTGTAGAGGGAAAAACAAGGTATGTAAATGACCGTTCGTTTGCAGTTCGATTGGATCGACAGCCAAGACGTCATAGCGATAGCCAACTCCAAACGCCCAGGTTTCGTTCAAATTGAATAGTAGGTCGAAATTGTAATTTTCCTGGTTGGTCTGACCGATGCCCCTCGCAATGGCAGACTTTTCGTGATTGTAATAAGCGACTGAAAGATACGAATAGTCAGCAGGTTGTTGGCAAATATCAACGCTGGCCAAACTGTGGGACAAGCACAATAGAGAGATACACACGCCAATGGGGCAACCGAAAGCCAGCTGCCAAAGTATCCTCAACATCGCATCGCGCATCATGGGTTGCCGCAAAAAAGGGGGCATCGACTAATAATAGAACTTACCCACTCACGAAATACACAAAGACAAGTGTTTTCGGCGTGGTAATTAGGGCGGAATATACGGCTGTTACGCTGAACTCGCCATATCTGCTATTGGCCGGTAGTTGTCCTTCATTTTCGTGGTTTTTTTGGGATTTCGAGCGACGGTTATTGGTAAAAGTGGACGTTTAGCCAGGGACACCCGGAATCGGCCTAGGCGTCTAAAAACGACCAGTAGTTGCCGCTCATTAGGTCCGCCAAACACCGGCAACCGGCCGTTCAGCTGCTATGATTTGGGCTGTTGAATTGGTCTGCAATTGACATCCCGTCGCCGAAGATATGATCACCAGGCCATCCGCCATTGCGCTGCTTCTCGCCAACCTCGTGCCGCTGGCCGGGATACTGTGGCTGGACTGGCGCGTATTTGATGTTCTGATGCTTTACTGGGCTGAAAACGTCGTCATCGGCGTCGTCAACGTCATGCGCTTGATCGCGTGGTTGCGGACTCTGGGTCTGTCGCGATTGGCGCATCAAGCACACATTCGGCAGATGACCGCAACCGACCGCACAACACTGACCGGCTTTCGCTTCTTTGTTATCCCCTTCTTCGTCGTCCATTACGGCATGTTTTGTTACGGCCACTACACCGCTGTGGTGAGTCTCTTTGGTGACGATATCGGCGACTCGGCACGTAGCGGCTGGCAATTCGGCGTGCCACTGTCCGACGCCTGGCAATCACCTTTGTGGATTGGCGTGGCCGCGATCGCGGTCAGCCACCTGGTATCGTTCATTCTAAACTTCATCGGTCGCGGTGAGTATCAACGCACTGATTTCGGGCAACTGATGCGGCGGCCTTACGGTCGCATGATGGCGTTGCACATATCGGTTATTGCTGGCGGGTTTCTCGTGGTGGTGCTGGGTGATCCGGTGTGGATGCTGCTGGTGCTCATTGTTGTCAAGATCGTTATTGACCTGCGCATGCACGAGCGCGAGCGCAACTTATTCAGTGCTATGCGAGTGAGGACCTGAGTCGGCAGCGGTCGAAAGGCACACCTCGATGCTGAACAGACGGGAATTTTGGAATCACATTGCATGATGGCGAGCTAATTTCATCCCTTCGACTACAGACCGTCAAGGCGGCCGTCAAGCCGATGCCGATTTTGCTCCAGCTTCGACGGCCGCCTTGACAGGTTCATATTAGAGCTATCCCCATTCATGTTGTTTCAAATGTCCACTCTACGCTCGGAAGCAGCCGGTCGGGTTATTAGCTCTCGAATGGCTGCTAATTACCTGAAGCGGATATCGACAATTGGGTATACTTTTCGCCGAAAACTAATAATCAGCAGGAGCGATCATGGTCGATACACTCTCACCAGATATGCCATCCGCATCGCCAGAAGTGCTCGACGCACTACCGTTCGACGCCGACACGATGTTCGCCGATCACGCCGGTGTTCATAAACCCAGAATCGAAAAGAAGCAACGCAAACTCGCAGAGAAGGTCAAGTTCCTGAAGGACTTTCTTGAAGACGGTGAGCAACTGCTCGCCATAACGACGGCCGTATCTCCTACGTCATTTCTTGAGCAATGGACGACAGGGTTCATCTTCGTTTACATCAAGCGGTGCATGCTTGTCTTTACTGATCGGCGCATCTTTCACATTCCGACCACATCAAGCTTCGACTATCGCGAGTCCGTGGCGGAAGTTCGATACGGCGACCTTGAGTCCATCGCACAAAAGGGCAGCCGACTCAAAGTTGCGTACAAGTCAGGCGTTAAGGAACTGTTTTTGTACGTTCGGCGTTCGGAGCGAAAGAAAATTCGGGCCCTGCTGCAGGCAGCCGACTTGCACGGCTCGTCGGGCACGGCGGGTAACCGGGTTCATCTTTGCCCAAAATGCACGCAGGTACTCGAAGCAGACCGCTTTGACTGTCCTGGTTGTGGCAAAGAATTCAAGAGCCGCGCAAAAGCACGGAATTTGTCGCTGTGGTTGCCGGGTGGAGGTTATTTCTATACCGGCCATCCGTATCTCGGCGTTATCGACGCGGTCATTGAGCTTTTGTTCCTGGTGATCATCATCGGCAGCCTGATCCCAACGAGTATCAGCCCCAATGGCGACTTGGCGCTTGCCGCTGTGTTCGTAGTCTTTCTGGCTATTGAAAAGGCGATTACCGTTTATCACGCCAATCATTTCGTCAAGGAATACCTGCCTGTTGAAGGTGTGAAGATTCACAGGAGTCCATTGCGCATAGCGCTCGGCGTCGTTGGCATGGTCTTAGTTCTCGGGTTCGTCGGGCTCGGAGTGCTCGGTGTCCTGATGGACACGGGGTATACGCCTTCTGAACGGGTTCTGAGCGCGCAGGGAATTCCAGACAGCCACTACGAGGAACTCGTCGCTGAGGGGATTCTCGAAAAAGGTGAAGTGATCGAGTATTTCTTTTCCGAGGGAATCCTGTCCATCAAAGAGGGCGGAAGCCTCCTGACCAACTACCGCATTATCGCCTATGAAGGAGCTGACGATGGATCGATCGATTACTACTCCATTGCGAATGACGAGATTGTTTCGGTGACTTTGATTCAAGAAGGTGATGCGAGAAATTACAGCGTCTACCAGGTAAGCGCTGCGGACGAAGATAACTGGATAACCCTCCTGTTACCACATGAGTACGGAGACGGAGAACGTTTCGCGAACGCCGTGAGGGCGAAAATCCGGCAATAGATCGGCGGAGGATGATGATGGATCGGTCGGCTAGATTTTGGGACAAAATTGCCGAACGGTATTCGCAACAACCTGTTGCCGATGAAACGGCTTACCAGAAAAAACTGCAGGTTACACGCGAATACTTGCAGCCAGATATGGAGGTGTTGGAATTTGGCTGCGGAACAGGATCGACTGCCATCACCCATGCGCCCTATGTGAAACATATTCATGCAATTGATATTTCATCGAAAATGATTGCTATCGCCCAGGGCAAAGCCGACGCGAATGATGTCGTAAATGTTACTTTCAATCGATCGACCGTTGATGAACTCAGCGTGTCCGACCAATCCTTTGATGCGGTGTTGGGGCTCAGTATTTTGCACTTACTGGAAAACAAGGAAGAGGCAATCGCCAAGGTTCATAGAATGCTCAAACCGGGCGGTATTTTCGTCAGTAGTACGGCATGCCTCGGAGATACGATGCTGCGGTTTTTAGAGCTTATCGTGCCGATCGGAAATTTTTTTGGTTTGATGCCGTTGGTCAAGGTCTTTACCACGAAGGAATTGGAATACAGCATTACCGATGCCGGTTTTAAGATCGACTACCAGTGGCAATCGGACAAAGGCAAGGCAGTGTTTATTGTTGCTAAGAAGGCTGAGTAGGAGCGAATAACCCCATTGTATGTGCCATGACCTGAGAGGCTCACGTTCGCTCAAGGCCGTTAGCAGCCGCTTACCTGGATGTATACTCAGCGGCTGGAAATGACCCAGACCAGACGGTCGTACTTTTTAGGCGTTTCGCCCTCCGATTGAGGCGTTTTTCCTATGCGAAATAAATCTCTCTTAGCTCTAGTTATCACACTGCTCGCTTCACTTTGTGCGGTGGCCGACGACAGGCCCAGGGCACGAGATCTCGGCATCCCCCTGGAGGGAACGCCAGGATCGCTTAACGCGATAACCGATGTACCCGGAATAACCGTTGGCCACACGACGATCATCGAGGGCGACGGTAAGCTCGTAGTGGGCGAAGGGCCGGTACGTACTGGAGTAACGGCAATATTCCCGCGAGGCGCCGAGGGCGTTCAGACGCCTGTGTTCGCTGGCACGTACGCGCTAAACGGCAACGGCGAAATGACCGGCACAATCTGGGTAGAGGAAGGAGGTCAGCTCGCCGGGCCGATCACAATTACAAACACCCACAGCGTTGGCGTCGTCAGAGACTCGGTCATCGAATGGCTTGTTTCGCAGGATAAGGATCTTGAGTGGTCATTGCCTGTTACAGCCGAGACCTGGGACGGCTCCGGATACAGCTATCAGGGGCTCAATGACGCGAACGGATTTCACGTCAAGAAGAAGCACGTATTCAACGCACTGGATACCGCTTCGAGTGGGCCGGTCACTGAAGGGTCCGTGGGCGGCGGTACCGGCATGGTATGTAACGAGTTCAAAGGGGGTATTGGCACCTCGTCGCGGGTGATCGAGATTGACGGCGAGTCCTATGCCGTTGGCGTTCTGGTGCAGTGCAACTATGGGCTGAGAAGTTGGCTCAAGGTCGCCGGCGTACCTGTGGGTATGGAAATGGAGCAACCGAAAATCTGCGTTGAGAACGCGGAGTACTGGCGTGAGGGAAGCGTGGACTTGCCATGTGACCGGAAGGCCGACGGTCGTGTAGACGATACCGGATCCATCATTGTTGTTGTGGCAACCGACGCGCCTTTGTTGCCGCACCAACTCAAGCGCGTTGCTCGCCGAGTTGGCCCGGCGCTGGGTCGTTTGGGAAGTTTTGCCGGCAACGGTTCCGGCGATATTTTCATCGCGTTTTCAACAGCCAATGCCAAGGCTTTTGGATACGATGCCGTGATGGACCTCAAAATGGTGCCGAATAGCTCTATCAACCCTGTATTCGAAGGAGCGGTCCTGGCTACCGAGGAAGCGGTGGTCAATTCTATGCTCGCAGCCGATACGATGATCGGCGCCGACACGGTGCGGGTTCCCGGATTACCACACGCCGAACTCCAGCGCGTCCTGCGCGAGTACAACCGGCTTAATGAGCTCGCAGACTGACAACCAACGGCTGCTTTTGGCCGTTAGCTGCCTGTTGAGCTGCCTGGTTAGTAACTAAGTAGGCACGTGATTAAGTCGTGCATACGATTACTCGGCGGCGTGGCGCAGCTAGCGAATGAAGGTGATGAAAATTCCGATTGAGGTGAAGTACGAGATTATTGCCACTATCGCGGATTTCAAAATACCAAGATTCTGCGAGTAGCGAATTGTGACGGTATACAAGACCAGATGGCTGACGTTGTACGCAACTATGTAGACCCACACCAATACGAGTAATGGCCCGCGGCTGGTCGCTTCCTGATACTCGGCAAACGGCACCCATCCGGTCGTCCACAACACACCTTGAATGAAGTCTGGTATGAGAGTGAAGTAAGCGCTGATAAGTGCCGCGATTCCAAATCCACCGAGCATCGTATCGTAAGAACCGTTTCCTCCGATCGCCTTAGACAATAGATAGGCGGTGCCACTTGCAACAAACCACACAATAAAGAACACGGGAATCGCGAAGATCAGCTCATAGAAATAGTATCGGTCCTCCGGAATTTTCAGGAAGGCGGGCATTGTCACGGTTGCATCGCCGAGCGCCCAAAGAACGAACGCGAGCTCATAGAGCACGGCAAGTATGAAAATGTGTTTGAATCCCACAAATGCCCCACGAGCGTTACTCGCCAATTCCGTTATCGCGGTCCTGGGCGAAAAAACCAGTTGTAGTTGCTCTTTGAAGATGGCCATTACTCATGCCTCCTGTTCTGTAGCACCCGATAAAACGTGACGGCGAGAGCAAGGTAAAGCACGTTCCAGACGACGTAGCCGATCAAACCTGCGATGGAGAATACTCCGGCAAGATCGATTGATGCGATGACCGCGCCGAAAGCGCTGACGACGCCATTCAGGATGAACAGGGTTTTTGCGATTATTTCGAGACGGCTCGTGCCGAAGAAGCCAGCAGCCAGCCAGGTGCCAAGGCCGATCAGGCCATACCCCCACATCTCCAATGCCCAGGGCAAGGAGCTCGGATTAGACATGGACAGTGTTGTAACCACCGAACCAAGCTCTGCAGTATAGGTTTTGACAACGGCCGGAATGAATGTTGTCTGTGTCACATAATTGAAAATGACGAAGGCAGCGCCGATTGACATGAAGATGAGTGCCGCCAGGGCTGTAGCTTGTTTCTTTGATAACAGGTAAACGGATACCAACATCATGATGCTGCCTGTTGCGAGCAAGAACCCGAAGTAGAAAGGCAGAGTTTGAATACGGTGGAAGTTGTCAACAAATAAGTCGGGTCCGTTCCACAATGGCTGCGGTTCCACGAGGGCGACCACGAGAACCGCTAGTGGCCCCGACGTAAGAATGCCGATCGCGCTAAGAATGGCTCCCAGCATTCCGATTCTGTAAACATCCCGGTGCGTTGATTTTTCGATCGTTGCCATGAAATCCTCCGCTTCAAGCGCGTAGCTCGTAATTGCTGCTCAGTGCCGCGTCCTGTTTGTTAGCCCGATCGCGCGTGCCACGACGATGCGCGAGGAACAGCATCCCGATTGCGAGGAGCGCCAATAACGCGCTGAACCAATTGGTGACCGGCGCGTACCAGGTCGTGAGCCAGATTGCGCCGGCAACGACGCCGGCACCCCAGGCTTTCCAGGTGAGACGGCGCCAGCAGAGCAGTACCAGCGCTGTCAGAAACGTAACGAGTGTGCAAATGAACGTGAAGAGCTCGACGTTTTGGACCCACATCGGCTCGATGTTCCGCTCGACCCGCTGCTTCACGCCCTGCAGGACCTTACGCACGGCGACGTGGTCAGCGAATTCCGTGAATATCTCGAGTACAAATATACCGAGGGATGTTGGGTGGTATGTCCAGCGAATACGACTGACGAGACGGGTCCGGTTATTGTCCAGCGGATACAAGGCCCACGTGAAAGCGCCGGGGTCGGTGACCTCACTTCCCAGCCAGATCAGGTAACGGTTTGGCTCGATCGTGTGAAACGTCATGCTCACGACGGCGCTGATCGGTACCTCGTCGCCAACGACGAATTCCTGAAATCTCGGCAGGATTTTGTCGGTGCTTCTAAGACCCTCCGGACTGCCTGTATTCTCCAGCAAGTCGTAGCCATAGTATCCGGCGCGGCCGTACCCCATCTGCACTAGCCAGGGCCAAATCTCCTCCGGACTGCCCTCGATCGTTATCGCCCGCGTGGCAAGGAAAGACGGATTTGGGTTGAGTTCATCGCCTGCCATCGACCGCCCGATTTCAGCGTCAGTTGCCCCCCAGTGCAGTTGATAAGGGCGGCAGAACACCAGGTAGACGGATGTGATGAATAGCAGGACCGTTAGCAAGGCGAGCCCGCGAGTTGCTCGTAATCGCCACGTCCTGAATGTCTTCGTATTCATCACTCACCAAATTCTTACCGGTAACGCATGGCGGTCAGGCCGCCTCGGGCAAGCCGACGGCTTCGACGTCTGCGATAGTAATTTTCCGCCGGTGCTGCTCGTGGAGACGCGTCACAAGAGAGATGCAGAGCTTCTGAATCAGGTACGGCTTGCCACCGGTAAGCGAGATAATCTTCTCGACGACACCGTCGTCCAGTTTGAACATGCTGCCAATGGGGCGCTCTATCAGCTCCTGCGCCTCCCGGGGGCCGAACGGTTTAACCTCGATTTCCTCGAAGAAGTTGTACCAGGGGCTTCCTTCTCTCTCCCAGTGCTTCTTGATTTCCACGCCAGAGACCACGGCAACGAGGCTTTCCGCAAAACTCTTCATGAAGAGGCTGCGAAGCTTCTGATTGACTCGGGGGTCGTAGTCATTCAGCTCATCGACTTCGTCTATCAGCAA
This sequence comes from Gammaproteobacteria bacterium, assembly GCA_029862045.1. GTDB lineage: Bacteria > Pseudomonadota > Gammaproteobacteria > Steroidobacterales > Woeseiaceae > UBA1847. The sequence goes on from JAOTYE010000004.1 coordinate 8,898, forward strand.
TACCAGCCTGACTTTTTTGGAGGTCCGCATTTCGAGTGTCTTTAGAACAGCGCGGACGTCGCGAACGAAGTCTCGATAGGCATACTCGCCGGATTTCTCAATGCCGGGCCGCAGGCCATCGAGCACCGGTGCCAGCTCCTGAAAAATGTCTTCGGCGATGGTCTGGAAAAAGCGCGTCTCCGGCGTGCCTTGCAGGTCGACAAAGACCGGATGGAATTCATACAGTGGATCGTCGAGCCTGCGCAGCCGCTTTTTGAGCTGATGCTGAATCGAGGTCTTGCCGATTCGTCGTTCGCCGTATAAGAGCAGGCTGTTGTTGTGAATTGTCTGCAGGATGCGGTCGACCAATTCGCGCCGGCCGAAAAACATATCCTCCTCAAGGACCGGCGCGCCCGCCACGTATGGGTTGAACCTGCGCCTGCGCAATTTCAGGCCGCGCCGGTAGCGTCGCCACATGAACAAGACACCAAATGTGACAGCGCTGCCGGCCATGAGAGCGTAAAACCAGGGGGCTCGAAAGAAGGGACGAGCGTAGATAACCACATACTCGCTACTCGAGATCAGATCTTCGGCATCGGTTGCCACAAGTCGGAAGGTCGAGAGGCCGGGCGAAAGCGCTGATTCGACGTCGAACTCGGTGAGGTAAAACTCGCCGAGTGGCTGACTGTTGAGACGCGTCTCAATCACCTTGTCGTTGTCGTCGTAAAAGACTACCTCCACCGGCGAATTGTCAATGATCACACCGTTTAGCCGGAAGTCGGGCGTCCTGATCGTCTGCGCCAGAGTGCCGTCATCACCCTCGCGCCGAAGATCCACGAAGCGCACGGCAGGTGGTATGTTGCCTTTCGGTCCCGTCCCGAGAAGCTTTTGGCTAATCACTCCGTAGGCCTGCGCGACATATTTGAGCGCAAGGCCGTTACCGGGATCGAGGGCCAGGACCCGGTTCGCAGCGGACAGCGACTCTTCCGCCGATCCGGCTTCGAACTGCGACTCGGCTTCAGCCAGGAGTTGTTCAATGCTTGCTTGTCGATTGCTCTCCGCGTCTGCTTCTTTTTGCGCTCGCAGAAGCCGGCTCTGGATCGACAGGGCCTCTTGGTTGGAAGGCGCCAGAGCGAGCACGGATTGAAGTCGATCCAGGGCCGCGGCAAGCCGTCCCGCAGATTCCAGTGTCTGCACCTCTTCCAATCGTGCGCCGATCGCAGCCCCCTGATCCTCGAGCCCCTTGCCGGGGTCGAGTTCGGCGAGCAACTTGCCCTGCGCTTCGTCGAACAGCTCCTGGACCTCCGGGCTCTGTTCGAGGAAGAGGGCCTGCCGGAAGAGGCTCGATGCTTCACCGTACTGTCGATCAAGCAGGAGTGCTCGTCCATTCGCGACCAACTCCAAAATCGATTGCTCGCGCTCCTGCTCGCGTTCCCGCACTTCGAGCCTCTGGCGAAGTTGACTCATGGCCGCCTGGGCTTCGACATCGTCAGGCGCTACCGCCAGTGCCTGGTCGAGGGCTGCTATAGCTTGGTCCAGGAGCCCACGATCTCCCAGATCCTGCGCATCGCTGAGACTCCGCGCCACTATTTGACGTATCCGTTGCGTCTCCTCGGTCGCCGCCGTTGCGCGCGCCTCCTGCACGATAGTCCGGTAGCGTTCGAGCTCAGCGCTCGCAGTGTCCGACTGTGCAATGGCTCCTAACCTTGCTTCTGTCTCGAACGCTTGCAGGGCAGCGTCGAGCTGACCCAGGTGGTAGTAGGCAATGCCCAGCTTGAGATAAGGGAAGTAGGATGTGACCTTCATCCCGTAGCTGCGTACACGCGCTCCCGAATCGCCTTTCTTCTCCAGCGCCCCGTTGATCTCCTGAACGGCCAGCGTCCATTCCTGGTCTCCGAGGGCCTGTTCGGCGTTGGAGTAGTGCTCATACCAGGGATCAGCGGCAACCGGGCAGGCGAGCAGCGCCATCGCCGCGCACGCAAAGATTGAGCATCGTGGCACCTTCATAATGGGACTACCGCACAGCACCGAAAGGAGCGCAATACGATATTTCCGAATTGCACTCCCTTCCTTAGTTGTCTCCCTTACAGCGCACTAGGGTCTCGTTTCCCCGAGTCTTACTATCGACGAAAGAAAATCCGTTGTGACGTTCACATCGACATTCGATCCATAGTAGAAGAGTGTCGATGCCCCCGTCCCCTGGCCCGTTCCCACGGAGCCCGTCATCGTGGACCCAACGTCCATATTGAGAGTCGCCTGACTGACACCGCTCACATCGATGTTTGCGTTGCCGATTGGACGAATGTCTCCAAAGTCCAGCAGACTGACACCGGAGACGCTGGCGGTCAGGTTGTCGATCGTTAAGGCGTTGCCACGTAGCCGACTCACGCCACCGACGTTGACCGTTATTTGCGACTGGTTGAAATCATTCAAAGTGGCGTTGACCACTCCGGTCAGGTCTATACGGTCGAGTACGGGCATTGTGACGAATGCTTCAAGCGTGCCGATATTTCCATCTCCCGAACTCAAAGCGATGTTGAGTGTGGAGCCGGTCTGGGTTACATCGACGCGATTTGCGACCTCTTCATCAATAGTGACCTCGATCGAAAAGTCAGGACCTCGAGTGACCGTCACATTGAAAACGGTCGGTACAGAGATCCTGGTGAAGTCGCTAAGGTCGTATTCCAGCTTTGCCGTATTGCCGGTGAGGCGGCCAAATGTGACGCGATTGGCCATCATGCGTCCACCGGAGGCGAAGTCACCGTCAATAATGACTTCAGCGTTCAATGCCAGGTCGGCTGCATCGCCGTTGCGGAATGCGGTTCCCGTATCGACCGCGGCGGCAGAGCCGTTGATGTCAAAATCGGCCGAGGAGTTGAAACGTGTGATCACACCGGCGACCTGCACACGCTGGCCCATGTTGCCAGCCAGAGCCGGAGCAGTGACAAGGCGCTCGACAGTAAAGCGACCGCCCGACATTGTACCGATGGCTTTCACTTTCATGCCGTTGCTCGGCGCACCGCCGGGCAGGTCGATGAAAATGGCGCTGCTGTAGTCGACGGTCAGACCATTGATCGAGAACAACAGATTCGCGAGATTATGACCGGCAACCTTGCCAATAATCTGCAGTTCAGCATTCGCGAGATCCGGATCGATCCGCGTTGCTCTGATCGCACCTGCCGCATCTGCGTAACCGCTGACCTGAATGATGTTACCGACCGCCAGTCCGTCGAATGTCGCCGGATCGATGCCAGCTGCGAATTGGGTATCTGAATCACATTGCACGGTTTGACCCATCACGGTCAGCCGGTCGCTGGAAGCATCGAGGCTTTCGACAGGTCCAATCAGGTTGGCGTCAAAGAGAATGCTATCGGCCGTCCCGGTCAGCCCGAAACTGTTGATTCTGCCTCTGACTGTGACGATCTGGCCGCGCCTGAGATTAGCTAATGTGCCCGGCTGACCATTTGCTGTGACGATTGCAGTATTGGTGGAGTAACGGACGTCGTTAATGGTTACGCCATCCAGTCCTGTGATCGCGCCATGCGCGGTGATGGTCTCGCTGGTCTGCGCTGGTGGGAATCGCGGAATTACCGTTGGGTCTACCGAGACATTGACATCCCCTCCGGAGCAGGCGGTAAGCAGGACCAGATAAGCCAGCGCCAGATAAACCAGAACCAGATAACGCAATTGAAAGAAATTTGTTTTCATAACGATACCTCTTTGGTTACTGCACATCCGATGTGCGGTTTGTTCCCTGTTTTCGAGGCTGCGTATCGGCTTCTGTCGATATCCTCCTCAGCATCTATTCAACATGCCCAGGCAGGATCCCGCTTGATGACGACGTTATTTCCTTCTGATTTTCTTCTCGGGGAGCATCACCTGCCGGCGCTCCTGACTCTAAGTACATCTCCGGGTTGTTGCGGTCCGGGCCTCGTGTTAGCTAGTGAGGACGTCAACACGGCTGAGGGGGAAAATTGGGTACTGAGACACACGCACCTCCCAGGTTCACCGTCGATGCACGCGAGGGTACGGTGGCCGGTCCCGGCGGCGCGGTCCGTCTGGAACCCAAGGTGATGGAAGTACTCACGGTTCTGTCCGGCCACTCCGGTCGCGTCGTCTCCAGAGACGAACTACTGGAGGCAGTGTGGCCCAATGTCATCGTCACCGAGCACACGCTAAGTCGTTGCATCTATCAGCTGCGCCATGAGCTGGGAAAGATAGGCGGGGAGCCGGGTCAAGCCGACTACAACCCGATCGAAACGTTACCCAAGCGCGGCTATCGGCTGTTGGCGAATATCGAGACGTTGTCGGCGGAATACGCCTCGACGTCGCGAGGACTAGTGTCGGAAATGCCGGCAATCCCTTTCGTCGTTGGCCAATGGGTACGGGGCGACCGGTTCTACGGCCGCAAGGCGCAGATTGAAGAGATTTTCGAGGGCCATCGGAACTGCATCTGGCTGCTCGGGACACGGCGGATCGGCAAGACCTCGCTGCTGAAGCAACTCGAGCACATCGCGGAGACTGCCCGGGAGCGGCGTTATTTTCCGATCTTCTGGGATTTTCAGGGTGCTGAGACCGCGGCAGAACTGCACCTCAATTTCGGCGATGCGCTGCTGGACGCCGATGAGCGGCTGGAGCGCATTGGCCTCAATATGGAGGAGGTGGAGGCGGAAGATCTGTTCGTTTCACTCGAGCGACTCCGACGCGGGCTGCGCGCCAGGAAGCTCAGGCTCTTGCTACTCTGCGACGAAGTTGAGGAGCTGATCAAGCTACATAAACAAGACCCTGCGCTGCTGCGCAAGCTCCGGCATGCAATGCAGAGTCGCGAGGATATCCGCACGGTTCTGGCATCGACGATCCGCCTGTGGGCGCTTTCTGATGAGAAAGAAGACACCTCGCCCTTCTTGCACGGGTTTACCCCACCGCTCTACATCGAGCGGTTCTCCGATGAAGAGGCGAGTGCGCTGATTGAGCAGTCTCATCTCGGCGGAGCAGAGAGACCCCGTTTCGCGGAGGGAGTGGTCGAAGCGATCCGCGACCACTGTGACAACCATCCCTACCTGGTCCAGCTCGTCTGCAAGCGCTACCTTGAGACGGGTCGACTTGAGGAAGCGATCGAACAGGTCGCCACCGACCGCATGGTGAGTTATTTCTTCTCCGTCGATTTCGACATGCTGTCCGATGCCGAGGGCAACATCATCCAGATGATCGCCCGACAGTCTGTGGTGACGAGCAACTCGATTCGGGAGGAGGTCTCGCTCGGACCCGATGCGATCGAGGGCACCCTGCGCCGCCTGGAGAACCTCGGCTTCATCCGCAGCAACACAGAACGTGAATTCGTGCTGGCGAACTACTTCTTCCGCCGCTGGCTGCGAGAGATGCAGAACGACACGACGCCTTCGGACACCACGGCATTGCCGGTTGCAGCAACAGTCACTGAGGAGTTGGTGCTGCATACCGCGGCCGAACGATCGACTGGTGGATTATTCGCTGAGCTAAAGCGTCGCAACGTGGTTCGCGTCGGTATCGCCTACGTCGTTGTCGCGTGGGTGTTACTGCAGGTCGGAGAAATCGTCTTCGATTTTCTCGAAGTTCCCGGATGGGCCGGCAAGTTGCTGCTCGTATTTCTCTCACTCGGTCTGCCCGTTGCGCTGTTCCTCGCGTGGGCCTTCGAGTTGACGCCCGAAGGTGTGAAGCTCGAAAAAAACGTCGACCTATCGAAATCCGCGGCGCGCCACACGGGGCGCAAGCTCGACCTCATCATCATCGCGATCCTGGCGATGGCCGTGGTCTTTTTCGTCGTTGATAAGTTTTTCTGGAGCGTTGGCTAATACGTCCGACTCAAAAGTTGAAGATCGCTGACAGTGACACCGTATCCACCCGATCCGCAAAATCCACGCCGAGATCGATCTGGAAGTTCTGCATGGCCACGCCGATACCCGCTGCATAGTGCATCTCGTCCTCTCCGCGCGGCAAAAGCGCGCGGGCGAGGAGGTCGTCGCTCGTCGCCCGCAGCTGGTGATCGGGCTCCAGCGAGGTACCGAAGCGAATGGCGATGACAGGTGTCGACTCGAGAAACACGTATTCCATACCCAGATGCAGCTCATCGATGTCATCGATCGCACGGTCGTCGAGCTTGAGGCTGTCGACAATATTTGAGTAGTCGACGTGATCCCACTGAAAAGACACTGTGAGGCTGCCGGCGGCGGATTTATACGCGAACCCGAGTCCGTAGAGCCTCGGCAACTCGAGCATGGGCGACTCCTGTCGAAACACTTCGCCAGGCGGTACTCCGAAATCGAAGGTCTGTCCGGCCGTCAGCGTGACCCCGACGTCGACTTCTGGTGCCTGTCGGTATACGCCGCCGACGCTAAAACTTTCTGACAGCCTCCAGAGAAAACCTGCAGTAAATGCCCAATCGGAGTCGTCAAAACTTATTCGCTCGCTAAATACCGATCTCTGCGGAAGATAGGAATTCAGTGCGAAGATGCTGGGAATTGTGTCCTCATCCCAGAGAAAGATGTCCGCGTCCGAGACGAATGAGGCATCGTAGTAGACCACCGCGAGCCCAAGATCGAACCGCTCGCTGATCCGATACGCAGCGGCGAGCCCGTAAGTCAGGATATCCATGTCGGTTTGCGATCGCTGGTCCCAAAACCGGTCCTGGCAGCAGTTGCTCCCGGCGAAGAAAAGTCCCTGGGTCTCGCTAAAGAATTCGAAATTTGCATACTCGTGGCGGAATACCGCGACCGACCAGTTCTCTTTCGGATACACGAACGAGAGGAATGAAAGTCCGGTGAGGTCATCTTCGGAAGTGGCGGTCCGAAGACCGACGGTTGTATCGATCCCGAAGCCGCTGGGAAGGTTCTCCACTCTCCCGTGCTCGGTGAACGGCGACGAATAACTCCAGCGACGGCCTTCGATCGAGATTTCGGGATTCAGCAGTTGCGTCAATCCGGCCGGATTGGAAAACGCGGCGGTAGCGTCGTCCGCCAGGGCAACAAAAGCGCCGCCGAAGCCCATGCTACGGGCGCCCGGGTCGGAGAAGCTGAACTGGAGGGGGACGACCGCCTCCTGACCCGAGACTTTGATCGGCGCCAGCGATTCGACAAGAAACAGGATCAGGACCGCGGCGTGGCTGGATAATCGCTTTGCTCGGACCGTCATTGCTGCCTCCGCCCTAAAAGCTGTAGATCGCGGACAATGACAGCGTATCCGCTTGATCGGCGAAATCCATAGCGAAGTCGATCTGGAACTTCTGCATTGCCACGCCAATACCCGCTGCGTAGTGAACCTCGTCGTCACCACGGGGCATTAGTGCGCGGATGAAGGGGTCGTCGCTCGTGGCGCGCATCTGATGATCGGGATCCAGCCAGGCCCCAACGCGCACGGCAATGATCGGTGTCGAACCGAGGAAGACGTACTCGGCTCCCAGGTGCAGCTCGTTCGCATCGTCGATCGTCTGGTCGTCGAGGGGCAGACTGCTCGGGATGTCCGAATACTCGACGCGGTCCCACTGAAAAGTCACGGTGAGCCGCCCGTCGGGATCCTTATACGCGAACCCGAGCCCGTAAATATCCGGGAACTCGATCGGTCTGGCCGAGGCCCGAATGAACACTTCTCCAGGCGGCACGCCGAAATCGACTGCTTCACCGGCCGTCACCTCGTACTCGATACCGGCCTCGAGCCCCTGCCGGTAGACACCGCCGATGCTCCAGCCCTCCGATAGCCTCCAGAGAAACCCCGCTGTAAGCGTCCAATCGGTGTCATCGACGAAACTCCTCTGGCTGTATCGCCAGCTCTCAGTCAGATACGAGTTCGGCCCGTAAAAGCTCTGCTGCGAGTCGTCATCCCAGAGGAACTGCGCCACATTCGATTCGAGTGAGGCATCGTGGTAGACCACACCGAACCCGAGATCGAATTTGTCACCGATCCGATAGGCGGCGGAGAACCCGTAGCTCAGGAAATCCAGTTCGCTCGTCGCCCGCTGGTCGTAGTACCGGTCCTGGCAGCAGTCGGTTCCAGCATAGAAGAGTCCCTGCGTTTCACTGTCGAATCCGAGGTTCGCATTCTCGTGCCGGAAAATTGCGAGCGACCAGTTCCCCAGCGGATACGCGAACGAGAGGAACGAGATCCCGGCAGGGTCATCTTTGGATGTCGACGTTCTAAGACCGGCCGTCGTGTCGATACCGTTGCCGCTGGGGAGGCCTTCCGCCCTGCCGCCCACGGTGTAAGGCGTCGAATAGCGCCAATGGCGCCCTTCGATCGAGACCTCGGGCTTCAGCAGCTGCGCGAGTCCGGCCGGATTGGCGAACGCAGCCGTGGCGTCGTCCGCCAGTGCGACGAAAGCCCCGCCGAAGCCCATGCTGCGCGCACCAGGGTCGGAGAAGCTGAGCTGGAGCGGGACGATAGGCTGCTGGGCTGAGACAACGGCCGGTGCCAGCAACCCGACCAGAAGTAGGATCGATACGCCGGTGTAGCTGGATATTCGCTTGACTCTGCTTGTCATTGGCGCGCCGCCTGCACGGCTGTACATGAGTCAAAAAGCTACGCGCCGGAACAAAGGGCCACAATAAGGGGTTCCCGATGCACGCATCGGAGCCCGCCGCAATTGCTTGCGGAGCATGGGGGAGGCCAGGGAGTTCGAGACCCATCATTGCTCGATTCTGCACTGGCCAGGCCACAGCATCTTCTCACTTACGGTAATCCCGATCTCTATGTTCTGGGCGCGCTTCGCGCCCCAGTCGGGCTTTAGCAGCTATAAACGAACTGACAATCTGTGTCCGCGGTTGCGATCAATTGGCACCGGCGTGTCACCTCTATTCGCTATCGACTCCTACGGCAGCATGGCAACCCTGGCAGTGCTCAGTGATACGCTCCGCCGCGGTGCGTGCGGTCGGAAGATCAGTCGCGTCCTCAACGGCGCGGGCCGCCCCGCGCATGCCATCCAAATACGGCTGCCACTCAGGCTGGACAACGCGAACCGTCTCGTGCCGCGACAACCAGTAGGCCGGCGTCATGGCTGCTTCGAGGTCTCCATCTGCGAGGGCGAAGTTGAGATCGTCGAGCTGTTTCGCGTGAGCGTGCATGTGCTGCAGAAACGCATCGGTCCGCCAACTCTGTTTCTCGGCCACGGGTGCCTCGGCTGTCGGCGGTTCAGCTGCCGGCGCGGCCATTTGCGTCTCGTCCCTTTGCTCAAGCGCAGCCTGTTCTTTCTCAGCGCAACCCGTCACGCTCAGAGCGAACCCGATGATCAAAATCATGTGCAACTTCATAAACACTCCTAAGCCAACTACCGGCCAGATAAGAAACTGGAATGATCCACGATTACCGAACAATAAGAGCAGGTTGCCCTTGAGGTCAATACCCACCACGGGTGCAGAGGCATCAGTTCCGGCAGCAACCGCACAGCTCAAGACCATTTAGCTTCTCTTCCAGGCGAAGGTGCTGACGCGGACGGCCATCGTCTGGCGACGAGCGGTTGTTGTAAGCCGATGAACGGCAACAATCCGACGAACGGTCGAATCTACCCGACGTGTGACTGAATTTTCCGGCTGCGATCGTTCAAAATTAGATACGAACAAACGTTGTGACGGGGAACGACCATGAATTCACATAAAACGAAAACAGGGACCGTTGTAATCACCGAGTCGGTCCGCATTGAGACTGATCAGAAGGAGCCGCGTGTACTCCGGTCGAAGCTCGTCGACGCGAATGAACTCTCTCTCGCAGATGACTTCGATATCGGTGGCGATCCGTACAATAGTACCGGTCAGCATGTAATCGTCAAGCCGAAAACCGACATAGAAGAGTAAGCCCAACTGCTGGAATATCCGCCGAAGGCAGGGGTCACAGCTTTCTGCCGCATGCTCAGTCCGACTGACCAGCTAATGTTAATTGCCTAATCCCAAATCCGGCGCCGAACGCCGACCTCCTCGGCAAAACCAAATCCCGACCTGCAACGGCGCTCAGCGACCGGCACGCTTGCGGGAAATACCATAGTCGCCGCAGAACCAGAGCTGGAAAACCAGCTGACCGGTAACGACCGAGTTGCGCAAGGCCCCTCATCGAGAAGCCTTTTAGATAGTACCGTGCGCGTTGTCTCTGCGCGACGGCGGGATTGCAGCCGGGCTGTTATCGTTCAATAATCCCGCCAGGAGCAAGCAATGCGACTGAATGCGGATTTCTCCCAAAGAGTTATCATTCGGCCCGAAGATTACGAATGGGTCGATTCACCGATGCCTGGCGTCGAACGCGTGATGCTGGATCGGGTCGGCGAAGAAGTCGCACGCGCAACATCGATCGTTCGTTACGTACCCAACAGTACGTTCTCACGTCATGTGCACGGTGGCGGCGAAGAATTCTTTGTACTCGAAGGCGAATTTGGTGATGAGCACGGGGCTTATCCAGTTGGCACCTACGTCAGAAATCCAGTCGGCACCGCGCACTCGCCGAAGGTCGGCGAGCAGGGCTGCATCATTTTTGTGAAGCTGTATCAGATCGAGAGCGATGACCAGTCGCACGTGGTTATCGAAACACGCAACACAGACTGGTGGACCGGACTCGAGTCCGGCCTCGAAGTGATGAGCCTGCACGAATATAAAAGGGAACAGGTCGCGCTCGTCAAATGGGCACCCGACACGCAACTAAAGCCACATACACACTGGGGCGGCGAAGAGGTCTTTGTCATCACCGGTGCGTTCTGTGATGAGTACGGGGAATACCGGGCCGGAAGCTGGATTCGAAGCCCGCATCAGAGCCAGCACTCACCCTACACGCGAGACGAAGGCGCCCTGTTGTACGTCAAGGTTGGGCATCTGCCTTAAGGGTGCGGACGCGGCCGGGAGTAGTGGACAATACGGAATCACACGGCTGTGGCGCTCCGCTATGATGCGACGTGCTTGAACAGACAAGTCATCAGAATTTCTCAGGAGGTGGTCGGTGAAGATTGCGGTATTGGGAGCCGGTGCGGGCGGCACTGCATTGGCGTTCGATTACGCCGCCCATGGGCACGAGGTAAGGCTATTTGATTTTGCGCAGTTCCCTGACAACATCGCGGCCGTCGCCAGCCGGGGCGGCATAAGCGCTGACGGCAACATCTCGGGATTTGGCGCGATAGCTCATGCAGGTCACGACATTGACGAAGCGCTACAAGATGCCGAACTCATATACGCAGTCGGGCCGGCTTACAGCACAGAACCGTTCGGCGCGGCAGTAGCCGGCAAACTGCGCCCTGGACAAACTGTCATCGTCAGCCCCGGTTCCTGTGGTGGCGCGCTGGCGTTCAAGCAGGCGGCGGGCCTGCCGGTCGACGATGACTCCGTCCGGGTGGCTGAGACGTCCACGCTGCACTACGCAGTGCGACTGACCGAGCCAGGCAAGGTCCACGTATTCCTGAAACTTAAAGCCGGTAACTTGCTGGCCGCTCTGCCGGGTCACCACACCGACGCGATACTGCAGTTAGTCGCGGACGTGTATCCGGGAATGGAGCCGGCGAAAAGTGTCATGCAGACCAGTTTGCAGAACGCGAATCCCATTATTCATCCTGCCGTTACGCTGGCCAATGCGGCGCGCATTGATACTGTGGGCGCGGACTTCCTGTTTTACGAAGAAGGCGTCAGTGATGCCACGGGCCGATTGATCGAAGCACTGGATAAGGAACGCATTGCGGTCGGTGACAAACTGGGCATCGTTATCCTGCCGGATCCAAAAATGGGCATGCGTCAGGGCTACATGCTGGCCGACGATTATGGATCCGCTTATCGACAAGCACCGGGTTTTCAGGGAATAGGTGCCCAGCCGCAGCTGGATCACCGTTACCTCAACGAAGATGTCGGCTATGGCCTGGTATTCATGTCACATCTTGGGCGGCAGATTGGCGTCGCGACACCCGTCATGGACGCCGTCATACACATCGCGTCGGTGATTATGGCGCGGGACTACAGAGCTGAGGCGCTGCGGACCCCGAAATCCCTGGGGATTGCAGACCGGTCAGCCGGGGAGCTCGGTAGCCTCTGAGTTAATTGCGCTATCTCGTGATGTCATTGGCTCTCGCATTACGCCATTGAGCCCGGACCGGATTGCTCTTTCTGCAACACCGCGATTTTTTCGAATTCTGGCGGCAGCCATTTCTCATAGTGCTGCCATTGGCCGATTGACGATGTGTACATCGGCTCACTCACTTGCGCGGCGCTCGGCGTCATCACGGCCTGCTTGCTGCGATGGAAGTCAAAACACGCCGCTTCGCTTTCGAGCTGGCAAAAAGCAAGTAATTCGGCGATCTCCTGTGTGGGATTCGTGACCAGAGACTCATAGCTCTGAATTCTGATGGCATCCGGGTACAACTGCTGCCAGTGCGCCATCAACTGCAGGTAACGCTCCGTATAGGTTGCGATGTCTGCAAACTTCGCTGAGTAATCATGCCCAACACTGAACAATTGCCGATACATACTGACGGCGTTATCGCGCAGATCACGTCGCAGGTTAATGATGAATGCTTCAGGAAACAGCATACGAATCAGCCCAACGTGCAAGAAGTTATTCGGGTTCTTGTCAATGAAATGACAGTTACGGTCTGGCAAATATCTTCTTGCCTGATCCCGATATCGTTGCCGATAGCGCGACTTTTGGTTTTCGTCAAGTGACGCCAGCCGGTTTCCGTATCCACCGGCGTGTTCCAGTTCGAATGCGATGCGCTCGATGTACGGCAACTCATCGGTCGCTGCCACGTTTGAGTGCGCGGCGAGGATTTGCTCGACCAGGGTCGTGCCGGATCGCGGCAAACCGACGACAAAGAGTGGTCGCCCTGATGTGGCTTCCTGCAACGGCACGGACGGCAGGTTCGCTGCCATCAGCCCGTTAGTTAGTTGCAGATAGGCAGCGGAACGGAACGGCCGAAGTTGCGTCTGTATGTCGTTCGCCAAGCGATAATGCTGCAGCGCAAGTTCATAGTTGTCTTGCTGTTCGGCAGCGATTCCAAGCGCGAAATTCATGATCGAAGCCTCGAGTCCGGGTTCAGGACAGGTGCTCAGGTACTTGCCCATTGCCGCAATCGTTTCGTCTGTGAAGTCATGCCTGCGCAGGTCGGCCAGGCTCCAATAACCCCTGGCTTTCTCATCCGCGGACCTGCCGATGTAGTCCAGGTAGGATGTTTCGGCGCGCTTGAAGTCACGCATCGCACGGTAGATATGACCGAGCTGCAGAAAGCTGGCCGGATGCTCGGGTCGCAATTTGGCGCAATGCAGGAAGTGCTGTTCTGCCGCGTCGAGTTGCCCACTCTTGAAGGCTGCTGTTCCGGCTCGATAGCGCAGCGACTCGTTCTCAGGACTCTGCTCGCACAGCGGGCCGTAGAGAGCCGACGCTTCGAAATACATCTCACAACGCAGGCAAAGATCGGCAAGGCTGCCGCGAAAAAACGGGTCATGCGACGGGATTTGTGCAGCCGTCAGCGCCTCTGCCAGACTCGTTGCTTCTGCGAGATTTCCTTCCTGCAAACGCACCTCGGCCAGCAGCAAGCGGGCCTGAAGGTTGTCGGGGTCGCGCCGCAGGACGCGCTTCAGCGCAAAATGTGCAGTGACGGTATTTCCCGCCTGCAGCGCCGCGAGCGCTTCATTCAGCCGCGCATTCGTTTTTCCGTCCACCACGTATCGCCCCCCGGCATTTGCAAACATTAGTTGCTTAGAGGGGTGAGATTCTACCGCCCTCTGACGGCAACAGAAATGATATGTCGAATAACGGCATCCGTTTAGTATTGCGACGGAAGTTGCTAGCATCAGTCACGACGATGCGATGAATCAGATATCGTTTCCCGATCGGCCAGAGAAAGTCTTTTTTTGATAACCGCGAACAACAAATCCTGGATTGACGCGTTACGTCGCTCTGAGCGACTGCCCGAAAATTATACGACCACAGTATTCGATTACATCGCCCCGTTGGCCGAGCGGATACGGTCACTGCACACGTTTCTGGGGCACCCGGCAGTTGTCGGTATTAGTGGCGCGCAAGGCTCGGGAAAATCCACGTTCGCTCTGTTTCTGACCAACTGGCTGCAGCGCGAGCTGGGACTGGCTGCGGTAAACCTGTCGCTCGATGATTTTTATCTGAGCAAACATGAGCGCGAAGATCTCGCAGAAAAGCGGCATCCGCTGCTGCGCACACGCGGAGTACCCGGTACACACGACATCGTCTTAGGCACGAAGACGCTCGCTGCACTGACCGAGCCGGGCGCGGAGCGAGTCGTTACGCTGCCAGGTTTCGACAAAGCGCGTGACGATCGAGTTGAATCATCGAGATCGCGCTGTGTTGAAGCGCCCGTTGATATTGTTTTGTTCGAAGGTTGGTGCGTTGGCGCACGGCCGCAGAAAGATTGGGATCTTGCCGATCCTGCCAACGAACTCGAAGCAAAAGAAGATGCTGATGGCGCATGGCGGGCGTACGTCAATGAGCAATTAAAGAGTCAGTACGCTGCGCTGTTCGGGCACATCGATGTGCTTGTCATGCTGCGTGTTCCTTCATTCGACAAAGTGCTCGAGTGGCGCGAGTTGCAGGAACGGAAGCTTCGCGAAGACGCCAAGCGACAAGAATCAGGTCAGGCCGCGATCGCAGGAATGAATCCAGCGGAGGTACGGCGCTTCGTCATGTACTTCGAACGTCTGACACGGCACATGCTGGAGGACATGCCCAGCTACGCCGATACGGTCATCGATATCGATAAATCGCACCGCATGGTGGCTGTGGCTCACCGAAGCGGTTAGTAAACGGAGGCGCGGAGAAACTCCACCAGGCCAGCCTTCGCGCCGGCCTGGCTGTCCCAAAGCTCATAGGATTCTCGACGAGGTCCGGTTGACTGAAGCCGTAAATCTTTTGCTTCGGCAATCATTCGCAGTTGATCGACTGAAACCTCGTAATACGCATCTGCGGCCGATGCAACCGGCTTTATGTATACGGACTCGCTTGCGCCAATCGCTGCCGCGGTCCAGCCTGAAATCTCGAGCGGCATTGGTTCTCCGTCCGCAAATACGACGATGGCATCGAACCCATCGCGGGGTGCACCCGCGTCAGCATCCTGCATTGTGTTCCAGATTCCGAGCCAGAGGTAGTAGCGGTATGTTCCGGACCGGTTCACCTCAAGAGGCCCCAGGTGAACGTAGTCACGCGCGTAGGCGGCGCGGCCCGATTCGTCGCGGTAGAAAACCAGCGGGGCCTCACTGTAGGTAATCGTGACCGTGGTCAACGGGTCCATCTTATTTGAAATAAATGAACTACTCGAGGAGCACCCGCAAAGCAGCATGAGGGCGGCCGCTGCAGAAACGTGCAGCGCTCTTCGAAGCGAAGATTTCGATTGTTCCGCTGTCATCAGAAAAATACCTGATACCCGATGTTAAAGAAGAAGGATTCCCGATCCAGATCGACACCCACGGAATCGCGTTGGGAAAATTGTTTGCCAGCTTCCAGCTCGACACGGAATCGTTGACTGCGACGGTACTGAATTCGAATGCCCGGCGTGTAAAGCCATTCGTAACTCGAATCAGCCAGAGTTTCTCGCCGGTCGACGCGCAGTCTGGGATTAACGCGCCATGTCTTGCCAAACGGAAAGCGGCTGTCGAGAGTCAGTGACATTACCTTGGAAGTATCGGAATCCGAGTACCGAAGTCCAAGTATCGATACATCGCCCTCTTTGAACAAACTGCTGGCCACCAGGCTGGTTGAAAAGTACGTGTATGTCGTCGCCGGAGTCGCGGGCACACCACCGGACTCCGGCGTTGCATCAACTGTCGTTTGATTCATGTCGGCGTTGATTTGCAGTTTCGGAGATAGCGAGTGCGACACACCGAGTGTGTAGGTCGTACTCAGCGGGCTGCGGTCGATACTAAACTGACGAATTTCATCCTCCGGGAATATCTCAAGCAAGTCCGAGAAGGTCTCAAACGGTTGCCCAATGAGAGCGTTTCCGGCGCTCAGAAACGGGCTATGGCGTCGATCGAACGATCCATGCAACGTCAAGCGATTGGCGAATCGCCAGCTTGCCTGCAAAAAAGCGCTGCCGAGCTCACTATATAAAGTGTCGTAGTCGATAAGGCCCCAGACACTCTGATTGGTTCCGAAGTAGCGAAACTCGGTGCCGACAGCCTGCCGATCGTCGAGTCCTTCGATGTCCTGCTGGATGAAGAACATCCCCAACTCGAGATCACCCAGAATCGGGCCGTAGTTGACGCTGGCGCCGTAGAATGTCCGCGCGGAGTCAACACCGTCAGTCGCGGAATAGGCCGGTTTGCCGACAACAGCATTGAGCAGAATTCGTTCGCTAGCCTGGTAGCCGAAATTCAGTCCGTCAAAACGACCCAATACGCCGCCGGTATTCCTGGACTGGCGACCGATGCGTCCACGCAAGCCGGTCTTCGCGTCTGCGAGGTCTGCGTACGCATACGATACCCGCGTTTCGTTGCCGGACCCCACGCCTTGGTCGAGAAAATCGTTGCGATAACCCGCGGATATTCGGCTGCTGAAGTCGAAGCGTTCGCCGCGCCGCCTGGCATCGAAATTCACATCAGAATAGAGCGCCGACTGACTGGTAATCTCTTCCTGATCACTCTGCTGATTCGAGTCGCGCCGGTAATATTGAGAAAAAAAGGTCTGCATCCTCCAGTCACTTTGTCTGGGCTGCCGGCCGCTGCCGTCCGGACTGGATGGGTCGGCGGGATTATCAGCTTGCCGGCCGCTCGCGAGCAGGGCAGCGAGCCGCTGACTGACTCTCGCCGCACCTTCGGTCTCCGGATACAGCGACAGGTAACGCTGGTACTCGGCCTTCGCATGTGCCGTCTGTCCCTTCTTTTCCCGCGCCAGGGCAAGATATTCCTGTGCTTCCGGGTGCCGCGCATGCTCGGGTAGTTGCAGTACTTTCGTATAGATTTGAACCGCGCGCGAGACGTCGCCTGCCAGCATGGCCTTGCGAGCCTCCTCCATCAGCGCGTCAATTTTTGATTCACCATCACCCTGGACAACTGGCGTCGTCAATTCCTGGTCTGCGGCAACAAACAGCTCGACATCGACAGTATTTGGGTCGACCTGATCCAGCCAGGCGCCTGGAAAATCTGCTTGCAGCGCAGCGAGCGCACTCACCGCTTTGTCAACAGATTCGAAGTCGCCAAGCCTCAGGCGATACCACGTCGTGCCATTTACCTCAGCTGCTGAATAATAGATGCGTTGATTTGCTGCGGGATGCAGCCCGGAGGCGTCCGCGGCGGTCGGTACTCGCTGCATAGACGCCAGATTGATCACGTAGTCCGAAGTTTCCGCTTTTGGTCGGGCCACCTGTCTGTGCTCGACGGCCGGTCTTACCTCGGGTGGTGCAGCTTGCGTTGCCAGCGCGCGTACGTGCACGACAAGCTTGAAAGAGACACCCGACGTTTCCACCGTGAATGCAACCGGCTCACTGAAGTTCAACGTCAGTATTGGACCACCCGCCGAATCGCCGTCGTATTCGAGGTCGGCTAAATGTGCTTTGTCGGCATTTACCGGGCGCAAGATTGAGCGCGAACTGGCGACACGTGGCGAGACGCCGTTACAGATGCTGGTCGGATCCAGGTGGATACGCAGGTGGTCGCCGCTTCCTCGTGGCTCATGTCCCAGATACTGAGCTTTGCAATTGAACGCGACTTCAATATCGGCACCGGACGCATCACCAGAAACCCGGGAGCTGTCAATGAAGCCAGGGCCAGCCGACGCTAATGGTGCTGCTGCGATTAGCAGAGCCCCGGTCAGCCAGCACCAAACGCGGCGACCGAGGCTAGAAGTCGCCACCGGAAATCCGATGTTCGGGGCCTGATCGACGATTCTGGATGGTCGTCATCGAAGAATTCGTATAAACATGGCAGGCGCCGGCACAATCGCGCAGCTCACTGGCCGTGTACTTGGTGTTCCCATACTTTGTGTGCTCCCCGGATTCGTAGTCGTTTGCATGACAGCCTGCACAATCGGGCTGGAACGCGGGGAACCGCCAGTTGACGATATCTGAGTTGGCTTGATGGCATGCGGTACACAACAGCGGCGCGCGGTGATCGAGCGGCTCGTAAGGCAGGCCCGTGTGGCGGTAGTCCGCGGGAGTCCACGCATTCGGGCTATGGCACAAACCGCAGTCCTGCGCGGTATTGAAGTGACCCGGGTTCTGGCCGGTCGCTATTGTGCCGTTGTGGCAGGAGGAACAGGATCCAAGCACCTGATTATGGTCCACGGTGGTCACTGGTTCCCAGACGGTCGTGTTGTGGCAGTCCTCGCAGACGTTGGTCGTCTGCACATGCAGCGGGCCCTTGCCGGTAGCTTCGGTGCCGTTGTGGCAGCTGAAGCAGTTGTCCACGATGTTGATGTGGTCGAAGTTCGCCGGTATCCAGGCGACGGTGGTGTGACAATCATCGCAATTGTTACCGCTGGCGACGTGGGTCGGGTGTTTGCCAGTCGCAGTAACGCCGTCATGGCAGGAGCTGCAGGCACCAATGACCTGGGTGTGGTCAACGGCAAACACGGGCACCCACACATTGCTGCTGTGGCAGTCTTCGCAAACGTTGCTGGTCTGAACGTGCGCGGGGTCTTTGCCGGTTGCGTCGGTGCCGTTATGGCAGCTGAAGCAGTTGCCCGTAATGTTCACGTGATCGAAATTTGCTGGTAACCAGGCAATCGTCGAATGACAGTCGTCGCAGTTGTTACCGCTGTTGATGTGCGTTGGGTGCTTGCCGGTCGCCGTGACGCCGTCATGACAAGTGCCACAAGTGCCAATAACCTGCGTATGGTCGACGGTAAACACGGGCGCCCACACATTACTGGTGTGGCAGTCTTCGCAGACGTTGCTCGTCTGCACATGCGCCGGGTCCTTACCGGTGGCCTCCGTACCGTTGTGGCAGCTGAAACAGTTGCCGGTAATGTCCACGTGATCGAAGTTCGCCGGTAGCCAGCCAACCGTCGAATGACAGTCGTCGCAATTGTTGCCGCTGGTGATGTGTGTTGGATGCTTGCCCGACGCTGTCAGGCCGTCATGACAGGAGCCGCAAGCGCCAATGACCTGCGTGTGATCGACCGTGATAGCAGGCGCCCACACATTGCTGTTGTGGCAGTCTTCGCAGACATTGGTCGTTTGTATGTGTGTCAGATTCTTGCCGGTGGCTTCCACGCCGTTATGGCAACTGACGCAGTTGCCGGTAATGTTCACGTGATCGAAGTTCGCCGGCCGCCAGGCGATTGTGGAGTGACAATCGTCACAGGTGTTGTCGCTGGTGATGTGAGTCGGGTGTTTGCCGGTTGCGGTAACGCCATCATGACAGGAGCTGCAGATGCCGATGACCTGCGTGTGGTCAACAGTAAATACGGGCATAAAAACATTGGTGCTGTGGCAGTCTTCGCAGACGTTGCTCGTCTGAATATGCGCCGGGCCCTTTCCGGTAGCGTCCACGCCGTTATGGCAGTCGATGCAGCTGCCCGCGATATCGACGTGATCAAAGTTCGCCGGCAGCCACGCGATGGTCGAATGGCAATCATCGCAGTTATTGCCGCTGGTGATATGGGTTTGGTTTTTGCCGGTGGCCGTGATGCCGTCATGACAGGAGCCGCACGCGCCAATGACCTGCGTGTGGTCGACCGTCGTCACGGGCGTAAACACATCCGTGCTGTGGCAGTCTTCGCAAACGTTGCTGGTCTGAATGTGCATCGGGTCCTTGCCGGTGGCCTCGGTGCCGTTGTGGCAACTGAAGCAGTTATCGACAATGTTTACGTGATCGAAGATCGCTGGTAACCAGGCGGTCGTCGAGTGACAGTCATCACAGGTGTTACCGCTCGTGAGGTGAGTGGGATGCTTGCCGATCGCCGTCACGCCATCATGGCAAGCGCCGCAAGCGCCAATGACCTGCGTGTGATCGACAGTAAATGTCGGCGCCCACACATTGCTGGTGTGACAGTCTTCGCAGACGTTGCTCGTCTGCACATGCGCCGGGCCTTTGCCGGTGGCCTCCGTGCCGTTATGGCAGCTGAAACAGTTGCCTGAGATATCAACGTGATCGAAATTGGCCGGCAGCCAGGCAATGGTCGAATGACAATCGTCGCAGTTAATTCCGCTCGTGATGTGTGTCGCGTGTTTGCCGGTCGCCGTGACGCCGTCATGACAGGAACCGCAAGCGCCAATGACCTGCGTGTGGTCAACCGTAATCGCAGGCACAAACAACGATGTGCTGTGGCAGTCTTCGCAGACGTTGCTCGTCTGAATATGTGTCGGACTCTTGCCCGTGGCGGTCGTGCCGTCATGGCAACCGATGCAGTTGCCGGCGATGCCGGAGTGGTCGAATAACGCCGGCAGCCAACCCGTCGTGTTGTGGCAGTCGTCGCACTGATCGCCGGAGGAGATATGAGTTGCGGTTTTGCCGGTCGCCTGGATACCGTTATGGCAGCTGACACAGTTGCCGCTTAGCGATGAGTGATCCACGAACGTGATCACGCTCCAGTTCGTTGTTATGTGACAGTCTGAACATTCACCTGTCGTCGCGACGTGGCTGGCTGGTTTTGACGACGCGCGCACCAGGCTGCTTTGCGAATGGCAACTGGAGCAGGCTGATTCAGTGGGGCCGAAGGTACCACCGACATGGCAGCCTTCGCAGCTGACATTCTCATGCGCGCCGTCGAGCACAAAGCCGGCGCTGAAGTGATCAAACGATTGCTGAGCCCCGGCACTGCCTGACGCAAGCAGGCTGACAACGGCCACGGTGAACAGGAACAGGCTGCGACTTCGCGCGGCCCGGCCCGGCCAATATTGGGGTGTCAGATCAGTGCTTGTCATTGTAATGACCTCACTTCATTGAAGGAGCTGTCGCTGTGGCAGCGTCCACAGTCAGACCCAAACTCGGCATCGTGAATATCGTCGGAGCGATGGCAGTCCATGCAGCGCTCGCCGGTTTTTCGCATCGACGCGAGAGAGCTGCGGTGGCAGTCGTTGCAGGCGACGTCGATATGAGCGCCATCCAGTTCAAAGTCCGTCTGCATATTGTGGTCAAACAACCACAAGTCCCACGCGACCGGGTTGTGGCATGAGGCGCACTTGTCTTCGAACGCGCCTTTGTGGGAGTCATCTTCAAGATGACAGCCGACACATTCGCCGGCGGTGTCGCCAAACAGCTGCGTTTCATGACAGGCATCGCACTCGTTGTCGTCGTGCGCACCCAGTAGCGGAAAGCTGCTGAGGTCATGATCAAAAAGGGGCGCGTCTTTCCAGACCGTTTCATTATGGCAATCGCTGCATTCTTCACCGAGTGTTCCATCATGAGGCTCATCATCCAGGTGGCAGGACGAGCACCGTGTGTCGGGCGATGTTTCGGAGATCGGTTCAACATGGCAGTCAACGCAGGCGGTCGTCTCATGGGTGCCGTTCAGGACGAAATCCGTACTCATGTCGTGATCGAAGATGTTCTCTGTCCACGCTTCGTTCGAATGACAGTTCGCGCAATCAGTTCCGCGGTGCCCTTCGTGATCATCGTCCTCGAGATGGCAGGCGATGCATTCCATGTCCATTTCATCTACATCGTCGAACGGGTCTTCGCTATGGCAATCGTTACAGCTCAGTTGAGCGTGTTTACCATCGAGCGGGAAATCCGTGTTCTTCGCATGGTCGAAACTTGTGTCGGTCCACGAGGTCGGGTTGTGGCAGGTGTTGCATTGTTCTCCGCTGCGGCCCTCGTGGGAATCGTCTTCAGCGTGACAGGCGAAGCAGGTCGTCGGCGTGTCCTGATGTGTCTGGTCTTCGTGGCAGCCTGTGCATTCCGCCTCACGATGCTTGCCGACCAGCGGGAAGTCCGTCGTGTCGTGGTCGAACGTCGAATCGGTCCAGTCGCTCGGGTTGTGACAGTCCGCGCACTCGGTGCCGAGCTTGCCTTCATGAGGTTCATCTTCGCGGTGACAGTCGATGCACTCACCGGGAGCATCACGATGCTTGGCTTCGGGTTCGTGACAGCCGGCGCACTCTGCCTCGAGATGCTTGCCCAGCAGCTCGAAGTCCGCGATGGCATGGTCAAAGGTCTCTTCGTCGAGGCCGAGGATATCGGCGTTGCGCCCTATGTGATCGGTATGACAGGTGTTGCAGGCGTTGTCGCCAACGTCGTCCGATTTGCCGTGAAAACCTGCACCCGCCTCGGTGTCGCTCGCGATGTCCTCGTGGCAGTCCAGGCAAAGACCGTCTTGCGCAGATCGGTCGAAGCGCTTATGGCATGAGGAACATTCGGACTCGACATCCATATGTCCATGAATGACTTCGCCGGGCATCACCAGCGACTCAATAGTCTGGGCAGCAGCAGTGTGACTGGTGAAGCAGGCTAAGATCACAACAATCCCCGCGAGTCCGAATTGCCATTGGTTCATATCGACTGATCTGAAGTCGTCGGCTAGTACATGTGAACGGCCAGCACGTGCAGCAGGGCCGAAATCACCATCATGAGAAAGAGCGGCATGTGCAGGACGTGCCACAAGGAAGACAGTCGTTCGAAAAGCGTGAACTGGGCGACGCGTGTCGTCAGCTGCACGAAATTACGAATGTAGGTCGAAGTCGCTTTTTTGAGTTTGTCGAAATCTCTGGCGACTGCCGGAGATGCAACGGCATGCGCTTGCAACTCTCGATGTGCGGCTCTCGACAAGGATATCCAGATTGCATATTTCCTGAGTGACCATGACAGGCTTACGCGCATGCTGAGTTTCCCGGTAATACTGCAACCCTGCGCCTCGGCAGCGAGCGCCTCGAGCTTTGAAGTGAAGCGGGGCAACAGCGTTGCAAGCCCGTGACTGTTTTCCAGCGATTCGGCCAGGTTGTCCCGCAGATCTTTCAGGCTGGCCTTTCCGCCGTACAAGCCGTTGTGAATATGTGCATACAGATATTTGCCGATGACCCCGCTGACCGCGACGGCCAACATGCAATACAAGGCAACCTGACTGTTGAACGAGCCAAGGCTGAAGTTGCTGTGATACAGCACCAGGACCGGCCCCAGGACGCCAAGAACAATGTGAATCTGAAACCAGTGCGCGGTGCGGCCGAGAAAACGCAGTGCCCGGATTCGCTTGCGCAATGGATAGAGGATGAGTATCAGCATCATCGAGCCGCCGATGATGCCTAGCCAGTATCCAAGACCATCTTTCGGGTCAATCAGCTCGTAGCCTCGCAATAACCAGCCCAAACCGATTGCGATCAGGGTCAGTGTGTAGCCGTAAAACGTACTGCTTTGCCGCGTCTCGGCGGTACCAAAGAGCCGTGTCCTGAAATTCCCGGTTTCAAAAACCCGATCGAGCACAATCTCATTCATCGTCGTCACCCCCGGACTGCGAGGTAACCGCAATGATCAATTCGATTGTTCCGCCGTTGACCGGCGAGACCGGCTTGCTCCAGGCCTCAAGTCCACCGCTGTTGTCAGCCGCATTCCCTGAACGCGATATTCGTGCCGTAACAAGCAGTTCGTCGAAATCCGCGAGGTGGGTGTCGGGAACCATGATCTCGTTGTCAGTCAGAAAAAAGTCAATCGGCAGGTCCGCCGCTGACTTGCGCAATGCGACAACCGGCATCCGGTCCTCTGCAGACTTCTTGGCGAAAATGAAGACAGTGTCGTCGGGACTGACCTGAGCTGCTACGTCCGGAGAGAGGACGACCCGTCCGCGTATGGCCGGACCTGAATCCAGGGGCGTCATTTGCGGCGCCTGGTTCGCGCCAAGCAACGATGCTTCGAATTCCGTATCACTTTCGCCCAGGGACTTGGCGTGCACGTATGCGGCAAGTGCTTCCTCCGGACGGCCGATGTGCTGATACGATCGCGCCAGCAACAGCCAGCTGCCCGCATCATCCGGTTCTTTTTGTAGCCGGTCTTTTAGACGACCGACGAGGCTTGCAACCGTCCCCAGGGAGCCGGCGGGTCGGGCGTTTGCTGTGGCAGCTGACGCTTGCTGTGCTGTGTGCGACTCGGGCAAGGCAGCGTTCACAGCATCGGGCGAGCCAAGAAATGCATATAGCCCGAAGGAAGTAAGTGCAACGACAAGAGCGGCCAGAAAGCCTGCTTTACTGAACAACGGATTGCCCGATCTGAGCGGGAGCGCTGCAAAGCCTATTGCTGCTAGAAGCATCGTTACGGTCAGGCCCCAAAATAGAATTGACATAATTTCCCCAGCGACCGACCTTGTCGCCCAAATTTTTCTGCCCAAAAAAAACCCGGCCTAACCGGACCTTCTTAATACACGAATTGCAATCTCTTTAGGTTCCACTGAATCACAGAAAAAGAAAATAGGGTTAACACCCCGTCTCCCTTTGGCGACAGTTTGTGGTGAAGTGGGGGCGGGTCGTGACATAAGTATGCGAAGCGAAAACTGTTCGCATTTACAATGGCCCATGTTTCTCGCGCGCAAAGTCAAAGGATCGCCAGCGATTCGAGCTAATACATGTGAACGGCCAGCACGTGCACCAACGCTGATATCACCATCATGAAAAACAGTGGCATGTGCAGCACATGCCACGGGGAAGACAACCGTTCAAATAGCGTGAACTGAGCGACGCGAGTCGTCAGCCGGATAAAATTGCGAATGTAGACTGAGCAGGCCGTATTGAGTTTGTCGAAATCCCGGGCCACGGTCGGAGATGCGGCAGCTTGTACCTGCAAATCCTTCAGGCTGGCCTTGCCGCCGTACAAACCGTGGTAAATCCGCGCGTACAGGTGCCTGCCGATGACACCGCTACCTACGACGGCCAACATGCAGTACAAGGCAATCTGGCTGTTGAACGAGCCGAGATGAAAGTTGCTGTGATACAGCACCAGGATCGGCCCCAGGACGCCGAGAATAATGTGGACCTGAAACCAGTGCGCAGTGCGGCCAAGAAAACGTAGTGCCCGGATTCGCTTGCGCAGCGGATACAGGACGAGTACCAGCATCATTGAGCCACCGATTATGCCTAGCCAGTACCCAAGACCATCTTTTGGATCAATCAGCCCATGGCCTCGCAATAGCCAACCCACGCCGATGGCGATTATTGTCAGCGAGTAGCCGTAAAAGGCGCTCCCTTGCCGGGTCTCCGTCGTGCCGAAGATTTGTATCTTGAACTTGCCGGATGCAATGAATTCAACAACCTGGCCGAATTCGGGGATAATTGACGGCGCAATGGGTGGGTCGGTCGCCAAATTAGGTGCGCGAATCGAGAACCATTCGTATGTGCAGTGGCGAACCACGCGGTATCCTCTGCCGCGTCAAGAACGGGCAACTGGCCACCTATGCAAGGCAATTTTCTAAACCACCTGTACCTGTACGTGTATCTGATTCCGGTACTGGTGATCGTGATCTGGTACTGGCGTCGCCACGCCCGGCTGGAACGCGAAAGTTTCGCCGCGCTCAAGGAGGCGACAGAAGCCGGCCTGCTGGAGCCGCCCTCGCTGCATCCGGACATTGACCCAAGAAAGTGTATTGGCTGCAAGTCGTGCGTCGCGGCGTGTCCGGAACAGGACGCGCATGCCGTGCTTGGCATGATCGGCAAAAAGGCCTGGCTGATCGGTCCGTCCGATTGCATTGGTCACGGCACCTGCAAGGATGTTTGTCCGGCCGATGCGATAAAACTGGTTTTTGGCACCACGACACGCGGTATCGACATTCCTGTCATCAAACCGAACTTCGAGACAGATGTGCCCGGCGTTTTCATTGCAGGTGAGCTGGGCGGCATGGGGCTGATCCGCAATGCGATTGAGCAGGGTCGTCAGGCGACGCAGTCGATCATCGACCTGCTGAAAACAGGCCACAGCAATCAGCTCGATCTCGTCATTGTCGGTGCAGGTCCCGCCGGGTTCTCATCGACCCTGGCGGCAAAAGCGGCGAAGCTAAGATCCGTGACCGTCGAACAGGAAGAGCTCGGTGGCGCAGTTGCGCATTTTCCACGCCGCAAGCTTGTCATGACACATCCTGCTGATTTGCCAATCTTTGGCAAGATGACATTCCGGGAAGTGCAAAAAGAAGAGCTGATTGAATTCTGGAAGCACGTTGAGAAAAAGACCGCTATATCCATAAACTACGATGAGCGCGTCGACGAAATTGAACCGGCAGCTGGCGGGCCTGGCTATGTCGTGACGACGAACAAGGCAAGCTATGACACCCGCGCCGTGTTAATCGCAATAGGTCGGGCTGGCACGCCCCGGCAACTCGGGGTACCGGGCGAAGAGCTGCCAAAGGTCACGTATCGATTGATCGATCCTGAGCAGTATGCAAATCAGCACGTTCTGGTCGTTGGTGGAGGTGACAGTGCGCTCGAAGCTGCGACCAGTATCGCAGCGGAGCCAGGTACGACAGTAACGCTTTCCTATCGATCGGCCGCGTTCAGCCGGGCAAAGCCAAAGAATCGCGACAAAGTCGAGGCGATGCAGAGCGATGGCAGACTGAAGGTGCTATTCAGTTCGAATGTCAAAGAGATTCGGCAGGACTCGGTCGTCATCGCGGTAGGAGAGAAAATCGGCAAGCTGAAGAACGATGCAGTCATCGTGTCCGCGGGCGGTATTTTGCCCACCGCATTTCTGAAAAAGATCGGCATCAACGTCGAGACGAAGTGGGGCACCGAGTAGGAATGATGACTGCGCACTTGACGCATAGGTACTGTTAGGAATAGCCTCGGTACTACGATTTAGCGATACTGCAAAATCGTATTAGAGACAAGCACTTGAGCCAGCTCGCCAGCATCAGACAACGGCAGCAAACCTGGGGCCGCCGCGCCTTGGGCTTGTTTGTGGCTGTGTGGCTGAATCTGGCGCTGCAGCCCTGTGCGATGGCGTATACGGCCGGCGACGACCACGATTGCCCGCACTGCCCGCCCGCCGAGACGCATGAGCACGGCGGTATGCACGGCAACATGGACCACAAGGTGCCGTGCGCTGACGGTTTGTCAGATTGCGCAGTCGCTGAAGATGTGAATCACGATGGGCGCAACGGGCAATCGAAACTCAAAGATGCTCCGACCGACACAACATTCGCAATCGCCTCCGATGAACTAGCAGCGCCCTATCATCATCCGGTCGATGCGACGTCGCTGCCACGATACGCGTCAGTACATGCTGGCGCACCACCACCCCTTCACGTTCTCAATTGCGTCTATCTGGATTAACGATCTCTTCGTAGTAAGCCGTTCTTAACCGGTTCCTGACGAAGGAGATTGTTCGATGACGTTTTTCCGTGGGCGACAGCCCTTATACATTCTTGTTGTAGCTCTGGCGCTTTCGTTTGCGGCGCAAGCACAACACAACGTGCCACTGACACTCGCCGAAGCCGAGGACCTGGCTCGTGAGCAGGAGCCCGGTCACGCGGCATTGCTGGCGCGTGCCTCGGCCCTTTTGGAGCAAGCGGTCGTCGCCGGGCAGCTACCCGACCCGACGATGCGCATTGGTCTTGCCAACTACCCGATCAGTTCAGGCAGTTTCTCGACCGAAGGCATGACGCAGGCGCAACTGGGCTTTCGGCAGAACTTTCCATCCGGCAAGTCACGCGCGTTCAGTACGCAACAATACGAGTCACTCGCGCTTGAGATGAATGCCGGCGCCGCCGCGCGCTCGAGAGATGTTCTGACAAATGTGCGCATCGCCTGGCTAGAGACTTACTATTGGCAACAGGCTCGTGACATCGTCACGGTGTCGCGCCCGTTCTTTCTGGATTTGGCCGAGATATCGCTATCGTTGTACACCGTGGGGCGCAAGACCCAGCAAGACGTACTTCGTGCAGAGCTCGAACTCAATCGCCTGGACGATCGACTGATCGAAATCGATCGACGACATGCGGAGGCGCGAGCGGCACTATCGGAATGGCTTGGCACAGACGCGAAGCGGCCCGTCGCGGCAAAGCTACCCGCATGGGAGCAGGTGCCCGCCCTTGAGATGCTGCACGAGAATCTGTCATCGCATCCGGTGGTGCTTGCCGCGGATGCGCAAGTCGCCGCACGGCGCGCAAGCGTTGCAATCGCAGAGGAGCGCAAGAAACCCGGCTGGGCGCTCGACCTGGGATATGGATATCGCGACGGCGAATTGCCCAGTGGCGATCCGCGCTCCGACTTCGTCAGTTTGTCAGTAACGATGGACCTGCCGTTTTTCCAAAAAAATCGGCAAGACAGATCGTTATCAGCGGCGCTCAGTGAACGCAGTGCGGCGGAATTGAGCAAGAACGAATTGCTGCGGCGGCTGACGAGTCAGCTGGATGCGGAGTACGCGCACTGGAAGGACATCAGCCGGCGTGTGGCACTTTACGAGACGTCAATTCTTTCGTTATCCGCGGACCACGCGCAAGCAGCGCTGCTTGCTTACCAAAGTGAGGCTGGCGATTTCGCCGATGTCATGCGTGGCTACATCGATGATCTCAATACACGTCTCGATCACGTCCGTTTACAAGTCGAGCGCGCGCAAAGTTATGCCGCGCTTGCAAACCTCGGAGGGCTATCCCGATGAGAACAGAAATCACAATTGCCGCAGTGCTGATTGCCGCATTACTGGCCGGGATCACGATTGGCCGTTGGACGTCATCGGATAGCGAAATGAACATGGGTGCCACCGGCACAACAGGGCGCGACATTTTGTATTGGGTCGCGCCGATGGATCCGAACTACCGCCGCGACGAAGCGGGCAAGTCACCCATGGGCATGGATCTCGTGCCGGTGTATGCAGACGAGGTCGATGCCGTGCCGGGCACAGTGAAAATCGATCCGACGATCGTCAACAATCTTGGCGTGCGAACGGCGCTTGCCGAGATCGGGCCTTTATCGCGCCGAATAGAGACTGTCGGCAACATCAACTACGACGAGGATACCCTGCTACACGTGCATACGCGTGTCGACGGCTGGATCGAGAAATTAGCCACGACAGCGACGGGCGACCCGGTCAAGAAAGGCCAGCTATTGTTCGAGCTCTACTCCCCGACGCTGGTTAATGCACAGCAGGAGTATCTTGCGGCACGCCGTAGCAATAACTCCGTATTGCGAAGCGCGTCGCGGGACCGTCTCGTCGCACTCGGGGTGACGACGAGCGAAATTACGCGCCTGGATAAAGAACGCACAGCGAGCCAACGAGTTCGCGTATACGCCGAGGCTGACGGTGTCATCGCGCATCTTGGCGTTCGCGAAGGCATTTTCGTCACGCCTGCAACCGAAGTCATGTCGGTTGCCCGGCTCGATCGTGTCTGGGTGATCGCGGAGGTTTTCGAACGGCAGGCTGCCTGGGTCGAGCCCGGGCAACACGCCGAGGTCGAACTCGACTACGTGCCTGGTAAACGCTGGCAGGGTACGGTCGACTACGTCTATCCCGAGCTTGATGCAAAGACGCGCACACTCAAGGTTCGGATTCGCTTCGACAATGAGGATGAAGTGTTGCGGCCGAACATGTTCGCCCGCGTCACCTTGTTTGCCGCAGAGACGGAGCCGGTCGTACACGTGCCGCGTGAAGCGTTGATTCGTGGCGGTAGCGTGAACCGGGTGGTATTGGCGCTCGGCGAAGGCCGTTTTCGTGCCCAATCTGTTGAAGTCGGCATCGAATCCGGCAGCCGGGTTGCCATTCTTGAAGGTGTGTCAGCTGGAGATCGAATCGTCACCTCCGGGCAGTTCCTTATCGACTCCGAGTCCAACATCGAGGCTGCGCTGTCGCGCATGGACGAGCCGGCGGATCAAAATGAGCATCAGCCGGAGTCAGCACAATGATCACAGGGCTGATTCGTTGGTCGATATCGAATCGGATACTGGTTCTGATCATGACCGTGTTCGTGACGGCGTGGGGAGTCTACTCGCTGTGGCAGACGCCGGTCGATGCGTTGCCGGACCTCTCGGACGTACAGGTCATCATCAAGACACCGTTTCCGGGGCAGGCGCCCCAAGTCGTCGAGGATCAGGTGACGTATCCATTGACGACGGCCATGCTGTCGGTGCCGAAAGCCGTCACAGTGCGTGGCTATTCGTTTTTTGGCGATTCGTATGTCTACGTTATCTTCGAAGATGGCACCGATCTTTACTGGGCGCGTTCCCGGGTTCTCGAATACCTGAGTCAGGTTGCCGGACAGTTACCTGACAATGCCAAGCCGGCGCTGGGTCCGGACGCGACGGGTGTGGGCTGGATATTCGAGTACGCGCTGGTCGATCGCAGCGGGCAGCACGACCTCGCCGAGCTGCGCAGCCTGCAGGACTGGTTCCTGAAATATGAACTGCAGACGGTACCCGGCGTCGCCGAGGTCGCGACCATTGGTGGCATGGTCCGGCAGTATCAGGTTGAAGTCGATCCCGACAAGCTGCGCGCGTTCGGGATTCCGCTCGCGAAACTGCGATCCGCCATCCAACAGGGCAATCAGGAGACCGGTGGTTCTGTCATTGAGATGGGCGAAGCCGAGTACATGGTCCGCGCCACCGGCTATATACAAAACCTGGAAGACCTGGCCGATATACCGTTGGGCGTTAACGATCAGGGTACGCCACTCGTACTATCCGACGTTGCCGAGATTCGGCTGGGCCCGCAAATGCGGCGTGGTGTAGCCGACCTCGACGGCGAGGGCGAAGTGGTCGGTGGCGTCATCGTCATGCGCTGGGGAGAGAACGCATCGAAAACGATTGCTGCGGTAAAGGATCGCCTCGTGGAGTTGCAGCGCAGTGTGCCCGAAGGCGTCGAGATAGTGACAACTTACGACCGCTCGGATCTGATTGAGCGTGCTGTTGATACATTACAAGGCAAACTCGTCGAGGAATTTCTCGTCGTCGCGCTCGTGTGTGCCGTATTCCTGTTTCATCTTCGTTCGTCGGCCGTCATCATCCTCAGTTTGCCTGTCGGAATTCTCGTCGCGTTCATCGTTATGAGCTGGCAAGGTATCAACGCGAACATCATGTCGCTGGGCGGAATTGCGATCGCGATCGGCGCGATGGTCGATGCGGCAATCGTGATGATCGAGAATGTTCACAAACACATCGAACGAGAACCCCTCACCGATGAAAACCGCTGGCGAATCATGGCCGATGCAGCGAGCGAAGTCGGCCCTCCGCTGTTCTTCTCGCTGGTTATCATTACGCTGAGTTTTCTGCCTGTCTTTACACTCGAGGCGCAGGAAGGGCGCCTCTTCGCGCCGCTCGCCTACACAAAAACGTACGCGATGGCTGCTGCTGCGGGCCTGTCAATAACGCTGGTGCCGGTACTCATGGGCTATTTTATCAGAGGCCGCGTTTTGCCCGAGGCCAGAAACCCGATCAACCGCATGCTGATCGCGGTATACCGGCCGGTTATTCATGCGGTAATCCGGTTTCCGAAGGGTACGCTGGCACTGGCGGCGGTCGTCCTCATCATTGGCTTATGGCCCGCTACGCG
This sequence comes from Gammaproteobacteria bacterium, assembly GCA_029862045.1. Lineage (GTDB taxonomy): Bacteria > Pseudomonadota > Gammaproteobacteria > Steroidobacterales > Woeseiaceae > UBA1847. The sequence continues at coordinate 40,214 of JAOTYE010000004.1, forward strand.
CCTGGGCTCGGAGTTCATGCCGCCGCTCGATGAAGGCGACCTCATGTACATGCCAACGACCTATCCTGGTGTGTCAATCGATAAAGCGCGTGAGTTATTGCAACAGACAGACAAGCTAATCCGCAGCGTGCCGGAAGTTAAAAGTGTATTCGGCAAAATCGGTCGCGCAGAGACAGCCACCGACCCGGCGCCACTGACGATGATAGAAACGGTGATCCAGTTCAAGCCACAGTCCGAATGGCGAGAGGGCATGACACCGGAGAAATTGCGGGCGGAGCTTGACCGTATCGTCAATTACCCGGGCCTCACCAATGCCTGGGTCATGCCGATCAAGACACGCATCGACATGCTGGCGACGGGTATCAAGACGCCCGTGGGGATCAAGTTATCCGGACCCGATCTCGATACGATCGAGCAAATCGGCAAGGACCTCGAAATCGTGCTAGCCGCAGTGCGGGGTACGGCGTCGGTGTACTCAGAGCGTGTGGCGGGCGGCCGCTACGTCGATGTTGATATCGATCGCAAGAAGGCGTCACGCTATGGCCTCAATATTGACGATATACAGGATGTCGTGCGAACCGCCGTCGGCGGCATGAACGTCACCCAAACCATAGAGGGACTGGAGCGCTATCCAGTAAACGTGCGTTATCCGCAACGCGTCCGCGATTCGATCGAGCAACTCAAGTTACTGCCGATCGTTACACCACAGGGCGCGCGCATAGCGCTCGCTGACGTCGCGGATATCAGGGTCGTCGATGGCCCACCTGTCATAAAAAGTGAGAACGCGCGCCTGAACGGCTGGGTGTATGTGGACATCTCGGACCGGGACATCGGTTCATACGTCGCGGCGGCGCAGCAGGCGGTTGCAGGCTCAGTTGATCTCCCGTCCGGTTATTCACTTACGTGGTCCGGTCAATACGAGTATATGGTACGCGCCAAAGAGCGCTTGCTGGTCGTCGGCCCGGTTACGCTCGCGATCATCGTTCTGCTTCTTTTCCTCAACTTCCGCCGCTTTGCCGAGGTGGCAATCATCATGGGCACGTTGCCGATGGCGCTTATCGGCGGGCTCTGGCTCTTATACCTACTTGGCTACGAACTGTCGGTTGCCGTTGGTGTCGGCTTTATCGCTTTGGCCGGTGTCGCCGTGGAAATCGGCGTGGTGATGCTCGTGTACCTGAATCAGGCGATTCGTGAGCGCACCGCAAGTGCCGAGGCCGAAGGTCGTGCGCTTTCAATGGCTGATGTACAACAGTCAGTAATCGAGGGTGCCGTGCTACGAGTGCGGCCGATCATGATGACGGTAGCGGCGATTATCGCCGGCCTGTTGCCCATCATGTTGGGCGGCGGCACCGGATCTGAAGTCATGCGACGCATTGCCGCGCCGATGGTGGGTGGCATGGTCAGCGCAACGATATTGACACTGATTGTTATTCCGGCACTGTTCCTGTTGTGGCGCATGCCCACTGCATCAATTCGTGGCCAAATGGTGAACCCGGTGTGATCTTGACGTGACATTTCGCGGGAAAACTCTCCTTCGCATGATTTCTAATCACACGATGGGGAAATTCCGATGAAAACAATTCTAAAAGTTGCGCTGCTCGTTACATCGCTGTCGGCGATGTCGATAACGAATGCGGCTGACTTCAATGTAAAGATCACAAACCTGACCAACGGTATCTGGTACACGCCGTTCCTCGTTGCCGCGCATCCTGACGGGACAAGTTTGTTCGAAGCAGGCCAGCCCGCTTCGGCTAATCTGCAGGCTATGGCCGAGGGCGGCGATATTTCCGGTCTGGTTGCCGATTTGCAGGGCCTTGGCGCGACGATTGCAGAGAACCCGGCCAATGGCATGTTACCGCCTGCGATGAGTGCCGACGTCGACCTCAATACGGACGGTACAACCAATGTACTGCTATCCATTGTCGCGATGCTATTGCCGACTAACGATGCATTTGCCGGCCTCAATTCGGTCAATATTCCGACAGAGCCAGGCACTTATGTCTTTGATGTGCCTGCCTACGACGCGGGTACCGAGGCCAATGACGAGCTGGTCACGGGCGGCGGAGCACCCGGCGCGGCAGGCATACCCGGCGATCCGGGCGGCCTGACAGGTACCGGCGGTACGGGTGCTGCAGCGGCCGATGCCAACATGAATGTGCACATTCATCGCAACACGCTTGGAGATACTGATGCCAACGCCGGCATCAGCGACCTCGATAGCACAGTACATCGTTGGTTGAACCCGGTTGTTCGTGTCGTCGTTACAGTTCGCTAGGGGGTACGTCATGACACTCCAAATCGAAAAACGATTGGCAGCGGTATTCTGCATCACGACCGCGCTTGGCCTGGCCGCTTGCGACAATGACAACGATCGCCCACCGCCGCCACCACCACCACCGGCCATGGCGAGCTTTGATGTATCGGTGACCAACCTGACCAATGCGCAACCCCTGTCCCCGGTCGCGGTTATTGCCCACCAGGATGGCTTTGCGGTATTCGCCATCGGGGCGCCGGCCTCTGCGGCCCTTGAGGAACTTGCCGAAGGCGGTGATAACAGCGCATTGCTGGCAGCGGCTGACGCCGATGGGGCGGTCGTAACCTCCGGGTCCGGCATGGCGCCTGTGGGCCCTGCGGGTAGCGAGACGGTGACAATCGAGTTGCTTGAAAGCGACTTACCAGACCTGCGTGTCAGCGTTAGCAGCATGCTGGTCAACACCAACGATGCAATAACTGGCGCAAACAGTGTCACGGTCGGGGACATGGCCGTCGGCGACTCCCTAAGCGTGTATGGCACGGCTTACGATGCGGGTACTGAAGCGAACACCGAGGCAGCGATCCACATCCCCGGCCCGGCAGGTGGTGGCGAAGGATTCAATGCTGCCCGCGACGATCGGGCGGATCAGGTCTCAATGCACGGCGGTGTGGTCAGCCAGGATGACGGGCTTGCAACATCGGATTTGAGCGGCCAACATCGCTTCGACAATCCCGTTGTGCGCATCAGCATCAGCCGTACCGACTAGGCTCAATGCGGCGTTTGGCGCAAGGACGCGCCATGGGCTGCTTTTCTTGTGATAATTCCGTGAAGATTCCGGTCTACTATCCTCAGACCCTTGGAAAAAATGAAAAGGGCATGAGCAATTTGAGGGTAGTTCCAATGAGCAAGCGCCGAATCCTGCTGGTTGAGGACGAACAAGACATCGCACAACTTGTGAGTCTGCATCTGAGCGACCTTTGCGACGAAGTCGTTGTTGCCAGTGATGGACATGAGGGCATGCGTCTTGCTTCCACTGAGACCTGGGCGCTGGTTATTCTCGATATTCGGCTCCCGGGACCCGACGGCCTGGAGATTTGCCGAATGATTCGGCGTAACCGCCCCTACCAGCCCGTATTGATGCTCACCTCGATGTCATCCGAACTTGATCGTGTTCTTGGGCTCGAGACCGGTGCCGATGATTACCTGACCAAACCCTTTAGCGTGTTAGAGCTTGTCGCGCGTGTTCGCGCAATATTTCGACGCATCGAAAATATGCAGCAGATTTCGTCGACTGATCGAGGTGACCGGGAAAAAGTCTGTTGCGGCAACATGACAATTGACCCAACGCGGCGGGAAGTTATGCTCGACGGACGGGCGGTCGAATTGACGGCGCGCGAGTTTGACTTGTTGGAATATTTTGCACGTCATCCCGGGCGCGTATTTCGCCGCGCCGACCTTCTGGACAAGGTATGGGGATACGGTCACGAAGGTTACGAACACACCGTGAACTCGCATATCAACCGGCTGCGCGCCAAGATCGAAGAGGACCCTTCAAAACCCGAGATGATCGTAACCGTATGGGGCGTAGGCTATAAGTTCGCCGCCGGTGATGAGGCGGCGCCGATGGTGGCACAGCAATGAACACATTGTTCGCCAAACTCTCGCTTGCGCTACTCGTAATTGTTGGGCTGATGGGTTCTGCTTTCTTTGTTGTCGAGCGTATTAATACGCGCGCTTACTACGAAGAACTGACACAAAGCCTCAATGCACCCATCGCGATGTATGTGACAGGTCAACGGGATCTGATCACCGGCGGTAAGCCTGATCTCGACAGCCTTCGTGACCTGGCTGCCCACGCGATGGTTATTAATCCCACGGCCGAAATTTACCTGCTCGATATTAACGGCAATATTCTCGGCCATGGTCTTCCCGAGGAGACGGTTCTGCACCAGAGTGTTGACCTCGCGCCGGTCAGGGCGCTCATCGACGGCTCAGCTCGAATTCCTCTGCAGGGCGATGATCCGCGCAGCGACTCAAGCCGCAAGGTTTTTTCCGCAGCCGAAGTAACAACCGACGGTGAGCTCGAAGGTTACCTCTATGTGATCCTGGGCGGGCAAACCTATGAGGCGCTCGCCAACGATATCGGCAGTTCCTATATCGGCAAGGTCAGCGCCCTTGCCGCAGTTGTGATTGTCCTGGCAGCCGCAGTCATCGGACTACTGGTATTCGGCTTGTTGACACGCCGTCTCAAGAATCTGAGTCACGAAATGCGCCGCGTCAGCGGTTCTGGATTCGAACTGGCACCAGCCGTTGGAGATTTGCCGGTAGCGGGGGATGAAATTGATGAGTTGTCGCGTTCCTTTGCCACGATGTCGGCCCGGATCAAGGAACAGATTGAACAACTTCAGGAAAACGACCGTTTGCGCCGCGAATTGGTATCTAATATTTCACACGATTTGCGTACGCCGCTATCGGCAATGCTGGGGTATCTGGAAACACTGATCATCAAGGGTGATTCACTGTCAGACGACGAGCGCACACAGTATCTCAAAGTGGCGCGGCGGCACACCGTACGTCTTGGCACCTTGATTGGGGACCTGTTCGAGCTATCCAAACTTGATGCAGCGAGTGTTACGCCAAATCTGGAGGCTTTTTCGTTGCAGGAACTGGTGCAGGATATCGCACAGGAATTTCAGTTCGATTCCGAGGCCAAGGGCATCAAACTTGCAGTCGATCTCGATGCTGATTCTGCGTTCACTATAGGTGACATCGGTCTGATTCAGCGCGTGCTTGAAAATCTGGTTCGCAACGCGATTCGTTTCACGCCCAATGGTGGTGAAGTAACAATCTCCACCGCTGAGCGGGTGGAGTCTGTCGCAGTCGCTGTATCGGATACCGGCCCCGGAATTCCGGATGAAGATCTGCCGCGGATATTCGACCGCTTCTATCGTGCTGTAGAGGGAGAAGAGGCGCGCTCCGACTCATCGGGCCTGGGGCTTGCCATCGTCAAGCGAATTCTCGACTTGCACGACAGCCGCATCACAGTGACAAGCAAGGTAAATGCAGGCACGAAATTCGAGTTTGAATTGCCCTTGTATGAGCGTGCCGCGTAAGCAATCCGTGATGATCAGGTTTTGGCTGGTCGGCCGGGTTGCCGTGTTTGGGCCGGTGCGACGAGCACCTGTAAGAAGAGACTAAGAGCGACCACTTATCGCAAATATTGATGCAGACTTATCTAACCGCACTCTACGCAATCCTGGCCGTCGGCTTCTTCGCCTGGTTGCTCAGCGTTGTCAAACGGAACGTCAGTTTTGTCGATAGCCTCTGGTCGCTGTTCTTCTTGATCGCGACTGGTGTGTTCGCTTTTTCCGCGCATCCGCTCGGCGCGCGAGGCCTGCTCGTGGTGACACTTGTGACCTGCTGGGCGCTGCGCTTGTCGATCTACATCACCGCACGAAACTGGGGCGAAGCCGAAGACTATCGATACCAGGCCATCCGGACGAAAAACGAGCCCGGCTTTGCATTCAAGAGCCTTTATATAGTGTTCGGCCTGCAGGGCTTGTTGGCCTGGCTAATAGCGCTGCCGCTGCTTCCGGCGGTCACAGAAGCGACCGGCCTCGGGCTCTTCGATGCCATTGCGATATTGTTATGGACTGTTGGCTTTATTTTTGAGGCAGGCGGCGACTACCAGCTCTTACAATTCAGGAAGAATCCCGATAACAGAGGCCAGGTTCTGAACACAGGTCTCTGGCGTCTGACACGGCATCCAAATTATTTTGGAGACTTCTGTGTCTGGTGGGCGTACTACCTGTTCGCGCTATCGGCAGGGGGATGGTGGAGTCTCGCTTCACCAATCCTGATGTCATTCCTATTGCTAAGAATATCAGGTGTCGTGATGCTCGAAAAAACAATTACTCAAAGGCGCCCCGAGTACGCTGAATACATCAGACGCACCAACGCATTCTTTCCAGGGCCGAAGCGCAATGCGCGTGACGCTAACGAGGCGAAGTCATGAGACGTCGATTTATCAACGTGCTACCGATTGCCTGCCCGACAGCATTCAGTACTAAAGCCTGTCCGCCCCGCAAGCGAAGCGGTAAACTGGATCACCTTTCCAATGCCGGAGATCGGTCATTAAATCCAGACTTTATGCATTCGCGGCACAAGGCGGCGCAGGCGCCGTCGCTGGCCGCGACTATGCGGTTGTGGAAAAGCAACTGCATGAGCTGACCGCTGAATGTGAGTCCCGGCTCAAAGCCGGCGCTGACGCACTCGACGTCGTCGAGCACGCCGTCGCGGAAATGGAGCGCAGCGGTTTGTACGTTGCCGGCCGCGGTTCGGCACCCAACACCGCCGGTTACGTCGAACTGGACGCGTCGATTATGGATGGGCCGACCAGGAATGCAGGCGCCGTCGCTGCAATCACCGGAGTCGTCAATCCGGTCAGTGTTGCCAGACGCGTGATGCAGGAAACGTCACACGTCCTGTTGGCGGGAAAAGGTGCGTTGGCCTTTGCGCGAGAACAGGGCTGCGAGGAAGTTGCTGATCCGGATTCGTACTACGTGCTGCCCGTTGGCGTGTATGAAGATGAAATCTACGAACAGAAACACGGCACGGTCGGAGCGGTCGCTCTCGATCAATCGGGCGGCATGGCCGCCGCCACGTCGACAGGTGGAACTTTCGGCAAACTTGAAGGCCGTATTGGCGACACACCACTGATTGGCGCAGGCACCTGGGCCGACGAGGATATCGCGATTTCATGCACCGGAATGGGCGAGGACATTATTCGCGCCGGCGGTGTGGTAACGATTGCCTACATGATCAAGGCTGGTGCGACGCCGGCTGCTGCAATCGACCAAATGCTCGCCGAGGTGAAGAAACTCGGCGGCGACGGCGGCGTCATCGTCGTGACGAAGGATGGCGAGATCGTGATGACGTATAACTCCGCAGGCATGAAGCGTGCGTCTGTGAGCTCACGTCAAGCGCCTGTCGTCGCGACATTTGCTGATCTGGAATAACGGCCACACCGGTGGCCGGTGCGGCCGCTGCGCAGATTAGCGATCGATCTTTCGTACTGTTACTTGGTGGCTTCTATTTTCCACAGACGGTTTTCGCTGCACTCGGAGACGTCTTTAAACAGGTCGTCGAGTTCGCTTCCTTCGTCACTGTCCAGTGCGTCCTTTGCGGCTGCCCAGGTCGCCAGGTCGGGGTAGCTGTCAACGAAAATGAAGACCTCGGTATTGCCGACTACGGCCGTACCAACACTGCTCGTGACTCCGCCGCCTTCGACATGCGCATTGATCCATTCGAGCCACTTGCTGTTGGTAGCCTGTACATCTTCAATTTTCTTGCCTTCTTTGACCTCGCAAGTCCACGTCTCGGCGATATGGTCGGCTGCGGCAATACCGCCCAGGCAAAGGCAAGCGATGGCGACAAAGGCGCCGGGGATAAACTTCTTCATGGTGATCTCCTGAATTATTATTTTGCTTAGTGCAGGGACAGCGTAGTGCGGATCAGTCAATTGCGCCTGCGCGAGGGACGTTACTATACACAGGTCCTAGAAAATCAGGCCGTTCTTCTCGTCGCTTGCGTTTGCTTCGGAATCGCGATCCGATGGGCTGCCTCTTCCGCCGCCGCCAGCCGTTTCGAGGATCATGGATTCGCCGGCCGGTATGATCTCGCGGCCCATGCCCTTGAGTTTCCCGCCACTCTTTATATAAACACGCGCCGGCGCGCCCGGCCCGCCGCCGTCCCGGCCGCGCGGCGGGTGATCGATGCGATCGAACATCTTCGACACAGCGAATGCTTCACCGCTAGCGTGTGCGAACTCCATGATCTGGCCGAGGCCACCGCGGTACTCCCCGTTGCCGCCGGAGCCCGGCCGATATTCCTTGCACCACATGATCAATGGTGCAGCGTTTTCGGTGATCTCAACCGGCGTGCTGCGCACGCCTGAGGGAAACGCCGTGCAGGATAAGCCGTCTTTGCCTGGCCTCGCGCCGGTGCCGCCCGCATAGAATGCATTCATGACGAATGCTTCGCTGTCGCTTCCGGGGATGACGCCGCGCCCGCCGAGAAACACGGGTCCAAACAAGCACGCCGCACCTTCGACAGGCACTTTGCCGTCGAGGGGCTCCTCGAGGCAGCCGAGTACGACGTCGGGCAGCAGCTGGCCGATCGCGTGGCGCGCGGACACTGCCGCTGGCCGCGATGCATTGAGTATCGAGCCTTCCGGTGCTGTGACCCGGACAACGCCAAGCGAACCGGCGTTATTGGGTATGTCGTTGCCGATGACGCAACGCGCACCGAATGATGCGTAGGCTTGTGTGTACGTTAGTGGCACGTTGATGCCGTGAGCGGATGTTTGCGACGTGCCGTCGAAGTCAATGTCGATGCCGTCATCAGCAATCGTCAGCGCGCAGACGAGGTCGACCGGCTCGTCGTAACCGTCGATCTGCATCGTGTAACGCCATTGACCCTGCGGTAGTTTGCGAATCTCCTCGAGCATCGCATCGCGCGAGTTGTTGATGATCATGCGGCCGACTTCATCGAGGCTGTCCAGTCCGAATTCGTCGAGCATTTCGAGCAGGGAGTCAGTTCCCGCTTTGTTACACGCAGTCAGTGAATAGAGGTCGCCTGCGGCAGCAATCGGGTCGCGAACGTTGGCGCGCAGTATCTCGAGTAAAGTCCTGTTGAGTTCGCCCGCGCGGAACAGATAAGCGATCGGCAGATTGATGCCTTCTTCGTAAACCTGACGGCCGTCGGGCCCGAAACCGAGACCGCCAACATCGGCGATGTGTGAAGTTGCGGCAAACAATGCGACAGCTTTTTCGTTGTAAAAGACCGGCGTGACAACCGTGAAGTCGTTGAGGTGCCCCGTGCCGTGCCAGGGATCGTTCGTCAGCAGCACATCGCCGGGTTCGAGTGTCGCAAGCGGATATTTGCCGAGAAAGAAACCAACACTCGCAGCCATCGCGTTGACGTGTCCCGGCGTGCCGGTTACGGCTTGCGCAAGCATGCGACCCTTGGTGTCGAAGACGCCCGACGACAGATCGCCGGCCTCGCGCACTGTTGTCGAAAACGCCGTGCGAATCAGCGTCTGTGCCTGTTCCTCGACGATGGCGAGCAAGCGGTCCCACATGATCTGCATGCGCAGTTTGTTGAGCGCACCCAAGTCACTCATCGTCATCTCCCCGCCGCGTCAAAACGATGTAGCCACGCGCGTCGATCGTTGCATCGTAGCTCGAGGTGACGACGGTCGTCGTCTGATCTTCGGTGATCAGTGCGGGACCCGATATGCGATCACCGGGCGCCAGCTGATCGCGCAGGAACACGTGCGCATCGGTACGCCCGGCCATGGCCGGATCGAAGCACGACTGCCGTCCCACCGGTTCCGGTGAGCGACTCGCAGACACGGCGGGTGGCGCCGCGGGCGCGGCGGGCGCCGGCGCGCTGATCGTTAGTGTCCAACTCAACGCCTCGACATCGATGCCGTCAATCGTACGGCCATAAAGTTGCGTGTACGCCGCCTCGAAAGCCTGCTGGAAGACGGCCGCGTGGCCGGCATCGTATTTTTCGACGGGCAGGTTGACGGCGATCTCATGACCCTGCCCGACGTAGCGCATGTAGGCCTGCCGAGTCTCGATCAGATCGGGCGCGCTGCTGCCCTGTTTTACGACCGCAAGGGCCTCTTGAAACATGTCGTGCATCAGCCCATTAATAAGATCGGGTTGCAGGGACGACAATGTCTGCCGGCGACTGCGCACGACTTCGTAGGCAACCGGTGCGAGCAAAAACCCGATAGCCGAGCCGACGCCAGCCTCGGTTGGTACGACGATGCGCCGGATGCCCAGTTTTTGACCGAGTCGTGCGGCATGCAGAGGTGCCGCCCCACCGAACGCAACCATATCCCGCTGTCCGAGATCCATACCGAATTCGGCTGCGTGTGCGCGAGCGGCGGCAGTCATGTTCTCGTCAACCACTTCGCTGATGCCGAAAGCGCCGAGATCGAGATCAAGATTCATGCCCCTGCAGATGTCATTTTCGATTGCCGTGATCGAAGCGTCGCTGTCCAGCTGCAGCGCACCGCCAGCAAATGTCTCGGCGTAAACCCGGCCGAGATGCACATCGGCATCGGTTACGGTTGCCCGGGTACCGCCGCGACCGTACGCTGCCGGGCCGGGTTCGGAACCTGCGCTCTCGGGGCCGACCTGGATGCGTCCCAGCTTGTCGATATGTGCGACTGACCCGCCACCCGCACCGATTTCGACCATTTCAATCACAGGAATGCGCACCGGCAAGCCGCTGCCTTTCTTGAAGCGATAGACGCGATCAACTTCGAAGCTCCGCGATGTCAGTGGCTCGTAGTTGTCGAGCAAGCAGAGTTTCGCGGTCGTGCCACCCATATCAAAGGACAGCAGCCGCTCGAGTTCCGTCTCGCGTGCCACCTGCTGCGCCAGGATCGCGCCGCCCGCCGGCCCGGACTCGACCAGTCGAATCGGAAACCGCGTTGCAGTGTCGAGAGTGGTCAGGCCACCACCGGATGTCATGAGCAAGAACGGGCAGGCGTAGCCGCGTTCGCCCAGCTCGCGCGCGAGACGCTCAAGGTAGCGCGCCATGAGCGGCCGTACGTAAGCGTTGGCGCAGGCCGTCGACATGCGCTCGAACTCACGAATCTCGGGGCACACCTCCGAAGCAAGCGTGAGCGACAGATCGGGACGCGCCGCGAGCAAAATTTCGGCTGTACGCTCCTCGTGGTCGGCATTGACGAACGCGTGCAGGTAGCCAATCGCGACGCTTTCGACCTCGTGCTCATCGAGAATTGGCAACGTGGCCTCGATCGACAGTTCGTCGAGCGCAATCAAAACGTTGCCATCACGATCCATGCGCTCGCGGATCGGCAGTCTGAGATAGCGTGGCACTAGTGGTCGCGGCCGATCGATGTCGATGTCGTACTGCTCGAAGCGGTCTTCGTGCGCCATCTCGAGCGCATCGCGATGCCCCTCGGTCGTCAGCAATGCTGTTGTCGCGCCGCTCCGCTCGATTAGCGCATTGGTCGCAAGCGTCGTGCCGTGAATGATCAGGCCGACGTCATTGGCAGCCAGGCCGGCCCGCTGCATGACCTCGTCTATGCCGCGCAATACCGCCTCGCCTGGGTGTGCCTGCGTTGTCAGCAGTTTCGTCGTTACCCGCGAGCCATCGGCGCGCTCGAGTACGACGTCGGTAAACGTGCCGCCAATATCGACCGCAAGTCGTGCCAGTTTGGGTGGATCAGCCATCAGGCCATCAATTCTAATCGAGCGCCGCGCATGGCACACTGCCTAACGACCTATTGCGGAGTACGGACAAGGCAGCTCGTGAGCGACATCGTCACCGAAATCGCCGCCATTGTTGGCGAAGCCCGTCTGCTAACCGGGAACGCCGTCGCCGAGCGTGTCACGAGTTTCTGGAATGATGCGCCGATGCAGGGTATTGCGCTGGCTCTTCCGCAAACAACAGAACACGTTGCAGCGATACTCAGGTGCTGCAATGCGCGAAATCAGACAGTCGTCACGCAGGGTGGTCTGACCAACTGTGTCGCTGCCGCCGAGCCTGGATCGAGCGATGTCGTGCTGTCGCTCGAGAAGATGAATCGCATCGTTGAGATTGACGCCGTTGGCAGCACTGCCGTCGTCGAGGCGGGCGCCATTCTGCAAAATGTGCAGGAAGCGGTTGCAGCAGAGGGCCTGCGTTTTCCGCTCGACCTCGGCGCACGGGGCAGCTGCACGATCGGCGGCAACATCGCGACCAATGCCGGCGGTATCAACGTACTACGTTACGGCATGATGCGTAATCTCGTACTTGGGCTCGAGGCCGTGCTTGCTGATGGCACGGTTATCTCGTCGATGAACCGGATGATGAAGAACAACGCAGGCTACGATGTGAAGCAGTTGTTTATCGGCACCGAAGGAACATTGGGGGTCGTCACTCAGGCGGTCCTTCGCCTGTTCCCGCAACCCGCGAGCCAGCACTGTGCGCTTGTCGCGATAGAGAATTTCGATAGCGTCACGAATTTCCTGTTGCGGTTACAGCAACAAATGGCCGACTCGCTGAGCGCGTTCGAGATCATGTGGGGCGATTATTATCAGGCCGTCACGGGAGAGGGCGGGCACCGCGCACCACTATCGCGAGACTATCCGTTCTATGTCGTGTTCGAGGTCGAAGGGTCAGACTCGGGGTCTGACGCAAGACGATTTGAGGGCGTTCTCGAGCAAGCACTGGCTGACAAGCTGATCGTCGATGCCGTGATACCGAAATCTGCAGCTGAAAGCAGGGACATCTGGAATATTCGCGAGGAGTTCGATGCCGTACTCGAGCCGGAACCTGTTTATCTCTACGACGTGAGCCTGCCGCTGCGCGCGATGGAAGACTATGTGGCCAGGGTCAAGGCAAATGTGGCTGCACGCTGGCCAGACGGTCAGTGCTACACGTTCGGCCACATGGCGGACGGCAACCTGCACTTCTTCGTTGCGCCGAATGAGCAGGGCAATTTCCATAATGAAAGTGACAAATGTGTGTACGAGCCGCTCACGGCAGTGGGCGGTTCGGTATCGGCCGAGCACGGCATTGGTACTGACAAAATGAAGTGGTTATCACACAGCCGCAGCGAGGCCGAGATCGATCTGATGCGGCTGTTGAAACAAAGCCTCGATCCAAAAAACCTGCTGAACCCGGGCAGGGTACTGGGAGTCTCATTGTGAAAAAGAATATCGTTCCAGCGTTGCGACGGTAAGCGCTCGTGCAACTCGAACAAAGAACATGGTCTTCGGGCGTAACTTTCATGCTGGCGGCTGTCGGCGCAGCCGTCGGTCTCGGTAATATCTGGAAGTTTCCTTACGTTGCCGGCGTTAGTGGCGGTGGGGCCTTCGTGCTGGTCTATCTCGTCTGCGTCGTTTTTGTTGCGATACCAATTCTGATTGCCGAGCTGCTGATCGGCCGCTGCGGCAGTGCCAGTCCACCAGTTGCGATGAAACGAGTAGCGGAAAGTGCGGGGCGCTCAGGAGCTTGGTCGATCGTTGGCTTCATGGGCATGATGGTTGGTTATCTGATCGCGACCTATTACAGCGTGATTGCCGGCTGGACGCTGATCTACATATTCAAAGCCGCAAACGGTTTCGGCGGTGCGACTGCCCTGGATGTTGCGCAGCAATTTGAAGACATCAAGGCCAGCCCGGGCACCATGGCGATCTGGCACACCGTTTTTATCATCCTGGCGCTCATGATCGTTGGTCGCGGCCTGCGCGATGGCATTGAGCGGGTCGTTAAAGTCCTGATGCCGGCGCTGTTCATGATGCTACTCGTCATGATCGGCTATGCGGCGGTCGCCGGCGATTTCAAAGCCGGAGTGGAGTTCCTGTTCAGTGTGGACTTCAGCAAGATGTCGGGCGAAGTCGTACTGGCTGCCATTGGTCAGGCGTTCTTTTCGATCAGTGTCGCAATGGGGCTGATGATGGTGTACGGCGCGTACGTGCCCAAGGACGTTTCCCTGACACGCTCAGCCGTCATCATCGCCGGCGCCGATACGCTGATTGCACTGCTCGCCGGGCTCATGATCTTCCCGATCGTATTCGCGAACGGCCTCGACCCGGCTGAAGGACCCGGCCTGATCTTCATGACCCTGCCAACCGCGTTTGTGGGCATGCCCGGGGGCGCGGCTTTCGGTGCCCTGTTCTTTGTGTTGCTGGCGTTCGCGGCAATCACGTCGATCATCGCCATCATCGAGCCGATCATCTCCTATGCCGAGGATCGCTGGCACATACAGCGCAAGACCGGCTGCATCGTGTTCGGCTTTTTGGCGTGGCTTATCGGCATTGGCAGCGTGTTGTCGTTCAACGTATGGAAAGACATCACACCACTTGGCATGTTCGATGTGTTCGCGGGCAAGACGGTCTTCGATCTGATCGACTACTTCACCGCCAATGTCATGATGCCGTTGGGGGCTATCCTGATTGCGTTGTTCGTTGGCTGGCGCATGAAGCCCGAGGTGTTCGAGGCCGAGCTCAACTTCGGCAAACCGTGGCTACTCATGACCTGGGTCTGGATGCTACGAGTCGTTGCACCGCTGGCGATTTTCGGAATTTTGATCAGCGGCTTGCGATGAAGAAACGATTTCGCATGGTCATCGGGTTTGCCGGGGGCCCGGCCATCGCCGGATTACACGGAGCAACAGCATGTTAGAACAAGAAGCACAATCGAATACGCTGTACATCATCGTTATCAGTTGTATCGCAACGATTGGTGGCTTCCTGTTTGGTTTTGATAGCGGCGTCATCAACGGCACCGTTGATGGATTGCAGAGTGCTTTCAATTCCGACAGTGTCGGCACGGGTTTCAATGTTGCTTCGATGTTGCTTGGCTGTGCGATCGGTGCGTACTTTGCCGGGCGCCTGGCAGATCGCTTCGGTCGGCGCGGGATTATGCGGGTCGCCGCGTTGTGCTTCATCATCAGCGCCTGGGGTTCCGGTGTTGCGGAGGCATCGCTGGAGTTTGTTATTTACAGGGTGCTCGGTGGCCTGGCCGTTGGGGCCGCCAGCGTGCTGGCGCCTGCCTACATCAGCGAAGTAGCGCCGGCGCGATACCGCGGCTCGCTCGCGACTGTACAGCAGATCGCAATTATCTCCGGGCTGTTTATTGCGTTCATCAGTAACTACCTGCTCGCCAATGCTGCGGGGTCGTCGACCGAAGAATTCTGGCTCGGCTTCGAGGCCTGGCGCTGGATGTTCTGGATCGAGATGCTGCCGGCGACAGTTTTCTTCATTGCGCTGTTGCTGATCCCGGAAAGTCCGCGTTATCTCGTATTGAGCCGGCAGCGTGACAGAGCCCTCGACGTTCTGACCAAACTCGGCGGAGCCGAGGCAGCGCGAAGCAAAGTCGACGAGATCGATGCATCACTCGCGGCCGATCATCACAAGCCGCGCATGCGCGACCTGATCGATCCGAAGACCAAACGCATTCGGCGCCTCGTGTGGGTCGGCATCGGCCTGGCCACTTTACAGCAGCTTGTCGGTATCAATGTCGTGTTCTACTACGGCGCGGTGCTGTGGCAAGCGGTAGGTTTCACCGAGAGCGACGCATTGTTGATCAACATCATCAGTGGCGGACTGAGTATCGGCGCTGTCACGGTTACGGTTCTCCTCATCGATCGCATCGGCCGGCGGCCAATATTGTTAACCGGATCCATCGGCATGTCGGCCGCACTTGCAACACTGGTTTTCGCCTTTGTAAATGCGACGACGGGTGCTGATGGGTCACTGACACTCGAGGGCATCTATGGCCCGCTCGCGCTCGTCGCGGCAAATGTCTACGTCGTGTTTTTCAATTTTTCCTGGGGCCCGGTCATGTGGGTGATGCTCGGAGAAATGTTTCCCAATCAAATTCGCGGCACGGGTCTTGCCGTCAGTGGCCTGGCGCAATGGGGCTCGAACTTTGCCATTACGATGACGTTTCCTATTCTCCTCGCCAGCATCGGCCTCGGGGGCGCGTACGGGTTCTATACGATCTGCGCCATTCTCTCGATTGTATTTGTCATCAGGATGGTTCACGAAACCCGCGGCATCGAGCTCGAAGACATGCGCGGCTAGCAACGCCGTGCACGCCTGGTCTGGTCCGGGTGGTATATTCGGCACAGCTACACGCTGGCCATATTTGCCGATGACAGCCGATGACAGAGGATAATAGGATGAAAAACAAATACGTGCTGGCATTGGCAACGTTGACCGTGCCACTCTGGGCGCAGGCGGATGCCCTCTGGGGCAACGATCTGGCGGGTGATCGCAAGCTGCCCCGGACCTGGGGCGTCGGCATCGACTACTTCGACATGAGCCAACCGTATGCGCTCGAAAGCCTGCAGCTCATTGACACGGGGGTGGTGGACGTGGACCTGGGCGCGCTACTGCTCCCGGATCCCAGTATCCTGCCGATCGACAACGAGATTCGCCACACCGATATCAAGCTCGATGTCTGGCTCACACCCTTCCTGAATGTTTTCGCCATTTACGGCCAGATCGACGGGGACACGCGAATTAACCTGGGCGTACTCGGCTTGCCGTTGCCGCCTCAAACCAACGCCCTGACCATCAATTACGACGGTGACGTATACGGCGGCGGCATCACGCTCGCTGTCGGTGGCGACCGCTGGTTCGCATCGGTGACGGGTACGGTAACCGACTCAAGCCTGAGCGGAGATTTCAAGTCGTCTGTCAGCGCGACGACGATTCAGCCTCGGTTCGGCCTGCGTTTCGGCGATCACACCGAGTTCTGGATCGGCGGTTATCTCCTCGAAGCCGAAGAAAAACACAGCGGTATGATCGATATTGACCTGGGCCTCGTTGGTTCGATGCTGCCGCTACCGATCGACGGGCAGGATGTCGCGTTCGACGTCGAACTGTCACAGGAAGAGGATTTCAACCTGAGCTTCGGAACGCACATGACGTGGGCAGAATCATGGGAAGCGACGGTCGAAGTTGGCGGCGGCGATCGACGAACGGTACTTGCTAATATTACCTATCGGTTTGAATGAGACAGCGCGAAAATTCTATTTGCAATTGACCGTGGCCGTACTCGCGGCTAACGCGCCGGCGGCTGCGCTAGGCTACGAAACGGACCAGTTCTCGAACCGCAACGAGCCGATCGAGGACTCGACCGAGGCACTCAATCATAAAGTTAACGAGACGCTCGAAGAAATCGTTAGTGAGTGGCGCCAAGGCCAGGACGAGATGGCATTTGTCGACGCGATCTATCGCAAGATCGGTGGCCTGCATTGGGTAGACAGACTCGAGCGTTGGGCGATGAAGTCGCCCGATGTCGACAAGCTCGACACAAAACGTTATGACAGCGTCTTCTCCGGTCATCCAATCTGGGCTATTCGCGTTATCTCGATATTTGGCGTCGGCAAGACGATACGCGTCAACGACCAACTGATCGGCTCCGACAAGATCGGCCACTTTATTTCGCAGGGCCGCAAGTTCTATCGGCGTTTTCTGCGCTCCGGGTCGGAGGAGAAAGCCGCACAACAATCAGCGTATACAGAGCGGGCGATCTTTGGTCGCATGACCACAGGCGCGTATTCGAACGCCGATCTCGTTGCGAACTATGAGGGTCATCGCTTCTACCGCAGCCTGTTCGAGGACGACATTATCGCCGGCAAGCCGGCGATCCTGAGCTGGCAAGACGATCGTTGGATTATCCAGCGTAAGTTCGACTGGGCTGATCATGTCAATGAATACTGGGATGAGGCGCTCAACATCAACAATTTCGATGCCGCGCTGTACAAGCATATGCACGCGGCTTTCGTTGCCATGTGCCCGCAATACTGGGAGGCACCCGAGCTCTACATGATTGCCGACGAAGACGCCCTTAAGGCGCGTTACGCGCACCTTGGTTTGAACGATGCGTCCGAGCTGCGACTCGATTCACTGTGTCCGGTACAGAAGTTCCTGGAAAGAGAATCGGACGGCGATGCGGTTACGGCAGGAAGATAGTCGCCGGGTGCTCGAGCATTTCCTTGATGCGCTGAATCATCGCCGCCGCATCGTAACCATCGACAAACCTGTGATCGAACGATGATGACAGATTCATCATCAAGCGCACGGTAACCTGGCCATCCATCACGACAGGACGCTCCACAGCCCGATTGACACCGATTATGCCGACCTCGGGCATGTTGATGATCGGCGTCGACACGATGCCACCGAGTCTGCCCAGGCTCGTAATCGTAATCGTCGAGCCTGACAATTCGTTTTTCGTGATGCGGTTGTTCCGTGCTGCCTCGGAGATGCGGCGAATCTCGTGACCCAGTTTATCCAGGGACAGAGACTCGGCGTGGTGGACGACAGGCACCCTTAGACCGTCCGGTGTCTGCGTGGCGATGCCGAGATGCACGGGTCCATGCTGGATCAGGATGTTGCGATCCTTGTCGTAAGTCGTGTTGCATTGTGGAAAGTCCCGCAGCGCGTGAATCAGGGCGAGGCCCAAAAACGGCAGCAGTGTCAGGCGTTCGGATTTGTCAGGATTCTTGTCATTCAGATGCTTGCGAAGTGACTCGAGCTCGGTTACGTCGATTTCTTCAACGTAGGTGAAGTGAGGAATCTCGCGAGTTGCCGTTGCCAGGCGTTCGGCGATGATGCGACGCAGGCCGATAACCTTGATTTCCTTTGTCTCGCCACGCGATGCCGGTTCGGCCACTACCGGCGCGGGCATGCCAGCCTGTTCGACGAACGCCTCGAAGTCCTTGCGTGTAACGCGGCCGCCCGGACCGGTCCCCGGCACTACCGCAAGATCGATACCCGCCTCTTTCGCCCTGCGGCGCACTGCCGGCGAGGTTATGACGCGAGTGCGCTTCGTGTCTGATTCTTCAGCCGGAGCTGCCGCTGCAGCGGCAGCTGGCGCGCCGTCGCTGCCATTACTGCCTGGGGCAGCTGTCGGGGTCGCGGCTGGAACTGCTCCCGCATCCGCCGTTGCGGTTGCATCGGTTTCATAAACGACAAGCGCCGCGCCGACTGCGACGATGTCGCCGGGTTCGCCAGCAAGCTTGATGACCGTGCCTGAAACAGGGGACGAAAGTTCGACCGCGGCTTTGTCGGTCATCATCGTGCCGACGATATCCTCTTCCGCAACCTGGTCACCGACTTTGATAAACCATTCAGCAATTTCGGATTCGACGGTTCCCTCGCCAAGGTCCGGGAGCTTGAAGACGTATTCGCTCATTCAACCTCCATTATGCTCTTGATGCCGGCGATCATGCGCTTCTTGCCTGGAAAGTACTGCCACTCGAACGCGTGCGGATACGGTGTGTCCCAACCGGCGATGCGGCTGATTGGCGCTTCGAGGTTATAAAAACAATCCTTCTGAATCCGCGCCGCAAGTTCCGCGCCAAAGCCCCCAAAGCGTGTCGCTTCGTGCGCGATCATGCAGCGTCCGGTCTTGTTCACCGATGTTGTAAGCGTTTCGACGTCGAGTGGAGAAATGGAACGAACATCAATCACCTCGGCGTCGACACCGGCTGCATTTGCCGCGGCCTGAGCGACATGTACGAGCGTGCCATACGTGACGATCGTAAGTTCCTCGCCGCTTTGCACGACTTCGGCCTGGCCAATCGGAACGGTGTAGTGTCCTTCGGGCACTTCGCCTTTGGAATGTGACGCCCACGACACGGCGGGCTTTTCGGGATCGCCATCGAAGGGTCCGTTGTAGATTCGTTTGGGTTCGAAAAAGATTATCGGATCGTCGCTTTCGATCGAACTGATCAACAGGCCTTTGGCGTCATAAGGGTTCGACGGCATGATCGTCTTGATGCCGCTGACATGTGCAAATATCGCCTCGGGACTCTGCGAGTGCGTCTGGCCACCGCGAATGCCACCGCCGCAAGGAGCGCGTATCGTCACGGGTGAAAAGAAGTCGCCGCAGGATCGGTAACGCAGGCGGGCGAGTTCGCTGACTATCTGGTCGAAACCCGGATAGATGTAGTCGGCGAACTGAATCTCGGGTACGGGGCGCAGTCCGTTGACGCCCATGCCGATCGCTGCGCCGATGATACCGCCTTCGGAAATAGGTGCATCGATGACGCGATGTTCGCCGTACTTGCGCTGCAGCCCGTCGGTGCAGCGGAATACGCCGCCAAAGTAACCGACGTCCTCGCCGAGGATGACGACGCTTGGGTCCCTGTCCATAACGACATCAAGAGCCGAACGGATTGCCTCGATCATGTTCATCTGCGGCATGACTCTAGCTACCTTCGACTTCGATCATGCGCCGCCGTTGTGACTCGAGATGTGCAGGCGTCTCGGCGTAGATGTCGTCAAACATCGTGGCCGGATCGAGGAACGGACCTTCGGTCATCGTGCCGTACTGTTGCGCTTCCTTCCAGGCGGCGAGCACTTCGGCCGTAAGTTCTTCCTCGAGCTCTTCGTGCTTCTCGTCGGACCAGTGGCCCTCGGTAATCAGATGTTGTTTAAGCCGTTCAATGGGGTCGCCAAGGGGGAAGGCCGCCCATTCGTCCTTCGGACGGTACTTCGACGGATCATCGCTGGTTGAGTGTGCACCGCCACGATAGGTAACGAGCTCGATCATGGTTGGGCCGCCGCCGCGCCGGGCGCGATCTGCCGCCCACTGTGTGGTCGCATAGATCGCGAGCAGGTCATTGCCGTCGACACGAATGCCCGGAATGCCCAGGCCAAGTCCGCGTGCTGCGAACGGCCGCCGCTCGCCGCCGGCGAAACCCTGGAACGTCGAAATAGCCCACTGATTGTTGACGATGTTGAGGATGACCGGTGCCTGATAAATCGCTGCAAAGGTAATCGCATGATGGAAGTCGGCTTCTGCGGTTGCGCCGTCGCCGACCCATGACGCAGCGATGTGATCCTCACCCTTGATCGCCGATGCCATGGCCCAACCGACGGCGTGCGGGTACTGCGTGCCGAGGTTGCCAGATATCGAGAAGACGTTGGCCTTGTTGCTGTGATACATGATCGGCAGCTGCCTGCCCTTGCACATATCGCCCGTGTTCGACAGGCACTGACACATCATGTCGACAAGCTTCACGCCACGGTACATGTACAGGCCCTGGTTTCGATAGGATGGAAAACACATATCGCCAGGCCGCAGCGCCATCGCCTGTCCAACCGACACGGCTTCCTCGCCGAGCGCTTCAATATAAAACGAGATACGTCCCTGGCGCTGGATTTGCCACATGCGTTTATCGAACACGCGACTCAGCAGCATCCAGCGTAGTGCGACCTGCAATTCACCGGGATCGATATTCGGGTCCCATGGACCTTTCGCGGTATGGTCGTCGTTGAGCACCCGCACGAGGTCGCTGCTCAGGTACTCAATGTCGCGAGTGCGGGAATCGATCGGTGGCCTGTCTACAGCGCCAGCAGCGGAGAGATTCAGATAGCTGAAGTCCGGTTTATCGCCTGGTCTTGCCGACGGTCTGGGTATGTGGAGTCTTGATTTTTTTGCCATTCCGTATCCTTTCCTGATCACGCAGCGACAGTCGATTCACTGCGGCCAGCGGCAACGATTCGGCGGGCCCATTCGTCGGCGAGGACGTTGGTCGGCTGCCCCGTCGCGTCAGCCTTCGCAAAAATAGCATCGAGCCGCTCGGGAATGCGAGCCACCTCGTCACGCACTCGTTCTTCCGAGCTATTGCCGTAATATTCGTGCGCGACATTGATGATCCCGCCAGCATTGATGACGTAGTCGGGCGCGTACAGAATGCCATGCTCAATCAATCGTGCGCCGTCTGCTTCGGTGGCGAGCTGATTATTGGCCGCCCCTGCGATGATCCTGGCACGCAATTTCGGAATCGTCACGGATGTCAGGATATTGCCCAGTGCGCATGGCGCGAGTACATCGACATCACTGTAAATCAATTCACCGGGCGCAACCTCGATGACCGGAAGCTCGTCGCGGGCCTGCTGTAAGTGGTTGTGATTTACATCGGCAACAGTGAGCTTGGCCCCCGCTTCGTGTAGCAGGCGGCAGAGATTCAGACCGACGTGACCGACGCCCTGAACGGCAACCCGAATGCCATGCAGCGATTCCGCGCCCAGCCTGGCTTTGACAGCCGACTGGATACCAAGGAAAACGCCGAGTGCTGTTATTGGCGACGGGTCGCCGCCCGCGCTATCACCGCTTTTCGGTAATCCGGAGACGTAGTCCGTTTCCTGATTGACGTAGCGCATGTCATCAACCGTGCAACCGACGTCCTCTGCTGTAACGTAACGCCCGCCCAGGCCTTCTACGGCGCGACCAAATGCGCGGAAAAGCTCCGTCGACTTGGGTGCCGATTCGTCCGCCAGTATGACGGCCTTGCCACCGCCGAACTTTAATCCCGCGATCGCGTTTTTATAGGTCATGCCGCGCGACAGGCGCAGTGCATCGGTCAATGCGATCGCGTCGTCAGCGTATTGCCAGCGGCGGCAGCCGCCAGCTGCCGGGCCGAGGGCAGTGGAGTGAATCGCGATGATCGCCATGAGCCCGCTGCCCGGATCCTGAATGAAATGCAGCGATTCATGCTGATCGAATTCGGGATGGTCGAAAACGCCCATGATTGTGGCTCCGCGCGCGATAGTTGGGGGGTACAATATATACCTCTGAAACCGCACAGGCATTGCAATTTCATTTGCCAGTCGAGCAAAAAGAGCATAATTTATGCGAATTATGCGACTAAAAGGCATGATCTATGCAAACTGTTGACCTGGATCAGACAGACCGCCGAATTCTCGAGTGGCTGCAACAGGAACCCGGTATCAACGCCGCCGAGCTGGGCGAGAAAATCAGCCTGTCACAGTCAGCCTGCTGGCGGCGCATGCAGCGGCTGCGTGACGAAGGCGTTATCAAGGACCAGCCCGTCAAGATCGATCGCGAAAAGGTCGGACTCAACACGATGGTGTTCGCCCACGTGAAGCTAACTTCACATGGGCGCGGCAATCTCGCCGAGTTTTCGGAGGCTGTAAGTGAGTATCCCGAAGTGCTCGACTGTTACGTCTTACTTGGCAACGTCGACTTCCTGCTGCGCATCGTTACTGAGGACATCAAAGCCTACGAGCGGTTTTTCTTCGAAAAACTTTCTCAGTTGTCCGGTATTCAGGAGGTGAATTCCAGTATCGTCCTTTCGGACATTAAACATACGACCGTGCTGCCGATCTGACAGAACACGCTGTCGGCGCGGCCGGGACATTTATCATCTTCATGGCTCGCTGCGCTGCGCTTTACTTCCGATGATTACATGCCCTAGGGGTACAAACGTCCCGCCCGCACCACTGCCGCGATCATCAGTCGTCGGACACCGACAGCGCGTAGATGAAATCGACATAGGCTTTCTCGATGTCGGCAAGCCCGGCCGCGGCGGTTCCCTCCGCAGGTTTGATTAACATGACTTCGTTCGGTGCATGCGCTCCGGTGCCAAAGCCAAGGCCGGCGGGCACGAGTGGCAGGCCGAGTCGATCGGTGAATTGATAAAAAGGAGCGCTACCGGCGACGCGCGGTTGCACGGCAAGGTCATCCGCATATTTCTTGAACACCGAGAGTGCGGCCTGCACCGGCGGCGCATCGACCGATGTCTGCGATGCCGGATAGCCGCCCAGTTGCCGGATCTCGATGTCTTCGAAGCCACTGTTATCAAGATGGGCGCGAATCCTGGCTATCGCTTCATCGGGATCGATGTCGGGCGGCAGACGTGAATCGACTTTCGCGGTCGCACGGTGCGGCAATATCGTTTTGGTCCCTTCGCCCGTGTAGCCAGCCCAGATGCCGTCGATGTTCATCGTCGTCGTGTAAAGGTATTCGATAGCGGCATCGATACCGGTCATCCCGTCGATCCATTGGCTGACACCGAGGATCTCTTGTTGTTGCTGATCGCTCCATTGCTCAATGCCGGCATTAAGAAGCCGCGATTCTTCATCGTTCGGCGGACGAATATCGTCGTAATAACCCGGCACGAGTATCGTATTGCCATCTGCAGAGACCAGTGTCGACAACGCCTGCACGAGTTGCCATACGGGAGAGCCGACGATCGCTTTGTAAGAGCCGTGAATCTCGGCGACGGCAGGGCCACCCCATGCACCACCGTTCGCGATCATCTCGAAATAAATAATGCCCTTGACGCCGAGAATAACGCTGACCGTACCGTCCGGCCGCTGCGAATTGAACGGGAACATGACCGCGTCCGCGGTCTGCAGACGATCGACATAAGCATCGACGATCTGCGGATAGTGCGGAGAGCCGAGTTCTTCCTCACCTTCGGCCGTAACCATGATATTAACGGGGAGCTTGCCATCGACCGCGATGATCGATTCGAGGGCATTCAGAAACGCGCGCTCCGGTCCCTTTTGATTGGTCGCGCCGCGCGCCATGACGACCTTGCCGAGTTCATGATCGATCAACTCGGCTGCAAACGGCGGGCTCTCCCAATCTTCCGGGTTGACCGGCTGCACGTCGTACATCAGATAGACGACAAGAGTCCTGGCCGCTCCGGCGTCGTAGTAGCCCCAAACTCCGGGATGACCATCGGTCGGTACGATCTCGGCTTCGGCAAAGCCGATGTCTTCAAGGTCCTGTCGCACGAGCGCCGCCATCTCGTCTATGCCGACGTCCTGCGCCGAGATGGAAGGTTGCCGCAGCCAGCGCTGCATTGCGGCGAAGTGCTCGTCGAGATGATCGTCGATGTAGTCGTAGACTGCCTGGTGATTCCCGGCATAGCTCGGGATCGTGTCGAAGTCGTAGGCTTCGTTGGTTGACGTGCTGAAGCTCGGCCGAGCGGCCGCATCAGCAAGCTCTGGTGGCGGTGATCCGGTCGGCTGACAGGCGGCGAGCAACAAGAATATCAACGTTGGCGTGAATTTTTGCATGGCATGTCCCCGGTTGTAGGAGCCCGCCTCAGCCGCCGACCCCTGGCGCAAGTTTGGTACGATGCTGCGATGAACGATACATCAGACCGCATTGAGGCGCTCAAGATTGATCGCGTTGCCGCCACAGCAAACAGCGCCGGGCGGCTTTGGTTGCTTGTACCCGCGGCGATCATCGTGCTGTTTGTCGCGTGGTGGTTTGTGCTGCGTCCGTCTGCTGGCAGCGTGCTGGTCGAGATTGATACGGCGCGAAGGCCGCCGAGCGTAGCGGCGGCGAGCAGCGTACTCGACGCGTCGGGCTACGTGGTCGCACGTCGCGAGGCGACCGTTTCTTCGAAGCTGACAGGAAAGGTCGAGGAAATTCTCGTCGAGGAAGGCATGCGCGTCGAGAAAGACCAGGTCGTTGCCCGTCTTGATGATGCGACTCAGCAGGCGCAACTTGCTTTGGCGAACGCACAGGTCGTTGCGGCACGCGCCGCCCTCGCGGAAATCGAGGCGCAGCTTCGGGCTGCGCGCCTGGAACGTGATCGCTTACGCGATCTCGCGAAACGGCAACTGACCAGCGCATCGAGCCTCGATACCGCGGAAGCAGACTACGATTCGCTTGCGGCGCGACTTGAGACCGGCCGGGAAAACGTCAAGGTGTCCCAAAGTAGCCGGGCGCTTGCTCAGGACGCCCTCGACAACATGACGATTCGGGCACCGTTTGGCGGCATGGTCGTGTCCAAGAACGCGCAACCCGGCGAGATGATCTCACCGGTCTCGGCGGGCGGCGGCTTCACGCGCACAGGCATTTGCACGATCGTTGACATGGATTCGCTCGAGATCGAAGTCGATGTCAACGAGGCCTATATACAAAGGGTCGCGGCAGGACAGCAGGTCAGCGCGACTCTCGATGCGTACCCGAGCTGGCAGATTCCGGCCGAGGTCATTGCAATCGTGCCGACGGCAGACCGCCAGAAGGCGACGGTTCGTGTGCGCATAGGATTCCTCGAGCGCGATGAGCGGGTGCTGCGCGACATGGGAGCGAGAGTCGCTTTTCTCGGCGCCGACACGCCGGCGGAACCGCGGCAAGAAATACAGGGCGTCATGATCGTGCAGGAAGCGTTGCAAAACGATGCGGACGGCGATTTCGTCTGGCGCGTCAAAAACGGGCTTGTCGAGCGGCGCGGCGTAACGCTCGGTGGCTCGCGAGATCGCGACCGGGTACTCATTACAAATGGGCTCGCGGCAGGTGATACAGTCGTACGTTCGTCGGAGGCCGCGCTCAGCGCAGGCCAAAAAGTAACAACAGAATAAGAGACAACACCATGAGCGAAGCACTGGCCAACCTGACAGGTGTAAGCCGCGTTTATCAGAAGGGTAAGGATCGCGTCGAGGTGTTGCACGAACTCGATTTGACGATTCCCAACGGCGATTTCCTCGCCATCATGGGGCCGTCGGGATCGGGCAAGACCACGCTGCTTAATTTGTTGGGTGGCCTCGACAAGCCGAGCGGCGGTGCAGTAACAGTTGGCGGTGCTGAGTTGTCATCGATGTCAAATAGTCAATTGTCGACATGGCGCTCGACCCATGTTGGTTTCGTGTTCCAGTTCTACAATCTGCTACCGGTGTTGACAGCTCTCAGGAACGTTGAATTGCCATTGTTGCTGACGAATTTCAGTGCCAAAGAGCGCGCGAACCGTGCCCGCATCGCACTCGACATCGTCGGGCTTGCTGAGCGGGCGAAGCACCTGCCCAGCGAATTGTCCGGCGGTGAGGAGCAGCGTGTCGCGATCGCACGCGCCATCGTCTCGGATCCGACGCTCCTGCTTTGCGACGAGCCAACCGGTGACCTCGATCGCGAGACGGCCGAGGAAATACTCAAGCTTCTGCAGATACTGAATCGTGAGCATGGCAAAACCATAGTTATGGTCACGCACGATCCACAGGCTGCCGAGTACGCAACGCGCATATTGCACGTTGACAAAGGCAAACTGGAGTCGAGGTCGGTAGCGTGAAATATTTCGGGCTGATCTGGAGGAATGTCTGGCGCAAGAAGATCAGGACTTCACTGACGATACTGTCCGTACTTGTCGCTTTTCTGTTGTTCGCGTTGCTCAATGCGGTCGGCCAGGCAATGAGCTCGGGAGGTGCGATGACCGGCGCAGCGAGACTCGTGGTCATCGATAAGGTGTCGCTGATTAACTTCCTGCCTATCAGCTATCAGAACAAGATTGCGCAGGTGCCGGGTGTCGCGGTGGTTTCGCACCAGTCCTGGTTTGGCGGCTTCTACCAGGATCCGAAAAACCAGTTTCCGCAGTTTCCGGTTGTGCCCGAGGAGTATCTCGACCTGTACCCGGAGTTCGTACTGCCGGACGAACAGCTTCAGGCCTGGAAGAAAAACCGTACGGGAGCAATTATCGGCAGGGACCTGGCCGAGCTGCACGGGCTGAAGGTCGGCGACCGCATTCCAATTCAGTCCACGATCTTCACGAAGAAGGATGGCGGCCGTACGTGGGAGTTCGATATCGAGGGGATCTTCGACACCACGGACCCCAAAGGCGGCACAGCGTTGCTGCTGTTCCGCCATGACTACTTCGCCGAGACGAACACATTCGGCGACGGCTTTGTCGGCTGGTACACGTTGCGACTTGCCGAAGGCGCCGATCCGGTCGAAGTGGCTAACGCGATCGACGAGCAATTTGCGAACTCGCCGAACGAAACCGAGACGAGCACCGAAGCTGCGTTCGCGGCGTCTTTCGCCAAGCAGTTTGGCAACATTGCGCTGATCGTCACGATGATTCTCGGTGCCGTGTTTTTCACACTGCTCCTTGTTGCCGGGAACACGATGTCGCAGTCTGTTCGCGAACGTATCGCCGAACTCGCCGTGCTGAAGACACTGGGTTTCAAAGATGGCACCGTGCTCGGCATCGTATTGACCGAGTCGATCCTGATCATGGCGATCGGCGGATTGTTTGGACTCGGATTCGGCTGGTTGGCGGCAGAGGCTATCGGTTCGGCTATGGCCATGTTCGTGCCCGGCGGCATAGTGGTCTCGACCGATATCGTTCTGCTTGCGATTGCGATGATGATCGGTGCCGGGGTCATCGCGGGCATATTCCCGGCACTGAAAGCGATGCGCCTGTCGATCGTCGATGCGCTGGCACGAGGTTGAAAGAGGTTCGA
The DNA here is from genome assembly GCA_029862045.1 of Gammaproteobacteria bacterium. GTDB lineage: Bacteria > Pseudomonadota > Gammaproteobacteria > Steroidobacterales > Woeseiaceae > UBA1847. The sequence continues at coordinate 68,021 of JAOTYE010000004.1, forward strand.
CCTGTGTTTACTACTTACACAAATTAGAAGAGATTGATGCATATAGTTAATCAAGTGCTCGCCGTTACCTGGTTAAACATTCTCAACCTGCCGCGTCGGGTTGCGACGTCATCTGTAGCGATCGTCGGCGTTGCCGCTGTCGTACTCGTCTTTGCCGCGGTGTTGTCGATGGCGAAGGGCTTCGAGCGCACGATGACACTGGCAGGTGCCGAAGACACGGCTATCGTCATTCGCTCCGGATCCACATCGGAACTCGCCAGCGGCTTGTCCAATGATCAGGTGCTAATCGTTACGACGGCGCCCGGCGTCCTGCGAGACGGCGATCGGGCGGTGGTCTCGGCTGAATTGTTCGTTCTCGTCGACATTCGTAAAAAATCAAATGACTCCGAAGCCAATGTTCCTTTTCGCGGCGTCGGGAACGGCGCGTTCGAGGTGCGCGATGCAACCCGATTGATCGCGGGTCGCATGTTCGAGCCGGGCAGGAATGAGCTGATCGTGGGTCGGGCGGCGCAGTCGGAGTTCAAGGGTCTCGAGCTTGGTGCAACGATCAGGTTCGGGCGCAGCGAGTGGGATGTCGTTGGTGTGTTCGAGGCCGGCGGTGGTGTTGCAGAATCCGAAATCTGGACGGACGTCAAGGTATTGCAGGGAGCCTATCGGCGGGGCAACAGTTTTCAGACTGTACGCGTCCGGCTCGCGGATAAGGACAGCATTAGCGGGCTCGAGACAGCGCTCAAGACCGATCCGCGTATCGACGTGGACGTTTTTACCGAGCGTCAGTTTTACTCATCCCAGGCCGAGGGTACGAGTACATTCATCCGTGTGCTCGGCTATCCGATCACGTTCCTGATGGCGATTGGTGCCGTGTTCGGCGCACTGAATTCGATGTATTCATCGGTATCGACGCGTGGCAAGGAAATCGCAACATTACGCGCGCTCGGTTTTGGTCCGATGTCGGTGCTGATCTCAACGATGATCGAGTCGACCCTGCTGGCTTTAGTCGGTGGCCTGATCGGCGGCGCAATCGCTTACCTCGTGTTCAACGGCTTCACGGTGTCGACATTGAGCAATGCGAGTTTCAGCCAGGTCGTGTTCGACTTTGCGGTAACCGCTGATCTGCTCATGCAGGGCATTTTCACGGCACTGATCATCGGTCTCATCGGCGGCTTCCTGCCGGCTGTCCGGGCCGCCCGTCTGCCCGTGGCCCAGGCGCTGCGCGAGCTCTGAATCGCGCAAAACAGCAGAAAAAGTTCCTTACCAGGCTAATTGCCTGGCGGCGGGAACGAGCCCTGGCGGATATGCTCCCATGTAATATGGTGCCGGCAAAAGCCTTGCAAACAGATAGCTGGACGCCTGCTGTAGTAAAAATGCAACAAATCTGGCGAATCCGCAGAAGCAAATAAATTCGGCTACTACAGCCGGATTGCGAGCCTAAATTTGCGATTTTCTGGCCACGGTGTACCATTTATGCCACGAATCTACGAGGAAGTTTGCTCAAAGCACAGGGGAGTCATTTCCTTGTTCGTGGATAAGGGGACCTTGTTCGAGATCTGTCGCGACTCTGGTCAACGCGGATTTTCGGCTTGGAAAGTACTAAACCAACTATTGGTAAATGCTATGCGAAAACCTACTGCGCTCTCCGCGGCGATTAGCGGAATATTGTTCGGCGCAGCAATGGCCCCACAAGGGGTGGCTGTTGCGCAGGAACAAGGTGATTCCGAGGTACTCGAGGAAATCATCACAACAGGAAGCCGCATTGTTCGGACAGACAAGTTCGACACTGCCGGTCATGTCATTAACGTTGACGAACAGCAAATCGACGCACTTGCAGAACTGAACATCGCTGACGTTCTGCGCGCATCGCCGCTGAATGCTTACGGCTCGTTTAGCGAGCGTTCCGGCAGCTCTGCTCAGTCAAATGCAACCTTCGACCTTCGTGGTCTGGGCAGCCAGCGCACGCTGGTGTTGTTTGACGGCATGCGTCTCCCGGGAAGCCCGGCTCTCGATGCTGACTCAGTCAACCTCAACATGCTGCCGATGGTAGCGATCAAGCGAATGGATATCCTCGCTGATGGCGCCTCTGCTGTATACGGTTCAGACGCGGTAGCGGGTGTTGTCAACCTCGTTCCGCACACGAGCTTCGACGGTGTCGAACTGTCACTGCGCTACGGCGATCGCGACAGGGACGATGGCGGCGACGTAAGCATGGGCTTAATTGCTGGTGCGGAAGGCGATCGTGGCAGCGTTCTCTTTGCTATCGAGTATTCGAAGCGCGATCCGGTGTTCGACGCTGAACGCGAATTCACGGCACCTTACATCGACGATGCGGGCCGCGGCGATGGCGACGGTGTCGTTGAAGCCTATGTCGACACAGATGGTATCTCGTACTTCGGCCGTACCTGGGAACTCTATGATCCCACTACCGGCTACTACGAGCTCGCCGCTGCTGCTGACTGCCCGACGACGGGTGGTTTCACGGGTGTTATGGGCGCCGAAGCATTGGGTGAGCCTGACGGCACGCTGTGCACGTTTGCTTACGCTGGCATTTCGGCCAACCGCGCCGAACTCGAGAAAATCAACACGTACATGTACGGAACATATGAAGTTTCGGATGACGTAGAGATGTATGCGCGCGCATTGTTCGCGAAGAATGAATCGTTTGGACGTTACGCTCCGCCGGCAGCCAGCTGGCCGAACCCGCCTGCGAGTCATCCGCACAATCCGTTTGACCTCGCGGCGCTGGATGCTGCAGGCACGATTGATCAGACAACGGCTGAGCTCTGGGGCTACTACCGTTGGACGAACATCGGTCCGCGCAACAACTTCGTAAGCGATACGCAGTGGGACATCTCGCTGGGCTTCAAGGGTGATGTGACAGACAATGTCTCCTTTGATTTCTACGCGCAAGGTGGCCGCTACGACTCCAAGGACATCGGCAACTACTACCTCTCGCTCACGGGTCTCGACTACGTTCTGAACAACGGAATCGATCCGTTCAGTGATGCCGGTGCTTTCGCCATGCGTGCACAGCCGATTCAGGACAACTTCACCAAGCAGAACAAGGTTTATGGCCATGTTCAGTTTGGCACGGGTGACCTGTTCGGTGCTGGCGAGGCGATCGCCCTGCTCGGCGCGGAGTACGTGGACACCGAATATCAGAACCTCTACGATCCGCAGTCTGAAGCGGGCCTGATCGGTGGTTCAGCCGGTAACTCGAGCACTGGTGTTCGTGATTTCACGTCGATATTCTTCGAGTGGTTATTGCCGGTATCGGAAAACTCGGAACTGAACTTTGCCGCCCGTTACGACGATTACAGCGACTTTGGTACCGCAACCTCGCCGACGATCAGCTACAACATCAATGTAACTGATACGCTGGCGTTGCGTGCACGCTGGGGTCAGGGCTTCAAGGCCCCGTCGTTGGCTGACCTGTTCGGTCCGGAGACGTTCTCTGCTGAAGATGCTGTTGATCCGATTACGGGTGTGAGTCGTCAATTTACTACGTACTTCAACACCAACCCGGATCTCGACGCTGAGGAATCGGACTCGTATTCTGTTGGTCTGAACTGGGAGTATGTGGACGGCCACTCGATCGACATTGCGTATTATGCGGTCGAGATAACCGACGTCATCTCGACGCCGACTGCGCAGAGCCTGCTCTTTGCGGATGCTGCTGGTATCTCGTTCGATCCGAACGGTTCACGCGTAGTTCGCCTGCCTAACAACAATGTGGACGAGATCTACTCGTTCTCGGAAAATGGTGGCGATCTCGAAGTCAACGGTATCGATCTTCAGCTTGCAAGCAGTTTCGACACGAGTGCCGGACTCTGGGATGCGCGTCTGTTCTGGTCGCATCAGTTGGAGTACAAGCAGAATGCGTACTTCAAGGGTGCTTTCCAGGATACGGCCGGCTACAATATGCAGCCACAGGACCGTGCTCAGGCATCTATGACCTGGTCGATGGGCAACAATGCGGTTGACCTGGTCGTCAACTACATCGGTGCACATTCCGAAATGGACATGGTCGACGAAACGACCGGCGTTCTGTCAACCAGCAACGTGGATCTGGACACCTGGACGACGGCCAATTTGTCGTACCGCTACGATGCGGGTGAGTGGGGTCAGGTGAAGATTGGCGCCAACAACGTCACGGATGAAGATCCGGTTATGGACTTCGAGGGCAAGTATGCTCGTGATCACTACGATCTGTACGACCCCCTCGGTCGTGTCTATTACCTTGAGTACAGAAAGACGTTTGACTAAGGTGTGAGTTACACCTGAGGAAAGGCCCGCTTCGGCGGGCCTTTTTTTTGCCTGGCTTTTGCGGCTAGCTCAGGTGAATCTGCCAGCCGGCGAGGCCATTATCGTCGGGCAACGTCGACGGATAACGATTACTCAATAGGGCTGCAGGAAATTACCGGGCACACGCTCTTTTCTTCAGATTCGTTGTAATAATTTGCCGACATGACCGGCCCACTCAATAGTCGTCGGACTGTTTCGAAGAGATCGCCTCAATGAATTACCGAATTGCAGCGCCTGGGCACGCCATGGCCCTCGTTTTGACCGCTTTTCTAATTGCAGGCTGTGGGGGGCGGTGGTGGTGGCAACAACAACCCGGATGATGCATTCGTATGGCTAATTTCGGCCGCCGAAGTTTTCGACGGGCGCCTACGGTGGTATCGACTGGGCGTACGCAGCCCACGCATTCAACGAATCCACAAGTGCACGCATATACGGCCTGCTAACCTATACGTACAACGGCGAAAATGACCGTGACTATAAGTTCGGCAATGCGACCACGGCTAGCCTTGGCGGTAGCTACCAGACGGCGACGCCGTGGGGATTCAATGCAGAACGTCTGTTCCGGCACGCGGAACGCGATCAGAGGGCGTCAGTCGACATTCCGAATACAGGTGGCCGTTGGCTTGACTTCATTCCTGCGGTGCAATACCAAATTAACGAATCCCTCGCATTACGGGCGTCCATCAAGATTCCTGTAACGCGAAATCTCAACGACCAACTGCAGTTTACGACCAAGTACGCTTTCAGCCTTTCCCTCTCCTACGTATTCGGCGAATAGGCGGATATCAGCCCCGGGAGTAACGATCTTTCCGGTGGTCGCATCTGAGACAGTGTAAGCCGACCTTCTCAAGCAGTGAACATATTTGGCGGCCAGCGCAAGCTGGTATCCTGTGACCTCGGCTGTATGGCAAGGCGCAAGTGGCAAATGGCAAATTCGCTCCAATCCCTGTTCGATCGCGCTGTTGCACTCAAGGGTAGAGGAAAACTCACTGAGGCCATCGAACTCTACACAAGAGCAACTAAAGAATACCCAAATAGTGCGGTTGCGGAGCACAATCTGGCCGCCGCTTTCGGAGACGCAGGTCGTGCGAGCGAAGCTGAGGCGCACATACAGCGCGCTTTCGCCAAAGGCCTGAGCGCACCTGAAAGTTGGCTCGTGTTTGCTCGTGCACTATCGATGCAGGGCAAACTCGACGAGGCCCATGATGCGTTCGTGAAAACGCTGGAGCTTAATCCGGCCGTGCTCGACGCGCACCGCGAGCTTGCGCAGCTAACATGGATGATGACCGGGGACAGCGCTGCCGCACTTTCAGCATTGGAATCGGCCATGCGTTCTTTCCCGGACGTCGTCGCGCTGCATACGATCAAGGCTCAGGTGTTGCGGTTTACCGTCAGTCCAGCGGCCGCCTACCGTTTTATCATAACGTCGCTTGAGCGGTGGCCAAATGAAGCCAGCCTATTGAGTCCCGCAATCGACTGGGCGACGCATGCCGGAGAGCCGGAAGCCGCTTTGGCGATGAGCGAACGTCTGGTCGCCTTACAGCCTGATACCCAATCTGCAAGGGGCCTCCACGCTATTGCTCTGCTGGCCTCTGGTCGTGCCGATGAAGCGCTGCCGATCGTCGAGGCAATAGTCATGGAGAATCCTGAAGATCAGCACTCCCTGGCCTTACTTGCGACAGCCTGCAGAATTCTCGGCGACGACCGCTATGCGGAACTCTATGACTATGATCAATTTGTTCGACCCTATGAGCTGACGGCACCGCGAGGCTGGTCCTCGCTTTCGGAGTATCTTGCCGATCTGGGCGAAGGCCTGCGTGCTCGGCACCCATTCAAGACCCATCCGTTCTCCAATTCCGTCGACGGGGGGAGCATGATTTCCGGTTTGCTCGGAATGGACGAACCGGCGATAAGGGCTTTGCCACAAGCGATCGCACCGGCAATTGACGCTCATATGGCGCGCCTTGGCACCGGCAGTGACCCGTTACGCTCACGGAATGCAGAACACTGGAAGATAAACGGAATATGGTCGGTATGGCTCAAGCCGAACGGCTTCCATCATGATCACGTACATCCAAGTGGGTGGCTCTCATCGGCCTGCTATGTTGAATTGCCCGAGCAGCTTGACGAGGGAGCGCAACAAGGCTGGATCAAGTTCGGTGAGCCGGGGATTGTCACATCTCCGAGACTGTTGCCTGAGCATACGGTTAAACCGCGTCCTGGCACGATCGTTCTTTTCCCGTCTTACATGTGGCACGGAACCGTTCCGTTCGGCGGTGACAGCCCAAGACTCACGGTCGCGTTGGATATTGTTCCCGATTGAGCACCGCTCATTCGGAAATAAGTCAGCTACAATAATTCCCGAGCGGTGTAGCTTTCACAGTTGTGGCTGTAGCGGCGGGTTGACTGGCAATTTATTGAGCAACCCGTCCATCCATTCGAGCGTGCTGTGCAAGGCGCTTTCGTGCTGCACTGACAGCGCGGCGTTCTCATCCGAACGTTCGTCGGTGTCGTAACCATCACCTGATTTTGAATGCCGGGACAACGGACCGTTTTTGGCAAGCTGATTCAGTCGCTCGGTGTCGCACGCCAAACCAAAATAATCAAGCGCCTGCCTGACTATCGATTCGGGCTCCTCCAGGAAATCACTGGCAGCGAGGCAGCGCACAGAATCATTCCCGGATGCAGCAGCGACCAAATAGAAATGATAAATCTGGGTGTGCCACAGCACAGCACATTGCTTGAGATGTTCTAGATTTTGAACATCCGGGATATTTAACTTCTCCGCATAATCCGTAATTGGGTACAATCTTTTTAAGAACAAAGGAACCATATAGCGGCTTTCCTCGAGACGTTTCAAGTTTGACAACAGGAAATCGCGTAACGAACCATACATAAACAATGTCTTTGTCGGCCGCAGGCTCAAGATATCTTCCAGCATATTATTGGCCGAGTTAGCGGGCTTAATGATGACTCCCTGCTGGCCCGAATACTTTTTTTCAAGCAATAGCAAACTCGGCCTCAACAATGCCCACCAGTGACGGCGGATGAAGTTTCCGGAATTTTTCGAATGCGCCAATGCGTCCGCAAGGTGCAGCAGTATCAGGGGTTCTTTGAGTACAAGACTGTCACTGACTGTTTGTAGGCAATTGGCAAACAGTGTGGAACAGCAAAATGCCGAGTGAAAAATGTAATTCGCAGGCCGGCTATTGCTATTCAATAATCGGTTAATAATGTTGATATCGGCGCCTTTCACCTCGGTTGGCGCGGGACTAGTGCGGTGATCCAGGAAGGAGGAATCCCGGTAAGTGCTGCTGCTGACATGCGCGAAAAGATATTGCATGCTATCTCCTTGCAGCCCCTGCAACAGCCAGTCAGGATTTTCTGCAAATTCCCGCGCTTGCCAGGTCGCCTTTTCGTCACTGCTCTTTATAATTTGCCCCCACCGGTTCGACCGTCTTACCCCCAAGTTGCACATTGACCCGTGGTGTGAATACGTCTACACCTGTATTGATGGTCGGGCATTGCAGATCAGGGTATGGCCTCTCAGGCTCGCACAGGATCGTTGGCACACACCAATCAGAATACTCTTTATTTAAGCTTCACGTTAAGATTCTCGAATGGACACAGGCGAACTGACTGAGACTGAGACAAGAACGTCGGAAGCTACTTTCGTGAGCTAATGATACCATCGGCTGCACCATGGTTCGTCGCGAAATACACCGATAAAGCCATTCGTTGTCCTGACCTATGTCTACGAAATCTTTTCGTGAATTGCCTGACGCCAAACCTCTGGTTCGGAACGATACCATTACGCTAATTGCGTATCTTCGCAGTTATTTTTCTGCGGAGGAGTGCCGCGAAACAGGTGTGCTAGCCGATGCCGAAACGAAACATGATGGTCATATCGGCAAAGGCAAAAAAGCGCTGTAAGAGAAAGAAAGCCGCGCGCGAACCGCCGCCACCAGCTGAAGTATTGCGCCTTGCGAATATACTCTACTTTCGTAGTCACGTATTCGAGCACACGGAATGGATGGGGTACAAGGCTATCGAGTTTCCCACGGGTATGTGGATCTACCAGGAACTGATGCATAAGCTGGAGACGGACCTGTTGATTGAGACGGGCACCCTGCTACGCGGCTCGACACTGTTTTTCGCCCACATGATTGAGCTGATGGGGCGCGGCAAGGTGATTTCCATCGATATCGAGTTGCGTGACGGCCTGCCCCAGCACCCGCGTAACGAAGACATCGAAGGGTCGTCTATCGCGACCGAGGAGCTGGATCAGGTTGCGGCCGCCAGCGAAACAGCCAACTCGGTTGTCACCGCCCCGCCGGCGGGCCCTTTTTTGTTTAGCTCAGGTGAATCTGCCAGCCGGCGAGGCCGTTGTCGTCGCCGTATAGCTTCAGGCAATGCACGGAATTGAAACCGGCTTCGCGGGCCGTCAGCGTGAGTGTCTCGATCTGTTCATTGTCCAGGGAGGCGGCAACCATATCGTCGAGTCTCGCCCTGGCAAGTTGGAAATCCGACCCGGCCTTGTCCAGGGCCTCGAGTCGCTCTGCCCGTGTGGTTTGCCTGGCGGTTCGTGCGATGTAGCCTATCGCTCCTATGATGAACTTGCCGCATTCGTGCTCCGCGTACTTGTCCTGGAAGCGATGCATCCGCCGGTTGTATTCCTCCACCAGCGGCTGCACTTTTTCTTGTGCGTTTTTTAGCTGCTGCGGATCGTCCGGCAGCTCGCCCAGCGCTTCGAAATAACGTCGTGAGCCAGCGACGAGATCGAGTTCGTCCAGTGCAAGTTCGTAAATGTCCAGCTCGACTTTGGCGGCCTGGATAAGCACCGATCTCGTGTGATGACTAATGGCGACGAAGCGGCCACCGGGCACGAGCACGCGCCGTACCTCCGCCAAAGTCTGCTCGATAGTGCTGTACTCGAAACCAAACTGCGACGTCACCAACTCGAACGAATCGGCCTCGAAGGGCTGACTCTCGCAGGGTATGCGACTGTGGAATTCGACGGTCTTGCGCGCCCGCTTCGTCGCTTCATCGCCGATCAGGTCGGCGTGTATGTCAGCAAGGTCAGTCGCCGCGACGAAGAAATCTTTGCGATTGTCCTGTCCAATTTCGGCGGCAATAGTGGCTATCGCGCCGTTGCCGGCAGCAATGTCGAGTATGCGGGCACCGTTCGGTAGCTCAAGGAACTTTTCGCGCCAGAACTCGCGAACGACGCCATCGTAATTATTGGGTTTGCTGGCGCCGAACGTCGTTATGAAGCCCTGCTCCCAGAACCGTGACCACTGCTCGAGGTCGTCAGCTTGCGTGTTTATGCCCCTGCCTCACTTGATTCGGAAAGGCGGGATTATAGGTCAATTCAATCTAGTTGAAGTGTATTTCCGCGCCCGGATAAAACGCCACCCAGGCAAACCACATCGCGGTGTATGAGTTGGTCATCGCCAGTCTCTCGCCGGTTCGCGGCCCCGATACGGCGTTGCCAAACACATCCCATACATTGCCCTCCGTATCGTCCATGATGTTGGGCAACTGATCGTCGAGCGGGCTGAAGGTCAGAATCGTCCCGTCGGCAAGTTCGCGACTGTAGATCGCGGCGATATCCGCGCCCGAGTCGCCGACCACGACGATCGGAGTCCCGCCGAACTGGTCGTTAACGGTCTGCGTTGCTGCGCCGAAGCTGCCGATCTGGTAAACCTTGCTCGTGGCACCGCTGTGTATGCCAATGACGCGTTCTTTGGGGTGCAGACGGTTGTCGGTATTGGAGACCGGAAACAGCAGTTCATCGCTGAAGCGGTAGGCACCGTATGGGTAAGCTGTGTAATCGCGATCGAAGCCGGTGTCTCGCGTGAGCACGAAAGAGTCCGGATACATCGCCTGCCACGTTGCCCAGGTGGTCTCAATGACTTGTATTCGTTCCGGCCGGTCGGCTGCGCGCGGACCCTGCACGGACTGCTCGAGCATCTGTGACCATCTGCTGCCTGACTCGCGGTCGTAGAGAATCAGGTTGGAGTTGTACAGCAAACCGGAAACTCCAAACTCGGTGTCCACGAGATTATCATCGACGTCCCAGGCGACAGCGGATCCCGTGAGCGGACAGTAGCTCAGCACGTAGTCGTTGAAATTGATCGAGTCGTTGACGACTTCATGCCAGTTCATGATGTTGTGCGGATAGGCGTGAATAGTGCCTTCGTGCAATACGCCAACGACGAGTTCGTTCCGCAGTATGTCGTCCACGGGGACTGTCGAAGCCAATTGCATGATCGGCCTGTCGACGGCGGGGATGCCGTCCTGACCCGGCCCGGCGTCGACAACCTGCGCTTCCGGAATCAGCCAACCGGACGTGCCAGGATTGTTGTTATTGCCGCCGCCACCACCGCCACCACCGCCGCAGGCGGCGATAAGAAAGAGTGCGACGACCTGCAGGGCTACAGGCCTGGAGGCAAAATATCGTGTTGGCATTGTAATAATTCCCTGTACTCGTCCGGCCGTCCGAACGACAGGCCCTTATCCAAAGATGACCCGCATACGGCATGATTTATTACATTTTGCCGGTCTTCCGCAGTAATTGGAGCGGTTGGTAAAAATAGAAGGTATTGCTCTGTCGCGGCAGACGCCGGGTCTGGCCGAGACGAAGGTACGGCCTGCTAGTTTTCCTCCAACGTCTGCGAGACCGCCTGTTGCGACACCGCCCGTTGTGACACCATAACCCTCACCTCAGCGCCTTCCCTGAGGTTCTCGGCGCCGCGAACCGCGACACGGTCGCCTTCCTGCAACAATCCCGAGACGCCAATCAGATTTCCGGACGAGTCGCCTATGCTGACCTCGATTCGCTCAGCCTTGTTCTCGTTGTTGATTCGAAATACGTATGAGCCATTCTGGCGCAGGACCAGCGCATCGCGCGGTATGGCCAGGGTCTGTTCGCCTGACCGAATCGGAATGCCGACGCTGACAAGTTGACCGACGGTCCAGATACCACTGGCCTCGAGCGGCAGATCGATTCGCGCCTCGAATGTCTGTGAGCGGATATCGCCCGTGGGCACCAGCGCACGAATGCTGCCAGGAAATTGTGTGTCGGTTGCAAAAACGTTGATGGCATCTCCGACGACGGTACGCGGCAGGTGCTTGAGCGGCACGAACGCGCGCACCTCCATATTTTGAATGTCGGTCATCTGCCCGAGAACTTCACCACGTGCGACATCCTCTCCGGCGCGATGCGCGCGGCTCGTGACGATACCCGTAAACGGCGCTCTGACATCGGCGCGGCGAATCTGATCGTCGATCTGACGCAAGCGTACCTTGGTGAGCTTGGCGTCCGACACAGCGAGGTCGCGGTTTGCTTCAGTCTGCTCGAGCTCGAACTCCGACACGAGGCTGGAGCCCTCGAGTTCACGCTGCCGGCCTAGCTGGCTGTTGAGCTGTCGAATATTGATCTCGGCGCGTTCAAGCAACACTTCCTGCTCGGCACGCTGCAGAAGTAACGTCTCCCGGTCAATACGCGCAACGGCCTCTCCCGCCTGTACGACGGTGCCTGGCTCCGCGACCATAATGAGCTGGCCAGCGACTCCCGCTGTGAGCTGCACGTCATTACGGCTGTAGATGGTGCCGGGAACTGCAACCGTCGGCGTGATCTCGGTCTGTGCGACATAGGCGATTTGCACGACCGGCGCCGGAGGCTGTTGCGCGACGGCTGCTGTCGTAAACAAAGCGGCTGCGCTTGCGAGCATGAATCGAAACTTAGGCATCGGCTGTTACTCCCCGAGCGTTGCTGGGCCGAACGAAACCTGGCAGGCGAATGCCCGGCAACCGGAGAACGCTTGGCATCAGGATAAGTGTGAAGATGGCGCTGATGATCATGCCGCCAACGATGACGGTAGCCAGCCCCCTGTAAATTTGCGAACCGACGCCCGGAATGAGCATCAGCGGCAGCATGCCGAATATGCTCGTGAGCGTGCTCATGTAGATTGGCCGTGCCCGTATTCGCACAGCTTGCGCCACCGCCGCACTGCGCTCGAGGCCGTTACGCTGACCTGTGCGTGTTTGCATCACGAGAAGAATGGCATTGTTGACGACGAGTCCGAGCAGGATCACAAAACCAATCGTTGTCAGCAGGTCCATGGCCTGCACCGTGAACAGATTCATGACACGCAAAGCCAGAATACCGCCGGCAATAGCCAGAGGAATCGAGAGCAACACAAGCAGAGCGTCCCAAAGTGAGCGGAACATGGCTGCGAGAATCAGAAACAGTACGATACAGGCGACGGCGAGATTCACGGCCATCGTCGACAACGCGGCTTCGAGTCGATCCGCGGTACCGCGGTACTGCACGCTAATACCTGCCGGCATAATCTCCTTGATTCTCGGACCGGCGACATCTCTGAGTTGTTCGAGTGCTTCCTGAACCGTCATTTCTTCGGGCGGCCTGACGCTCAGCGTCATCGTCCGCTGCCCGTCGACGCGGCGCAGCTGTGTCGGGCCAACAGTTCTGCGAATATCGGCCAGTTCGCCAATCGTCTGAATGCCGGCGAGAGGGGTCGCAATAGGTGTCGAGGCGAGTTCCTCCGGCGAGTCCCAGACCGGACCGCGCAAAATCATGTCCATGCGGTCATTGCCGTCGAAGTACTCACCGACATACGCACCACTCGTAACGGCGCGCACGATATTGGCAAGTGCGGCGCGGTCGAGTCCGGCGGCCGTGATGCGCCGGTCGTTCGGCAAGAGTTGCAACTCCGGCTCGGCGATGGCGAGGCTCGGAACCGGTCGTACCTGCGCGCCGGGCAGGACCTCATTGATGATTTCCATGCCCTGCATGGCGACGTCGGACAGGACATTGATGTCATTGCCGGACAGATCGACGTTGATCGCGCGGCCGCCGTCGAAACCGAAATTCAGAAGTGAAGAGCGTTGCACGAAAGCTTGCGTATCCGGCAAGTCGACGAGCACCTCATCGCGGACGATGTTTATCATCTCTTCGATACGGCCTGGATCCTGTGGATAAAGAAAGAGCGCATTAAAAGTGCCGAACGCTGACAGGTTATAGCCACGGATATACGGCTGCCGCTCATGATCCATATAGGGCTTCAGCCGTGCGACGATTGGCGCGGCGATCTCGTTCTGGACCATTTCTACCGTCCCGCCGGGCGGCATTGCAAAGAACGCATTTAATGAATCGGATGGTGCCTGCGGCAAGAGATTTGCCTTGGGTACCAGCAGCAAAATCACGAGCACTGAGCCACCAAGGATGGTCACGATCCAGGCTCTGCATATTGCGGGCGCTCTCGTCAGTCGCATGACGAGGTCCGTAATGCGTGTCCACCATGATTCAAGCGGATCGTTGTCCTCCTTAAGCAGAAACGATGCGGCGACGGGTAACACGGTTATCGCGATGAAAAACGATGCGGACACCGCTACGGCGATCGTAAGCGCAAGATCCTGGAAGAGCTGTCCTTCCATTCCCTCCATGAACAACACGGGAACGAAAATAGCGACACTCGTGACTGTCGATGCGAAGAGCGCCCCCGTAATCTGTCGTGTTCCTTTGGCAACGGCCTCCTTCATTCCAAGCCCGTTCTGACGACACCGAACTATGTTTTCGAGCGTGACGATCGCAGCGTCCATGACGAGACCGACCGAAAACGCGAGGCCCGCCAACGAGATGACGTTGAGCGACTTGTCAAAAAGTCGTAGTGCGACAAATGCGACGAGCAACGACAACGGTACGGTCGCTGTGACCAAGAAAGTCGCACGGCGGCTGCGCATCAGGAAGTAAAGTACACCGATCGCGAGTACCAGACCAAGACCAAGATTGTTCTTGACCAGCGCGATCGCGCGGCGAATATGCACGGACGCATCGAAACTCAGATCGATTTCGAGTTGAGCATCAGCCAGTGGTCCCGCATTGAGTTCGACAATGGCTTCGTTGATGCCATCGAGGATCGACACAGTATTGGCGTCGTATTCACGCTGTACCGTTATGTAGTAGGCCGGGAAGCCGTTGCGCAGCGTGAAGCCGTCCTGCTTGCGCGCGACGATTTCGACATCGGCAACCTCGCTCAGATTGATGGGGCGTTCGTTACTCCAGCCGACGATCAGCTCATTGAGCTCGGCAGGTTCGAACTGGCCGACGAAGCGCACGGTGTACTGGCGCCGGCCGACGTCAGCGAACCCGCCCGATGTGTCCGTTGCGCGGGACACTGTTGCGATGATGTCGCTGATTTGAATGCCCAGCGCGGCCGCACGGTAAGAGTCAAATGTGATGTGCACTTCACGCGGCTGCTCGCCCTGCAGATCGACTCTGGATACGCCCGGAATACGCGCCAGTCGCGGCTCGACGAATTCCTCGATGAGCGCCTGGTAGTTCGAAAGTTCCTTGTCCGGGTTCACGGGCAGTACGCGGACCAGCAGTGATGCAGCTCCGGGAGTCTGCTGTCCGCCCCCGGCAAAGACCTGGGGCTCGATCGCATCGGCTGGTCCGGCCGGCACCTGTGACAGGTTGTTGATCACATCCAGCTTCGCAGCCTGGATGTCGGTGCCAACCGCGAAGCTCAGGTTGACGAATCCTGCACCGCGGCTGATGAAGGAATTGATATCGGTCAGCCCCGGAGTGTTCTTCAGAACGTTCTCCTGCGGCTCGATGATGTTGGCTTCCATCTCCTCGGGTGCTGCGGCGCGCCAGAAATTGGCGACCGACACCTGCGGCTCTTCGATCGTCGGCAATAGCTGGATTGGCAGTGCGGCGATCGACGTCAGGCCGAATAGCGCGACGAGAGCGACTGCGACAGCCACGGATGGCCAGTGTTTGGTGCTCAACTCGGTGATATTCATTATTCTTCGAGTTCCCCAAATTCAGGATTTACTATGACCACGAGCGGTAGCGCGAGTTCACAGCGCCGCTCTACACGTACGGCCCGGATGACCGGGCCGTAGCGTTGCGGCATTGATAGTCTTTAGATGCGGCAGGGGCTGAAAACGTTGCCTTATAAGAAACAGATATAAGTCAATCGTCGCCGCCGGGGATGTCCTCGCCCAGCATCAGGGCGCGGATGAATTTCACGGGAGGCGAGCCATAGGACAGCGCCTGGTCGTGGTAGCGGCGCAACGTGAATTCGTCGCCCCATTCGGCCTCGACGGCGCGACGCATCTCAATGTGCTCCTGGTAGCCGACGAAATAGGTGGAGAGCTGGGCCGAGGTCAGCTGTGCCCTGACCCATTTGCCAGCCGCTTCACGCTCCTCCTGGAAACCACCTTCGATCATGAGTTTCATCGCTGCATCGCGCGTCATGCCGTCGACATGAATCGCTGAATCGATAATCGCGTTCGTCACGGCACGCAGGTACCACTTCAGGTTTATCAGTTTCATGAGTGGGTCGTGGTTGAGATAGCCCTCAGCGATCATCATTTGCTCGGCGTAGACACCCCAGCCTTCGATCATCGGTCCGGAACCGAGTACCGCCCGTAGCGTTGACGGATAACGATTGCTGAGCGCCAGCTGCAGGTAGTGTCCGGGCACACCCTCATGAATCGTCAGGTCCTGAATCGACAGCATGTTGTACTCGCGCAGGAACGAATTGACCTGCTCCTCGGTCCAGTCCGCAGGCAAAGGCGCAACCGCATAAAATGCTTTCTGGCCTTTGTCGAGAGGCCCGGGCGAATCAAGATAGGCAACGGACACGCCGCGCTGAAACTCGGGCATGATGATGATCTCTACCGGATCATCGGGCACAGTAACGATGTTGTTTTCGATGACGAAGTCGGTTGCCTGCTGCAACTGTTGCTTTGCTACGTCGACGATGCCATCGCGTGGTGGCAGGACCTGATAGGCTTCCTCGAGTGCCGCACGAATAATCGCCTGTTTGTAGGCCTCGTCGGGGTCATCAGGAAATGCCGTATACGGGTGCGTCCCGGCATACACTTCCTTTGCGATGTCGTACATCTGTTTGCGCACCGATTCGTATTCCGCTTCGGCACGCGCTTTGATTTCCTTGCGGCCAAGCGGTGAATTCAGCGCATAGGCGAGTTTGGTGTCATACAACTCAGCGCCGATACGAAAGTCGCCGGCGGCGCGCGGCAACAGCTCTTCTTCGAGCCAGGTCTGGTGCTCGGCAATGGCGTCTTTGGCCATCTCAATCGCGGCCTTGAGTCGCTCGCGCGTCGCAGCTGTTAACGAACCCATTTCCGGAACGATCATCGCGTCGATGATCGACACGAGTCCGACGTTTTGTTGCACGGCCGTTTCGGCGTGAATCTTCGGCACCCGAACCGGTTCAATAACCTCGCGCGCCTGCTCGAGGAATCTCGGTATTTGTTCGAGTCTTGATGCCGCTGCGAGCAATCTTTCCTCGAGCGGCGCGAAATCCCGCGCCACAAGCCCGTAGATAGAGCTGCCAGCGAGGTTCACATACATGAGCGGGTTCCAGGCCCACTCCTGCAGCGTATCGAGCCGCCACAGGCGCGCTTCGATCTCATCGCGTAACAGCTCGGCATCAATCTGATTGGCGCGCGACAGTGCGTCACGGTCAATTGTTGCGATGGCGTCCAGATAATCCGAATAGAGTTGATGCGATTTTGCACGGGCCTTCGCGTCAACCTGATCGAGCTTGTCATCCATGCTGTGATCGCCGATCAGCGTTGCCTGGACGGGTGAGAAATTGGGCAGGTCACTGACTAAACGCTCGGCAAGGATTTCGAAGGCCTCATCGGCACTTGATGCAGCAAGTGCGCTGCCGGCAAACATTACGACGACCAGTACGTTGATGAATCTCTTCACGATGAATACCTGAGAACTGAATTCGATGCAGGGAAACATATCATGGTGATGCCATTCGGGCAGCTGTAATATCGATGCATGATCAGATCGCTGCTATTGGCCGTGCTACTGATGCCCGGATTTCTCGCCGCGCAAGAACCGGCCTACCTGCTGCAAGTGCCTGCCTCGATTGTCGCTGTTTTCGTCGCCGAGACGGATGCCTCGACGCTGCATCGTTTTGCCGCCGGCCCGGGCGATGCTGCGTCTCGTGACGAGCGTTATATGTCAGTCGGTCAGAATGGCGTCGGCAAACATCGCTCCTGGGACCGGCGCACGCCGCTCGGCATCTATTTCGTCAACGAGCAATTGGACACGACAGGGTTGCACGAGCGTTATGGGCCACTAGCCTTTCCGCTCGATTACCCGAACACCTGGGACCGGATCAACGATCGCAGCGGCGACGGCATCTGGATACACGGTGTTGCGCCGAACGGTGGCCGCAGACCGCCTCTGGACACTGACGGTTGCATCGCGTTGCCTAATGACGAGTTGCTGGCGCTCAAAGAACAGTTCGTGCCGCTGGTCACGCCCGTCATCATTACGCGCCAAATACAGTGGTTGAGTTCTGAACAAATTGCCGCAACGCGCGCCGAGCTCAATGCAGTACTGGACACGTGGGCAGAGAGTTATCGATCCGGCGATTTACACCGATACCTTTCGCTGTATGCCGACGACTTTGAATATCGGGGCTTGAATAAAGGCGAGTGGGCGGCTTACCGCCTGCAGAGCTTCAGCAAGAGGCCTGTCAGAGGATTCGAATTGCAGGACGTGCTGCTACTTGCCGATCCTGAGGACAGCGGTCTGTACCTCAGCCGGTTTCGGCAGACGATAATCGAGGAAGCGCGAACGATCTCGATGATTAAACGGCTCTATTGGCGCAGGACCGATGACGGCGAGCTGAAAATCGTAGCGGAGGACAATGGCTGAGGCCGCAGTTCGGAGCCACGTCAGCAGAAGTAAAGCGCAGCGTACTCAACAAGGTACAAAGTCTCAGTCCGATCGTTAGAAGGCTATCGGACCGAGCCATGAAGATGACGTGGCTCCGAGATGCGGCTTCGGTATAGGGCGGGCTGCTAGCGGGCGCTTTCTCTGACGATGAGTTCGTCAATGAGCTCGATCAACTTGGGATAGCTGCCGGCTTCCTTGGCACCGCTGCGGTACTTGCCATTGACCACAATCATCGGTGTGCTCGCGATGCTGTAGCGGCGCGCCAGGTCTTGCGCGACGCGGAGCTTCTGATCGACTTCGAACGATTTCCAGGTGCGACTGAAATCCTCAGCGCTGACGCCGAAGCGTTCAAATAGTTTCTGGATTGCGCCCTCCGAGCTCAGTCGGTTGTTACGACGGTGAATCTCCTCGTATACGGCATCGTGAAATGCTGCGCCATCCGCGATGACGCCGTTCCGGGCCAGGATTTCATTCGTGTAATACATACGCGCGTGCAGAATGAGGAAGGCATTCCACGTCGCGGGCACCTGGACGAAGCGCACATTAGCCGGCTTGTTCTCGGCCCAGCCTTTGATCGCGGGCTCGAAGTTGTAGCAATGCGGGCACATATAATAGAAAAATTCGGCGACCTCGATCTTGTCAGCGCCACCGACGGTCGGCTGCGCCGGTACGAGACGTATGTAATTCTGGCCTTCCTTGAATTGCCATTCGCGGGCTGCGGTCGGCGCATCGGCCTGTGCCAGCAGGATCGCCTGTTCGTCCGCCTCGGGCTCTGCAGCCGACTCTTCAACGACTTCGATCGTCTCGTCTACTGTGTCTGCCTCGGTGGCTTCCTGCGCAGCGTCGACTTCATCGACCAGCGGCTCTGCGACGGTCGGTTGTTCGTCGGCCGCGGGCGCTGCGGCTTCTTCAGTGCCACAGGCAACGAGGAACAAGCAGAGCAAACTCAAGAGAAGTGTGTGTTTCATTACCGCAAACCTTGTACGTAGGAGGCGACGGCGTTGATATCGTCTTCGCTCAGACGAGCCGCGATGTCTCGCATGATGCGCGTCTTGCCGTCCGACGTGCGCGCCTCATTTGCATAGTCACGTAACTGCTTTGCAGTATACGTCGCGTGCTGTCCCTGGAGGGCCGGGTAAAGAGCTGCCGGATTGCCGCGGCCGGTTGGGCCATGGCACGCGAGGCAAGCCGCGACACCGTTGTCGCCGTTGCCACCTCGATAAAGGGCTTCACCCTTGTCGACTTTGGATGGGTCGCCAACAGCCATTGCCGGGGCAGGAAGGCTCTCGAAGTAGACCGCGACGTCATGCATGTCCTCATCAGACAGCAGCATCGCCTGGGACGTCATCAGCGGATCCATGCGCGAGCCGTTCTTGAACGCGCTGAGTTGGCCGATAATGTAATTCGCGTTCTGGCCGGCTATGTTCGGCCACAGCGGGTTAACGCTGTTGCCTTCGGCGCCGTGACACGCTGTGCAGGTAATCGACTTGCTCTTGCCGGCCTCGATCGAACCTTCGGCAAGACTCTCGGCCTGAGCCTGGAATGCTGCCAGTACAATAGCAAGCGGCAGCAAAATCGTAGCTATCCTGGTATTCATGTTCTCGTAACCGTTACTTCCTCGCGGTGGTCGCAGCCATCGCCTGTTTTAGATTCGATTTTTCGCGCCTTTTCCGCGCCATCTGATGAGCCGGCGTCGGGCCGCAAGGGTTTTGATTACCTTGCTGCGTGACCCTGAAGCCGTCAGACTGTGAACCCCAAATTATACACAGAATCCCCGGGGCATACCCCCATGTCGCACTACCCCGAAGCCCGATTCATCACGAGCGCGAATGCCCGGAAACAGTTCGTTCCCGACACGGGCGTCGAGGTCGCCGTCGCCGGCCGCTCGAACGCCGGCAAGTCGAGCGCGATCAATGTCATCGTCAACCGGCGCCGGTTTGCGAGGACAAGCAAGACGCCGGGGCGCACCCGGCTGGTCAATTTTTTCAGCCTGCGCGACGACCAGCGCCTCGTCGATTTACCCGGGTATGGCTTTGCCCGTGTTGCGGATTCGATGCGCGAGCACTGGGGGGAACTGCTTGCCGAGTACTTCCAATCGCGGCAGAGCCTCAGGGGTCTGCTAATGATCGTCGATATCCGGCGGCAACTGAAAGACTACGACAGGCAAATGATGGCGTTCGCCGAGGCCGTCAACGTGCCGATACACATCTTGCTGACCAAGGCCGACAAACTGAAAAAGGGCCAGGCGTCGCGGGCAGTTCTCGAAGTCCGCAAGGAAGTCGGTGACCGTGCGACCGTGCAGCAATTCTCGGCCCTTAGCAGACAGGGCGAGAATGAGGCACGTGAGGTTCTGCAGCGTTTGCTTACGTCCGAGCCATAAAAAAAACCCCGGTGCACAAAGTGCCCCGGGGAATCAAGAAGCAACCGGCTTGGGGTTACCGGATTGCACGCCTGTTTAGGGAGGTAAACAGGCGAGTGACTTGCACTCATGGGATTGGAGTCTGCCTGCACGCCATAGTTCCACACAATCCGTAACCTTTGGAAAAATAAGGAAAAAAGCATTAGACTGAGTCTTGATGATGGGCGGTCGTGGGCGGAAGCCTGCTCATCGGAAGTAAAGCGCAGCGTACTCAACAAGGTGCAAAGTTTCAGTCCGATCGTTAGTAGGCTATCGGACCGAGCCATGAAGATGAGCAGGCTTCCGCCCACGACCGCCCGCCGCGCCGGCTCCTGCTAATGCGCTTCGTCCCAGTTCTTTCCGATGCCGACGTCGACTTTTAACGGTACTGAGAGATCCGCGGCCGAACACATGATGCCGGTGACTCTGTCGCGGAACGAATCCACGTTGTCTTTGGCAACTTCGAAGACGAGTTCGTCATGTACCTGCATGATCATGCGGCCGCTGGTGTCGTTATTTGTCAGCCAGTCGTGCACGTTGATCATCGCCCGCTTGATGATGTCGGCCGCCGTACCTTGCATTGGAGCATTAATCGCGCTGCGTTCGGCATACTGACGGCGCTGCGCATTGCGCCCATTGATCTCGGGCAGATACAGACGCCGGCCGAAAACCGTTTCAACGTAGCCTTGTTGGCGCGCTTTTTCACGAGTGCCGTCCATGTAGGCTTTGACGCCGGGATAACGGTCGAAATACAGGTCGACATACTCTTGCGCCTCGTTACGCGGAATCCCGAGTTGCTTGCCGAGACCAAAAGACGACATGCCGTACATCAGGCCGAAGTTGATCGCTTTCGCTGAGCGCCGCTGATCAAGCGTCACGGCATCGAGGTCGACCTCGAACACCTCGGCAGCGGTCGCGCGATGCACATCCAGTTCATCAGCAAACGCTTTCCGCAGCCCTGCGTCGGCTGACAGGTGGGCCATGATGCGCAACTCGATCTGCGAGTAGTCTGCGGCAAGCAACACCTGATCCCGGGGCGCAATAAATGCCTGCCGGATGCGCCGGCCTTCCGGAGTCCGGATCGGAATGTTTTGCAGATTCGGATCGGTCGATGACAATCGCCCCGTGGCTGCAACCGCCTGGTGATAAGAGGTATGAATGCGTCCTGTGCTCGCGGCGATCTGCAGCGGCAGCTTGTCCGTATAGGTACTCTTGAGTTTACTCACGCTGCGGTAGTCGATAATGACGCGCGGTAAATCGTAGTCCTCCGCCAACTCAACCAGAACGTCTTCCGCGGTCGATGGCTGTCCCTTGGGAGTTTTGCGTACCACCGGCAGCTCGAGTTTTTCAAATAAAATCTGTTGCAATTGTTTGGGAGAGCCGAGGTTAAATGGACCGCCGGCGAGCTCGTGCGCGTCTTTCTCGAGTTGCACCATCTTTTTTGCGAGCTCGCCGCTCTGTGTCGCGAGCATCTTGCGATCGATCAGAACTCCGGTCTCCTCCATGTCGAGGAGAACCGGCACGAGCGGTTGCTCGATGTCGACGTAGACCTTACGCAGCGATTCGATCTCGCCGAGCTTCGACCACAATGTGTTATGCAGCTGCAGTGTGATGTCGGCATCTTCGGCCGCATAGGGCGCCGCTGTTTCCAGATCGACCTGATTAAACGTCAGTTGTTTGGCGCCCTTGCCCGCAACATCTTCGTAGTGAATTGTTTCGCGCCCCAGATAGTGTCGCGCAACCGAGTCCATGTCGTGACGCGTGGCGACACTGTTCAATACGTACGACTCGAGCATTGAATCGAACGCCATGCCGCCCAGGTGAATGTCATGGCGGGCAAGCACATGCGCGTCGTACTTGAGGTGAT
Source organism: Gammaproteobacteria bacterium (assembly GCA_029862045.1). Lineage (GTDB taxonomy): Bacteria > Pseudomonadota > Gammaproteobacteria > Steroidobacterales > Woeseiaceae > UBA1847. The sequence continues at coordinate 90,347 of JAOTYE010000004.1, forward strand.
GACCGACTTTCTTTTGCTTCGGGCTTTCAAGAAAATCTTTAAGTTTTTCAAATACTTTCGCGCGTGGTAACTGGTCCGGTGCGCCCGGATAATCGTGTGCAACCGGGATATACGCTGCCTCGCCTGCCGCGACCGACAACGACATGCCGACGACCTCCGCGACCATGTAGTCGAGGCTGGTGGTCTCGGTATCAAAGGCAACGAGGTCAGCTTTGTTGATTCTCTCGAGCCAGGTATCGAATGCTGACCAACTTAAAATCGTCTCGTAGTTGCGATCGCTTGTCGCTGGCATATCCGGCTCGGGTGCACCCGCCTGCTCGTCAAGTTGCCGCAGAAGCGTGCGCAGCTCGAATCGTCCGTATAACTCACGCAGTTTGTCGGTTTCGGCGGCAGCTGGCTTGAGATCGTGCACGGCGACGGGCAAGTCGACGTCAAGGCGTATCGTCGCCAGCTGTTGTGACAACTTCAGTTGTTCGATGTTGTCGCGCAGGCTCTCGCCGACCTTGCCCGTGATGTCGTCCGCGTTGTCGATGATGCCGACGACGCTTGCGTATTGATTGAGCCATTTCGCCGCCGTCTTGGCGCCGACCTTTGGTACGCCCGGAATATTGTCGGAACTGTCACCGACGAGCGCGAGGTAGTCGATGATTTGCTCGGGATAAACGTCGAACTTCGCCTTGACGCCGTCACGGTCAAGAAGGCTTTCGCTCATCGTATTGACGAGCGTGACGTTGTCGTTGACAAGTTGCGCCATGTCCTTGTCGCCCGTTGAGACGAGTACGCTAAGGCCGCTGGCGGCAGCGTCATGGCACAAGGTGCCGATGACGTCGTCGGCTTCGACGCCCTGCACCTGGAGTAACGGCAGCCCCATCGATTTCACCGCGTCGAGCAATGGTCCGACCTGTTCGCGCAATTCATCCGGCATCGGCGGACGATTGGCTTTGTACTCCGCGTACAGTTCGTCGCGGAAAGTCTTGCCCGGCGCATCGAATACGACGCCGACGTGCGCCGTGGGTTGCTCACGCACGAGTTTGTTAATCATCGACAGCACGCCGTGCAGCGCACCGGTGGGTTCGCCCGCGGAATTGGTGAGATTGGGTAGCGCGTGGAACGCCCTGTACAAATAGGACGAACCGTCGATGAGTACCAGGTCAACGCCAGACATCAGGACTGCTCCGGCTTATTGACTGTCGGTGTCCTCGGAGTCGTCGCCGTTCTCGTCGCTCTCTTCGTCGCTTGGCGCTGCCTCAGGCGGCACCTTGATCGAGCTCGGATCGCCTGGTACGTACAACGGCCCGCTTTGGCCGCAGCCGGTTAGCGTCAGGGTGAGCAGCAATGCGGCTAGTGCGCAGATAATAGATTTCATGGGTATCGACCGGTTCGGGAGATCGCCCGATTATAGAGGGCCTGTGCTTACTTTGAATAGCGTTCAGCGATCCGCTTGTAGGCGACGCGAAACGGAATATCCTCATCGGTGACCAGACGATACGCCTCTTCAGTCGCGAAACTACCGGCATCGAGTTCGATATTCTCTGGCAGGAAATGCAGTCCGTCGAGCAAATAGGCCATGATGTCGACGCTGTCTGTCGCCAGATCGATGCCACGAAACAGCGGTGCTTTGAGACGCTGCAGATCGCGCTGATAGCCTGACTGCAGCTTCGCCGTGATCATCAGCGATTCGTCGAGACAGGCGTGTGCCGTGCCCGATGCTGCGCGCAGCAATTCGAGCACATCGGGATTGCGTTTCTGCGGCATGATCGATGAGCCCGTCGTAACGTCGGCCGCGAGGCTGACATAGGCGAATTCCTGGGTGTAGAACAGCAGCAGATCGGTCGCCATGCGTCCGAGGTCCTGCAACAAAAGCGTCACTTCAAACAACAGCGTGCTTTCGGCCTTGCCGCGGGAAAGCTGCACCGACGTTACGGGTGCCTGTGTCACATCGAAACCGAGCGTCTGTGTTGTGAGGTCACGATCGATCGGCAAACCCGGCGTGCCGTATCCTGCGGCGCTGCCTAACGGGTTCTTGTTGATGCGCCGTCGCGTCGCGCTGAGCCCTTCTATCGCGTCACCGAAGGCTTCGGCGAAGCCACCGCACCACAGCTCGACCGACGACGGCATCGCATGCTGCATGTGTGTGTAACCGGGTAGTTGCACGTCTCCCTGGCGCTTGCTCAGCGCGGCGATTGAACCGCGCAATTTGCCGACGCGCGCGGCGAGGTCAGCAGCCGCATCGCGCAGGTACAGGCGCAATGCCGTCAACACCTGGTCGTTGCGTGAACGACCCAGGTGCAGGCGGGCACCGGCATCGCCGATGGTATTCGTCAGCCGTGATTCGAGCGCGGTATGCACGTCCTCGTCCTCGAGGCTGATGCTCCATTTTCCCGCATCGAAATCGGCCTCGAGCGCATTGAGCCCGTCGCATATTGCGCTGCAGTCTTCATTACTGATCAGGCCGGTTGCGGCGAGCATCTGTGCATGCGCGATCGAGCCTTTGACGTCATAGGGCACGAGGCGCGCATCGAGTAAATGATCTTCGCCAGCCGTGTAGCGAAGCACGCGTTCGGCCAGTGGCAGGCCTTTTTCCCAGAGCCGCGTCATGATGCTTCGTCGCCTTGCTCGGCTGGCGTCAAAGCTGCGATGTCGTTGACGACGAGCGTGCCGGTGCCTTCATTGGTGAAGACTTCGAGCAACAGACTGTCGGCAACCTTGTACGAAATGACATGTACGCGATTGACCCCGTTCGCGAGCGCGGCATCGATTGCAGCGGCTTTGGGCAGCATGCCATCGGCGAGCTTGCCGTAGTCCCTGAGCTTGTCGAGTTCGGCACGATCGATGTAACTGATCAGTGAGCGCGGGTCATCGACGTCTTCGAGGATACCCGGCGTACCGGTCAGCAAAATCAACTTCTCGGCATCGAGCTCCGCCGCAATTGCGGCGGCAACCGTGTCCGCGTTGATGTTCAGCAGCGTGCCGGCCTCATCGCAGGACAGCGGGCTGATGACAGGCATCAAGCCGTTGTCGAGTTGCTTGACCAGAACGTCGGCCTCGACTGAATCGATGTCGCCGACAAATCCATAGTCAACGGACGTATCGCCTTCGCGCTCCACGGGCGGCCGGCGATGGGCACGAATGAGCCCGGCATCGACACCACTGATGCCAACGGCGGGAATCTGCAGATCACGGCAGGACGCCAGCACACGCGTGTTGATCTGGCCGTTCAGCACCATCATCGCGACATCAAGTGAGGCACCATCGGTGACGCGGCGTCCGTCGACAAAGGTCGTATCGAGTCCGAGCGCCGTCGCGAGTTCGGTCGACTGCCGGCCGCCGCCGTGAACAAGAACGACGCGAATACCGACCTGATGCAGAATGCCAACCTGCTCCATCAGTGCGCTCGTCTGCGCAGCATCGGCGAAGATCTCGCCGCCGGCTTTGAGCACGAACACCTTACCCTTGAACAAGCGGATATACGGCGCCGCGTGCTTGAGCGCGGATACGACGATTGCGCGATCTTTTTTTGCGGTCATGACGTTCCCCCGAGCATCTGATGCAGAATCGCCATCTGCGCGAGCATGCGATTGCGCGCCTCGTGGATGACGACGCTGCGCGGACCGTCCAGGACCGGCTCGCTGACGACGACGCCGCGACGCACCGGCAGGCAGTGCATGAAACGACAGTCGTCCTGCGCGTTGTCGAACCAGGGATCATCGACGCACCAGTCGATCAGTTCCTCACGCGCTTTCTGATCGCCGAGTTTGTCACCATAGTACTTTGTGGACGACCACGACTTGGCGTAGATGATATGCGCGTCCTCCATTGCTTCTTTTCTGTTGTCGGATTCCTGAATCGAGCCACCGCTTTTCGCGGCAGCCTCGCTGGCCTTTTGCATCAATACATCGGGAAGCGCGAAGCCCTCGGGCCGCAGCACGGTTACGTCCATACCGCGCTTCGCAGCCATGTGCAGAGTCGATGACGGCACCGCGAGCGGCAGCGCCTTTGGATGATAGGCCCAGCTCAGGACGAATTTGCCGCCGTTGGCCGGCACGCCGAGGTCATCGAGCGTCTTCCAGTCAGCGAGATTCTGACAGGGATGATTCATCGCGGATTCCATGTTGATGTAAGGCGTGTGAATCAGGTCGATGAGCGCCGAGAACTCGGTTTCGGCCAGGTCGGTCTCGAGATTCTTGCGTTCGGCGAATGCACGAATGCCGATCGCGTCGCCATAGGATGCGATAACGGGCACTGCTTCACGGATGTGTTCGGCGGCCGCACCATCCATGACGATGCCAGGCCGCGTTTCGAGACCGTGGATGGACATGTCGGGAGAAATCACAAACGAACCGCCGCCGAGGCGGGTCATCGCGGCCTGAAACGATGCCAGCGTCCTGAGCGACGGGCTCAGGAACAACAGTGACAGGACCTTGCCGCGCAGGGCCTCTGGTTCCGGCTGCGAATCAAGACGGTCCGCCAGCTCGAGGAGCGCGCTGATCTCTTCGTTCGAGAAGTCGGCAAGGTCATTAAATGCTTTCATCGGGTTCTCTCTTGGTTCGTGCGCGGTGCCATCGATTCGAGGGCGTGTGCGAGTTGGTCGACATGACCGGCTTCAAGGACGAGCGGGGCGAGTATGCGCAATATGTTTGGATCACTGCTCGTGCCAGTCAGTATGTCGTGTTGCAGCAGGGCATCGCGAACCTCGACGGCCGGCTGGTCACAGACCAGGCCGAGCAGCAGTCCCATGCCCTGAATCTTCTGTACGGGGCCCACGAGGCACTGCTCGCGAATCTGTGCCTCACGCTCCTGCACGTTCCTGAGCAGGCCTTCCGTCTCGATAGTTTCGATGACCGCGACAATCGCGGCGGCGGCCACAGGCCCGCCACCGAATGTCGTACCCAGGTCGCCCGGGCCGAAGTGCGACGCAATGTCCTCGCGGCAGAGCACGGCTCCGCAGGGAATGCCACCGCCAAGTGCTTTGGCGCTCGTCAGGATATCGGGTTCGATCTGGTGCCGCTGAATGGCAAAGAACTGACCGGCACGGCCCATGCCCGACTGCACTTCATCAACAATCAGCAGCACGCCGTTACGACTTGCGTAGTCGCGCAGGGTCGTCAGAAACTCATGTGAGAGAGCATATGCTCCCGCTATTCCCTGCACGGGCTCGACGATAACCGCAGCGATATCGTTGCTGATCATCGCGATGGCCGCATCACAGTCGTCGCGTGGAATAAAATCGACGTCGAACGGCTTGTTCGGGAATCCGTACCACTTGTCGGAGTTCCATGTGACTGCGCCTGCTGCAGCCGTGCGGCCGTGAAAACCCTGCGTAATCGCGAGTACCTTCCTGCGATTCGTGACGACGCAGGCCATGCGCAAAGCATTCTCATTGGCTTCGGCGCCCGAGTTGACGAAAAACACGCGGCTGAGTTCATTCGGTGCCGCGGCGACAAGTTTCTCGGCAGCCTGAGCGCGAATCTCGAGCGCGACGGCGTTACTCTGGAAAAGCAGTTTGGCGCTTTGTTCGCGGATCGCCTTGACGAGGCGCGGATGCCCATGGCCGAGCGCGGCCACAGCATGTCCGCCATAAAGGTCCAGTATGCGGCGGCCATCCGCTGTAATGATGTTGCAACCCGCGGCGCGTTCCGGCACGAACGGCAGCTGGCCATACACTGGCAACGTCGTTTGTGCTTCGCGCGGACGCGGATCGGAAGCGGGTATTTTCTCTGCCTGTCCGAACATCGGTCAGGTCCAACCCGGCGCGGCAACGGTCAGGCCGGTTGTCTCCGGCAGGTCCCACAAACGATTCATCCACTGCACGGCACCACCGGCCGCTCCTTTGACGAGATTGTCGATTACGCACATGACCACGACGGTATCCTCGCCCGTGGCAACGCCAAGCTGGCAATAGTTGCTGGCGACGACATTCTTGAGGCGCGGCGTGCCAGCAACAATTTCGACAAACGGCGAATTGGCGTACGTCTTCGCAAACACATCGTAGATTTGCTCGTCGGAGACACGCTTCGTTGCCTTGGCCTGCACGGTCACGTGGATGCCACGGGCGAATGGGCCAGAGTGCGGCACAAAGTGCACGCGTGTTTCGCGATCGGTCGCGGCCTCGAGCAGTGCGGTTATCTCGGGTGCATGCCGGTGCACAAGCGGCTTGTACGCATACAAATTGCTGTGGCGTTCCGGGTGATGTGTGCCGGGTTGCGGATTGCGCCCCGAGCCTGTGCTGCCGGTGATTCCTGTGACGAAGACTTCGCTATCGGTCAGCCGCGACTGAATTAGCGGCACCGCGGCGAGTAGCACAGCCGTTGCAAAGCAACCCGGATGGCCAATGTGTGCCGTCTTTGCTGCAGCGAGGTGCTCCGGCACACCCGACTGAAACTCGGCGAGTAAGTCGGGCGCGCCATGTTCCGTGCCATAAACCACTTCGTAGTCCAGTTGATTGGCGTAGCGAAAGTCCGCGGACGAATCAACGACGTGCACGGTGATGTCTTTCTTTGCCGCCGCGCGGAGTGCATTTGCAATGAGCGCTGCGGACGCGCCGTGAGGTGCGGCTGAAAAAAGTGCAAGTTTGCTACCGGCCTCGAGTTCGTCGATCCAGGTGTCATGACCGACGAAACACTGATCACCATAGGAAGCGGCAAGATTCGGGAACGTCACCGCAATTTTCTCCCCGCTGCGGCTCGCGGAAACGGCGCCGCTGAAGTTCAGCTCGGGGTGTGCCGAAATCAGGCGCAGCAATTCGCCGCCGACATAGCCGGTTGCACCAAGGACGACGGCGCGAATTCCATTACCGTTTGTGTTCATGCCGTCTCCCTGTCCTGCAGCAGTTCGGCAACGAGATCGCCAAGGGCGACACCGTTCGACAGCGCGTTAACCGCGGGCAATGACAGTCGTTCGGCGATCTGGTCAATACCGACTGCGTTGTCGGTCGCCGGTCCGGTGACCACAGTGGGCTCGATGTCGAACTGATCGCGCAGGAGTCTGCTACCCCCCCAGGCGGATACCGGATCGTTTGCGCAGAGGATGACAGCCGTTAGTGCGCTGCGAATTGACGCATCAGACAGGATCGCCTCGACGCCGTAAGCGCCGAGCAAACCGTCACCGAGCTCGAGCACGATAACGTCAGGTTTGTGCTCCGCAAGCCCGGTCAACAGCGCTCGGGTCAAAGCCGGACCATTATCGGCGGTCGTTGTTACGATACCGAGATCGGAAAAGATCATGGTTTCCGAGGCGCCGGCGTCTTCCATCGCCAGAATGTCACGCCGTAGTGAAACACCAGTTGCCTTGCACGCGGCAACATGCAGACCCAAATGCCGCAGACGGCCAACGATTGCACAGGCGGCAGCAGTCTTTCCAGAGTCCATGCAGGTTCCGGCCAGCGCGACGACGGGCACACCGCGGGTATCGAGCGGCGCTTCACTATCCAGTGATTTCTCACCGGCGCGTGCGGGTACACCAATGCGTTCGCCGAGAAAAGGAAAGTGCAATACAGTGCCAAGCACCTTGCAATCGAAGGGCGCGCCGACGTCAGGATTTGCCGAGTCACAGACGCCAAGTACGCCACCGATATTCAGCAGCTGAATCGTATCGCCGGCGCTGAGTTCGGTGGGCAGATGGCCCGAGTAACCGCGCAGTGCCTTGCGGTGGCCGAGCGCGCCGACGACGATGTCACCCTGATTGACGGTCGCCATGCGTCCGGACGTCAGCTCGAGTTGGTTGTAGCGCGTCTTGTTATTGAGCACGCGCACCGCGACGAGCACACCCTCCTCGCAAGGTATATCTGCCGACAAACGCAGCTCGTGCCCGAGTTCGCTGTGCTGTGCAACGGATGCGACTTTGTCGACAACGACGCTTTTCATGATTCGCCTCCAGCCGCCCGGGTCTGCAAAGAACCCGGTAGCGACAGGATGCGTGCGTAACCGAGAGCGTCGGAAGCCGTCCATTCGCCGGCGGCCTCGCCATAGACACCCTTGGTCGCGGCGAGCAACGAGTGCCTTGATGTGACGCCCTCGATGAACAGGTTGCCTGGCCGCAACGAGAATTTGACGGTGCCGGTAACGCGCTGCTGCGATGAACTCAAAAATGTCTCGATATCGCTGCACACGAGATCGAGCTGTTTGCCCTCATGGACGAGGTCGCCGTAGATGGCCGCGATGCTGTCTTTGACGCGTACCTGCTGCGCACTGAGTACGAGCTTTTCGAGCTCGCGATGCGCCGTAATCAATGCAATGGCGGCTGGCGCCTCGAAAGCCACCCGGCCCTTGGTGCCGAGCACCGTATCGCCGAGGTGTATACCGCGACCGATGCCGTAAGATCCAGCCAGCACTTCGAGGCGTTCGATCAGTTCGACGGGCGACATTGTCTTGCCGTCTAATGCGACGGGAACACCCGTGTCGAACTCGAGCGTATGTTGTGAAGGCGGCTGTGGGTCGGAGAAGGCGTTCGCTGACAGGACCCAGGCCTCTTCGGGAATCGAGTTCTCGGAGGTCAGCGTTTCCCGGCCGCCAATTGTGATTCCCCACAGGCCGCGATTGATGGAGTACGCAGAGCCCTGCGTGGGCAGCGGCAGGCCGTGATCCTCGAGATACCTGAGTTGCTCCTCACGTACCCAGTTGTTGTCGCGCACCGGCGCAAGAATCTCGAGTCCGGGATTCAGAGTGCGCAGCGCGACTTCAAAACGCACCTGATCATTGCCGGCAGCCGTACACCCGTGAGCGACAGTCGTCGCGTTGCGGTCGCTGGCCAGTTGCGCAAGGCGGGCAGCTTGCAGGCCACGTTCTGCGCCGACGCAAAGCGGGTAGGCCTGTCCTCGCAAAACGTTGCCCGCGATCAGGTGAGTGATGACTGTGCCGAAGAAATCCTGTTTGCAGTCGATCAGCACGTGCTCGATGGCGCCAAGTGCTAACGCCCGCTGCTCCAGGGCAACCGCCGCCTCCGCGTCGATGCCGCCGGTATCGACCGTTGCCGTGATGACATCGCGGCCGTACGTTTCCCTGAGCCACGGCACGCAGAATGACGTGTCGAGGCCGCCGGAGAACGCAAGAATGATGGGTGAAATGTCGTTACTCACAATAGTTTCCTAAGGTCCGCGGATTACGCGCGTGCGCGCTCGATCTTCGCGATAAGAATTTTCTGGCCGGCTGCAGAGTCGGACGCCACAAATACGGTGTCGTCGCCACCGATGTTGCCAACCATCTCAGGCCAGTTGCTGCGATCGAGCGCAAGTGCGACGCGTTGTGCGGCACCAATCGCTGTCTTGATGACCGTCAGATTCGGGCCGGCGGGGGTGATGCTGCGCAGAAACCCGGTGATGTCCGCGATTTCATGATTTTCAGCTGACTCGGGGCCGGGAAGCTCATAGCCCCGGTGCGTCTTTATTGCCCCGAGGTCCTTGAGATCGCGGCTTACGCTCGACTGCGTTGCCACAAGGCCACGCGCCGTAAGTTCGTCCACGAGCGCCTGCTGCGTGTCCGCCGGCGCACGTGTAAGCAGTTGCCGGATCGTATCGCGGCGCAGTATTTGTTCTGCCGTTGAGTTGGGCATGGGCCATCTCGCATAATTATGCACATATTTGTAGCAAAATGCGCATATTCAGTCAAGCCCGTATTTCGCATTTTGCGCTTATTTTTTCGTTACACTGCGCGGCTTCGCAAGTAACGGCAGAGCGAATGGCAATGGCAGATACGGTGGAAATCGAGACAGGCGCGAATCCCGGAGGCAGCGTGATCTGGTTGCACGGCCTGGGCGCCGATGGCCACGACTTCGAGCCGATCGTGCCCGAGCTGTGTCTGCCCGACAGGCCGGCGCTGCGATTCGTCTTTCCGCATGCACCGCTTCGACCCGTTACGATCAACGGCGGCATGACCATGCGTGCCTGGTACGACATCCTGAGCCTTGATGGGGATGGCCCTGTCGACGAGGCCGGAATCCGCAGTAGTGCGGAGATACTCGAGACTTTGATTGCCCGTGAAAAAGAACGTGGCATCGATGCACGGAATATCGTTGTCGCCGGATTCTCCCAGGGCGGTGCGATCGCGATGCACGTCGCATTGCGCCACCCCGAGCGCCTGGCTGGATTGATGGCGTTGTCGACGTACCTGCCACTATCCAGTTACTTCCAAACCGAGGTCGTCGCTAATCCGGGCGCCGGCAATCAGGAGTTGCCCATATTCATGGCACATGGGAGTTTCGATCCGATGTTGCCAATGACGTTGGGACGCTCTTCGGCGGACTCTCTGCTGGAGTCAGGCTTCGACGTCGAATGGCACGACTATCCGATGGCACATGCTGTTTGTGCCGAGGAGATTCAAGATATCCGGGCGTGGTTAATTCGTGTCTGCGCGGGCTTTGAATGAGAATTTCGATTCGCCGACATTGTTGCCGGACGCATCGAAACGCCGCTCATGGAAGTGCCACGTGCCGCCGCGCTCTGCGCGTACGATCGTCGAGCAACGGGTGCCATATTCTGCGGTGACGATAAACGGTGCCGTGATGGCGTGTGCCGTTGTAAATGGCAGGCGATCGCTCTTTACTTCTTCGACAGGGCCTTTTTCGCGGTCGCTGAGTAACCGCAAAAGATGGGTTTCGTTGACGCGCCCTTGGGCGAACAAACTTGCAAGACGCTCTTTGCTTCGTTCGACCTTTGTCCAGGGTGTGTCGAGCGTCGCATTGCTCAAGCCATAAATTCCAGCCGGTAGTTCCTGCAGTCCGCCACCGCGATTGGACAGATACGCGAGACTTTGGTTGTCAGCTGCGAGCAAATTGAATCCTGCGTAGTCGTCGGATCGAATCGTTTGCAGATAATCAACTGGCGATTGGCCGCCCTGCAAAAATTCGGTTACAAGATGACCACGCGAGCGCAATTTGGCGTGCTTCTGCTGCGCATCCCGGTAGTTCGTAACCGTTGCCACACGTCCGTCGCGGTGCACGCCAAGCCAGGTCCCGCCGGCCTGCAGATCGCGACCGCCGATGATGTTCGGCGCGTCGGACCACCAGTCTGCATTTTGCGTCGGGCGTGCGTGAAACTCGTCGCGATTCGCGGCGACGACGAGTGGATTATCTTCATTGGCGCCGAACGCCAGTACGACGAGGCACACCCTAGTCGCCGTTGTCCAGGTCGATCCAATGATCCACGAGCCGCCGCGCGATCGAAATCCTGAACGGTAACTTGGGGAACCCGGAGCGTAGTTCTTTGCGAGTGAACCACCGCGCGTCCTCGAGTTCACCGTCGTTGAGCAGGATGTCCGACGATGTTGCAGTGGCCGTGAAACCAAGCATCAGTGAAGAGGGAAACGGCCAGGGTTGCGAGCTGTGGTACGAGACCTTGCCGACGCGGATGTTGGTTTCCTCATAGACTTCGCGCCGCACTGAGTCTTCGAGGCTTTCGCCGGGTTCGACAAACCCGGCGATCGTCGAATAGCGGCCCTCGGGCCAGGTGCGCTGTCGGCCCAGCAAACAGCATTCGGCAGCGGTGACCAGAACGATTATGGCGGGATCGACGCGAGGAAATATTTCGCGCCGGCAGTCCTCATTCATGCAAATGCGCGAGTTGCCGGCCGCCTTGGGCTGCGCCGATGAGCCGCACATGCCACAGAAAACCTGCGATGCATGCCAGAGCACCAGGGCACGCGCATGTGCAACGAGATTGGCCTCATCCGGTGGCAGTACGGTGCCGAGATAACGCAAATCCTGAAATTCGCCCAATTCGGGAAACGGTGCGTCGCCGCCACCTTTGAATGCCACGGCAAAGGCCGGATGGTCTCTGAAGACGCCGAGAAAAATCAGATCCTGATCAGCGGCGATATTTTCGACTTGCCGGCGCCGGAGCAATACTGCTTCGAGCGGCTCGCCGTCGACGAGGCATTGATCGCCCCACACCGGCACGAATCGACTGTCCTCGCTCCTGACGGCGCTCGCGAGCCAGTCGGGGTCCTTGCGTCGCTCGCCACTTCGATCGACAAATGCTCCGGCAAATACGTTGTGGTTCTCCATCCGGCAGATAGATTACCTGTGCAACCTAGCTGGCGGCAAAACTGTGTACACCGGGCCGGCGGTGGCGGTGGGTCTCGATCTCACAGGAGGGACAGGTCTTGTGGTCCAGCGCATAGGCATCCTGGACGTAACGTGACAGGCAGCCCTTGCAGACGGCGAGGTACAGCTCGTCGTTATAGGAAATATTCTGCAGCAGATTCCAGGCCCATTCGAAACTCAGGTCGGCATTCTCATGCAGCAGCAGATAGGTTTCGTAGGCGCGACAGACCCTGTGCCCGAACTCGACGTCAGGTCGCGGCCAGCAGGGCGAGACTCTGTTGCCGGCATCGACGCGTAACAGGAGCCCGCTGCAGAACAGGGCGACCAACGTCGTTGCCTGCAGCTGGTTTTGCGGATTCTTGACAAAGCGCGTGACCTGTCGCGGCGACTTGCCACGGCGGCGGCGCACATGAGTGGCGCCTGTGTTGCGAAAGTAGGTTGCGTAGAGTTTTCGAATTCGGTCGTCAGAAAGCCCGGTACACTCGCGAATCGTTCGCGTGCGGGCCTCGTGCCTGATCATTCGCAGCGCCAGCTCAAACTGGCTGCGCTCGGCGGCATAGCGGTCGTCAGTGAGTCGCATTTCCTCCCCTTTATGATAGAAATAGACCATATATAGGTCTCAGACGCGGTATATTATCCATACATGGTCAACAAATCAAAAATACAGTAACTCGTAAAGTGCACAAGAAATGTGCGGATGAGGGAGGTCGTATGGAATTCAGAGGGCCGGAGACAGCGGACTTTTGCAACGTTCAAGCGATGAATCAGGCGTTCCTGAAGCGCATGCGTGGCTCGACATCGGGCAGGGAACTGCGGCAACAGATGGTGGGAACGGCAGCTCCGATGATCCGTGGTCTCACCGATTTGCAGATCAAACGACTGTCAGCAACGCCATTCCTGCTGTTGTCCCTGCGGGAGCGCGACGAGGACTACTGGAGCTTCCTCACAAATCACGACTCGAACGGTGATTTGCTCATTGCGCCTGACCTGGGCTTCGAATCCAGCCAGCTGGCAGCAGCCAGTCTCGCGTTCTTGTGGCAACTTGCGCGGCGAAATCCGTACGCTGCGCGCCTCGTCTCCGGCGCCACGCTCAACTGGTGTGAGCAACTCGCTGAGTGCACGCTGTTTCAACTGTTGCAGCGCACGGTCGGGCGCGGCGATTTGTTGCGGCCGCGTCGCCCTGACGATGCTGAGTTCTGGCACAAACTGCTCGGACCCGGACTGAGTTCCGAGCAGGAGGTGCGCAGGGCTGCGCAGTTGTCCGCTCTGCAATCAATCCTGACGGAGGACCCGGTCACACGCTATCGTGCAGTACGCGCAGCGGCGTGCAACGCTTCGGTGCCGTCACTTCGTGTTGCCGAAAAACGCGATCGACCATGATCCTGGCAGCCAGTGTGACGCTGCGTCGACGGCATGGTTACAATACCCGGCCTTATGCAAGCCCTGTCCACAAGCAACCTCACCAAGACCTATGCCAACGGCAACCAGGCGCTCAAGGGAATCAACTTCTCGGTTGAGGCCGGCGACTTCTATGCGCTCCTCGGGCCGAACGGTGCGGGCAAGACGACGGCAATTGGCATCATTAGCTCACTCGTCAACAAGTCCGGTGGCGAGGTTGAGATCTTCGGTCACAATATCGACACGAATCTCGAGGCAGCAAAGTCCTGCATCGGACTTGTTCCCCAGGAGATCAATCTGAATCTGTGGGAGAGTGTGCACAACGTCGTTCTGAATCAGGCCGGTTATTACGGACTCGCCCGTCGACTCGCAGGTGCGCGGACCGAAAAGTATTTACGTGCCTTGCGTCTCTGGGACCGCCGCGACGACCAGGCGAGAAGCCTGTCGGGCGGCATGAAACGTCGCCTGATGATCGCGCGAGCGTTGGTGCACGAACCCAAGCTGTTGATTCTCGATGAGCCCACCGCCGGAGTCGACATCGAGATTCGACGTTCCATGTGGGAATTCCTGCGCGCTATCAATGCGGCCGGCACGACAATCATCCTGACGACGCATTACCTTGAAGAGGCTGAGTCGCTGTGCCGGCACGTGGCGATCATCGACGAAGGCAAGATCATTGAAGACGCACCGATGAGTACGGTGCTCAGAAAGCTGCAACGCGAGGTTTTTGTGCTGAGTCTTGCTGAGCCGTTAACTGAAGCGCCCGAGCTCAATGGTTTCGAGACGGTCCTGCGTGATGATTGCGAACTCGAAGTCGACAAGGGACCGGCGGTAAACCTCAACGACCTCTTCGCGCAGCTGAACAAACGCAACATCGAGGTTGTGAGCCTGCGTAACAAAGCCAATCGTCTCGAGGAACTGTTCATGCGGCTCGTCGAAAAAAAGCAGGACGGATTCAAAGAGATGGTGGGTCAGTGAATGTCGCTCTGAATCTCGTCGCGATGAAGACCATCGTGCGCAAGGAAATCGTACGCGTGCTGCGCATCTGGGTACAGACGATCGTGCCACCCGCGATCACAATGACCTTGTACTTCATAATTTTCGGCAATCTGATTGGCCGGCGAATCGGCACCATGGATGGCTTCGACTACATGCAATACATTGCGCCCGGCCTCATCATGATGTCGGTCATCACGAACTCCTATGGCAACGTCGTGTCGTCATTTTTCGGCGCCAAGTTCGGACGCCACCTCGAGGAGATGCTCGTGTCACCCATGTCGAATGCGACGATCATCATCGGGCATGTGGCGGGTGGCGTGTTGCGTGGTGTCCTTGTCGGACTGCTCGTCACGATCATTGCGCTGTTCTTTACGAAACTCGAAGTGCGTCACCCATTCATTACGATCTCGATCGTGCTGCTGTCATCAGTCGTTTTCGCACTCGCCGGATTTATTAACGCTGTGTACGCGAAGAAGTTCGACGACATCTCGATTGTTCCGACCTTCGTTCTGACGCCGCTGACCTATCTCGGCGGTGTGTTTTACTCGATATCCTTGTTGCCAGACTTCTGGCAAAAGGTGTCACTTGCGAACCCGATTCTGTACATGGTGAACGCCTTCCGTTACGGCATCCTCGGTACGTCAGACATCGACATTGGCACGGCTTATGCGATCCTGCTGATTTTCGTCATCGTGCTGTTCACCGCCTGTCAGCAACTGATGCACCGTGGCGTCGGCATCCGGGAATAATCATGTGCGGTCGCTTCGCGTTCTATTCACCAGCTGAAGCAACCGCTGCGCTATTCGGTGCGTCCGGATCGCTGGATGCGAAACCACGCTACAACATCGCACCAACCCAGGACGTCGCGGCAATTCGCAGTGACGAAGAAGGCGCTCGTGAACTGACGTCGCTACGTTGGGGGTTGATACCATTCTGGGCCAAGGACCCATCAATCGGTAACCGGATGATCAACGCGAGGGCTGAGACTGTGGCGGAGAAACCGTCATTTCGTGCGGCCTACCGCAGACGTCGTTGCCTGGTGCTGGCAGATGGCTTTTACGAATGGCACAAGGACGCTGCGGGAAAGACACCGTATTTTATTTCGCGGGCAGACAACGTACCGTTCGCTTTCGCGGGGCTGTGGGAAAACTGGCAAAGCAAGGAAAGCGACGAGTCCATACAGAGTACGACACTGATCACCGCCGCCGCGAATGATTTCATGGCGTCGTTGCACCATCGCATGCCCGTCATTCTCGAAGCAGAAACCGCAAATCGCTGGCTCGCGGGCGACGATGACGTAATCGAATTCGCGATAAGCCATGGTCCCAGGCTCAAGGCCTGGCCAGTCGATCGGCGCGTGAATAACGCCCGTAACGAGGGCGAGGATCTTATCGATGCGGCCGGCGAAGTACTCGAGTCCTAGCCAGCAGCCGGCGCGGCGTAAGGCTGCGCGGCGACGAGTAAGGTGCCGGGCCCGCCATGCACGCCCAGCCCGGCACCGAGGCTTGTCGTCGACAAGTGTTCTATTTGAGGAAGGAGTTCGCGCAGCGAACGCTCGAACTCGGCGGCGTCATCAGGACAAACGGCGTGAGCAATTGCGATGTTCAGCGCTGGATATTTGCTGATGCGGCGCGCAACGTGGCGCGCGAATCTCGCAATGCGATTTTGCTTACCAAGAAAAAAACTGCCGGCGGCAATACGGCCATCGGTCGTGGTGCGAACAATCGGCGTCAGCCGCAGCAGTTCCGCAACCGTCTTCACCCAGCGAGGCAGGCGACCGCCACGAACGGCATAGTGCAGGTCATTCAGCAGTGCAAAGGTATGTGTTTTCGGCACTAACGCTTCGACCGCGGCAATAGTCTCCTCGGCACTGAGTCCGGCTGACGCGCATTCGGCGGCAAATACGACCAGTTGTCCCTGGCCCAGTGACGCGTTGAATGAGTTGATGACATGAATACGGCCCGGCGCATTCGTCCGTGCCGCCGCGGATCGCGCAGCCTCATACGTGCCGCTGGCGGTGGCGGTGAGATTGATCGAAATCACATCGGCGAAATGACTCGCCAAAAACTGGAACTGGCGCCGAAAATCACCCGGGGCGGGCTGCGATGTTGTCGGATGGCTTGGATTCGTGGCGAGTTCTGAAAAAAACTCTTCTGCTGTGATGCTGACCTTGTCGAGATAACCGCGATCACCGAATTGAATGCGGCAGGGAACCATGTGAATGTCGAGGCGCTCCATGTCTTCATCGGCGATGTCGGCAGCTGAGTCGGTAATGACCGCGAACTTCTTTGTCGCATCGTGACTGCTGTGAGTTTGTCGATGCATGTCGTCAGCTTTCTCAGAACTCACATCGCCGTACAGGCGACCGGTATCGAATACGTCTTCGGGATCATTGACGTGCACGTGAATCCTGGCTTTGCGTTTTGTGCCGGCCAGTACGAGCGAATCACCGAGTTCCGACAATGCCTCACGTAGTTTGCGGCGGTCGATATCGGTTCCGGTCACGATGCACTCCGTGCAGTAGCGATATTCGGAGTCGTCAGCAGAGCCGACAGTCAGCACAGGCGACTCATCACCTCGCAGCACCGAAAGGTCGGGTTCTGCTGCTATTCGACCGTGCAGAATATATTCGTGCATGCCCTCGATGAGTGCGACAAACCCCCTGGCACCGGCATCGACAACACCGGCTTTGCGCAGCACGTCGAGTTGCTCCGTCGTTGCAGCGAGAGCGTCGCTGGCGCGTCGCAATGCGGCCGTCATAAGTGCCGGAAACTCGCTATTGCCAGGGCTGTCTCGGGCATCGCCGACTTGTATTGCAATGGTCTGCGCGAATGCCGCAATGACCGACAGGATCGTACCCTCGCGCGGTTTCGATAGCGCATCGTGAGCGTACTCATTGCCCTGACTGATCGCTTTGCTGAACGTATACGTCGTGAACCGGGTCAGTTCACCCGCCGAATCGCTGACCCCCTGGAAGAATTGCGCGACGATCGCTCCCGAGTTACCGCGCGCTCCATCGAGCAGTGCATCTGCTATTGCGGCCAGCAGGGTGCCGAGGTGCTTTTCGCCCGGGCGGGTCAGTACCGCAAGCGCTGCCCCAAGAGACAAACTCAGGTTCGTTCCCGTATCGCCATCTGCGACAGGGAACACGTTGATGCGATTCAGGTAGTCCTGTTCGTCGATGACGCGGTGTATGCCCGACACCAGCGCGTTGGCGAGGGCGTCGCCATCGAGATAATTTGTAACAACGTCAGGCAAGGGCGCCGCTACTCGCGCGGCAGCAGAAACGTTGTTCCCTGATGCTCGAGAATGACGCCCTCGGTCGTGATCTCGACCACGACAGGGCCCTCGTCCAGCTCTGACCGTTCGCGATGCTTCACCATATTGATGAAGACGAAGCGCTCCGCCGGGTTGTCGCTGTAGACATGGATATCGAGGTGCAGGTCCGTGATCTGCAGGGTACCGTTGGCGCGAACCTCATCGATCGACAGCACTCGCTCGTTGGCCGACACGGTCCTTGGCCTGGGCACGGTTTGCTGCGCTGGCTCGGTCGCCGTCGGCACCGCAGGTTCCGGCTGATTCTGCTTCGCTTCTGCGATGCGCTCTCGAAAAGTCGGTTCACCGACCTGCGCTTCGTCGCCAGGTGGCGCATCGAGAGCTGCGACATCTTCTGTGGACTTGTCGGGGCGCAGCAGAATGCCGAGCAAGAAGGCGATGTTCACGGCAAGCAGCAAAGCAAGAATCCAAAGCCATTTGAATGACTGATGATTACCCGAACTGGACGGCACGTTGGCGAATTCAGCGCCCGCCTGCTCCTGACGTTCCGTTTCAGATTTTTTCAATGCATCGAGGATAAAAGACATGCGCTACTCCTGAGCCAATCGCGGGACTGTCAGTCGCGGCGTATTGTCGGGCGCGAGAAGCGTATTGATGATGATCTGTGTCTGATGCCCGGCCAGTCCATCTACGCTAAGTCGATGGTCGCGCTGGAACGCGCGCACCTGTTCCTGCAACTCTGCGTCAAATATGTTGGAATTCGCTGCCGTCGTCTGATACCGATCGTCAATCGCTGCCAGGCTTTGCCGTAACCATACGACGTTCGCACCGCGCGATCCGGGACCCAGCGCCATCGAAGCGCCATTGGGCGGGCGCCACAACAGCATGTATTGACCGAACCACATATCCGAGACATCGGCGAGTTCGTGCGTGACCGTGACGCCACCGATGGACAGTTCGGCCATCTCCCCTTCGATAGCCGTGAGTACAACGTTGTGCGTTGCGCCTTGGTGGTCGATTAGCGTCAATACCGCAGGACGGTCGTATTGCCTGAGGCCGCTCCAGGATCCACGCTGGAAAAGGCACTCGTAGCCGGCGGCTGCAGCTTGCGAGCAACCCGTTGCATCACTGCGATACTCGAGGCCCCAGCGCTGCAGCAAGGTGATGAGCGCCGCTTCCTTGTTGGTGAGGTCGCCGGCGACTTGTAGCTGCGCATCCAGTGACACCTCCGGCTCCGGCTCGGGCGCAACGACCACTGGTTCCGTGTCTGGCTGCGGCGCCGCCAGCGCGACCGGCGGATCGATGTTGTGGTCGATAATCTCGCGGCGCTCGTCCAGCGCCGACAGAAAGCCTGCGGCGATGACGGCAGTTGCCGCAATACCGAATACCGGTATGGCCCACCGCAACCAGGACACGGCATCTGGTTTACCCCTGATCTCTGCAGCTGCGCGCCTGACCATGCGGCGATTGACGCGCCGGTTTTCGCTGCTGTAGGCGCCAAGCAAAGCGCGGTCACAGATGACATTGATGAGCCGCGGCACACCCTGGGACAAGCGAAATACTTCGCGCTTTGCCCCGGCATCGAATACTTCTCCGAGCGCGCCGGCAACTTTGAGCCGGTGTTCGATGTACTGCGCTGTTTCGTCGCGTGACAACGGTTCGAGGTGATAGCGACCCGTGATTCTCTGCGCGAGCTGACGCAAGTCGTTTCTGGCCAGCACGTCACGCAGTTCCGGTTGGCCAATCAGAATGATTTGCAGGAGTTTTTGTTTCGCGGTCTCGAGATTCGTCAGCAATCTGACTTCTTCGAGAACATCGGGCGCAAGATTCTGCGCCTCGTCCATTACCAAGATCGTACGCCTGCCGTCTGCATGGGTGTCGAGCAGGTGCTGATTCAGCGAGTCAATCAGCGCTTTGATGCTGCCTTTTTCCGCGGGCACGGTGACGCCAAGTTCTTCACAGATCGTGGCCAGGAATTCGCGTGCCGACAGTTGCGGGTTCAGGACGACGGCAACCTCGGCGTTGGCGGGCATGCGATTCAGGAGCAGAGTGCGGACAAGCGTCGTCTTGCCCGTGCCCACTTCGCCCGTAAGCTGCATGAAGCCGCCACTTTCTGTAACGCCGTAAACCAGGTGTGCGAGCGCCTCGCCATGGCGCTCACTCATGAACAGATAACGCGGGTCGGGCGTTATGGAAAACGGCTTCTCATTCAGACCAAAAAAGCTTGTGTACATTATTCTTCGCTGCAGCTCTGGCCATCGTTCCGGGCCCTCAATTCTACATGACTCAGGGCCTGTCCAGCGTCCTTGCACGGCCAACCGACAGATTGCCGAAGCGGTCGCGGATGTCATCGACAGTCTGATCGACCGCGCCTGGCGCGGGGCCAGCTGCATCGGCGAACAGATCCTGCTGCTCCGCCGGAGAAAGCTTGCTACCGCCGACGCCGAGCAGCCGAATGCGCGTGCCGGGGTTTTTTTCGAGCCAGTTTCCGAGCAGCTTGCATGCGACCTGATAGATCTGGTCCGTGTTATTGATGGGGGGATGCAGGCTCTTTTGTCGTGTAAAGGTCTGAAAATCGGACTGCCGGATCTTGATCTGTACAGTCCCGGCCTGAAGTTTCGATTTGCGCAGTCGGCGCGCCGTCGTCTCTGACAAGCGCAGCAACTCTCGCTCCATGTCACCACGAGCACTGAGGTCGACGTCATAGGTTTCCTCTGCGCTGATCGATTTCTCGTCGCGAGATGCGACAACCGGGCGGTTGTCGATACCTGCCGCACGCTCTCGGGTGCGTTGCGCGAACCGGCCGAACACGGATTCGAGATCCCGATCCGGGGCGAGGCGAAGATCAGCGATGCTGCGGATGTTGATCTGTTTCAGGCGAGTGAGAGTTTGGCGGCCGATTCCCGGAATCACTGCGACGGACAGCGGGTCGAGCTTTTCGCGGCAATTGTCCCGTGTGATGACGACAAGTCCATCGGGTTTGTCCAGATCTGACGCGATCTTCGCGACGAGTTTGTTCTCCGCGACGCCGACCGACGCGGTCAGATTTGTTTGCTCGCGAATGGTTTTCTTGATGCGGTTTGCTATCTCCACTCCCGACCCATGCAGATTGCGGCTTGCAGATACATCGAGAAACGCCTCGTCGAGCGAAAGTCCCTCGACGACCGGGGTGAACTCGCGAAAGATCGCAAAGATTTCCTTTGACACTGCCTGGTAATGAGACATTCGTGGTGTAACTCGAATCAGGTCCGGACAGCGACGTATTGCATCGGCCATCGGCATCGCCGAGCGCACACCGAACTTGCGAACTTCATAGCTGGCCGCTGCAACGACGCCGCGGTTGCTGCCGCCACCCACAACGACGGGCTTGCCGCGCAACTCCGGGTTGTCTCTTTGCTCGACGGACGCGTAGAACGCATCCATGTCGACATGCAGAATTGTGCGAGCTGCCGCGGTCACGCTAATGGCCGCGCTCGACGATATAACGGGCAAGCCAGCGCAGAGGCTCGGCGTCGTTGCCCAAATCGTCGAGTTGTTCCAGCGCGTTGCTCAGCAGACTCTCGCAGCGCGCACGCGCAGCGTCGATACCGACAAGGTCAGGATAGGTTGCCTTGCCAAGGCGCTGATCGGCGCCGGCCGTTTTGCCGATGACCTCTGTCTTGCCCTCGACGTCGAGTATGTCGTCCTTGATCTGAAATGCGATGCCGATAGTGCGACCGAAAGCGTCAATCGCGGACGCACGATCGTTTGCAAGGTCGTCGCTCAAATAGGCGGCTGAGACGACCGCCGCATGAATTAGCGCGCCGGTCTTGAGTGAGTACATGTGTTCGATCTCTTCGGCAGAGAGCGCGCGCCCTTCGGCTGCGAGGTCCATCGATTGTCCACCAGTCATGCCGATCGATCCACAAGCGTCGGCGACGAGCTTCACGAGTTTGTTGCGGATCACCGGAGTAACGTCACTGATGTTGGCGAGTACGCTGAACGCAAGTGGCTGCAGGGCGTCGGCGGCAAGGATCGCAGTGGCCTCATCGAACTGACGGTGCAACGTAGGTTTGCCGCGGCGCAAGTCATCGTCGTCCATCGCCGGCAGGTCATCGTGAACCAGCGAGAATGCGTGAATCAACTCGATCGCAGCGGCGGGAGCATCAAGGACTTGTTGCGCCAGGCCGAGGCATTCTCCGGTCGCGTACACAAGCAAAGGCCGGACTCGCTTGCCACCGTTGAAGACGGCGTAGCGCATCGCATCGTGCAGGCGTCTCGGCGGCTGGGTGGCCGGTGGCAGGATCTCATCGAGCCTCACCGCCACGCGCTCCGTGTAGTACGCAATGCGCTTGTCAAACGCTGCTGACAAAGGGTTATGCACCGTGATTACCAGGGTCGTGTAGCGTACACGGAATTGAGGCCCGTGCGCAGCACGGTCGTAATATCAGGCAAGGATCGAGGATTCCTGACGAGGACTGTGCGCCGGGCTAGGCTATAATTCGCGTCCCTTTTGCGCATCGAAGAAGCCAATGCGGGTAACCGCCAAAGCCCAGCCCAACATTGCGTTGATCAAGTATTGGGGGAAACGCGACACACGTCGTAATCTTCCGGCGGTCGGCTCGATTTCGATTACGCTTGCCGACCTCAGCACGACAATGAGTGTCGAATTCGATGCGTCTTTGGGCGACGATATTCTGATTGTCAACGATCGCGACAACATTGACATGTTGCCGCGCATCAAGCGTTGTCTCGACAACGTACTCGGCGAGGGGCGCCAATCGGCGCGTGTAGACAGCCATTGCAACTTTCCGATTGCCGCGGGGCTGGCATCCTCGGCGTCCGCTTTTGCCGCACTCGTCGTCGCTGCGGACGGGGCAGTCGGGCCGGGGCGGGACACGGCGGAACTGGCAAGTCTCGCGGGCATGGCATCCGGATCGGCCGCACGATCGCTGTGCGGCGGTTACGTCGAACTGCAGAATTGCGGCGCTGATATATCAGTCCAAAGTCTGCGCTCCGCGGACGAGTGGCCGCTCAAGGTCGTCGTAGCAATCACGGCGACCGCGCCGAAGCCTGTAGGCTCCACCGACGCGATGGAGATCAGCCGCAAGACCTCACCTTTTTTCGGTCGCTGGATAGATCAGCAAGCAGAGGATCTTGCGGACGCGAGGGCGGCGATTGGCGCAAGAGACTTTGCAAAGCTGGCGTCGGTCGCCGAACACAATTGCCTGAAGATGCATTCGGTTATGTGGGGATCGCGACCACCGGTAATCTACTGGAACAGCGCCACGCTTGCCTGTATGCAAACAGTGCGGGAGTTGCAGTCCCAGGGTGTTGCGGTCTTCTTTACGATCGATGCCGGGCCACAGGTCAAAGCCGTTTGTGAACCAGCCGCTGAACCTCGTGTCCGGGAGGCGCTCGCCGCGACAGCTGGTGTCGAGGACATCCTTGTGAGCGGACTGGGCGCTGGCGCAGGCCTGATCGCCGATGAGTGAGGGACTCCCGGACATGCTGGTTACTGCGAGCGCGCCCGGCAAACTTGTTTTATCCGGCGAATACGCGGTACTCGACGGTGCGCCGGCAATTTGCATGGCCGTGGATCGGCGCGCACGTGTGACGATCTCGCCGAGCACTGCCGAACATCACACGGTTGCGGCACCGGGTTTCTGCAGCACAGTGGGCAGTTTCAAAACCCACAACGGCGATGTCGAATGGCTCGCTGGCGGCGGCGATTTCAGGCTTGTCGACGATGTATGGCGCACCGCAAACCCGGTTGTGCCGACAAGCCTGGCGATGGTGCTGGACACGAGCGAATTCCTTGATGCAAAAAGTAACGCCAAAATCGGTATTGGTTCGAGTGCCGCGTTGGCCGTGGCACTGGCGGCGGCGATTTGCGAGCTGGTTCAGGCAGATGCCGATGCAACGAGGGTTGCCTTTGCCGCGCACCGGCAATTCCAGGATGGGCTTGGCAGCGGCGCCGATGTCGCCTGCAGCACTGCAGGGGGGCTGATTGCGTACAGCATGGCTGCCGGCGCAGGGCCGCAGATCGCCTGGCCCGAGGGACTGGCACACGCATTGGTCTGGAGTGGCGTAGTCACAAGCACGGGCGGAAAACTCGAGCGATTCGGCAGGCAGGAACCGCGGCCGTCGCGTAGCGCGCTGGTGGATTCGGCACAACGGATCGCAACAGCATGGCGCGGTGGCTCGGTGCAAACGATTCTCGACGAATACCGGGATTACACTCACGTGCTGCGCGAATTCAGTATTGACCACGGACTTGGCATATTCGATGCTGGCCACGCAGAGCTGGCCGATGCTGCTGCTGCAGCTGGCGTGATTTACAAGCCCTGCGGAGCTGGCGGCGGTGACGTCGGCGTGGTTTTCGCCGACGATGAGGCTGCCGTTGAAGCATTTGTCAGCAATGTTGTACCGCCAAATTTCCGGGCTTTGAAAATGAGTATCGACCGCTGCGGTGTACAGGTCGACCGGGAAGAGCATTGAGCGATTCGCGAATCACCGGTCTGTATCGGCTGAGCGTCGCGGAGCGCATCGACGAGCTGCAGCGACTCGGTTGGTTTTCAGACGCCGACGCGGAACTGCTGCGCCAGGGCAGACACACATTATTGACGGTGACTGCTGACCGGATGATTGAGAACGTCGTCGGGGTATTCGGCCTGCCGTTGGGCATCGCGCCAAATTTCACGGTGAATGGGCGCGATTACATCGTACCGATGGTTGTTGAAGAGCCATCGATCGTTGCTGCAACAAGCGATGCCGCGCGGATGGCCCGAGCGAGCGGCGGGTTTGTTTCGCAATGCACCGAATCGATGCTGGTGGGTCAGGTTCATGTAGCCGACGTCAACGATGCCGATGCAGCGATCGAGCGAATTGACGCAGCCAGGGAAAAGCTGCTCGCGCTTGCCAATTCTGTGCATCCGCGCCTGACGGAGCGGGGTGGCGGCGTCCGCGAAATCGAGTCGCGTCATCTCGAGCTTGCGAACGGCACGAACACGATTGCCGTGCATCTCGTCGTCGATACCCGTGATGCGATGGGTGCAAATCTCGTCAATACGATTTGTGAGGCCGTGGCGCAGGATATCGCCGAACTTTGCGAGGGCAAGGTTGCGCTTAGAATCCTGTCCAACCTCGCGGACCGAGCGTTGGTTACTGCCAGTGTGCGGTACAGACAGGATGACCTGTCGATGGCGGATTTCGATGCTGCGACGGTTCGCGATCAAATTGTATTGGCGAGCGATATCGCCCGTGTTGACCCGCACAGGGCGGCAACGCACAACAAAGGCATCATGAACGGTGTTGATGCGCTGGCCATTGCGACAGGTAATGACTGGCGCGCGATTGAAGCCGGTGCGCACGCGTACGCCGCATCCGACGGACACTACCGGCCACTTGCGACCTGGTCGGTTGCCGACAACGGCGATCTCGTCGGCGAAATCACGATACCGCTCAAGGTCGGAATTGTCGGCGCCAACCTCGCTGCAAATCCGGGTGCTGCGTTCGG
The DNA here is from genome assembly GCA_029862045.1 of Gammaproteobacteria bacterium. Lineage (GTDB taxonomy): Bacteria > Pseudomonadota > Gammaproteobacteria > Steroidobacterales > Woeseiaceae > UBA1847. The sequence continues at coordinate 115,551 of JAOTYE010000004.1, forward strand.
CCTGCGCGTGACAGGCGTCGCGTCAGCACGCGAGCTTGCGGAATTGATGGCCGCCGTCGGGCTGGCGCAGAATTTTGCGGCGTTGAAGGCGCTTGCGACGAGCGGAATTCAGAAGGGTCACATGAAGCTTCATGCGCGCAGCGTCGCATCGAGCGCCAACGTCCCTGACGAGTTGTTTGACGCCGTCGTCGATGAACTCGTCGCTGGTGGCGATATCAAGGCCTGGAAGGCGACCGAGATTCTTGCCGCGCAGCGTGCGCGCACGCGACGTGAGAGCCCGGCGGGTGCTGCCGCCGGCAAGGTTATTCTGCTCGGCGAACACGCCGTTGTTTATGGCAGACATGCGCTCGCGCTGCCGATTGCGGATGCTGTGAGTGCCGAAATTGCGGCCAGCGACACCCGATCGACGATCAGTGTTCCCGAGTGGGATGTATGCGAGGAAATTGCCGCCACCGACGCCTCGGGGATCGGTGCTGCGGTAGCTCTGATACAGCGTGAACTGGGGATCGCGGATTCGCACTATACGATTCACCTGCACTCGATGTTGCCACGTGGAATGGGTCTTGGTTCTTCCGCGGCATTTGCCGTGGCAATCGCGCGGGCGTTTAATAGCGAACTCGCGCTCGGCTTCGATGATGAAAGAATCAATGCAGTTGCTTTCGAATGTGAAAAGCTTGCACATGGCACGCCGTCGGGCATCGACAATACGATTGCGACGTACGGCGAAGCGATGTTGTTTCGCAATACCGGATCACCTGGGTTCAGGCGGGTAACTCTGGCGGCGTCACCGCCAATCGTTGTCGCGTGCAGCAACGCGCCGGGGCTGACGAAAGAGCAGGTTGCGGGCGTTCGGACACGACGCGGTCAAAGCCCTGCGCACTACAACGCGATATTCGATGAGATCGACGCGCTCAGTCAGTCTGGCGCAGCGGCGCTTGCGGGGTCCGATTATGCGGAACTGGGTCGGCTCATGAATATGTGCCACGGCCTGTTGAATGCGATCGAGGTGTCGACTGCGGAGCTCGAGAGCATGGTGGCTATTGCGCGCGCGGCCGGAGCCGTCGGTGCCAAATTAACAGGGGCCGGCGGTGGTGGCTCAATTGTGGCTTTGTGCCCCGGATCGCTTGCCGTGGTAGAGGCTGCGCTTCAGACTGCGGGCTTCAAAACGATCAGTCCGGCGTAGCGGAGGGAAAGCAGATTGCATAGCGAACACCAGATAGTGTCGTCAGAGGCGGAGGAGTTGATCCTGGTCGATGACGACGATAATGAGGCCGGGTTCTCGTCAAAGGCTGAATGCCACGACGGCAGCGGCGTGTTGCATCGCGCGTTCTCATTATTCCTGTTCGATGAAGCGGGCGAGTTGTTATTGCAGCAACGCAGTGCAGCAAAGCGACTTTGGCCGGGTTTTTGGTCGAACAGCATCTGCAGTCATCCGCGACGCGGTGAATCCATGCTTGTCGCGACGCGGCGGCGACTACGTGATGAACTGAATATTGAGGCGTCACTCGAGTTCGTCTACAAGTTTCGCTACGAGGCAAAATTCGGCGATTCGGGTTCTGAGAATGAACTTTGTTACGTTTATCTCGGCAAAATCGACGGCTCGGTCAAGCCAAACGAACACGAGATTTCTGCTATTCGGTTTGTGCGGCCAGACGATCTGGCCAGGGAGTTTGCCGCGTCACCGGCGATTTTCACTCCTTGGTTCAAGATGGAATGGCAGGCGCTCAGCGACGAGCATGCAGAAAAGTTAGCGGGCTACTGCCGCTCCTAGCCCACGAAACGGTAGTACTCGATGCCCAGGTTGGTGAAGTGTCGATCGTCGGCCGTGCCAACATGATCAATCACAAACTCATTCCTCGGCACGTAGTCCAGTTCCCTGGCTCGACGGCCATCGTGCAGCGCGATGTACTGTTCGTAATTGAGGTCGACCGCAAACTGCATCACGTCGCCGAATCCGATTGCGGCGGTAGCGTCGCGCCAACCGTTCGCCATGAAGAACGGAATGACTTCGGCGGCGTCCCCGCTGCCATAGCCTAGCGTCAGCACTTCCTCGCCAGAGGACAGGGAGCCTTCATCGAGCGCCTGCTCGAAGCCGGCGGCCATCCAGGCCGGGAGCGCTGCCGTGTAGAGGTTGCCGAGGTCGAGCATCGTGTCGCTGCCCAGCGCGAGTTTGTCGAGAATTTCCCGTCGAAAGTGGCGCGACGCACGGAATGCGCGAAGTACGGCCATTGTTAACGGATAAGCCTCATACTGCAGCCGCTCGGGATCAGCCAGCTCAGCCACCTCGGGTTTGCTGAGCATTTCGGCCTGCAGCATTTTCGGCTCGACGCCGGCTTCATAACAATATGACGCCAGTTCGGCACGATCCTCGGAGTTCCCCTGGCTTATCGCAAACAAGTAGGAAACGGCCCAACCCGTCTCGGGCATACGGCGATACGGCCGGTGCATGAACACGGTCTTGAGCGAATGCATGTAGTCGGCCGGATTCAGGTCACGCTTCTGATACATGTCGTGCAACGCATGCAGTGTCTCGTCGATGTAGCAGGTCGTTGAGTACTTGCCGTTGAATACGGGGAAATCCTGAACCTGATGTGTTTGTGAACGGTCTTGTCCACAAAAGCGCGACATCGGCTTACGGAAATCCATGATGCGGTAGTCAGATGCCGAACCCGAAGCTGGCAAGTCAACGATTGCGAGTGTCGGATCTTCCTCGAGCAACATCGCTACTGCACCGGCGCCCTGGGTAGGCTCGCCGCTTGAGCCACGCGCATATTCCGCGATATCCGCACAGACGACGATGGCCTGACCGCCGGCACCATCAAGTGCGAGGTGGCGAATCGCGCCTTTCATGCCGTAGACGCCGCCAAGGCAGGCATGTTTGAACTCGGGGACTTCACAACTCCTGGCAATCGGTGGCTTGCCGCAAGCTTCAAGCGCGCGGTCGACCATGCCTTTAACGATAATCGCCCCGGCTGAGTTATCGGTACTCGATTCGGTCCCGAGGCCGAGGAACTTGACGCGCGTCGGATCGACGTCGTACTGCTCGATGAGCCGCATGACGGCGGTCGCTGCCATCGTGTAGACGCTTTGATCGGGCCCGCGAACCCGGAAACTCCGGCCGACAACCTCGCGGATCTTCGGCCACTGGTTATCGGTCCAGTCACACCAGTCCTCGAGCCAGACCCGATACGGCGGGATATAGGCGGCGAGGCCGCTGATTCCGATGTTCTTTTTGTCTCTGGTTTGATTCATGGGCTGGAAAATCCGTAGCCCCGGAATTCTAGTGGTCCGGGCGCGGTCACTCAACTATCTATTTGACCGTAATCGTGATCGGTTCGGACATTACCGGCGGATTGTGCGGAATATGTGCGTGGTCGCCGAGCAATAATCGCAAGGTGTGCTCACCCGGTGCCAGCGTCAGCTCGGTCGACGTGCTGCCATCGCCGAAATGAATATGATTCGCATCTGCCGGGATTGGCAGGCCCATCGCGGGTGGATCGGTGTCGACCAGCAGATGGTGATGGCCTGAATGCGCCGCATTGACGCCGGCGGCCACGACGCTCATGCCGTCGATACCGAATTCGATGCTGACGGGATTCGGCACGGTGTCGCCGTCACCGGGCGTGATGAAAAATACCGTGGCGCCTTGCGGGGACGCGGTTCGGGGCAATGCTGCTGGCGCATCTGCCGTGGGCATGTCCTCTGCGGCCGCTGGGTCAGTTTCCGCGGCCTGCTCGCGGCTGCACGCGCTTGTCAGCAGCAATCCGAACAGGGTGCCGAGTATCAGGAATGGACGGGTTGCATTCATGTTCTTGTCTTTGGATTGGCCGCTTCGAGGCACCAATAGTAAGTGTTCAGGGCATGATTCACACCCCATATAGCCGGTCAGATTGAAAACGCTGCGATAACCAGCGCGCCGAGCATCGTCGCAAAAAAGCCCAGCAAATAGGCGGTAATCAGAGCGATGTACTTGATAAACGTAACGAAACGACCCTGCCCGTATACGCGGCGCATCGCGACAAACAGATAAACCGGCACATAGAATGCGGCGATGACGAGCGTCAGGATGATTATCGGCTCAGGGACCCGCAGCATGGCGGACAATCGCGCGAACAGAATCTGTAGTGACAGTATCAGGAAGAAGAACGCGTGAAAGTGGACGAAGAACAGCAGATGTTCGACGTAATAGCGCTTCGATAACGGGTACAGGGCCTTGAGGACGAAGGCCATCAGTGGCAGCAAAACAATCAACGCAGCCGGAATATTGTCGAGCAGGTTATCGATGAGTGCGCGGCCGTCATCGAGTCGTGTGCGTTCACAGACCCGCTGCATCCGCTCGACCGTCAGACGACGAGCCAGCCAGTCAGGCATGTCTTCAAGATCGGCGGCATCGATATCGCAATCACCACCCTCCTCGGATTCGTCATCGCCGAAGTCGAGGTTGAAGCCTGCGCTAATTTGGGAATCTTCTGGCAGCTCGTCGCCGATGATGATGCCGCTCTCAGCCAGGTCGTCGAGGATTTCCTGTTTTTCTTCTTGCGCCTCGCTGATGTCCGTTTCACTCGGGGTGTCGGCTTCAGGCTCGAAAAGCAGGCCCAGACTTTCGCGGGGATCGAAAAATGCGACAACGAAGAACAACAAGCTAAGCACGAGGTACATGCGAAACGGCGGCATGTAGCGGGCGCGACGGCCCTGCAGATAGTCGTGCGTCAGGCGCCCGGGCCGGATCAACAGCGGAATCAACGTCTGCCAGAGACGAGAATCGATCTCGAGCAAGTCACCGAATGCGTCAGATATCAGTTCCCACAAGCTGATCAGACGGCTGCGTGAACGCTGGCCGCAGCCACCGCAGTACTGTCCTCGAAGTCGGGCGCCACAATTCAGGCAGTTTGGTGATGCTCCGGGTGCCACGTCAGGTGCCTGGTCTTCGCGCAGCACGCGGCCTTGCAACGAGGCCTGCGCAGAAAAAAGCGATTCGAGTTCGCCGTCGATGTCGGTGCCCGCGCCATCAAGGAAAGCATCGAGCGCCTCGTCGCTCTCGAGTACGTGCAGGCATACGCGTCGAACACGTCCTGCATCGTCGTCAGCAATGGAAAAAACATTGCAGTCAACAACGCCGGGCTCGCGGAGCGTCTTGCGAACGTGCTCTTCGAGCCAGCGATCACATTCGTCCGCAATGTCCCGGTCTACGAAGAAAGTAACTTCATAGATTGGTCCGGATTGGCTTGTCATTGTTTATGTGGCTTTCTTCGATACCTTCTTGCGCTTGGCCTTCTTGCGCGTGGTCTTTGCGCGCGCCGCAGCCTTATTCGGTGCCTTTTCCGGTGTCGCATTACTTGTGGCCGGCGCCGGCGGGACATCCGTAGTGGCACCGTGGCGACTGAGTTCCTCGGGTGCGAAATCATCCACGGCCAGCAGCGCGGATACCTTCTCATGGTAATCGAGCAACTCCAGCGCCTCTTTCTTACTGATTACTCCTGCTTGCTCGGCTTCCCCAATCTGATTGCCGAGATAGTCTGAGTGTATCAGTCCCTCTCGAAGCGCCTGCTTGAGCCGACGCTCCATTGGCGCGAATTTCTCTGCCAGCTCGAGAGCCTCTTGCAACTGGCCGAGCGGGTTGCCCGGCTCGAGCGTCGTGTAGGCCTCACGACTCAGGCGTTCACGCGCCTCGCCCGAGCGCGTCATCAATTCGACGACTTTGTGGCTAAGTTGATCTGACGGGGCCGAGTAAGTCCTGCCGCGGGGAAAAATGAACACGCGCAGGAAGCCGGCGACCCAACGATTTGGAAAATTGCGCAAGAACGCGTGCAGCGCTTCCTGAGCCTGATACATCAGGGTCCGGACCGACCACTCGACCAGCGGCAAGTCGGTTGCACGACGCCCCTGGTTTTCGAAGTGTTTGAGCACTGTGGACGCAAGGTACATCGAGCTCAGCACATCACCGAGGCGCGCCGACAACAATTCGCGTTTTTTCAGTGCGCCGCCCAATGTCAGCATCGCGAAGTCGGAAGCCAACGCAAACGCTGCGCTGTAACGATTGATGTTCTGGTAATAACGACGCGTCGGCGTGTTGAGAGGGACGCGACTGAACTTGGCGTGCGTTAATGCGAGGAAGAAGGAACGCGCCAGGTTGCTGATGGCGTAGCCGATATGGCCGAACAGCGCCTTGTCGAACTCGATAAGACCGCGATCGGTATCCTCATCGGCGGCAGCATGCATCTCGGGCAATACGAATGGGTGGCAACGAACCGCGCCCTGGCCAAAAATGATCAGGCTGCGTGTCAGGATGTTGGCTCCCTCCACGGTAATCGCTATCGGTGACGCCATGTAGCCGCGGCCGATGTAGTTGTTCGGTCCCATTGAAATCGCTTTGCCGCCATGGACGTCCATCGTGTCGCTGGCAACTTTGCGGCCAAGTTCGGTGCAGTGATATTTGAGAATTGCGGACGGCACGGCTGGCTTCTCGCCCTGGTCGATGGCGCCCGCCGTTACAGAAACCGCCGCATTCATGATGTACGTGCGACCAGCGATACGTGTCAGCGCCTCGCCGACACCCTCGAAGTTTGCGATCGACGTATTGAACTGTTTGCGAATCGTCGCATAGGCACCGGAAGCGTAGCTGGCCGCCTGTCCGCCGCCCGCCGCCGTCGACGGCAGTGTAATCGCGCGACCGACCGACAGCAGCTCGACAAGCATCTTCCAGCCTTTGCCCGCCATTTCCTGACCGCCGATGATGAAATCGAGCGGCACAAAGACATCTTCGCCCGTTGTCGGGCCATTCAGAAACGCAATATTCAACGGGTGATGGCGCCTCCCGACTGTCACCCCTGGCAGGTCGGTCGGGACCAACGCCGCCGTGATGCCGTAGTCCTCCTTATCGCCGATCAGGTGGTCCGGGTCGTAGAGTTTGAACGCGAGCCCGAGCACCGTTGCGACTGGCGCGAGCGTGATATAGCGCTTGTTCCAGTTCAGTCGAATCCCGACGATCTGTTTGCCATTCCACTTGCCCTTGCAAACAATGCCACTATCAATCAGCGAAGCCGCATCGGAGCCTGCCTGAGGTGAGGTTAATGCGAAGCACGGTATTTCGGTGCCAGCCGCCAAACCTGGCAGGTAATGGTCCTTTTGTTCTTCGGTGCCGTAGTGCAGCAATAATTCCGCGGGCCCGAGCGAATTCGGCACGCCAATCGTCGACGAAGCCGTCGCGCTGCGTCCGGCGAGCTTGGCGATGACCATCGCATTGGCATAGGCCGAAAACTCCAATCCGCCATAATGCTTCGGAATAATCATCGCGAAGAAGCGCTGCTCGATGATGAAGTCCCAGACTTCCTTCGGCATGTCGGCTCGCTCATGACAAATATCCCAGTCATCGAGCATCCGGCAAAGCTCTTCGCAGGGCCCGTCGAGAAAGGCCTGTTCTTCTGCCGACAATTCGGGTGCCGGGAACGCCATGAGCCGGTCCCACTCGGGCATTCCGGAGAACAGTTCGCCGTCCCACCAGACGCTGCCGGCTTCGAGCGCTTCACGCTCGGTATCGGACATCGATGGCAGCATCTTGCGGTAGACATCGAGTAGCGGCTTGGTTAGCTTCTCGCGCCGAACATCGATGAGATTAGGCAGGATCAGAATAGCCAGCGCGACCCAAAGCAAGATCATCCACAGCCACCAGCCATTGCCGATGAACGTATAGATCGTATAGGCCAGCACGGCCAGGCCGAAGGCAAATGTGGAGGTGCGCAGATCAATGCGCTGATACGCAAGGTAGATAGCGCCGCCGAAGATAAGCAGCAACCAAAACAGACTAACTAACAAACTGGACAAGAACGTTACCTCTAGGTTGGGGTGCCACCATGGCAGACCCTATCATCGGGGTGCAAAGCGTGCCATGCGCGGATTCACATCAGAGCAATTCTGCGATCGCCACCCGTTCCTCGCGAAGTTCGACCTCGGTTGCATCCATGCGTTCGCGGCTGAATTCGTCGATCGACAAATCCTTGACGATCTCGTAGTCGCCGCCGCTGCATCGCACCGGGTAGGAGTAGACGACGCCGGGTTCTATGCCATAGCTGCCATCAGCCGGGATCGCCATGCTGACCCAGTCGTCGTCCGGCGTACCGAGCGCCCAGTCGCGCATGTGATCGATGGCGGCTGAAGCTGCCGATGCTGCTGATGATGCACCACGGGCTTTGATGATTGCGGCGCCACGCTGTTGAACGACGGGAATGAACTCGTCCGCCAGCCAGGCCTGATCGACGAGCTCCAGGGCGGCACCGTCACCGACCAGTGCATGATGAACATCCGGGTATTGAGTTGCTGAATGGTTGCCCCAAATGGTCATACGCCGAATATCGGTCACGTGACTATTCGTCTTCGCCGCCAGCTGAGCCATCGCACGATTGTGATCCAGTCGCGTCATCGCAGTGAAGTTTCGCGGATTGATGTCCGGCGCATTGCTCTGCGTGATCAGCGCGTTGGTGTTAGCGGGGTTACCGACTACGAGCACCCGTATATCCCGACTTGAGTGATCATTGATCGCCTTGCCCTGCACAGAAAAGATGGCGGCATTTGCTTCCAGCAGATCCTTGCGCTCCATTCCGGGACCGCGTGGCCGAGCTCCGACGAGCAGCGCGTAATCGGCGTCCTTGAAGGCAACATCCGGGTCATCCGTGGCAACCACGCCGGCCAGAGTGGCGAAGGCGCAATCGTCGAGTTCCATGACGACGCCGTTCAGGGCGGCAAGCGCTGGCGGAATCTCGAGGAGTTGCAGAATGACGGGCTGGTCGGCGCCGAGCATCTGGCCTGAGGCAATGCGAAAGGCGAGCTGGTAGCCGATCTGACCGGCGGCGCCGGTAATCGTGACGCGAACTGGTGATTTCATCGTTTTTGTCCTGGGTAAGCACGGTAAATAAGCGTTGAGCGCGCGGCGATTTTAGCACCGCCCGCGTAACGCGGCACTCGTTAGATACCGAACCCTGGCGACGGTTGAACGAAGCTTGCTACGGCTTGAATTCCGGAAATGCTGCTTGCAAAAGCTCGCGCTGCTGGCCAGCTTCGTCGGCACGGCCTGCCGCTTCGAGACGCTCTATACATTCGAGCCAGGTCTCGGGTGTCGCTACCGCCGATTCGTCACAAGCTTGAGCCTCCGTGCTAACGGCTACGGCGCCCAAAGTGGCACCGTCTGCGGCAACGGGCGCGCTGCTCGGCAGGGCCAATGTCTTGTTTTCGCCGCTCCGCATGCGCGCCATGTCGTCGGCACGACGCAGCATATCGGCATCCTTGAGCTTGAATTCGTCCACATGCATTGCTGGTGCGGCCAAATCCTGTTTCCCGACGGGGCCCTCTCGACCCGCAGCGTGCTGTCTCTTCTGTAGCGTAGATTCAGGCACGGCTTGTTCTGCGTTAGCGTTCAATGCCTCGGCCTGTAGCCGTGTTACAACTGCCGTGCTCGATGATCCACCCGGCGGTGTCGCGGGACGTATCGCTTCCTCGAGCACCTCGTCCTCAAGTATCCGGCCCTCTGATGGATTGGCTGGCGCAGTATCAGTCGAGTCAGGTTCGGGCGCGTCTGCTTTGATCTTCACAGCGGGTTCGTCGAAGGTTATGCCCTGCGGTGTTGGCACCTTCGTCACCTCGAGCACGAGCGCAACAGTGAGCATAACCGTAGCTGCCCAAGCCATTGGCCGCGTCCACGACCTTAGGCGTGAGTAACGAGGTCTAGCTGCACTGGCGGCCTCCTTAAGCACTGTCCGGTTAAGGTGATCGGGAGCGCGTTCGTCTGCGGTTTCGCGGTAAGTTCGCGTGACGAGCGCATCAGTCTCCGCAGCAGGTTGCGGTGCATTTCGATCTCTGGTCATGATGTCCCCACTGGCTCGTCGATTGCGATGCGCAGTTTCTTAACCGCGTAACGCAGTCGACTTTTTGTGGTTTCCCGGTTGCTGCCGGTGATTGATGCAATCTGGTCGAGGCTTAAGCTCGCCTCTTCGTGCAGCAAGAACACGTCGCGCTGCTCATCCGGGAGGTCTCGCAGTGCAGCAACGAGTCGGCGTCTTGCAAGGTCGCGCTCAGTTTGTACTTCCGGCTGTTCGCCGGCATCTGGCTGCGTGTCGGGCTCTATGTCGACCGTCTGCATATGACGCTTGTTGCGGCGGATATGGTCGATAAAGCAGTTGTGTGCAACGCGGTACAGGAAAGTTGTGAATTTTGCCGTCGGCCGATAGCTCTCACGCGCCTTGATAATCTTGCCCCAGACCTCCTGGAAGATGTCCTCGGCACTATCGCGGTGATGGCAAAGCCGTAACAGATAACGATACAAAGCGTCGTTGTGCCGCTTATACAAGGTCTCGAAAGCCGCCACATCGCCGTTCCGATAACGCAGCATCAAGGCGCTGTCTTCAGGCGCGTTGTCCATTGTCGGAGCATAGGCGAGCTCTGGCGCCCGGGAAAGCCGCAAGTTCTCTTGGCTCATCGTTTGCAGGTTGGCAACCATGTTTCTGTAAACGCAAGGGGGCAGCATTCGGGTTCGAAAAAAGCCACAAAAAGGCTTGCAATCAGAATTCTTAGTGTTATAGTCAACTATAACACTAGTTCACCTAGCACTGACAGGACCCCGGAGCCACAGCGATGAAAGCCCTATTTGTACGATATCTCAACGAAATTGTCGGCCTGACAATCATGGCCCTCATGACCGTGGCGCTCATCGCCGGGCAGGCAGACGCAAATGTTGGCGAAGGCATGGCTGAAGGGGCTCGTGACGTGATCGAGATTCGACTGACCATTGAGGATTAAGAAGACTTTGACCCTGAGCATGATCGTTTTTTCAGTTTCCGTCACAACGGCGAGTAAAGTAGCGACGGAGTTCTTGCGCCGGCCGCATAGTGTGGCCGGCGCTTTTTTAACAGGCGGCGCGAATGGACCCTAAATGGAATGAAGACCTGCCGATATATCGGCAACTGCGCGACCGGGTTGTTGCGATGATTCTGGAGGGTGTCCTGGGTGATGGTGACGCGCTGCCATCAGTTCGCAATGTCGCTGCGGAGTATCGGCTCAATCCGTTAACCGTCCTCAAGGGTTATCAGGAACTCGTCGACGAAGGCCTCGTCGAGAAAAAACGTGGTCGCGGCATGTTCGTCAACGAAGGTGCGCGCAAGCAATTACTCAAGGACGAACGGCGGCGGTTCATCGATAAGGAATGGCCGCAGGTTATTGCGACAATCGAGCGATTGGGACTCGACGTTGCCACGCTTCTTGAACAGGTGGAACAGACAGACGATGCAGGAGACGAGAATGAATAGCCTGGTCACTGCCAGCAATGTATCGAAGCGCTACGGTGATGTGCGCGCGGTTGATAACGTCAGTTTCGAAATCGAGAAAGGCAAGATCATGGGCCTGATTGGTCCGAACGGAGCTGGCAAGACCACGCTGCTCAAGGCTGTCCTTGGTCTGACCGATTGTGAAGGTCAGCTATCAGTCCTCGGGCTTGATCCTTTTCGTCAACGCAAGGAATTGATGCAGAACATTTGTTTCATCGCCGACGTTGCCGTGTTACCTCGCTGGATCAAGGTTACTCAGCTACTCGATTTTATGGCGTCGACGCATCCGAATTTCTCGAGAACGCGTGCCGAGGAATTACTGTCGCGCACCAAGGTGCGTAACGACGCGAAGATCCGCGAGTTGTCCAAAGGCATGGTGACGCAGTTGCACCTGTCGATCATTACGGCTATCGACGCGAGGCTGCTCGTTCTCGACGAGCCGACACTGGGTCTCGATATCATCTTCCGCAAAGAGTTCTACGGCAACCTGCTCAATGACTATTTTGACGGTGAGCGGACGATCCTGATAACCACACATCAGGTTGAAGAAATCGAAAACCTGTTGACCGACATCATGTTTATCAACGACGGAAGAATAATTCTTGATTCGAGCATGGGGGCACTGCCCGATGCCTATGTCGAACTCGTGACCTCAGGCGAGGAAGCTGAGAAAGCGCGCCAACTCGGGCCGCTCTATGAACGTGACGTGTTCGGTAAAAAGGTCATGACTTTCGAAGGCGTGGATCGAGAGCGGCTCAAAGGACTTGGGGATGCACACACACCGTCTGTGGCCGACCTGTTCGTCGCCAAGGTCAAAGGAGCGGTGTCATGATTTCGACTCAAATCGCATTGGTTCGACGAGAAATTTTGGAACATCGTTCAATCTGGATAACGCCGGCCGCTGTCGCGACGGTGGTCACTCTGCTGGCAATCGCAATGGTTGTGGCGGTAGCCGCATTCGGTGAAGTGCTAAATGCAGATATTGCGATGCTAGCCGATATGACGGCGCCGGAATCCGTGCGAAGGGCGGCGCTCGCCGCTTCTTTGATAGGCAATACGAGCGTATTTCTGATTGCGATGTGGTTTCTCGCAATTTTCTACTGTCTAGACGCCTTGTATGCTGAACGCAAGGATAAGAGCATTCTATTCTGGCGCTCTTTGCCTGTTACGGATGCGGAAACAGTCGTTTCCAAGGTATTGACAGTACTTCTTGTCATCCCTCTGGCTACATTTGCCGCGGTCGTAGTTTCGCATCTGCTGAACCTGATCATCGTCAGTATCTGGATGGCTGCTGAAGGGGCGAATCCTGGAAGGGCTATCTGGGGTGCTGTACCCCTTTTTGATACCTGGGGCGCTGTGTCAACAGTGCTATTCGCGTTGCCGATCTGGATGGCGCCGCTATTCGGTTGGTTCCTGTTCGTTTCGGCGTGGGCAAAACGTGGCCCGCTGCTGAGGGCAATCTTGCCGATCGCGATCCTGCCCATTCTCGAATACATTGTTTTTAAATCCTGGACTCTTGGCAGCGCTATCCTGACCCGGCTTCGGTGGGATGCGATGCCGATATTCGACAAGATCAGGACCGCGGGATTCGATGACGACGATTTGCACTCGATGCTTACAGAAAATCACAGCCTGGTATCCTGGCTGGATTACGGAAGTTTCCTTAGCAGTATCGAAGTCTGGGCGGGGCTATTGATCTGCGGAATCTTTGCGACTGCAGCTATCTACATGCGCCGTTACCGGAGCGACCGCTAAGCGGATTCCTGTGGCGGGCGACCGGATAGATCGTGCTTGCGCAACTTGCCGCGAAACTGGTGGTAACTGAGCCGGAGCAGGTCGGCGGCCATGCGCTGATTGAAGCGTGCCCTGTCCAACGCCGCAATCAGCAAATCTCGCTCCATATCCCTGAGCCGTTGAGTCAAATCCGCAGGCAGTAACGGCGGTTGGCGTGGCCGCGCAGGCGGCACCGCATCCTCATGGAGATCTGTAAGTTTATAGGGCGAGTCGAACGGATCAAACGCGATTTTCGTAATCGGCTGTTCCGGATCGTCGGAGCGATACACCGATCGTTCCACCGTGTTCTTCAATTCTCTTACGTTTCCCGGCCACTTGTGTCGCAGCAATGCTGACGCTGCACGGGGACTGAAACCCGGAAAATAAGACTGCTTGAGCTCGCTCACCATGTTGACTGCGAAAGCATGTGCCAGCGTCATAACGTCCTCAAGGCGCTCCCGCAACGGTGGAACTGTGATGACATCGAAGGCAAGCCTGTCCAGCAGGTCCTTGCGGAACTGGCCTCTTGCCGCCAGCGCCTGCAGATCAGAATTTGTGGAGCCGACGATGCGCACATCAACGCGCAGGGTATCGCTGCCACCGACCCGCTGAATCTCGCCATACTCGATAACGCGCAGGATCTTCTCTTGCATGCGCAGCGTGATTGTCGCGAGCTCATCGAGAATCAAGGTTCCGCCATCGGCGCGTTCAAAGTGACCGATATGAGTCCGGGCGGCGCCGGTAAAAGCGCCCGCCTCGTGGCCAAAAAGTTCCGACTCGAGAATTGACTCCGTCAATGCCGCACAATTGACTTTGACGACGCCCTGTTCCCAGCGGTCAGAGAGATAGTGAAGACGTGAGGCGATCAGCTCCTTGCCGGTTCCACGCTCGCCGACTACCAGAACTGGCTTGTCGAGCGGCGCGGCACGTGACACGTGCTCGAGCATTTCGAGAAAGGCCGGTGCCTCTCCAATAATCTGTTGCGTTGGTCTGCGCGCCCCCATTGGTTAATTTGACTATAAAACAGTGTAAATAGCCAATCATTAGCTGAATACGCCATCTCATTGAGGAACATTGGAGTATTGCCTGACCCTAAAACTGGTTAGATTACAGAAACTTATGGAATATTCACCAAGCTGGCACGGATACTGCAGTAACCCCTATGAGGTTCACCAAACACGAGGATAGATTCATGGGCATATTCACGAGATTTAGCGACATCGTGAACTCGAATATCAACGCGATTCTCGACAAAGCCGAAGATCCCGAGAAAATCGTGCGACTAATGATTCAGGAGATGGAGGACACGCTTGTCGAGGTTCGATCGGCAGCAGCCCGATCCATCGCAGACAAGAAAGACCTGAACCGCAAGCTTGAGTCACTTGATCGCGACCTGGATGATTGGAACCAAAAGGCCGAGCTGGCCGTTCGCAAGGGTCGTGAAGATCTTGCCAGGGCAGCGCTCGTCGAAAAGTCTCGCGTTGCCGGCGCGGCTGAAGTCCTGAAGCAGGACTATCTTGCGGTCGATGAAGGGTTGAGCAAACTCAATGAGGACATTGCAAGACTCGAGGGAAAACTCGAGGATGCGAAATCACGGCAGAAAGCTCTGCTCGCGCGACACAAGACAGCCAGCAGTCGCCTGGCAGTCAGAAAGAAGATCTACGACTACAAGATCGACGATGCGATGATTCGTTTTGAGCAGTACACGCGACGTATAGACGATGTTGAGGGCCGGGTCGAGGCATATGATCTGGGACTGCCAAAAGACCTGACGCATGAGTTTGCAAGTCTCGAGGCGGAAGAGTCAGTCAGGGATGAGTTGGATGCATTGAAAAAGCGCGTCGCAGCCGAAAACCACAACGAGGACAAAGATGCGGCAGAAGGCTGAGTGTGAGTTTGTCAAAAGGATGGAATAATGAATCGACGCACTTGGAATATTGACGACGGTCCACTACGCGGTTTGTACCGCGATCCGGAGAACGCCTGGATATTCGGTGTATGTGCAGGCGTAGCCGAGCGATTCAATTTCCGGCTGTCAACGGTACGCATAATCGCCGTCATCAGTCTGGCCTTGTTCTTCTGGTTGACGGCAGCAGTGTACATTGGCGCAACCTTGCTGATACGGGAAAAGCCGTTGATCTATTCGGGGAGTCGCAGCGAATATGAGTTCTGGCGGCGGCACCAACGCGATTACTGGAGGCACTCATGACGGCTCAAGCAACGATGTCCCAACAACGCTTCGTACGTAACGCTGACAAGGCGTTGCTGGCTGGCGTCTGCGCGGGCATTGCCGACTATTTTGGCTTCAATCTGTGCGTTACGCGACTGCTTGTTATCATTGCTTTCTTTGTTGCGATGCCGATAACACTAATCACGTATTTCGCGATAGTCTGTCTCGTGCCGGCGGAGTCGAGCAGACACGGTTACACTACAGGGCCGTGTTGCGGTCCGCGCAGACGACGCCGAATGTCGCGCCGGGAGAGACGAGAGGCCGCCGAAGAATCGCATCGTCAGGCTGCCGATTCAGTTCGTCAGCGTGCGCAGTCGCTGGACGAGCGTTTGGCGCGTATCGAGAAATATGTAACCTCATCGCGCTACGACCTTGATAAGGAATTCAGGAATCTTTGAGATATGATGACTAAGGGATCAGGGGTTCAATGATGAATACGCTATTTTACGTCGTTTGTATTGTTGCCATCGTGATGACTGCGACCACGATTCAGAAAATTTACACGACGCGTCACGCAAAGAATGCGAGTGACGAGAAGAACGACGCTGAGATGGCAAGGCTCGACCAGCTCGAGGATCGCATTCGAGTGCTGGAACGCATCGTGACCGAGGACAAACACGATCTACGGCAAGAGATCAGCAGCCTTTGACGCCGTCACAGCGCTCTGGCGCTGCGCGATCAGCATGATCAGCTAAGAAGGGCAGTCGAGCTACTCTTTGGATTCCTTGAGCGCCTGGTTATAGGCACGAATTTGCTGATTGAACTGCTCTCCGACGAGTGCCTTCTCCTCGTTCGCCGCATCAAACTTCTTGTTCAGTAGGTCGTTGCGCCGCTGCAGTTCCTCAGGAGCAGGGTCGGCCAATTCAGCTATCGCGGCCTTTTCTTTATCTTCGACACATTGTAAGTACTCGTCCACTGCCGCGATGTAGTTCTGCACGTCAGATTTCGCGGTGAGCAATTTGTCTTTCGACGTCGTGGAGCCATCAGGAATATGCGGGCGCTCCGGATAGTCGCAGGCAAGCGCCAAAGAGGATGCAAGAAAAAATACTGTAAAAAATGTGAGCTTGATGAATTTGTTCATAAATTCAACTTTGGTTATGGCTGGTCAACGCGACATATTACAAACAGCCAGATTAATGGAATTCAGAGTATTTAAGCATTTTGCATGTGCGGAGTGAAGCCGTTACGCAAATAATGCTCGATACGTATTCGTCCCCTCGTCCTGAGCCAGGAGCAATTCCAGATAATTGTCAGAGCTCATTGGGTCGCCGAATAACAAACCCTGCACACATGTGCAATCCAGTCGTTGCAGAAAGTTAAGTTGTTCCTCTTTCTCTACGCCTTCCGCAACAACGTCCATATTGAGATTGCGCCCCATCTGCACGATTGTGCCAACGATCGTGGCGTCATCGGGATTTGTTGCGATGTCGCGGACAAATGACTTGTCAATCTTCAATGTGCTGATCGGAAATTGTTGTAGTGCGCTAAGAGAAGAATAGCCGGTACCAAAGTCATCGATTGCCAGGTGCAGGCCGAGAGCGTAAAGCTGGTCAAGAAGCTTGATCGTGCGATCCGGGTTCTCCATCAACGTTGTTTCCGTGATCTCGAGTTCAAGCGATGTTGGCGAGACCTCGTGACCTCTCAGGATCGAACCGATTCGATTAATAAAGTTCGGTTGCCGAAGCTGTTTTAGCGAGAGATTCACCGATACCCTTTCCGGTGAAATTGTCGATCGCTGCCACAAGCGGAAATCCTCACAGACTTTGTCGAGTACCCATTCGCCGAGCTCAATGATCAGATTTGTCTCCTCGGCTATCGGGATGAAGTCCGCTGGCAGGATCAGGCCACGGTCAGGTAGTTCCCACCTGACCAGAGCCTCTGCCCCATAAACCTCGCCAGTTTCGAGGTTGTACTTGGGCTGGTAGTGGACGAGCAACTCGTCACGTTCAAAGGCGCGTTTGAGCCTGCTCTTGGTCATCAAGCGTTCGACGGCCGCCTCATTCATCTGCGGTACGAAGTAAAAAAAGACGTTGCCACCCGATTTCTTCGCGTTGTAAAGGGCGGCGTCCGCGTTGCGAATCAGGTCGATGACGTTGGCCGCGTCTTGCGGGTAATAGGCGATCCCCATGCTGGCGGTCATGAAGACCTCGTGACCCTGCACATAAAATGGATCCGCAAGTCGGTCCAGCAAGCTCCTGGCAAGCTTGTCCGTTTCGTCGCTATTGCCGTCGGGACCGAGCCCATTGACAATCACGGCGAACTCATCCCCGGCCAGCCGGCCTATTACCGAATTTTCGGGCAGCGCGGTTGTTAAACGCTCCGCGACCGTTTCCAGCGTCGCGTCCCCAGCGAGATGGCCAAATGTGTCATTAATATCCTTGAAGTGATCGATGTCGATATAGAAAAGACACAATGACTTTCCTGCACGGCGCGCGCGTGCGATCGCGCGCTGCAACAGGTGTTGAAACTGCATGCGATTCGGGATCTTGGTCAGCGCATCGATGCGCGCGAGGTAACGAATCCGCTGCTCCGCGCGCCGGCGCTCTGTAATGTTCTGCGCCGCATAGACACGATCCTCAGATTCGCCACCTTCACCTTCGACGACCGAGCAGGTATATGACACCGGTATTGAGTCACCAAATTTACTTTCGAAAAAAGCCTCTTTCGGAACACCTGAAAAACTATTGTCCAGGAGCGAGCCGGTTTTTTTCTTGTTCACGACATAGTCGATCGAAGTACCGACGAGTTCGTCTTCTTCATAACCTAAAAGCAGGGTTGTCGCCTTGTTGATGCGCTTGATCGTACCGTCGGTCGCGGTGACGACGATCGCCTCGTTCATTCCGGACAGGATCCTGTCGACGTAATCTCGTGAAATCGTAGTTGACCGGAGTCGGTCACGCATATCATTGAACACGGCCGCAAGCTCGCCCAGCGCATCACCGCGCGTTTGCAGTAACGGCTCTCCAAAGTCGGAGTCGCGAAGTTTCTCGGCCTGAATTCTGAGTTGCCGGATCTTTGCGGATTGTTTGCGCACGATGAGCCAGGCAATGCCACCGCACAGAATTAGCGTTGCCAGTGTTCCGGCGCCAATCCATAAAAAGCTTTCGCGCCGGCTTTGCGATTCTTTGAGCAGCAATCCGTCGGCAAACGCTTGTGAGTCGGCACGCAACTGACCAAGATCGAACGAGCCTGCAAGAGCACCGAGTTCCTGGTCCGCACGCACGACCCCATAGGTCATTACCAGGTTGTCCGGCAACCAGGTTACAGGGGCCGAAACGTCTGCCTCCGGAAGGCTGCCGGCCTGCCACACGGTCAGATCGCTGCTAGTGAATCGCAGCCCGGTCATAGTCTCGTTGTTTTCAATCGCGCCATTCAGAATCGCCTGGACGGACGCCGCTTTCGTTATGTCTATCGCCGACGCGAGACTGTCAGCAACGCCGTGCAGTTGGGCGCGCATTCGCCTTTCGTAACTGGCCCGCAGAAATTCATAGTTTTTGTTCGTGCTCGTTGTTGTGATTTCCTCAGCAAGCCAACGCTCCTGGCCGTAAAACATCGACAACATGATCGCGGCGAAGGCAACGCCGAGCGCCAAAATAGAGAAGAAGTATCGTGGAATTTTGCTACGGATCATTTTCCTACAGTACTGACTCGTGCCACCCAGCGCGAGATGAGGAGTGCCGGGCGGCTCGCAGGCCCTTTTTCTTATTTTTTAGGCGTATTCCTGACGGTCAGTGTAGCATCGAGCACGATCGACAGCGTTTATTTCCAGGTCGGACTAATTAAGGAGGCGTCGCCGAGACTTGGCGACTACATTTGGGCGGAATAACGCAAATATGGATTCCTGGCGCGATTACTCATCGTGACGCTTTTCAACAAATTCCAGCGGCTCACCTGGGCCTGTCGTCTTCATCACGCCCTCGACAACGGCACCTTCTGCGACCGCGATCGCCTCGCCTGAGACGGTGCCCGTGATGCGGGCAGTATCCGTAATCTCTACTTTACCAGCGGCGACAATGTCGCCGTCGACCTGCCCCGCTACGATGACATTGGTCGCCTTGATCGTGCCTTTCCACAGGCCGTTTCTGGCGAGTGTCACCGTGCCATCCAGATCGCAATCGCCATCGATTTCACCGTTTATCAGATAACTGCCAGATCCCGTCAACAGGCCGGAAATCTTGCAGCCTTCATTAATGAGCGTTGCAGCATCGGATGAGCGATCGCGCAATCGCCGCAATCGAGAGTCAATCATAGAGAATAATCCTGTGAGTAGATTCCGGGCGCCAGGGCGCATATTACCTTCAGCATGGTGCAAATGCAGATTTCAGTGCTCATTCTGGATGTGGCCGTAGCCGATCGTTTCGACAGTCACGAGAATGCCACCTTCGAACCGCAAGCGGCGCATCAGCTTGCGGGGTCCGAAGTCGTAGACATATTCCGTGACCATGACTTCCTCGCTAAACGCGCCATACCCTGGGAAGTGAGACTCCGTCCAGCCCGGCGATATGCGTCTTGTTCCCAGATCGAGGATGCGTAGCGTAAATCCCAGGTGACGCCTGGTCGTTGGCTCGCCGCATGCTGCAATCACTTGCTGCTCATTCATGCCATCTTTGACAAGCTTGCTGCCACAGCGAAACGCCTCGGCCGGCTCGGCGAGCAACGATGCGGCCGCCAGGACGGCGCAGCCGGTGATCAATTTGCAGATACGACTGTTCACTATAGCCACCGAGACTAGCAAGCACATTACGAGCCTGCACGCGCCAGCAGCGCGCTTATGGTAAAACAGCGGGCCAGATGCCGAACAACGCGCCAGACGTAACAAGGGTGCTGAAACAAGAAGGTCGATTTGAGCAGCGGATTTGAAACGCGATTGAACGCACTCGTCGCCGGCGCCCGAGGGGTGCTGGGTGGTGGTCTCAGGGGAATCGAGAAAGAGTCACTACGCCTCGACATGGATGGCTATTTGTCGCGCACCTCGCATCCTGATCGCCTGGGGTCGGCGTTAACGAACCACTTTGTCACCACAGACTTTTCAGAGGCTTTGCTTGAATTCGTGACGCCTGCTTTCGCAAGCACCTGGGAAGCGCTGCGATTTCTTTGTGATATTCACCAATTCGCCTATAAGCACCTCGGCGAGGAACTACTCTGGACCGCGAGTATGCCGTGCAGGATTCCCACTGACGCAGAGATACCTCTTGCGCGCTACGGCACCTCCAATGTCGGGCGGATGAAGACGATCTATCGGCGAGGACTGGGATTCCGCTACGGCCGACAGATGCAGACTATCGCCGGAGTGCATTTCAACTACTCTTTGCCCGAGTCATTCTGGCCTCACTATCAAGCGATCATGGGCGATGATCGGAACGAAGATGAATTTCGCTCCGATCTGTACCTTGCGCTTGTCCGCAATTTTCGGCGATTCGGTTGGCTTGTGTTGTACCTCTTTGGTGCATCGCCGGCCATGTGCAAGTCATTTGCCGGTGCGGGAAAGCTCGATATGCCGTCGCTGAATGCCGAGACATGGTACGAGCCATTTGGAACGTCACTCAGAATGAGCGATCTTGGTTACAGCAATAAGAATCAGTCACGAATAAACATCTCCCTAAACAGTCTGGACGGATATATTCGTGACCTGCGCAACGCAATAAGAACCCCGGAGCCCGATTACGAGAAAATCGGTGTCAAAGTCGACGGCCACTACCGGCAGTTGTCGGCCAATCGCTTGCAGATTGAAAATGAGTATTACAGCCCGATTCGACCCAAGCGAGTGGCGAGATCCGGTGAACGACCGACAGCGGCGTTACGACGTGGTGGCATCGAGTATGTGGAGATTCGCTCCCTCGATATCAACATTAGTGATCCTGCAGGAGTGAACCAGAATACGATGCGCGTCATAGAAGCGTTTCTGATCTACTGCCTGCTCGAAGAAAGCCCACACCTCGACGAGGCGTCTTGCGATGAATGTACGCGCAATCAAGCCTATACAGCCAAGCAAGGACGCAATCCGGAATTGCGCCTGCTGCGTGATGGAAACGAAGTTACGCTTGCCAGTTGGGGGAGTGAGATTCTGCACAAAGTGTCCGCCGTTGCCGAACTGATCGATGGCGCCGAAGGCGGCGAGAGCTATTCGCAGGCGGTGCGCTCGATGCTTGATTTGGTCGAAGAGCCTGCGGCCACCCCATCAGCGCAATTGCTCGAAGAACTCAAGTCTGCGAAGTGCAGCTTTTTTGACTATGCGTTGTCGGTCGCGCAGAACCATCGAGACTATTTCGCTTCAATTACGCCACTATCGAAAGCGCGGCAAGAAGAGTTTGAACAGGAAGCTGCACGCTCTATCGAGCAGCAGCAGGAAATCGAGTCAGGCGACGAAATAAGTCTGGAGGAATATCTCGCAAACTATTTCAGCTCGGACTGATCTAGAAAGGTAACGGCGTACCGTTTTCAAACGCGAATTCACGATGGAGCTGCTGCAGTCTCTTCGTAGTCCCTCCCGCCGTGCCGTCACCAATCTTGCGACCGTCAGCTTCGAGAACGGGCGTGAGCTCGCCCATCGTACCACTCGTAAAGACCTCGCTCGCCGTGTACAGCTCGGTCAAAGACAGGTTTCTTTCTTCTGCGGCAATATTGTGTTCACGGCAAATATCCAGAATCATCTTCCGGGTCAATCCTGGCAAACAGCTGTCGGCATGCGGTGTGCAGACTGTTCCGTTTCTGACGACGAAGAGGTTCGTATCGTTTGTTTCGGACACGAAACCCTGCACGTCCAGCATTATTGCGCTATCAACCCCGGCAACATTTGCCTCGATAGATGCGAGGATGTTGTTGAGCAGGTTGTTGTGATGAATTTTCGAGTCCAGACACTGCGGTGTGTTACGACGTGTCGAGGCCGTAATGACTCGAATGCCTTTGTCGGAGTAGACGGGCGGCTTCCACTCCGCAAGTACTATCAATGTGCATCCTGACTGATTGAGTCGCGGGTTCATTCCGGAGGTTGTCTTCTCGCCACGAGTCAACGTAAGTCGAATATGCGATTCGTCACGCATGCCATTTGCCTCAAGCGTGCGGAAAATAGCATCGCGAATCTCGTCGGATGATGGCACAGCTTCAAAAGCCAGGGTCTTGGCTGAGTCTTGAAGTCGTTGCAGGTGTCCGTCGAGCGCGGCGATTCGTCCCCGGTATACGCGCAGTCCTTCCCAAACGGCATCACCACCCTGTACCGCACTGTCGAACACCGACACTTTAGCGTCGTTACGCGGCACGAGTTCGCCGTTGACGAAAACAACAATATCGAGGTTTCGCGGATCAGGCAGGTTCATGCTCAGTCTCCGTTGTTTGTGGCGCGAATCGATTGTTCAAATAATCGCTCATACCATGGGCTGCACTCTGCCAGCAAAGGCTCGAGATGGTCAGGAAAGTCGCTTTTTGGTTCGTAGGCGGCAAACCCCGTGCTCTGATGAACCGCGTGATACCAGTGTGGCGCCCATACACCGTCTTCGGCGCGCGGCCCGGCGGGCCAATGCAACATGGCGTCGCTGTAGTCGAGATCGATGTGCTCGCACAGTTTGTGAAGAACGCCACGAGGATCGAGTAACAGTTGACGCGAATCGAGTATGGCCGGTTGTTGTCCGGAGTCCAGCAGGTCTGAGAATAAGCGCCACTGGCGTTCCAGACCTGTGTCGGCAAGCCGTGCATCAGGCACCTGAATGGTCAACGAGGGCAGCATCTCGTGCGGATCTCGAATCAAGAAAACGTTGCAGGTTTGGAGTACGAAATCGAGGTCGATGTCGATGAGATGATGTGCCATGTGTTTGATGAAAAGGCGTTTCGCCGGCCGCTCTGCTTGCGCCCTGATCAGGCCGCGCATGACCTCGTCGCCATCGCAGTTCAACGCTGCGAGTACTTCGTTCCGCCCCGGATGATCGGCGCCGGAGACGCGCAAGTAGTGGCCATAAAGCGGCTCATCAACAACGCGGATATCGCCGCGCTGAGCGAAACTGTACATTAGGGCCGTCGAGACATTTCGAGGCCCGGACCATAGGCAAATCGGCATTGTCATGACGATCAAGTCTGCACTTATGTGCGTTCTGTCACAAATTGATGGTGAGGAGTACTACCCTACCGCCAATTTAACTAAACTTGGGCCATGTTTAGGACTTTCATTGTAGGAATTCTCCTCGGTCTGGCAGCTGCGGGCGCCGTGTTGTATTACTTTCCGGTCGTCAATCAGTCCCGCGAGAACTCATTGATCGTGGTTCATCCTAACCAGGGCAATACTGAATCGTTTCATATCAATGTGCCGATGGATCGCATCATGATCGGCGCATCGGCACAGCCGAACCCGCTTCCCGCGGGCCTCGAGTGGCCGGCCGACGAGCAGTTCGCCGATACTCGTGCCGAGCTATTCAAAATACGCAACGCCAAAGATGCTGTTGTAGGTGTTGCCAGTCGGGTCGCGGCCAGCCACGCAGAATCCGGGGATATCGTTGAATGGGTCTTGCATTTGCCGGCCCGCGGCTCCGTTTTCTTGAATATGCAGACAGAGCCGTCCGAGGCAGGTTATCGAATCGGCGAGCTGCGTCGCGGCACACGCGAATTCTCCGTGCTGCAAGGTCATGTCACTGAACGCTGGGTCGCCGATACATCAGGCTTTGAAGATGCACCGGCCGGACGTATCGAGCTTATAACGGCATTAGTCTCCGCGGAGTTCGACGACGAAGGGGTCAATGACGAATGAAGTACCTGATATCCCTGTTTCTCGGCATGGTTGTCGGCGCGGCAGCTTTGGCTGCGCTGCTGTACTTCAACCCGTTCACAGCACAAAACAGCCTGTCACCATTGTCGGTGACGGACAACGAACTAATTAGCCTCAACTACTCGGCCGTCGCCGCAGATGCACTGATTTTTACAAATGACGGCGAGTCACAGGTAGCGCCGTATCCGGCGAAGGTTCTGCAACTCTGGGAGCCACCCATTCGCAAAACCGTCGCGATGGCGACCGTCCTTGCCGATAGCCGCAATCAGGCCGTCGGAATTGGAATAAAGTTCTCGTCCGATTCAGAAAGCACGAACATTCTCAACGGCAAGGCGCTCGTCGACAGCGTCTGGCACATCTATCTGCCGGGGCGGGGCAGCCTGTTCGTAGAGCAGAGCGAAAACTACTGGAGTTATCTGCGCGAGATCGTCGTTCCGGCGCACTGGAGTTCGGGCGACAACTGGCGCGGAATCTGGAACGGCAATATTACTTCCGGACCGGGCGCGCTGGGCACTGCCAGGGTTGTTGGCGGCAGTGGTGAATTCAGCGGACTCAATACGGAAGGCGTAGAATCATTTGCTGCGAAAGCTTATTCAGTCGAGCAAGGTCCGGTTGCAATCAGCGCCAATCTGGCGATCGAGATACCGCGGCTTGAGCTAGCGACTACTCCAGATCCTTAAGCGCGATGCCCACATCGGCAAGTTGCTCCATGTCACAGACAGCGTGGTCCGCAATCAGTGCTTTGGATTGCATGAAGTCTCGCGGCGCGTTAACGGCGTCAACTGCAATGAGTGATCCGCCCTTCAAATACAGGCAGGCGAAGCTCCTGCCGGCAGGATCACCTCGAAGTACGACCGCATCGTATCCCTGCGACAACCCCGCAATCTGCAGTTTGAGGTCGTATTGATCTGACCAGAACCACGGCACGTCCGAGTAATGCGTTTCGATACCGCAGATGTTGCTGGCCGCGGTCTTCGCCTGTTCAAGGGCGTTGTGAACGGACTCGAGGCGTAGCCGCCGGCCATAGATGCTGTTCGGATGCGACGTGCAGTCACCAATTGCGTAGACGTCCGGATCCGCCGTTTGGCACTGGTCGTTGACCACTATTCCGTCATCCACGCGAAGTCCCGCGGCCTCGGCGAGTTCTGTGTTAGGCAAAATCCCGATACCGACAACGACGAGGTCCGCCGGAATCGTCTGCGCATTGTCGGTCGCTACCGATTTGACACGCTTCTTGCCCTGAAAAGCAGTAAGCTCGGTTGACAGCAGCAACTCGACGCCACGATTTGTATGCTCGAGCTGATAGAAGTCCGA
Source organism: Gammaproteobacteria bacterium (assembly GCA_029862045.1). GTDB lineage: Bacteria > Pseudomonadota > Gammaproteobacteria > Steroidobacterales > Woeseiaceae > UBA1847. The sequence goes on from JAOTYE010000004.1 coordinate 140,926, forward strand.
TACGTTGGGTGATACGACGCGGCTCATCACACGGTCTGTCATCTCGATGACCGTCACATCGAGACCGAGTTGCCGGCAAACCGCAGCGACTTCCAGGCCGATATAGCCGGCGCCGATAATCACAAGGCGCTTGCCCTTGGACATGCCCGCCCGTATGCGTTCAACGTCTGCAATGCTGCGAAGGTAGTGCACGCCGGCAAGCTCGCTTCCGGGTACCGGCACCTTCCGCACGCGCGATCCCACCGCAAGAATCAACTTATCGTAGACGAGCTCTGTGCGCTCGGCCGTTCGTATTGTATGCGCCTCACGATCAATGCTGTCGACGCGCGTGTCGAGGCACACGTCAATGCGATCGTCCGCATAAAAAGATGCGGGTTTCAAATACAGTCGCTCTGCCGGCATCTCTCCAGCCAGGAACTTTTTCGATAGTGGTGGCCGCTGATATGGGAGATAGGATTCGTCGCCGACAAGGACGATTCGACCCGCGAACTCATTTTGCTTAAGTGTTGCGATGGCCTGGCCGGCCGCGTGACCAGCGCCAACGATAACGACAGTTGTTGTCATTTTTGTTCTTCCTGTCTCGCTATATAGCCTGCAGGGGCCAGAGTATCGGCAGCAATACCATAACGGTAATGAACACGACGATAGTCAGTGGCACACCAACTTTGAGGTAGTCGATAAAGCGGTAACCGCCCGGACCCATAACAAGGATGTTTGCCGGATGCGATATCGGACTTGTAAAACTCGCCGAGGCCGCCATCGCGACCGCCATCATTGCGGTCTCTGGCTGCAGCCCCATGTCGGACATCGCCGAAAGCACGATGGGGGCCATCAACACGACCAGGGCCGCCGTTGGAATGATCATCGTTGCCATGGCCGTAAGTACGTAAAGGCCCATGATGACGGGCCATGGACCCGCATCCCCAAGCAGATTCATGACTTGCCCGGCGAGATAGGTTGCAGCGCCTGTCTCCTGCATTGCCGTGCCGAGTGGCAACATGCCTGCGATCAGGAATATTGCGCGCCAGTCGATAGCCCGGTACGCCTGTTCCATATTCAGGCAACCGGTTAGCACCATAATGCTCCCTCCGACCACGGCCGCGACCGATATCGGCGCCATACCCATCATCACCGAGATGACGACGGCAGACATGATGATGGCAGCGAGCGGCGCGCGGCGTGTGTCTGGAGGTTTCTGGCCCAACGGCGTGAGGATCAGGAAATCGGAGTCCGACGTAAGCAGCTGCAGGCGATCGCGGGGCCCAAGAAGAAGCAATGCGTCACCGATCTGCAGGCGTTCGTCAGCCAGCTCGGTGCCAACCGTTTCACCTTCTCGCCAGATCCCCGCAAGCTCAATGCCGTAGCGCTCGCGAAAATTGAGTTCCCCGACCGTGCGGCCCGCGAGACTACTTCGAGGATCGAGCGTCGCGTCCATCAAGGTAAGCCGCTCGGATTCGAACGCACCAAGATTCGCCGCCACCGCGGTCTCGATCTCGAGCTCCTGAAAGCCGCGCAGTACGTCGAGATCGGTGGGCTGGCCCTCGATCAACAGCAGGTCTCCGCCGAGCAGGTCCTCATCGCCGCGCGGCATTACCGTTAGTGAGCCGTCGCGAAAAATTGACACGACACGAAAATCGAATACATCGGCAAGGCGACTCTTGCGCAGTGTCGCGCCAACGAGATCGCTTGATTTGGGTAGTCTCACGACAAACATACGTTCGTCGGTGTGGTATTGCTCCGCGAGGCCCTCATCGCTTAGAACCTCGACCTCCGCAAAGTCGGAGAACTTTTCGAGCTGTTCAATCGCTTCGATTTCGCCTTGCACAAGCACGCGCTCGCCCTTGCGCAAGGGAACGTAGGCCAAATTTGTCAAACGGTATTGGTTTCTGCGCCGCAAACCTATGACAGCCACGTTGAATCGGGTGCGGAATCCCGCGTGACGAACGAGTTCCGATACGAGTGGAGATGTTTCTGCGATCGTTACTTCGGCATAAGCGATCTTGGCGGCGACCATGGATTTCAGTACAGGCGCTTCACGTTCAATGACGAGATCTGACCAGCGGCGCAGCTCGCGGAATTGGTCGACACGACCCTGAACCAGTATGCCATCGCCACCGCGCAGCACTGTCTGACGGCTCGGTAGTGTCTCGCTGCGCCCATGGCGGACGAGCGCGAGAATAATCAGCCCGGTCGAACTGCCGATGCGGCTTTCAGCAAGCGTTTTGCCGACGAGTATTGAATGCGTCGGTACACGCATCAAGAAAGTCCGTTCGTGTAGCTTGTAGCGCGAACGCAAGCTGCGTTGGCTGACATGCTTACCGCGTTCGGCACGTTGCTTTGGCAGCAGAAATCGGCCGAACAAGGCCACGAACAAAACGCCAACAACCATAACGGCACCGCCCAGTGGCGTGAAGTCGAACAATTTGAACGGCTCGTAGCCGAAACGAGCCAGTGACGCGCTGATCAACAGATTGGGCGGTGTACCAATCAGCGTCATCAGACCGCCAAGTAACGTCGAATAGGCGAGTGGCATCAGCAATCGGGATGCCGGGATGCGAGTGCGGCGCGCAACCTCGACAACGACCGGCAACATCAGCGCCGCCACACCAATGTTATTCATGAAGGCCGACAGGACCGCACCGGTAATCATGATGACGACGATCATCGCAAACTCGCGGCGTCCGCCCAGGCGCATGACCTGGCGGCCAATAATGTCGGCGATACCGGTGCGCGTGAGACCTTCGCTGAGGATGAACATTGCCCAGACCGTAATGACAGCACCGTTCGAGAATCCGTCGAACGCCTGTTCCGAGGTGACGAGCCCCGCGATTGCCAGTGCGCCGAGCACCAGCAGGGCGACGAGATCCATGCGAATGACTTCGCTGATAAAGAGAATCAGCGAGATGCCAAGTATGCCGAGGACAAGTGCGATCTCGAACGTCATTCGGTCATTTCAACAGCTTAGAGGGCCTCAGAGGGATGCGTGATCCCTTTTATACAGACTACACGGCGCGCGGAATAGGGCATGATGCACAGTCATGCCCGGCAGTCACACATACGAGCCGAAGCGAGCACGACGATCGGCTCGTCTCAGTATTCGTGGCGTCGACTACGAAGTGAGCGAATGGGGCAGCGCCAGTGACCCGTTGCTCGTCTATTTGCACGGTTGGGGGGATACCGGATCGACGTTTCAGTTCGTCGTCGATGAATTGCGCCGCGACTGGTTCGTAATAGCACCTGACTGGCGCGGTTTTGGACGCACAGCGGTCGACGCGCCGACCTATTGGTTTCCTGACTACCTCGCCGATCTTGATCATCTGCTCAGGCACTACAGCCCTGATGCGCCCGTGCGGCTGGTTGGCCACAGTATGGGCGGCAACGTCGCGGGCCTGTATGCTGGTGCAATTCCGGAACGTGTCGTCAGCGTCATTAACCTGGAGGGCGTTGGACTGCCTGATACTGATCCGACCGAGGCACCGGACCGCTACCGGGACTGGATTGAGTGCAGTCATACGAGGCCGGAATACAGTGAACGCGATAATTTCAGCACACTTGCGAAAACGATTCGTCGCAAGAGCCCGCGTATGACATCGGCGCAGGCAGAATTCGTCGCACGGGAATGGGCTGAAGAAAATACTGACGGCCGCATACGGCTACGCGCCGATCCCGCCCACAAGCTTCCCGGTCCAGTTTTGTATCGGCGCGCGGAGGCCGAGGCCTGTTGGCGCAACGTAGCGGCCGAGGTACTGCTGGTGGCGGGGCGCCGCAGTGATTTTGGATCGCATATAGATCTGCCGTTTCCGCGGCGGCAAGTCGCGTGGATAGAGGACGCCGGCCACATGCTGCACTTCGAACAACCGGGCTTGCTCGCCCGCCTGATCGAAGAATTTCTCACGAAACCAAGCACCTGAACTTGTAAATTCATACAGTACTGTATAAAAATACAGACTTTTCCACCGGGGAGAAGCTGTGCAGGCGGTCGAGCGTATTGACGACTATCTTGAGATGCTGAATCCGGCTCAGCGCCAGGCGGCTGAGTACGGGTGCAGACCGGCGGACGAGGTGTTTCAGGCCGGACCGTTGCTGGTTATCGCCGGGGCCGGCACTGGCAAGACGATGACCCTGGCACATCGTGTCGCGCACCTGATTATCCAGGGCGTCAGTCCCGAACGTATCTTGTTGCTGACATTCACCCGGCGCGCGGCACAGGAAATGACGCGGCGAGTCGATGCCATCGTCAGACGATCTGTGACAGGTGGCAATACCGGCGCAATAGCGGCGGGTGTCCTGCCATGGTCGGGTACGTTTCACTCTGTCGCGAATCGTCTGTTGCGACGATTTGCGGCCAATCTCGGTCTGGACCCGGGATTCTCGGTGCTCGACAGAGGCGATGCCGCCGATGTCATCGATGTCACGAGACATGAACTGGCGCTGTCGCGAAAGTCGCGACGTTTTCCGAAAAAAGACACGTGCCTCGCAATCTACTCGCGTTGTGTGAACTCGCAGAAACCGCTCATTGGCGTTCTCAATGAATCCTACCCCTGGTGCGCTGATTGGGAAGCGGAGCTGCGCGAGTTATTCAGATGTTACGTAGCTCGCAAACAACAAAGCCAGGTCCTCGATTACGACGATCTCTTGCTGTATTGGAACCACCTCGTTGCTGACGGGGAATTTGCGCAGCAAATCGGCTCATGGTTCGATCATGTTCTGGTCGACGAGTATCAGGATACGAATCTCGTGCAGGCGCAAATTCTGCGCGCGCTAAAGCCGGATGGAGACGGCGTCACTGTTGTCGGCGATGACGCGCAGTCAATCTATTCGTTTCGTGCGGCAGAGGTAGAGAATATTCTCGGTTTTCCGGATCAGTTCATGCCGTCGGCGCAGGTGATACCACTCGAGGAAAATTACCGATCCACGCAGCAAATTCTGGATGCGGCCAACTGTCTGATCGCGGAAAGCGAAAGGCAGTATCGAAAGAACCTGTTTTCAAATAAGAACAACAAAAATGGCGGCAGGCCGCGGTATGTAACTGTCGAGGATGGTGATGCCGAGACCGAATACGTCATCGACGGGATTCTGGAAAACCGCGAAATGGGCATGCAACTCATGGATCAGGCCGTACTGTTTCGCGGTGCCCATCACAGCGACAGGCTCGAACTCGAACTGGTCCGGCGCAATATTCCCTACGTCAAATATGGCGGTCTCAAGTTTCTGGAGGCAGCGCATGTCAAAGACCTGTTGTCGGTACTCAAATGGGCCGAGAATCCAAAAAACGAGGTTGCTGCATTTCGCGTTCTGAAGCTGTTGCCAGGTATGGGGCCCGCGTATGCATCGCGGTGCTTCGAAAAACTGGCTGGTGGCGACTTCTTGTTCTCGACACTGCGTGACTTTCGACCGCCGTCAGCGGCGGCAAACGACTGGGCCATTTTCTGTGATTTGATGGAGACCCTGTCGGCCGTCGAAGCTGAAGACGCCGGCTGGCAGCCACAACTCAGTCAGGTTCGACGCTGGTATCAGCCGCATCTTGAACGGCTCTACGATGGACTCGATACGCGGGAAGCGGATCTCGAGCAACTCGAGCAGATCTCAGGGCGTTATCCGACGCGAGAGCGTTTTCTTACTGAGCTGACGCTCGATCCGCCAAATGCTGCCGGCGATCTCGCCGGTGACCCTTTGCTCGATGAGGATTATCTTGTGTTGTCGACCGTGCATTCAGCAAAAGGTCAGGAGTGGGAGGCCGTATTTATCCTTAACGTCGCGGATGGCAACTTCCCGTCGGAGTTTGCGACCGGTAAGCCCGAGATGATCGAGGAAGAGCGCCGGCTGCTGTACGTTGCGATGACGCGCGCGAAGCAATCGTTATCGCTTGTTGCGCCGCTTAAGTACCACGTCACTCAGCAACGTCGCGACGGTGACAAACACGTTTATGGCGCCCGTAGCCGATTCTTGACTGACTCACTGCTTGCAACGATGCAAAAATGTTTTCATGGCCGTGCCGAGGCGTCCACAAGACGGCAGGAAGTCAGTTCGGACAGGTGCCTAAATGTGGCGTCGCGCTTGCGCGAAATGTGGTGAAAACAGCAGTTTGCGCGAGGCCATCACCAGTCCTGATGAAACAAACAACCGATCTGGCGTGGGCTGCTCAGAAATCCGGATCGTATTGACCGGTCACTTCGCGACCAGGCGTCAGGAAAGGAACATCGCGTACGCCGGATTATCGCTTTCTTCCCAGTGCGTGTAGCCGAGATCGGTGAGATGCGCTTCGAGTTCTGCAGTCTCGTTCTCGGGTACGTCAATTCCCGCGAGAATCCGGCCATAGTCCGAACCGTGATTGCGATAATGAAACAGGCTGATATTCCAGTCGGTGCCGATGGCGTCCAGGAATTCGAGCAAGGCTCCGGGCCGTTCGGGAAATTCGAAACGAAACAATCGTTCGTTGGCAATGCCCGCGGAGCGTCCGCCGACCATATGACGCACATGCAGCTTCGCCATCTCATTGTCGCTCAGATCCTCCACCGGATAACCGGCATCGTTTAGTTCGGTCACGAGTTCCTGCCGCTCAAGTGCGCCGCGGCTCAGTTGCACACCGACAAAGATGTGCGCTTTCTTCCTGTCGCTGTAGCGATAGTTGAATTCGGTGATGCCGCGCCGCCCGATCAACTCGCAGAATCTCCGAAAGCTGCCTGGCTCTTCGGGAATCTCGATCGCGAGCAACATCTCGGTTTGTTCGCCAACTGCTGCGCGCTCGGCAATATGGCGGAGACGATCGAAATTGACATTGGCGCCGCAATTAATCGTAATCAATGTCTGGTTCTCAATGTGATTGTCAGCGATGTACTTTTTGACACCGGCTACACTGAGACCGCCGGCAGGCTCGACAATTGAACGCGTATCTTCAAATATATCCCGGATCGCGGCGCAGATCTGATCGGTGTCGACGGTAATGATCTCGTCGACATATTGTTGGCATAGACGAAACGTCTCATCGCCCACGCGTCGCACAGCGACACCGTCCGCGAATATGCCGACATGATCGAGGACGACCGGTTCACCGGCTGCAATCGAGTCACGCATCGCTGCGGAATCGTCCGGCTCGACACCGATGATTCGGATATTGGGCTGCACCGACTTGATGTACGCAGCGATTCCGGCGATCAGCCCGCCGCCACCTATCGGCACGAATATCGCATCGATATCTTCAGTCGTCTGCTGCAGAATCTCCACAGCAATCGTGCCTTGTCCGGCAATGACATCGGTGTCATCGAACGGGTGGATAAAGACAAGATCTCGTTGCTTTTCCAGTTCGCGAGCGTGCGCGTAGGCATCATCGTAGGTGTCGCCAAATAGAATGACCTCTCCGCCCAGGGCGAGCACCGCATCTACTTTGATTGAAGGTGTCGTGACAGGCATCACGATGACGGAGCGAATGCCGCGGCATTGCGCCGCCAACGCAACGCCTTGTGCGTGATTGCCAGCGGAACTGCAGATAACGCCATTGGCCAACTCACCGTCCGACAGCGCTGCGAGTTTGTTGTAGGCGCCACGCAGCTTGAAAGAGAAAACCGGCTGCAGGTCCTCACGTTTCAGCCAGATTCGGTTCTTCTGGCGCGCTGACAGATTACGCGCGAAATCCAGAGGCGATACGACGGCTACGTCATAGACTGACGCATTTTGAATTCGTTGCAGGTAATCGGTGTCGCCCATTGATCGCTCGAAACCCGTTTGCCAGAGCGGTTATCGCACACCCGGGCGCGGCCCGCAAAATTCCGATCCTTCGATGGTAGAACTCCCGATGGCTTTTGCCGTGCGGGCCTTTCATAATCATCACGATGAGCAAGCTGCTGATTACGAATGCCCGTCTCGTCAACGAGGGCATGATTCGCGACGCTGATGTGTTAGTCAGGGGACAGCGAATAGAGAAGGTCGCCGCCAACATCGCGGCCGGCGAGGGAGTCGAGGTAATCGACGCACGTGGTTGCTACCTGATTCCAGGCATGATTGACGATCAGGTGCACTTTCGAGAGCCCGGCCTGACCAACAAGGGCGATCTCGCGACCGAATCAGCAGCGGCTGCTGCCGGCGGCATCACGAGCTTCATGGATATGCCCAACGTTAATCCGAAGACGACGACCCGTGAAGCATTGGCTGATAAGTATCGAATCGCCCAGGCCCGTTGCTCGGCCAACTACGGCTTCTATCTCGGCGGGACGAATCACAATATCGAGGAGATAAAAAAACTCCGGGTCGGCGACGCTTGCGGTATCAAGGTATTCATGGGCGCTTCGACCGGTGACATGCTGGTAGACGACCCCGCTGTTCTGGAGCAGGTGTTTGAGCACGCGCCGATGATGGTAGTAACACACTGTGAACACTCGCCGACGATCTGGGAAAATGAAGCCCACGCGAAGAAAAAGTATGGCGAGCATGTGCCAATGTCGGAACATCCGAATATTCGTTCCGCGAACGCATGCCTGCAATCGTCCAGCATGGCAGTTGAACTGGCGCGCCGGCACGACGCTTTGCTGCATATCCTGCATCTGACGACGGCGATTGAAATGGGTTTGTTCTCGAAAGCACACCGCTCCGAGAAACGAATCACCGCCGAAGTCTGTGTGCATCATCTGTGGTTCGACGAATCTCGTTACGAAGATCAGGGTACGCGAATCAAGTGCAATCCCGCGATCAAGTCAGCCGCTGACCGAGAGGCCCTCATCAAGGCACTCAACGAAGGCCGCATCGATATTGTCGCGACCGATCACGCGCCCCACACAGCTGGCGAGAAAAGGCGCAGCTACTTCAAGGCGCCGTCTGGATTGCCGCTGGTGCAACACGCATTGTTGACGCTATTCGATCTGGCCGCCGCGCAACAAATTAGTCTCGAGCTTCTCGTTGATCGAACGAGTCATGCACCAGCAGATATTTTTGGCGTCACGGATCGCGGCTACGTCCGAGAAGGATGCTTCGCCGATCTCGTCATTGTCGATGCAAGTCGGTCGCATAAAGTCGAGCAGTCCAATCTGCTCTACAAGTGTCGTTGGTCGCCATTCGAGGGTCACGAGTTTTCGTCAACTATCGATACGACGATCGTTAACGGCGAGGTCGTGTATCGTGGCGGCGCGCTAACCGGTGTGATAGCCGGACAACGGCTCGAATTCACCCGTCCGCGTTAATCCCAAAAAGTATTTACTTTCCGGTCGATCCCGCTATGCTAGCGCCAAATACGGGATCGGACTGTATGCCGGGTGGACGTATATGTCCGGCGCGAGCTTGGAATGAAACCGACTGATACCTCCCACCCCGAGTACTTTCACAAAGTCGTCGATTGCCAGTGGGCATGTCCTGCGCATACTGATGTTCCCGAGTACATTCGCTTGATTGCCCAGGGGCGATTCAGCGACGCATACATCGAAAACCGCAATTCAAACGTGTTTCCGGGCATCCTCGGCCGAGTCTGCGACCGTCCCTGTGAGCCCGCTTGCCGACGTGGCCGGGTCGAAGACAGGCCTGTCGCGATATGCCGCCTGAAACGGGTCGCGGCGGATCATCGTGATGATATCAGCGGTCGCTTGCCGCGAGCGCCATCGAAAACCAACGGCAAACGCGTTGCGCTGGTAGGAGCAGGATGTGCGTCATTAACTGTCGCGAACGATCTCGCTCCGCTGGGCTATGAAGTCACTATCTTTGAGGCACTGGATACAACCGGCGGTTTGATGCGTACCAATATCCCGCAGTTTCGGCTGCCGCCAAAAGTACTCGATGAAGAGATCGCTTATATCCTCGATATGGGTGTTGATCTCAAGCTCAATCACAGCATCGATAGCATGAAGGAATTGCTCGATCAGGGTTTCGATGCCGTGTTCGTGGGCACTGGCGCGCCACGAGGCAAGAATCTCGAAATTCCAGGCCGCTATGATTCGGAGAACATATACATCGGTATCGATTGGCTGGAATCTGTCGCCTTCGAGCACATCGATTCGATTGGCAAGAACGTACTGATCATTGGCGTCGGTAATACGGCGATGGATTGCTGCCGCACGTCTCTAAGACTCGGGGCAAACGACGTCAAGGTGATGGCGCGCAAGCCGCGCGGTTTTTTCAAGGCGTCGGACTGGGAACTCGAGGACGCCGAAGAAGAGAACGTGGAAATCCTCGTTAATCATTCGCCCAAGGACTTCGTTATCGAGGACGGCAAGCTTGTCGGCATGACCTTCGAATTAATGGAGTACAACATCGACGATGCCGGTCGCATCGATCGTGGCACAGTGACTGGCGAGAAGACCATTCCGTGTGACGATGTGATACTCGCGATCGGGCAGGATAACGCGTTTCCATGGATCGAGCGGGATATCGGCATCGAGTTCAATGAGTGGGAATGCCCGGTCGTCGATGAGGCAACGATGATGTGCACTCGAGACGGCATATTTTTTGGCGGCGATTCGGCGTTCGGGCCAAAAAACATCATCTGGGCCGTTGCACACGGTCACGAAGCGGCGATTTCAATTCATAAGTATTGCCACAGCGAAGATCTCCAGAATCGGCTGCCGGTCGGTATGAACCTCGCCAGCCAAAAAATGGGCATGCACGAATGGAGCTATTCAAACGACTACGATCCTGCGGCGCGACGCCTGATGCCACACGTCGATCTCAGGGAACGATTTAAGAAAATCGACATCGAGGTCGAACTTGGCTTTACAGCTGAGCAGACTGTTCAGGAGGTCGAACGCTGCCTGAATTGTGATATCCAAACTGTGTTTGCTGCGGAGCTGTGCATTGAGTGCGACGCCTGCATCGACATTTGCCCGGTGAACTGCCTGACGATTACCGAGAACGGTGACGAAGCCGATCTCAGAATGCGCCTGTCGGCGCCGGCCGAAAACCACGAGCAAGCGCTTTACGTGTCAAAGGACTTGCCACAAACAAGCCGCGTGATGATCAAAGATGAGGATCTCTGCGTGCACTGTGGATTGTGCGCCGAGCGTTGCCCGACCGGTGCATGGGATATGCAGAAATCGACGGTACTGCTCCCGTATGCGGCCGACGAGGCAGCTGACGGTCAAATACAACCGGCAGCGCCGGCAGCGTAGCAGCGATACCAAAATGGCCACAGTCAACGACGTCGTCATCAAGATAGCCACGGTCAACGGTACCGGCTCGGCGAGTGCCAACAGCTTGCTGATGAAGTCGATCTTTCAGATGGGCATCCCTGTCGTTGGCAAGAATTATTTCCCGTCCAATATTCAGGGATTGCCGACCTGGTATGAGATCCGCGTAACCGGGGACGGTTACCAGTCGCGTTCCGGCCGGGTCGACGTGATGGTCGCGATGAACGCGCAAACCTATGCCCGCGACCTGGCCGAAGTATCACCCGGCGGCTGGTTGATCTACGACTCAACCTGGCCGCGGAACAAATTGCTGAATCGTGATGATGTCACGGTACTCGGTATTCCCTTGTCGAGAATGTGCAACGAGCATTTCAAGGGCGCACGGGCACGCATTCTGATGAAGAATATTGCTTATGTTGGCGCGCTCGCGGCACTTCTCGACATCGACCTCGAAACGATAACAGGCTTGATTGAACGAGCTTTCGCCGACAAGCAGCAGCTAATTGGTTCGAATATGGAAGCGATTCGACTTGGCTTCGACTACGCGAACGAGAATTTCGTTTGTCCGTTGCCCAAGAAGGTGGCGGCCATGGACGGGACGAAAGGGCATATCGTCATTGACGGCAATACGGCCGCGGGACTCGGATGCATGTATGCCGGCGCAACGGTTGGTGCCTGGTATCCGATTACGCCGTCGACGTCTTTGATGGATGCGTTTCGCTCATTTTGTTCGCAATATCGTGTCGACCCGGATACGGGCAAACGAACCTACTGCATCATCCAGGCCGAAGATGAGCTCGCGGCGATCGGTATGGTGCTTGGTGCGAGTTGGAACGGCGCACGATCGTTTACGCCCACGAGTGGCCCGGGAATCTCACTAATGAGCGAGTTTCTCGGTTTCGCTTACTATGCGGAATTACCTGCGGTCGTGTTTAACGTACAACGCGTCGGCCCGTCGACGGGTATGCCGACCCGAACGCAGCAAGCCGACATTCTCAGCTGTGCTTATGCATCACACGGGGACACGAAGCACGTCCTGCTGTTCCCGGCTGATCCGAGCGAGTGCTTCCACATGGCGCTGGCGTCATTTGATCTTGCCGAGGGCTTGCAGACTCCCGTCATGGTCCTGTCAGACCTCGATATCGGCATGAACGACTGGATGGTTCCGGAATTCGAGATCGACGAGAGCTACGTTCCGGATCGCGGCAAGGTGCTGTCCGCGGAAGAACTCGAGGATATGGAGCAGTTTTATCGCTACCTTGACGTCGATGGCGACGGCATTCCGTATCGAACGCTTCCCGGCACGCACCCGAAAGGCTCGTATTTCACGCGCGGTTCGGGGCACACCAGGTACGGTGCTTATACCGAAGATTCTGCACAGTATCAGGACGTTCTCGACCGGCTGCTGGTCAAGTGGGAGACGGCGCGGACGATGGTACCGCAAGCCGAAATTCAGTATTCGAAGTTCAACAAGGCGGCAATTCTCACCGTTGGTAGCGGAGACGGTGCATGCAGGGAAGCGATTGATCGCCTCGCCGAACAAAACGTGCCGCTGAATTATTGTCGGGTCAGGGCGTTTCCATTCAGCGACGAGATAAAAGAGTTCATCGACAAACATGAGGTTGTCTACGTCGTTGAACAGAATCGTGACGCACAGCTTCGTACTCTGCTGATCCTCGATTGTGAATCTGAGCCATCGAAGCTGGTATCGCTATTGCACTATAACGGCATGCCCCTCAATGCCGACTTCGTTGTAGAAAACGTGCTCGAGGAGCGGAGTAAAGGACAGGCTGCATGAGTTACATTGCGAAACCCGAGGTTGCCCACCCGAACATGCCGCGGAATAAGCTCGGACTGACGGCCAGGGACTATGAAGGCACGGTGTCGACGTTATGCGCGGGTTGTGGGCATGATTCGGTAACGACCGCAATTATTCAAGCCGTTTTCCAACTGAATATCGAGCCGCACATGTTGGCCAAGATGAGCGGCATTGGTTGTTCATCCAAGACACCAGCTTACTTTGTCAGCCAGTCTCACGGGTTCAATGCGGTGCACGGCCGTATGCCATCGGTTACGACCGGAGCCAACGCCGCCAATCGTACGCTGACCTATATTGGCGTATCGGGAGATGGGGATTCCTTGTCGATCGGAGCGGGACAGTTCGTTCACGCGATCAGGCGCAACTTGAACATGTGCTACATCATTGAGAACAATGGTGTCTATGGCCTGACCAAGGGCCAGTTTTCGGCATCCGCTGATATCGGCAGCAAACCCAAAAAAGGATTACCGAATCAACAGGAGCCGATCGATCCTGTCAGTACGGCTTTGTCGCTCGGCGCCACCTACATCGCGAGGAGTTTTTCGGGTGACAAGGAACAGCTTATACCGCTGATTCAGGGCGCGTTATTGCACGATGGTTTTGCGCTGGTCGACGTTATTAGTCCCTGCGTAACCTTCAACGACCATGAGGGTTCGACCAAGAGCTATGCGCACACGCGGCAGTTCTATCATCATGTAGTCGACGCCGACTACGTACCTCCCGCGGAAGAGATAAAGGCGGCCTACAATGATGGATCTGCGATGCCAATTGAATTACATGACGGTAGCAAAATCGTTCTGCGCAAGGTTGACAAGAATTACGATCCAACGAGTCGCGCTGTCTCATTCAAGTTCCTGCGTGATCATTTTAACGCCGGCGAAATCACAACAGGTCTGTTGTACATTGACGAGTCGCGTAAGGAAATGCACGGCTTGATGGGAAATATCGATACGCCCCTGTCGGAGTATCCACTCGACAAATTGCATCCCGGCAGAAAAGAACTCAAGAAGATACTGAACCGGTACCGTTAGAGGTGCGCAAGACAATTGCTCGGTGTTGGTCAGCTGGCCAGAAACGGGTTTAAACTGGCGTTACTTGTCCAGTGCGGCCGTTGTACCAAAAATGTTGCGCTCGAGTATTGGTTGACCGGGCACGCCGGCCATATGACGCGTGCACCACGAATGCAGTGAATCCGGGCTCGATTCCACATAATAAAGGCCATATAAAACAATAGCATAGATATTTTGCATCCAAATCTGCCGCAGCAGGCATCTACCTGATGAGAACTGCTGAAACAGCAGAAAACTATCAAAATGGAGTGAGAAAAGTGGCTGGAGAATGGGTACCAATTGTTATGTTTTTAGGGCTGACGGTCATCGTCAGCCTGTTTTTCTGGTTTCGTTACAGGGCGCGCGGCGACCTGCAAACGACGATCCGCACAGCGCTCGACAAAGGACAGGAACTGACGCCGGAGCTTATCGATCGCCTCGGCGGTTCGAAGCCTGTGGAACACAAGGACCTGCGCCTCGCGCTGATCTGGCTGGCAATCGCCGCGGGTATGGTATTGATCGGCTTTTCAGTGTCCTTTTATGCGATAGAAGCGCTTTACGGTGTGCTGGCAGGTGCAGCGCTACCGTTTTGTATCGGTATCGCCTACCTGATCATGTGGCGCTACACGGAGCGTGAGCAATAATTCAGGCAGCAACACGGCTGGAAGGCGAGGATCAGTACCTCGTAGCGCTGGCCGTCGCGTCGCAGGACACGACGGCCTTCGGCGAGTTGATCCGCCGCCACCAGTCGCAGGTCAGGAATTTCCTGCGCAAGCTCACGGGTGGCTCATTCGATGAGGCCGATGATCTGGCACAGGAGTGCTTCTTGCATGCCTGGGACAAGCTGCAGACATTCTCGGGGCGCGGGTCGTTTATCGGCTGGTTGCTCAAGGTCGCTTACACAACCTTTCTGCAATCGAAACGCAAGTCCAAGCGATATGCAGAGGTTCTTGATGAGGCACGGTACGTCGCACAATTGGAATCGAGGAGCTACACTCAGAGTACGGACGAAGTTTCTGATCTGGACAAGCTTCTCGCAGTACTCACGCAGGAGGAGCGTGCGATCATGGTTATGTCGTACGCATGTGGACTGTCACATCGCGAGATTGGTGAGGCGACCGGACTGCCGGTAGGCACGGTCAAATCTGTAATCTTCCGCGGTAAGGAAAAGATCAGGACAAGTTTTGACATCAAAGATCATCAACATGGTTGAGAAACTAAAAGACGCTGAAGATCGCTTGCTGGAGTCGATGTTCCAATCGGAGCCAATTGCAGACGACGGATTTAGTGCACGCGTCGTGACGCGAATTCGTCGCCGGCTCTGGGTGCGGCGACTTGCACTTCCTGTTGCAATGTTGATCGGGGGTGTTTTCGCTATCAAGCCGGCTACGCAACTCGCGATTGCAGTTTCCAAGTTGTTGACCGTCGTACCACAGGGAATGCTCGATGTGCCGACAACCTGGATTCCTCAAGCGCAGACAGTCGTTTTTGGAGCAACGCTGATGCAAACGGTTGTTCTTGGCGCAATGTTGCTCGCTGCCGGGATACTCGGCACGCGCATGCTTATAGAATAGTCGGGTTTTCTC
Source organism: Gammaproteobacteria bacterium (assembly GCA_029862045.1). Taxonomy (GTDB): domain Bacteria; phylum Pseudomonadota; class Gammaproteobacteria; order Steroidobacterales; family Woeseiaceae; genus UBA1847. Next base: position 156,482 of record JAOTYE010000004.1, read on the forward strand.
AAACGCATTGTCACGACTGTAACGCTCAGTTACATTGCGTGCATGAATCTTCGCGATCAGGTTGAATTATTGCTGCCGAACTGGGAACGCTGGTATCCGAGTTTGTTCGACGCAGCGTATGACCTCGGATTGATCAAGGCCGAAGTCTGCGATCCTAATTCTCTGTTGCTGACGCGGCGCCATGCTAAAGTTCGCCAGCGCGCTGAAGATGCTCATCGCGAAAAGTGGGGCGGCAAAGCGCAGGAGTAGTCTTCCTGATCAATTCCATGACGATCGACCTCATGACCATTCGTGCGCAGTATCCGGCGCTGTCCGAAACGGACAATGGCAAACCACGGCTGTATTTTGATAATCCCGCCGGCACGCAGGTGCCACAGATGGTCGCCGATCGAATATTGGAATGTCTGCTGCACAAGAACGCCAATATCGGCGGGTACTTCCGCACCTCAGATCTCGCTGGCGCGGTAGCGGATGAGGCTAGAGCCGCGATGGCCGACTTTCTGCATGCGCCATCACCAAATGAAATAATTTTCGGTCAGAATATGACGTCGATAACGTTTCACTTATCGCGTTCGATTGGCCGGCATTTGCAGGCAGGCGACGAGATTATTCTGTCGCAGATGGAGCATGATGCGAATGTCGAGCCGTGGAAGCTGATGGCTCGCGACTTTGGACTCGAGATTCGCTGGCTGCCATTTGACACCGAAACTTTCGAGTTCGACCTGTTGGAACTCGACGATCTGCTTACGAACAAGACCAAACTTGTCTGCGTTGGCGGGGCGAGCAACCTGACTGGAACGATCAACGACGTAGAGACGATCTGCAACAAGGTCCGTGAGGCAGGCGCGTGGTCTTTTATCGATGGCGTGCAGTCTGCGCCGCACGTCGCGACGGACGTGCAACGATTCGGTTGCGATTTTTTTGTCTGCTCGGCGTATAAATTTTTCGGCCCGCATCAGGGAATACTGTGGGGCCGAAGCGATGTGCTCGAACAACTTCACCCTTACAAGGTCCGTCCCGCCCCCAGCGAACTGCCGTGGTGTTTCGAGCCCGGCACACAAAGTCATGAGGGCATGGCAGGAACGGCCGCGGCAGTCGACTATTTCGGCTGGATCGGCAACACGATGACCAACGCGGCAGGATCGGATGGCAGGCGGCAGCACATATGTGCCGGGCTCGATCTGTTGTTCGAGTACGAGAAGCTACTCGCAGCAAGGCTGATCGAAGGGCTACAGAACATCCCGGGTGTCACGGTTCAGGGCATTTCTGATCCTGACGCGATGCATCGCAGGGTGCCAACTGTAGCGTTTACTCACGATCGACACGAACCGGCGGCAATTGCAGAGGCGCTCGGCCAACGCAATATATTCGCCTGGAGCGGCCACAATTACGCACTCGAAGTAGCAAAAGCCCTGGGCATTATCGATGCGGGCGGTGCGGTGAGGATTGGTGCAGTGCATTACAATACAGTGGACGAAATCGACTCTGTGCTCGAAGCTGTTGAGGCTATTCTTGCCTAGATAACCGGGTCGTTTGGGCCAGCGATTTATTTTTCCTGGTCTATACTTGGCCTATCCGGCGTAACGCCGGCAAGACAAAAAATTCTAAGAAACAGGGGAACAAAAGATGAGAAAAATCGTATCTGTAGTTATTTCCGCGTTGCTGTTGCTGCCCATAGGATCAGGCGTTGCGCTGGCGCAAGAAGAAGAATCCGAAGAGCCGAATCTGATACCCGTAGAGACTTTTACCTGTGACTTCAATGAGGGCAAAGGACCGGGCGACCTGCAGAAAGTCATCGACGAGTGGAATGACTTTATGGATGACAAGGGCGTTGATTATTACTTTGCGGCAACCTTGACGCCATACTACTTTGGCGAACTCGCGTTTGATATTGGCTGGCTTGGTGCGTGGACAGACGGCAGCAAGATGGGTGCTGGAACCGACATGTGGCTCAGTGAGGGCGGTGAATTGGGCGGGCAGTTTGCGGAGGTCCTGACCTGTAAGAGCCACACGAATTTCGTCTCCATGAACGTGAAGCAGGGGCCGCAAGATGACGACGAGTCAGACAAATCTTTTGTAATGTCTTTCTCAAATTGCTCGATGAAGGAAGGCAAGAAATTTGATGACTATTTGGCAGCTCAGGAGGAGTGGAACGCGTATCAGGATGAGCACGGCTTCAGCGATAGTGCCTGGGTGATGTTTCCGATATTCGGAGAGACCGATGATTCCTACGACTTCAAGGCAATCGGTACTAACGACGATCACACGGCATTCGGCAACGACTACCAACTGATGAGCGAGGGCCATTGGCGCAAGTCTTCGGAATTATTTGACGATATCCTGGACTGTGACATTGGGCGCGTCTATAACGCGTCAATACACCGCGAAACGACGGTAGAAAAAGAAGACTAGTCGAAGAAGACTAGTCGAAGAAGACCAGTCGATCCAATACGAAGAAGGGCTGCCCTTGGGCAGCCCTTCGTGAGTATCGGTATTGGAAATCGGGTCAGCTGCGGTCTGAAGGTTGCTCCATAATCCGCACAAGACCCAATGGTTTTCGCAATACCTTTGATATCTCACTAGACATGGATCACCTCCTTCTGTGTTGTTTGCCCGGCGCCAGTATGTAAAAAAAACCTCCTGATGCCAAGAAGAATATCGCCTAAAAACAAAGGTATAAATACATAATTTGATGCGATATGATACCCAGCTCAGCTACCGGCGCTGCGCAAGCCAAGACCAGGAAGAGCAGTCGGGTGGCCGAGTACGTTATCTGCGGTATCCTACAACTAGCCTGGTGGTTCTTGGCGTGTATACTCCGGTACTTGCCTCAGGCGCGGCAACCGCACTGAAAAAAAACGAAAATCAAGAGAGAGACCAAAATGGCAATCGCAGATCTTAAGAGTGTCCTAAAAATCTTCGGCGGCGCAGACGTCAGTGAGGATGAGCAGAATGAGCTGTATAAAGAAGTACTGCTGATGACCCTCGCCAGGGCGGCGGATGCCGACATTAATATCCAGACAGTCGAGGTTGACAGAATTCGCGAGATCCTCAAAGAGCGTACAGGCCAGGATTTCAGTGCGGCCGATGTTCGCATCGCTGCGCGTTCCGAGCTCTATGCCGAAGCTACGCTACGCAAGTATCTTGGAAGTGTGCGGGGCAAGATGGCCGACAAAGATCGCGTGGATACCGTGCATGCTCTTGCCGATGTATTCCGCAGCGATGCGACCGTCAGTGTTCTGGAGGTTGATTTCTTCAACCGTGTGGCCGCAGCACTTCAGGTAACGCCAGCCGAGGTCGCCGGACTCACCGCCGGGGATGTTGCTTAACCCTCTTCGTAACCACAAGCAGTCAGGACTGAGTCTCTCGATTTAGCCGACGCTTCAATGCCGAGGCGCTGCTTGTGGTGATAGCGCGCAGGTAGCGGCTCGATATCACACCGCCGATTTCCCGGTACACGACAAACAGGCCCGAGCCGATGATCACCGTGGCGCCGAGCGCGACCCATCGATCCGGGACCTCATCCCAAATCAGATAGCCGGCCATTGCACCGCCAATCAGTGCTGTATATTCGAACGGCGCCAGCAGCGCAGGCGACGCGCGCCGGTAGCCGCCGATAATTCCAATCCATGCTATGACGGAGCACGCGCCTGCGAGCGTGAACAACAGCCACCCGTCCATGTCGGGCGTTTGCCATCCGCCCTGGCCGAGCATCGTCATGGATACCAGCATCGGTCCGGCAATGACATACACCGAAAGCGCATAGCTACTTTCTGTTGTCGACAATTTGCGGGCCGTAATAGCCATGCACGCGTAACAAAATGCCGCGAACAATACCGCGATTGCCGCGAATGAAACGTCGCCACCGGCAGGCCGCAAGATGATCAATACGCCCGCAAACCCCACGACGACCGCGGTCCAGCGACGCCACCCGACGTGTTCGCCAAGCATCGGCACGGATAGCGCCGTGACCATGAGCGGTGCTGTAAATCCGAGCGTCAGGGCGTCGACGAGCGGCATGCGTGCCAGACCATAAAAGAACCCGAACATCGCGCCAGTTGCGAGGAGAGTCCTGAGCAAATGCCACGGCCATTTCGACGTAATCAGACTCTTCAGCCCACCAAATTGACGGCCCAGCAAAACGAATATTGCGAGCCCGATCAGACTGCGAAGAAAAACGAATTGCTCGAGTGAATAAGTTGCGAGCAGGCCTTTCGCGCACAGGTCGAGGCCGAGTCCGCCGACCACCCCGAACAACAGGCAGGCGATAGCCTTCCCCGTCGAATCCTGACGACTTTCCTGAACCATGAGTGAACGCCAAGCGACGAAACTAAACGACAGCTGAACATGATCGCATGCCGTGCATTCGATGCCCATGAATTCAGCAACGATTCATGAAGACAGGGCTTAAATAGTAGCCAGGACGCGGGAATGGAGGACGGAAAAATGGAAACCTATGCCAAGTCGGTCAATCGATCGCAACTATTGATTACAGTATTTCTTGTTGCCGGACTAATCTGCTTTGCGAACAGTGTATTCGCAGATGAGGCCGGCAATGAGAAGCGCTTGTCCGTTACGACACAGAACACGAAGGCGCAGCGCGACAACGGGGCAGTTGGTATCGTCTCTGAAAATGAGTTCGGTGCGCTTGTCGTGGCTGGCGAGCGCAATAAGGGCACACGCTCACCGGCTCAGTCCAAGACATCACTGCGTAGCTCAGAAGCAGCTAATACTGATTTCTGGTTCTACACGGCTGACGTAGTGCTATTCAATGACCAGGATCGTGACGGTTACTATCACGGCATTGATCTGCTATTTGACGCCGACACCTATTTCACGGTTGCCGAGGTCTATGCAGTCGTCTATTTGAGTTTCGAAGGTGGTCCATGGAACGAGTACGCCGCGACGGAGAACTTCACGATTTTCGGTGCGTCAAGCGACGACGACTACGTATTAGTCACTGAACTGTTGGCTGGCTATCCGACGGGCAGTTACGACGTACTGATCGAGTTATTCGACGCCTACGACGACTCGTTCGTCGCATATTTCGGGCCAGACGACACGTCGGAACTCGCTTTTCTGCCGCTCGAGGACGCCGACAGGGACGCGGCAGATGTGCCGGAGGTTATCGTCGTCAACCATGGTGGCGGTGGCGCGTTCGGGTGGTTTCTGATCCTGGTGCTCGGCCTCACAGCGCTGGCGCGCGGTCGCCGCCAGCGGTGCGCATAACCTTGCGGCCCCAGGCGGAGAGATTGTCGAAATAGATGTACAGGGCCGGCACGACGAGCAGGGATACGACCGTCGAGAAGGCTAACCCGCCGATAATTGCGCGCGCCATCGGATAGTACGGTGGACCGTCGCCACCAACCTGCGTCGTACCGATCGCCAGAGGCGAAAGCCCGACAATTGTTGTTGCCACGGTCATCAGGATTGGCCGAAGTCGGTCTCTGCCGGCCGTGACAATTGCTTCATTGCGCGGCAAGCCTCGCAGTCGGAGATTGTTGACATGATCGACAAGCACAATGCCGTTGTTCACCACGACACCGATCAAGATCATGATGCCGATCGAGGCCATAAACGAAAACGTCGTACCGGTTGCAGCAAAGAACAGGAAAACACCAAAGATCGAGAACACGATCGATCCGAGAATGATCGAGAACGGGAACAACATCGACTCGAATAAAGCCGCCATTACGAGGAAGATGCACGCAATACCGAGCACGATATTGGTCGCCATCATCTGTTGCGTCTCGTCCTCGCGCTCGAATCCGCGGCCGAATTTCCAGCTATAGCCGGGCGGGAGTTCGATCTGCTTCATCAGGTTTTCGACGCCGGGTTGTACATCCTCGAGGCCCTTTTCGTCTTCAAGGTTGCCCGAAAGAATGACCGACGTCTGCCGGTCTGTGCGCCGTATCGTGTTGGGCGACTGTCCGATATGCAGGTTGGCGACACTTCCCAGTGTGATGCGTTCGCCGTTTGGCTTGTACAGTGGCAAGTCTGCCAGCTGTTCGACGCTCTGCTTTTCATCGTCGCGAAATGCAAGACGTACATCTACTTCGCCATAGTCGCCGCGGAATTCACGCAGATTCTCGCCACGCATTGCAATGCTGACTGTCATCGCGATATCGGCTGCCGTCAATCCCGCAGCGGCCGCTCTGGCACGGTCGATGATAACCCTGACCTCTTTATCACCGCTCTCGGCGTCGCTGCGAATATCTTTCAAGCCTTCGACAGACGATAAGGCCCGCGCTATGTCGGCGCCAAGCTCGTTCAAAACAGTCGTTGAGTCGCCTGTGATTTGAATACTGAAGCCTTCGCCGCCACCCTGCTGGTCAAATTGAAAACTCGGCTTGCCAATCACGATTTCAGGCAGGTCTTCCTCTATTAGTTCGATAATCTCTTTGGTCGACAGGATTGCATCATCCTCATCGGTCAGAAGAATCGTGGACTCTGCGCGCTCGAGATCGTAATAGCTGTAGATCGAGCGGATGTTGAACTCTTCCTGACGGGAATACAGATAATCTTCGACCGTATCGACGACACTTTCCATGCGCTCGAGTGAGTGCTGACCTTCGACGTGGTACGGCATAAACAGACGTCGACCCACGTCCTGCGGAAACGCATCAAACTTGACGAGGCTCAGAACCAGCGGGAGAACACCAATCACGCAGGTCAGCAAAATACCGAGCGCCGTCCACCAGGGATGCGACACAATCCAGCTGAGACCGTTCTCGTAACGACGTGTCAAGCGAGACATCAGGGCGCCGGGTTTTGGTTGTGGTGGTACAGCGATTCTCGCCGCTAACATCGGTACAAGGGTTTGCGCGATTAGCAACGATGCAAGAAGTGCGACGATAATCGTGACTGCGACATGGGTCAAAAACACCATAATGTCCGTCTTAACGCCGAAAATCATCGGCGCAAAAACTATGACTGTTGTTGCGGTTCCGGCAATGACCGCCAGGCCGACTTCCTTTACACCCTTGATAGTCGAAGCAAACGGACTGTTCTTGCTCTCCGCGCGTTCACGAAAAATACTTTCTGTAACGACTACAGCATTGTCGACAAGCATGCCGACCGCGAGCATGAGGCCCATCATCGACAGGATATTGAGAGTAAGGCCGAAGAAATACAGCGCGCCGAGCGTAATCAATATTGAAAAGGGCACGGATGCCGTTACGATCAACGTCGTTGATATCTGTCGCAGGAACAGGTACAGCACGATGATCGCGAGCAAGCCGCCGACAAGTCCCGCGCTGAGCAGGTCAGACAGCGAATCTCTTACGCTCTCGCCCTGGTTGTCGAGCGAGAAGATATTGATGCCCTGCATCTGCGGCAGTTTGCCGATTTTGTCGACCTCAGCAATGACGCGATCCGTAACGTCGACAAGGTTTGAGCCCGTCGTCTTGCTGACAGCAACACCGATCGCGTATTTCTGATCCAGGTGCCTGCCGTAGTTGCGATCCGGCGTGCGAAGTTCCACATCGGCAATATCGCGCAACCGAAGGCCGCTGTCGTTGATCGAGAGGTTTCGAATTTGCTCGACGGAAGCGAATTCGCCGCGAGGACGAACGCTAAGGCGCTGTTCACCAGCCGTGATCTTTCCTGCACTGACAGCAAAGTTGCTTCGTTGCAGCAAGTCCCGGAGTGACGCGATGTCCACGCCGTGCGCGGCGAGACGGTCTGGATGCAACAGGATGCGAATTTCTCGCGGGTCCACGCCGTGGAGTTCAACGCGTGATACGCCTTCAATTCTCTCCAGGCGCCGTTTGAGAAGCCGGTCGAGCAGGTCATAACTATCGGATAAGTCGCGCTCACTCGAGATGCGAAGCTGAAGCACAGGCTGGTCGCCCAGAGAGCCCGTAAAGATGAAGATACGTCTAACGTCGTCGGGCAGCAAATGACGAATGCTGTCAACCTTCGCACGGGCTTCTATGCCTTTCGCTCCCATGCTTTGGTCCCAGCCGAACTGCAAAAATATCTGTGCCTGGCCTTCATCGGAACTCGAGAACATTTGCTCTACGCCGGAAAGCGTCGCCAGTGCCTCCTCGACCGGGCGCGTAATCAAGCGTTCTACTTCTTCGGGTGTCGATCCGGCATACGGAATCTGAATAAAGATCCCGGGGAATTCGATGTCCGGAAATTTTTCAAGGGGCAAGAGTCGTGAGGCGATCAGCCCGACCAAAGCCAGGGCGACGAATGTGACAACCGTCGTAACGGGCCGCCGCAATGCAAACTCGGTGTGTTTCATTGTGCGCGCTGGCCCGTGGCGTTTACGTTCGCGGCTGCTGGCCAGCGTTTGCGGTCCATCAGCGAATACACGACCGGGATTACGACCAGTGTCAGGCAGGTGGACACGAGCAGCCCGCCGATAACAGTAATGGCCATCGGCGCACGCACTTCCGCGCCCTCGCCGAAACCCACGGCCATGGGCAGCAGTCCAAGCGCCGTTGTCAACGACGTCATCAAAATGGGGCGTAATCGGGCGGTGCCTGCTTCCATGATAGCGTCAAACCGGTCTTTGCCTTGAGCGCGCAGCTGATTGATCAGGTCAACCAGTACAATTGCGTTATTGACGACGATACCTGCGAGCATGATGACGCCAATTAACGCAACAATATTTATCGTTGTGCCTGTGACAAACAATGCAAGGACCGCCCCGACAAGAGCGAGCGGAATGGTGAACAGGATCACAAACGGATGGATCAATGACTCGAATTGCGACGCCATGACGAGATACACAAGAAAGATCGCCAATGCCAACGCAAACTGCATCGACTGGAATGACTCCTGCATTTCCTCACTTTGCCCCGATACAAGTGCCGTAATGCCGTTGGGCATCGGCGTTCGGCCGATGATCGTGCCGGCTTCGATAGCGGCCGCACCAAGATCTCCGTACGCAATATTCGCCGTAATGACGGCAACGCGCTCCTGCGCAACACGTCGAATCTCGGCCGGTCCCTGGGAGACGTTAATGTCCGCAACTGCGTCAAGCGAAACGGGCCGATCCGATGCCGGATTGACAATCAAACGGCGGATTTCCTCAATACTGGACTGACGCGTGTCGACGCTTCGAACCAACACATCAATCTTCTTGTCGCGCCAGGTATATCGTGTCGCAAGTTCACCACGGACATTCGCAACAACGCGGTCTGCGATGTCGCGAACCGCAAGACCAAGCTTGGCTGCGCGTTCCTGGTCGAAAATGATCTGGATTTCAGGATTGCCGCGCTCAACGGTTGTCTTAATATCAGTGAATCGGTCGGATTCAGACATCGCCCGGACGATCAGTCCGCTAGTGCGCGCCAACCCATCGAGATCATAACCGGCGATCTCGATCTGTAACGGGCTGGCGAAGGTCATTAGCGCGGGTCTGCTGAATTCGTATTGCACACCTGGCAGGCGCGCAAGCTCTTCACGCATGGCATCCATCGCGGCGTTTTCTTCAACCCGTCCCGCCCCTGGTTTCAGGTCAATGCTCAGTGTGCCGGTGTTGTCTCCGGCGTCGACGGGATTGGCATCGAGGCGATTGCCTGTTCCGGTCACCGAGTAATCGAGGTCTACAGCGTCGATGCGAGCGGCCACGCTTTGCGCAGCTTGAATGGCCCGGTCTGTCTCTGCCAGAGGGGCGCCTGGCGCCAGTCGCAAGTCGACATCAAATTCTCCCTGCGATAACTGCGGGATTAGCTCCGTCCCGAGTCGCGGGATAAGCGACATTGTGACTGCGAATATCAGGAAAGCTCCGGCTACGATGGCGAGTCGGTGTTGTAGCGACCAGCGCAGCAGCCCGGGGTACACGGCGGCAATGCCGCGATATAAGCGTTGCAAGAGCCAGCTCGGAACCCACAGGATGATCCAGAATAGCCACTTGGCACCGGCAAACACAAAACCAAACATGCGAACGACGAACGCCACACCCCGAGTGAACCAACTCGGCGGAGTCGATTCACTCGCATTCTGATAGCGGTTGCCAGTACCTAATGACGCCAACATCGGAATCAGGGTCAAAGCGACTAAAAGCGAAAATGACAGTGCGAACGTAACCGTCAACGCCTGGTCCCGGAACAACTGACCCGCGATTCCGGAAATAAAGACCATCGGGAAGAAAACCGCGATTGTCGTGAGCGTTGCTGCAACTACGGCGCCTGCAACTTCGGACGTGCCGTTTTGGGCGGCCTCGAGAATGCCCTCTCCTTGTTCTTTCTTGCGGACGATATTTTCGAGAACGACAATCGAATTGTCGACAAGCATTCCAACCGCCAATGCGATACCACCGAGTGACATGATGTTGAGCGAGACGTCGTTCAAATACATCAGCATGAACGTACCGATCACCGATACCGGGATGGCGATTCCAGTAATCGTCGTCGCGCGCGAGTCACGCAGAAATCCGTACAGGACGATGATCGCGATGATGCCGCCCAGGATTGCCGCGTTTTTGACGTCGTCAACGGATGACGAAATAAATTGTGATTGGTCGTATACCGTTATGAGTTCGATTTCACTCGGCAGCGATTCGTTGATGCCATCAAGCCGTTGCGCGATTCTTGCAGCGACCTGCACAGTATTTGCATCGCCTTCTTTGTAAACTGCGAGCTCCACTGATTCGCGACCGCGAACGCGCGTTATCGCTTCGCGTTCCTTATAGCCGCGCTCCACCGTCGCAACATCCCGCAGGTAGACTGGACGATCCGACACATAGGCAACGATTGCGTCACGAATCTCGTCCACAGTCTGAAATTCATTCAACGTTCGGACAAGAAACCGCTGGTTGCCTTCCTCGAGTCGGCCGCCCGACAAATTGACGTTCTCCGCGCGGATTCGGGCTGCGATCTGATTGATACTAAGGCCAAGTTGTGACAGCTTCTGTTGGTCGACCCGTATCTCTATTTCATCCTCAAGCCCGCCGCTGACTTTGACCGCCGCGGTTCCTTCCTCGGCTTCGAGGTCGGTCTTGATCCGATCCTCGGCGAGGCGCCGTAAGGCCTTGAGGCGTGCTTCCACGCTATCGTGGGCCGCGTCAGCCCCTTCCTTATACAACAGGCCCAGGCGCATGATCGGTTCCGAGGATGGATCAAAACGCAATAACAAGGGGCGGCTAGCCTCGAGGGGCAATGCAATAATGTCCAGTTTCTCTCTGACATCGACCCCGGCGATATCCATATCGGTGCCCCAGAGGAACTCCAGCGTCACGTCAGACTGACCCGAACGCGATACAGAGCGCACCAGGCGGACGTTGCGAATAACTCCGACCGATTCCTCAATCGGTTTTGTCAGCAGGTTTTCGACTTCTACCGGTGCGGCACCGGTCAGTTCGGTTCGAATCGTTACGGTTGGGTAGGAAATGTCAGGCAGGAGATTCAGCTTCAGGCGCGACAGTGAAACCATGCCAAACAGTGCGATTGCGACCATCAGCATGACGATCGTTACGCGCCGCTCTGTTGCTATTTCAATCAGTCGGCGCATTTTCGCTTACCTGCTCGTCACTTTGCTCGGCAGTCACCGCAGTATCGTCCGGTGCGTTGATAACCGTGACGATGGCATCGTCTTTTAGGCCAATGTGCCCAACGGTGACAACCTGATCATCGTCTACAAGACCATCGGTGATTTCGATCATACCGCTGTTGCTGTAGCCTGTTTGTACGACCTTGCGTATAGCTTTGCCATCCTGGACAACAAACACGCTTGTCTGATCGCTTTCCTCGAGAATCGCGCTGCGCGGTATTTGCAGTACATTTTCGTGCTGGTCATAGACGATACTGATGCGACCAAACATACCGGGCTTGATGCGCCTTTTATCGTCCGAGATCTCGATCGTGATCTTGAACGTGCCGGTTAGCGGGTCGACGACCGGGCTCACGCGCGTCACCGAAGCAACGATACGCTGCCCTTGCAATGCATCGATATCGATCCCTACAAGTTGGTCCTTGGCTATATGACGGTATTCGCGCTCGGGAACGTGCAGGTACGCGACGAGCGGGTCAAAACTCGTCACTCTGAATACTGCTTCACCGCTTGAAATCGTGTTGCCGAGCCTGACGAAGCGTTCGGAAACGACGCCGTCGATCGGCGCACGAATCTGAGTGTAGTTGAGTTCGAGCTTGGCGAGATTGAACGAGGCTTCCAGCGCCTCCATTTCGTACTTGATCTTGTCGAAATCGCCGCTGCTGATCAGGCCCTTGTCCTCAAGCTCTACGTTTCTCTCGTAGTCACGCTGAAGCTTGCGAAGGTTGGCTTCAGACTGGTTCAGTTCGAGTCTCAGCCGGTCGCCATCGAGCCGCGCCATTATCTGTCCCTCGCTAACGTCATCGCCTTCTTCGACAAGAATATCGCGAACTTCGCCCGCGACTTTCGCGATGACATCGGCCTCGGCAAATGCCTCAATAGGTGCGGTTCCGGAATAGACGGCAACGATGTCGCCTCGTGTCGGCGTGCCGATCTCTACCGGCACAGCCACCGTTTCTTCGTCGTTCTCGGCGGCGTCCGATTCTTCCCCATTTTGTCCACAAGCGACTAGCAAAGCCGCGCACGCGATCACGGCCGGACCAAGGCGATTCAGCGACATCAGTTTCTCCCCAATTAGTTGCGCACCCGAGGGTCACGGCTCTGCGGCCGCTGCGCGGCCCACTCAGCCCGTAAAGCTATCCGGAATTCTGTTGCTTGCAAGCACTTTACTACCATCGCGCAGGCCCGACTGACCAACTACAACGATTTCCTCGTTCTCCGCGAGGCCATCCAGGATTTCGACCTGACCACCCGACGCGATTCCTGTCTCAATGACACGACGTGCCACTGCGCCGTCGGCGACGACGTAGACGGCTATTTCATCATCTTCCTCGACAACCGCATCAGCTGGAATGAGCAGAACACCCTCGTGTCTCTCGTACGCAATAGTGAATCGCGCGAACATGCCAGGAACAAGGTAGCCGGCGTCGTTGTTTACAAATGCGGTCGCACGAAACGTGCCGTTGCGAGTATCGATTGTTGGACTGATTCGCGCGATTGTTGCGTGAAAGTCAGTACCTGGCATTGAGTCGACTTGCAGGCTTGCGTTATGACCCGCCGAGAACTTGGCGAGCTCTGCTTGTGGAATCTGCAGATAGGCGACGAGTTCGCTTGTGTCAGTGATGCGAAAAGTCACGCTGTTTGCGTCGATACTCTGTCCCAGTTTGATGTCGCGCGACGAGACAATACCGTCGATTGTTGCACGGATTGCCGAGTAGTCGTAGTTCAGTTTCGTCAGTTCGTAGCTTGCCTGCAACGAATCGACATCATATTTAAGACCATCGAACATCGACTCGCTAACGAGCCCGCGTTCGGCGAGATCGCTGTAACGTGAAAACTCTTTTCGAATCTGCTCGAGATTAGCCTTGGCTGCCAGCATCTCGAGGCGGAGTCTTTCCCCGTCGAGCCGTGCCAGGACCTGGCCCTGTTTGACCCGATCGCCTTCCTCAACAAGCAGCTGCACGACTTCACCAGGGACGCGTGCAAGTACCGGCGCGTCAGCATCGGATGCGATAGTTGTCGTTGCGTGATAGGTAGCATAAATATCCCCGCGGATCGGATAGGTGACTTCGACCGGGACCGGTGTGGCTGCAAGGACTTCGTCGGTGCTTGCGTCACTGGCCTCACCGATACCGCAGCCGGGGAGAGCTGCGATACCGGACAAGGCTGCTACTGCGAAAATTGTTGTGGTTGCTTTCATGTCAGTCGCTATGTTTGGTGTTGCTTAGTGTTGTAGTGAAGTATAACACTAGTTCGGTATAACGCAACTCTTAAGTGCATATGTTGTCGCGGTATGTTCTTTATATAAATCAATCAGTTACATTTTTCGCATCACCAGGGAGCGCTGTTCTTGCCGCCAAAGGCCGTTTTATGACCGGTAATTTCATTGCCCCTGCGCGCGATCTACCTATTAGATGCGCGAAGCGGCAATTTGGATTGAAAAAGTTTTTAGCTAGCGGCTTTGGGGACCAGTACAGCTGACGGGACGCCGCTACTGGCAGAATTGAGCCAGGTAAGGGCTCAAAAGACGATTTTCGGGGTCCAGCTGGCGCCGCATGCGCCGAAAGAAATCGAGCCTCTTGCTGTAGGTCTGGATGACGTGGTCGGCGCGCAATGCACGCGATTGGCTGATTACCGGCGTGCCGCCCCATTTTTCCGCGAACTCGGCAAGATCAATAACAAAGTCATCCCAGCCGGCTGGCTGGGTGGACGCGGTCGTTATTGCGATCATTGAATCGTCGAAAGAAGGTGACAACAACGACGACGTGTCCCGGCAAAGACGAAAACCGACGGCAGGCATATCGCATCGATACTGTGATGTCGCATAGGTCGATTCACAGAAGTCGCGATATGCTTTGACGATCATCGAAAAATTAGCGGCCGGAAAACACCAGGTCGAGTAAAAGCAACCGCGCGCGCCGGCGTATTTGTGATGATTCGGCTGTGACGCCGCATTAGTGCCGGTGTTGACGAGGCGCGAGTTCACGAGCCCCTGGGTTGCCTCAGAAATACTATCGATGAGCTTGTAACGAACCGACTGAATGGGTACCACTCGATTAAGAGACTTGAATATGTGCGGCAAGACAGTGCTCTCTCCCCAGTCCTTGATTTTCCATGCTGCCTTGTAGGCGTTGCCGGGATCCGTGTCGTAGCGCCGCAAGTCAAGATATACGCGGTCGCGATACGGCATCAGATAAAACTTGAAACCCACGTCGCCATTGGCAAGTGCATCGACGGCCGATGAGAACTTGTCGATACTGACGCGGCGGTGACTTGCGGTAAACGTTCGGATTGGGCGCACTCGCATGGTCGCCTCATAGAGAACGCCCAGCATGCCAAAGCTGGTTCGAAATGCGCCCAGCAAATTTTTTTGCTCCGGTACGATCCTTAGTAATTGTCCATCGGGACGAATGAATTTCATCGCGACAACGTGGCTCGAAAAGTAACCGCCATCGCTGCCGATACATGGACCGAAGCAAGGCGCGGATATGGCGCCACCAACAGTTCGCCCCTGTAGGTCGTAACCACCAACCAGTTCGAGCCCATGTTCCGCAAGTTCCCTGACAAGGTTTTCGAGGCGTACGCCCGCTTCTGCGGTAACGGTGTGGTTGTACGTGTCGACGTTGATGATTCGATCGAGACCGGTTGTCTTTAAGGTCGTTCCCGTGTCCGAGGTATTGCAGTCGGTAGACGCGGTGCCGGCGCCTTGAGGTCGTATTGGCAACGGCGTGCGGGCGTCAGGTTCTACGATTCGACGCAGCTCGTTGAGGTTAGTCGGCTCCAGTGTGATCGGGCCCGTGGGCTTTTTGAGGCGGCGATTGCCCACCTTCCTGACGTGGTAGGTGCCTGTTTGCTCGAGGCGGTAACTGCCCGTCTTCTTCAGATTCGTCGCTAACATCCATGTCTCCGGCAAAATAATCCAGAAAACGCCAAAGACACAAGAGCGAAACACGCATCGCCGGAATTGCGATGAGAAGATCGTGCTGGCAACCCCGCTGCCATAGGATTTACCCTTAGACCGGAAGCTTTGCGACCCTGTCTTTCGACAGATGTGCCTTTGTCATACGAGAAGGTATCGTTGCATAGCATGTCCAATGGTGTCAACGCGCCAGGCTGGCCGATTAATATATTGTTAAATTGGCTTGCCGAATGCGGTTAATATTCGGACAAAGGGGAGCACTATGAAGTGGCGTGGCGGCAGACGAAGCAGCAATATTGAAGATCGTCGCGGTGTAAAACCACGATCCGGACTCGTCGGTGGCGGGCTGGGCACGATCGTAATAATCCTCGCCGCGCTGTACTTCGGTGTCGATCCGTCGTTCCTGATCGAAGGCATGCAATCGTCAAACGTATCGCCATCCTCGACAGGCACGAGTCTCAGCGCGGAAGATCTCAAGAACGACCCGCTCGCCGATATGGTGGCGGTCGTAATTGGCGACACCGAGGAGGTATGGCATGCATTGTTCGCTGACATGGGGCGCCGCTACGAGGAACCGACGCTGGTCCTGTTCACCGGCGCAACGCGTTCTGCATGCGGTACAGGACAAGCGGCGATGGGTCCGTTTTACTGCCCCGCCGATCGCAAGGCCTATATCGATCTGAGTTTCTACGACGATATGCGTACTCGTTATCGTGCGCCCGGCGACTTTGCTCAGGCCTACGTTATAGCGCATGAGATTGGTCACCATGTACAGAACCTGCTCGGCATTTCAAGCGAGGTGCGCAGGATGCAGTCAAGAACCAGCAAAGCCGACGGCAATCGTCTGTCAGTCAAGCTCGAGTTGCAGGCCGATTGTCTTGCCGGCGTATGGGCGAATCGGGCGGACAAGGTCAGGAATATTCTTGAGGCGGGTGACGTCGACGAGGCCCTCAATGCGGCCAGCGCAATTGGCGACGATCGCCTGCAAAAACAGGGACGCGGCACCGTTGTGCCAGAGTCGTTTACCCACGGTACCTCCGAACAACGCCAGCGCTGGTTCAAGACGGGGCTGTCGAGCGGCAACCCGGATAGCTGCGACACTTTCGCCGCCGCATCTCTTTAAAGACATTCGGGCCGGCACCCCGCGTCCGGCCCGCAGATGCCTCAGGTCAGAATGACAGGTGCGAATGAGCAAGCAGATCAGGAATATTTCAGACGCCGCCAGCCGTGCTGCCGTGCGTGTCAAGGAAGTCGTTTGCAGGACGCCGCTGGTGCGATCAACGACGTTCAGCGATGCGACAGGCGCCGATGTGTACCTGAAACTCGAGAATCAGCAGCATACTGGATCGTTCAAACTGCGTGGCGCAGCTAACTGCCTGATGACGCTGTCCCGGGAGCAACGCGACAAAGGCTGTGTTGCTGCGTCCAGTGGCAATCATGGCGCTGCCGTCGCCTACGCGATGCGCAAGCTCGAGACGGAGGGCGTAATTTTCGTGCCCGAACAAACGTCATCCGCGAAAGTCGATGCGATTCGCGGTTACGGCGGCGACGTTCGGTTCTTCGGTACCGACGGCCTCGATACGGAGCAACACGCACGAGAGTTCGCAGCCACTAATGGCATGTACTATCTTTCTCCTTATAACGATGCCGAAGTCATAGCGGGCCAGGGTACCTGCGGCATCGAGATTGCCGGGCAGTTGTCGGACGTCGACGCTGCGTTCATTGCTGTCGGTGGCGGCGGCCTGATCAGTGGTGTCGGCAGCGTGCTCAAATCACACAACCCCGACGTGCGCTTGTTCGCCTGTCAGCCTGAGGCCTCTGCGGTGATGGCGAAGTCGATCAAGGCAGGCCGCATACTCGACCTGCCGAGTGATCCGACGTTATCGGACGGGACGGCCGGCGGTATCGAGTCTGGCTCGATTACGTTCGCACTCTGTCGCGAACTCGTCGACGAATTCGTCCTCGTCAGCGAGCAACAGATCGCCGCAGCCATGCGGCAATACATCGATGCAGAGCAACACCCGATCGAGGGTGCCGCAGGCGTTGCAGTCGCAGCGCTATTGAGTCGTCATGACGCCGTGAAGGGAAGGAAAATCGTCGTGATCATATGCGGCGGCAATATCAGCGAAGAAAGTCTCAAGTCCATACTCTGAAATAGTTACCCCGCAATTTGCTGTTGTAGAACGATCTCGATGCCCTCGATCATGCTGCGGCACCGAACTGTTTGCCAGTAGCAGATCAGGAGATTACGCTTGCCAGCATGAAACGCCTGATTTTGCTCGCCGTTGCCTTGCTTGCCGTTGATTCGGCCGCTGCAGCGCCGACAGCGTTTATCAATGTCAATGTCATTCCGATGACAACTGAAACAGTCATCGCAGGACAAACGGTCGTCGTTGACAACGGCATGATAGTGGCAATCGGTGATGTTGACAGCGTACCGGTACCAGAGCATGCCAAGGTCGTCGATGGCACGGATCGTTATCTGATGCCGGGTCTTGCGGAAATGCACGCGCATATTCCAGACTCGGGCACACCGAATCTCGATCGCGTGTTCTCTCTGTTTGTCGCAAATGGCGTTACGACAGTACGTGGCATGCTCGGGCGACCGGCTCATCTGGCCTTGCGACAGCAGTTGCTCGACGGTGAGCAGTTTGGTCCTCGTTTGATTACGTCCGGGCCCTCGATGAACGGCAATTCGGTCAGTGGGCCGGGCGATGCAGCGCGCAAAGTGCGCGCGCAGCACGCGGCGGGCTATGACTTCATCAAGATACATCCGGGCCTTAGTGCCGAAGAATATGCTGCGATCGCAACCGTGGCGGCCGAGCTCCAAATGCCGTTCGCAGGCCACGTGCCCGCCGCCGTCGGCGTCGAGGGCGCGTTATCGGCCGGCATGGCGACGATTGATCACCTCGATGGCTATATCGCCGCACTGATGCCGCCGAATACCGATCGCTCCGGGGGCTATGGTGGTTTCTTCGACGTCTTGCTCGCGGATCAGGTCATCGAGGCGAACATTGCTGCAATCGCTTCGCGAACCGCGGCAGCAGGAACGTGGAACGTGCCAACCGAGTCGCTTATCGAACATCTCGTTAATGATGTGAGTGCCGCCGACCTTCGTAATCGTCCGGAAATGCGCTACATGCCACAGGCGAAGGTGCAACAGTGGGTCCGGGCCAAGGAACAACAACTCGATGAGCGCGGCTTCAACGCCGCCATCGGTGCCCGCGCGATAGAGATTCGGCGCAAATTGATCCTGGCACTGCATAAGGCTGGCGCCGGCCTGTTGCTCGGGTCCGATGCCCCACAGATTTTCAATGTTCCGGGGTTCTCGCTGCACCATGAACTCGGCTTTCTTGTGGCTGCCGGGCTGACACCCTTCGAGGCGTTGCAATCCGGCACGACCGCTGCGGCTGACTTTCTGGGTACCAATACCGGCGTAGTGGCTGTCGGCCGTGAGGCCGATCTCGTGCTCCTCAATGAGAATCCGCTTCTGGACATTGGCAATTCACGCCGTGTTCATGGCGTCATGGCGCGTGGCACCTGGTATTCGTCAAGCGCACTGGAACAGCGGCTTGCGACATTCGAAGCTCAGGACGACTAATCTGCTTTGCAACCATTCGGCGCTGCCGTGCGTCTAAGTAGTAAATCCGGCCAACGAAATACTAAAGAGGCGATGGCGATGCGCAGTTTTGTAATTATGGCGATGTTTGCGGCGAGTCTGTCCAGCGCCGCGTGGAATGATTACACCGAAGACCGTGACCTGGAACTCGACACCAAGGGAATCAACACGCTCGAGATTGATGCGGGCGCCGGTAGCCTGGCGATCAGGGGCAATGCCGATACCCGGAATATTCGAGTGAAAGCGACGATTAGCGTTCCCGATGAAAGTGCGGAAAAGGCCAAAGAGATCATCGCTTCCGATATGACCTTGTCGCTCGAGAAGGTCAGGGACCGGGCCAGACTCGAGGCATATTTCGACCACAAGTCCTGGGGTTGGGATGACCCACCGTCGGTAGACCTGGAGATACGGGTTCCGCACAGTCTGGCGCTTGTTATCGACGACGCATCCGGTTCGTTGCAAGTCATGAACGTTGACGCCGACGTCACCATTGAGGACGGTTCGGGTTCGATTAAGGTCGAGCAGGTTGGTAGCGTTGTCATCGATGACGGCTCGGGGTCAATCGAGGTTACCGGGGTGCGGGGCGATGTCTCGATCGAAGACGGCTCGGGCAGTATTACGGTGCGTAAAGTTGGTGGCAGCGTCATCATTGACGATGGGTCCGGTGGCATCAATGTCGACGATGTCGAACATGACCTGACTATTGTCGACGACGGTAGCGGGTCGCTTGATGCAACGGACATCCGCGGCACGATCAAGCAAGACACCTAAGCCGCCCGGCTCGATAAGCAACTGATTTTGTGCGCATTTATTGATGCGCGACCCGTTGTCGTGCCTGCCCATGCCGCGTGCTGCTAGAATCAATGAAATGTCGCTGCAGATGACGATAGGGAGGAAGCATGAAACTCGTGAAACACCTGCTCGATTCGAAGGGGCGGCACGTCATCTCGGTTACGCCCGAGACGTCCGTTCTCGACGCCATCAAGCTCATGGCGGAGAAGTCGATTGGTTCGCTGGTTGTCATGAACGGCGAAGAATTATGCGGAATTCTCTCGGAACGTGACTATGCGCGTAAGGTCATTATTAAAGGGCGTTCGTCCCAGAGCACGCAGGTGTCGGAGATCATGAGCACCACCGTGTTTACGACGACGAGTGCGCAGACCGTTAACGACTGCATGGAGTTGATGACCGAAAAGCACTTTCGGCACCTGCCTGTTGTTGAAGACAACAAGGTGATCGGCATGATTTCTATCGGCGACCTGGTACAGGCCATCATTTCCGATCAACAGGAAGAGATCCATCAACTGGAGCAGTACATTAGTGGCCAATAGGGCGGACTATGACCGCCGCGTTCTCGACCTTTTTGATGGCTACGTCCATGGCAACGTAACAAGGCGCCAGTTTCTGGACCGAGCCGCCGCTTTTACAGCAACCGGTGTGTCGGCAGCGACGCTGCTTGCCAGTCTGAGTCCCGACTACTCGCTCGCGCAGCAAGTGGACCCGGGTGATACGTCGATATCGACAGGCTACAAGAAATATGCATCTCCAAATGGCGCCGGTGTAATGCAGGGCTATTACGCGCGCCCTGCAGTCGTGGATCATAAGCTACCTGGCGTCGTCGTTATTCATGAGAATCGCGGCCTGAATCCGTACATCGAAGACGTCGCCAGACGCCTCGCTGTTGCAGGCTTTATCGCATTTGCTCCCGATGCGTTGACGCCTTTGGGTGGGTATCCGGGCAATGATGATGAAGGCAGAGCGATGCAGCGCGATCGCGATAGCAGCGAGATGGTCGAGGACTTTGTCGCCGCTGTTGCCTTTCTGCAAGAGCATCCGGACTGCACAGGCACAGTCGGCTCGGTCGGCTTCTGTTTTGGTGGCGAGATGTCGTTGCGACTGGCCGTTCGCATAGCGAATCTGGGTGCCGCAGTCGCGTTTTACGGTCGTCATCCGTCCGCAGATGACGCCGCGAAGATTCGCGCGCCGTTGATGTTGCATCATGCCGAGCTGGACGAACGGGTGAATGCGACCTGGCCCGCGTTCGAAGAAGCCTTGCAGGACAACGAACTTGACTACATTAACAACCTGTACGCCGATGTGAATCATGGATTTCACAACGATACGACACCGCGCTTCGACGAAAATGCGGCCGCGCTTGCGTGGCAGCGCACGATTGAGCACTTTTCGCGGCACCTGATTCAAGACGCATAACAGGGAAACAGCAGCCGACGAGCAAGCCAATGAGCATATCGTCAATGCAGCGAATCACATGCCTTCTCGC
This sequence comes from Gammaproteobacteria bacterium, assembly GCA_029862045.1. GTDB lineage: Bacteria > Pseudomonadota > Gammaproteobacteria > Steroidobacterales > Woeseiaceae > UBA1847. The sequence continues at coordinate 177,806 of JAOTYE010000004.1, forward strand.
CGTTGCGTGTCTGTGCCTGACAATCTGCGACAGCGCTGCCCAGGAAAGCAAGACGGTCATTGGGCCAAGCAACCCTGATCTCTATCACGGCGCCAATGCACTGCTGGCCGGCGACGCGGAAGAGGGTGTGCGCTTGACGTTGCTCGGGCTGCAGCGCGAGTCGAGTAAGCGTGATCGGATGACGGCGATGTCGAACCTGTGTGCGGGCTACATCATGCTTGAACAGCTCGAAACCGCTTTGTCCTATTGCGATCAGGTCCTGCAAGAAAACGATCGCCACTGGCGGGCGTTTAGCAATCGCGCGTTAGCGTACATCAAGCTGGAACGCTATGAAGAAGCTGAACAGGATTTGCAAAACGCTGAAGCGCTCGCCGCTAATGCACGTACGGTGAAGATCGTACGCTCGATGCTGCTTGATGCAACGGATCCGGTTGCGCCGCACATCGTCATCGATGATCGACGTCGATCAGTGGATGACAGCGATGATGAATAGCGGAGGCCTTTGTATGTCGTTTGCGTTGCTGCTACTAGTAGCCTCCCTGGTCATTGCGGATGACAAACCCGAGGTCACGGAGTCGCCTGTGGATACGGGTGAACGCGTGCCACTGTATACAGTCGTTCCGCAGTACCCTGAGCGCGCGAAACGCGCGCGGGTCGAAGGCGAGGTCCAGATCTGCTTCAACGTTGATCGCGACGGCAAGACCAGGCGAGTGGCAGTGCGTAGAAGCACGAACAGGGTGTTCGAAAAACCATCAAGGGACGCTGTTCGCGAATCAACCTACAAGCCATTGCCGAAGGCTATGGAGCTGTCCGGAATCAAGACCTGCAGGACGTTTCGCTTTTACCTGATGCCCGTGGCAATCGAGACGCCGGATAACTAGTCATGCTCCACTGATAAGCAACACACGATTGGCCGCTTCTTCGAGCGTCGTACCGAAGCTGATCAGTCCCTCATCATGGCCGGCGAGGACGGCGATTCCGGCATCCCTGAAGCCCTCCAGCCGGTAGAGTCGATCGAGTTCGCTGGCCATGTCAGGCGTGCCGTAGGCAACGTTCGGATCGGTGGTAGGCAGCTTGCCGAGACTGCGCTGCCAGAGTTCTGCACTGTGCACATGTACGACTGCGCCGATCGCGTCACCCAGTGCATAGATTGCTGCGTGCGTCATAGCTTCCGATGAGGCCTGGACAGGCCCGCTGCACCTGACAATATTGCTGCGGATGTCGCAATCCGTGACCAGCGAGTAATGTCGCTCATCGGTGGCCGGCAAATGACCGGTTTGCGTGCCGCTGATCAGGAACAGGCCGCGCGAGCCGCGACGCACGCTTATGTTGCCGTAGCCGATGCCGAGAGCCTTGTACTGGCCGATCAGCCCGGCCTCGTACAACGGCTTGCGCCAGGTATCGAGTTCACGTGCCGCCACGATGTGCGTGGCAGGCCCTGGCGTCCAGTGGCTGAGGTACTTGATATAGCCTTCGTCGATCGTCAAACTCCGGCCTCTCGCGGAAACAACGTGGCAAGGCCATCCTCGCTGGCGGCACAGATACCGCGTTCCGTTATCAGGCCAGTGACAAGGCGTGCGGGCGTAACATCAAATGCGTAATTGCTCACCGGTGTTGTTTGTGCCGCCGTTCTTACGATGCTCGGCGTCCCGTCGGCGACGCCGTATGTTTCGACTACTTCCCGAGGATCGCGTTCCTCAATCGGAATATCCTTGATGCCATCTGCAATACTCCAGTCGATTGTTGTCGATGGCAGCGCGACGTAGAAGGGCACGTCATTATCGAACGCCGCGAGTGCCTTGAGGTAAGTGCCGATCTTGTTTGCAACGTCTCCGGATCGCGTCGTCCTGTCAGTGCCGGTGATCACAATATCCACCTGTCCGTGTTGCATCAGATGCCCGCCGGCATTGTCGACAATCAATGTATGTGGCACGCCGTTCTCAGCCAGTTCCCACGCCGTCAACTGCGACCCCTGATTGCGCGGTCGGGTTTCATCGACCCATACGTGAACATTCATGCCGGCTCGATGTGCAAGGTATACCGGGGCTGTCGCCGTGCCCCAATTGATCGTTGCCAAAGCACCTGCATTGCAGTGTGTGAGTATGTTGACTGTATCGCCACACTTGCTGCGCGAGATTTCCTCCAGTAGCAACAGTCCGTGACGCCCTATCCCAAGGCAGATCTCGATGTCCTCATCACAGATCGCCTCGGCGTCGGCACGAATGATGTTCGCGAGCTTGGCGTCGTCGCTCGCAGTGTCGGTGTGCAGCAGGATTCGTTCGACGGCCCAGTGCAGATTAACGGCCGTTGGACGGGACTCGAGCAACTCAGCCGCGGCGCGCCGGACTTCATCGATCGCCGACTCGCCGTGTAGTGCCGCCAGATAGAGACTCCAGGCGGCCGTTGCGCCAATCAGCGGTGCCCCGCGTACGTACATGTCTTGAATGGCGGCGACGCCGTCTCGCCAGGTCTTGAGGTCGTGGACGTGGTATTCGTGTGGTAGCCGACGTTGATCGATGATCTGGACGATCGAGGAATCGTCCGGCTTCAGCCAGATCGTGCGAAAAGCCTCGTCAGGCATTCAGTCCCACCGAAAGTCTCGCAGCCCGTAATGTGTTCGCCATGAGCATGACGATCGTCATAGGGCCAACGCCGCCGGGTACTGGGGTGACAGCTTTTGCCACCTCGCAGACCGACTCGAAGTCGACGTCACCGGTCAGCCGTGACTTAGTCTCCCCGTCCACCGTTGTTTCGATGCGGTTGATGCCGACATCGATCACGACAGCGCCGGGCTTGACCCAGTCCCCTTTGACCATGTTGGCTCTGCCGATTGCGGCAACGACGATATCGGCTTGTCTGACCACGCTGGCAAGGTCTTTTGTGCGGCTGTGCGTGATGGTCACGGTGGCATTGGCTTGCATCAACAGGCTTGCCATCGGCTTGCCAACGATGTTGGAGCGGCCCATAACGACAGCGCTGAGGCCCGATAGATCTCGGCCAAGTTGATCCTCAATCATCAGCATGCAGCCTGCAGGCGTGCACGGTACGAAAGCATCCGCGGTATTGCCCGACGTCAGTTTGCCGATATTGACAAAATGAAAGCCGTCAACGTCCTTGCCCGGCGAAATCGACTGCGTAATGGCCTGTTCATCGAGGTGTTCAGGCAATGGTAGTTGCACGAGTATGCCGTGAATACTCGCGTCATTGTTGAGGTCATTAATCAACTGCAGAACATCTTCTTGCGATATGTCCTCGGCTACAGAGTGCTGTACTGAGTAAAAACCGCATCCTTCGGCTCTCTTCTTCTTGTTGCGAACATAGACCTGGCTCGCCGGATCTTCGCCAATGATGACAACAGCCAGTCCGGGCGTGACGCCATGTTGCTCTCGTAAGGCGGCCGTGTCAGCAGCGATTTTCTCTGACATTTCAGCGGCTTTCGCCTTGCCATCGATTCGTTTTGCGGTTGTCATGCAGTGTCATTCCTATGCTTAATAGAACGATTATCGGAAGATCCGACAAGCGCGGCGCATAGTAACGCTGCGGGCCTGGCGGGTAAACTGCAGGCTGAACGGCAGATTGGCTTTGACAATGTGGGGGAGGGCTCCTCGTGGGCGAACCATGGATCGAGCGTTGGCAGGAAGGCCGCATTGGCTGGCATGAGACCGAAGGGAACAAGAGCCTGAAAAAACACTGGCGGGCGAAGAATCGCCGCGTTCTGGTTCCCTTGTGTGGCAAGACGCCTGACATGAAGTGGCTGGCGGATCAGGGCAATCGGGTCATCGGAGTTGAGCTTTCCGAGCTTGCCGTCAAGGCGTTTTTTGCGGAGCAGGCGCTCGACTACAAGATCCGGGAGGCTGAGCTACCCGCGTATCAGGCAATCGACGATTCAATAACGATTTACTGCGGCGACTACGCTGAGCTGCATTCTGTGCGCTGTGATGCGCATTACGATCGCGGTGCGTTGATCGCGATGCCGGCCCATGCGCGCGAAGCGTACGCAGCACACACAGATTCCTTGCTTGAAGAGGTGGCCGAGCGGCTTGTCATCACGCTCGAGTACGACGATACCGTCGCAACCGGACCACCCTTCTCGGTTTCTGACGACGAGGTCCTTTCTTATTGGCCCGAGCTTGTGTGCATCGAGTCACGCGACGACATCGAAAAAGGGCCGCCGAAGTTTCTCGAGTCAGGGCTTAGCGAATTGACGGAAAAGGTATGGCGCTCGTCCTAGGCTCTACCAGGGAACTGCACTGACCGGTGTCCAGCATTCTTCGCGGCGGTTGATTCGGCCACTCGCGTCTTCATTGTCGTAACTGATAGCCCCGACCGCGGCGATTCCGGGCGGTGTTTCGTTAAGCGCGTGCGTATTGATAATGCCGAATCTCGCTGCCGTGGCATCGATGACAGCACCGATGTAGATTCCACAGCGGGTGCAGATGAGAAAGTCGGCGGTCTTGAGTGCGAACCGGTAGCGACGCAACGCCGTGGGTTCCGGTGCGAAAATTTGCAGGTTTCCGCCCGGGTCGGATGTGCTGAGTGCGTCGTGCATTCGACAAAAGCGACACTGGCACGCTCGCACGGACCAGTCTTCGGGGCTGATCACGGTCGTATAACGGAACCCTACGGCTCCGCAATGGCAGCCTCCGTCGTAAGTGGAATCACTCATCGGCATCGACTTTGTGCAGCTGGCGCCGCAACGTCAACGCATAAAGCAGCGTCGCCGGAGCCATCGACGCGAACAGATGCTTGAGTGTGTGGCCGCTGACAATTTGGCCCGCATCGAAGATCGCAGCGTCAAAATATTCGAACACTTTCGCGAGCACATAAAAAAGCATCATGAACCAATAATACTTCGCCTTGCCAAGCGACGGTTCATAGATCAGCAGGATGACCGGAATCAGTAACATCGGCAGAAATTGAACGACCGCGTAGGGGCGTAGGTCACCGGCGCCCCGTGCCTCGGTATATGCCCAATAGACCACGGAAGCAACGCCAATCGCGAGCAACGGGACGAGAATACGGCGTGCGGCGCGCACTGAGACGAACTCGCCGATGATGATCGAAAACAGACCGGCGAAGCCGATCGTCATCGGCAAACGGTCCCAGATGAGCGGCTCGTTTGCGGGTCCGAAATGATAATAGCCGGAGCCAAAGGCGGTCAGGACCATGCCCGCAAAGAACACAGCATAGGCGGTTTGTAATTCGGGCACGCATACGAATCTGCTGTGCTGCCGTATGTAAGCAAGGCCCCATGTACCGACAATGAGGAAGGCCAAATTAGATGCCACATTCCAGAAGTTGCTGATCCCGAGCACAGTCCGGGCATCGGCGAATTCATGATAAGCAGGATCTTGCGGAACAGGCGAGGACAGCAAGAAGCTGGCCGTGACCACAGCGAGCGAACCGAAAATCAGCGCGATAGCGCGAGTGGAAAGGCCGAACGGTTTGTGCGGGCCGTTACTCAGATGCCCATCTTCGCAAGGACGTCAGCGAGTTCTCTGGCGATGCGCGCAGCGACAGGATGGTTTGCAGCAAATCGTGACTCGAGTTGCTTGGCGCTATCAAACGTCGGCGAATGTGCTTCTCCGGTCAGCCTTTCGATATCGTCATTTAGCTGGCTCAGAAGTTCGCGTGTTTCTTCGTCGAGTTCGCCTGCCGTATGCAATTCGCGGTTCAACTCGGTCAACAATTCACCTAATTTTTCTTTACTCACGATTTTTGTCCATTATTGTCAGGCAACATCCGTCTCCCGGCGATCGGGCTTACTGAGGTCGTACAGGCGCACGGGAAGCTCGCGGATGCGGATACCCGTCGCGTCGTATATTGCATTGGTCAGCGCCGGGGCGATTGGTGGCGTGCCAGGTTCGCCGGCACCACCTAATGATTCGCCGCTGTTGATAATGTGCGTCTCAACGACCGGCGCCTTGTCGATGCGCAGCATAGGGTAGTCGTGGAAATTGGACTGTGCGACGGCACCGTGGCGAATCGAGATTTCGCCGTAAAGTGCGGCAGTCATCCCGTAGGCAATACCACTTTCCATCTGTGCGGCCATGCCGTCCGGGTGGATCGCAAATCCCGCGTCTACGGCACACACGACCCGCTGCACCGTCACGTCACCGTCGACAACCTGTGCGTCGACGACTTGGGCGACGATCGTGCCGAAGGAACGGTGAATCGAAATACCGCGTCCGACATTATTCGGCAGTGCTTCACCCCAACCCGCTTTGCTTGCGGCAAGATCGAGTACCGCGCGAAAGCGCGGCTCATTCGCCAATAATTCACGTCGATACTGGTACGGATCGCGACCGGCCGCGACCGCTATTTCATCGATGAAAGATTCGGTAAAAAACGCATGCAGTGAATGATCGACACTGCGCCAAAAACCCCAGGGTACATGCGTATCGCTCTTCGTATATACAATGCGTTGATTGTCGATCGCATAGGGAATGTGTGGCGCCTCTTCGGGATCGTACTTGTTGACGTAGTGGTTATGCCACGTCAGTGCGTTACCGTCGGCATCGAGACCGGCCTGAAAGCGGCTGATGCTCGCTTGTCGATAGTGGTCGTGTCGCGTGTCCTCTTCCCGCGACCAGACAAGCTTGACGGGATAGTGGACCTCAGCGGCGACACGGGCAGCCTGTACGGCGATATCCGAGAACGCGCGTCTGCCGAAACCTCCGCCCAGGTACTGGTTGTGTACGGTGACCTTGTCTGCGTCGATACCAATCGCGTCGCCCGCATCCTTCGCAAATCCAAACGGATTCTGTGTTCCCAACCAGAGCTCGCATTCACCATCGTGTACCCAGGCCGTGCAGTTCATTGGCTCCATTGTGGCGTGCGCGAGGAACGGTACGCGGTACTCAGCATTGATGACCTGATTGGCCCCTGCAAGTGCCGCAGCCGTGTCGCCGGTCGCGACATCGGTATCCTCGTCACCCGCACCGGCGGACGCGTCAAGATCGCGCGAGAACTGCTTGAAAATATTCCCCTGTTCCCAGTCGCTGTTACCGGCATCGTCAAACTCGACCTGCAGACGATCCAAAGCCTGCTTCGCTTGCCAGTATCCGTCAGCGACAACCGCCACGGCGTCATCGAGGTCGATAACTTTGCGCACGCCCGGCATATCCTGAATCGATTCGGCATCGTAAGACCTTACCGTGCCACCAAATACCGGTGCGCCTTTGACCGCCGCATATTTCATCCCCGGCAAGTTAGCATCGATGCCGAACTTCGCACTGCCATCGACTTTGGCGGGTATGTCGCGCCGTTGTGGTGACGTGCCCATGATGCGGAACTGGTCGCTACCCTTTAGAACGGGTTTGCTTGGCAAGCGCATCTTCGCCGCGCTTGTTGCGAAGCTCGCGTATGACGCGGATCGCTCGCTCGCCGTGTGCAAGATCATGCTGTCTTGTGCGGTGAGCTCATCGACCGGCACTTGCCACTCGTCCGCCGCTGCCTCCAGCAGTACGGCGCGTGTCGCGGCTCCGGTCACACGCATCGCAATTTGTCCGGTCGTTTTCACCGACGTGCTACCGCCGGTTATCTGCAGGCCCATCGCCTGTGTCGCGCGGAATAAGAAGCCGTCGACCGAATCGATTAGCCAAGCCGGAAAATCAATGTCACCGGCGGCGTAACCTCTTGCCAGCGCGTAGTTCGCATATTCCTTGTCGCTTGGAGCCTCGAGGATGCTGACTTTCGACCAGTCTGCATCGAGCTCATCGGCCAACATCATTGCCAGCGTGGTATGTACGCCCTGACCCATCTCTGCGTGCGGCACGATTGCGGTCACGGTATTGTCGGGTGAAATCTTGAGCCAGATATCGAAGATCGCGTCGTTCGGGCCGGCGATCAACTCGCGGACCTTGCCTGCTCGATCACCGCGACGGATCGCCACGCCGAAAACGACCACGCCGCCTGCAGCTACGCCGCTCGTGATGAATGCGCGGCGAGACCATTTACCCATCGGACACAGGCTCCTTGTCCAGGGCGTTAATCGCGACGGCGGCGCGTTTGATGCCTTTGCGGATGCGTGGGTAGGTGCCACAGCGGCAGATATTGCCGGCCATCACACGATCGATTTCCGCATCACTCGGCGACGGGTATTCCTCCAGCAGGGCGGCCGCCGACATGATTTGGCCGGACTGGCAATAGCCACACTGCGGAACCTGCTCGTCGATCCATGCTTGCTGCAGCGGATGCAATCCGCGCTGCTTGCTGACGCCCTCTATCGTCGTAATCTGTTGACCGACAGCCACCTGCGCCGGTGTCACGCAGGAGCGAATTGCCGCGCCGTTCAGATGCACCGTGCAGGCACCACATTGAGCAATTCCGCAGCCAAATTTGGTGCCGGTGAGCCCGACATAATCACGAATTACCCAAAGCAGCGGCGTCGCCGGATCGACGTCGATGGCGTGGGTTTCGCCATTGATGTTCAGGGAGATCATTATGTCTTCACCGTACTCCATGGTGATTAGGTCAGCAAGCACCGGATAATGTGACTCGAGACTGGCGAATGGCGTAGACTGCCAGTCATCGCCAACCGGCTTGGGAGTAACGATGCCTGACAGCCGTTACTATGACACTGTCGCTTTCGACGTCCGTGATAACGCAACAATGTTGTTTTTTGCGCACACGACAACCGGGGGTGACATCGATGACTATTTATTACTCATGCGGACCGTCGAAGACGATTTCGATTCGTCGACGTACATAGAAATCAATGAACAGCAATTCGGCGGACACAACCTCATCCGCGAAGCAGAACTATTGGGCAACATGCTGACTCTTCACCTGCACGAACCCGCCACAGAGCTCGGCGGAATATCGGAGATTGTATTGACCTTTGCCGATACCCCGGAAAATGGGGCGAGTATGGAGGCTGGAGCATTTCGCGTCCTTGGTGACACGCTGTCAGGCGGTAACGCGTAGCGTATTTACGTGGGTACAGGCAATTACAGCCTTTATATCGTTCGCTGCGCCGATGGCAGTTTGTATACGGGCATTGCGACTGACGTCGGAAGACGAATCCGGGAACATGAAGACGGCTCGCGCGGAGCAAAGTACTTGCGCGGCAAAGGGCCGCTATGTCTCGAATTTGAACAATGTCTGGGCGATCGCAGCGTTGCATCGCGAGTCGAGTTTCGCATCAAGCAACTCGACCGGGAACGCAAAGAAGAACTGATTGCCGGCCTGTATTCGCTGGCTGACCTGCTGCCGGACTTCGGCGGCGACGATGTTCAGGCCTCGGGGGAGGCCTGCGGATAGATCACGATTGGCCTGCCGAACTCGGGAAGATGCAGTCGGGTATCCGAGTCCCAGGTCTCACGGAATTCCTCGAGCCAGATGGCCGTATCGATGAAGTTATCGAGTGCGCGGGGATATAGCAAAATCTCGCCGAACGGTTGCGAGAAGTCGTCGAAGTGAATTGGGAAGACATGTGCGGCACCCGTGGTGGTGACCAACTCCTGCCAGTACAGTTCTGCGTAATCGTGACCCAGTCCTTCGAGTAACCCAACGCTGAGCATCACAATATCCGCTTTGACCCCGTTCAGAGCACCCTCCAGATAGCCCGCACTGCCCTGTACGATCGTTGTGCCGTGAGGGTGGGCGACGACGATCGAGAAACTTTTTCCCTCACGCCAGGCAGAAACCGGCGCCGGTGTTGCGAGCGGCTCGTCGATTGTGCCTGCAAACGGTATTGATCCCCCCCAGGCAATTGGTGCGTGGCTCGAATCGATCATTGTTACCGTAAAGCGGCCAAACGAATACTCATCACCGGCAGCTGCAACGATGATCTGGTCTTCAGGAACACCGGCACCGCGCGCAATTTGTGCAGTGGATTCAGAGCCGAGTATTGATGCGCTGCTCCGATTGGCAATCGCGCCGATGTCCATCGCATGGTCAAAGTGGGAATGCACCGGTACCAGTGCCGCCAGGCGCCGCATGCGATATTCGTCGAGTACGTAATTAATCGTGGCAGCGTCGCTTTGCACGGGCCTGCCCAAGACTATGTCGGCGAGTGATGGTCGTGAGAAAAAACCATCAATCAGAATCTGTGTTTCGCCGTCGTCGAATAGCAGCGTCGTAACGCCCAGCCATGTCACCGTAACCGCATCGAGCGTCGGTGCTATGGTCGGATACGGTGCCCAGTCGATGACGTCGAGTGACGCCCGGTCGCGCCACAACCAGACCGCCGCGACCGCGCCGACTACGACGACTGATGCGACCGCAATAACTGTCCGTTTGGCCCAACTCCTGACTTCGTCTGCCGTGATGATAGGCATTACTGTCCGGCGGCCATCCTTGCGAGATGTCCGGTCAAGGGCGCGAGGTAGTTGCCCAACGCGTATCCGAGTAACGCCATCAGGATCGAGGCCGGCACGAGATTAGGCCGATGATGGGCAGCGACGATCGGTGCCGATGCCGCCGCGCCGATATTCGCTGCGGAGGCAATCGCTACGCTGTGAATGTCGACCCGGAACAACCATGCTCCGGCGAGACAAAACAGCCCGTGAATGATGATCCAGACGAAAGCACCTGCGACGAACATTGGTGCTTCAGCCAGTCCCGCTACCGATGCGCGCGCGCCCATGCCGGCCACGAAGATATAGATCAGAGCCGTACCCATCGCCGTCGAGTTGGGCAATGTCGATACCCGGGTTGTGGACAGCAGCAGGGCCGCCGTCGTGACCAGCAGGATGCGTGTCGTCGTGACGCCGAAAACGGTGCCAAGACCGGGGCTGACTGATGCAAGCCACGCTGCTATATGAGGTGCCGCTGCGGTCCCGACCCAGGTCACGCCGATCACAACAGCGATGAGAAACAGGTACTGCGGCATCGTTGGAGCATGATCGTCTTCGACATGTACTTCGGCCGCGGCGTCCATCGATTCAAGCCGTTCGGCGGGAACGCGGGCCCACTTGTTGAAGCGATCTGCAAAGTCGCGTGACATAAGGAGTAACGGCAGCCAGAAAACATAAATCACGTTATCGGCGATCACAGCGAGTCCGAATTGCTCCTCAGAGGTGCCAAGCATTTCTGCCGTTGCCGCCATATTCGCGGTGCCGCCGATCCAACTCCCCGCAAGCGCGCCATAGCCCTTCCAGGCATCGTCGGAGAGCCAGGAGTGCACGAGCAGGTAAGCGACAACAGCGCCCACCATGACACCGGCTGTGCCCATCAACATAACGAGCACGCCCTTGCCCATTACCTTTACAACGGCAGGGACGTTGACCTTAATCAGCATCAGCACGATAAAGGCGGGCAACAGGTATGCACTTAGTCCGGAATATATGGGCGATGAACTCGGAATTACGCCGAAATTGTTAAGAAAAACGGGAGTCGCATAGATGAACAGAAGCGGCGGAATGTACTGAAACAGCTTCGCACGGGTTGTCTGTTCGAGCATAAAGAAGAATGCTGCGACGAATGATAGTACGGCGAGCACACCGATCGGTGACGATATCAGGGCCTCGGGATTTTCCATGCGCAGCTGACTCTTGGGCTCAGGATGCCGCGAGTATAATGCAATGCTCAGCGAACGGCGCGCTGCGATGCGTCAGGCTATCTGTGCCTGCAGGTCTTTGCGTGTTGCCTCGTCGGTCAGTGCTGCCGACCTGACGGTTAACCACGCTGCATCCCAATCTTTTACCTTGCTGGGACCGAAGACGAATTTCGCGATGAAGTTGTCAAGATCTGCGACACGAAGGACGTTTTTCGGCGGCGGTGTGGGAAATTCGACGCTACCGGTGAAAACAACGACGTTGGCAACCGGTACGTCGGGCACTACATTTTGCAGCGCGCGTCTGCGGCCTTCGTTCTGAATGAGTGGATTCAGAAACCGGCGGCGCAGCGTGCCGTCCACGTTGGACCACTGCGGCTCGTCCGCATCCCCAAATACGATGCCGTTGTAGTGCTTGGTCTGTATGCAGAGAATTCCGCCGGCAGTCAGTATCGCGTGATCGATTTTGGTCAGACCGCCGTAGGCGCCCGGCAAGATGAAGTCATGCAATACGTCACGGCTGCGCGCCTCGAGGGCGCGGCGAATTCGCAGGGCACCAATGCGGGCCGTGACGATGCGCATCACATGCCTGGCCGTTGAGCGAAATACCAGCGTCAAAAGCAGCGCACCGGCGATCGTGAAAATGAAAGCGGCGGGTCCGACATTTGTAATGCCTGTTGCCATCCTGGGCTCCGCGGCCAGCGCCGGAAGAGCGATGAGCGGCAGGCTGGTTGCAACAAGTCGGATGAGCACGATCATGTTCCTAGGGTAAGACTTTTGGCGGTGGATTTATCGTATCAGGTCACGTTTTTCGAAGCGCCTAAGCCGGGTAAGCCAGAAAATAGCCATCAAGCTGTGCGACGCGAATGCCAGTCTCATATACGGAGCTTAGAAACTCGCTGGTCAGCACCGATTCCTTGTCTCCATCGCCGACCACGATGCCGTCCTTCAATACGACGACACGCTCGACTTCGGCGGGGATTTCATTGAGGTGGTGTGTGACAAGCACAATATTGTGGCCGCTGTCGGATAAATCGCGGATGCGACTCAGGTAATCGAAACTGGCGGCAAAATCGAGCCCGGCAGTGGGTTCATCGAGTATCAGGGTCTGCGGTTCATGTACGAGAGCTCGGCCGAGCAGGCAGCGCCGCTGCTGGCCGGTGGACATGGACTTTAGCGGGGTGCCGCGAAGTGAATCAATACCGAGCAGGCGCAAGGTGTCTCGCGCTTTGGCGAGTTGCGCCTTACTGACGCGTTCGGCAAGCATGCCATGCACTCCGATACTTGAATGAAAACCTGAAACGACGACCTCGAGCGCTGTTGTAGTCGGTATGTAGCGGCTGTGCAGATCGTGCGAAACAATGCCGATTTGCTTGCGCAAATCCCAGACATTCCAGTGCTCGCGCCCGAGGATCCTGACCCAGGACCCGTCCGCCGCAACCGGGTAGAGCTCGCGATTAATCGTCTTGAGCAGCGTCGTCTTGCCAGAGCCGTTCGGGCCAAGGATGGCAACTCGCTCATGCTGCGCGATGGACAGGGTCAGATTATTGAAGACACGCGTCGTGCCACGCCAGATCGTGGCATTGCATATATCAATGAGCGGCGGCTCGGTCATCGTGCTGTAGATAGTACTGAACATGAGAGCCTGACGTCAGGCGAGTTTGTGTTGCCAGTTGCCGCGCCTGAATATGATGACGCTCAGGACCGTCAGCAGCGATTCGAACACAAAGTCAGTGATTCAACGCCGGATCGATTTTCGCCGGATGCTAGAATTCACGAGATCGAGGTCGCAGCGGTGGAACATCATGCCCGAAGGACTCTGGCCAGTCATTGCCATGATCGTAGTCGTTATCATCTATACGATCGCAAAAGTCATTCAGCACATGCGCAGGAGCGAACAACAATGGCAACAGGTTGACAAGAGCAAGCTGCGTAAATGGGAAGATGACGACTGGCCTGAAGACTAGCGTTTTATGTCTCCCTTTAGCAGGGAATCAAATTCAGCCGCCGTATCCTTCGCCGACTGGATCATCTGTTCCTCCGAATGATGGATCGCCTGTTGTTCTTTGAGCAAGCGCGTATCGCGGGCACGAAACGTCGCCGCTACCGACTCGACTTCTTCCTGCTCGAAACCGAGATTTGTCAACACTTGTTTCGACATCGTCAGGCTCGAGCGGAACGTTTCGCGAAAGATGTGTTCTACGCCCAGATCCATCAGCGCATGCGCATGGCGCCTGTTACGTGCCCTGGCGATAATTTTAAGATGTGGGAAATTACGGATGACTGTCTCGGCGGTGCGCACCGATGCGGTGACATCGTCGATCGCCAGTACAAATATCCTGGCATGTTCCGCACCTGCCGCTCGCAGGACATCGAGTCGTGATGCGTCACCGTAATGGACAATATTGCCGTAGCGGCGCACTACGTCGAGCTGGGACGAGTCGATTTCGAGTGCTGTAAACGTTGTGTTAAACACATTGAGCAAGCGAGCGACAACCTGACCAACACGCCCGAAACCAGCAACGATGACGTCGTTGTGCGGGTTATCGGGTTTGTCGTATTCGGGCTCTTCAGCAGCGTCCATTTTTTGTCCGAGAACCTCATTAAGCAGATATATAAACGGTGTCAGCAACATCGACACGGCGACAGCGAGAATCAACTCGTCAATCAGCTCGGCCGCGATGAGCCGTTCTCGCGCCGCGATGCCGAACAGCACAAATGCGAACTCGCCACCTTGCGACATGACGGCGGCCAGGCTCAGCGCACCGCGCGAGTCGCAAAGACCGAACAGACGCGCAAGCGGCATTAGCACCAACGCCTTTGCGATCATTAGCATCGCGACGATCAGCAGAATTCGTCCGGGTGACTCAAGCAACAAACCGATATTGACGGACATACCGACCGCGATGAAGAACAAGCCGAGCAACAGACCCTTAAACGGTGCGATATCGGCTTCGAGTTGATGGCGGTATTCGGAATCCGCAAGCAACATGCCGGCGATGAACGCACCTAACACCATCGACATGCCGGCCAGTTGCATCAGCAGTGCAGCGCCGATAACCACGAGTAATGCGGTCGCCGTAAATATCTCGGGGATTTTCGAGCCCGCAGCGACCTGCAGGACGGGTCGCAGTAGAAATCGACCGCCGACGATAAGGCCTGCAATCGTCATGACCATAATGCCGGCCTGAGTGAGGTCAAACCCCGCGTCACTCGTCGCCCCGAGCATCGGTACGATGGCGATGAGTGGGATCGCCGCCAGATCCTGAAACAATAGAATTGAAAACGCGGCGCGACCGTGTGACGTGGTGAGTTGGTGCTTCTCAGCGAGCATCTGCAACACGAATGCGGTTGACGACAGGGCCAGTATCAGCCCGACGATAACGGCTGCTGTCGTATCGAGGCCGGACAACCACGCCAGCGCGGCGATCACTATCGCGCTGGTTACGACCTGGGCAGAGCCAAGTCCAAAAACCATCTTGCGCAATACCCAGAGTCGTGACGGTTGTAGCTCGAGACCGACAATAAATAGCAGGAATACAACGCCCAACTCGGCGAAGTGCAGAATGTGCTCGGGATCGCGAATCAACGCGATGCCGAAGGGTCCAATGATGATTCCCGCGGCGAGATAGCCAAGGACTGATCCAAAGCCAAGCCGGCGACTGACCGATACCATGATGATCGCGGCCAGCAGATAAATAATCGATTCCTGCAACAGACTCATGGGAACCCCCGTCACCACGTGCTCTTTCTGGATCACGAGTCTAGACGCAATAGCTCAATCCTTCGACCTGCCGAGGGTTTTTCGATTAAACTAGCTCGTCCACGAGGTGGCTGTTTATCGCCGTTCGCACTACATTGCAGGATCGTCCTATGCTCAAGAATATCTACCTGAGGCGCGGTTTGACTTCGGGGCTCCTAGGCCTGGCGCTTCTTGTCGCGGCTTGCGAATTCGGTGGTTCGGGTTCGTCCGAGCCAGATAAAGAAGCCGGGCGTGCCAATGTCGACGCAATGTCACGAGAACATGCCGGCGACACGCCCGATCCGAGTGAGGGTGCGCAAGTAGCGCCGCAACGCGCGATCGTATCCGAACGACTCCCCTATGCCGAAGTGAATGATGAGCTCGTCTATGGGCACTTTGTGTTTCCGTCCGACATGATTGAGCCGCTGCCTGCGATCATCGTGATTCACGAGTGGTGGGGCCTGAACGACAATGTTCGTGCGATGGCGGATCGGCTTGCCGGCGAAGGCTACATCGTGTTGGCGATCGACCTCTTTGGCGGGTCTGTCGCGGCGAACGCCGCGGAAGCCAGACAACAAATGCTGGCAGTCGTGGAGAATCCTGAACCGGCCGCGGAGAACATTCGCAAAGCCTACGACTTTGTCAAAACGACAGCAGGTGCGCCGCGAATAGGATCTCTCGGCTGGTGCTTCGGTGGCGGCTGGTCATTAAACACGGCGATGCTGTTTCCTGACGAACTCGATGCAACCGTCATCTACTACGGCCAGGTAACTGACGACGAGGACAGGCTTCGCGATATCAATGCACCCATACTTGGTCTGTTCGGCGCCGAGGACAGGGGCATCACCGTTGAATCTGTCCGGAACTTCGAAGCGGCGCTGGAGCGGCTACGCAAGAACTACGAGATTCACGTCTATCCAGGCGCAGATCATGCGTTTGCGAATCCGAGCGGCAACGCATACAACGCGGAAGTGGCCGAAGACGCCTGGATGCGGACGCTAGAATTCCTCGACCGTCACCTCAGTATCGAGGTCGGCGAGGATTCCTGATCTGTTGGCGGGTTGGAGTCGTCGTCCGCGTTCTGGCAGTGCAATTTCACGTCCAACGGCTGAGATACGTAAATAATTGAGCGCTTCTCTTCGCTGATGCAGCGCAAAGACAGCTGCGCTGTAAAAGCGTCCTGAACGAGTAAAGTTCGAGTCACAATATCGTCGCTTTTGCCTGCGCGGCAGAACGCTTCGGCGGCGAGCGGACCGATCTGGCGGCGAGGTATCGTAAGGCTGACCTCGACGATCGATCGTCCGTCGATAGCAACGGCGCCATACGTTTTCTGTGTGTCTGCGATACCGATGGAAATTGATTCAGCCTGCATGTCCGTCGCACACTGTGGCTCGATCGTTAACGCGAATTCGAGTGCTGGCAGTGAGATCAGCCGGCGATCATCGGATAAGGGCTTGATCTCGACGATGGCCGGATGAGCTGCGACGATTACCCGGCCGATCGAATCGGGTTTTGCGGTGCCTGCAGCGCCGGCTGCCGCGACAACGAGCAAAATATACAGGCCACGCATGCAACAAAGACTACGACAAGGTTGTCACAAAGCATAATATTTGCGTGACGCCACCAGGGGAGTAAGACGTGATTGAGAGGACAATACATCTGACGTACAAGGCCGCACGTCGAATTGTGATTGCAGTGTTGGGCAGTACCGTGTTGGCGATCGGTGTCGTCATGATCATCGCACCCGGTCCTGCATTGATCGTTATTCCGATCGGACTCGCGATTCTCGGTATTGAATTCGCCTGGGCTCGCCTGTGGTTAGGACACCTGCGCAGGACGATCAGCAAGCACATCGGCAACGGGCGCGCGCGACGAGCCGACGAACATCGCGACCGTGTGTCCCGCTAGTCAGGCAGAAAAAGAAAGGCGCCGGAGAGCTGAAATCGATTGACGATACAGCGGGCCGATCCGACACGGAACGGTCTCCGGCACCCAAGGCATAACGGCAGGGGGGTGCCGCCGGGCCATCCAGGCCCGTCCTTGCCGGCAATCCTGCCGGCGATTTCCGGGGCGAGGTAATCAGTCATTCGGGGGAGAGATTCCTGATTCCCTGCGCCGCCGGAGGGGGTTCGTCGCAACCTGCCGGTGGCTGGCTACGACAAGCATCGATTTATGGTCGATGCCGAATTATTCAAGGTCGAGCTGCTTACACCCGCTTAGAAAGCGAGCGCCATGTTCAGTGCGGAGGTCACACCGAAAAGCACGATCAGTGCGCCAAGCAGTACCAGTCCATTCTCAAAAAGCTTCGTGTTCATCGTCATTCCTTTGGTGTTGCGTTCAGCATTTGCTGCGCGATAAAGTTTTACGTGTTACTTCCCGTATTGCACAAGCCGTGCCAACTTCGAAAAGCCTTTAAGAACAATGAGTTGAGTTAAAATCAGGTGTTACGGAATCTCGTAAATCACGAAAAACCGTGACAATTTTTACGAAATTTCGTATAAACTCGCCCGATGTCTCAACGCGACGACTACCAATGGCTGTTTCGCAGGTCACCGGCGATGGTGACTTCGATTGGCGAAGACGGCACCTATCTCGATGTAAGCGATGCGTTTCTCGAGCGCTTGGGCTATGCGCGAGACGCAATGGTCGGCCGCCGTCCAGGCGAATTCGTCACGCCGGAATCGGCGCGGCGAATCGAAAAGGAATTCCTGCCCGCCCTGAGGCGCACCGGAAAACTGGAGAACAAACCCATCGGCTTTGTAGCCAGGTCGGGTGAACTGGTCGATTGCATGACCAATTCTTTGGTGGAGTACGAGCCGGATGGCGCCTTTGTGCGGACCGTCGCGATGTACACCGAGATCGGGGATGCGGCGCGGGCCAACTTCAAGTACCGGGAGGTTTATCGGTCGACGCCGGCCATGCTGCACACGGTCGACGGTGACGGCAATATCGTGACCGTCACAGACCATTGGTTGCAAAAGCTTGGCTACCGGCGTGAAGAGGTTATCGGCTGTCAAACCACCGATTTTTTTACAGAGTCGGACCGCAAGCGGTATGTCGACGGACGACTGCAGGAATTGATTTCTCAAGGTGATTTCAATAACGAAGAGCGCCAGGTCATTACGAAAGATGGCCGCGTTCTGGACTTGATCGTGTCGGCGATTTCACATCGTGATGCTGCTGGCAAGGTAGATCGCATGCTCATTGCGTCGAAAGACGTCACCCAACGGAACCGTGCGGAACGCGATCTTCGCGTAACGCTTGCGGAAAACGCGCGATTGCGTGAAGAGCTCGAGCTCGAGCGCGACTACCTTCGTGAGGAAGTCAATGTTGCGATGAACTTCGGCCGCATCGTCGGCACGAGTCAGGCGCTCAAACAGATGCTAAAACGCGTCGAGGCGGTCGCTGAAACACCGGCCAGCGTATTGCTGCAGGGAGAATCGGGTGTTGGCAAGGAGCTGGTCGCGCACGCAATTCATGCTCAAAGTTCTCGCGCCAACGGCCCACTTGTCAAAGTCAATTGTGCCTCTATCCCAAAGGAACTGTTCGAAAGTGAGTTCTTTGGCCACGTCAAGGGAGCGTTTACTGGTGCGCACCGGGACCGGGTCGGGCGATTTCAGCTTGCCGACGGCGGCACAATCTTCCTCGACGAAGTCGGCGAAATTCCATTGGAGTTGCAGGGCAAGTTGTTACGCGTGCTGCAGGAAAGCGAGTTCGAACGGGTAGGTGACGATGTCACGAGATCGGTCGATGCTCGAGTCATCGCAGCAACCAACAGAAACCTGGAGAAACTCATCGTCGACGGTGAATTCCGCGAAGACCTTTTCTACCGTTTGAGCGTCTTTCCGGTCGACGTACCACCGTTGCGTGAGCGGGGTGAGGATATTATTCAACTGGCACAACACTTTCTCGAGAGCGTCTGCAATGATTTCGGGCGCTCGGCAATGACGCTGACGCGGGCGCAAGCGAACAATCTTCGTGAATACAAATGGCCGGGAAACATTCGCGAACTCAAGAACGTTATCGAACGGGCCGTAATCCTGTCTCCGGGAAATGTGTTGCGACTTGATCTGTCGATGCCCAATATTGCAACCGTGCAGAATGTTGAAGTGGCGCGAGGGCCGGAACCCGGTGAACGCATCTTGACGGAGAAAGAAATGCGTGAGTATCAAAAAAAGAATCTCGTGGCCGCTCTTGAACAAACGAACTGGCGCGTTTCGGGCCCGAATGGCGCAGCAGAACTTCTCGGGATCAAGCCGACGACACTTGCCGATCGCGTGCGCTCGTTCGGTATCGAAAAACCCGCGGCTCGATGAACAGCCCAATCGTCATGCAGCGACTATTGCTAATACTGGCATTAGCCGTAATCGCGTCGCCGCATGCGGCAGCGTCTGAAGATGACCTGCCGCTGCCGGTACAAAGCGCGTTGAATCATCGCCAGATTCCACACGACACCCTGAGTATCTATGTCGAAGATCTTGAAAACGGCGAGGTCATAGTGCGCTGGCAGGACGGTGTCCCGCGTAATCCGGGCTCGACGATCAAGTTGCTGACGACACTGGTCGCGCTTGACGTTCTCGGACCGGCCTATACATGGCAGACGGATGTTTTTGCGCTCGGACCTGTCGATGATGGCCGGCTTGATGGTGACCTGCTGATTAAGGGTTACGGTGATCCGTTTCTCGTTACGGAGCGTGTCTGGCAGCTGCTGCGTCGAATTCGTCAGGCGGGCATACGCGAAATAGGCGGCGACCTGCTGCTGGACGACAGCTACTTCGCCGTTGCCGAGCATGATCCGGCCGCCTTCGACCGGCGGCCGCTGCGCGCTTATAACATCGCTCCCAATGCGCTGCTGACGAATTTCAAGGTCGTCCGTTACTGGTTCGAGCCAAACTACGACGCGGGCAATGTACGGGTCTGGCTGGACCCGCCATTACCCAATCTAAACGTTGACAATCGCCTCACGCTCGTACCGGGAAGCTGTCGCGGCTATCAGCGAGGCATCGCGATCTCGGCTAACGATACGAACGACACTGTGACATTCAGTGGCAAGTTCCCGAGTGGTTGCAAGCGTTACGCGATGGACCGCTCGGCCCTTGGGCACAACGAGTTTACCTACGGATTGTTCACGTCCCTGTGGCGGGAGTCCGGCGGCGTATTCGAGGGCGGCTGGAAAACCGCGCTGGCGCCGGAAGACGTCGAGCCCGTCATCGAGTTCAGGTCAATGCCACTTGCCGATGTTATTGCGCGCGTCAACAAGCACAGCAATAATGTCATGGCGCGACAACTCTTATACACCGTATCAGCAGAAACGCTCGGCGTGCCCGGCACCGAAGCCGGTGGTCGCAAGGTGGTCGCTGCCTGGTTGCAGCGCAACGGGCTCGAATTTTCGGAGTTAGCATTCGACAATGGTGCAGGCCTGTCGCGCGCGGCACGCATGACCGCGGAGGATTTTGGCAGCATGCTGCGATTCGCTTGGCAACAGCCGTACATGCCGGAGTACGTCGCATCGATGTCACTGCCAGGCCTCGACGGCACGTTGACCTATCGGCTCGATGATGGCCCCCTGGTCGGCAACGCCCATTTGAAGACCGGATCGCTGGATCACGTGTCGGCGATTGCCGGCTACCTGCAAACCGCATCAGGCAGGCGCTTAGCCGTCGTCGTGCTGCAAAACCACACCGATATCCATCGCGGCCCGGGCGAGGAAATTCAGGAGGCGCTACTGCGGTGGCTCTATGAGCAGTAGCTCGTGCAACAGGCCAGCATGTGGACGGCTGTAGTAGACTCGCGTTGATTGACTTGGGAGATTTCGGAATGCGACTAGTTTTTGGGGTTTTGGCGCTCGTGCCGCTAGTGGTGGCGGCAGAGACAGCCTATGTCACGGACACATTGCAGCTTGGCATGCATCAGGCTCAGGATACCAGTGACCGTCCGTTTCGCAGTCTCGACAGCGGTCAGCAAATGGAAGTGCTGTCGCGTACTCGCTACTACGCGCACGTGCGGCTTCCCGACGGCACGCAGGGATACGTCAAGGCTGGATTCCTTGTCGATTCCAAACCAGCCAAGCTGATCGTTGCCGAGACTCAGGCCGAGGTGGATCGGCTTGCCCGGGAGCTGGCGGAAGCGCGCGAGGCATTTGCAGCTCCCGCCGCAACAATTGACACCCTGAAACAACAAGCGGCTGACCTGCAGGCGCGGCTCGATGACAGTGAAGCGTCGGCGACCGAGCTTGGCGAAGAAAACGCCAGCCTGCGAAACCGCCAGTCGCTGTATAAGAACAGCATGCCGCTGCAATGGGTCGTCGGTGCGGTCGGCGCGTGTCTGGTCGGTGGTTTTTTGCTGGGTTTGTGGTGGGTTGATCAGCGCAGCCGCAAACGCCATGGCGGTATTCGCATCTACTAGCATATTCCGGGCAGTC
The DNA here is from genome assembly GCA_029862045.1 of Gammaproteobacteria bacterium. Lineage (GTDB taxonomy): Bacteria > Pseudomonadota > Gammaproteobacteria > Steroidobacterales > Woeseiaceae > UBA1847. The sequence goes on from JAOTYE010000004.1 coordinate 199,469, forward strand.
ATAAGCCGCTAAAAACAAAGTCGTGCAAGTCCGCATGACGGCTCCTTGGACTCAAGCGAGAATGCGGAATGCACGAAATGGATTCTGGTAAGACGGCGTAGGGGGGTGCAGCTCAGGCGGCTTCGATGATGTCGTCTGTACAACCGCCGCGTAGCGGCAGCTTTGCATTCCTGAACAGCTTATCGATATCGGCTTGTGAGCGGACATGGCGAGTCTGCTCCAGTTGATCCTTACTGATGTGCGGTGCGAACAACTGCACAAAATCCATCATGAAACGACGCAGCACAATGTCTCTGCGGAAGCCGATCCAGGTTGTGCTGCGAGGAAACAGCCCTTCGGCATCGACGGCGGCCAGATCTCTCTGATCGTTGCAGTCGTCGGCCATGCTGGCGATAATTCCGACGCCAAGTCCCATGCGGACGTACGTCTTGATTACGTCAGCATCTCTTGCGGTAAATACGACATCAGGCTCGAGGCCCTGATCCGCGAACGCGCGTTTTAGGGATGACTGACCACCGAAACTGAATACATAAGTTACGAGCGGGTGTGCAGCGAGGTCCTTGAGAGTCAGCTTGCGATCAAGTGCGGCGAGCTCATGCCCCTTCGGCACAATAATTTTTCGATCCCAGTGATAACTCGGTATCAGCAACAAGTCGCTGAATAATTCGTGTGATCCGGTCGCGATAGCAAAGTCGACTTCGTTTGCCGTCACCATGTCGGCGATCTGTTCGGACGTGCCCTGGTGCAGGTTCAGGCTGACTTGCGGATAGCGATCACGAAACTCGCGTATGACATCGGGAAGCACATAGCGCGCTTGCGTGTGTGTCGTCGCTATCGACAACACGCCTTCTTCCTCACGATAGTAATCTGAGGCGAGGCTGCGGATATTGTCGACTTCCTGCAGGATCAGGCGTGCCCGATCGATCACCTGCTGGCCTGCAGCAGTGATGCCGCCGAGGCTCTTTCCCTTGCGCACAAAAAGCTGCAGTCCAAGTTCCTCCTCGAGCAACTTCAGTTGTTTGCTCACCCCTGGCTGAGATGTGTACAACTTTTCTGCCGCCGCAGTGATGTTCAGCCCGTTATCGACGATTGCAAGCAAGTATTTGAGTTGTTGCAGTTTCATTCTGATTGTTGCGTCGTTATGTCTTCATATGTGACCGCTGCCGGGGGCGATCGTTTCACCGGCATCAAAACCAGGGTCTACATATAACACATGGTTATGTGGGCAGAAAATCTTTAACTGCGTCGCTTTCCGGACCTGATGAATAGACTGATCGCACGCGGACGGGCCGCAGATACACCTGTGGTGATCATAGAGCGGGGTACGACTGCCGCGCAGCGCGTCATTCGTGGTAGCCTCGGGCAGCTGATAATGCTGGCCGAAGCACATAAGGCTGTGGTGCCGGCGATGCTGATTATCGGCGAAGTGGCAAGCTTCGGCCAGGAACAAACCCATCGCACAGAAGATTGGGGACAAAAAAACAAAAGGACAGAACAATGATCTACGACAATATTCTGCAAACGATCGGTAACACGCCAATCGTACGTCTTAACCGCATGGGTCCGGACCACGTGGACCTGTACGTCAAGGTTGAGTCATTCAATCCGCTCGCGTCGGTCAAGGATCGACTCGCATTTGCCATCATCAATGATGCCGAACAGAAAGGCACATTGGAGCCGGGTCAGACGGTCGTCGAGGCGACCTCGGGCAATACCGGTATTGCGTTGGCGATGGTCTGTGCGGCAAAGGGACATCCATTCGTCGCAACGATGGCGGATTCTTTTTCGGTTGAGCGCCGCAAGATTATGCGCGGACTGGGCGCGAAGGTCATTCTAACGCCAGCGGCGGAACGCGGCACGGGCATGGTCAGGAAAGCTGAAGAGCTTGCCGACAAACACGGCTGGTTCCTTGCGCGCCAGTTCGAGAATCCCGCCAACCCGGAGTACCACGCCAACACGACCGGTCCCGAGATAATCCGGGACTTTGCCGGCAAGCGACTCGACTACTGGGTAACGGGTTACGGCACGGGCGGCACGATGACGGGCGCAGGCCGGGTGCTAAAGGCGGCGCGGCCAGATCTGACGATTGTTGCGACGGAGCCGGCAGGCGCATCCCTGCTCGCCGGTGCCGAGTGGGCTCCCCACAAGATTCAGGGCTGGACCCCGGATTTCATTCCCGAGGTGCTCGACAGGGATGTCTACGATCAGTTGCTGGCAGTGACTGACGACCGTGCGATCGAGGTTTCGCGTGAGTTGTCGCACAAGGAAGGAATCTTCACGGGGATTTCGTCGGGCGCGACGCTCGCGTCAGCCCTCGACGTAGCCGCGGAGGCATCCGAGGGTACCGTCATCCTCGCAATGTTGCCCGACACCGGAGAACGTTACCTGTCGACACCGCTTTTCGAGGGCGTCAATGAGGGGTCCGACGACGACTGGCTCGAATCGTTGTAAGCATCTCTGCCCGCAGTTCATGAACACCACGCCCGCAGCTAATTGCGGGCGTTCTCATTGCTATAACCCCGCGCGCCGATATTTGGCTTGAAAAGACGTAATTCGCTGAATCGTAGGCAGAAAACGGTTTCACTTGAGACCTGAGTCACAGCCGGGGCCGCTGTCAACTGGCATCGTAGGCGATCCAGGTACTGGCCAATCGACATGGAGTCGTCGTTGTCTGCGGAACTGCACAACCTGCAAACAAGAAAAAACATTGGCAAGGCGAAGGGCTTGCTGCACTCGCTCGTGCCTCGAGCGCAGTGTTTCTGTTTTTACGACCCCGAACGTCGCTGCGTCTGGAGCAGCGATGGTGCTGACGATTACGAAATCGACAACCTGGTCATCGATCTTCCTGAGGAAATCATCGCCGGATCAGAGTCCGACGCTGAGTGCATAAGACGAACTCTGACATCTGGTCGTACTTTGCTCATGCTCCCCGTGAGCGCCGAAGAGGGGGTCAGGCTGGGCTTGCTCGTCGTGGTCTTCTCCCGAAATGCAGGAAAGTCTTCCTCTTTCAATCCAAAAGTAGTCACTAATATTTTGTCCCCGGCCTTAGAGCTGGTTGCCGAGGGACTGGTCGTAAGCCAGCAGTTGCACGATATCGTGCAGCGTAACGATGAGATCGAAAACGAACTGACACTGGTCTACGAAATTGATGAGAAAATCCACGGTAACTCGCGAAGCCACGCGGGACTGGCACAACTCGTCGGACAAAGCGGTCGTTTTCTCGGCATTGCTTACAGCGTCTTGCTCATTCCCGGAAAGCGTATTCGCGTCAGTGCCACACACTCGAGCTGGAAAAAGGTTGATCGCAAAGTGCTCGATCGCTATCTGATCGACCACATGCTTCCAAAGCTCGAAGGTAAACGCTGGCCCACCGTGTTCGAGATACCCGGTATTGAAGGGGCAGACAATACGCCGCAACAGGGGTTTCAGACCCTCTTATCTCCGCTGCTCGACAAACACGGCAATCTCGAAGGTGTGCTGGCGCAACTTGGCCGGGTCAGCGCCGCAGAATTTACCAAGCTGGAGCGCCGACTCATGGCGCACATCGTGCGCAAAGTCGAATACGTCATCGAACAATCGTTCGATGCCATGACCGGACTTATGAACCGGCCAGGATTCGAGGCGCAACTGCTCGAATCGTCCAAAACGTTGCAGGGTTCAGATGATACGCATCAGCTCGTCTATTTCGATCTCGACAATCTTCAGCTAGTCAACGACACGTTTGGTCGGACCGCTGGCGACGCGGTCCTTGTCCGCTTTGCACGAATGCTCGAAGCGGACCTGTCGCGTAACGCTGTCGTTTCACGACTGACCGGCGACGAGTTTTGTATTTTGCTGACACGCTCCGACGGCGACAGCGCGGTGCGGTTGGCTCAGGAAGTCCGTGACAGGGGTCAGGCGTTGCGCTATCTGGAAGGTGATAAGTCGTTGCAAGTAACGATGAGCGTCGGTATTGCCGAATTCAGTTCGGGTAACAGCGATGTAGGCAGAGTTTTGACAACCGCACGAATGGCCTGCGAATCGGCGAAAGCTCATGGCCGTGATCGAATCGAGGTATACGATGATCAGAATCTGAGCATTATTCGGCGCCACGATGACATGCAGCTGGTGTCGCAGATTCAGCAGGCACTCGACGGCGATGAATTTGAATTGCTGGCACAGCCGATCACAAGCCTCAAGAAGGGGCCTGCACGGCCGCGCTTCGAAATACTGCTGCGCATGAGAGACAACGACGGCGACAACATCTCGACGAACGCATTCTTCTCGGCTGCGGAGCGCTATCAGCTAATGCCGCAGATTGATCGCTGGGTCACGTCGACGACCATCGCAGAACTCACCGCGAACTCGGATCTCGTCGAAGCACAGAAAGCGATTTTCTCAATCAATCTTTCGGGCCAGTCGCTCAGTGACGACGACATCCTCGAATTCATCGAGGAAGAGATCAATGAGAGTGGCCTCTCGGCGGAGGCATTGTGTTTCGAGGTAACCGAGTCATCAGCTGTCTCCAATCTCAAGAAAGCTCAGGCGTTCATCGATGCGTTGCGTGAGCGAGGCTGCATGATTTCGCTTGACGATTTCGGCGCAGGACTGAGTTCGTTTGCTTACCTGAAGAACTTCAATGTCGACACGCTGAAAATCGATGGCAGCTTCATCCGCGACATCACTGACAATCGGATTTCGGAGTCGATGGTTGCGGCTATTACGCAGGTCGCCAAGGTAATGGAACTCGAGACCGTTGCCGAATATGTCGAAAGCGACAAAACGCGCAAGCTGATCGCCAAGCTCGGCGTCGACTACGCTCAGGGGCATGCGGTGGGCAAGCCAATTCCGCTTGTGGAGGCACTGCAAACCTTGTCGGACGGGGCGAAGAAGTCAACCGCCTAGAACACCCCGGCTTCAAGTCCGGCAGCCATCGTTAGCCCGAGTTCTTCACACTCAGTTAATCGCGATTCGTCGAAAACGCCCGCAATCAAAACCGGTTTCTGCACCTCTCTTACCGCGAGGCCCTTCAGTATCCGCCGCATACTACTGATCGCACCACTGCCATCATTGCCGGCACGCACGAATAACGCGAATGGCCGACCGTTGATTTTGTCGACGCACTCGTAATAGACGCGATCTAGAAAATACTTCATGGCTCCACTCATGTAACCGAAGTTCTCGGGACTGCCGAGGATGAAGGCGTCGGCCCACAGCAGGTCGCCAGCCTCTGCCTCAAGTGCTGATTTTGCACGCACCTCAACGCCGTCGACATCAGGACTCGATGCGCCGTGAATGACGGCATCGGCCATCTTCGATGTCGTGCCGGACTGCGTGTGAAATACGACGAGCAAGTGTTTCGACATGGTCTGCAAGGCCTATCTGGCGATTGCCAGTTTACCGCGCGGCGGTCTGCATTGCGCGACCGGGCTGATAGACTCGGCGCTATGGAAGTCTCGCAAAATAAGAAGATTGCGGCCGCCATCGGCGTATTGCCGGCTGAGCTGCGAGATATCTCGATGCGATGGTTCGAGCGGCTAGGCGCAGAACGGCAGGGCAAAGGGCTTGTTGACGACGCTATCGGACCGCTCGCGAAACTTGTGGCCTGCAGCGATTTCGCGGCTGGCACGCTGCTGCGAGAGTGGCGGTGGTTTGTCGAATCACAGGGCTCGATCGACGACGTTCCCGACATTGCTTCGTTGCAGCGCTTCGTGGAACAGATCAAACAAAGTGAACAGGACATCGACGCTGTAAAGGAAAAGCTGCGGCGGTTTCGTCACCGTTTCATGCTGCAGGTTCTGTGGCGAGAAGTCAGGGGAATCGCGACACTCGATGAAACCCTGTCGTCGCTTTCGGATCTCGCTGACCGGCTGCTCGACGCCGCAGTCGGATTTGCCGAGCGCCTGTTACGTAATCGGTACGGCGTTGTACGTGGTGAGGATGGCGAACCTGTATCCATCGTCATTCTCGGTATGGGCAAACTGGGAGGTAGCGAGCTCAATTTTTCATCGGATATCGATCTGATTTTTCTCTTTCCAACCGGTGCAGAGAGCGACGGTGGGAAGTCCCTGAGTGCGCAGGAGTACTTCACGCGCCTGTCACGACATATCGTCGCATTGCTCGACGAGGTTACGGCCGACGGTTTCGCGTTCCGTATCGACACGCGCTTGCGGCCCTTCGGCGACAGCGGGCCGCCGGTTGTCAGCTTTGCAGCGCTGGAGTCTTATCTGCTGCAGCACGGTCGTGGCTGGGAACGATATGCCTATGTGAAAGCGCGCATCGTCGGGCCGCAACCGCGACAGGGCGTTTGCGACGAGTTGTACAAGAACCTCGTTTCGCCGTTCGTCTACCGGCGCTATCTCGACTTCGGTGTTTTCGAGTCGCTGCGGGAGATGCAGGGACTCATCGCTACCGAGGTAAAGCAGCGTGAAATGGCGGACAACATCAAGTTGGGCCCGGGCGGCATTCGGGAGATCGAGTTCATTGTGCAATCGCTGCAACTCGCACGCGGCGGGAGCCGGCCCGAATTGCAGGAGCGTGGACTGCTGCGAGTGTTGCCCCGGCTGGTCGGCCGCCACGGATTGAGCCAGACAGATGCCGACGAACTGCGCGAAGCGTACGTATTCCTGCGTCGTCTGGAGAACTTCATTCAGGCGCTGCGCGACCAGCAGACCCACGAGCTGGCAACGGACAAGATCGATCGCGCGCGACTGTGCCTGGCGATGCAGTTTTCGTCATGGACCGCCTTGCTTGCAGATCTGGACGCACATCGAAGCAACGTTACGCGACAGTTCGAGGCGATTACCTTCCGCGCGGACGACCCGTCCGGGAATCAGCTAAAGCGGGACATCGCGGCGCTGTGGGAGCAGGGTGGCGCAGTGACAGAGTGGGCCAGTCTGCTCGAGGAGCAGGATTTTACGCATCCGGGAAAGATTGCTGAACAGCTCGCCAGTTTTGCCAAAGCGCCCGGTACGCGGCAGATCGACTCGACGGCGCGGCGACGCCTGCAACAGTTCATGCCCGATTTGCTGCTTCTGATCAAAGAGAGCAAGCGGCCGGTAACAGCGCTGATCCGCATACTCGCCGTGGTCGAGAAGATATTGCGGCGCAGTGCTTATCTCGCGCTCTTGAACGAAAACAGCCAGGTGATGGCGAGGCTCGTCGGCCTGTGTGAGCGCAGTGTCACTATCGCTGAGCAAATAGCCAGGTACCCGGTGTTGCTCGATGAACTGCTCGATCCACGAATATTCACGGCGCAGGTGTCACGCGAGGACGTCGAGACCGAGTTGCGTGAGCGCCTCGCCTACTGCCAGGACGACGACAGCGAGGCGCAGATGGCGCTACTCGGCCAGTTCCAGCGCGCGAGTCTGTTTCGGATTGCGGTCGCCGACTTTAGCGGCAACCTGCCGATCATGAAGGTTAGTGACAGCTTGACCGAACTCGCGGAGACCGTTCTGAATCATGCGCTGCACGTCGCCTGGCAGGACATGGTCGCTCGGCATGGTGTGCCGCAGTATGTCGTCGGTGGTGAGAAACGGGATGTCGGCTTCGCAATCATCGCCTATGGCAAACTCGGTGGTCTCGAGTTGTCCTATGGTTCGGATCTGGATCTCGTTTACTTGCATGACTCGCAGGGAACGGAGCAACGGACCAACGGTGAAAAACCACTCGAGAACGCAACATTCTTTACGCGCCTCGTGCGGCGTCTCGTGCATTTTCTGACGACACAAACAGGCTCGGGCATGCTCTATGAAGTTGACATGCGCTTGCGTCCCGACGGTCAGTCCGGCTTGCTCGTCAGCAGTGTGGAGGCCTTTGAGAGGTATCAGGAGGAAAACGCCTGGACCTGGGAGCACCAGGCATTGCTGCGAGCTCGCCCGGTTGCGGGCAGCAAGGCAATTGCAGCCGAGTTTCAACGTATTCGTGCCGATACCTTGTCCGGACGTGTGCGCCGCGACAAACTGCGCGAGGACGTAACCGGCATGCGCCAGCGCATGCGGGCGAAGTTGGACAAGAGTGACGCAGAGCAGTTTGATCTGAAACAGGGCGTTGGCGGCATCGGCGATATTGAGTTCATTGTGCAATACCTGGTCCTCGCTAACGCCGACCAGCACCCGGCGGTATTTTATTACTCAGACAATATTCGGCAACTTGAAACGTTGGAGAGCGCCGGTTGCATTGATGACGAAACATCATCGCGACTGCAAGATGTTTACAAGACATACCGCCTGCGCCTGCACCATTTGATACTCGACGACAGAAGACCACTGGTGTCGGGACGTGATTTCGAGGCAGAACGAGCCTACGTCACAGAGATGTGGCAGCAGACATTTGCTGCCAACGCGTCATAGCCGTTACGCAGCCCTGGGTTTATAATTTGCAAGGCCTATAATTCGCAATCTCGCAAATACGATCAGGACAATTCGTGGCACGTAAAGCAGGCACCGTTGACGAGGACCTTATTCCGGCAAATTCACAGCATCGCTATCAGGTGTGCGAACGTGATCTGCCACTGTCGTGTCCAATGCCAGGCATGTATTTGTGGAATTCACACCCGAAGGTTTTCCTGCCCATTGAGGAGACCGGCGAGGCGAAGTGCCCGTATTGCGGTGCTCACTATCAGCTTGGCATCGATTGAGGTCTAAATAATCCTATCCTCGCTTTATTTGGTTCTAAAAGTCTCTAACGGTACCGATCTTCTTGTTTATCTAATATTGGCTATCGTGCATAATGGTGTTGCGTAAAACCCGTAAAAAACGACAAAATGCTCATAAAATGAATGAAAAGTGCCGATTATCCTGTAACTTTTCAGAAATAGACAGGATCGACCGTGGTAGTTCGATGTCGTTTGGCGTACCAGGGCATCTGGAATTCGGCAGCAGTCGTAATAAAATCACGAAATAGCAGCGATAATTGGTCTAAATGAAGATAAAAGTGGCGATAGTCGGAAAATGTGGCCACATTATCGATTGGTTTGAAGAGTCCGAGAATGGACTAAAATCTCGTAGCAAAAACCAGCGAAAGTCCTTTAAAATCCAGAAAAGCGTAGCGATTTGTCTATAAATATGCGTAAAATGATGGAAGTTTCGCGGTCCGGCAGAACGACGGGACACAGCGCTTGACTGAGGCCGTCGAACGAACCGCGAGTGGCGCTATCCTGTACGACAGACAGGTGATCAGCGAGATGAGCGAGGATCGCTTCAGCCCCGGCGGCTGGTTGCACGCCGAGCCGGTAACCGGCGCGCTCAGGTCATCCGGCCGTGGCCGCACGATGTACGTCGGCAATGTGCCACGGCAGTTTGTATTGCGGCACTTCATTCGCGGCGGGCTGATCGGCAAGCTCGTTCGCGATTCGTATTTGTGGACAGGCGAAGACAATACCCGGGCATTTACGGAGTGGCGCATGCTGGCGAAAATGGCCGATAAGGGACTGCGCGTGCCGCGACCGGCAGCAGCACGTTACCGGCGACATGGTGTTTTTTATACGGCGGACATCATTACCGTTCGCATACCGGACGTCATGCCGTTATCCGGGCGAATGGCGGTCGAGGCGCTACACGCAGATTTTTGGGAATCGCTGGGCAGGGCCGTGCAGAGGTTTCACGCGAACGGTGTCTACCATGCTGACATGAACGCGTATAACCTGCAGATCGACGATAACGGCGATCTGTGGATGCTCGATTTTGATCTTGGGAGGTTATTACCGCCCGGGCCCTGGCAACAAAAGACACTGAGCAGATTGCATCGGTCGCTGCAGAAAGTCGTCACGCTCGATCCGAGAATTCATTTTCGGCCAGAAAACTGGGAGCAATTTCTTGAAGGCTACTTCAAGGCATCGAGGTCTGCGTAGTAGTCGGGATACGAGTCGGGCAGGTCTTTGAACTTGCGATGCACCCAGAGATACTGCTCAGGACACCGTCGCACCTGCTCCTCGAGCACGCGAACATACTTATTCGTATCTTCGATCAAGTCATCGCCCGGGAAGTCCTCAAGAGGCGGCAGGATTGTCAGGTGGTAGCGACCATCGGCTGTGCGCTCAGGGAAGTACGGAATCGTGACGGCCTTGCCGAGGCGTGCGAGCGTCGACGTGGCGGTCGTGTGCATCGAAGGAACGCCGAAAAACGGTATGACCTCGGCTCCTTTGCGATTGTAGCTTTGATCGGGGGCGTACCAGACTATTCCGCCCGCGCGAAGGGTTCGTACCATTGACTTGATATCCCGTTTTTCGATCGTCCGCGCAGCTGAGCGCTCACGTCCCGTACGCAGCACTTCGGTCGCGAATACACTGCGGCTTTTGCGGTACACGGCGTCAAAGGGTGGAATGTTGAGGCTTAGGACCCGACCGCTGACCTCAAGCGTCGTGAAGTGTGCGCTCAGGAGGATCACGCCTTTGCCGCTGTTGACAGCGTGTAACACGTGGTCCACTCCCTCAATCGTCGTCAGTGCGAGCAGCCGTTCGTCAGATGCCCAGCGGCCGAGGCCCATCTCGATGACCGATATGCCCAGCGCTGCAAAGTGCCGCCGCGCCAGATCGTCACGTTGCTCAGCCGTCAAATCGGGAAAGCACAAGTGAATATTGCGACGGACGATTGCGAGGCGCTCACCACCAGCTAGGTGAGCGAGACGACCGAGGCCACGACCAATGGCGAGTGCCAGTGGATGTGGCAACCAGCAAACCATACGCAGCAGGCCGAGCCCGAGCCAGGTTGGCCAGGTCGACGGAGCGGTATAACGGTGCAGGGGTTTTCGATTTGCGACCATCGCCGCTGCAGCTTATGAACAGCAACGGGCCGAGTCCAGCGATTTTGTCGTTTCGATTTGCCTGAGTTACTCGGACATTCCGTCTACGTAATCGTCGCTGTCACTTGTTTTCCCGACTGCAGCAGCGTCGCCAGAATCATCGACGGGCGCTTCGGCAGTTTGAATACCGACGTGAAACGCGGCAAACCCCGGCATTACAACTTGATTGCGTGCCATGCCGATAATACGGCCCGAGTATGGAGATCGCAGCTCGGTTCTCGCGTTGTTCATTGGATCGGTGATCGTCCCGAGCAGGTCGCCTTTGCGTACGGTACTGCCGAGACTCACATCGGCAAGCAGAATGCCGCCGTTGTCGGCGCGTACCCATGACGAGCGGTAGTAGACTGGTTCTGGTTCGCCCCACAGGCGTCTCTGCTTAATCATGCCCAGAGTATTCACAAGTGTTTCGATACCTTTGACGCCGAGCTTCACCTCATTGAGTTCGAGTTGTGACGGACCGCCTGCTTCAAGCGTGACGGCCGGGATACCAGCGCGCGTTGCCGCATACCGCAGTGTCCCGATCGCCGGAGTGCTGTGAAGAATGACCATCGAGCCGAACCCCTGCGTCAAGGTCACGACATCGGGGTTACGCAGGTCCGCACGAATTTGCGGCAGGTTGGCCCGCTCGAACGAACCCGTGTGCAAATCGATGAGCGCATCACACTGTGCGACGACATTCGTGAAGAACGAGTAAGCAATCCGGGCAGCCGCGCTGCCATTCGGGTTGCCTGGAAAATACCGATTCAGGTCGCGACGGTCAGGGAGATACCGGGATCCGCGCCGGAAACCCTGTACATTGACAATGGGTATGCCGATGATCGCGCCGGAGACTTTCGACGGTGCAAGGTCATGCATGACACGACGGACCATCTCGATGCCGTTCAATTCGTCGCCGTGCACGGCCGCCGTCAGGCAGAGCGTCGGCCCGGGTAATGCGCCGTTGACCACGAGGACGGGCGTCGAAACCGGTACACCCTCAAACAGCTCGGTCGCGGACCAGGACAAGCGCCGTGCGGTACCTGGCATAACCTCGGTGCCCAGTACTGCAATCGGTTCTGCGAGTCCTGCTGCCGCGTTTACAGCATCGGCGAGCGGTATGACGGGCTCAGTGGTAATGTCCGGGTCAAGCAGGTTCTCTACTGCCGCCGCAACTTCGCTGGAACGCGAGTCGGCATCTTCGGTCGTATCTTCGAGGATGTCGGCGCCGTTATCGCCCGGATCGACCGCAACCTCACCGGCGAGCAAAGGGCTGGCGAGCGCGAGTAATATTATGGTGAATACGCGAGTCGGGAACATGGCCAAAGATAGACTAAATACCTGCATTTTTCTGTGAACTAATCAAGAATTTACGATTGAAACTTGAAATGATCCAAATGACAAGAAAAAGTCCAATTTGGTTGCTTTTGTTACTGTTTGTGCTGCCCGTGGCACAGGCTGACGACACGTTCCCCGTGCCGGCTGAATTGCAGCGTGATGTCGACTTCTGGGTGAGTATTTTCACGCGCTATACGACCGATCAGGGGGTGTTGCACGACAATCGAAATCTCGCGGTTGTCTATGAGCGTGTCGACCTGCCGGCCAAGATGGGGCGGCGCGAGCGACAGCGCCGTGTCGCGAAACGCCGCGAGCAGCTGCAGGCGATTCTCAAAAGCCTCGCAAGCGGCAAGCGCGACAACCTGGGTGCCGAGGAAGCGCGAGTACTTGCGTTATGGCCACCCGGTGTCAGCAACGAGACACTTGCTGCTGCCAGCAAACGGATTCGCTACCAGCAAGGACTCAAGGACCGGTTTCGCCAGGGCCTGATCCGCGCCGGGCGCTGGCGTGACTTTATTGAGAAAGAGTTTCGTGATCTCGCTGTGCCGATCGAACTGGCCGCGCTGCCGCATGTGGAATCTTCCTACAACCCTGACGCACGTTCACATGTCGGAGCATCGGGAATCTGGCAGTTCACACGCAGCACAGGCCGACGCTTCATGCGCATCGATCATGTTATCGACGAACGCAATGATCCGTTTGCGGCAACGCGTGCCGCCGGGAAGCTGCTTGCGTACAACTACTCGATAACGGGTAACTGGCCGATGGCAATAACGGCCTACAACCATGGTCTTGCAGGCGTGCGTCGTGCAATGCGTCAGTTCGGTGACAATGCTTACGCTGACATCCTCAGGAAATATAAGGGCAGGACGTTCGGCTTCGCGTCAAGAAATTTCTACGTCGCGTTTCTCGCCGCGAAACAGGTGGATCAAAACGCGAAGCAGCATTTCCCGGGTATTCGGATCGATGGTCCCACCGATTTCGCGCAAGTCAACTTGCAGGCCTACATACCGGTTGGCGACCTGACCGCTGCGCTAGGCGTAACACCTGCGCAACTCGCCGCACACAACCCCGCACTGCAAGCAACGGTCTGGCAAGGCAGCAAGCATCTACCCAAAGGCTTTGGCATTCGCCTGCCTTCCAGTCTGCTCGACGCATCCATTGGCAGCCTGGTGTCCGGCATTCCGGCGGATAAATGGCAGTCGTCACAATTGCCGGACATGTTCCACACGATTGCCCGTGGCGATACCTTGTCGCAAATCGCAGAGGCGTATAACACGCGCGTGTCGACGCTGGTCGCATTGAACAACCTCGGTAGTTCGCATCGCATTCGAGCCGGACAGCGACTGCGCCTGCCCGCCGCCGGGCCGGCGCCAGCCGCAACGATCACTGCGCCGATTCAGGCCGCTGCAGTTGCCGCGCCCGTCGTTGCCAGCGCTGATGCGCCAGCGGTGGAGGAAGCAGTTGTCGTTGCGGAACAGACGCCCGCGGCGATGTCGGGCGATCTCGCCGCAAGCCTGCTTGGCACGATTCAGACGACGTTGCTGTCAGACCCAAGCGACTACAACGTTGCAGCTGACGAGACCATCGAGGTGCATCCGCTTGAGACGCTGGGCCACTACGCGGACTGGCTAGGCATTCGTACGCAACGACTTCGCGATCTTAACGGCCTGGCATTCCGCACGCCGGTCGAGGTCGGGAAGCGGATTCGGCTGGATCTCGGTACAGTGGATGCGAAGACGTTCGAGGATCGCCGCATCGCATACCACCGCGCGCAGCAGGACGGGTTCTTCCGCGAGAATATCATTACGGGCGTAACCGAACATGTGATTGCACGGGGCGAGTCCATCTGGATTCTCGCGCTACGCGAATACGATGTGCCAGTGTGGTTATTCCGCCAGTACAACCCGGAACTCGATCTGCACAATGTCAGGCGGGGTACAACTGTTCGGTTCCCGGTCCTCGCAAGCGGCGAAAATACCTGACTATCTAATGGCAAGGTTAATGCTCGTACGCATGCTGCCGCTCGCGCTGCTCGTCGCTGCCGCCGGAGCGTGGATCAATGATGTGCAGGATGGCGGCCCGTATGTGCTGCGCAATCTTGTGCCGCCGGTCGTGATACTCGCGTTGGCGGCATTAACGTTGCAACGCGGCGCAGGTAAGTGGACTGGGTCAGGTTGGCGGCTGCCATTAGGAACGCTTGGCTTCGCCGTCCCGGCTCTCGGCCTTTCGGTCTATCTGCATTATGCGTATGCGGTGAACCTTAATGATCTGTTTGCAGATGCAGGGAATCCCGGCCAGCTGTTTCGGTTTTTGCCGGTCTATACGCTGGTCGCGGGCGGAATCGGCTTCGCAATAGGCTGGATCGCAGGCAAAAACGTGTGATCAGTGCCATTTTCCAATGGCCAGAGGTTTGCTAGTCTCCGGGAATGCGATATCTGATTCTGACGATTTCCTCAGTTCTGCTGTTATGGCAGGGAGCGCTGCACGCAGGCGGATTTCCTGTGGTGGATCGGGTCGTGGTCGAGAAGGCCGACCGAAAACTGCATCTGATAATGGATGGCAGGCCATTTCGGACGTTCACCATCGCGTTGGGGATGCGGCCGACCGGCGACAAGCAACAGGAGGGTGATTTTAAGACACCTGAAGGGCGCTATCTTCTGGACACGCGCAACCCGAACAGCGAGTTCTTTCTGTCGATACATGTGTCGTATCCAAACAGTCACGACGTTCGCGAAGCCAGGGCGCAAGGTGTTGATCCCGGCGGCGCGATCATGATCCACGGTCAGCCAAACGAGCCAAGCAGATCTGAAGCGTATTACCGGACTCAGGATTGGACCAACGGCTGCATCGCTGTGTCGAATTCCGACATGATCGATATCTGGCTCATGACGGACGACAACACACCCATCGAAATTCGGCCCTGACCGAGCGTCACTTGGCCATTTCAGAGACCGTTGATGCCGAGGTGCGGCCGGAAGGCAGCCTCGAAGTTCTGTCCCAGCTTGAAGTCGACCAGCTTCGCTCCAGCGGCGAGGGCGGTCTTTACACGCTATTGCGTCGCTGCATGCTCGCAGTCCTGAACTCGGGCGGTCAGATCGACGATGCGAGAGAAATGCTCGAGCGCTACAAAGACTTCAGCCTCGGATTTATCCAGCAGGACCGCGGACTCAAGATGTCGCTGCAGTATGCGCCAGGCGATGCTTTTGTTGACGGCAAGATGATTCGCGGCACTCGCGAGCTGTTGTTCGCCGTGCTGCGAGACATTGTCTATACGCGCAACGAGGTCATAGACAGCGGCCGATTCGATCTCGAGTCGGGCGGTGGTATTACCGAAGCGGTGTTTCATATTGTGCGCAATGCGGGACTGCTAAGGCTACCCGCCAACGTCAACCTCGTCGTCTGCTGGGGCGGCCACGCGATCAGCCGGACCGAATACGACTACACGAAACTGGTTGGCTATGAGCTTGGTTTGCGCGGCCTTAATGTCTGTACAGGCTGCGGTCCCGGTGCGATGAAAGGTCCGATGAAGGGCGCGACGATCGGCCATGCTAAACAACGAATTCGCGATGGCCGCTACGTTGGCATTACGGAGCCCGGAATCATCGCGGCAGAGTCGCCAAACCCGATCGTCAATTCGCTCGTGATCATGCCCGATATGGAAAAGCGCCTCGAGGCGTTTGTTCGTGTCGGCCATGGCATTGTCGTTTTTCCTGGCGGGGTAGGTACGGCCGAAGAGATTCTCTACTTGCTCGGTGTCCTTTTGCATCCCAGCAACCAGAGTCAGCCATTGCCGATGATTATGACGGGCCCCGCGTCAGCAGAACCCTATTTCAGGCAGATTGATGCGTTCGTGGGGGCAACGCTTGGTAAGGAAGCGCGACAGCGATACTCGATCATTATCGATGATCCACGGGCGGTGGCCCGCGCGATTCTAACCGGACTCGACGACGTTCAGGATTTTCGGACACAGCACGGAGATGCATACTATTTCAACTGGCGTCTGGCGATCGATGCGGAATTCCAGCGTCCGTTCCGTGCCACCCATGAGGCGATGAGTTCGCTCGATATTGACGAGGATTTGCCGACGCACGAGTTGGCGGCGAATCTGCGCCGCGCATTTTCGGGAATCGTCTCCGGAAATGTCCGTGAAGATACTGCGGCATCGATCGAGCAGCACGGCCCATTCGAAATCAATGCGTCGGCGAACATCATGAGTCTGCTCGACGATCTGCTTGCGGCATTCGTTACACAAAAACGCATGAAAATCTCGGGCAATAACTATGCGCCGTGTTACCGCGTGAGCGGATAGCGGCAGATCAAGCGCCACTCACCCAGGGCTGCTTATTGTCAAATCACGCCGATCGATCTCCCACTGGCGCGCCTGATTAAGTAAAAGCGCCTTATAAGCTATTGAAAAATAGCATAAAAATGCTGATCGGCACTGTGATGCAGTTCCTGTGATTTGTGCTACCGGACACTTAGCATTTGTACAAAGGAATCACTGAGCATAATCATGCCGGATAGCAAACACCTCAAGTGGGTGAACGACTACAGCACGGATGCCGAGTCGCCGAGCGCCGATTCAGAAAAATCCGTTCCGCCAAGAGAACCAGCCGCCAACGACGCGGATGGGTGGCAACAGTATCGTCAGTGGATTTCCAAAGCGCCTGCGCCACGAGGGCGACGCGTTGGGATCGATCCGGCACTCTATACGTGGAAGGGCTATCGCAACTGGTCGGAGCAAGTGAAGCGCAACTGGCAACCCGACTCCGGGGACGACACCGAGTAGTCCTGAACAGTTACAATATTATGTAGCAAAAACGCCGACAAAATGTCGGCGTTTTTTTGTTTCTGGGCGCTGTAGTGTGATCGTCATCACTTTGTGAATGTGACCACCTTTCGAAGCTTACCTGAGCATCGTTTTGGAACGGTACTACGTCTGATTTCTTGTAATTCGAGCGGCGATTCGACAACTTCTAAATCAAGCTGTGATCTGCCTCACGGAGGCATCACGACTGGCTATCTATAGTTAACCTCAAGAGCTTACATTAGCGATCAATACAGTATGTCAAACAAAAGCACGGAAGCTGAATCTCCACTGGTGTCGCTCAAGGATGAATCCGCGCGACAACGCTGGGAACTGTTTCATCGGGCAATAGCTCATGCGAAACAGTCGAACGATGCTGCTCTTGATGATGCGGATGCCGGTTCGAGTGAGACGAAGAGTGCCGGACCAAAATTGTCCGTTATCCGCTGAATCGCATCCATGGAACGGCTGATTCAACTGCTTGATGACCTCGATGACCTGATCTCAATGGTCGGTCTCGTCAGCGAGCGGATCCGCAAAGCCTTCTACTCCCTGCTCTTTACCTGTGTCGCTGTGGCCGTTCAGGTCGGTGGCATATTTCTGGCATTGATCCACCCGCCAATCGCACTCGCGACGGCCATTCTGCTGTTCGTAGCATTGCTCTATCGCTCGGTTACCTCGCCGCGACTTGAAATAGCCTGATAAGCCCCTATCGTGTCTGACCGGATGCGGCCGATTTCGATCGGACCGCAGCATGGAATCGACATGTGGGAGATTGATGCGTGAGTACCGCAACGGGCCGGGAGACACTCGGCTTTCAGACCGAAGTACGTCAGCTCTTGAAGCTGATGATTCACTCCTTGTACAGCAACAAGGAAATCTTCCTGCGGGAGCTGATTTCCAACGCCTCGGACGCGGCCGACAAACTGCGCTTTGAAGCGCTCGCGGCGCCGGATCTTGTCAGCGAAGACCCCGATCTGACGATTCGGATCGAATCGGACAAAGACCAGAACACGATCACGGTCATCGACAACGGAATTGGTATGTCGCGCGATGAGCTGGTCGAGCATCTCGGCACGATTGCACGTTCCGGCACAGCCGAGTTCCTGCAGCAGATGACGGGTGATCAGCAGCAAGATGCGCAACTGATTGGCCAGTTCGGCGTTGGTTTCTACTCGGCATTCATCGTCGCTGACAAAGTCGTCGTTGAAACTCGCCGCGCGGGTCTTACAGTCGACGAAGGCGTGCGTTGGGAGTCAGATGGTGAGGGTGAATTCACGATCGAGAACATCGAGCGCAGCGCGCGTGGCACGGCCGTTACCCTGCACCTCAAGGATACAGAGTCCGATTTTGCGGAACTGTTCCGCATCGAGAGCCTGATACGCAAATACTCGGACCATATCGCGTTCCCGGTCATGCTCGCGGGCACGGCAGAAGACGAGAAGGAACCGAAAATCGTCAATGCTGCGACGGCCCTGTGGACACGCTCACGCTCAGATATACCGGATGATGAGTACAAGGAGTTTTACAAGCATCTGTCACACGATTTCGCCGACCCCCTGACATGGAGCCACAATCGCGTCGAAGGCAAACGGGAATACACGAGCTTGTTGTATATTCCAGCCAACGCGCCGTTCGACCTGTGGAATCGCGAAGCGCCGCGTGGCCTGAAGCTGTATGTGCAGCGCGTCTTTATCATGGACGAGGCGGAGCAATTTCTGCCGCTTTATCTGCGCTTTGTCAAAGGTGTCGTCGATTCTTCGGATCTGCCGCTCAATATATCGCGAGAGTTACTGCAACAGAATCCCGAGCTGACTGCGATGCGCGGCGCGCTGACGCGTCGCGTCCTCGATATGCTCAGCAAGATGGCTGCCAATACGCCGGATGACTTTAGCAAGTTCTGGGTCGAATTCGGCCAGGTCCTCAAAGAGGGCTTTGTCGAGGACCAGGCGAACAAAGACAAGCTGGCAAAACTGCTGCGCTTCGCGACGACGCACAATGGCGATACTGAGCAGGATCAGTCCCTGGATGACTATGTCAGTCGCGCGGGCAAGGATCAGGACAAGATCTATTACATTCTCGCCGAGAATCATGCGACGGCCGTGGCGAGCCCGCATATCGAGAGTCTCGCCGAAAGGGGCATCGAGGTATTGCTGCTGACCGATCGAATCGACCCATGGCTTGTCGACGGCCTGCCCCCGTACGAGGGCAAGTCATTCGCCGACGTCGCTCGTGAAGGCCTGGACTTGCCTGCAGGCGAGGGTCAGATGACTCAGGACATCATGGATGGCGAACACAAACCGCTGCTCAAAAAGGTCAAGAAAGTGCTCAAGGAGCGCGTCGAGGCAGTGCACGTCAGCAAACGCCTCGTCTCGTCGCCCGCCTGCGTTGTTGCCGGTGAAAGCGAGCTCAATCCGCAGCTGCGACGCATGCTCGAGGCAAGCGGTCAGGCGCTGCCCGATTCGAAGCCGATTCTCGAGATCAATGTCGGGCATCCGCTCGTCGACAGGCTCTCGGCTGAAACGGATGATGACCGCTTCGACGCACTCGCGAATATTGTGCTCGATCACGCGTTGTTAGCCGAGGGCTCACAGCTCGATAATCCCGCCGACTACGTCAGGCGCATGAACTCGCTGTTACTGGAGCTTGATTCGGATGCAAGCTCGGGATAAAACACCTTTCCACACAGCCAACATCAGGGCGCGATTGGCCATGAATGACACAAACTCCCAGGACAGTGACCTCAAGCAAAAGCTGACCGACGAACAATACGAAGTGACGCAAAAGAAGGGCACGGAGCGCGCTTTTACAGGCGAGTACGTCGATCACAAGCAGGATGGCACGTATCGATGCGTTTGCTGTGACGCGGCGTTGTTTGCTTCGACCAACAAGTACGATTCGGGATCGGGCTGGCCGAGTTTCTGGCTGCCGCTTGCGGGCGATGCGGTGCGCACGATTGTCGATTCGAGCCACGGCATGGTCCGCGAAGAGGTCGTATGCAGTGCCTGCGGCGCGCATTTAGGTCACGTTTTCGAAGACGGCCCGCAACCCACGGGACTTCGATATTGCATCAACTCAGCCTCGCTGGATTTTGAAGGCTCGGATTGAACATACTCTCAAAGCAATCTAAAGGCAGCACACCATGAAAATCAGCCATACAATCGTCTTACTTATTTTCGCTAGCGGCATGACTGCCTGCAATCAGCAGGGTGGTGAAGCAGAGACAAGCGAAGCCGCGGAGGAGCAGACAGTGACCCAGGAAGAAGCAGTTGCAGGTGAGGTCGTCGAGATCGCACCAGGATTGAGCGGCATGATTCTCAAGAATGGCCATGGTCGGGCCGCCGAGGCGGGCGACTACGTCGAGGTTCATTACACAGGCTGGCTGTACGACGACCAGGCAGAAGACAATCGAGGCGACAAGTTTGACAGCTCGGTTGATCGGGGAGAGAGGTTCCACTTCAGGCTGGGTGAGGGGCAGGTTATCAAGGGTTGGGATCAGGGCGTTGCCGGTATGCTGATCGGCGAAAAACGCGAGCTGACGCTGGCGCCCGAAATGGGCTATGGCGATCGCGGCGCGGGAAACGTAATTCCACCAGGTGCCACGCTTGTATTCGAAGTCGAGTTATTCGGGCTGGAAGGTCCGAGCGACGCTCGCTGAGGACTATCGCAACTCGAATTCGATACGGCGGTTAAAGCGACGGCCGCGCGCCGTCGTGTTGTCGGCGATCGGTTGCAACGAACCGAGACCCGTGACAAGCAGCCGCTGCGGAGGGATGCCACCTTGCGCGATGTAATCGGCAACTGCCTGCGCGCGTGCGCGACTCAAGCGCCGATTCCAGAACTCGTCTCCGGATGCGTCAGTGTGTCCTGTAACAGCAATCGTCGCTCGCTGACAGTCGTAAGCGAAGTCAATAATTCTGTCGAGGGTGCCGTACGATGCTGTGCGAATCTCGGAACTCGACGTCTTGAAAGAAACAGGTTCGATGGTCAGTTGCGAAAAGGCACGCTCGCACAGCGCATCGGGTGATGCTGCAGACTTGATCGTCATGACGTCCGTAGAAACCTCGGTATCAGTGACCAGCTCTTCGCGCAGGAACTCGACCCGGGCGGCAAATGTTTCGGCGTTCGTCGTGACGCCGCGAATTTCGATTGAGTGGTCTCGCATTACGGCCCGGGCTGATTCGGCAGCGGCCAGGACATAAAGGAGTCGGGTACTGGTCGCTACCCAGTTGTCTGACACGAGCACGCCGGGTCTGAACGTCGTCTGCGTCTCAATGCCGCCGAATTGATCGGCAGCAAGCTGTAACAGCCCGAGTTCGTGCGCGGCCGATGCGGTCGTGCCATCAAGCAGCAGGCGGCCCCGGCCTGAGGCGACTGAAAATACAGGAAGTTCCAGCGGTGAATGTCGGGCTAGCGACGCATCGCGATCCGCCGTACCGTGATCGATCGTGGCGGACAGCAGCACCCCGCATGCGAGCAAAAGGAACGTGACCAGGCCCTGGATGCTGCGCCGATGCACGAGCTACTGCGCACCGCTTACCTTCTGATCCTGCAAGTCCCTTGCTTGACCGATCCAGTCTTCACGGTAAATTCGGCTGCGAAATCCCTTGAGCCTGTGGGCCACGCGGTCGATGTCGTACTCACTCATCTCGGCAATCTGATTGAAGCGAAAAATGCCCATCTCGTTCAGCGTCTTCTCGATCGCAGGGCCAATACCTTTGATCATCTTGAGATTGTCGTTTGCTGCGCCGAACCCGACGTTGTCGTTTTGTGCCGCTTCGTCATCGTCATCGTCGGCTGCTTCGGACGCAAAAACCGCCATGCCCGCAACTTCGGATTCGTGTTCCTCACCGTCGTTACGCGACTCGTCGATTGGGTCATTCGACGCATCCATACCATCGGTGAGCGCGTCCGGATCGACTGGCTCCACGCGTGTTTGTTCGGATCCAAGCATGTCCTCCAGCGCGTCAATTTGCTCGCGAGCTGAGGCAAGCTCCTGTTCGAATTCTTCAGCCTCGGCGTTGCGCGTGCGGAATCGCTCGATAAGCGGCGGCAGACGGTTTTGCCAGTTTTCGAGCTCGCGGTTGAGTTTGTCGATTCGTTCGTCCTTTTGCTGCAACTCGGCAGACGTGCTGTCCACCTTCGAGGCCTGACTTTTCATGTCGCTCTGTAACTGATCGCGCTCCGTGACAGCGACCTCGAGATTGGCGCGAATGTCCTTAATCTGCCGTTGCAGTTCATCGCGCCGCTCGAACGTCTCCTTGAGCGCGTCCGATAACTCACTGGCGCGCATCTTGGCGTCATTGTTGGAGGCCTGATATTGGCTGTTTTGTTCCATCAGGCTCTTGTTCTGCTGCAGCAAGCGCTCGTGCTCGTTGCGCTGCGCCTCCAGTTGCTCCTGCCAGCCCGCATTGATGGCACTCTTTTCGCTGCTCGATCTGCTACCGCGAGCGACCCAACCCAGTATCGTGCCGACAAGCAGCGCGATGACCAGGAAAGCGATCTGAACAACAGTGATCTCGGGCATGGACGTCTGTCCCTACGAAGCCAGACGAAGCCGATCGAATTCATCGATGACTTCGCGAATTTGCAGTATGGCCCAGTCGATCTCGGCCTGGCTGATGATCAGTGGCGGCGCGAGTCGTACGACCGTCGCATGGGTTTCCTTGCTGAGCAGGCCACGCTCCATCAGCGCTTCAACGATCGCACGCGCCGTACTGAGTGCCGAATCTATTTCGATACCGATAAACAGGCCACGTCCTCTGACTTCACGAATCAAAGGGCTATCGATCTCACGAAGCGCAGTCATCAGATACTCGCCCATCGCCGCACTCTTCGCCGGTAGTTCATCTTCGATGAGAATGTTGAGCGCCTCGAGTCCGACGGCCGCCGCAAGCGGATTGCCACCGAAGGTGCTGCCATGATCGCCCGGTGTAAAGACAGCCATGAGTTCGCGCCGAGCGAGAAACATCGACACCGGTAGAATTCCACCGCCGAGCGCTTTGCCGAGGATCAGGCCATCCGGGTGAACGTCCTCATGTTCGATCGCAAGAAATTTTCCGGTGCGGCCGAGCCCGGTCTGAACCTCATCAGCGATCAGCAGCACATTGTGCTTGCGGCAGAGTTCTTCCGCGGCCTTGAGGTAGCCGTCGGGCGGAACGACGATTCCGCCCTCGCCCTGAATCGGCTCGACGAGAAATGCGGCCGTGTTCTCGTTTATCGCCGCTTCGAGCGCATCGATATTACCGTACTCGACGAGACAAAAGCCGGGTGGAAACGGGCCGAACCCGAACTGGTATTGCGGCTCGCTCGACATCGCCACAATCGCGATGGTGCGGCCGTGAAAATTACCGCGACAGGCGATAATTTCGGCCTTGTCAGTCTCGACGCCCTTTACTGTATACGCCCATTTGCGTGCCGCCTTAATGGCCGTTTCGACCGCTTCGGCGCCGGTGTTCATCGGCAATGCCATGTCCTGGCCGGTCAGCGTGCAGGCCCTCTCCAGAAACGGGCCGAGCTTGTCGGTGTAGTAGGCCCGAGACACGACGCAGAGACGTTCGACCTGTTCCTGTACGAGCTTGACCAGGCGTTCGTGCGCATGGCCGTGACTAACGGCCGAATAGGCACTCATCATGTCGAGGTATTTTTTGCCGGATTCATCCCAGACATGGGCACCTTCGGCACGGGTCAAAACCACGGGCAAAGGGTGGTAATTGGATGCACAATAACGTGCTTCAAGATCGATGCGCTTACTCATGCCGAAATTTTACAGCAATAACATCCACTTAAGCCAATAGTAATAGTACGCGTAATGAGCAGATCATCTCAAAATTCCGTGCGTTCGGCCTTATCGTGTAAATTGTGAACAGATTGGCGCATTCTCGAACTCTGTGGTTTCAAGGCCCCACCGGCAGGCTGGAAGCGATCCTCGATGCGCCTGCTGATGGCCATACGCTCGGCGCGGCGGTCGTCTGCCACCCGCATCCGCAGCATGGTGGCACGATGCACAATAAGGTTGCGCACACGCTTGCGCGTTCGTTCGTGCGCTCTGGCCTCGTTACCCTGCGATTCAATTTTCGTGGCACCGAGGGCAGTGAGGGTCAGTACGATGACGGCGTCGGTGAGCTTGATGATGCACTCGCGGCCCTCGACTGGATGCGCGAGCGGCACGCGACGGCGCCGTTATGGCTTGGCGGTTTTTCTTTCGGGGCCGCAATCGCAGTGCGAGCGGCTGTCGCTACCGAAGTGGCCGGTCTGATCAGCGTAGCACCGGCCGTTTACCGATTCGGCGGCCATCTCGAAGGGCAACCGCGCTGCCCCTGGCTCGTCATACAAGGTGATGAGGATGAACTCGTCGATGTCGAGGAAACAATCACCTGGGTCAACAGTCTCGAGCCAGGACCGGAGCTAATCGTAATGCCCGGCGCGGAGCATTTTTTTCACGGCAGACTCAATGACCTGCGCATAGCGGTGATGGAGTTTGTCGAGGCAGTATCTGCCTGAGCAAAAAAAGCCGGGGCATGCCCCGGCTATTCTATTCGGTTCGCGCTGCCGATTCAGACCATGTCCTTCAGGCCCTTGAGCGCCAAGGCTTTGACGCCCTTGGATGCCGGCTTCGCCTTGAACATCATCTCTTCGCCCGTGAAAGGATTGACTCCCTTACGCGCTTTCCTTGCGGGCTTCTTGACGACTCGCATTTTCAGAAGACCGGGGATTGTGAAGATACCCGGCCCGCCACGACCGCCGAGGTTCTTCTTAATCTGGCCATTCAATGACTCGAAGACGGCGGCGACGTCTTTGCGCGTCAATCCGGTATCGTCGACGATCTTTGCATAGATTTCTGATTTGGTGGGTGGCTTCTTGGTGTTCGTTGCCATGAAAAACTGACTCCTAAAAAAACAGTAAGCGGGTTGACCCCGCGCCCAAAAAAAACGGGCAAAGCCCGCGACAAAAGCAGCGCGACGATAGCATATGTCAGGCGGCCGCGTAACTGCCTGAGCGCCCTTTTTTGCAGGGTTTTTAGGGCGATCAGACCCGCGAGGACCTAGTCAGTGAAGAATTGGCGTTTGAAGCGCACGTCCGACGCTGAATCGACACCTTCAGGCGTCACGCTGATATCGAAAATCAGCGTCTCACGATTGGCGATAGCAACTTCACCGATATAGTAAATTGCTTCCTGCTCGTTAATTTCCCGCATCGTGATGTTCTTGAGCTGACCGGTCAGATTGACAGTCTTCACAGTAACACTCGCAGTGACAGGCGAATTATCCGCCTCACGAAGCACTGAGACGTTCAGCATTGCACGATTCTTGCTGCGCACAATGTTGTACGCACGAGCTACCTCGGGCGGTAACTGGTCAGTGGATTGGGCGCTAAAGTGTACGACATGATCACCAATATCAGCGCTGGTCGCTCCAGCGGGTTGTGCTTCAGGTACATCAGCTGACTCGCCAGACCCACCGCACGCGGATATAAGTCCGAGCAATGACAAGGCGATTATTGTCTTCCTGATAATCATCATACTTGGCCCCCTACCGTTACATCCACTATAAACCATTTGACGCTCGACTCGCGACAGGCAGGCCGTGCGGTATCCGAACGGGACCATCGATGATGAACCGCTTGTTGCGATGCGTCGTGCCGTGGGTCAGCCTGATACGCGACGGTGGCACCTGAAGATAATCTGCGAGCAAGCGGATTACAGCCTTGTTCGCCTTCCCGTCCACCGGCGGGGCCGTCGTCCGAACCCGCAGTTGTGCATCGCTAACGCCAAGGATTTCGTTGCGACTTGCCCGCGGCTGGACTCTGACTTGCAGAACGAGATTGCCGCCATCCCAGCGGGCAGCACAATCATCGCCGGCGCTCAAATCGGATACGGCCGTAGGGTGACGATGTATATAGCGACCGCCTGTAACGCGATGATCGCGAATATCGGTGAGATGTCCAGCCCGCCGATGGGCCGGATCAGGCTGCGAAATGGTCTCATAACCGGCTCGACGAGCATCGCAATGAAGGCGGTTGCCGGGTTATAGGTTCCCGGCGCAATCCAGCTCAGAATGATGTGAATGAAGATTGCGAACGTGAACAGTCTTAGCGACAACAGAACCAGGTCAATCAAAGAGGTTATAGCGATCGGCAGGATATCTGGTGCGATTCCGCTGATTGTGAGGATGACGAGAACAGTCAGGTACTGCAGCCCGAAGGCGACAATTATGGTTGCAGTATCGAGGCGGCCGATAGGCGGAACGACTCGCCTGACAGGAATGATCAGTGGTGAGGTCAGGCGCAGGATGCCCTGCGCTATCGGATTGCGGAAGTCCGCTTGCAACCAGGGCAACCAGAATCGCAACAACATGACGAGCAGGTACAACTGCGCGATGGTGCCAATGATGAAAATGAGCGCGGGTCTCATTGGCTGGAGTCCCCGGCCAGTTCGACGGCCCGGTCTCTCGCGGCAGCAAAAGCTCTGGCAAAGATATCACGGACCTTTTCATCGTCGAATATTTCAAACGCGGCGGCAGTCGTCCCGCCCGGCGAGCGCACGTGCGCGATCATCGCCTCCATGGTCTCGCCGCTGACGGCTGCGAGTGCGGCAGAGCCTTTCGCCGTATCCATGACCAGCTTGTGTGCCGCCTGCGGGTCGAGGCCAAGGTCTTCCGCCGACTGAATCAACATATCGATGAGCAAATAAAAGTAGGCGGGACCGGTTCCCGATATCGCGGTCACTGCATCAATGCTGTCTTCGTCCGGCACGTGTACGACGCTACCGACTGCCGCCATGATCTCGGTCGCCCTGGCACGCTGGTCATTGTTCGTTAGTTCATTGGCAAAGAGCCCTGAAGTGCCCTCTAACAACAATGCGGGCTGATTCGGCATCACGCGTACGACCGCAAGTTTGCCGCCAAGCCAGGCGTCGATATCCCGACTGTGAGTGCCTGCTGCAACAGAGATGATCAAGGGCCTCCTGGCTTGCGCAGTCTCGGCAAGGCCGATGCAGACATCACGCATCAGCTGCGGTTTGACGGCCAGCACGAGACACTCGGCGCTATCGGCAACGTTGTCGTTGCTGTCGCTGATACGGACGCCCGGGAGTTCCGTCGTCAAGACACTGCGTCGCTTCAGGTTCGGCTCGGCGATCAGAATGTTCTCGGGGCGATAACCGCTCGAGATCAGACCACCGACGAGCGCCCGGGCCATGTTGCCGCCACCGATAAATCCTACTGTGTATGTACTCATGACTCGATTCTTGGACCAAAGATTGCTGTACCCACCCGCACTATTGTAGCGCCTTCGAAAATCGCAGCGCGGTAATCATCGCTCATGCCCATGCTCAGAGTATCGGTAGGAATTCCATTGGCACGAAGTTGATCCGCAAGGCGGCTCAAGCGCGCGAACGGCTCTCGCTGTGCTGCAAAACCATGTCGGACAGCCGGCAGGCACATCAGCCCACGAAGCTTCAGGCGGGGCAGCTCCGCGACCTGGCCGGCGAGTTCGGCGACGGCGTCTACACACACACCCGACTTACTTTCTTCCAGGTCGACGTTGACCTGAAGACAAATATTCAGGTCCCCGAGTTCGTCCGGCCGCTGCCGGCTGAGTCTTGCAGCCGTCTTGAGACGATCCACGGAATGTACCCAGTGAAAGTGTTCGGCAACGGGTCGCGTCTTGTTGGTCTGCAGATGGCCGATGAAGTGCCAGACAAGTTCATCGTCGGCCACGGCGGCGATCTTTTCGAGCCCCTCTTGCAGTTGATTTTCACCGAAATCACGCTGCCCGGCGGAGGCTGCCTCTACGACGCTGGAGACGGGCTGTTTCTTGCTGACGGCGAGTAATTGAACGGTGTCCGGGTCGCGCCCCGCTTCCACAGCAGCTTTCGCCAGCAAATCTCGGATTTTTCGCAAGTTTTCCGTGACTCTAATCACGTTTTGCTCCCAGTGCTTCGCTATACTAGGCTTCATTCCGTGCCGGGTTATGGTAAGTCCGGGACATTATCCAGAGGGAGAAATATGGCCGTCGACGTTGCCCAGCTATTGTCGTTCACGGTGAAGAACAACGCATCCGACCTGCACCTTTCGGGCGGCGTGCCGCCAATGATTCGTGTCGATGGCGACATCAAGCGTGTAAACATGCCTGCGCTGACCCATAAGGACGTCAATAGCATGGTGTACGACATCATGAATGACAAGCAGCGCAAGGACTATGAAGAGTTTCTCGAGACCGATTTTTCGTTTGAAATTCCGAAGCTCGCCCGTTTCCGTGTCAACGCATACAATCAAAACCGCGGTTCGGCAGCTGTTTTCAGAATCATTCCCTCTGAGATTCTGACGCTTGAGGATCTGGGTGCACCGGCAATTTTCAAGGATGTTTCAATGCATCCCAGGGGTATTGTAT